>CAWIIV010000015.1:0-487322 GCA_963836205.1 uncultured Acidimicrobiia bacterium | reverse complement strand
AGCACCAGGGTCACCGAGGCGAAATGCAGCCAACACGACCGGTGCATACCCTCGGCCCGACAGATGGCCGATCTTGCGACCGAGGATCAGCGCGGCGCGCTCTGGGAGCGGCGGCTGCGCCCCCCCGTGCTTGTGGCCGCCGGGGCCGTCCTCCCGCTGCTCGCGCTGCACCTGACGCATCCCCACGGAACCCTCGTCACGGTCGAGACCGCCGGCCACTGGGTCGTCTGGCTTACGTTCATGGTCGAGGTCGTGGTGATGCTGTGCGTCGTGCGCGACCGGCGCGCATGGATCGATGGCCACCGCTTCGAGCTGCTCGTGGTCGCCCTCTCCTCGCCGCTCGCCCCGCTCGCGCTGGCGCTGGCCCCCGCGCTGCGGCTGCTCATCCTGGCCAAGCTCTTCAAGACGCTGAAGCTGGCCAAGGCGATCAAGCTCGCCAAGCTCGGCAAGAGCGTCAGGCTGCTGCACCGCAAGCTCGCGCTCGACGGGGCCGCGTCGGTGGCGCTCGGCGTCCTGGCGCTGGCCCTGGCGGCGGTGACGGTCGCATACATGCTCACCGGCACCTCGGCCTTCGAAGGCGGCGCGAGCACCGTCGTGTTCATCGTCGCCGGGATGCTCGCGACATTCGGCGTCAACCACCTGCGCTTGCGTCGAAGGACGGCCGCCGAAATCTAATTCGGGGGCGAGGCAATCGGTGCCGCCGAGAAGCGGGTGCCCGCGTCAGGCCCGTTGCAGGGGCTTGTACTTGATGCGGTGGGGCTGGTCGGCCTCGTTGCCGAGGCGTCTGTGGCGGTCGACTTCGTAGTCGGAGTAGGAGCCCTCGAACCATCGCACCTCGGACTCGCCCTCGAAGGCGAGGATGTGGGTGGCGACCCGGTCGAGGAACCACCGGTCGTGGCTGATGACCACCGCGCAGCCGGGGAAGTTGAGCAGCCCCTCCTCCAGGGCCCGGAGGGTGTCGACGTCGAGGTCGTTGGTGGGCTCGTCGAGGAGCAGCACGTTGCCCCCCGCGACCAGCACTTTCGCCAGGTGCAGGCGGTTGCGCTCACCGCCGGACAGCTCGCCGACGAGCTTCTGTTGGTCGGAACCCTTGAACCCCAGCCCGCCCACGTACGCCCGCCCGTGCAGCTCCCGGTTCCCGACGACGATGCGGTCGACACCGCCCGTCGCCTCCTCGTAGACGGTCTTGGTCGCGTCCAGCGAGTCGCGGCTCTGGTCGACGTAGGCCAGCTTCACCGTCGCCCCCACCGTCAGCGAACCGGCGTCGGGCGTCTCCGTCCCCACGATCATGCGGAACAAGGTGGTCTTGCCCGCCCCGTTGGCCCCGATCACCCCGACGATCCCGCCGGGCGGCAGTCCGAACGAAAGCCCGTCGATGAGCAGCTTGTCGCCGTAGCCCTTGACCAGCTCGTCGGCCTCGACCACCACGTCGCCCAGCCGGGGCCCGGGCGGGATGGAGATCTCCAGCTTCTCCGCCTTCTCGGGACCGGCCTCCGCCTCCGCCACCAACTTGTCGTACGACGTCAGCCGGGCCTTGCCCTTGGCCTGGCGGGCCCGGGGCGACATCTGCACCCACTCCAGCTCCCGGGCCAGGGTCCGCTGGCGGGCGGTGTCGGACTTCTCCTCCCGGGCCAGGCGGGCCTGCTTCTGCACCAGCCACGACGAGTAGTTGCCCTCCCACGGCAGCCCCGCCCCCCGCTCCAGCTCGAGGATCCACCCGGCCACGTTGTCGAGGAAGTAGCGGTCGTGGGTGACGGCCACCACCGTCCCCGGGTACTTCGACAGGAACACCTCCAGCCACGCCACCGACTCGGCGTCGAGGTGGTTGGTCGGCTCGTCCAGCAGCAGCATGTCGGGACGGGACAGGAGCAGCCGGCACAGGGCCACCCGCCGCCGCTCGCCACCGCTCAACGTCGACACGTCGGCGTCGCCCGGAGGAAGGCGCAGGGCGTCCATGGCGATCTCGAGCGTCCGGTCGAGGTCCCAGGCGTCGGCGGCGTCGATCTTGTCCTGGAGGACGGCCTGCTCGCTCAACAGGGCGTCGAAGTCGGCGTCGGGGTCGCCCATGGCCTCGCACACCGCGTTGTAACGGTCGAGGACGGCCTTGATCTCGCCCACGCCCGTGGTGACGTTGCCGATGACGTCGAGCGAGTCGTCGAGCCGCGGCTCCTGGGCCAGGAAGCCGACGGTGGCTCCGGGGTGGAGCCGGGCCTCGCCGGTGTACCCGTCGTCCTCCCCGGCCATGATGCGCAGCAGCGACGACTTCCCCGACCCGTTCGACCCGATGACGCCGATCTTGGCCCCCGGGTACATGGAGATGTTGATCCCCTTGAGGACCTCGCGGTCGGGGGGATAGAAGCGACGAAGGTCGCGCATCGTAAAGATGAATTGCGGGGCCATGGACTGGAGGGTAGGCGGCCGGGGGTCCCTACCCCGACGGCAGGTAGCGGCGGGCGCCGAGGAACCGGCTGGTCAGGCCGGGGGTGTCGATGGGCACCGTCTCCACCTGGCGGCCGGTGGCGGGGGCCTGGATCATGCGCCCGTCGCCCACGTACATGCCCACGTGGGTGACGGTGTCGGCGCCGAAGAAGAGCAGATCGCCGGGGTAGGAGGTCGGCCCGGTCGACGGGCGTGCCCGCCTCGGCCTGGTCGTCGGCGTCGCGGGGGATGACCACCCCGTGGGCGGCGTAGGCGGCCGACGTGAGGCCGGAGCAGTCCCATCCCGCGGCGGACGTGCCCGCCCACAGGTAGTCGACCCCGGTGAAGAGCTGGGCGCTGCGGACGACGTCGTCGCCGGTCGGCGGGGGCGAGTCGGGCGTGACCACCTCGATGTTGGCCGGCACCAGGAGGCCCTGCCCGCCCCCCGGGATGCCGACGGTGACGCTGTCGGGGCTGGCGAACAGGATCGGCAGCCGGGTGTTGAAGCTCAACGTCAGCGGGGGACGGTCGGTGTGGGCGAGGTCGAGCAGGCCCGTGGCGGGGACGTTGACCACTGCCTCGCCGGCCACGGCGGCGGCGGGCGGAACGGTCGTGAGCTGGATTGCCGGGAGCCATCCCGGGTAGCCCCGGGGGTCGAGCGACGACGGCTGCCTGGGGACCACCACCTTCGCCCAATTGCCGGCCGTCTCCACGACCGTGACCCGGTCGCCGTAGAGGACCTGGGTCACCAACCGGTCGACGAGCCACCGGCGGTCGTCGTCGGTCATCCCCGCCAGCCAGGCGGGGATGTCGACCGGATCGGCCAGGGATGGCGTGTCGAGCGGACGGGCCTGGTCAGGCTCGGCCCACAGGCTGGCGACGGCCACGTCGACCCAGGCGTCGTGCCCGGCCTGGACGGCAGCCGGTTGGGGGGTGTCCAAGGTGCTCGTGGAGACGGTGGCGTCGGGTCGGCGCTCGTCACGCTCGCCGTCGCCCCCGCAGCCGGAGCCCACGAGAGCCAGGAGCACGGGCACGATGACGAAAGCGACCGTCGGCCGCCGCCGCCGCCCCGCCGGGAAGCCACTTGTGGCAAACGCTCGGCGGCAGATGCCCGTCTTTCCGGGCGAATGGCGCGAGAGGGCCCGCTCGGCGAAGGCCGGCCGTTTCACGCCACGCCGATCACGATCACGGGCGCCCGGGCCGGGTCGAGCCAGCGGAGGACGTCGAGCAGGCGGTCGACGGGCAGCGAGACGCACCCGCCCGTGGGCCGGCCGGTGGAGACGTGCAGGAAGATGGCCGAGCCCAGGCCGGGCGTGCGCTCGGTGTTGTAGGCGATGACCGCCCCGTAGTCGTAGACGGGGGACGCGTGCATCGACTCCCCGACGCCTCCGTCGACCCACTGGTTGTACGACGGGCTGGACGGGACGTCGTCCCACACGATCGACGGGCCGGTGACCCGCCGGTAGGGGAAGGCCACGCCCGGATCGGGTTCGATGCCGAACAGGAAGTCGAACCCGAAGGTGCCCGCCGGCGTGCGCCCGTCGCCCTCCCGCTTCTCGCCCGGGGGGGCGAGGCCGGCGTAGCCCACCCGCGCCGGCCACGGCCCGTGCACCGGCTGCCATGCCTGCCCTGCGGCCCGTCGCCATGTGGTGAGGGTGGCGGTGGTCGCCCGGTAGCCGTCGGCGGTGACGATGACCGCCTGGCCGGCGCCGCCCGCCCGGTCGAGCTGGGCCGGTACCGGCGGCGCGGTGGGCGGTGACGTCTCGGGGACGGATGGGTCGGGGGCCGCTGAAGACGGGGGAGTGGCGGCGGTGGCGGTCGTCGTGGCGGCAGCCACGGTCGACGTGGTGGACGCGGGAACGGTCGAGGCACTCGACCCGACCGGCTCGCCTGACCCGCCACACGCCGCGAGGAGGAGTCCGCCCACGGCTGCGATCCACCAGAGGCGACGGCTGCGACGACCGGCCACCTCGCTACCGTAGGCAGTCGTGGCCACCCGCCGGCGCGCCCTCGGCGAACGGTCCCTGACCCGAGCGGCCGCCGTCACCGCCGCTCTCCTGGTCGGCTGCTCCCAGTCGGGCACCCCCACCGTCACCGCCCCCGCCCCGACGGTCACCTCGACGACCACCAGCCCGTCGACCACCACGGCCCCGGCGCCCACCACCACCACAACCACAATCGTCGCACCCCCCGCGTCCGTGGCCGCCCCGACTACCGTCGCCGCCGTGCCCGACCCCGCCTTCGGAGGGATGGTCTCGACCGTCACCGCGGCCGACCTCGGATCGTCGTGGCGGCCGGGGTGCCCCGTCGCACCTGAGGACCTCCGCCTGCTGCGGGTGCCGTACTGGGGCTTCGACGACCAGGCCCACACCGGCTCCATCGTGGTTGCCGCCAGCGTGACGCCGGTGGTGCTCGATGCCTTCCGCACCCTCTACGACCAGCGCTTTCCCATCCGGCGGATGGAGCCGGTGGTCGCCTACGGCAGCGACGACGACGCCTCCATGGCCGCCGACAACACGTCCGGGTTCAACTGCCGCCCGGCGGTGGCGACCGGCCCGCCCCACTGGTCGAACCACGCCTACGGCCTGGCCATCGACGTCAACCCGGTGGAGAACCCGTACCTCTTGGCCGGGCAGGTGCTCCCACCGGCGGGAGCCGACTACCTCGACCGGTCCGCGTACCGGCCGGGCATGGCCGTGGCCGGGGGCGTGCTCCCGTCGGCCTTCGCCGCGGTGGGATGGGGATGGGGCGGGGTCTGGGACAACCCCGACTACCAGCACTTCTCGGCCAACGGCGGCTAGGCCCGGGAGGAGCGCAGGGCCTTCCCGCTGACGGCGAGGAGGGCGGCGACGCCCACCATCTGCACGCCCCACCAGGCGCCGATGGCGTGGTGGCCGCTGGCCGGGCAGGCGATCGCCATGACCGCGAGCACGCCCGCGCCCGCCAGCGAGGCGGCCGCGGTGTAGCGCCGGCGCTGGAAGATACCCACCGCCATCACTCCCCACAGGCTCATCTGGGCCAGGGCGAGGAGGGCGACGGCCAAGGGGACGGCGGCGTTGGGGTCGGCCGGGGCCGGCTCGACGGCGATGCCGACGATCATCACGACCACCCAGGCCACGACGAGGGCGACGCCCCACTCCCGGCCCATCGGCCGGTCGAGCCCGGTGACGACACCGCGCCAGCTGGGCTCCACGGGGGTGGGGGACGGAGCCGTCGGGGCGGGGGCGGTGGCGGTGGCGACGTCGTGGACGTCGCCGGTGACCTCCGCCGGGGGAGTGGGGGGCAGCTCGATGTCGATGATGGTCATGACACCTCCTCGTCGGCCCACATCGTGGCACGCGCCAGGGGCCGGGGCGCGCCGCCCACCGCCCGCGGGCTCAGGGGCGGGTTCTGACCCGGAGTGGGTCCACCGACCCGGTGCCACTCCCCAGTTGGCCGAAGCCGTTCGAGCCCCAGGCCCACAGCGCGGTCCGTGGCCATGAGGGCCACGCTGTGGATCAGCCCGGCCGTCACCGACTTCACCGCGCCCAGGTGAGCCACCACCACCGGGGACGGCCGGTCGACGGTCGTGCCGTCGCCCACCTGTCCGACGCCGTTGAAGCCCCAGGCCCGAACCGATCCGTCGTCCATGGCGGCCACGCTGTGCAGCCCGCCGGCGGCGACCGAGGTGGCCGCCCGCAGCAGCCCGACCGAGACGGGCTCGGCCGCGTCGACCGTGCCGCCGGTGCCCAGCTGGCCGTAGCCGTTCCATCCCCAGGCCCACACCGTGCCGTCGGACCGGATGGCCAGCGAGTGGTAGAGCCCGGCGCTGATCGACGTGACCGGGCTCAGACCGACGACGGGCACCGGCACGAGGGCGTCGCCCCCGCCGCCGACGCCGAGCTCGCCCTGGCCGTTGTAGCCCCACGCCCACACCGAACCGTCGGCCCGCAGGGCCAGCGAATGGTAGGCGCCGGCTGCCACTGCCACCACGTCGGTCAGACCGTCCACCTGCACCGGCGCCAGCCGGTCGGTCGTGGTCCCGTCGCCCAACTGGCCGAGGGCGTTCCACCCCCAGGCCCAGACCGTCCCATCGGAGCGGACGGGGAGGGAGTGGTAGAGCCCGGCCGACGCCGCGACCATCGACGACAGCCCGACGACCCTCACCGAGGCCCGCCGGTCGGTCGTGGTCCCGTCGCCCAGCTGCCCGTAGACGTTCCAACCCCACGCCCGCACGGTGGCGTCGTCCATCACCGCCACGGTGTGGAACACCCCCGCCGCCACCGCGTAGGCGGGGCCCAGCCCGGTCACCACCGCGGGGGACGATGCGGCCGTCCGGGGCGGCGATCCCGAGCTGGCCGAGCCCGTTGGAACCGTGGGCCCACACCCGCCCGTCCCGGCCGAGGGC
The DNA here is from genome assembly GCA_963836205.1 of uncultured Acidimicrobiia bacterium. Classification (GTDB taxonomy): domain Bacteria; phylum Actinomycetota; class Acidimicrobiia; order Acidimicrobiales; family AC-14; genus JAXDMK01. The sequence goes on along the minus strand of CAWIIV010000015.1, from coordinate 480,517 downwards.
GACGGTGTGGATGCCGCCGGCCGACACCGACGCCATCGGCGGCGCCGGGGCCGGGGCCGCCCAGTCGACGGACCAGGCCTTGGCCGGCGCCGCCAACGGCGTGGCCCCGGTGCCGTCGGACTGCATGCGCCAGAGCGTCGGATCGCTCAGGTACGGGGTGTCGTTGTTCCTGTTCCGGAACAGGAACAACGCTGCCGTCGGGCGACCATCCCCAGGCGGCGGCGTTGGCACGCACCGTCCGCCGCCCGGTGCCGTCGGCGTTGACGACCGTGACCCGGGAGCCGGTGTAGCCCTGGTCGAAGGTCGTGAGCAGCAGCCGGTTGCCGTCAGGTGACCAGTGGACGTCGCCGCCGTCCTGGCCGGAGAGCCCGTCGGTGACCCGGGTACGGCCACCACGACGAGCGCCGCCAGCCTGCCCGCCCATCGTGCGTGAGACGTCATGGAGATCCGATCCGCCGTGATGCCTGACCGAGAAGGGGACTCCCTCGCGGTGGGCGGCTGGTCCGTCGACCCTCGGGTGCCGGTTCTTGAGCCCTGGGTGCGATCCCGACCTCGTCGTGGTTCGATGGGCCATGGCCAACCAGCGCATGCCCGGGTTCCGGCTCGGGATCTACGTGTTCAAGGACGCCGAGATCGTCGACTTCGCCGCCCCCCACGGGGTGTTCTCGGTGGCCCGCCGCTTCGACCCCGAGCTCGACGCCTTCCTCATCGCCGACTCCAACCGGCCGGTGCAGGCCCAGGCCGGGTTCACCGTCCTCCCGAACTACTCCTTCGCCGACGAGCCGGCGATGGACGCCTTCCTGATCCCGGGCGGCTTCGGCACCCGGACGGAGGTCTACAACCGGCGCCTGCACCAGTTCATCCGGTCGTTGCCGGAGGCCACCCTGCTCACCAGCGTGTGCACCGGCTCGTGGGTCTACGGGGCGATGGGCCTGCTCGACGGGTTGCCGGCCACCAACCGCAAGGAGCCCGACCGGGTCGAGTCCGGCCCCAACGGCAAGGTCCCCCTCGACCGGCTGGGTGACATCGCCCCCAAGGCCCGCCTGAGCCGGGCCCGGGTGGTCGACGCGGGGCGGATCGTCACCGCCGGCGGCATCACGTCCGGCATGGAGATGGGCTTCCACCTGCTCCGACGCGCCGGCTGGGACGAGTCCGTCATCTCCGAGGTGGCCCGGGTGATGGAGTACTCCGCCGCCTACGACGTCTACCGCGACGACCGGGAGACCGCCGACTCCTGACCCCCGGTCCCCACCTCGAACTGGTGACACATCTGGTGGTCAGAGCCACGAAAAGCGTCACCGGTTGCGGCGTCGCGTCGAACCGGTGCCACTTTTGGTGGTCAGAGCCCCGGAAAACGTCACCAGTTGCGGGCGGGGTGCGAGGCCGGCGTCAGCTCGAGGCCGGGTGGTCGGTGACGGCGGCCGGGACCGGCGTTTCCCCGTCGGCGGCGTTCCCCCCGACGCCCCCGTTGCGGCCCTTGCCCAGCAGGCTGCGGGCCAGTTGGAGGCCGGCCACCCCCTGGGACATGGCCTGGGCCAGCGCGTCGGACAGGCCCTGGGCGCCGTTGAGGACGATCATCTGGTCGATGTCGCCGAACGGCTTGGCCGCCGCGGCCACGATCTCCGGCCACCTGTCGGCCAGCTGTTGGCCGATGACGGCGTCCTGGTTCTCGGCCAGGGCGTCGGCCCGGGCCTTGATCGTCTCCGCCTCGGCCATGCCCTTGGCCCGCACCGCCTCGCCGTCGGCCAGGCCCTTGGCCTGGGTGGCGGCCGCCTCCGCCCCGCCGATGGCGCGGGTGGAGTCGGCCCGGGCCTGCCCGTCGAGGCGCACGTGGTCGGCTTCGGCCCCCGCCGCCAGCTTGACCCGCTCGGCCTCGGCCGCCGCCTCCAACTTCACCCGCTGGGCGTGGCCGGCGGCCTGCAGCTCCACCTCCTGGCGTTGGGCCTCGGCCTGGGCGATGCGGGCGTCGCGGTTGGCCTTCGACAGGGTGACCTGCTCGTAGGCCTTGGCGTCGGCCGGCTTGCGCACGGTGGCCTGCAGCCGCTGCTCCTCGCGGTCGGCTTCCAGCTCGGCCACCTTGGTCTGCTGGACGACGACTTCCTGCCTGGCCTGGGCGTCCGACAGCGGACCCGCCTGCCCCGCCTTGGCCTCGGCCTGGTCGATCTCGGCCTGGTAGGCGGCCTGCTTGACCTGGTCGCACCCCGGCCGCCAACCGTGAATCGGCCCCGATTCTCGGAAGTCAGTGATAGGGGTTGTCGGGGAGGGCGAGGGCCAGGTAGCGGTCGTCGAGGAGGACGAGCAGGTCGCGGTCGACGAACTCGGCCAGGGCGGCGTCGATCCACGTCCCGTCACCCTCGAAGGCGGCCCCGATCTCGTCCCGGGACTTGGACTCGGCGCACAGCTCGTACAGCGCCGCCGGCTCGCCGTCGTACCGGTAGCCCTTGGCCTGGCCGTTGCGGCGGTCGTGGATGCTGAGCGAGTCCCAGGTCTTGACGTAGCGCAGCGTCGGCCGGTTGCGACCGTGCCAGCGCTCCGTCCACTCGTCGACCAGCTTGACGCACTCCTGGTAGCCCGTGGGGGACAGGATGTCGCCCACCTGGTGCTCGAAGTAGTACGACACCCGCCGCAGGTCGTAGTCGGCCGGGTAGATGTGGCGGTAGCACGCCGACGGCCGCAGCATGGTGATCGAGTGCTTCTCCGGGTCCTCGAACATGGGCGAGCCCCGGTCGGGTCGGGCCTGGCACATGGCGTAGGGCGGTTGGAGGTGGGGGATCCTGCGGATCAGGTCGGCCTGGCGGTCGTAGTCGTCGGCCGTCTCCCCCGGGAACCCGTAGAGGATGTTGTAGGAGTTGCGGATGCCGAAGTAGGTCGTCCACTTGAGCAGCTCGAGGTTCTTCACCCCGGTGGTGCCCTTGCGCATGAGGGCGAGGACGTGGCTGCTGAAGCTCTCGATCCCCGGCTGCACCGACGTCAGCCCGCCCCGCCGCATGTCGCCCAGCTGGCGGCGGGTGAGGTTGGGCCGGATCTCGTAGTGGATGCGGAGGTCGCTGTGGCCCTCGGCCAGCCGTCCGAACAGCCGGCTCATGTAGGCGGGGGCCAGGATGTTGTCGATGGCGTTGAAGTAAAGGGTGCCGTAGCGGTTGGCCAGCCGCTTGAGCATGTCGAGGACCTGGTCGGGGCTCTTGCGACGGAACTCCATCCCCGACCGGTTCAGGCCGCAGAACGTGCAGTGGTTCTTCATCCCGTACCAACAGCCGCGGGCGGCCTCGAAGGGAAGCATCACCGTGGGGCCGCCCGGGTCGTAGCCGGTGGACCGGCGGCGGGCGTAGTACTCGTCGAAATCGGGGACGGGGGTGAGGTCGAGGTCCTCCAGGTTGGGGGCCCGTCCCTCGTAGGCGATGCGGCCGCCGTTCTGGGGGTCGCGGCGGACGATGCCCCGCATCCCCGCCATCGACTCCCGGCGGCGGATGCGGCCCACGATCTCGGGCAGGGTCAGGTCGGCGTCGCCACAGTGGACGTAGTCGACCTCGGGGTTGCGGGCCATGATCTCGAGGGCGATGTCGTCCTCGAACGTCGCCCCCCCGAAGATGATGGGCAGGTCGGGGTACCGGCGCTTGAGGGCCTTGGCCAGGGCCAGCGAGGCCACCATCTGCTGGAAGACGACGGTGAAGCCGACCAGGTCGTAGGCCGACCAGTCGACGTGGTCGACGGCCCAGTCGACGAAGGCGGGGGCGACTTCGTCCCGAAGCCGGACGAGGTCGTCGACGGTGCCGCCGCCGGCCGCGGCGATCGTCTGCACCAAGCGGCCGAAGCGGTCGAGGTAGCCGTCGTCGTCGGCGTCGAAGTCGGCCCCGAAGGCGGCCTTCGACCAGATCCACTCGCCGGCCATGCACGGGTAGACGGTGGCGAGGGTGTCGTTGAGCTTCCACCCGATCCGCCGCCCGAACTCCATGAACAACGACATCGGCTCGGTCTCGATGCCCGCCTGGCGCAGGGTGGGGGTGAGGAGGGCGAGCTGGAACGACGGCACGTCGGCGGCCAGCGTCGGCATGCTCACCAGGGCGACGGGCTTGGGGGTCATCGCAGGCCGAGCACCGCGGCCAGGGCGTGATGGACGTAGTCGATGCGGACGTCGCTGGCCGTGAGCGAGGTGCGCACGCCGCCGATGGCCCACGCCGGGTTGGGCAGGACGGGTGTGTCGCGGTCCTGGTAGACGAGGCGGTCGAGGAAGAGCAGGGCCCGGTCGCAGGCGGCCCGGTAGCGGGCGGCGCGGTCGTCGTCCCCTTCGGCCGTCGCCGCCCGCCAGACCGCGGCCAGACCCTCCAGGTAGACGGCGGTGGTGGCGCCGGGGGAGTCGGGCTGGTGGTCGTTGAGGAAGGCGCCGGTCTTGGACGACTGGAAGCGGAGGGCCCAGTCGGCGACCTCGTAGGCGAATGCGGTCTCGCCCCAGGCGACGTAGGCCTGGGTGAGCCAGGCCACCGCACCCCAATGGTGGTTCTGGCGGAAGCGCATCCGGTAGTGGCGGAGGGCCCGCTGGAGCGTGGTCGGGTCAGCTTGGTCGGGGAGGCGGGCGAGGGCGAGGAGGGCCTGGCCGGGGGAGTAGTCCTGAAGCGCCTGGGCCGGCGTGGCGAACCGCCCGTGGACGTCGACCTGGTCCCACAGGAACCGGGCCGCGGCCGGGTCGGCGGTCGTGTCGAGCTCGGCCCGGGCGAGGAGCATGAAGGCCAGCTCCGAGATCGACGGCTGGTTGTCGCCCACGCGGACCCACCCGTCGGCGCCGCGCCCGTCCTCCAGGCGGCGGAGGTCGTCCTCCGCCTCGGCCCGCAGCCCGGCCCGGCTCCGGACCCAGGCGCCGAAGGCCAGGCGGGCGGGGGCCACGCCTGAGCGGAGGCGATCGGCGAAGACCTCGTACCGCCCGGTCGGCGGTCCTTCGTCGGGGGGGACGTGGTGGCGGCGGGAGTAGTCGACCAGGAGGGGGTGGAGGCGGTCGGCCTCCCCGGTGGCGGTCGGCGCGGCGTCGCCTTCGGGCAGGCCGTGGCGCATCCGGCTGGGTGGTGTGTCGCCGGCGGCCAGCCACGCGTCGCAGTCGTACCGGGTCCAGTGGTACGGCGGGCGGGTGATGCCGGCCTTGTCGATGACCTCGTCGACGTAGCCCCGAGGCGTGAGGTTGAGGGTGACCGCCACCGACGGGAGCAGCAGCCCGTGCCGGTCGCCCTGGCGCACTTCGAGGGCCTGCTCCGCGAACCGGGTCGGGCGCACGACCCAGTCCGGGTCGGCCCGCCCCATCTCCAGGCGGTTGGAGAGGACGGCCACGCTGGTGGCGACCGGTTCGTCGTCGGCCGGCGGCTTGAACCGGGTGTCGTGGACGGCGGCCGCCGCGTACTCGGCGAGAGCCGCGTCGGGGTCGTCGCCCATGGGTCCGCCGGTGCATCCCGCGATGCGGCCGTCGGCGTAGACGGTGACGAAGGCGAGCGCCCCCGGCGGCAGGCGCCAGTCGGTGGCGTCGACGGGCGCCGGCTGCCGGCCCCGGTCGAGGGTGTGGAGGACCCATTCGTGGGCCCGGCGGGTGAGGGCGCCGTGGTCGGGCTGGGCTACGAGTGCCGGGGTGGTGCGGGGCGTGCCCGTCGGCTGCCAGGCGGCACCCGGCTCGACCATTTTCTCGACGTCGTGGCGGTAGAGCCGGAAGGGTTCGTGGGGCAAGAGGCGGGCGTTGCGCCGGGCGTGGGCGAACTGCTGCCCCTGGTCCGCGATGCCGGGCATGCGCGGCAGGCCGCCTCCCATCCGTCCCGGCCGCTCGAGGCTGCGGACGACGATCCCGTAGCGGTCGTTGTCGAGCTCGCCGACGGTGCAGTCCTCGAGTGCGGAGAGAAGGGTTACGGCGATGGCGCACCGCTCCAGGTCGGCTGGGTCCTTGAGGTCCCGGGCCGTGGTGACGGCGGCGAGGATCACGTCCTCTGGGGTCGTGCCTCGGCGTTCGCCGGGGAAGTGCCAGAACCCGCTGCGGGCCCGCCGGTCGTACACGTCGTCCCGCCGGCGGACGCTCACCCAGCAGCCCCCGGCGCTGTCGTAGGCCCGGTCAAGATGGGCGGGCGCCCGCGGCACGAGCCCGGTCCGGAGGAACTCCGCCATCGCCTGCCGGGCCAGGTCGGCGGGGTGGAGTCCCTCGGGCGCGGTGTGGGGCGCGGGCGAGAGGTCGGGGAGGTCCTTGGTCGGGTTCACGGGGACGGGTGCCTCCCCGTCCATGTGGCGCATGAAGTCCTCCCGGATGTCGAACACGCTCGCCATCCGGTAGCCGCGCTCGATCATGCGGGAGACGCCGCGGTCGTAGTCGAAGCGGACCAGGCAGATGCCGCCCTCGACCTGGAATCCCGACGCCTCCAGGTGGTCGGCACAGGCGAGCATCGACCGGCCCGAGCTCACCGAGTCGTCGACGATCACGACCGGCTCGGCCGGGTCGAGCCGGCCCTCGATCAGCTTCCGCGAGCCGTGGGGCTTGCGCTCCTTGCGCACCAGGGCGCCCCGGTACCGGTCACCCCCGTGGAGGACGCAGCCCTGCAGGAGGGGGACGCCCGTCAGGCCGTAGGTGGCCAGCTGGTGGCCCTCGAAGTCCTCGAGCAGGCGGAGGAGACAGCGGGCCGCCAACTCGGCCCCGGGAGGGCCGAGGGTGACCGGCAGCGAGTCGAGCATCCACCGGGCGGGGGTCCCGTCGCCGGACAGGACGGGCTGGGTCTCGGAGGCGTGGAGGATCCCGTCCCGGCGAAGGTGCTCGAGGAGCCGGGTGGCATCGGGCCCGACCGTCGGACGCTCCTAGTCCCGGGGCGGACTCGTCGGTGCCACCTCGGCGAGCACGTCGTCGACCTGCCTCCGGTCGGGGGCCACCTCCGGTGCCACCTCCACGATGACCTCCGACGGGTGTCTGCGCTCGGGCGCCACCTCCGGTGCCACTTCCACGATGACCTCCGGCCGTGGCTTCTCCGGCCGGTCAGGTGCGACCTCCACGACCGGCCGTTGCTTCTCGGGCCGATCCGGCGCTACCTCCACGATCACCTCCGACGGGTAGTCGTCCGGCCGGTCGGGGGCGACCTCCACGATCACTTCCGACGGGTAGTCGCCCGGACGGTCGGGTGCCACCTCCACGATCACCTCGGAGGGAGGCCGATCGGGTGCCACCTCCACGATCACCTCGGAGGGAGGCCGATCCGGTGCCACCTCCACGACCGGCCGTGGCTTCTCGGGCCGGTCCGGCGCCACCTCCACGATCACTTCCGACGGGTAGTCGCCCGGACGGTCGGGTGCCACCTCGACGATCACCTCGGACGGAGACTTGTCGGGCCGGTCCGGCGCCACCTCGACGATCACCTCGGACGGATAGTCGTCCGGCCGGTCGGGTGCCACCTCGACGATGACCTCGGGCGCCACCTCCACGATCACCTCGGGGCGGCTCCGGCCCGGGGCGTCAGGGGCTTGTCGCTCGGGCGTTTCGGCCGGGGGCGAGACCCCTGAACCGGGCCCCACGTCGTCGCCCACGACCGGGGGGCGCCTACCCGCCTGATCGGTGTCCACCGCGACCATGCTCCACCTCCCGCTCGACCAGCGCCCCCAGAATACCGACACCGACAAAGAAATGACGGGCAGAATCGACCAGGCCGATGTCAATTTCAGTTGACAGAACCATGATGTCAACGTAGGCTGACAACCATGGTGAGAACCCGATGACCGAGGCGACCCAGTTGGCCGCCGACGCCGGCAGCCGCGACCCGGTGGTGGGGCTGCGGGCGGTGGCCGCCCTCCGCCGGCTGCTGGAAACCCTTGAGAACCTCCAGGTGAGCAACGCCCGAGACCAGGGCTGGTCGTGGCAGCAGATCGCCACCGCCCTCGGCGTCAGCCGCCAGGCCGTCCACAAGAAGCACGCCGACAGCCGGCTGCTGCGACGGGGTGCCTGATCGTGTTCGAGCGCTTCACCGACCGGGCCCGCAACGTGGTCGTATACGCCCGGGACGAGGCCCGCACCCATGGCCACGGCTACGTCGGCACCGAGCACCTCCTCCTCGCCCTGATGCGGGAGGAGGACGGGGTGGCGGCCCGTGTCCTCGCCGATGCAGGGGTGTCGCCGAACGACATCCGGACGGCCGTCCTCGACATCGTGGGCACCTCCGACCTGGTCGGCCCGTCCGACGCCGACGCCCTGCGCGCCATCGGCATCGACGTCGACTCCATCCGGGACCGCATCGAGGAGACGTTCGGACCAGGAGCGTTGGAGATGGCCAGCCGGCCACCCCGACGGCGGCGGGTGCAGCTTCGCCGTCCCCGCCGCCGGGGCGTGCCCTGCTCGGGTCCGATGCTGCCCGTCGGCGGCCACATCCCGTTCACGCCCCGCAGCAAGACGGTGTTGGAGCTTTCCCTGCGGGAGGCGCTCCATCTCCGTCACAACTACATCGGCACCGAGCACATCCTCCTCGGCCTCCTCCGCGAGGGAGAGGGACTGGCCGCCCTCGTGCTCACCCGCCACGGACTGAGCCTCGACGATCTCCGCCGACGGGTATTGGCCGCCATCGGGAAGGTGGCCTGAGGGCGGCTACATCCCCGAGTGGAGCAGGTCGACGTAGAGCTGGACCCCGTCGTGGGTCATGTGGACGCCGTCGTCGACGAAGGCGTCGGGGTGGCTGTCGCCGATGCCGTGCCAGTCGACGAGGACGGCGTTGGCGAACCGGGGGACGGCGGACGCGAACAGGTTGTTGTTGTGCTCCTCCCACGGCCGGGGCACCCGTAGGTTCACCACCACCACCCGGCGGACGACGGACAGGGTGTCCATCAACTCGTCGAACTGACCCTCGGTGACGGGCCCGTTGTTGCCCAGGTGGACCACGACGATCTCGCCCAGCCCGCCCGCGTCCCGCAGGGCGTGGGCGACGGCCAGCGAGTCGGCGAACTGGCGGCCGATGACGGCGTCGACGTAGATCCCCTCCGCCTCCATGGCCGGCTGGGCGACGATCATCACCGACTCCCCGATGGCCGTGACCCGGGTGCCGGCGGGCGGCCCCGGCGGCGGGGGCGGCGGGGGAGGAGGTTCGGGTTCGGGCACCGGGACGACCGCTGGCACCTCAGGGACCACCACCGCCACCACCGGTTCGACCGGGGCGGGCGCGGGGGCGACCACCGCCAGCACCGTCGTCTGGGGGACGATCGTGGCCGCCGCCTCCGGGGCGGGGGTAGCCGACGCGGCCGACGGCAGGGCGAACGGAGCGCCGGGCGCGGGGTGTCCAACCAGCACCGCGGTCGATACCGCCACCAGGGCCAGCACCGAGCCGAGCGCCCAGCGGGTGGCGGTCACCGACGGCCGGGCCCGGCGGGCCAGCGACGAGCGGGCGTCGGCCCACACCCGACCGAGGGCCCCGTCGCGGATGGGCTTCTCCACCCACCGGTACGACGCCGTGGCCAGGGCGAGGGTGATGGCGATGCGCAGGACCAGTAGCGGGGTGCCGCGCAACGGAACGTCGGCGTGGGGCCGGGTGAGCATGAACACCGGCCAGAACCAGAGGTAGACGGCGTACGACCGCCGTCCCAGCCACACCAGGGGCCGGACGGACAGCGCCTTCGCCACCCATGATCGGGGGTGGGTGGCGACCACGATCGCCCCCGCGGCCAGCACCGCCGCCCCCAGGAAGCCGCCCCGGTACAAGAGGGGGTCGAACTGGTCGACCCGCGACAGGCACAGCCACATCCCCCACAGCACCGCGGCCCCCGCCACCTCCAGCCCCACTCGCCTCACGACCGGCATCCGGTCCTTGCCCGCAGCCCTCGTCCATCGCAGCGGAACGCACGCCAGTGCCGCCCCCACCAGGATCCCGGCGACCCGGGTGTCGGTGCCGTAATAGACGCGGGACGGGTCGCCCGTGGGGTCGTGCAGGAAGGCCATGAGGGCGGCAGACGCAGCCGCCAGCCCGAGGATGGGCCCGACCAGGCGCCGCGGTTCCCGCCACCGCAGCAGCAGGGCCAGCACGAGCGGCCACAGCAGGTAGAACTGCTCCTCCACCGCCAGGCTCCACAGGTGCTGGAGCAGGGGCGGGCGGCCGAGCGACTGGAAGTACGACTGGTGCTCGAAGATCAGCCGCCAGTTGCTGACGTAGCCGAGGGCGGCCAGCACGTCGGCCCGCAGCCGGTAGCCCTGGTCGGACGCGAGCAGGGGGACGGCCACCGACACACCGACGAGGAGGACGATCAGGGCCGGCAGCAGCCGCCGGGCCCGCCGCCGCCAGAACTGGATGATCCCCAACCGGCTGGTGCGGCGGTAGTCGGCCAGCAGCAGGGCGGTGATCAGGTAGCCGCTGATGACGAAGAAAACGTCGACGCCCAGGAATCCGCCCCGGGCCCAGCCGATGCCGGCGTGGTAGGCGAACACGGCCGACACGGCCAGCGCCCGCAGCCCGTCGATGGCGGGCAGGTAGGGCAGCCGTGGTGCGTCCGCCCCGCGGGCGTCGTCGTCGGTGGACTGCGCCGTCACCGCGGCAGCGTACCGGTGGCGTCGTCGGCCCGTACTGGTCCCGCCCCGTCTAGCTCGCCCGACGGCGGGACGAGGCCAGCAGCAGGGTCACGCCCAGCGCCGACGCCAGCCCCGACGCGATCAGCACGCCGAGCTTGGCCGCGTCCTCCGCCCCGGCCGTCGGGAAGGCCAGCCCGGCCACGAAGAGCGACACGGTGAAGCCGATTCCGGCCAGTGCCGCCACACCGACCAGCTGGCCCCAGCGCACACCCTCCGGCAGCGTCCCGATCCCCAGGCGCACCGCCAGCCAGGCGGCCCCGCTCACGCCGACCAGCTTGCCCACCACCAGTCCCAGGACCACGCCGAGGGCGATCCGGGACGCGCCGGGTCCGTCGAGGGCGTCGGCCCGGAGCTCGATCCCGGCGTTGGCCAGGGCGAAGAGGGGGATGATGGCGAAGCTGGTCAGGGGGTGGAGCAGGTGCTCGAGCCGCTCGGCCACCGACACCGTCGACTTGGCCAGGTCGGCCATGGTCTTCAGCTCGGCCGGCCCCGGCTCGTCGGAGAGGTCCGACGCCCACTCCCGGGCCACCGCCGCCGGCGCCAGCGGCCGGGCCGGGGCCAGCAGCCCGAGGAGGGCGCCGGCGATGGTGGCGTGGACCCCGGACTCGTAGAACGCCAGCCACACCCCTGCCCCCAGGACCACGTAGGCCGGCAGCCAGACCACCCCCGCCGCCCGCAGCCCACCCATAGCCGCCAGCAGGGCGGCCGCCACCAGCAGGGCCTGGAACGACACGCCGCCCGAGTAGAAGACGGCGATGACCACGATGGCACCGACATCGTCGACGATGGCCAGGGTCAGGAGGAACAGCTTCAGCGACGAGGGCACCCGGGTCCCGAGCAGGGCGAGCACGCCGATGGCGAAGGCGATGTCGGTGGCCATCGGGACGCCCCACCCCCGCGCCCCCGGTCCGCTGGCGTTCACGGCCAGGTACACCAGGGCGGGCACGACCATCCCGCCCACCGCGGCGATGGCGGGCAGGGCGGCCGTCCGCCAGGCCCGAAGCTCGCCGGTCACCATCTCCCGCTTGATCTCCAGCCCGACGACGAAGAAGAACAGGGCCATGAGGCCCTCGTTCACCAGATGGCGGAGGTCCCCGGAGAACCCGACGCTCCCGATCCGGACGTCGACCGCGGTGTGCCAGAAGGTGTCGTAGCGATCGCCCCAGGCCGAGTTGGCCCAGGCCAGGGCGACCACCGTGGCCAGCACCAGGGCCAGCCCACCGGCGGCTTCGGTGTGGAGGAAGCGCTGGAGACCGGGCGGCAGGTGGGGGCCCGACTGGACGGGCGAGGGTCGGCTGGGAGGGTTGGCCACGGGCGCTCCGGGGTCGCGTCGAGCACGGACGCCGACCAGACTTCCCGGCACACCTGGCGGTCAGCCTACCCGCCGCCCGATCAGGGCATCGAGTTCTCCAGGCGGTGGAGGTAAGACTCGGCCAGGGCGTGGAGGGCGTCGCGGCAGTCACCGTTGAACGACGCCCCGTGCATGACGGCCAGCGTGTCGGGCCGGATCTCGGCCAGCTCCAGGAGGGTCGTGTGCAGGGCCGGGGTGATGGCGGTGGAGTGCATCACGTCCTCCGCGGCCAGGGCCCACTCCACGATGTCGGCGCTGTCGGTCACCGGCGGACGCTCGCCCGTCTGGGTGAACACGTCGGCGCAGAAGAGGGTGTTGGTGTTCTCCTCCCAGAGCATGCCCGCGTCCCACCCGTGCATGACGTGGGGCGTGGCCTTCCACCGCACCCGCTTGTCGCCCAGCTCGAGGACGTTGCCGTTGCGCAGGGCCGTCACCGGGTGGTCGGTGAGGTCGACTCCGGTCCAGTTGGCGGCCACGTCGCCCATGACCACCTCGGCGTCGCGCCGGACCACCTTCAACCACTGGGGGAGGGCGCCACACTCGTCCGCCTCCACGTGGCTGAAGGCGAGGAACCGGATGCGGCTGAGCTTGGTCACCCGCCCCGCGAACTCGGTCATGTTCTCGAACAGCCGCCGCGGGCCGCAGTGGAACAGCAGCGGCTCGTCGGCCCGGATCAGGAACTGGTTGAGGGTGAATCCCCGCTGGCCGACGTCGGGCAGGAACGTGGAGATCTGGAAGATCCCGTCGGCGATCTCGTGAAGGTCGGTCTTCATGGAGGGCATGTCGCCCCCAACCTAGGACCAGGGCCTGCCTAGGTCGGACGCTGGGCGCGCATGCCGGCGACGGCCGCGGCCAGTCCTTCGGCGTCGAGGACGTCGGCCATCACGCCGATCTGGTCCTCCCAGACGTCGTCGGGGATGGCGGCCTTCACCTCGTCTTCGAGGATGTGGAACACGTCGAGGCCCAACTGGACCTCGGCCAGTGCACCTGCGTACGCCGGGTCTCCCAGGATCACCGTCTCCGCCGAGATCTCGGCTGCCTCCGGATCGGGGGCACCGAGCAGGACGAGAAGGTTGGGAGCACCGTGCGCCTCAGAGAGCCGGAGAATCGTCTCCTGGCTCTGCAGGTCCATGGCCCCTGAAGCCGTTCAGACGAAGCACTCGGTGGCCACGAAGACCACGTTGCCCCCGGCGGCTTTGACACACGCTGCGATCGACGGTCCGGAGATGCCGTCGCGCTCGCCCATGGCGATCACGAACTTGTCCTGGAACAGGTTGCTCACCCCCCTCCAATGATCATGTGCTCGAAAGATTCTTCTCGACGAACGCCGTGAGCTGGGCGGGCGTGTTGGCGGCCGGTCCGGCGATGCGGTCGACCTCCTCGCCGTCCTTGAACAGCAGGAAGATGGGCAGCCCCATCAGCCCCATCGACATGCACAGCCGGCGGGCCTTGGGCGCCTCCAGCTTGACGACCTTGAGATCGCCGGCGTGGGCCTCGGCCAGCTTCTCGACGTGGGGGTTGAGGGCGAGGCAGGGCTGGCAGTCGGGGCCCCACACGTCGACCAGCACCGTGCCCTCGGACACGACTTCCTGGAAGTTGTCGCGGGTGGCCTCGCCGACCAGCTCGCTCATGACCGTGCCTTCATGACTGGCGCTCCAGCAGCACGCTCATGCCGTCGGACAGCTGACTCATCCGACCGAGGAAGAGACTTCCTTTGGCGATCAACATGACCCTTTCGGCGTTTCCCATGGTAAGTCGCTCGACGGCGTGGGGGAGGTAGCAGAGCGACGAGGCCAGATGGCCCTGTGTCGGAGCGTACCCGGGCATCCCGTGTTTCAGGACGAAATCGGCGATGTCGGCCCGCTCGATGTCGCCCGCCTTCACCGCCAGGGCGGCGATCGTGCGGTAGTTGCGCTCGGGGACGTTGCCCGATCCCTGGGGCTCGGTGATCTCCGGGTTGTGGAGCTCGGTGGCGAAGTCGTCGATCGAGGAGAACGGCAGGCCCAGGCGGGACAGGGGTTCGAGGGCGAGGGCGGCCATGACCTGGGGCTGGGAACCGCCGGCGGACACGGTGTGGCGGCCGACGGCGTCGAGGCGGATGCGGGGCCCGTGGCGGCCGGCGGCGCCGGCGGCGTCGGCCCGCTCGACGAGGGCGGCGGTGCCGCCGAGGACGTCCTCCAACACGGGGAGGCCGTTCTTGAGGTGGCCCTGGAACTTCATGCCCAGCTTGGCCATCGACCCGCCGGCGATGACCGCCACCCGGTCGAAGACCCCGCTGCTGACCAGGGCCCCGGCCATGACCAGGGCGGGGACGGGGGCGGCGCAGAAGTTCTTGATGTCGGCCCCGCTGGCCTGGAGCAGCCCGCCCTTCTCGGCCACCGTCTTGCCCATGTTGCCGCCGCCCCGCTGGTAGCGGTCGCCGATGGCCTCCTCGCCGCAGCCGAGGACGTAAGGGATCGACAGGGGGTCGACGTCGGTCTTGTCGAGCAGGTGGAGCAGGGCCAGGGTGGCGGTGGCCTTGGCCGCCAGGTTGTCGAGCAGCACCACCGACATCAGGGACTCGTCGAAGCCCTCACCCCACCGCATGACGGCCCGGAGCTCACCGCCCCGCTCGATGCGGGTGGAGCCGGGCTCGGCCGCCACCGCCTCCACGTCGGCCGAGGCCTTGTCGAGCCGGTCGAGGTCGAGCCCCTTGGCCAGGGGGTGGCCGGCCAGGGCCGTCGCGGCCCGCTCGGCGATCGCGGGCGAGATGGCGAGCAGGCCGAAGTCGTCGACGACGGCCATCAGCCCGAGGAACTCGTCCTCCGGCATGATCTCGCCCGCGGGGGCGAACCGGCCCACGTCCGGGAGGCCGTTGCCCACCCACGGCCTCGGGGGCAGGTCGCGGGGGTGGATGGCGTTGAGGTAGGCCTGGTGGGGCCCGTAGGCGACGGCGTCGTCGTAGGACCGGAGGCCTTTGGCGAAGTCGGCCGCCACCTCGGCGCTGCGGGGCAGCTCCCGGCGGGGCTTCGATCCGTGCTCGGCCAGTCCCGGCACGTGGGCCAGGACCTGGGTGGATGCGGTGATGATCGCTTCGTTACTCACTTGCGTCGGCTACCTCGAAGACAGTCGGTTGGGAGACGTGGGTGGTCACTGCGGCCAGGCCCTGCTCGACCAGGCGGCGGCGCCAGGCGTGCTCGTCCTCCGGGGACAGGGACGGGTCGCCCGCGGGGTAGGGGATGCCCCGGGTGCGGACGATGCGGGGCGCGCCCACCCGCTGGGCGATGGAGACCAGGTTGCAGAGCAGGGCCGTCGGGATCCCGGCTCGCTCCAGCTCTTTTGCCAGCGTTGCCCCGCAACGCGTGCCCGTTCCTCACGTGGCGGTGAGGATGGCGGCCCGGGCCCCGGACCGGCGGATGTCGGCCGCCCACTCCACCCCGAAGCGGCGGGCGTTGGCCACCGACGTGCCGTTGCCGGTGGTGACGAAGTACTCGGGCATGAGCGAGCCGATACGGCCCTCGCCCTCCAGCTCCCGGGCCACGTCGAGGGGCAGGATGCGGTTGGGGTCGGCGTTGGCGTAGACGGTGGAGAAGCCGCCGTGCACCGAGCGCCAGTCACCGGCCTCGAGCGCCGCTCGGTCTTCGATCGGGTACCGGAGCCAGCGGGTGGCCCGGGCCGACTCCAGGCCGCCGGGGTTGGCGTCGGGCACGAGACCGCCCTCGGTGACGAAGGCGATGGTGACTGCCGCCGGATCGTCGATGGGCGCGGCCGGGGTGACCTGGTCGAAGCGGGGGAGGGGGACCTCGGTGGCGTCGCGGTCGCCGGCCAGGCGGACGAGGACGAGGTCGACGGCCCGGGTGGCGGCGTTGGCCTCGTCGAGCACCGACCGGCGGGGCAGGCGGCCGATGCGACCGTCGTCGGTGGTGAGCTCGGCCCCCAGGAGCAGGGCCTTGGCCGCCCCGCCCAGGGTGTCGAGTGACGGGCCCATCGACCGGGCCACCTCGCCCGAGGCGACCACCGGCGCCGCGCCGGCCTCGTCGAGCCCGGGGTTGTCGGGGTGCATGGCGGCGACGGCCTTGAGCCCGGCGGCGGTGGTCGCGGCCACCACCCGGGCACAGGCCAGGCCGTAGCGGCCGCTGGTGAAGGCGGGGCCGGCGATCACCAGGTCGGGCTCGGCCGCCAGGATGAGGGCGAGGATCTCGTCCATCGCCCCCGCGGTGCCGACCGCATAGTCGTCGCCGCACCACACCGTGGCCACGATCTGGTGGTCGGGCCCGAGGAGGTTGGCCAGCTTGCGGCCGGGACCCTTGGCCTCCGGCACCGACGACGGCCCGGAGGCGGCCGAGTCCTCCCCGCCGACCCCGGCGAAGAACTGGTTGATGTAGTGGACGACTCTCATTCTCTTGGTCTCATATGAGTGCCCGCAGTCTCCCCCACCCGAGGCAGCTGAGGGAGCAGTAGATGACGGCGGTGGGCAGTTCCATGGCCTCGGTGGCCAGTTGGTCCACCAGCGCCACCCGCTCGCCCCCGTAGGCCCGCTCGACAGCCGGCAGCGAGAGCCGGTGGTCGTAGTTGCCGGTGCTCACCATGGCCGTCGCCCGCTCCGGCGGGACGACGATGGGCGGGCCGGTGCCGTCGATGCCCGACATCTCCGCGAACAGGCCGACCGCGGTGATCCCCAGCTCCTCCAGGGCGTCCATCTTGAGGGCCATGTCGGCGTCGGCGTTGCCCCCTCCCTCCTTGGTGACGATCACGGCTTCGAAGCCGGCCTCGGCGCACACCCGGGCGGCGGCGGCCGAGATGTCCTCCTTGGCCGCCATGGCCACCGGCTCGGGGGAGATGACGATGCCGGCGAAGCACAGGTCGACGCCGTGGCGGGCTCGCAGGGCGGCCGCCACCGGGTGGTTCTGGTGGACCCACGTGGGGTTCTTGAGCGACGGGTGGCCGAACTGGCCGCTCACCACCGCCCCGTCGTCGATCTCGCCGGGGCCGATCACGCGCGGGCTGCTCGCCGGCGAACGACTTCCCGTAGACGAAGACGTCCTTGAACGTCCCCTGGGTCTGGAGGTTGGTGAGGGCGGCCACCTTGGGCAGGCCATCGCCCGCAGCCGGGTCGAGCGGCTCCTCCACCGCGTCGGGCTCGACTTCGAGGCCCGCCTCGGCCAGGTGGGCGGCCAGGCGGAGGGCGCCCAGGCGGAGGGCGACGTCGACGTCCTCCCAGGCGGCGCCCTCGGCGGGCGTGAACTCGACCACCAGGTTCACCGTCTGGGCCAGGGGCGACAGGTCGGCGGCCGGCCCCGACATGTCGACGATCGCCTCCTGGGCCCGGGGCAGGTAGCCGGCCACCACCACCGCCGCCCCCCGCAGGACGTGCGTCGTCCCCTCCCCGACAGCCCCGTCCGCCGGGCCGACGAAACCGGGGAAGATCCCCCCACCGCCGGGGCCCTTGGTGCGGGGCTCCACTGCGTCGAGCACCTTGACGATCCGTGCCGATTCTCCCGGTGCGGCCACCGACAGGGTGAACGAGGCCAACGCGGGCGAGTCGAAGCAGGCCTCGGCGTCGGCCCGGCCGACCGTCAGCAACCCGTCTGCCAGCGCCAGCGCGTCACCGAGGGCGATGCCCTGGACCTGATGGACGAGTCGAGTGAGCCCCACGCACTCCAAGGGTAGTGATCGGCTGCGGTCGTCCACGACCTCGTCGGGCCGAGGTGTGCTGTAAGGAATGCCACGGCCGTGATTTCGGTTGCAAGAGTGCTATGAGTCAGACACAGCGAACGCTGGAAAACTGGCGGCAGCAGAGCGCGTGCCGCGACCTCGATCCCAACATCTTCTTCCCTGCCACCGATGCCGAGGCGGGCCCGGCCAAGGCCGTGTGCGCCACCTGTCCGGTCCGCCTGGAGTGCCTCGAGTACGCCCTGGCCACCCGTCAGGACGACGGCGTGTGGGGTGGCCTCGACGAGACCGAACGGCGCCGCCTGCGCCGTCGACGCCAGGCCGCCGCCCGCGCCGCCCGGGCCGCATAACCCCAACCCGGGGGCGGCGGCGGGTTCAGGAACCTCGCAGGGCCTTCACAGCCCGTTCACAGCGGGGTCGGGCTGAATGGGAGGCGCAGCACCAACCGGCGTCGCCGGCCGGCCGGTGGGTCCTCCCCCCTGCACCGACCGGCCGGCGACCGCCGTAGGTCGCGCGACACTTGACCACCCGTTCTTTGGAGGCAGGCCTGTGAACGTTCCCTCGTCCAAATCGCGTCGCTTCGGCCCGTGGGTGATTGCGGCCCTGGTGGTCGTCCCCCTGGCCGCGATCGCGGTGATCTACCTGGTGTTCTTCACCAGCGACTCGCCCGACAAGCTCACGCTCGACACGCCCTCGGGCAGCACCCAGACGACGGTCGCGGGATCGACGGGGGCGACGACCTCCCTCACGGGCAACTGGACCGTGGCCCCCGGGTCGGTGGCGGGCTACCGGGTGCGGGAGAAGCTGGCCGCCCTGCCGGCCACGAGCGACGCCGTCGGCCGCACCGAGTCGGTGACGGGCTCGCTCACGGTCGCCGGCTCCGGCTCCCAGGTGACGGCCGACCAGGTCAACGTCGAGGTCGACGTGTCCAGCCTGGAGAGCGACGAGGACCGCCGCGACAACCGCATCCGCACCTCCGGCCTGGAGACCGACCGGTTCCCGACGGCCACCTTCACCAGCACCACCCCGGTGACGCTCCCGGCCGGCACCTCGGCGGGACAGCCGGTGAAGTCGGAGGTCACCGGCAATCTCACGCTGCACGGCGTCACCAAGCTGGTCACCATCCCCCTCGACGTGCAGCTCACCGGCGACCAGGGCCAGGTGGTGGGCTCGTTGCAGTTCCCGTTCTCCGACTTCGGCATGACGCCACCCAGCGTCGGTGGCTTCGTGACGGTGGAGAACAACGCCACCCTCGAGTTCAAGCTCCTGCTCGCCCGGGGTTGACCGCCCGCTGGTGCCCGTCGTGCCGCCGGGAGTGGCCGACGGGCACCCTCGCCTGCCGGGAGTGCTTCGTCGAGCTGGTCGAGCACGAGGCCCTGTCGGCCCTGGTGCTGTGTCGCCACTGCGGCCAGGATTGGCCGGCGCGGATGAAGTCCTGCCCCAACTGCCTGGCCGAGCTCGCCGTCGACCCGGCGCGGGCGGCCGACGTGCTGTCGGTCACCCTCGCCCAGGGCTTCTACCCGTCCCGGGCGTCAGGTTCGGTGCCTTTCGAGCACGGGCCGGCCTGCACCCTGCTCCGGGCCCGGGCCCACTCCTCGCTGATCTTCGTCGGTGACGACGGCTTCCTCGAAGCCCAC
Source organism: uncultured Acidimicrobiia bacterium (assembly GCA_963836205.1). Classification (GTDB taxonomy): domain Bacteria; phylum Actinomycetota; class Acidimicrobiia; order Acidimicrobiales; family AC-14; genus JAXDMK01. Next base: position 461,337 of record CAWIIV010000015.1, on the reverse strand, counting down.
GTCGAGGGCCGCGACCACCGGGCCGTCCCGCCCCTGGCCTGTCTCGAGCTCGACGGCCGCCGCCTGTTCCACCTCGACCGCTACCACGCGGCCGACGACGCCCTGGTGGCCTACGGCGACGACGATGCCGCCCTCGGCACGTACCTGCGCCGGCAGAGCGGGGTCCGCCCGGTGATCGACGTCCGCGACGAGACCAGCGCCCCGGTGGCCGCCCTCCGGGCCGGGCCCGGCGGCGTGGGCGACGGGCTCCTCCTGGTGGAGACGGGTGGGTCGGCGGTGGCCCGGGTGGCCTACAACGAGGTCGAGCGGGACGGGTGGGTCGACGACGAGTGGTCGCTGCGGCCGTTGGTCGCGGTCGACCGGCTGCCCCTGCGACCGCTGGCGACCGTCGCCCTCCTGCTGGCGGCCAAGATGCTCCTCGGCCGGGTCACCCCGTCACGGGTCCAGGGCGTGACCCAGGCCGAGCGGGAGCGCGCCGCCGAGGAAGAGGGCTTCGGCGGATTCTTCGCCTAGCCCACCGGGTGGCTGTACATCGTGTTCATCCGGTCGAGCTCGGCCTGGGTCCAGCCGGTGAGGGTGCAACGACCCAGGGGGATGGTCGGGTACATGGCCGAAGCCGGGTTGCTCAGGTTGTAGTCGAGCCCGAGGGTGTTGCTGAAGATCTGCACCGCGATGGTGAACTTGTCGCCGGCGCACATCGGGTCGACCAGGCTGGGGCGGAAGCGGCCGATGCCGTAGAAGATGTGGGTGGCGGGAGGGGGACCGGGGAAGATGGCGGCCGAACCGGGGGCGTTGGGCGAACCCCCGCCGAGGGTCTCGTCCTTGCACAGCACCAGGAACTGCGGCGGCCCCAGCGCGCACGGCTGGCCCTGGGCGAAGAAGATGTTCTGGTAGTACAGGATCACCGGGTAGTTGGTGTTGTAGCCGTTGTGCAGGGCGTTCATGATCTGGGCGAACGTCTGGAGGTGCTGGCTCAGCGACGGGTCACCGGTGTTGTCGATCACCGCCACCGAGCGGTAGTAGGGGTTCTCGGGCGGCACCGTCAGGTGCTGGTTGGGGCCCCAGTGGGCGGGGAAGAAGTTGGTGGCGAACGTGTCGGCCCGGGCCGGCGTGGGCTGCACCGCAAGCACCGCCACCGCCGCCGTCACCACCACCGCCGTCCGCAGCGCTCGTCTCGCCCGCACCCGCCCCGCCTGCCAACGAATCGTCCCCGTCGACCTGCTCGCTCGCGTTTCCACGTCCGTTGTCCTTTCGTGGTGGCCCAACCGCTGACCGTAGTGATGCCCGATCACCGTAACAAGGGTGGTACCCACACCCGGGGAGGGGAACCTCAAGTGGGGGTCGTCGCCCGTCGATAGGACGCGGATGACGACGACACGGCGGAATCGGTTGGCGCAGCTCGTCGTCGGGATCTCGGCGGTGGCCGTTTTCGCCACGTCGACCTCGGCGGCGATCGTGCGCGTCACCCGCGACGAGCCCACGGCCGAGGAGCTGCTGGCCGAGGCCCGGCGCTTCGTGGTCGAGCACAAGACGGTCGCCTTCCGGGCCACCAGCCGCCAGGAGTCGTCCCTCGGCTCGTTCGGGTTCACGGGCGAGGACGACGAGGAGGTCCCCCGGGACCAGGCGTCGACGATGGTCAACCGGGCCGTGATCGAGGGCGTCGCCGTCGATCCCGACCGCACCCGGGTGGTGACCCGTTCCGACGGGTCGGTTTTCGAGTCGATCGTCGTCGGCGACGAGACGTGGGTCCGCTACGCGGGCGACGAGGACGAGTTGGCCGACAGGAAGTGGACCGACACCGGCTTCTTCGACGAAGCCTTCGAGGAGGAACCGTCCGACGGCCTCTTCGGCGGTTTCGGCGGGTTCTTCGCCTTCGCATCGGACCAGGAGAGCGACGTCGGCGGCCTGACCCGGCTGCTCGACCGGACTGTCGCCCCCAGCGTCGTGTCCCGGAACGGGGACGAGACGGTCGTGCGGGCCGGCCTCGACCCCCGCGACGAGGAGCCGTCCGAGGTCACCGAACGCCACCAGGGAACGCTCGAGATCACCCTGGCCGACGACGGCCGGCCGGTGCGGTCGGTCGTGGAGCAGAGCATCGAGGTCGAGGGCGGAGACGAGTTCCCGAGCTTCCGCTCCGATTCCCGGCTGGAGCAGGAGTTCTCGGCGTGGGGCGAGCCGGTCGACGTCGAGGCGCCGGCCGAAGCCGATGTCGACCGCACGCCCAACATCGAAGAGGAGAGCATCGCCGACTTCGACGACGCACCCCTCCTCCAGCCCCGCGGCATCCCCGAGGGGTGGGTCCTCGACTACGCCGACCTCGTCCCGGCCGACGAGAGCGACGACGGCTGCGAGCAGGTCGAGCTCGACTACATCGACCCCGACGACGAGTCGTACGGGTACCTGTACCTGTACGAATCGGCGTCCGACTGCGCCGACACCGACGCCCCGCCCGACTCCGAGCCGTTCACCGCGGGGGCGAACCGGGGCTGGATCGAGTCCTACGACGACGAGTTCACCTACGCCCAGATCGTCGTCGGCGGCACCGTGATCACGGTCGACACCGACCTTTCTCCCCAGTCCCTGGCCCGTGTCCTCGGCCAGCTGCGGGCCCTCGACTTCTCGATCGAGCCGGACCCGATCGCCGGCCTCGAATCGGCGGTGGGCACCCCGTCCTGAGCCGCTGACGCGCCTCGGAAGCGCGTGCGACCGACTTCAGCCGCCGTGGCGGTCGTGGCCGGAGGGGATGACCGAAGGGATGTAGCCGTCCGGCTCGGGGGCCAACCCGGCCCGTTCCCGTGCCGCCTCCAGCTCGCGAACCTCGATGCGCTGATTGCGAGCCATGCGAGCGGCCAGTTCTCGCACTGCGGGGTCGGACCCGGCCTCCGCCGCGTACTCGGCCATGTGGGCGCCGCCCCGGTGGTGGTCCTGCATCAGCCGGACGAACAGGGCATCGATCTCGGTCCCTCCGGCCCGGCGGATTCGCGCCATCTCCTCCTCGCTGGCCAGGCCGGGCATCTGGTCGACGGGCACCGGCAGATCCATCCAGGCCATAGCCATCTCCGGCCGGTCGGCGGGGCCGAGACCCCAGTGCGCCAGCCTTCCCTCCATCAGGCCGATCTCGTAGGCCTGGAAGGTGAGGATCTCCCGGGCGAACGCCTGGACGTCAGGCACCGCGCCGTCGGCCAGCTCGATGTTGGACATCTCGACCGCCTGCTCGTGGTGGCTGATCATGTCCTGCAGGAAGCCCACGTCGACCTGGTTCGGGTCGGGTGAGCTGTCGTAGCGGATGCCGAGGATGTAGCCGATCGAGGCCGCGAAGTACATGAGCGCGGCCATCGAGGCGATCCATCCGAGTGGCCTCTTCGGGAGGAAGCGGGTGAACCCCGCCGGCGGGGGATCGTCTCCGGGCGCGACCGTGGCCGTTGCCTTCGCCTGTGGATCCTCGGCCATCACCTGTCCATCCTCGCAGCAGGTCGCGCCGGTCTGGGTGTCAACGGTCGGGCCTCGTTGCCGAAGACCCCGGCTCACCCGGGCGAGGTTCCGGCCCGGGCGGTCGGTCGTGGCAGCCTGGACCGATGCTCATCGGTGTCGACGTCTCCCAGCACCAGCTCACGTGGGACGAGCTCCTCGCCCGCACCCGGTTCGCGGAGGACGCCGGATTCGAGTCGGCGTGGGTGTTCGACCACTTCACGCCGTTGTACGGCGACGCCCGGGGTCCCTGCCTGGAGGCGTACACCGCTCTGGCGGCCCTGGCCGGGGCCACGTCGCGCATCCGCCTGGGCGTCCTCGTCACCGGGGTCACCTATCGCCACCCGGCGCTGCTGGCGGCCGAGATCGTCACCGTCGACCACGTCTCCGGGGGACGGGTCAACCTCGGCATCGGCGCCGCCTGGCACGCCCCCGAGCACGAGCGGCTGGGGATCGACTTCCCGCCGGTGAGGGTGCGGGCGGAGCGATTGGAGGAGGCGATCCAGGTGTGTCGCCTGCTGTGGACCGAGGACGATGCCGACTTCGACGGTCGCCACTTTCACCTGCGGGGCGGGTATTACAGCCCCAAACCGGTGCAGCGGCCGCACCCGCCGGTCTGGGTGGGCGCCGGTGGCGAGCGCCTGACCCTGCCCGTCGCCGGGCGCCAGGCCGACGTGTGGCACGGCTTCGGCCCGCCCGCGGAGATGACCCGCAAGCTCGCCATCGTCCGCCGGGCGGCGGAGGAGGCCGGCCGCGACCCGTCCACCATCGCCTGCTCGACCAACCTGTCGCTGTCGGAGCCGTGGACCGAGGTCCGCCGGCGGGTCGACGACCTGGTCGCCCTGGGTGTCTCCCACCTGATCGCCAGCTGGCCCGCCGAGGGCTGGCCCCGCGTCCAGGCCTTCGCCACCGAGGTGCTGCCGACCCTGCCGTGACCCGGGCCGCCGGGCGTCAGTCGCCCTCGCCCGACCACTTCTTGTCGTCCTCCTCCCACTTCTCGTTGCGGGCGTCGACCCGCTGGCGCCAGTTCTGGGCCGCTTCCTTCGACTCGTAGGGCCCGAGACGGTCGTCCGGCGGGCAGTTGCTGTCGGCGCCCCGTTCGACCTGGCCGTGCTTGATGCACCAATACCAGGTGTCGGGTTCCGCCCCGGTCGTCGTCATGGTTGACTCCTCTCGTGCCTGACGGGGAATGCATATCCCCACTTACCCAGATGGAGGTACCAAGGTGCGATTTCGTGGGGACGCCCAGCTCGACACGTCGCAGGTGTCCGACCGCCGCAGCGCGGGGCCGCTGCTGGCCGGTGGTGGGGGTTTGGTGGGTGTCCTCTTCCTGGTCTTCCAGCTGCTGACGGGCAGCGGCGGGGGCGAGGGCGGCCCCACCCTCCCGTCCCTGGGAGGGCTCGACTCCGATCTGTCCACCGAGTGCGTCACCGGCGAGGACGCCAACCAGCGGGACGACTGCCGCATCGTGGCCGTCATCAACAGTGTCCAGGCCTACTGGACCGACGCCCTGCCCGGCTACCGGGAGGCGACCACCGTCTTCTACAAGGGCCAGGTCCAGACCGGTTGCGGCCTGGGGACGTCGGCCGTCGGGCCCTTCTACTGTTCGAGCGACGAGCAGGTCTACATCGACCTCGGCTTCTACGACGACCTCCGCTCCCAGTTCGGCGCCCAGGGCGGGCCCTTCGCCGAGGCCTACGTGATCGGCCACGAGTACGGCCACCACGTCGAGAACATCAGGGGCGTGCTCGGCCGGGCCCGGGGCGAGGAGACCGGGCCCCAGAGCCCGGGCGTCCGGGTGGAGCTCCAGGCCGACTGCCTGGCCGGCATGTGGGCCAAGGGCGCGGTCGACACCGGCTTCATCGAGGAGCTCACCGAGCAGGACATCGCCGACGGGCTCGACGCCGCCTCCGCCATCGGTGACGACCGCATCCAGGAGAAGGTGCAGGGCCAGGTCAACCCGGAGTCGTTCACCCACGGCTCGTCGGAGCAGCGCCAGCGGTGGTTCCTCACCGGCTACCAGTCGGGCTCCATCACCGCCTGCGACACCTTCGCCGCCCCCACCGTCTGACGCCGGAGTTTCGGCCGGGAGTCCGGCGGTGACAGTGCCGGTATGAGCCTCCTCCTGATCATCCTCATCGTCCTGATCCTGCTGTCCGTCGGCGGCGGCTACGGCTACGGCGGCGGAAGGTACCGCGGCGGCGGGATCGGCCTGGGCGGGATCCTCCTGATCATCCTGCTCCTGGTCCTGATCTTCTGATCGTCTAGGACGCCCGCCCTACGACGGTGATCGGGCAGGTCGGACCGGGCGCGGCGGCAAGCCGTGAATCGGCGGTGAGCAGTGTCGCTCCCAGAGCCTCGGCCAAGGCGACGTAGAGTGCGTCCCACGAGCGGATTGTCGCCCGCAGCTCCCAGGCCCGGGGCAGGAGCGCCCGGTGGCCGTAGCGCTCTCCGGGCCAGTCCCGCAGGTCATCGACGGCCTGGGTTGCGGCGGTGGTATCGAGCATGCCCGCCAGGTAGTGGCGGCGGATCACACCGATAACCTCGGCGTCGACGAGGTGGGGGGCGGCGTGGTCGGGGTCGGCCGCCAGCCGGCGACGGATGGATTCCGATACGGCCGTGTCGGCAACCACCTCGAACAGGCAGGCCGCGTCAACCACCAGCATCAGGCCACGGGCCTCGCTGGTCGTCCAGGGCGTCGAGCACCTCGGCCGTGGTGACCCTCGATGGCCGCCTTCGGGTGCGGGCCAGCCACTCCTCCACGCTGGGACGGTTGGCCAACCGGGTCGCCTCCTGCCGGAGGAGCTCGGGCACGGTGATCCCCGCCTCGGCCGACCGTCGTGCGAGGGCGGCGTAGACATCGTCGTCGAGGTCGCGGATCTGGATCGTGCGGGGCACAGCCCAGAGCATAAGCCATGCGCAGTTGCATGTCACCACGCGCCCTCGACGCGACCTTGCATATCTCGCTCGGTTATCCCAGGGTATTCCACGGTTTGTGGAAACATGAGGCCATGGACAGCGCCGCCGTCATTGTGGACGCCTATCTGGCCGAGCTCCCCGACGACCGCCGGGAGACCATCGAGGCCGTGCGCCGGGTGATCCTCGACCACCTCCCGGCGGGGTTCGAGGAGGTCATGCAGTACGGGATGATCAGCTACGTGGTGCCCCTGGCCCGCTATCCAGACACCTACAACGGCCAGGCCCTGGCCGTCGCCTCCCTTGCCAACCAGAAGCGGCACATGTCGCTGTACCTGATGGGTGTCTACGGCGAGGACGGCGCCCAGGACCAGCTCCGGGATCGGTGGGCGGCCACCGGCAAGAAGCTCGACATGGGCAAGAGCTGCCTCCGGTTCCGCTCGCTCGACGACCTCGCCCTCGACGTCGTGGGCGAGGTGATCGCCCATACCTCGGTCGACGACTTCGTCGCCGCCTACGAGCGGGCCCGAGCCCGACCATCCGCCCGCGGCAAGGGCAGCTGAGCTCGAGGCTCGTCCCGGTCAGTGATGTCGACTGCGGTCGAGAGCGTCGCGGCGCTGTTGGAGCAGGCGCTGCTCGGCGACGTTGGTCGTCCGCTCCAGGGCCGCGGCGTAGGCGGCGAGGGCCTCGTCGACGCGGCCGAGGCGTTCGAGGAGGTCGGCCCGGGTGGCGTGGAAGAGGTGGTAGCCGTCGAGGTCGAGCCCGTTGACGGCGGCGAAGGCGACCGCGGGCCCGTCGAGCTCGGCCACGGCGATGCCCCGGTTGAGGGCGACCACAGGGGTCGGCGCGACCACCAGGAGCTGGTCGTAGAGGCGCACGATCTGCGACCAGTCGGTGTCGCCCGCGGTCGGCGCGTCGCTGTGGACGGCGTTGATGGCGGCCTGGATCTGGTAGGGACCGGGTTGGTTGCGGCGCAGGCAGGCCCGCACGAGCGCCTGGCCTTCGGCGACCAGCGTCCGGTCCCAGAGCGACCGGTCCTGGTCGGGCAGGCGCACGATCGACCCGTCGGGGGCGGTGCGGGCCGGCCGGCGCGACTCCGTCAACAGCAAGAGGGCAAGCAGACCGAGAACCTCGGCCTCGTCGGGCATGAGGTCGGCCAGCAGGCGGGCCAGGCGGATGGCCTCCTCGCACAGCTCGGCCCGCACCAGGTCGTCCCCCGCGGTGGCGACGTAGCCCTCGTTGAACACCAGGTACACCACCGCCAGCACCGGCCGCAGCCGGTCGGGAAGCTCGGCGTCGCCCGGAATCCGGTAGGGGATGTTGGCCGCCCGGATCTTGTTCTTGGCCCGCACCAGCCGTTGGGCCATGGTGGTCTCGGGCACGAGGAACGACCGGGCGATCTCGGTGGTCTGGAGCCCGGCGATGAGGCGGAGGGTCAGCGCCACCTGGGCCGCGGGGGCCAGCGCCGGGTGGCAGCAGGTGAAGATCAGTCGGAGGCGGTCGTCGTGCACGGGTCCCACCTCCATCGGCTCGTCGGGGGTCTGCAGGAGCGCAGCCTGGGCATGACGGTCGTCGCGGGACGACTCCCTTCGGAGCCGGTCGATGGCCCGATTGCGGGCGGTGGTGATGATCCAACCCGCGGGGCTGGGCGGGACGCCGGCCTCCGGCCACCGTTGCACGGCCACCACGAACGCGTCCTGGACCGCCTCCTCGGCGACGTCGATGTCTCCGAAGAGGCGGACCAGGACCGCAACCGCTCGTCCGGACTCATGCCGGAAGATCCGCTCGATCTCATGTTGTCCGGACCCAGGTCGCTCGGACGTCACGCCGTGGTCAGGCCTCGGGCTCGTCCTGGAAGGGCCGAACCTCGACCGGTCCCTGGCAGGCGATGGTGGCCTTCTTGCCCCACGCCAGCGCCGCATCCAAGTCGGTCGCCTGGATGATCCAGAAGCCGCCGAGCTGCTCCTTGGCCTCGGCGTAGGGGCCGTCGGTGGTGAGGATGTCGCCGGCGTTGGCCCGGACCACGGTGGCGGTGCTGGCGGGGTGGAGTCCGCCGCCGAACACCCAGGCACCCTCCGCCTTGATCTCCTGGTTGAGGGCGTCGACGTCGGCGTAGATCTTCTTCATATCCTCATCCGACGGCAGCTCGGCGCTCTCGTCGAAGTACACGGACAACAGGTACTGGGTCATCGTCTTCCTCCTCTGTCGGCTGGCACCGTGCCTGCCCTTCGCCACCTACACGAACCCGTCCGCCCGAAATCGACAGACTCCGAAAAGATTCTTCCGCGCATCTCGGTAGCTACGCATGCGAGTCCGGCACCGTCGCGCTCATGAGGTAACACCCTCGCGTCCACCTTCTGGAGCAAAAACGACATCTACGGTCGCTTTTGCTCCAGAAAGTCGCGTGGACGCCACCGGTACCGGATCCGTCCATCGACCGGGCGGGCACCGAGCGAGTCGTAGAACTCGATCGACGGGGTGTTCCAGTCGAGCACGGCCCACTCGACCCGACCTCGGCCAGCCCGCTCGAAGAGGTGCTCGACCAGGGCCCGCCCGAGGCCGCGACCCCGGAACTCGGGACGTACGAACAGATCCTCCAGCCAGATCCCGGGCTGGGCCAGGAAGCTCGAATACGTCCGGTACCAGATGGCCAGGCCGGCGACCACGGGCCCGCTGCCGTCGGCGTCGACCTCGGCCAGGAGCACCGTGGGCACCGCGTCGGGCCCGAAGAGCGACTGGTGCAGCTCGTCGTCGGTCCAGACGACCTCGTCGGTCCGGTCCTCGTACTCGGCCAGCGCCCGGATGAGGTCGGAGATGGCGGCCAGGTCGTCGGGAGTCGCGTCACGCAGGCGCACAAGGGCAAGGTAGCCAGTCGGGGGCTGCGAAACGCCGTCGGTACAGTGGCGTGGGTGACCAGCGACGCGCGCGCCGAGGCGGCGCGGTCGGACTTCATCCGCGACATCGTCGAGGCCGACCTCCGCACCGGCAGGCACGGCGGCCGGGTCGTCACCCGCTTCCCCCCCGAGCCCAACGGCTACCTCCACATCGGCCACGCCAAGTCGATCTGCCTCAACTTCGGGATCGCCGAGGAGTTCGGCTCGCAGTGCAACCTCCGCTTCGACGACACCAACCCGGAGAAGGAGGACGTCGAGTACGTCGAGTCGATCGAGCGCGACGTCCAGTGGCTCGGGTTCTCGTTCGGCGACCGCGCCCTGTTCGCCTCCGACTACTTCGGCGAGATGTACGACCTGGCCGAGGACCTCGTGCGGGCCGGCGACGCCTACGTCGACCACCTGAGCGACGACGAGATCAAGGAGTACCGGGGCAGCCTGCGGGAGCCGGGCCGGCCGTCGCCCTACCGGGACCGACCCGTCGAGGAGAACCTGGCCCTCTTCCGCCAGATGCGGGCCGGCGACCTCCCCGACGGCGCCTGCGTCCTCCGGGCCCGGATCGACCTGGCCGCGCCCAACATGAAGCTGCGCGACCCTCTCCTCTACCGGATCCGCCACGCCTTCCACCACCGCACCGGCGACGCCTGGCCCATCTACCCCATGTACGACTACGCCCACCCGATCTCCGACGCCGTCGAGGGCGTCACCCACTCCCTCTGCACGCTCGAGTTCGAGAACAACCGGGAGCTGTACGACTGGGTGATCGACCACACCGGCGTCTCCGAGCGCCACCGGTTCAGTCGGCCCCAGCAGATCGAGTTCGCCCGCCTCAACCTCGACTACACCGTGCTCAGCAAGCGCAAGCTGCTGCGGCTGGTGGACGACGGCCACGTGGCCGGCTGGGACGACCCCCGCATGCCGACGATCGCGGGGATGGGCCGGCGGGGCTACCGGCCGGAGGCGATTCGGGCCTTCGCCGACCTCATCGGCGTGGCGAAGGTCAACTCCACCGTCGACCTGGCCAAGCTCGAGTACTGCGTCCGCGACGACCTCAACTGGATCGCGCCCCGGGTCCTCGGCGTGCTCCGCCCGCTCAGGGTGACCATCACGTCGTGGCCCGACGACGAGGTGGAGACGCTGATCGCCCCGTACTTCCCGGCCGACGTGGGCCAGCCGGGGGAGCGGTCGCTGCCGTTCGGGCGCGCGCTGTGGATCGACCGGGACGACTTCGCCCTCGACCCTCCCGCCGGCTACCAGCGGCTGGCCCCCGGGCGCACGGTACGCCTGCGCCACGGGTACTGCATCACGTGCGACGAGGTGGTCGAGGATGGCGGCGAGGTGGTCGAGCTGCGCTGCCATCACGTCCCCGACACCGTCGGCCACAACCCGCCCGATCTCAAGGTGTGGGGGGTGGTCCACTGGGTGGCGGCGGCGCAGGCGGTGCCGGCCGAGGTCCGGCTGTACGACCGGCTGTTCACGGTGCCCCGGCCGGAGGAGGCCGACGGCGACCTCGCCGACCACCTCAACCCCGATTCCCTCCAGGTCGTCACCGGCGCCGTGCTCGAACCGAGCTTGGCCGACGCCGAGCCCGGCAGCCGGTGGCAGCTCGAGCGGGTCGGCTACTTCGTGGTCGACGCCCAGGACTCGCGGCCGGGAGCGCCCGTGCTCAACCGCATCGTCACCCTCCGGGACTCGTGGTCGGCCCCCGCCGACGCTCCCGTGGCCGCCGAGCGCCGGGAGAAGTCGGACAAGGCCAAGACCCGGCCCCCCAAGCGCAGCCGGGTGGAGTACCGGGCCGAGGCCCGCCTGCGGGAGCCGGTGCTGGCCGCCCGCCTGGCCGCGTGGCCCGCCGAGCACGGCATCTCCGAGGCCGACGCCGACCTCCTCACGGGCGACCGTGCCACCGGCGACGTGTTCGTCGACGCCGTCACCGCCGGCGGCTCGGCGCCGGCGGTGGCCCGATGGATCATCAACGAGCTCCCGTCCGCCCTGGGCGACCGGGAGCTCAAGGACGTGCCCATCACCGGCAAAGGACTGGCGGCACTGGTCACGGCGGTCGAGTCGGGGGCGATCACGGGTGCCGCGGGCAAGGAGGTCCTGGCCGAGATGGTGAAGCGGGGCCGGACGCCCGAGCGGATCATCGCCGACCGGGGCCTGGTCCAGGTGAGCGACGAGGGCGCCATCGCGACCCTCGTCGACGAGGTTGTCACCGCCAACCCGGACAAGGTGGCCGCCTACCTCGGCGGCAAGACGGCTTTGTTCGGCTTCTTCGTCGGCCAGGTCATCAAGGCCTCCCGCGGGAACGCCAACCCCCAGGTGGTGCAGAAGCTGCTGACCGAGCGGCTCCGGTGACCGAGCCGGTGCGGGTGGTCGACGCCCTCACCGGGCGGGTCCCGGTCGGGACGGCGGTGGTGGTCAAGGGCTGGGTCCGGAACCGGCGGGAGTCGAAGGCGGGCGGGGGACTGGCCTTCCTCACCGTCCACGACGGGTCGTGTTTCGACCCTATCCAGGTCGTCGCCCGCAGCCCGCTGCCCAACTTCGAGAGCGAGGTCGCCCGCCTCACCACCGGCTGCTCGGTGGTCGTCACCGGCACCCTGGCCGAGTCCAAGGGCAAGGGCCAGGCGGTCGAGATCCAGGCCGAGGCGGTGGACGTCGTGGGGTGGGTGGCCGATCCCGAGACCTACCCGTTGGCCCCCAAGCACCACTCGTTCGAGTACCTGCGGGAGGTCGCCCACCTCCGGCCCCGCACCAACACCTTCGGCGCCGTCGCCCGGGTGCGCCACTGCCTGGCGATGGCCGTCCACCGCTTCTTCGACGAGCAGGGCTTCTTCTGGGTCCACACCCCGATCATCACGGCCAACGACGCCGAGGGGGCGGGCAAGATGTTCCGGGTGTCCACGCTCGACCAGGTCAACGACCGCAACTTCGCCGACGACTTCTTCGGCCGGGAGACCCACCTCACCGTGTCGGGCCAGCTCAACGTGGAGGCCTACTGCCTGGCCCTGAGCCGGGTCTACACGTTCGGCCCCACGTTCCGGGCCGAGAACTCCAACACCGCCCGCCACCTGGCCGAGTTCTGGATGGTCGAACCCGAGATCGCCTTCGCCGACCTGTCCGACGACGCCGACCTGGCCGAGGCCTGCCTCCGCCACGTGTGCCGGGCGGTGCTCGACGAGCGGGCCGACGACATGGCCTTCTTCGCCGAGCGCATCGACCCCGACTGCATCGGCCGGGTGGAGCGGCTGGTGGAGTCCACCTTCGAGCGCATGGAGTACACCGACGCGGTCGCCGCCCTGGCCCGGGCGGTCGACGACGGCGTGCGCTTCGAGTTCCCCGTCGCCTGGGGGATGGACCTCCAGTCGGAGCACGAGCGCCACCTCACCGAGCAACTGGTCGGCCGCCCGGTGGTGGTCATGAACTACCCGAAGGACATCAAGGCCTTCTACATGCGGGTCAACGACGACGGCCGCACGGTGGCGGCCATGGACGTCCTCGCGCCCGGGATCGGTGAGATCATCGGCGGCAGCCAGCGGGAGGAGCGCCTCGACGTCCTCGACCGCCGCCTCGACGAGGTCGGCCTCGACCGGGACGCCTACTGGTGGTACCGCGACCTGCGCCGCTACGGCACCGTCCCCCACGCCGGCTTCGGCCTCGGCTTCGAGCGGACGATGGCCTACATCACCGGCATGACCAACGTGCGCGACCTGATCCCGTTCCCGAGAACACCGAGGAACGCCGACTTCTGACGAAGGTGTCGTCAGGCGTCGCGGAGTCGGTGGATGACGATCTCCGAGAGACGGTCCCGCTCGTCGGGGTCGAACGGCTCGGTCACACTGAAGGCACCGATGGTGGCCGCGGCCCGGCCCACCCTGAAGAAGACGAAGTCGAGGTATCCGGTCCGCGCCCCGACAGGGCCGAACGCAGATACCACCACCCGGTAACAGACCGATTCGTCAGCCGACCCTCCGGTCGGCACTTCGGACACGGCGACGTCGATGGTGGCCTCGTCGCTGACGTCCTCGAAGGAGGCGCGGAACGCGTCCTCGAGGCAGGGGCCGAACTCCGGCGCGTCCAACGGCGCGAACCCGGCCTCGGCCTCCTTCTCCGTTTCGAAGAAGCCGACCCCAGAAAGTACCGAGATCGCGTCGTCGCCGCCGGTACCTGTGCATCGCCGTGGTCATGACGCCGCTCCGTTCATCGCCGAGATGGCCACGCACCGCTCCCGTCCGCAGACTCCCCAAGGCCGTCGTTTCCCTCCCGGTGGAGCCGACACCCGAAGCCGATGTAGTTCTCCACCACCACCACCAGCCGCCGACGAGTGCAGCCGCGGGCCTCTCCCGCGGCGACCGCCGGCGCGGCGCGCCACGAGAAGTCGGACAAGGCCAAGACCCGGCCCCCCAAACGCAGCCGCGTCGCGACCTCGTCCCCTTCCCCCGGACTCCGAGGAACGCCCGACTTCTGACCTGCTTTCGGCGCTGGCGCCGGCTCAGCAGGCGACCTGGACGTCGCGCGACGACCAGCCGTACCCCGCCTGCGGGCTCTTGACCTGGTCCCACGCCCACACCCGGAGCCAGTGCCCGCACACGCTGAGGTACTCGAAGTTCAGCGTGCGGCTGTACGAGATCTTGCCGTAGGTGTTGCACTCGAACCCGCACGGCCCGGTGCCCGACCTGATCCACTCGCCGGAGATTGCGGGCGTGCCTGCGGAGAGGTCCTGGAAGGTCACGTACACGTTGCCGCCGGGCGTGAAGTTGTAGCCGGCGACGGGCACCTTCACGTAGGTCCGCCAGGTGTCGGGTGAGACGCCGCCGCTGTCGTACACGTCGAGGCGGCCGACGGTGACGACGGGCTTGTCCGCCGGCGCGGCCAGGGCCGGACCGGCCGTCGCCAGCCCGACGACGACGATGCAGGCGATGGCGGCAATCGTGTGGCGGATCCTGCGCATCGGGGCCCTCCGGTCTCTCGCTCGACGGTCGACGCTCCGTCCGTCCTCGGACCCCCGCCGTTACGCGGCCCCGATGTCCCGAAACGCCGATGTATCTCTCCGGGTCCGTCCCGGGCCGCCACGATGACGACGGACGGGGTGACGGCCACGGCTCGCGGGTCGTGGGTCTCGCTCCTACGGGTCCCCATTCCCGGCGACGGCCGACGACAATCGTCCGGCAGGCGGCGCTCAAGGTCGGCCGATGGACCGTCGATAGCGGAACGACGCCCCGACGGGGCGCAGATCGGCGTGCGCATGGTCAGCCAGTCACGTACCGCCCGGCGGTTGGCGGTCGCCGTGCTCGTCGGCGCCCTGACGCTCGTCGCCGGCACACCCGCGGCGGAGGCCGAGACCATTGGCCTCGACGTGGCCTTCGCCGGGGGCAAGGTGGTCGTCGACATCGGGCCGATCGACCGGGGCGGGGCGGTGGCGGTCCAGGCCGAAGGCTCGGTGGTCGTGGGCGGCGGCGCCCGGCGGCCGAATGGCCACACCGACATGGTCGTCAACCGCTTCCGGCCCGACGGCCGCCCCGACCCCACCTTCGGCGTCGACGGCCAGCTCCTGCTGCCCCGCCTGGCCCAGCCCACGGTCGACGGCCTGGCCATCCAGTCCGACGGTCGCATCCTGGTCACCACCCTCGCCCAGACCGTGCGCCTCCTGGCCGACGGCCAACTCGACCCGTGCTGGGGGGCCGGTCGGACGGTGGCCGCGGCGTGGCGCTGGCGATCCTGCCCGACGGCCGGGTCGTCGTCGCCGGCAAGGACGGGCCCGACGTCTCTGTGGCTCGCTACAACGCTGATGGTTCGCCCGACCCGACGCCTCGGCTCCGGTCTCGGTCCGGATCCAGGTGGACGGTACGGCGCGCTCGACGGTGGTGGCCGACCAGCCCCGACCCGACGTCGGCCGGCCCGACGGGCGCGGGTTCGCGGCCACGTTGTCGCTGGGGGGAGGGAACCACTCGGTGTGCGCCCACGCCGTCAACCAGGGCGCCGGTGTCGACACCCTGATCTGCTGCCGGAGCGTCGTGGTCGCGTCCGACCCCTACGGCTCACTGGACACGGTCGGCCGCCGCCCGGGGGGCGTGCTGGTGTCGGGCTGGGCGATCGATCCCGACACCGCCGGCCCGGTGGCCGTGTACGTCTATGTCGACGGGACCTTCCGCCAGGCCCTGGCCGCCAACCGGCTGCGGCCCGATGTCGGCGGCGCCTACCCGGGTACGGGCGACAGCCACGGGTACCAAGGCGTCGTCCCGGTGAGTGCCGGGAACCACAACGTCTGCACCTTCGCCCTCAACCAGGGCGCCGGCGCCAACCAACTGCTCGGGTGCAAGGTCGTCTGGGTGGCGTTCGACCCGATGGGATCGCTCCAGGTGGCCATGTCGATGGGGCAGTCGGGCACCGCGGTCAGGGGATGGGCGATCGACCCGGACGTGGCCGGCCCGGTCACGGTCTACGTGTACGTCGATGGCGCCTTCCTGGGGTCGACGCCTGCCAACCAGACCCGGCTCGATGTCGAAGCCGTCGTCCGGTCTACGGGCCCGAGCACGGGTTCGAGGCGTTCTTCCCCGGCACGTCCACCGGTATGCGCACCATCTGCGCCTTCGCCATCAATCAGGCGGCCGGCGTCAACAGCCTCCTCGACTGCATCCGGGGCTGAGGCACCCGGCAAATCACCAGCCGGGCCAGGTGTCGCCCCCGACGTCGCCGACGATGATCATCGTGGTGTGACCGCCGATGACCCGGCACACGGGCTGGCCGTTGTGGGTGTCGGCGATGCCCGTGATGCAGCCGCCGGTGGACAGGCGGGGGTGGTAGGTGTCGGCGTTGGCCGGTGCCGCCAGCGACACGATCGGCGCGGTCAACAGGGCGAGGGCAAGGGCGGCTCGGCGGGTGTGGGAAGAGGCCATGGGAATCTCCTTCGGCGTCGGCGGGACCGATCCTTCGGTCGCCCTCACCCTGCGCCGCGGCCCCTGCCGGAGCCCTGCCGGCCACTTGCCGGGGGAATCGGAGGACGGCGGCCCGTCGGCCTCACCGGTCCGGTGAGGCCGCCACGGCCGGGGCATCCCCTCTAGCCCGCGGGCTCGAGGTCGTCCGGAATGCAGACCCACACGGTCTCGTGGCCGATGACGAAGAGCCCGTCGTCGTCGTAGATCGGCATCTCGAACGGCGACAGGTGGTGCCCCTCGGCACAGTCGGCGAGCCCCTTCTGACCGCCGACCGGGGGCAGCTGGCGTCCGGTCGGGACCATGGCCTGCGACGTCGTGCGCTCGGCACCCGGACTCCCGGTCGATTGCGACCTCCGGGACTCGGTCGCCCCCGCGGCCTGTGGGGCCAGCACGGTTGCGGCCAGCGTCATGCTCGCCAGCAGGAACGGAACTCCCTTGCGACTCATCGCGTCCTCCATTCGGTTCGGGTGGCAGCTCCACCCGTCGCCTGAAGGAGCCGCGTCAGCGCGCCGACCTAACACTTTCCGCAGGCGATCTCCGACGGAGCCGAAGGCGCGGGAGCGGGCCGGTTCGGAGAGACCGTGGCATCGGCGCGGTGGCGGGGGCGTAGCGTCTACGCCACGATGCCGACCGGTGCCCTGAGTGAGAAGGGGGGAAGTTGATGTCGCGGCCGCTTCCTGTGGTCGGTCGACGGGCGAGTGGTCGCGGCCGCCTGGAACGGTGGTTCAAGGACCTGTGCAAGGAGGTCCTCTCGGGAGTGCAGGAGGCGGTACGGGAGTTCGAGGAGGAGACGGCTGACCGGTCGCCGGGAGCGCTCAAGGCACTGGACCGCCATTACCAGGGGTTCATGGTGGAGAGGGTCGATCCGATGTTCGGTCGGATGCCACAGGAAGAGCTGGCGCGGTTGACGACCAGCGACGGTTCCTCGGTGATGACCGAGGACGAACGCCAACTCAACCGCTATGTGGGCGCCTCCGCGGTGAGTATCGGCGCCGCCATCGGAAGCATCTTCTTCCCGCCGCTCTCAGTTCTGGCGTTGGGCGCCGGGCTGTACGGCGGCGTTCGGATCTTCCGGCATGGCCTCAACGCGCTGGTTCACGAGCACAAGTTGACGATGAGCGTGATGCTGTCGCTCCACTTCTTGGGTGTCTTCGTCGGCGGTTTCGTTCTCGCCGGGTCCTTTGCCCTGCTCGCCTACTACCTGAGCGAGAAGTTGGTCACAATGACCCAACGTCGCTCGCAACAAAGCCTCATCAAGATCTTCGGCGAGCAGCCGCGAACCGCCTGGCAGCTCGTGGACACTGTCGAGGTGGAAGTCCCGGTGGACTCCCTCCAGGGCGGAGACATCGTGGTCGTCCACGCCGGACAGGCGATCCCCGTCGATGGCGTCATCGTCGGTGGCATCGCCACCATCGACCAGCACATGCTCACCGGCGAATCGCAGCCCGCGGAAAAGGGCGAGGGCGACCAAGTCCTCGCCGGCACCTTGATGTTGGCGGGAAAGGTCAACGTCGAGGTCGCGAAAACCGGTGAGGAGACGGCCGCCGCGCAAGTCGGGTTCATCCTGAACAACACTGCGTCGTATCAGGCCAGCATCGTGTCGAGAGGCGAGCAGGTGGCCGACAAGTCAGTAGGGCCGACGATGGTCTTGGCCCTCCTCGCCTTGCCCCTCGCCGGCTATCGCTACGTGGTGACGATCCTGGGCGCCGGCATCGGCCTGAACGTGCGCCTCACCGCGCCGATCGCAATGCTGAACTTCTTGAACGTGGCCGCCGACCACGGAATTCTGGTGAAGGACGGCCGGTCGTTGGAGCTGCTGAAGGACGTCGACACCGTCATCTTCGACAAGACGGGCACGTTGACGCTCGACGAGCCGGAGATCGCCGCCATCCATACCTGTGCCGAAGACAATGCCGAGACCGTGTTGCGGTACGCGGCCGCGGCCGAGCATCGCCAGACGCACCCCATTGCCCGCGCCATTCTCACCGAAGCGACCACGCGGGGCATCTCTCTGCCGGACGTCGGTGGTGCGCAGTACCAGATGGGTTACGGGTTGAGCGTTCAGCTCGACGACCGGCTCATCCGGGTCGGGAGCGACCGTTACATGGCCTTGGAGTCGATCGCCATACCGGCCACCATCCAAGCCGCGCTGGAAGCGAGCCACGAGCAGGGCCATTCGCTGATCATGGTTGCCGTCGACGATCAGCTGGTCGGTGCGATCGAGTTGCAGACGACGCTTCGGCCCGAGGTCAAGGCGGTGCTGGACGACCTCCGCCGGCGCCAACTCGACATCATCATCATCTCGGGCGATCAGGAAGAGCCCACGAGCAAGTTGGCTGGCGAGCTCGGCATTTCCCGCTACTTCTCCAACACGTTCCCCGAGGAGAAGGCCAGTCTGGTCGCGCAATTGCAGTCGGAGGGTCGCCGGGTCTGCTTCGTGGGGGATGGGATCAACGACTCCATTTCGTTGAAGAAAGCGAACGTCTCGATCTCACTGCGCGGGGCCTCGACCGCGGCCACCGATTCGGCCCAGATCGTTCTGACCGGTCAAGGGCTTGCGCAGTTGCCGTTCGTGCTGCAATTGGCGAACGAGTTCGATGCCAACATGAAAGCGGGATACGTGGTCTCGGTCGGCCAGGGCGTCGTCGTCATCGGCGGTGCCCTGGCCGCCGTCATCGGGATTGTCCCGGCCACGTTGATCTGGGTGTCCTCGATGCTGGCCAGTCTGGGCATCGCCCAGCTCCCGCTGCGGAAGCATCAGATCGACGGTGAGACTCGAACGACGGCGGCGGAGACGCACCCGGTGCCGCTACAGCTGGGAGAGGGTCAGGGGCAGTAACCGGCGGCGCGCCAAGCAGGCCGCGGCCCGCTCCGCACGCCGATGGCAAGCGCCTCTTGGGGCTACTTCGCTAGATGCTTCATCTGCTTGGCCGCCTCGTCTGCCGCCTGGCGGGTCGCGTGCGGTGTCCCCTTCGCCATGTACTTCGCCTGCTTGGCCGACGAACGTGCCATCTTGCGGGCCGCGTGCGGTGCCGTTCGGCCGGTGGCCGTCGCCTTGGCTGTCGCGGCCGCAGAGCCTGCGCCGGCCGCCGTGCGGTGGGCCGCGTATCCGGCCCCGGCCGCGGTGCGGTGCGCCGCGTACCCGGCGACCTTCGGTGCCGCGTAATACGCCTTGGTGGTCCCAGCCAAGAACTTGGCTACCCAGGGAGCGACGTAAAACATGATTCTCCTCTCGTTCCTCGTCTGTCGGAGTCAGGCGGCACTGGCTCGATCACCTGGCCCTGCCTTACCCCCTTGGTCGGCGTCCTATGTCAGCCATTCGGCTCTGAAGACGGGACCGGTCAGGGCTCGATGAACTGGAGGACGCCGTCCGCGGTCCCGGCCACGACCACCCGCCCGGTGGCGTCGTCGACGGCCACGTCGTTGGGCTGACGAGGGGTCGACCACACCCGCTCGGCGACGAGCGTGGCGCCGTCGACCCGGTACGAGCGGAGTTGGTTGGTGCCGGTCAGGGTGACGTAGAGGCGTGACCGGCGGGCGTCGAAGGCGAGGCCGTAGGGGGCAGCGCCGACATCCGTCCGCACCCGGCCCACCTGGCTGATGCCGTCGGGCCCGGCCCGGAACACGAGCACGGCGTCGCCTTGGGTGTCGGCGACGTAGAACAGCCCGCTTCCGGCGGCCCCGGCGCGCACGTGGGTCGGCCCGACGCCACACGCTGCCTCTCCGAGCTGGCGGCCGTCGGGTGCGTAGGCGGCGATGCGCCGTCCCCGCACGCCGACGACGACCACGACGGAGCCGTCGACGGCGGACGCGACGCCTCCGGGCTGGGCCGGTGCGGCCACGATCCGGCTGGACCCGTCCGCTTCCAGGACGTGGACGGTGTCGGCCAGCTCGTCGCCGACGAACACCCGACCCCCGGCCGCGGGCGCGGCATCGTGGGGTTGACGGCCAACGGGGGTGCCCGCGTCCGCCGGACCGTCCGGGAGAGCGACGCGGTAGAGGCGGTCGTCGTTCTCCGACGGGACCAGCACCGGCCCGCCCGCACCCGCCAGTTGGAGGTGGCGGGCGGCCCCGCCGAGAGGCAAACGGGTCCGCTCGTTGCCGGTGGCGGCGTCCACGAGGGCCAGCGCGCCGGGATTGCGGACGGCGACCGCGATCGTGCCCGTGGTCGAGTCCCAGACGAGGCCCTCGGGCTCCCCGGCCAAGGGGACGATGCGGCCGGGAAGGTCGGCCAACGCCACCGCCGGCGGGGCCGAGGCCGGCTCGGGCACATCGGACCGGGCCTGACGCCGGTCGCCGTCGCCGGCACAGCCCGCCAGGGCGACGATTGCGACGGCTGCCGCCAGAAATCGGGCACCGGTCAACCGCTCGCGCCTCGCACACCGGTTGTTCGGTGTGGGCCAGACCCGCGGATGATGGTGGTACCACTGGAGTCCCAGCGGTTGCAGATCGGCCGAATGTCGGCGGCCATGAGACCTGCGCGTAGACGGTGACGACCCATGACCGGCTCCCGCATACCAGCAGGCGGCTGGAAGGAGCTCAGGGCCTCGCGAAGCAGTTCTCGACATCAACCCGATGGTCAACGCAGCCGTCGAGGAGACTTCGTGAAAACCTGCGGCGTCGGACCAACTCCAGCAAAAAAAGAGGGGGGGCTCCATGGCTCAGTGTGGACCGTCTACCTCAAGAAGCGGAGAGCCGCACATCTGCTACGTCGCTACGTCCCTCCTAGCACTGGCGCCGGAGCCCATCTCCCCCCTTTACGAGGGCGCCACCGGCCGCCACGATGTCGTATCCAACCACTCGAGCATTACCCCCGTCGGGCGCGATATTGAGGCACCAGGAAGACGATCCTTGGCCAACTCGCCGTCGAGGCACCCCCCCGGCAGCCAGGCCAGCAGGTCGGCTCCGGTGAGCACCAGCTCCAACCACGCCTGGTTCATGGCGAAGGAGCCGAACGGCATGCGGCCCAGACCGCTGTCGCGCAGGTCCTTGCTGCAGTTCTCCACCCTGGCGATGTCGAGGATGACCTCGTCGGGAACGTCGAGCGATGCCCAGGCCGTGGCTCTGGCCGCGGCCCGACCGACGCGCAGGTCGCCCAGCACGGTCTCGTCGATCTCGCGGACGGCGCGCCAGATGGTGGCCGAGGAGGCGACGTCGCCGAACAGCTCGGGTTGGTCCCGCAGCGCGGCCATGTCGGTGACGCACTCCCCGCCGCCGGCCAGCATCACCGCCACCTGGGCGAACAACCGACCCCGGTCCTGACCGGGAGCCCGCTCACCGGTCCAGGGCACGGCTGTCGAAATAGGCCGAAGTCAGGCCGAGGCGATCGGCAAGATTCCCGAGAAGGTGCATGCCCACCAGGGAGGCGGCCTGGGTGTCGCCCTGGGTCACCACCAACGGCTCGACGGCGCGTGTAGCGTTCACCTCGGAAGTGCCCTCCTCGCTCGGGTCCTGCGTGCTTCGTCACATGCAGTTTTCGCTGCTGGGAGGGCCTTTTCGCGGACCGTCAGCCGTCGGCTCGACGGGGCTCGTGAACGATCACGGTTAGACGGGCTTGCGTTGTACGCGTATCCACGGCGCAGAACCTTGGCTTGATCGACTACCAGGAACCCTACGAAGTCAGCTCCGGCGGCTGGCTACGAACACGGGTATCGCGCGCTCGGTCTTCGTCTGGTACTCGGCATAGGGCGGGAACGCGGCGACGGCGCGCTCCCACCACTCGGCCCGCTCGTCTCCGCTCAACTCACGTATGCGGGCGTCGAAAACGGTAGGGCCGTCCTGAATCACGACGGTCTCCGGGCTGGCCTTGAGGTTGTAATACCAGACCGGATGGGTGGGCGCCCCCCCTCGTGAGGCGACCAGTGCGTACTCGCCGTCGTGCTCCACCCGCATCAGCGGGGTCTTCCGGAGCTTGCCGGTCCTGTTGCCGCGAGAGGTCACGATGATGACCGGCAGTCCGGTGTCGAGGAGCGTGATCCCCCGCTGGCCTCCCGAGCTCTCATACTCGTCGACCTGGTCCCGGACCCACTGCTGCGGGCTCGGCTCGTACTCCCCTTCGAGGGCCATGACCCCGACTGTAGGGGACCGTCGCGGCCGTCTCCGCGAGCCGGCCGGGCGGGGAACGGAACGCCGGCCCTCATGCTGACCGGTCGGGTACCGAACGTGGACGAGCGGATGTTGCGGATCGAGCGTGCCGCAGCGGCCCCGTAGCTGTTGACGCCTGGTGGTCCGGCGCGGACAGTGATCTGATCCGATCGACCCGGCGCCGGCGGCATCACGATCGAGCGCCCTCCCGAACGGCCCGAGGGCGCTCCGCTCGGGGGTACCCTTCAGTAAGTACAGACCAGAGAGTACCTAGTAGAGAAGGGAATCGCCATGACCGTTGCGACCGTCGCCGGATGTCGATTCGAACTCGATGGCGGCCACATCGAGTCGCTGTTGGAGACCGTGGAGCCGGAGCCGGTGAACGAGCACTACGTCGTGGTGAGAGGCCGCCGATTTCCGCCCAAGCAAGTGCTGGCGGTCGTCACGGGTCTCGACCGGGCGGATTTCACGACCCATCAGGCACGGGCCGTGCTGCGTCGAGTCGGGTTTGGGGTGTACCGCCGCAGCGAGCAGGTCGTTCCCGGCGTTGCTGGTCACCAAGGACCTCGCGGGGGTGCCGAGGCCGCGCTCCTGCAAGCGCACCTCGGTCAATGGGTCGCCCAGGACGGCGTCGAGATTCTCTTCGCCGCTGACGACGTCCAAACCGTGTTGGGGTGGCTCCGTCGGCATGGGCGACGCGCCAGAGTCTGGCGGGTACCGGCCAGCCCAGAGCAGGCTGGGTCTGCACTTTCCACGCCGTGATCGTGCCCTACACGGAGTTGCCGGACGAGGCGGGCGGCGTGCCACGCCCGGTACTCGACGTTGTCATCGAGGACATGGACGATGTGCTGGTGCCGTGCCTCGTGGACAGCGGTTCAGTGCACACGCTGCTGCCGACCTGGGTCGCGCAGGCTGCTGCTCTGCCGCTGTCCGAGGGACAGTCTCGAATCTTGGGCATCGGGGGCACGTCGACGTCAGCGACGTTCGTCACCGTCCGGTTCGGGGCCGGCGGTCGGGTGTGGGAGGCCGTAGCCGGGTTCTGCGACCCCTGGCCGTACGCGTGGGGTTTGCTCGGTCAGGCCTCGTTCTTCCGCTTCTTCAGCGTCACGTTCCGAGCGGCGGACTTCGAGTTCGAGATCGATCCAATCGCAAAGTAGAGGCACCCGGCGGCGTCCGCGGTGTTGACCAACTCTCTGTCCGCTCCGCAGTACCGTGAGTACGTGAGCGGCGAGCGAGTCCGAACTGCGGCCGAGCTTGAAGCGCTGTCGCCCGACGAGCGTGACGCGGCGGTCCGAGCAGGGTTTGTCACTGACCCCGCGGCCGTTGCCCCTGACCTTCTCGCCCGTGCCCGACGCAAGGCGGATGCCCGAATTGCCGCGACCGAAGGCGCCGACGCGAAGCATTGACCCAACGCCGCCCCGTCCGGGTCGACCCACAGTTCTTTGCCGAACTCGACGCGCAGCTCGATGACACCCGAGGGGACAACGGCGAGCCCTCCAGTAGCGACTTCCTGCTGATCGACCTGCCGTCGATCGCCGACATGTTCGCCACGTCCTTCGATGACCTACCGGCTATGTACGACGCCGAACGGATTACCGATACCTCGCGACCACAGGAAGCCTTGTCGCCGCAGCCGTCATCGTGGGCCAGCTGCACACGGACGGCTCCATCATCCTGTTCGGCATTGAGATCGATCAGTCATGACGCCCACTTGCCGTTCGGCGCATACCCAATAGCGCCCCCCTGCGCGCTGACACCAGCGGCCATATCGCCGGGGCAGGGACGACGACGCTCTCGGTCGTCCCGACGTCGCCGGTCTGTTCTCGACGGAGTGGAGGTGAGCGGACTCGAACCGCCGACTTCCACGTTGCGAACGTGGCGCTCTACCAGCTGAGCTACACCCCCTGGCGGGACTCCCAGGCTAGCGGAGGGTGGTCACCCGGCTGGCGGCACGTGGCGTTCGAGGGCCTGTTGGAGCCTGGACTGGAGCACCGTCGTGGTGAGGTCGCCTCGCGTCCGCTCGAGCACCGCCCGCAGCGCGTCGGTGGTCCGGCGCAGGCCGCCGGTGACGGCGTCGGGGTAGTCGATGGTGATGAGCAGGCCGTAGGCGTCGTCCATCGCCTCCAGCAACCGCTCCGACCGGGCCAGCTCGCCGTCGCGCAACCGATCGAGCAGGTGGCGCCGCAGCTCGCTGGCGGCCTCGGCCAGGCCGCCGAGCCAGGCCGAGCCCGACACGGCCAGCTCGGAGTACGACGGCAACGGCCGCTCGTCGACCATGGCCGCGGTGAGGCGGGCCTCGGCGTACTCCTTCTCCGCGTCGTGCAGCGGTCCGCTGGCGGCCAGGGCCGGGTAGGGGCTCAGCGCCTCCTGGGCCGTGCGCAGGTGCCCGGCGGCCTCGTCGGCCAGGCGGGCGGCGACCTCGGGCTCCTGGCGATGGACGGCCCGGATCGAGCGTCCACAGGCTTGGATCGTCTGCCGGCAGGCGGGGAGCGCCACCTCCCGCGCCCGCGACGAGGCGCCCAGGTGCTGGTGGAGGTCGTGGCCCAGGATGGCCAGCTCGGCGGCCCGGTCGGGTGACATTGGCCGCCGCCGCTGTCGGGGACGGAGGGCTAGTTGGCCGAGCGCCGGAGCAACGCCGGCTCACCAGGCATGAGCGACGGGTCGAAGCTGCCGGTGTTCGGGAGGAAGCGGACGTTCATGTCGCGCTCGGCGGCCGCGTTGCGCTGGTGGATCAGGAGCGCCACGTAGGCGACGAGCAGCACGTCGGCGAGGATGTGGAGCAGCACGAAGATCGAGGCCAGCCCGGTGACGACGGCCAGCACCAGGCTGACGGCCACGGTGGCGGCCAGGCCGGTGAGGACGTCGCGCCGGCGGCGGAGGGTGCGGCTGCGGGTGGCGGAGGCGTTGACCCGAGGCCGCCCGGCGATCGCCATGGGTGGCATGCGCCCGGGGGCCGGCCCGCCGCCCGACGGAGCCAGGTACGGCCGGGGCCGACCGGGGGCGGCCTGGGCGGTATGGAGGCGGCTCACGCTGGCGAGCGTGGGCGACGGCGAGGCGTAGGGACGAGCCCAGTGGTCGGCGCTGCCACGGCTGTTCTTCGGCCCGGTGCGGCGGAGCACGGCTAGCTGCCGCCGGAAGTTGCTGATCGAGTCGCTCGGTCGCCCCTCCTGACGCGCACGGAGCGCGGGGGGGATGAGGACAGCTGCCCAGACAACTGCGAGGACCAGAAGAACCAAGGTCACGCTCCTCGACCTACCTTTTCCTCGAGGGACCGTACTGCGCGACCGCCCGCGAAACGCGGATGGTGGGGAAGTGGCACCGACCAGTTCTACTAGGCCGTTCGACGGCCGGGCAAGCCCGCGAGGGGATGATTCTTCAGGCTCCGGCCGGTTTACCGGGGCCGGTTTCGGCCTCGACCGGACGCCGGTAGATGCCTGATCGCCCGCCCGTCTTCTCCCACAGGGTGAGCTCGCCGATGCTCATCGAACGGTCGACCGACTTGCACATGTCGTAGATCGTGAGCGCCGCCACCGCGCAGGCGGTGAGGGCCTCCATCTCCACCCCGGTGCGGTCGACGGTCTCCACCTGGGCCTCGACCTCGACGCAATCGTCACCGATCGTGAAGTTCACGAAGACGGATCCCACGAGGAGTGGGTGGCAGAGGGGGATGAGCATCGGAGTCTGCTTGGCCGCCTGGATCCCGGCCACCCGGGCCACGGCCAGCACGTCGCCCTTGGTGATGGCGTTGGTGGCCACCCGCGACGTCGTCTCCGGCTGCATCATCACCTTGCACCGGGCCAACGCCCGGCGATGGGTGGCCTCCTTGGGGGTGACGTCGACCATGCGGGCCCGGCCCAGGGGGTCGAGATGGGTCAGTCCACGGTCGGTCACGGGCAGGAGTCTACCGACCTCCCGCTCAGCCGCCGATCTGGCTCATGCTGCGAGCCGGTCGCACGAAGCGGACCTGTCCGATGGAGTGGCCCGCCCACTTCTGGCCGACGTCGGCCTCGATGGCTGCGGCCAGGTCGTCGTCGGACGCCCCGCCCCGCAGCAGGGACCGCAGATCGGTCTCCCGGGTGGCGAACAGGCAGTTGCGGAACATCCCCTCCGCCGTCAGCCGGACCCGGTCGCACGAACCGCAGAAGCTGCGGGTGACGCTGGGGACGACGCCGATCTCGCCGCCACCGTCGGCGTACACGAACCGCTCGGCCGGCTGCGAGCCCCGCTGGGCCACCGGCTCCAGGGGGTAGACGGCCCCGATGGCGGCCAGGATCTCGGTGGCGGAGACGACCTGGTCGCCGGTCCAGGCGCCGTCGGCGTCGAGGGGCATGAACTCGATGAAGCGGACGACGACGCCCCTCTCCCGGCCGAAGGTGGCGAAATCGACCACCTCGTCGTCGTTGACCCCCCGCATGAGGACGGCGTTGACCTTGACGGGGGAGAATCCGGCATCGAGGGCGGCGTCGATGCCGTCGAGCACCTGGTGGAGGGCGTCGCGGTGGGTGATGGCCCGGAAGCGGTCGGCCCGCAGGGAGTCGCACGAGATGTTGATGCGCTGGAGGCCGGCGGCGGCAAGGTTGTGGGCCAGCAGGCGCAGGCTGGCCCCGTTGGTGGTGAGGGACAGGTCGACGCCCAGGGCGGCCAGCTTGGCCACCAGCGTCGGCAGGCCGGCCCGCACCGTGGGCTCGCCGCCGGTGAGGCGGATCCCGGTGAAGCCCCATCGCTCCACGCACAGCCTCGCTACCCGCTCGATCTCCTCGAAGGTGAGGATCTCGCCGCGGGGCACCCAGTCCAGCCCCTCCTCGGGCATGCAGTAGCTGCACCGGAAGTTGCAACGGTCGGTGACCGAAATGCGCAAATCGCGCACCACGCGGTCGAACGGGTCGACCAGCGGGACCGGCGGAGAGGTCACCCCTCGACTGTACCGAGGACCATCACGTCGACCGTACCGCCGGCGGGCACGCCGTCGCCGTCGGGGACGAGGGCCAACGCGTTGGCCAGGGCCATGGCCCGCAGCAGGTGGGACGCCTGGCCGCCCGACCGGCGCACGTGAATGCGGCCGTCGGTGCCGTTCACGGCGACCACCCGATCGAGGTGGAGCTTGCCGTCGGGCCGCCGGGGGAGGGCTTCGTCGGCAACGGCGGGCACCGTCGGCCGCAGCAGGCGCTCGGGCGGGTGGCCCATCATCCGCCGCAGCCCGGGCCGGACGAACAGCTCGAACGAGACCATCGACGACACCGGGTTGCCCGGGAGGCCGAACACGGGGGTCTCCCGGGGACCGGCCACCCCGAAGGCGAACGGCTTGGCCGGGCGGATTGCCACCTGCCACCAGTCCATGCGCCCGATCTTGTCGAGCACGACCTTCACGTAGTCGAAGTCGCCCACGCTCACCCCGCCCGAGGTGACCACCGCGTCGCAGATGGCCAGGCCTTCCTCCAGCTTCGACCGGATGGCGTCCTCGTCGTCCCGGGCCGTCCCGAGGTCGACCGCCTCGCAGCCTGCCTCCCGCACCATGGCCAACAGGGTGGGCCGGTTGGAGTCCCGGATCTGACCCGGGCGCAGGGGCGCGTCCCCTTCGACCAGCTCGTCGCCGGTGGACAGCACCCCCACCCGGGCTGCGGGGAAGACGGTCACGTCCGCCAGTCCCAGGCTGGCCAGGACCCCGAGGTGGCCGGGCGTGAGCAGGGTGCCGGCGTCGAAGACCTCCTGTCCCCGTTGCAAGTCGTCGCCCGCGGCCCGGACGTGGTCGCCGGGGTTGGCCGCTACTTCCACCGTCACCGTGTCGCCCGCGGTCGCCGTGCGCTCGACCATCACGATCGCGTCGGCGCCCTCGGGCATGGGCGCCCCCGTCATGATGCGGACCGCCTGCCCCGGTCCGACAGTGATGCCGGCCGGGTCGCCGCCGGCGGCCAGGGTGCCGACCACGGCCAGGGCCACCGGCGCGTCCGCGGTATCCGCCGCCCGCACCGCGAAGCCGTCCATCGCCGTGTTGGCGAAGGGCGGCACGTCGATGTCGGACACGACCCGGTCGGCGAGTACCCGTCCGAGGGCGTCGGCCAGCGACACCGACCGGGGCGGCAGGGGTGTGCAGGCGGCGAGGACCCGGGCCCGGGCGTCCTCGAGGGGAATCACTTCAGACGAGTCTCTTCCGCTGGACGAGCTGAGCCAGGAAGGTGCGGAACTCGGGTCCGAGGTCGGGCCGGTCGATGGCGAGCTCGACGGTTGCCCGCAGGTAATCGAGCTTGTCGCCGATGTCGAAGCGGCCTTCCTCGAACAGGAAGCCGTACACCGTCTGCTCCTTGAGGAGGATGGCGACGGCGTCGGTGAGCTGGATCTCGCCGTTGGCCCCCGGTTGCGTGCGCTCGAGCGCGTCGAAGATCTCCGGCGTGAAGATGTAGCGGCCCATGACGGCCAAGTTCGACGGGGCGTCCTCCGGCCGCGGCTTCTCGACGATGCCGAGGATGCGGACCAGCGTGTCGTCGACCGCCTCCGGCAGGACGCACCCGTAGGCGGAGATGTCCTGGCGGGGGAACTCCTTGAGGGCCAGCACCGAGCGCCCGTAGTGCTCGTGGACTTCGAGCATCTCCTGCAGGACGGGCGACGTCTCGGTCATGATGTCGTCGCCCAGGAGGACCACGAAGGGCTCGTCGCCGACGTGCTGGCGGGCCACCGACACCGCGTGACCCAGTCCGAGGGGCTCCCCCTGGCGGACGTAGTGGATGTCGGCCATCTCCGCGATCTCTTGCATCTGCTTGAGCTGGTCGAACTTGCCCGCCTTCTCCAGGTAGTGCTCAAGCTCGAAGGACCGGTCGAAGTGGTCCTCCACCGAGCGCTTGCCCCGGCCGGTGATGATGAGGATGTCGCGGATCCCGGCCCGCACCGCCTCCTCGACCACGTGCTGGATGGCCGGCTTGTCGACGACCGGCAGCATCTCCTTGGGCTGGGCCTTGGTGGCGGGCAGGAAGCGGGTGCCGAGGCCTGCGGCGGGGATGACCGCCTTCCGAACCCCTTTCTTCACGCGAGACCTCCCGTCACGTCGCCGTGGGCGTGTTCCACCCGGTTCCTTCCGCCGGCCTTCGCCCGGTAGAGGGCCCGGTCGGCTGCCGCCAGGAGCTCCTTTCCCGACGACCCGTGTTCAGGGTAGGCGGCCACACCTACCGAGACCGATACCTCCACCGGGTTGCCGTCGAGGTCGAAGGGGCGGCCGCCGACGGCGGTGCGGATCTTGTCGGCCAGGCGGAGGGCACCGGCCAGCCCCGTCCGGGGCAGCAGGAGGGTGAACTCGTCGCCCCCCGGCCGGGCCACGATGTCGACCTCGCGGGTGGCGTCGGTGAGGCGGCGGGCGGTCTCGATGAGGACGGTGTCGCCCGCCTGGTGGCCGAGGGTGTCGTTCACCGGCTTGAACCCGTCGAGGTCGAGGTAGAGGACGGAGAAGGGCTCGCCGAACCGGACGGCCCGCGACAGCTCGGCCTCGATGCGCAGGGCCAGGTGGCGACGGTTCCACAGCCCGGTCAGGCCGTCGGTGAGCGACAGGCGGGTGGCCTCGTCGTACAGGAAGCTGCTGTCGATGGCGATCTCGGCCTGGCGGACGATGGCGCTGAGCATGGCCACGTCGTCGCTGTCGTAGGGACGGCCCTTGTTCCGTCCGTAGTAGGCCAGGACGCCGAAGGGGTTGTTGCCCGAGCGCACCGGAACGCCAAGGGCCGTCGTCGCGTCGCCGGCCGGCTCGGACTCGGACGGGCGGGCGTCTCCTGGCTCGACGAGGTCGTCCGGCGGCCACACCGTTACCTGGCGGGTGCGGGCGGAGCGGCCGGCGATGCCCTCGCCCGGGCCGAGGTCGGGTACGTCGTCGTCGATTCCGACCTTGTCGATCGCCCGCAGCCGCTCGCTACCGGCGACGGACACGTAGAAGACGGCGGCCGGCGCGTCCAGGTACGAGGCCGTCACCCGGAGGAGGGCGGCGATGAGGACGCTGCGGTCGTGGGTGGACGCCATGGCGTCGCCCAGGCGGGCGAGGGCGTCGAGAAAGGCGTCCCGCATCCCCTCGAGCTCGCGGACTCGCGAGGCCAGGTCGTCCACCGACACAATCGTAGAGGGGGACCTCCCCCGCCATACGGCAAGGGGTGGCGTATGCTGGCTGGCACTCCACCGTGTCGACTGCTAGCGCCCGCCGTCTGAGGATCTGAATGCCCAAGTACGAATACGCCTGCAAGTCGTGCGGCGAGCGCACCGAAGTGAAGCAGTCGTTCAAGGACGACCCCCTCACCGAGTGCTCCACGTGCGGCGGCGTGCTGCGCAAGGTGTTCTCCAGCCCGGGCATCGTCCTGCGCGGCCCCGGCTTCTACCGCACCGACCATCGGAGCCCCTACCGGCCCGACGGCACCCGCCCGGCCGAGCGCGACAAGGACCGGGAGCCGGTCTCCGCCGACGGCAAGTCGTCCGAGTCGGGCTCTTCGGGCGGGGACTCGAAGGATTCCAAGGGTGGCGACTCCAAGGGCGGCGACTCCAACGGTGGCGACTCCAAGTCGTCCGGGGATTCGAGGTCGTCCGGGGATTCGAGGTCGTCCGGGGATTCGAGGTCGTCCGGGGATTCGAGGTCGTCCGGGGATTCGAAGGGGTCGGACAAGTCGTCGGGGTCGGGGTCGGGCGACACCGGCGGGTCCAAGGACACCGCCCGCTCCGCGTAGTCACCTCGGTGGCGGTGGCGCTCCCGGCGGCCGAGATCGGGATCTTCGGCGGCACCGGTTTCTACCGCTTTCTCGACAACCTGCGGGAAGTGGCCGTCGCCACGCCCGTTCGGACCGCCGTCGGCCAAGGTCGCGGTGGGCGAGCTGGGCGGCCGGCACGTCGCTTTCCTGGCCCGGCACGGGGTCGACCACGAGTTCCCACCCCACAAGGTCAATTTCCGGGCCAACCTGTGGGCGTTGCGGCGGCTCGGGGTGCGGCGGGTCCTGGCCCCGTGCTCGGTGGGCTCGCTGCAACCCCACGTGAAGCCGGGGGAGTTCGTGGTGGTCGACCAACTCGTCGACCGCACGAGCGGCCGGGCGGACACGTTCTTCGACGGCCCCACGCTCGCACATGTCTCCTTCGCCGACCCTTACTGCCCGGAGCTGCGACAGGCGGTGATCGCGGCGGCCCGGGCGGAGGGGGTCGTGGTCCACGAGACGGGGACGGTGGTGGTTATTCAAGGGCCGCGTTTCTCGACGCGGGCGGAATCGCGCTGGTTCGGATCGGCCGGGTGGGAGGTCGTCAACATGACCCAATACCCCGAGGCGATCCTGGCCCGAGAGTTGGGAATGTGCTACTCGGGAGTGGCGCTGGTTACGGACTACGACGCCGGGCTCGAGGGTGTCGC
Source organism: uncultured Acidimicrobiia bacterium (assembly GCA_963836205.1). Lineage (GTDB taxonomy): Bacteria > Actinomycetota > Acidimicrobiia > Acidimicrobiales > AC-14 > JAXDMK01. Next base: position 429,694 of record CAWIIV010000015.1, on the reverse strand, counting down.
CGGGATCGAACCGGTGACGATCGAGATCGTGTTCAAGGTGCTGGCCGCGAACATCGAGAAGGTGCAGGCGACGTTGGCGCGCGCGGTGCCGAATGTTCCGGTCGAACGGGCATGCGCGTGCGGGGTGGGTGCGCCCGACCCGGGAGGGCTGCCCAAGGGGTAAGGCGGGGCGGCGGGGAATTGGGCGTGGACGCCGGTCCGGGCCACATGGGCCGAGAACGCGGGGCCGGGCGCCGGCCACCTGCCGCCGCGGCCTTCCCGGGCGATGCGGCTCCGGCCATCGGCGCCAGCCATCAGATCGCACCCAGGTGACGGCCCTGGCCGGGGCGGCTCGCCCCTTCGGAGCCCGTCCGCTCCCGCCCGTCCACCAGCCACGACGCGGTCGCCGAATGCCGCGGCCGCGAGATCAGACGGCCAGGATGAGACCAGGTCGCCGCGAGAGACCAGCCCCGAGAGACCCTCGAGGACCTCCGACCGGGCCCTCGACCCGCCCCCCGGACCGAGCCCGGACTAGCCCCCGGCCAGATAACCCCGACCAGTCCGCCCCGACCCGGCCGGCCCCGACCCGGCCGCCCCCGACCCGGCCGGCCCCGACCCGGCCGGCCCCGACCCGGCCGGCCCCGACCAGTCCGGCCCCGACCAGTCCGGCCCCGACCAGTCCGCCCCCGACCAGCCCGCCGACCAGTCCGCCCCCGACCAGTCCGCCCCCGACCAGTCCGCCCTCGACCAGTCCAACCCCCGCGAGGCCGCCGGTGCCGGCTCGTCGTTCATACCCGGCGGCTCACGAAGGCGTGGTCCGTGACGGCTAGGCGTTTGCCCTTCTAGGGGCTCCTACTCTTTGGGCTCAACGCATAGGAGCCCGACGCCCATAATATTGCCTGAGTGTCTTGCATCATCGATCGAACACTAGTACGATTGGGACCGTGCTGGAGGACCTGGCCGAGGCGATCGAGAAGCTGCGGGTGCCGACCGAGGGTGGTGCGTTGGCGAAGCTGCTGGCCCTGCGGGATCGCCTCGACGCCCGCATCGCCGAGGCCGTGGGCGACTTCGACGCCGCCGGTTTGTGGGACCTGGACGGGGCCACGTCGATGACGGCCTGGCTGCGGGACAAGGCCTCCATGACCTCGAGGTCGGCTCATGGCCTGGTATCGCTCGCCGGCCGGCTGCGGAAGCTCCCGGTCTGCGCCGCCGCCTTCGCGCAACGGGACACTGGCCAAGGGCCAGGTCGAGGTGATCGTGGCCAAGCTCGACGACGCCACCATCGACGCCTTCGCCGAGGCCGAGTCCGAGCTGGTTCCCTACCTGGCTCCGTTGACCCTGGCCGGCTGTGCCCGGGCCATGGCCGCCTGGAAGGAACAGGTCGAGGAAGCCAAGGACTCAGCCGAGCCCGAGCGCAGCCTGCACCTGTCGGCGACGTTGGACGGCCGCCACGTCATCGAGGGCCATCTCGACGCCGAGGGCGGGGCCGTGGTGGCCACCGCCCTGCGCCTGGCCACGGTGGACGATCCCGGGCTCAGCCCGGCCCAGCGCCGGGCCGAGGCCCTCGTGGCCGTGAGCCGGTTCTTCCTCGACCACCAGCAGTCCATCCCCGCAGGTCGCCACCGTCCCCATCTCAACGTGGTCGTCGACCTCGACGCCCTCCAGGAGGGCCGGGGCGGACGGGTCATCGGCGGTCCCGGACTCGACGGGCCGACCCTGTCGACGATGTTGTGCGACTCCGGCGCTGCACCGGGTCCTGACCAGGGGCCGCTCGGCCATCCTCGACTACGGCACGTCGACGAGGACCATCCCCGTCACCCTGTGGAGCGCACTGGTCATCCGGGACGAGGGATGCCGCTTCCCGGGCTGTGATCGTCCCTCGTCGTGGTGCGAGGCCCACCACGTGCGCTGGGTCACCCACGGCGGGCCGACCGAGATCGACAACCTCGTCCTGCTGTGCAGCCGCCATCACCACCGCCTCCACCAGCCCGACTGGCAGGCCAAGCTCCTGCCCGACGCCACCTTCGAGGTCACCGACCCCAACGGCATGGTCCGGGCCACGTCACCACCGAGAGCGGAGCCGGGGTGGTGAGGCGAGGAATGCCCATGGAGCCGGGGGCCGGCCGGCGTCGTCGGTCAGAGCTTGGTGATGATCTTGAACCGTTCCGCGTAGCGGAAGGCGTGGTCGCGGCCGGCCTCGTTGGCCCGTTCCCGCACGAGGCCCCGGAATGCCTCGACCTGCTCCTCCGACGACGGGTCGTCGATGTGCATCGTCGACCGGAACTGGCTGCGGTGCTCCAGCAGGGCGGCCACCTTGGCGTCGAGGATAGCCGAAGACGTCCTCCGTGTGGTCGGGCTCGTCGGCCTCCCACAGGAGCAACGCCGACGGCCGGTGATGGTCGACCTTCTGCTCCGGGAAAAAATGGGGGTCGCGGGCGGCGACGATGCCCTCTACGGCCAGGTACCCGGCGTGGCGGTGGTCGGGGTGGAGCCGGTAGCGCTTCCACGGGTCGTGGCCGAGCACGACGTCCGGGCGCAGCCGCCGGATCCAGTAGCAGACCTCCCACCGTTGGCGCAGCCCCGACTCCAACTCGCCGTCGCGCCACCCGAGGAAGATCACCGACCCGATCCCGCCCAGCGCCCGGGAAGCGGCTCGTTGCTCCTCCTGACGGGTGGCGACGAGGGCGGCCACGTCGTCGGCCGGGTCCCACGAACCCTTCGACCCGTCGGTGCAGACCAGGTGGGAGATCTCGCAGCCGGCCGCCGCCCACTTGGCCAGGGTGCCGCCGGCACCGAACTCGACGTCGTCGGGGTGGGCGCCGATGGCCAGCGCCCGCGCGGGCGGGTTGAGGTTGACGGTCACGTCGCCAGCCCGGCCGTGGCGAAGCCGAGGTCGGCGGGCACGTCGACATCCGCAGCCAAGGAAGGCTCCCGCACCACCCGCAGGGCCAGCCCGAGCCGGTGGGCCTCGGCGCCGTGGCGGGCGAACGAGCCCGGACCGTAGGAGAAGGTGAAGCCGGCCCCGGTGGGGACGCAGATGGCGTTGGTGCCGCCGCCACTGCGGTCGGGGACGAGGGTCACGCCGGCGAAGCGGCCCACCCACACGAGATCCCGAGCCAGGGGCAGGTCGGCATGGGCGACGATCACCCGCCGGGCACCCGCCGTCCCGAGCCGTTCGACCCCGGCCTCGACGGCCCGGTTGAGACCCCGCTCCGGCTCCCAGACCACCAGCGCGCCGAGGTCGCGGGCCCACGCGGCCACGTCGGCGTCGTCGCATACCACCGCGGTAGGAAGGGGAGCGGCCGACGCCACCACCGACGTGGCCATGGCTCGGGCCAGCCGGGCCCGCTCGGCCGGGCCGAGTGCGGGCGCGAGCCGGCGCTTGGCCTCGTCGAACGACTTCACCGGCAGGAGCACGGCCAGCGGCCCGATGGAAAGGGGACCGGTCACGCCAGGACTTTGAGCACCTTGGCCACTGGCTCCTGGCGCAGCAGGGAGCGGAAGCGCACGACCGCCTCCTGGATCGGTCGGGAGGCGATGCCGGCGTCCATCTCGTCGGCCGACGACCAGCGGGAGATGGCGTCGACGTCGACCAGGCCGCCGGCGTTGGAGTGGTCGCTCACGGCCAGCTCGATCCCGAGGCAGCCGGGTACCACGGCAAAGGCGGGCCGGACGTCGTCGAGGAACAAGCGCCGCAACTCGACCACCTCGTCGGGGTCGACCGCGCTCTGGAACAACCTGAGGCACTCGGGCATCAGGGCTGCCTCCTCCCTATGGCTTCCATTGGGCCTTGGCGAACATGCCCGCCAGCTCCGCACTCGACTCCAGGGCCATCCGTCCCCGGTCGAGCACGCCCGCCAACCGCTCGCCGGTTCCCGGGTACTTGAGGGTGACCCGGACCTCCTCCGGCGAAACCTCCAGGATGTTGTACGAGGGCCGGGTGTAGCCCCGGAGCCGGTGGGACGACACGGTGCCCGAGTTCACGATCAGCACGTGGTCGAGGAGCCACACGTGGGGGACGTGCTTGTGCCCGGACAGGACCAGGTCGACCTTGAGCTCGGTGAGCAGGGCCAGGACGTCGCCCGCGTCCCAGACCGTGTTGCGCTCCCGGCCGGTGCCGGGGACGGGGACCAGGTGGTGGTGGAGGACGAAGATCTTGAAGTCCGCCTCCCCCGCGAACTGGTCACGGATCCAGGTGTAGCGCTCCCGGCCGACCTCACCCTCGGCCAGATCGGGCTTGGACGAGTCGATGGCCACCACCCGAACCCGCATCGGGCCTGAGTTCAGAAAACCAGGTCCGTTTCGCCCGGGAAGCGTGAGGGAGAGGACCCGGTCGCCCTTGTCGGCCACGTCGCCCACGCCGAACGTGTCCCGGAAGTGCAGGTAGCCCACGTTCTTGGAGTCGTGGTTGCCGGGGATCACGAGCACGGTGAGGCCGTGCTCGAACAGGGGCTCGAGGAAGTGCTGGGCGGTGGTGAACTCGCCCGCGTAGCCTTCCTGGGTGAGGTCGCCGCCGATCACCACCAGGTCGGGGTCGAGGGCGATCGTCTCCCGGACCGCGTCGGCCAACAGCTCGCCGTCGAAGAAGGGCGACCCGCAGTGCAGGTCGGACAGCTGGGCGATGACGAGCTGGCTCCGAGACACCTCCGCCGAGTGTACGGGAGCGGGCCGGGACGCCGGGCTAGCCTCCTCTTGATCGGGTGAAGGGGGAGCGGTGGGGGGCTTCGACGACTACGCCCTCGCCGACGCACCGGCCGTCGGACCCACCGGCGCGGTGTCGTGGGCCAGGCACCTGCCGACCGGCGAGGCGGTCGCCGTCACCGAGCTGAGCCCGGCGGCGGCGTCGGACGCAGCCGTCCTTGGTCGCCTCCGCTCGACAGTGGCGGCGCTGGCCAAGGTCGGCCATCCGAACGTGCTGCCCATCCGGGAGGTCGTCGAGGGTCCCGGGCGGGTGTGGGTGGTGGAGAGCTGGGTCGAGGGCCGGGAGTTGGGCGAGGTGCTTGCCGACGGACGGCTGACGGCCGAGCAGTCGGTGACGCTGGCCTCGGGCGTCCTGCGGGGGTTGGGCGCCGTCCACGGGCGGGGCGTCGTCCACGGGGACATCTCCCCGGCGACCATCGTGGTGGCGGCCGGGGGCGTGCCCCGGCTGGTCGGATTCGGCTTCGCCGGCCTACCCGGGCGCGGACCGGCCGACGTCCGGTCCGACGTGGTGGCGGTGGCGACCGTGTTCCGTGACCTGCTGGCCGGCGGCGCCCGTCACCCGAAGCTGGAGGATGTCGTGGCCCGGGCGACGTCGACCCGGCCCAAGGACCGGTTCAAGGATGCGGCTGCGTTGCTGAAGGCCATCGAGAAGGCCGCTGGGTCGGACTTCGGGAAGGGATGGACGGCCACCCCGTCCCTCGCCACCCGGGCCGTCGCCCCGCCCGCCGGGCCGCGGGTGGCGGATGCAGACAGCGAGCCGATGGCATCGGCCGTAGTCGACTCGCTGGGCGCCGAGGTCTCCGACCACGCGGCCGAGGTGGGGGAGCGCACCGGGTCGGGCGCGGACGCGGCGGTCCCGCCGGAGGATTCCGCTGCCGATGGCGCTTCCGGACCGGACGAGGCCGTCGCCGCCCGGAACGATGCGGTAGCCCTGGACGAAGCCCACTCGGAGCATGGGCACGACGATGCCGGCTCACCAGAGGCGGCCGGCTCGCCCGAGGCGGCCGGCTCGCCCGATGACGCCGCCATCGCCGCGGGGGCCGCCGGTATGCCGGACGATGCAGCTGAGGCCGGCGCCTTCGCCGAGGCGGCCGCCGGTATGCCGGACGATGCAGCACAGGCCGCTGCATCGGTCGAGCCCACCGGGCTCGCCGCATCCGACGCATCCGGCGCGCCGGAGGAGCCGGGCGACGCCTCGGCGCTGCCAGAGGCGGCAGCAGCCGACCAGGCCGCCGCACCCGACCACGCCGCCGCACCCGACCACGCCGCCGCACCCGACCACGCCGCCGCACCCGACCACGCCGCCGCACCCGACCACGCCGCCGCACCCGACCACGCCGCCGCCCCGACCACGCCGCCGCCTCCGACCACGCCGCCGCCTCCGGCCGAGCCTCCGCCCCCGACGCAGGCGCCGCGCCCGACCAAGTCACCGCGTCGCCGACGCCCAAGGCTTCTGTGGTCGGAAAAGGGGTGCCAGGCGCACCTAAACCAGCCCAAGAGGCGACGACGCCCGCGCCGGCCAAGACCACCTCAGCGGCCAAGGCGGCGCCGGTGGCCAAGAAGCCTCATCACCAGCGGAGTGGGGGCAAGAAGCGGCGGGCGGCCCCGGCTCCGACGGCCCGGCCGGTTGTGGTGACGGCCGAGAAGCCCTCGACCTCGACTACCCCGACGACCCAGGACCCGCCGACGCATGACCCGTCCGTCCCGCCGGACAAGGGCCGAGCGCGGCGGCCTTACCCGCGGGCCGTGGTTCGCAGCCTGGCCGGGGTGGTGCTGATCCTCTTGGGGGTTGGCATCGCCGTCGCGGTCGACCGCAACCAGTCCACCGACACGACGACCGAGGCCGCCGACCCCCGCGGCCCGGGTGTCACCCGCGCCGACGGATCTCCGACGGGTGCGGCCCCGAGCCCGGCCGAGATCGCGGGCTCCGACGTCGCCGGCGCATGGCGGATGCGGTTGGCCGTCTTCGAGTCGACCGGCTTCTTCGGCGACCAGATCGGCCAGAGCGTGGAGAAGACGTACACGATCCGGTCGGACTGCGTCTCGACGCCATGCGTCCTCCGGATGGCGGTCTCGGGGACGGCGGGTGACTACGAGGTCCTCCGCCAGGTGGAGGAGTACGTCGTCTCGGCGTCTGGCCCCCAGGACTGCATCGTCCTGTCGACCGGGGCGCTCCTGGTGGCCAACGCCGGCGTGGCGTCCGTCCTGATCCACCTCCGCCCGACGTCGGCCGCCCGCGCCCCGAGCGGTGCCTGGCGCGCCACCGGCTTGACCGGATCGGTGGTGACCACCTTCGACACCAGCCACCCGGCTGCACGCCGGGCTCCGGGGTGCAGCGGTCGTCGGCCGTCGGTACCCGCCAGTGAGGTCGTAGGGTTGCCACCGATGGAGGGCGGCGTCATGAGGGTGGCGGTCGTCGGCGCCGGGTCGTGGGGGACGGCGATGGCGGCCATGCTGTCGGCCAAGGTCCCGACGACCTTGTGGGCCCGCCGCCCCGAGCTCGCCGCCGCCATCCAGGCCGACGGGCACAACCCCGACTACCTCCCCGACCTGCGCCTTCCCGCACCGCTGCGGGCCACCGCCGACCTGGCCGAGGCCCTCGACGGGGCCGACGTCGTGGTCATGGCCGTCCCCTCCCACGGCTTCCGCGCCGTGCTCACGGAGGGTCGGCCGAACATCCGACCTGGCGCCGCCGTCGTCAGCCTCACCAAGGGTGTCGAACAGGTGGCCCTGCGCCGGATGAGCGAGATCGTGGCCGAACTCATGCCGGGCCAGCCGTTCGCGGTGCTCACCGGCCCCAACCTGGTCGACGAGATCGTGGCCGGCCAGCCCACGGCCAGCGTCGTGGCCACCGCCGACGAACACCTGGCCAACGAGCTCCAGCACCTGTTCACTACCGGCAGCTTCCGGGTCTACACCAACCCCGACGTGGTCGGCTGCGAGCTCGGGGGTGCACTCAAGAACGTCATCGCCATTGCCGCCGGGATCGCCGACGGCATGGGCTTCGGCGACAACACCCGGGGGGCGGTGGTCACCCGGGGCCTGGCCGAGCTGGCCCGCCTGGGCGTCGCCCTCGGTGGGCAGCCGGTGACGTTCTCCGGCCTGACGGGCATGGGCGACCTGGTGGCGACTTGCACAAGCCGCCACAGCCGCAACCGGTGGGTGGGCGAGCAGCTCAGCAAGGGCCACACCCTGGTCGACATCCTCGCCGGCACCCGGATGGTGGCCGAGGGCGTGCGCACGTCGGCCGCAGTGGTCGACCTGGCCGGCCAGGTGGGCGTGGAGATGCCTATCGCCGAGCAGGTGGTGGCCGTGCTCCACCACGGCAAGCCGCCGGCGGAGGTGGTCACGCTCCTCATGGGTCGCGGCGCCAAGCCCGAGTTCGGACCGGGGGCATTCTCACCGACACTTCTCGCCCGCGACACAGCCCCTTCACAGATTCGGGGGCGTACCATTCGGGCATGACCGATGCCCATTCGTCGCCCTTCTCCGGCCTCTCTGCCGCCGCATCGCTCGAACAGGCCCTGTTCGAGGTCAAGAAGGTGATCGTCGGGCAGGACCGGGTGGTCGAGCGGATGATGGTGTGCCTGCTGGCCCGGGGCCACTGCCTGCTCGAAGGCGTCCCCGGCCTGGCCAAGACCCTGGCCGTGGAAACTCTGGCCGAGGTGGTGGGGGGCACGTTCGTGCGCCTCCAGTTCACCCCCGACCTCATCCCGTCCGATCTGGTGGGAACCCGCATCTACCGGGCCTCCACCGAGACCTTCGACGTCGAGCTCGGCCCCGTGTTCGCCAACTTCGTCCTCACCGACGAGGTCAACCGGGCGCCGGCCAAGGTCCAGTCGGCACTGCTTGAGGTGATGTCGGCCCAGCAGGTCTCGATCGCAGGCAACACCTATCCCGTCCCCCGCCCCTTCCTGGTGCTCGCCACCCAGAACCCGATCGAGTCGGAGGGCGTCTACCCGCTGCCCGAAGCCCAGCGCGACCGGTTCCTCATGAAGATCGTGGTCGAGTACCCCGACCGGGCAGAGGAGATCGAGATCGTCCAGCGGATGAGCGTCAACCCGCCCCACGCCAACCAGGTGATCAGCCTGGAGGAGCTGGTCCGGCTCCAAGCTGCGTGCGACGCCGTCTTCGCCCACCGGGCCATCGTCGACTACGCCGTGCGCATCGTGCAGTCCACCCGGGCCCCGGCCGACAACGGCATGCCCGAGCTGGCCTCGGCCATCGAGTACGGCGCCAGCCCCCGGGCCAGCCTGGGACTCATCGCCGGCGCCCGGGCCCTGGCCCTGCTCCGGGGCCGCGACTACGTCCTGCCGGCCGACGTGGTCGACGTGGCCCACGACGTCCTCCGCCACCGGCTGGTGCTCTCCTACGAGGCCCTGGCCGACGGCCAACTGGTCGACGAGCTCATCGACAAGGTGCTCGCCACCGTTCCTCAGCCCCGGTTGGCCCCCAGCCAGGACGGGGCCGACATGGAACGTTCGGCCTGACGTTGGCCCGCACCGCAGCCGTCCCGGCGCCGACCCGGGCGCCGATCACCGTGCCGTCATCGGCCGGGCGGCGTCCCCAGGAGGTGCTGCGCCAGCTCGAGCTGGTCGTCACCCGCCGTCTCGACGGGCTGCTCCAGGGCGACTACCTCGGCCTCGTCCCCGGCCACGGCACCGAGCCGGGGGAGACCCGGGCCTACGTCGAGGGCGACGACGTCCGCCGCATCGACTGGAACGTCACCGCCCGCACGACCGTCCCCCACGTGCGCGACGCCATCGCCGACCGCGAGCTGGAGACGTGGGCCCTGGTCGACTGCTCGGCCAGCCTCGACTTCGGCACCGCCCTGTGCGAGAAGCGCGACCTGGCCCTGGCCGCGGTGGCGGCGGTCGGGTTCCTCACCGCCCGCACCGGCAACCGCATCGGCGCGGTGATCGTCCGCCCCGACGGGACGACCCGGGTGCCGGCCCGTCCCGGGCGCCAGGCCCTCCTCGGCCTCCTCCACACCCTCGCCACCCGGTCCCGGATCGAGGGGGGTGGCGCGACCGACCTCGGTGCCGCCCTCGAGAGCCTCCTCCGCCCGCCGCGTCGCCGGGGCCTCACCGTGGTCGTGTCCGACTTCCTGGCCCCCCCCGGATGGGAACGCCCACTGCGGGCCCTCTGCGCCCGCCACCAGGTGCTTTGCATCGAGGTCGTCGACCCCCGGGAGCTTGAGCTTCCCAACGTGGGGTACCTCACGCTCGTGGATCCGGAGACCGGCGCCCTGCGGGAGGTCCAGACGGCCAACGAGTCGCTCCGCCGCCGGTACGCGGTTGCGGCGGTTGAGCAGCGGGCCGGCATTGCCAAGTCCATCCGGGGCGCGGGTGCGTCGCACCTCCAGCTGCGTACCGACCGTGACTGGTTGCGCGACATCGTCGGCTTCGTGCTCATGGCCCGCCGCAAGCGCGACGCCCTGTCCCGGGCGGCGGTGAAGCGGTGAGCTTCCTCTCCGGGGCGCGGCTGTGGCTGCTGCTGGGACTGGTTTGCCTGATCGTCGCCTACGTCCTGATGCAGGGCCGGCGCAAGAAGTACGCCGTCCGCTTCACCAACCTGGCCCTGCTCGACACCATCGCCCCCAAGCGCCCCGGCTGGCGCCGGCACGTCCCCGCCACCGCCTTCCTCCTCGCCCTCGGCTTCATGGTGACGGCCTTCGCCCAGCCGGCCCGGCCCATCAAGGTGCCTCGGGAGCGGGCCACCGTCGTGATGGCCATCGACGTGTCGCTCTCGATGGAGGCCACCGACGTGGCGCCCACCCGCATCGTGGCCGCCCAGGCGGCCGCGTCCGAGTTCGTCGACATCGTCCCCGCCCGCCTCAACCTCGGCCTGGTCGTGTTCTCGGGCGTGGCCCAGGTGATGGTGTCGCCCACCACCGACCACGAGCTGGTCAAGCGCAACCTGGAGAACATCGTCCTCGGGCCCCGCACGGCCATCGGCGAGGCCGTCTTCGCCAGCCTGGGCGCCATCGCCTCGGTGCCCACCGCCCCCGGCCAGACGCCGCCCCCGGCCCGGATCGTGCTCATGTCCGACGGCGAGACCACCGTGGGCCGGTCCAACGAGCTGGCCGCGGCGGCCGCCATCGACGCCAAGGTGCCGGTGTCCACCATCGCCTTCGGCACCGACGAGGGCTTCGTGTCGGTCGAGGGCCGCAGCATCCCCGTCCCCGTCAACCGCGACGCCCTGGCCCAGCTGGCCGAGCAGACCGACGGGAGCGCGTTCGAGGCGGCCACCGCCAAGGAGCTGCGCAAGGTCTACTCCGACATCGGCAGCTCGGTCGGCTACCGCACCGAGAAGCGGGAGATCACGTCGTGGTTCGTGGGCCTGGGCCTCTTCTTCGGCCTGGCCGCGGCCGCCGCCAGCCTGGTCTGGTTCTCCCGCCTGCCGTAGGCCTGGGGCGCTACTCCGACTCCGACTCCGGTGCCGCGGCCGCGGCCGCAGCTGCCTCCTCGGCGGCCTCGGCGAGGATCTGCCTGACCTGGAGACCGGCGCCGATGACCTTCTTGGCCGCGTCGCGGGCCATGGGCGTGACGACCGGCATGATCGTGGCCTTGACACTGTCGGTGAGGCTTCGCTTGACGGCCCACAACACCACCGGGCTGATGATGCTGCCGAGGACGAAGGCCTTCACCGGCTTGTGGCCGTTCTGCGCCATGGGACCGGTCTACCCGTCCGCGGCGCGGCCGCCGGGCGCCCGTACGCCTCCGACTCTCACCATGGGCGGGGACTCTACCAGCGGCGTTCGGAGGGGCCGGCTGGCGGCGCCGCCCGCCGGCTGGTGGAGCTGTTGCCGCTCCGGCTCGTCGTGACTGCACCGCAGGTGGCCGAGCTCCTGGGGGTGTCGCCGCCGGCGGCCCGGGGGGCGATCGAGGCGCTGGCCGCCCGGGGGATCCTGCAAACCCTCGACGTCACCCCCGTCCGACCGGGTCGGCCCCCTCAGTGGTGGGTGGCCGGGGAGCTGCTCGCGCTCAGCGGGCCAGATACTTCTTGATGCAATGCAGGGCGCCCAGGCGCATGGCGAAGAGGTGGAAGTCGCCCAGCTGGTGGACGGTGAAGCCGAGCGACTCCCACGTGGCCCGGTGGGCGGCGTCGGTGGCGGCCAGCTCGGCGAACGGGGCATGGCCGTAGGTGGGCAGCCAGACGTCCTTGGCCCCGCCGTCGATCTGGACCAGCGAGTTGTTCGACGTGGCGAAGTACCAGAACCGCTCGCCGGCCACCTCCACCTGCCGGCCGTCGACCTCGACCACGAACGCGCCCCGCAGCTCGACCGAGACGTAGGGCAGCGGCGTGCGGCGGACAGAGAATCCAAGGCGCCGGAGCTGGTTGGCGACGGCGTCGAACTCGGCCTGGAGGTTGTGGGCCACCGGGTCCCAGCCCAGGGTGCGATCGGCCAGGCCGGGGTCGCCCACCAGGATCTGGTACTTCGCGCCCGACCCGCCTGCCGCCCGACCGGCCAGGGAGAGGAACATGTCGATGTGGAAGATGGGCTGGCGGTTGCCCCGTCCCGATTCCACGGTCTCCAGCCACCGCTCCCCGTCAATGTCGACGATCGCGTTCGAGGCCCGGTCGCGGGACTGGGAAGCGGGGAAATGGAACGTCCGGGCGGGGTCGAACTGCTCCCGGAACAGGCGTTTGACGAAGTCCTCCTTGGCCCGGGCCGAGCCGGTGAAGGGGAAGTCCTCCACCGACCCGATGGCTTCGATCGTGGCCACGCTGTCGTCGAGGTAGTCGGCGCCGACGAAGGCGAAGTCGTCGCCGATGAGGATGTTGCCGCCCTGGAAGACGAGTGGGCTCTGGGCCGTCTCCAACGGGGACGCGGTGGCGACCAGCTCCGCGATCTGGAAGTCGCCGACTCGGGGGAATCGCTCGGGCTCGAGCAGGAACGTCACCGGTGGGCGGCGGTCGAGGTCTTCGACGACCACGAAGGCGTCCTCCGCCCACACCGAGAAGGCCACCGACGACGGCGCCCGGACGACGGTGGTGGTGGCTGTCGGCAGGCGCCGGGCGTCGGCGATGGCGGTGATCTCCTTCACCACTTTGGGGTGGGCGACGATCGTGACCTCGGTGGTGGGCGGGAGGCCGGCCAGCAGGTCGCCGTAGGTTCGTTCGTAGACCACCCGGTCGGCGGCGGTGTGGGTGGGGTACCACAGGAGCACGTGGCGGATGGGTCCGTGGGCCGACGACACCAACCGGGGCCGGGTGGGGAAGGCGGACGGGGCTTCGGTGGTGAGGGCGGCGCCGCGGCGCCGTTGACGACGGCCGGGCCCGACGGTGTGGCGGCGGGCGCGGCGGCGGCCGGCTTGGCGTCGCGGCGGGGGACGCCGGCCGGCGGGGGAGCGGACGGGGCGGCCGCGTTCCTCATTCGAGGTGGACGGTGGCGATGCCCCACGGGCGGAGGCGGAACGAGCCGGTGACCGGCGCCTGGGGGCGGTCGACGAGGTCGACCAGCCAGCCGGTGCGGCCACCGAGGTCGACCGTGGCCTCCTCGTCGCGAGGGTTGAAGACGCGTACTTCGAGCCAGCCGCCGCCGACCCGCCGTACCGCCGACACCTGGGCGCCGGTGACGGACAGGGCGGAGCCGGTGGTGGCACGGGGCCCGGAGCCAGAGCCGGTAGTGACAAGCAACGGGAGGGAGAAGTCGTCGACGAGGGCGTACGGGTCGGGGTCGCCGACCGCGACCGCGTAGCGCAGCACGTGGCGGCCGGGCATCTGGGCGTCGGGGACGGGCAGGGGCGGGCCGGCGGGCATCGGCCGGTAGGCGAGGTAGGTGCCCGACAGCACCCCGACGCAGCGCAGCAGGGTGAGGGCGAGGGCCTTGCCGTCGTCGACCAGCTCGTACTCGAGCAGGCCCTCGTGGACGACGGTGAGCCCGCCGGCCGTGACGAACCGCCGGGACGGGAACGTCGGCAGCCCCCGCTCGGTGGCCCCGCCCTCGGCCAGCAGGCCCCGCTCGACGGTGCCGAAGGCGCACTCGGCCCGGGACGACGTGGCCGGCGTCGGCAGGGGGAACCACGCCCGCAGGCGGTGGTCGCGGCAGGGGTTGTCGAGGGTGGTGGTGACCCGCACCAGGCGCTCGCCGGCCCGCAGCTCGACCCGGGTCGACACCTCCACCGCCCGGGAGCCGGCCCGTTCTTTCCCCTCCAGGCGCTCGGGCCAGTCGAAGGTGCGCACCACCCGGAGGCTGGCCCGGAGAGGCCCGTGCTCGTGGATGCCGACCGTGACCGACGTGGGGGCATCGATGGCGATGTCGCCGTCGGGGGGCGAGTAGTTGTAGGTGTCGCCGGCGTCGGCGTCGTCGACGAGGAGATCGAGGCCACGCAGCCCGTCGATTGAGAACGTGCCGTCGGCGGGGTCGACCGTCACGGTGATCAGCCCGTTGGCCAGCATGAAACCGTCGTCGGGGGCCGCCCGGCTGGCGCTCACCGGGGCCACGTTCGACGGAGGATCGGCGGGTGTCCACGCCTTCCAGCCGAACCCGGGCACGTCGTCGGCGCGCACCAGGACCCGCCGGTAGGGCTCGTGCTCGATGCGCACATGTACGGGCTCCCGCCGGCGGGCGCCGGCCCGGGCGTAGAGGCCGGCCAGGGTCGACGCCTGGGCCGGGTCGGGCGTGGGCGGCTTGGGGCCGGTGCGGAGGACCACGTCGAGGCCGGACTCGTCGTCGGCCACGTCGACCCCGACGATGGCGCCGCCCCAGACGGCCTCGTCGTTGGCGACCTGGGCGAGGAGTATCCCGAGCTGGCCCCCGTTGACGACCCGTTCGGTGGCGGAGCCGGTGCGGGCGGCGACCACCTGTCCCCCCTCGACGTCGCCGACGCCCGGGAGCACGAGCTCGACCAGCCCGCCGCGGGCCCGGGGCGACGGGTTGACGACGACCTGACCCTTGACCGTCATCGACTGGCCGAGGGCGGAGAGGGCGCGGGCGGTGACCGCCTCGGCCACGTGGGTTGCCTCCGCGTACCGGGTGAGGACGGCGGCGACGACGGCGTCGGCCGAGCAGGCGCAGACCGAGTCGTGCGCCGCGTTGCGCACGATCCCGGTCCACGCCACCCGGAGAGGGGCCGCCGGCCAGATGTCGTCGAAGAGGGCGGCGAGGGGCTCGGCCAGGCGTTCGAGGGCCCGCTCGGCGCGGGCCGCGGCCTGCTTGACGTCGACCCGGTTGGAGGCCACCCCCATGAGGAGGTTGGCCCTCGCCCCCGAGCGCAGCTCGCCCGTCCACGTGGGCAGGCCGACCACCGACGAGGCGGCCAGGTAGGCGGGGAGCGACGTCACCGCGAGGTGGTGGTCGTCGGTGAGGTCGTCGGCCTCGGCCACCACCCGGCCGATGTGGGGCTGGAGCCGCTGGTGGTCGCCGCCGTTCATCCATAGGAGCGGGGCGTCGGCCGGGAGGAGCGCTCCCAACTCGATCTCGTGGGCCCGGATGCGCTCGACCAGGGCCTTGGCGTCGTCGGGGACGGCGGCGCCGTTGCCGTAGCCCACCGGGAGGTACTCGGCCCGCACGCCCGACCCGTCCGGCCCCCGCCACCAGAAGGCGGTGCGGTTGACTGCGGCCGGGACGCCCCGCCACACCACCGCGTGGTCGAAGCCGGCCTGGCGGAGGAGCTGGGGCATCTGGGCCACGTGGCCGAACATGTCGGGCAGGTAGCCCACGGCCATCGCTCCCCCGAAGGCGGCCGCCCGCTCCAGGCCCATCTGGAGGTTGCGGACGAGGGTCTCGCCGGAGACGAGGAACTCGTCGGGGAGGACGTACCACGGGCCCACGGCGATGCGCCCGGCCGCCGCCAGCCGGCGCAGGCGGGGCTCGGCCTCAGGCCGGAGGGCGAGGTAGTCGTCGACCACGGCCATCTGCCCGTCGAGGAGGAAGTGGGTGATCGAGGGATCGGCTTCGAGCCGGTCGAGGACGTCGTCGAGCACCTCCACCAACCGCAGGCGGAAGGCCTGGAAGGGTTGGTACCACTCCCGGTCCCAATGGGTGTGGGGGACGACGGCGACGGTCCGGGCCACGGCTGTCAAGGCTACGCGGGGCCATCCGCCAAACGGGGGATGCCTCGGGCGTTTGTTGTGCAGTTACGTCGGTCTAGCCCGCACAACTGCACAACGAAGGGTCGACGCGCCCCTACGATCGCCGGCGTGCCCACCCTGATCCCGTCCCCGACCCGCGTCGAGGCGGTGGGGAACAAGCCCAAGGTCATCGACGAGTACGTCGGCCGGGTCAACAGCGGCCACCCGACGATCAGCGTCGCCCACATGCGCTCGCCCGGCGGATGGGTCGAGCCGGGCCAGACGCCCGAGTTCGACGAGTTCACGGTGGTGCTCGCCGGCCGCCTGCGGGTGACCAGCGCCGACGGCAACGACCTCGACGTGACCGCGGGCCAGGCGGTGGCTGTCGCGGCGGGGGAGTGGGTCCGGTACTCCACGCCCGATCCCGACGGCGCCGAGTACATCGCCGTCTGCCTGCCCGCCTTCGCCCCCGACCTCGTCCACCGGGACGAGGAGTAGCCACCGGTCCGCAAGGGGCTCCGGATGGCCGTATGGTCGCCGTGATGCGTATCGCCTTCGGCACCGACGAGCGGACCCCGCTGACCGACCAGATCATCGGGCTCCTGGCCGAGGGCGGTCACGAGGTCGTCGTGCGACTGGAGGACGAGCCCTGGCCTGACATCGGCCGCACCGTCGGCGCGTCGGTGGCCGCGGGCCGGGCCGACCGCGGCGTCGTGTGCTGCTGGACCGGTACGGGCGTGTCGATGGCGGCCAACAAGGTGGCCGGCGTGCGCGCCGCCCTGTGCACCGACGCCGAGACGGCCCGTGGCGCCCGCCGGTGGAACGACGCCAACGTGCTCGCAGTCGGGCTGCGCCTCACCTCGCCGACCGTGGCCAAGGAGATCGTGGACGCCTTCCTCAGCACCGACCCCGACCCGTCCGAGGCGGGGAACATCGCCCGGGTGGAGAGGTGACCGCACTCCACATCAAGCTCACCGAGTGGACGACGTGCGGCGGCTGCGCGGCCAAGTGGGGGGCGGCGCCGCTCGCCGGCCTGGTCCGGGCGTTGGCCGCGGCCGACGGCGCCGACCCGGCACTCATCGTCGGCCTGGCGCCCTTCGACGACGCCGCCGTCTACCGCCTGTCCGACGACGCCGCCCTCGTGTCGACCACCGACTTCTTCCCGCCCCTGGTCGACGACCCGTCCGACTTCGGGGCCATCGCCGCCGCCAACGCGTGCAGTGACGTCTTCGCCATGGGCGGGCGGGTGGTGCTCGCCCTCAACATCTCCGCCTTCCCCGAGCGCATGCCGGTGGAGGCGGTGGCGGCCATCCTGGCCGCGGCCGCGGCGGTTGTCACCGAGGCCGGGGGGACGGTGGCCGGCGGCCACACCATCCGCTCGGAGGAGCCCATCTTCGGGCTGGCGGTGCAGGGCCTGGTGCACCCCGACCGGATCTGGACCAAGGCCGGCGCCCGTCCCGGCGACATCCTGCTGCTCTCCAAGCCCGTCGGCACCGGGATCCTCCTGGCGGGCGGCGGGGCCGACGACAAGGCCGCCGCCATCGCCGTCATGCGCCGGCTCAACCGGGGGGCGGCCGAGGCCCTGTCCGCCCTGGTCGACCCGCCGCACGCGGTCACCGACGTCACCGGTTTCGGGCTGCTCGGCCACGCGTGGGAGATGGCGGAGCGGTCGGGTGCGGTGTTGGAGGTCGACACCTCGGTCCTGCCCCTCTACGCCGGCGCCCTGGCCGCGGCCGAGGCCGGCGTCCGCACCGGCGGCGACGCCCGCAACCGGGTCCACCTCCAGGACCGGGTGGTCTCGTCGGCACCGGCGGCCATGGAGGCCCTGGCCTACGACCCCCAGACCTCGGGGGGACTGCTGGCCTCGGTGTCCCCGTCGGCCGCCGCCGACCCGGGACTGGCCGCGGCCGGGTTCGTGGCCATCGGCCGGGTGGTGGAGCGGGCCGCCGGGCGTGCGCCTGCTGTAACGGAGCGCCCCCGGCGGGCGATCTACCTGCCTGGCGTCACGGCGACGGCGAACCTGAGGGGGTCCCATGCTGGCTGCTCGTGGTGCGGTGGGCCTGTTCCTCCTCGCCCTCTGGCTCTATTGCATCGTCGACGTGATCACCACCGACGAGTCGCGGGTCCGCCACCTGCCCAAGCTGCTGTGGCTGGCGATCGTGGTCTTCCTCCCCGACGTCGGCTCGATCATCTGGCTCGTCGCCGGTCGCCCGGAGAAGGCATCGTTCCGCATCGGGGATCCCGGGTACCGGCCGCCCAACCGCCCGCTCGGCCCCGAGGACCAGCCCAACTTCGGTGTCGACCTCGACGGCCTCAGCCCGATCGTGCGGGAGCGCGAGGAGCAGGCCCAGCTCCATCTCCGGGAGGAGCAGCTGCGGCGGCGGGAGGCGGACCAGGCCCGCAAGGAGCGGGAGGCCGACCTGCAGCGCCGGGAGGACGAGCTCCGGCGCCGGGAGCAGCAGCTGCGCGACGGCGAGTCGCCCCCCGAGCCGGGTGGGTCCAAGCTGGAGGAGTGACCGACCTCGTCCTCGTCCCCACGGGCATGGTCGCGGGCGGAGCCGCCCTGGCCCGGGAGGACGGCGGCCGGGTGGTCTTCGTGGACGGGGCCCTGCCGGGGGAGCGGGTGCGGGTCCGGCTCACCGAGGAGCGCAAGGACTTCGCCCGGGCGGTGGCGGTGGACGTGCTGGAGGCGTCGCCGGACCGGGTGTCACCCCCGTGCGTGGCCCTCGCCGCCGGCTGCGGCGGCTGCACGTGGCAGCACGTGGCGCCCGACGCCCAGGTCCGCCTCAAGGCCGGGATCGTGGTCGACGCCCTCCGCCGCATCGGGCGCCTGGCCGATCCCCCGACGCCCTCGATCGTGGCCCTCGACGGGCCGGCCCTGCGCACCACCGTCCGCCTGGCGGTGACCGACGACGGCCGGGCCGGCCACCGCCACCGGGGGAGCGACGATGCCGCCGGGGCCGTCGCCACCGACGCCTGCCTGGCCGTCGACCCGTTGCTCGAGGAACTGGTGGTCGACGGGCGCTTCCCGGGCGCGGGCGAGGTGCTGCTGCGGGTGGGGGTGGCGTCGGGGGAACGGCTGGTGCAGGTCCGCACCGGGGCGGCGGACGTGCGGGTGCCGGCGGACGTCGTCGTCGTGACCCACGACGACGGCCGCCAGGCGTTCGTCCACGAGGACGTGGCCGGTCGGCGGTTCCGGGTGTCGGCGGCGTCGTTCTTCCAACCGGGCCCGGTGGCGGCCGAGGGTCTGGTGGCCGCGGTGTCGGACGCGGTGGGCGAGTCGCTGCCGGCCGGCGGCGGCGGTGGCGGCCATCTGGTCGACGCCTACGCCGGCGTGGGCCTGTTCGCCTCTGCCCTCGGTGCGGCCCGGGGGGCGCGGGTGACGGCGGTGGAGAGCGACCGGGGGGCGGCGGCCGACGCCCGGGTCAACCTGGCCGATCTCGACGCCAAGGTGGTGGTGTCGGAGGTGGGCCGGTGGCGTCCCACCGGCAAGCGGGCAGGCCGCATCGAGGTGGTGGTGGCCGACCCGTCCCGTCCCGGACTCGGCCGTCCCGGCGTGGCGGCGCTCACCGCCCTGGGCGCCCCCCGCCTGGTGCTGGTGAGCTGCGACCCCGCGTCACTCGGGCGCGACGTCGCCCTCCTCGCCGCCGCCGGCTATCGCCTGGGGTCGGTGGCGATGGTCGACGCCTTCCCCCACACCTTCCACGTGGAGACGGTCAGCCGTTTCGACCGAGGGTGACGCTCCCCGGCGGGCGGACCAGGGAGACGGGCTCGGTGGCGCCGACCGGGTAGAGGGCGCGCAACGTGAAGGCGGCGGGGGACGGGCCGACCCGACGGAGGAGCTCGAGGCGGTCCTTGGCCTCGGCGACGTCGGGAACATGCCCGGCGGGGACCCACCACAGGACGAGCTGGGCCTCGTCCATGGGCACGAACCACTCCCGCCGCCGGCGCATGACGTCACGGTGGCCGGACCGGTAGGCGAAGTCGGCCAGGGCCTCGGCCGACTCCCAGACGCTCAGGTTCAGGATCACCGACTCGTCGACGAAGGCCCGGATCGACGTGGCGACGCCGTCGTCGTCCTGTAGCCGCCACACGAAGCCGGGGGCGTCGTCGGCGAGGGCGTTGACCGGCCCGAGGGCGGCGACGAAGTCGGCCAGCTGCGGCGCGTCGAGCGGCGCCAGCAGTCGTGAGACGTTGCACTGGGCCAGGTGGTGGCCGGTCACGCGACGGAAGCCAGGGGTTTCTGGTCGTCGGGCTCGGCCCGTTGGGACGCCGGGTGTTCGACCAGGGCGAGAACCCGGCTGGCCATGAACCGGGCGGTGCGCACCGGGGTGCCGCCCCGGGTCACCTCGGTGACTTCGACCAATCCCCGCCCGGTGCGGACGTCGACCTTCCGGCCCGCCCGCGTCGCCTCCACGTTGTAGGTGCGGGTCTCGCCGCCCGCGTCGATCACGATCTCTACTCGATCACCTTTCATGACGTTTCCAACGCTTTTGCGTCCTCGCATCATCCCAGGTCGCGAAGTACCGTCGGCATTCGATGGCCGCTGCCCGAACCGTGCCCAGCCTGGGTGTGGAGCGGGCGTTGTGGGACTCCGGGGCCGCGGTGGTGGTGGGCGTCGACGAGGTCGGGCGGGGCTCGTGGGCGGGACCGATCTCGGTCGGGGCGGCGGTGCTCCCCCGCGACCGGCGGGTGTACAAGGTCCGCGACTCCAAGATGCTCACCGAGCCCGAGCGGGAGCGGCTCTTCCCCAAGGTTGCGGCGTGGTGCCAGACGTGGGCCGTCGGCCACGCCAGCCAGCAGGAGTGCGACGACCTGGGGATGTCGGCCGCCCAGAAGCTGGCCGCCCGCCGGGCCTTCGAGGGACTCGGGCTGACGGCTGCGCCCGACGCCATCCTGGTCGACGGCCGGTGGGACTTCGTCGGCGGCGGCCACGTCACCCGCATCGTCCGGGGCGACGCCTCCTGCCTGTCGATCGCGACGGCGTCGGTGCTGGCCAAGGTCACCCGCGACCGCATCATGCGGGCCGAGGCCGAGCACTTCCCCGGCTACGACTTCGACCTCAACAAGGGCTACCCATGCCCCCGCCACAAGGCCGCCCTGGCCGCCTGGGGACCGACCTCGATCCACCGCCGGGCCTGGGTGTTCATGGACCACCTCCCGTGGCCCGGCGTCCCCCGCCTCGTCCGCGAGCTGCCCCAGCCCACGCTCTGGTAGGAGGCCACGACCGACGACGCCCTGGATCACCGGCCAGGGATGAGGCTGGCACCCCGCCGTTGGTCCGGCTGGAGCCTCTAGCCCCGGTGGAAGACGACAACGGGGGCAACGACCAGGAACAGCCATCCGCCGCCCACCCCGAGCAGGGCGAACTTGACCTGGGCTGCGCCCTTGGCCGACTTCGCCAGCCGGCCCAGGTCGCTGGGTCCTCGGCGTGACGCAGCTCGGCCAGCAGGCAGCAGTTCTCGACCACGTCGAGGACGCCGATCGCGAGCGCCGACCACGCCATCCCCCGGGTGACCGCACCCGCCGGCCCCGACCAGCTCGTCACCTCGGCGGCAGCGCGGGTGACGCCCCCGAGAGACTCGAACGGCGCCTCCACCGTTACTGCCTCGGCAGGAGGCGGAGCTCGGGTTGGGGCTTGGGCGCGCCGACCTGGGCGGGATGCCCGATCTCGCCCCAGGTGGCGGTCAGCTCCATCAATCCGTCGCTGGTGCCGAGGAGCTTGTCCGTCACCTTGCCTGCTTTGAGAACCGGCCGGTAGGCGGGGTAGGGCTCCTGCATGGCGTCGAACACCTCGTCGAGGCCGGCCATGGCGATCCGGTAGCGAACCACCCGGTGGCGGTCGAAGTCGAAGTTGTCGAACAGGGCGGCGGCGGCCTTGCCCCGGTCCGACAGGTCGGTGATCGTCTGCGGCGACATCTTCAGGTTCAGGCCGCCCTCGTCCTCCCGCTGACGGACGTTGGCCACCCGCTTGTTGAACCCGGGGGTGGTGATCTGCATGTTGTCGACCCAGTTCTGCAGGGTGTCGACCAGCGCGCCGACGAACCCGAAGGTGGACGTGATGGTCCGGTGCGGGGGTAGGAGCCCCGAGGCCCGGTCGTCCCGAGGCCGCCAGACGAGGTCGGGGCTGTCGGGGTGGACGTCGGTGAGGTTGATGCCGAACGTGGGCCGGGTGGGCAGCAGCTGGTCGAAGAAGTGGATGGGGAAGTTGCTGGCGATCCCGCCGTCGGAGAACCAGGCCGTCTTCACCTTCACGTTGCCCTCGGTGGTGGCGAAGTCGACGGCGTGGAACGGGACGGTGCTGAGCAGCCCCGGGAAGCTGAGGCTGAGGCGGGCGGCCATGACCACCGGGAGGTCGACCGCCCGCGGCAGGTACCAGAGGCGCACGCCGGGATGCCGAGGGCAGAGCAGCTCCACCTTGCGGTCGCCGTCGCCGGGGTCGTCGGACGGTGTGGTCACCGCGCCGGTGGCCCGCAGGTGGTCGACCACTCGCTCGGGGAAGTACTGGGCGAAGCACGTCGGGCACCAGTAGAAGACCTGGAGGGAGAAGGGGAAGCGGTAGGGCCGGCCGTGGGAGAGGTTGGTCGTGAGCACCACCACGTCGACGTCGCGGGCCTTGGCCAGGGACTGCCGGGCGATGAGCGAGAGCGTCGACGCCTCGCCGTCGTGGATGTCGGGCATGGCCTCCCGGTAGGCGGCGGAGGCGGCCTCGCCCCAGAGGTCGCCGAAGGTCAGCGGCGTGCCCGCGGGCCGGGCCGGGGCCGGGGAGATGGCGGCGATGCGGTCGAGGGCGTCGGCCATCCAGTCGGTGAGGGGCGGGTGGTCGACGGCGGGATCGGTGGTGTGGCCGTCGCACAGGCCGAAGCCGTTGGCGTCGAGGGCCCGCAGCGTCCCCCGGACCAGCCGGATGGCGCCGACGACGACCGTTGCCAACACCCCGGTGACCACGGCCGCCGGCAGCCAGGCCAGGAGCCCCCCGACCGCGTCGGTGTCACTCACGACCATCGTGTAGCCCGCGCCGATGGCTGCGACCACCGCCGCCACCACCAGTCCGCAGAGCAACGAGAACGGGTGGACCAGTGCGCCGATCACCCGGCCCACGAAGCCGACCGTCGTCCGGCCGGGGTCGACCCAGGCCAGGAGCAGCGTGAACGCTGGTCGACCGCCGGCGGACGCCTGGAACATCTTGGCCAGCGAGCCGCCGATCTCCTGGGGGATGGCGTTGAGGGCCACGAACCCGCCCTCGGGGCCGGCGCTTCGGCCCCGCTCGGCGGCGGCGGCGAAGGTGGCGGCGATGGCGCCGGCCGACGTCCCACCGAGCCGGCGGAGGCGGTACTTCACGGCCAGCCGGCAGGCGGCCCCGGGGTAGACGACCCCGCTGGCGATGCCGCCCTTCATGACCATGTCGCACTCGGCCGGATCGGGGCCGAGGTCGTAGGAGGAGGATTGGTCGAGCTGCTTCTCGGACATCGCCACCGCCGTCGCTCGGGGAGGGCGACTGTAGCCCGGAGTCGTCCATCGGGCACTGGCTTCGGTACGGTCGGGGCGTGAGCCGCCGCGACGCCATCCTCCTGAAGTCCGCCGCCGCCTGGACCCTGTTCATCTGGGTCACCCGGATCCGCAACATCCTGGGCGACGAGACCCGGGACACCGCCTTCAAGGTGGTCCACGTGGCCCTGGCGGTCGTGTCGGTGGCGTTCGCGGTCGCCATCTGGCGGGTGGCATCGAGGAACCGGCAGCGGGCACGGGATCGGGTCGACACGTCCTCGTAGGCGTCCTTGGCTCGTCCGCGTCCTTGGCTCGTCCGGGTCCTTGACTCGTCCGCGTCCTTTGCTCGTCGGCGTGATCGCCAGCGCCGGCTTTGCCTCCGGCGACCGGTTCGTGGTCGGGCACTGGCGGTCGGGGCCGCTCGGTCCGATGGACGACCTCATGTGGGCGACGCTCCACCGGCGAGCGGTGGCTGGCGGCGCCGACGCAGGCCGTGGCCGGCTTCGTGTCCGCCGTCTACGCCTTCGACCGGGTGCTCGTGACCCCGCTCGTCGTGCAGGCGGATGGCCACGGCCTCGACCTGCACGCTCCCGACCTCGGACTCGAACTTCATCTCGAGGCCGGCCGCGGCTGGCCCATCCCTGCCCCACGCCGCCGGCCGCGGTGGTTCACCCGGTACCTGGAGGCACCGATCGCCCGCCGCTTGCTGCACGTCGAGGCCTACGGTGTGAGCCCCTCCGGCGTGCGGGAGTGGTATCAGGCGTCGCGGTACCGGCCGGTGACGGCAGCCCGGGCCACCCTCGGCGGCCTCGACCTGGGTTCCGTCGGCCCGCTGACGCCGCCGCTGCTTTTCGGGTTCAGCGAGCCACCCCGCCGCCCGTCGCTGGTGGAGGTGACGACCCGGCTGGACGCACCGCCGCCACCCTTCCTGGGTATGAAAAGGGGCGCCTAGCGCCCCTTTCCGACCCAGGACCCACGGGTGCGTTCGCGGTCCGCCGATCCCACCGCGACATCCAACGCGAGCGTGAGGCAGCGGCAGGCGCCGCCCCCCTTCTGGAACTCGTCCACCGGCGACACGACCACGTCGAAGCCCCACGCCTCCAGCTGGCGGCCGACCCGGGGCGGGCACGACGGCATGATCACGGTGGTGCCCACCACCACCGAGTTGGCGCAGAAGGCCAGCACCTCGTCGTCCTCCAGGGCGAACGGCTCGGGCACCAGGGCGTCGACCACCTTGCGCCCGTAGGCGTCCCAGAAGTGGCGGGCGACCAGCGCCCGGCGGTCGTCGAGGGGACAGAAGGTGAGGTCGAGGTGGTAGCAGCGGGGGTCGGCCAGCTCGATGGGACGCACCGGCGCCCCGATCAGCCGGGACAGGGGCCCGTGGGCGCCGGCGTCGGAGCGGTAGCGGTAGCCGGAGAGGAACACGTCCCGGAAGGGCAGGGTGTCGCCCGCCCCCTCGTGCGACACGTCCTCCGGGAGCCGGCGCACCTGATAGCCGGCCTGCTCGAACCAGTCCACGAAGTGGGGGACCTCGGGCTGGCGCTCGGGGTGGCGGAAGCGGCTGGGGACGAAGACCTCGTGGTTGAGGGTGCCGGCGTTGGCGGTGAAGACAAGGTCGGGCAGGTCGGGCTGGGGCTCCATGACCTCGACCTCCGCCCCCGCCGCCTCCAGGTTGGCGACCAGGCCGTCCCACTGCTCCCGGGTGCGGTCGACGTCGACCCGGACCTCGCGGTGCATCCACGGGTTGATCTCGTAGAGGACGCCGAAGTGCACCGGCGGGCACATGAGGAACCGCCGGCCCCAGGCGAGGGCCGTCACAGGGGTCCGGCGGTCAAGGGGTGAGGTGGTCGGCCAGGCTGTGGAGGAACAGGCCGGCATCGGTGACGATCCCCAGCGCCTGGTGGCTGCCCCGGTCGGCGAGCTTGGTGACCACCGCCTGGTTGATGTCGACGCAGAATGTCTCCACCCCCGCAGGCAGCATGTTGCCGGTGGCGATGGCGTGGAGGGTCGACGCCAGCATGAGCGCCACCGTCACCCCCGGAACCAGCTCGCGCATGGCGTCGGCCGCCTCCACCATGTCGGTCTTGACGTCGGGGAGGGGACCGTCGTCGCGCACCGAGCCGGCCAGCACGAAGGGAATGCCCAGGCGCACGCACTCGTACATCACGCCCCCGGGGATGAACCCGTCGGCCACCGCAGCCGCGATCGACCCCCGCCGACGGACCTCGTTGATCACCCGCAGGTGGTTGCTGTGGGACCCCTCCAGGGGCAGGGTGCCGACGAGGGGCACGCCGAGCGACGTGCCCAGCACGTTGGACTCGATGTCGTGGGTGGCGAAGCCGTTGCCGGCGAAGAGGACGTCGACCCACCCGCCCCGCACCAGGCGGGCCAGGTCGGGGGCGGCGCCGGTGTGGACGACCGCCGGCCCGCACACGGCGAGGATCTTGCCTCCCGCGGCCCGGGCCAGGCGTATGCGCTCGGCCACCTGGGACACCAGCAGCTCCTTGGGCTTCTCCGAGGACACGTCGGAGTTCATGAACTCGAACGGGCTCGGGCCGCGGGGACGCGACATGGGACGTACCCGCACCCCGTCGGCGCCCACCACGATGGCGTCGCCCACCACCACCCGGTGCATGGGGATGGTGCGGACCTGCCCGTCGGGGCGCACCACGAGCCCGCAGTCCATCTCCGGGTTGACCACCGGCACCCACCGCCCGTGCAGGCGGACCTCGGTGGCCAGGTTGGTGGTGGAGTAGAAGCCCTCGGGCAGGACGCCCGGGGTGTCGGCGAAGGTGGTGACGGCGTCGCCGGTGACCACCCGGTTGGCCCCGTGGATGTGGAGCTCGTCGAGGAGCGCGCCCAGCAGGTCGTCGTCGTCGGCGGTGACCTCGAAGCGGGCCCGGCTGGCGTCGGTGTTGGTGCGTCCGATGTCGAAGTCGAGCAGGCGGTAGTCGGCCCCCGCGTCGAGGATCACGTCGAGGATCTTGGCCAGGATCAGCGAGTCGATGATGTGGCCCTCGACCTCCACCACCTCGGAGGGCATCAGTCGGCTCCCGGTTCGGGGCCGGGGCCACTCGGGGACGGGGTCGGCGCCGGGTCGTCCTGGTCGTCGGCATCGGCCGCCCGTTCCTCCTCCGCCTCCCGGTCCTCCTCCGCCTCCTCGTGGGCGATGGCGGTGTCGACCGGGATCTCGTCCTCGCCGATGGTGGGCTCCTCCTTGAACCGGCCCCGGCGGTTGTCCCACAGGTCGCGGACGACCACCGAGATCACGCCCGCCGCGGGGATGGCCAGAAGCGCGCCCAGGATGCCGAACACCTCCACCCCCAAGAGCACGCTGACCAGCACGAACAGCTGGTTGATCTGCACCGTCTTGGACATTATTTGGGGCTGGAGGACGTGGTTCTCGAACTGCTGGTAGATCGTGTAGAAGACCAGCATCCCGATCCCGGCGGGCACCGAGTGGAGGAAGGCGACGCCGATGGTGGGGATGGCGCCGAGGGTGGCGCCCACCAGGGGGATGAGGTCGGCGAAAGCGGTCCACAGGGCGAGGACCCCCTTGAACGGCACGCCGAAGACCCACAGGGCGACGAAGGTGAGCGAGCCCGCGACCACGCTGATGAGCAGGTTGCCCATGACGTAGCCGGTGAGGGCCTTGGCGCAGTCGGCCGCCACCGCCTTGACCCGGTCGCGTTTTGGTGGCGAGAGCGCCCCCAGGCCGCTGCTCAGCAGGTCGGGGCCGTAGAGCACCATCATCACCGTCAGCACCAGCACCGTGAGCAGGGAGAGGATGCCGGCGAAGGCCTTGCTGGCGTAGTCGACCAGGCGGCTGCTCGACTTGCTCAGGGCGTCGGAGATCTTGTCCTTGTTCTCCTCGTAGCGGCGTTCGAGGTCGTACTTGCGGACCAGGCCGCCCAGCGGTCCCTGGCCCTTCTGGGCGTCGCTCAGGTACTGCGGGAACTTGTCGACCGCCTCCGTGGTCTGGTCGACGAGGGGACGGATGAAGGCGTACATCAGCCCGGCCAGGGTCAGGAGGAGAAGGAGGAAGACGATGCCCGTGGCCTGTCCCCGCTTGACGTGGAGCGTGCGCTTGACGAGGTCGACCGCCGGCGTGAGCACGGTGGCGAAGAAGGCGGAGACGACGAGCAGGGCGAGGGTGTGGGCGACCTTCTGGATCAGCCAGATGCCGAGGGCGGTGGCCAGAACCAGCCCGATGGTGGCCATGATGGTGCGGACCGGCACCGGCTCCCGTTCGGACACGGGCCGAATCGTACCCAGCGGGCTCCCGGGGGCCGTGTCTTCGATCCGGCGTCGATGGGGGGTGCCGGCGGTGAGTAGTGTCCAGGCCGCATGGGCCAGCTGATCACCGTCACCAGGAAGCCGTCGGTCCGCCCCGATGTCGCCATCTTCGAGCTCAACCGCAGCCTGTCGGGGATGGGCCACGAGCGGTTCAAGACCGCGTCCGACGCCACCCGCGACAAGCCGGTCGACGAGCTGGCCCGCCGCCTGTTCGCCGCCGGCGGGGTGGAGGGCGTCCACATCTACTCCAACATGGTCACCGTCGACCTCAAGGCGGGCGCCGACACCGAGGGCATGGGCGACATCATCCGCGACCTGTTCACGTACTACCGGGAGGGCGTCGAGGTCGTCGACCCCATGGCCGGCCCGTCCAGCTGATCCAGCCGTCCAGCTGATCCAGCCCGTCTAGCTGATCACGACGCCCTTGAGCTCGTCGCAGGGCGGGTAGCGGGGGTCCATCGCCTCCAGGGTTTCCACCACGATGCGGTTGACGGCCCAGTTGCGGTACCACTTATGGTCGGCGGGCACCACGTACCACGGCGCCTGCTCGGTCGACGTGCGGGTGATGGCCTCCTCGAACGCCTGGCGGTAGTCGTCCCACCGGGCCCGGTCGTCGAGGTCGCCGACCCGGAACTTCCAGCACTTGGTGGGGTCGTCGAGGCGATCGCGGAAGCGCTCGGCCTGCTCCTCCTTGGAGATGTGGAGGAAGACCTTCACGATCGTGGTCCCGGCCGCGGCCAGGTTGGCCTCGAAGTGGTTGATGAGCTTGTAGCGGGGACGCCACACCTCCTCCGGGACCAGGTCCTTCACGCGAACCACGAGGACGTCCTCGTAGTGCGAGCGGTTGAACACCACCACGTTGCCCTTGGCCGGCGTGCGCTGGTGGACCCGCCACAGGAAGTCGTGGGCGAGCTCGTCCTCCGACGGCACGCCGAACGACACCACCTGGGCGCCGGCCGGGTTGAGGCCGCCGAAGAGGTGCTTGATCGTCCCGTCCTTGCCGCCGGCGTCGATCGCCTGGAGGACGATCAGCAGCGACTGCCGGTGCTCGGCGAAGAGCCGTTCCTGGAGGCTGCGGAGCCGGTCGTGGAGGTCGGGCACGACCACGGCCGCCCTGTCCTTCGCCGGCATCCCGTCGGTGCTGCCGGGATCGATGGCGGTGAGGTCGACGGTCGTGCCCGGTGGCACCCGCCAGCGGTCGGCATCACGTGTCGTCACGAGGCAGGACTGTACGTCCTGCCCCGTGACCCGCCCGCTGCGGCGATTTTCGGGGGGCGACTACTGGACGACCACCGCGGTGACCATCCCGAACATCCCGTCCTCGTCCTCGACGTGGGGAAGGATGTGGCAGTGCCAGACCCAGGTGCCGGCCTTGTCCAGGTTGACGAGCACCGAGTACCGCTCGCCGGGAGCCACGTTGAGGGTGTCGGCGACGTAGGGCTGGTCGAGGGTGAACCCGTCCTTGGCGATCACGATCTGGTCGAACTGGTGGAGGTGCATCGGGTGGATCTGGGTGCCCTCGTTGAAGTAGTGGAAGAGCACCCACTGGCCGGTGCCGGCCACGATGGGGGCGGTGGCGGGGAAGCTCTTGCCGTTGAGCTGTAGCCGATCACGCCCGCGTCGTTGAGGACCATGGGGAAGTCCTGGGCGATCTGCATGTCGGCGGGGACCACCTCTCCGCCGATGGTGCGACCCTGGGGGATCGGCACCTGGCCCACGAAGATGGTGCCGAACATCCCGTTGGGCAGGCCCACCTGGGAGTGGAAGTGGGGGTGGTACATGGCCACCGACACCTCGTCGGCGGTGTACTCGTAGGTGAAGGTGGCGCCCGGCTCGATCAGGGGCTGGGTGAGCGGGGCGATCCCGTCGAACCGGTTCTCGACGTTGAGGCCGTGCAGGTGGAGGTCGGTTGCGATGGGGAGGTCGTTGCGGAGGCGGAACTGGGCTCGGTCGCCCACCTGGAGGTGGATGGACGGGGCGGGAACCACGCCGTTGTAGCTCCAGGCGTCGACCACGTCGCCCGGGGCCCGCTCCTACTTGGTGATGGCGGCGACCAGGTCGAACACCTTCACGCCGTCGGCGGTGACCTCGGTCGGCTGGAGGTCGGTGTTGCCGACGCCCTCGGTCGAGGCCGGGAACTGGCCCATGGTCTCGAGCATGGCCTGGGTCATGGCCTGGTAGTCCATGCCCTCGTGTGACGGGGCGTCGCTGGCTTGTCCGGCGGTGGTCGCCGCCCGGTGGCGGCCGGGGTGCCGGCGACGGTGAGCTTGGCCTGCATGCCGGCCTCACGGTGGCCGGGGATCGAGCAGAACATGGTGTAGGTGCCGGCGGCGACGCCGGTGAGGGCGAGGTGCTGGCTGGCACCCGAGCCGAGCTCGTCGGTGGCGACGCCGATCTCGTCGACCACCAGGTTGTGGGCGGTGGCGCCGGTGTTGGTCACGTGGAGGGAGCCGCCGACGGCGACGGAGGTGGTCGGGATGTCGAACTCGGTGAGGTCGACGGACGCGGTGGCGGGGGCGGTGCTCGTCTGCCCGCCGGCGACGACGTCGGTGCCGTTCTCGTCCACCGCCCGGACGCCGAAGCCGACCGCCACCATGGCGGTGAGCAGGGCGAGGGCGGCGAGGCCCACGGAGAAGGCGGACAGGCTGTCGCGCCGGGAGGAGGTCGGGTTGGGGCTGTACATGGTGCCAGCATCGTGAACGCGGGGTCGTGGTCCCAGAGGCGAAGGTCCCCCGGGGCGCGGCAAGGGTCCCAACCCGTTTCCCGGCGGGCCCCGAAAGAGACGAACATACATTCGACCACTGGCCCTGGCCTCACCTACAGTGGGGCATGGTCGTGGCCGCCCGGGAGCTCGCGATGGGGAAGCCGGCCATCCCGGGCGTGTTGGTGGAGCGGGCGGCGCCGGTGTCCTTGGCGGCCGACCAGCGGCTGCCGGTGCTGGCCGCCCTCCAGCCGTTGCTGCCCGAGCGGGGGCTGCGGCGGGGATCGGTCGTGGCGGTGGAGGGGTCGTCGTCGTTGGCGTTGGCCCTGGCCGCGGCCGCGTCGGCGTCGGGGTCGTGGTGCGGGGCGGTGGGCCGGCCCGCGTTGGGCCTGGTGGCGGCGGCCGAGCTCGGCATCGTCCTCGAGCGGTTTCCCCTGGTGCCGGCGCCGGATCCGTCGGCCACCGGCCCCGGGGGGTGGGCGTGGGTGGTGGCCACCCTCCTCGACGCCCTCGACGTGGTCCTGGCCTGGCCGCCGTCGGGGTCGGGCTCGGGCTCGGGTTCGGTGCGGCCGGCCGACGCCCGGCGGCTGGCGGCCCGGGCCCGGGAGCGGGGGTCGGTGCTGGTGGTGGCTGCGGGGGGTTGGCCGGAGGCGGCCGACATCCGGCTGGCGGTGGTCCGCTCGGAGTGGGTCGGTCCGGGGCCGGGGCACGGGCGCCTGCGGGCCCGGCGGGTGGAAGTGGTGGGTGGCGGTCGGGGGGCGGCGTCCCGAGAGCGGCGGGCGTTGCTCTGGCTGCCGGATCCGATGGGCGCGGTGGCGTCGGTGGCCCCTGCCGGAAGTGACGGCGTCGGCGGCAGTGACGTCGGCTTCCAGGAGGTCGGGTGACCCGTGACTGAACGCCTGCTGGTCGTGCACTGTCCCGACTGGCCGGTGGTGGCGTCGGGCCACCTGGCAACTGGTGACGTTTTCGGTGGCCCTGACCCCCAAAACTGTCACCAGTTGGGAGAGGCCCCGGTGGGGGCGTCGGATCATCTCGCAACTGGTGACGTTTTCGGTGGCCCTGACCCCCAAAACCGTCACCAGTTGGGAGAGGCCCCGGTGGGGGCGTCGGGTCACCTGGCAACTGGTGACCGTCTTCGGTTGGGCGCGGCGAAGGTGGCGGTGGTCTTCGCCAACCGGGTGGTGGCGTGCTCGGAGGCAGCCCGGGCCGAGGGCGTGGAGCGAGGGTTGCGTCGGCGGCAGGCCGAGTCCCGTTGCCCGCAGGTGGTCGTGGTGGCCGACGACCCCGGCCGCGACGCCCGGGCGTTCGAGCCGGTGGTGGCCGCCGTCGAGGCGTTCACGCCGGGGGTGGAGATCGTGCGTCCGGGGGTGTGCGCCTTCGCCACCCGGGGCCCGTCCCGTTATTTCGGCGGCGACGCGTCACTGGCGGCGAAGGTGGCCGCGGCGGTCGACGGGGTCCTGGCGGGGATTGCGGCCGGTGCCCCCCGCTGCCGGGTGGGGGTGGCCGACGGCCGGCTGGCGGCCGAGCTGGCCGCCCTGTCGTCCACGTCGTCCGGCGGGCCGGTGGTGGTGCCCCGCGGCGGGAGCCGGGCGTTCCTGGCCGGGTTCCCGGTGGCGGCGGCCACGACCGGCGACACCGACCGGGCCGACCTCCTCGTCCGCCTCGGCATCCGCACCGTGGGCGACCTGGCCGCCCTGCCCCTGCCGGCGGTGCTGGCCCGGTTCGGCACCGAGGGGGCGGGCGCCTGCCGGCGGGCGCGGGGCCTCGACGAACGCCCGGTCGCGGCCCGCACCCCTCCCCCCGACCTGGCCGTCACCGCCGCCATCGATCCGCCCGCCGACCGGTTGGAGACGGTGGCCTTCCTGGCCCGGTCGCTGGCCGAGCAGCTCCACCTGGCCCTGGCCACCCGGGGCCTGGCCGCCACCCGGGTGCTGGTGGAGGCCGAGACCGAGCACGGGGAGTGGCTGGCCCGCCGATGGCGGCACGACGGCGGCCTCACCCCGGCCGCCCTCGCCGAACGGGTGCGGTGGCAGGTCGACGGCTGGCTGGCCGGGCGGGGGGCCGCCGCCGACGTCCCCACCGGCGGACTGGTGCTCCTCCGCCTCACGCCCGACGAGGTGGGGCCTGACGATGGTCGCCAACTGGGCTTCTGGGGCGGCGACCGGGCCGCCGCCGAGCGGGCCGCCCGGGCTCTGGCCCGGGTGCAGGGCGTCCTCGGTCCCGAGTCGGTGGTCACCGCCACTCTCGCCGGGGGCCGAGGGCCGTGGGAGCAGGCCCGCCTGGTCCCGTGGGGCGACGCTCCCTCGCCGCCGCCGAACCCTCAGTTCGCCGAGGGAACGGCCGTCGTCCCCCCGTGGCCGGGTCGAATCCCCCCGCCGGCACCGGCCACCGTCCACCCCGTCCCCCCGCCGGTGGAGGTGCTCGACGGCGCCGGCCGGGTGGTGGCGGTCACCGGCCGGGCGACGGTGTCGGCCCCGCCCGCCCGGGTGGCGGTCGCGGGACGGCCGCCGGCCGACGTGGTGGCGTGGGCCGGGCCGTGGCCGGTCGACGAGCGATGGTGGGACCCGGCGGCCCACCGCCGCCGGGCTCGCACCCAGGTCGTCACCGCCGACGGCGCCGCCTACCTGCTGGTGGTCGAAGGTGGCCGGTGGGCGGTGGAGGCCACCTATGACTGACGCCCGCTACCAGCCGTAGAAGGCCACCGGCCACCGCCGCGACGCGTAGCCGAGGAGCAGCCCGCCGGCGAGGGCCACGACGATGCCGGTGGCGGCGACGGCGAGCACGCTCGACCCGGTGCGGGCCAACACCGGCGTGGTCCCGGTGGTGGCGGGAGGAGTCGTCGCCGGGGGCGCGGTGGTGGGGACCGTGGTCTCGGATGGGCCGACGGTGGTGGGGACGGTCGGCGTGGCCTCCGCCGGGCACACCCCGCTCCCGCCGGACGCGGTGGAGCCACCGACGGCGATGGCGCTGCCGGACGCGGTGGAGTCGTCGAACGCCTGGGCGCATCCCGACGCGGTGGAGCCGTCGACGGCGACGGCGGTGCCCGACGCGGTCGAATCGTGGATGGCGGTGGCGTCGCCCGACGCGGTCGAGTTGTCGGCGGCGAACGCGGTGCCCGACGCGGTGGAGCCGTCGGCGGCGACCGCATCGCCGCTGGTCAGGCCGGTCTGCGCGGCACCGGGAGCCGCGGTCAACATCGCCGCCGCCAGCATGCCGACCACACCGGCCAGCAGTGCCCCCGCCGTTCTCTTGATCTTGAAGTTCCTCGCCCTCATCGTCCCAACCTTCCTCTCGTCCATCGGACGATATCCGCCCTACCCAGCGACGATACGCAGCACCGGTCTTCGCTGCCTGAGGCAATGATCCGAATGCCTCATCGAGTCCCGCGACGGTTCGGCGCACACTCGCCTCGTACCGGTCGCTCGCTCGCTGAGAGGAGGACGTGTGAGGTCTGCTCGATCTGGAGGGGAACGGTCTCCTCCGCCCCGGTAGCCCCGACGAGGCGAACCGCGGTGGCTGCCGATCTGTCTCCCCGGCCTCCCCGCACGCCTCGTCCGGTGACCCGGGACGCCCGCCCCGCGCCCGGGTCACCCGCTCGGTCCGGCCCTCCCGCGAGTCAGCCCGCGGGAGGAGCGACCACGCCGAGCTCGAGGAGGACGGAGGCGTAGTCCCTTGCCGCCCGAGCGGCGCTGGCCTGGTCGCCCGACTCCCGATGGGAGGCGACGAGCAGGCGCCACAGGCGATCTCGGTAGCGGTCGATCTCGAGGCCCCGCTGGCAGGTGCGGACCGCAGCCGCCAAGGAACCGGCTGCGAGGTGCGCCGCCGCCAGGCGCTCGGCCAGGTCGGCCGCCGTCGCCCGGTAGTGCTCCCGGGCCTTGACCACCCACTCGGCCGGGCCTTCCTCCTCCAACAGATCTCCCCGGTAGAGGTCGAGGGCGTCGGAGAGCGCAGCTGCCAGCGCTTCCCCGTCGCCCCTGCCCTCGGCGTCGCGAGATCGTTGGTTGAGGGCCTCGAAGGTGACGATGTCGACCCGGGCTTCGTCCGGCAGGGTGAGGCAGTAGGCGTCACCGACCCTCGTGAGGAAGGAGGAATCGGCCGACGAGCCCGGCTCGACCAGCTGCCGGATGGCCGATACCGCCACCTGCAGCGACCGCTTGCCGGCAGCGGGAGAGGTCTCCGGCCACAAGGCCTCCACCAGCGCCTCCCAGTGCAGCAGCCGGCCCTGGTTGACGACGAGCAGGCGCAGGAGCGACCGGGCCCGGGGCTTGACCCCGTGGAGGTCGAGAAGCTCGCCCTGCACCTCCATGGTGAAGGCGCCGAAGCAGTGCACGACCATCGACGGCGGTCGGGCGGCACCCGGGTCAACGGAACCGGGCCCGGGTGCCGCCCGCAGCCCGCACTCCTGGGCGATGGCGGCGGCCAACGCCTCGTGGTTGGCCCGTCGGCCGGGATCGGTCAACGCCCGGGCCCGGTAGGCCATCACCGCCGCCCCCCGGGCTCCAGTGGTGCGGGCCAGCCGCTCCGCGGCCAGGGCGGTGGCGGCGGCGGCGGCGGCGGCGGCGGCGGCCGTGGCCGTGGATGCGCCCTCGTCGCCCGCGGCCAGGGCCAGCGCCTCCAGGGCCGACGCCCATGCCTCCGGCACCCGTGCCCCCCCGCTCCGGAAGACGGCCGCCGCCTCGGCCAGCCCCTGGGCATCGCCGGGCTGGGCGCCGATGGCCGCCCGCAGGACCGCAGCGAGGGCGCGGCCCCACCCGCCGTCGGGCGGTTCCGGGCCCGGGGAACGTTGCGTCTCCGGTTCGACCGCTTCCAGGACGACCTGGCACAGCTGGGCCAGCCACGGCTGCCCCAGCTCCTCGAACGTCTCGTAGGCCGCCACCAGCCGTTCGACCGGTCGCTGCCCGGCCAACGCCTGGGCGACGGCCCGGCCGAACGACGCCACCGCCACCAGGCGGGGCGACGCCCCCACGTCCTGCTCGGCCTCGGCCAGCAGCCGTTCCGAGTCCCGCACGTGGCCGGCGAGGAGGGCCGACAACCCCGCGGCCAGGGCCGCGTTCGTGCCCCCGAGCTGGCGGGCGCGGGTCGAGGCGCCCACCGGGTCGCGCCGGGTGGCGTCCCGGAGCAGGCTCAGCCAGTCGTCGCCGGGGGGCGAGACCGGCTCCAGCCACCCGCCGAGGGCCATGCGCTCGCGCTGGGCCTCGATCACCGCACTCACCGGCCCGAACGCGCCCTCGGTCGACCGGTAACCGGCCAAGGCGTCGGCGACCCGCCCGCAGGCCAGGTGCCGGCGGGCCTGGGCCAGGAGGAGCCAGGGGTCGGTGGCCACGATGCCGTGGGGCAGCGTCTCGATCCAGGCGCCCGGCTCCGAGCCGACCACCTCCCCCCGGTCCCGCAGGAGCCGGCCGATGGCCTGGTCGTCGTCGGCCCGGGAGTAGGCCCGGATGGCGTCGGTGTAGGCGGCCGCCTCCTCCAGCATCCGGCCCGCCCGGCGGTAGCGGGCCCACGTCTCCGGTTCCCCGACCTCGGCCACCAGGATCGACTCGAGGTAGGAGCGCAGGACCTCGTGGTACCGGTAGCTGCCGTCGTCGAGGGGGGCCAGCAGCAGCTGGCGGGACTCGATCTGCTCCAGCAGGCCCTGGCTGCCGGTCCGGTCCAGGAGGGCGTCGCACAACGGGCCGCTCAGGCGGGGGAGGACGCACGTGTCGAGCAGGAACCGGCGCAGCTCGTCGGGCAGGTCCTCCAGGACGTTCTGGGTCAGGTACTCCCGCACCAGGCGGGACCGGGTCGACAGTGCCCCCAGCGTCTCCCGGCGGCGGGCGGCGGGCTTGCCGCTGGTGGCCAGGTGGAACAGCTGGAGGACCGCGGGCCAGCCCTCGGTGCGGCTGGTGACCTCGGCCGCCTCCTCGGGGGGCAGGGGCGACCGGTAGACGTCCTTGAACAGCCGCTCCACCTCCCACGAGCGGAAGCGCAGGTCGTGGGCGGCCAGCTCGGTCAGCCGGCCCTCGATCCGCCGGCGGGACAGGTTGAACCGGGGCTGGCGGCGGGCGGCGAGGAGCACGACCAGCGACGCGGGGGCGTACTCCACCAACCGGGCCACGAAGTCCTCCGCCGGGCGTGCCCTCCAGGGTGTGGAAGTCGTCGACCACCAGCACCGCCCGCCGCCCCGACCAACCCTCCAGGTCGGCCAGCATCGCCTCCAGCGACCGCCACCCACCCGCCAGGCCGGTGAGCGAGGTGCAGAAGGCCCGCTCGAGGTGGGCCAGCAGGGGCTCGACCCCGCCGTCGGACTCGTCGGCCCGGTACCAGGCCGACGGCGCGTCGACCCGGGCCAGGAAGTGGGAGAGCACCGTGGTCTTGCCCGCGCCCGCCGGCCCCACCACGATGCCGAAGCCGGTGGCCAGCGCCTGGTCCAGCTTGTCCGTGAGCCGAGAACGTTCCAGCCCCGACCAGGAAGGAGGTCGGAGCTTGGCGGGAACGACGGTGGTGCTTTCGGACCGGATATCCATGACGCCGCGCCACCCCTTGGCCTCGCGTCGCTGACATGAGGATCCGGTCGGACGAGACGTCGGACGTCCCTGCGGCCGGCCGTAGGACGGTACACCGGGCGGCTTGAAAACGGAGGGCAGCCAGTTCTGCCCGATCGCCCCAGCAGGTGTCTGCTGTTTCGGGCGGCTGCGGTTGAGGCCCGCCGTGCAT
Organism: uncultured Acidimicrobiia bacterium; assembly: GCA_963836205.1. Lineage (GTDB taxonomy): Bacteria > Actinomycetota > Acidimicrobiia > Acidimicrobiales > AC-14 > JAXDMK01. Next base: position 392,817 of record CAWIIV010000015.1, on the reverse strand, counting down.
CGCGTCGACATGAGCGGGGCAGGACGGCCGCAGGAGACTCCTGCGCTGCGCCTACCTTCTGAGGCGGGGGCTGAGCTGCGGGATCGAGCCGAGGGCACGGCTTGTGATGATCGCTCTTGTGCGATGATCGTGTGCATGCGATCATTGACCGGTCGCCGAGATCGAGCTGCACGATGAGGTCGCCGATTGGTTGGATTCGCTCCCGCAACCGGAGTGGGAGCGGACGGTCGTCGTGGGGGATCGGCTCGCCGTGCTCGGCGCCGACGCTCGAATGCCGATGTCGAGGAGCGTGGGTGACGGCCTGTTCGAGCTTCGCTTCTCGCTCGGTCCCACGGCGCGACGCATCACCTATCGCTTCACCACTAACCAGCGGATCGTGATCCTGACCACGTTCCGGAAGCAACGCAACAACGAACGACACGAGATCGCACGAGCCCGTCGTGTGGCCGCCGCGTGTGCCCGCGAGAACCCCTGAAGGAGACGACGATGGCCAACTACTCCCGCTGGGACGACGTCAAGAACAAGCGACCGGCCCCCTCGACCGAGACCCGCGTCGAGGTGGAGCGCGACCTCGCGCTCGGGCAGCTCATCCACGACCTGCGGACCGAGGCCGGCCTGAGCCAGCGAGAGCTCGCCCAGCGGATGGGAACAACCCAGTCCGTGATCTCCCGGCTCGAGGAAGGCGGCGGAGCTCGGAACCGGATCGACACCCTCGCCAGGGTCGCGACGGCCTTGCACCGGCACCTCGTCATCTCCTTTCCGGGGAAGCTACCTGTGGCGCTCAAGGACGCGGTTCAGGTCGTTTGAACGGCGCGCCCGACTCCGGGCTTTGTCCCTGGAAGTACATGATAAGGGCTGAAAAGTTTCTGGAGGGTTCACTGGTAGGGAAGACTTGCCCTTGACCAGCCAGGCAGCCAGGAGGGCGCCGATGCGGTCGGCTGGCGGCCCCCCACGGCGCCCGCGGAGGAGGGTCAGGACCTGGCGGCCAGCCGGAGCACGCGGACGGCGCGCGGGAACGTGGGGCTGTCAGCCAGGCGATGGTCATCGGTGAGAAGGTCGGCGCCGAGCTGTTCGGACAGAGCGACGTAGAAGGCGTCGGCGGCGGTCATGTTGTGCCGGTAGGCCCAGGCGGCGCTGACCAGCGGTGCGATCGAGGCGCAGTGGAGGTGCCAGGCGCAAAGCCGAGCGACGGCCGCGGCGGCCTGGGGATCGCTGATTGCCTCCTCGATCAGGAGCCGGCGCCGAAGGACGGCGAGCACCTCGGCATAGAAGTGCTCGGGAACCCAGCCCTCGGCGTCGGTAGGCAGTAGTTGGGCGAGCGCCCGTCCACGGCGCGTGTCGGCGACGATCTCGGCGCCAGCGGAGGCATCGATGACGACTGCGCTCACGCGCCGGCGTCGACGCGCAGCTCTCTGAGTGCTTCAGCGGCACCGATGCTCTCGAGCTCCGGCTCGGGGCTTGCGAACAGCTCGTCGAGCAGGGCGCGGAATGCCGGCGGTGAGCAGTCCTCGTCGGCGTTCGTCACCACGATGGCGGGGCCGGCGGGCAGATCCGGAGCGTGATGGGCCACGAACACCAGATTACCGGTGCCGGCTTGAGCGCGTTCTCAGGATCACGGTCCCTGTCCGTAACGCGACCTGACGGTCCGGCCGAAGAGTTCCTTAGCCTCCTCGAGAGCCTCACTCGAAGTCAGCTCGACGAACACCTTGTGAGGGTCCCGAACATCGCGGACATGGACGTGGTTCTGTCCTCCTGCGGCGTCGGGTCCAAGCAGGAGCGTTAGCCGTCCGCTGCGATACAGGACGGCGATCGTCGCTGGGTAGCCCTCCGTGTAGAGCCGCACGTAGTCGAGCTCGTTCCCGCCGCCGCCCCGTCCGATTCGCGCCGTGATGAGCCGGCGCGGCTGCGGCGCGGCGCCAGCGCCCGCGTAGCCTGAGAGGGACACCTCGAACGTGAGTGCCCAGCGGAGCCAATCGCCCACAAGGCTGCGGTGGCTCACACGCTGAAGGAACCGTGAGAGCTCGGGCGCCAGTTCGTTGTTGTGCGCCTCGCCTGGTGCTTGAGGCAGACCCCCAGGTTCCCCGAGCCGCTCGTACTCCCGAATTTCGGCCGGCGTGCCCTCGTAGCGAATCTCCACCTTGATCACGGTGTACTCCCATGGATATGCATGTAGAGCCTGAGTGTACACGAATATCCATGGAAGAAACCACCAGAGGGTTCTCTGACACGATGTGGATCAGGACGCCTCTTTCCAGACCACCCGCTCGTGCGGCAGCTTGATGTCGATGGGCCCGGCAGCGAGCATGACGAGGGCCAGGGCCGCGTCGGCGGAATGGAACCCGTACGCCCTGCGGATGATGAGGCGGACCTTGGTGTTGAAGCCCTCCACCCGGCCGTTGGAGATCCCGTGCTCGACGGCGTTGAGGATCATCTCCCGACGCTGGCGCATGGTCTTGGCCACCTTGACGAACGGCGCCAGCCGCGATCTCTGGGCTCGGGCGCACCACCGGTCGAGAAGCTCGCCCGCCTCGTCGCGGGTGAGGTCGCCGGCCAGGATGGCCCGGAACTGCTCCTTCATCTCATAGGCCCGCCACATCCCGCCCCGGTTGCGTCGGATGCGCTTGCGCTGGGCGGCCTGGGTGGTGGTCAGGTCCTCGGGGTTCTTCAGCAGGGCCCACCGGGCTCCCTTGAAGTCCTTGGCCCAGCGGTCGTCGGGAAGCCGGCGCAGCTGGTTCCACAGGTCCCGGCGGACCTCGTCGAGAGCGTCGCCCACCAGGCACACGAGGTGGAACGGATCGGCGCACACGATGGCCTGGGGAGCGTGTCCCTCGGCCTTGACGCTCTTGAGGTAGGCCGGGCCCAGATCCATGGAAATGGCGCTGAGCTGGGACGATCGCTCCGGCCCGAGCTCGTCGAAGAAGGCGTCGAGGGTCGTGGCGTCCTTGCCTTTGGCTCCCCAGACGACCCTGCCCCGGTCGTGGTCGACCACCAGCGTCAGGTAGCGGTGGTGCTTGCGCCAGGAGATCTCGTCGACCCCGATGCGGAACAGGCCGTCGAGGCGATGGTCGTCGAGCTCGCTCGCCACCACCCGTTCGCAGGCCCGTCCCACCGTCCGCCACGACACCCGGCACAGACGAGCGACCGCCGTGCGGTCCATCCTCGTCGCCAGCCACGCCAGCAGGTCGTCGAGGTCCCGGGTGAGGTTCGCCCCCGGCCGGGCGAAGGGGACGGCCTCCACCACCACGCCGTGGTCGGGGCAACGAAGACGGCGCAGGCTGGCCCGGACCTCCAGCCGCCAGGTGCCCAGGTCGAGGTGGCGCCACCACGACGGCGCCGGCCGGGTGTCGTAGCGGAACCGGGTCTTGAACCCGCAATGGGGGCAGACCAGCCGCCGCCGGCGCAGGGCCACGGTGACGATCACGATCGTGGTCAGGAACTCCACGGCGACGACGTTGACGTCGTCGAGCCGAAGGAGGCGCTTGAATGCGGTGGTGACGCGCACGGGTTGAGGACCTCCCGGTTCAGGGGTGTGAGAAGTCCGTGAACCTTGGCCCGGCCCGTGCGCGTCACGCGGATACCGGAAGACCTGCTCAGCCAGCCACTTACACGCCTGCCGGCTCCGATCCCATCCACACTTGGGTCAGGAGAGCCGAAAACATCAGACCTGTTTGAGGTTCCAGGTCGTTGATAATTGCTTAGGCCGGAGGGTTCCTCTTGGAGCCAACGTGGACGTGATCCTTGTGCTCGGAGTCTGTGAACACGTGCACGCTTGCTCCGGCGGACCATTTCGTCGCACCCCTCGCGTGGTGATGACGACGAGGAGACGGCCGGCAGCGGAGACTCGCTGCCACGCCCTTGCGATCGACGGAGGCGATATCGGCGGCCGTGGCCGAACCGGAGGGCGGACCGCGTCCCGCAGGTGGCCCCGCGGAGAGTTAGTCCGGTTCGGTGGTCGACGTCGTGGTGTCGAAGTCGTGGTCGGTGGTGGTGGTGTCGTGATGGGTGGTGGTGGTCTCCTCGGTCGTCGCCGGGCGGGGCGGTGACGTCGAGGTGGTCGTCGTGTCGGCCGAGCCCGCGGGCCGGGGCCGCTTGGCGATCGTGGCCAGGTCGAGCCCGTAGTACTCGGCCACGTTGCGGGCGAAGATCTTGCCCCGGATGGCGTCGGTGAGGGCCGGGTACCCGAACCGCTCCTGGAACTCGGGTGAGATGTCGAAGGTGCGGAAGGCGTCGATCTGGCCCTGGGGCGAGCCGTACCAGATGGAGTCGGTGCCCCACAGGATGCGGTCCTCGCCCACCGCCAGGAGGAGCTTGCCCAGCAGGTGGGCGGCCTCGTCGGGCGAGCGCATCATGTTGAACCACGTGGTCCCGAGCTCGGCGTAGACGTTCTGCCCGGGGCCGATGCCCGCCTTGCGCAGTGATGCGACCAGCCGGTTCGAGCCCTGGTCGGCGGTGTCGGGCGTGAACGGGCCCTCGGTCACACCCGGCTCCCAGCCCGAGTGGTACACCGCGAACTTCACCTCGGGGAACGCCTTGGCCGCGGGGCCGATGTCGTCGGGGGAAGCCCACTTGTCGCCGCCGGAGATCCCCTTGTGGATCGCGATGCGGGGAATCCCGAGCTCGACGATCTTCTGCAGCGACGCCATGCCCACCTGCCGGCCCTCGAGGTCGGCGTCGTCGAGCCGCCACCCCTGGGTGTTGGTGGTGTACGCCTTCCATCCGTCGACCTTGTAGGTCTGGGCGATGGCTTCGAGGTCGTCGAGGGCGACCGACAACGGCCGGCCGGTGGGGACGATGAGGCCGTGGACGAGCAGGCGGCCGGGACCGATGCTCTGGTTGATCCGCTCCCGGGCCCGGGCCATGACCTCGATGCTCAGCTCGCCCGTGCGGGCGTCGGGCGCGGGCACGGCCGACAGCACCGCCGCCGCCGTCTCGCTGCGGAAGTACAGGGTGTCGACGAAGCGGTCGATGCCGAAGCAGGCCCGGGGGTCGTCGGCCCCGCACATGGCCTGGGGGAAGTCGGACCCGAAGAAACCCGGGTCGAGGGGCTGGGACAGGTCGAAGTCGAGGAAGTGGCTCTGGGCGTCGATCACCGGCAGGTCGCCGTCGAGCACCGAGTTGGCCGCCTCGGGGTCGACTCCCGCCTCTTTCGGCACCGCGAACGTGCTGCCCGGCCGGGCCCCCCGGTCGGCCGCCTCCTCCTTGCTGCACGCGTTGAGGGTCAGGAGGACGGTGGCCGCGCCCATGGAGGTGCGCAGGAAGTCGCGGCGGGACATCCCGACGCGGCGGGCGTTGTCGGCCGCCTGGGCCCACGCCCGGCGGCGGGCCTCCCGGATGACCGGTGACAGCGGCAGCGGGCGGTACTCGTCGCTCGACGCCGGGTCGAGGAGGATCGGCAGCTCCTCCGGCTCATCCCTCTCCCTGCGGCCCACGGTCCCGACCCTACGAGACCGTGATGTCGGCTACGTAGGCGCCCGCGTTGTTGTCGACGCCCGTGTCGTTGACGCCCAGGAACAGGGTGCCCGCCTCCTCGGCATCGAACGTCAGCCGTTCGGCGACGAGGAAGGGGTCGCCCCGGAGGCCGATCTTGGCGATCAGGGCGTTGTGGCCGCCGTCGATGACGCTGGCCGGCCGGTAGTCGGGATTGGGGTCGCCCTCCGGTCCCGACGGCCCACCGCCGCTCTCGGCCTCGCCCCGGGCGATGATCTCGACACGGTCGCCCACCTTGAGCTCGATGCCGGTGTCGACGAAGGGCACGTTGGCCTCGACGGTCACCACCTCCGACGTCGGCTGCACGGACGATGTCGTCGGCCGCGTGGGCTGCGTCGTCAGCAGGTCGGGCAGGTCGGGAATGTCGTCCGCGGCGTCGTCGCGCGTGAGGACGAACCCGAGCACCAGGGCGACGATCACCGCCCCGATGATCGGCACCTTCCACTTCCCCCAGAACCCTCCCCTGGGAGCCTTCGCCGCCGCGATCGGCACCACGGCCGCGGGGCGGAGCTCGGTGCCGCACTGGCGGCAGAACGTCCGGCTCGGTGGGTTGCCGGCACCACAGTTGCCACAGGCCACCTCGCCCGGCTGCACGGGCGTCGGGGCGGGACCGGCGTCTGGCCTCGGGGGCGGCGGCGGGGGCGGAGGCGGCGGTGTCGGGGTCGGGGCGGGCTTGGCGATCATGGCCGCCGCCCGCCGGGACGCCTCCGCGGCGCGGGCGGCCGCCTCCGCCTCGGCCTGGGCCTTGGCCTTGGCCGCGGCCTGAGCCCTCGCCTCCTCCTCCGCCCTCGCCTTGGCCTCGGTGTCGACCTCCGCCGCGGCCGCGGCCCGGGCCGCCGCTTCCGCCGCCGCGGCAGCAGCCGCACGGCCCAACGCCTCGGCCTGTTCCCTGTCCTTGGCCTCGGCCTCCGCCACCGCCCTGCGCTCGGCGTCGTCGGCCGCCGAGACCGCGATCGCCATCTGGGCGGTGTCGGGACTGGGCGCCGCCTCTCCACCCGCGGTCGGGCCGGGCGCGCCCGCGGCCGCCGCCGCCCGGGCCGCGGACTCCTCGCTCACGCCCACGTAGTCGACGAACCCGCCACAGTTGCCGCAGAACTGGGCCCCCTCCTCGAAGGGGATACGGCAGTTCTTGCACATGATCATGCGGGCACCACCTCGATGCGGTGACTGACCGCCGCGGGCTTGGCGTCGCGCACGATCGAGTCGAGGCGGCGGCGGTCGACGGGCTGGCCCGGGGCCTCGCGCACCGTCACCACCAGCTCGGCCACCGCTTTGCCCGGCGGGGCAGCCCCCGGCGTCGGCGACCACACCGTGCCGCCCGACTCCTCGATGCGGGGAGCCGAGCCGGTGAGCAGCTCCACCTGCTCGGACAGGCCCCGCGCCGTGCCCCGGGCCCGGTAGAGGTCGCCGGCCCGGGCCACCAGCTGGCGGCGGCGGGCGAGGGGCCAGTTCTCGTCGAGGGCGATGCCGACCCACCCCGCCAGCCAGGGCAGGAAGTCGTCCGGCGTGAGGACCGGGTCGAGGTAGGAGGGCAGGTTGTCGAGGACCGCCAGGGCGGGGGCGATGACCTCGTCGAGGCCGGACGTGAACCGCTGCACGAACCCGTCCTCCTGGTAGAGGGCGGGGAGCAGGGCGCCGATCGGGTGGGGCGACGGGAGGCCGTCGACGAGTCCGCGCACGTCAGGCCTCGGAGACCATGAGCTGGTGCTGGTAGGAGAAGACGAGGGCGGAACGGGGCAGGTCGAGCCGCTCGGCGGCGACCCCGCGGGCGCCCGTCACCGGGTCGGCCCCGAACAGCCGGGCTTCCTCCACCAGCTCCACGCCTCGCACCCTCTGGAGCACCCCGTAGACCTCCCCAGCCCGGACCGACCGCCCGAACGGCCACCCGGTGCCGTCGGGACCACCGCGTATCGGAGAAAAGTAGCCGTAGAGGGCGGCCAGCGCGTCGTCGTGGAGCTGTTTGGCGCTCACCCGCTCCCGCCCGACCAGCCGGGCGACCACCGTCACGCCCAGGTACATGGGCGGCTCGACCACGACCCGGGTGCCGATCACCCGGCGTTCGTCGAGGTAGGCGGCGACGCGGGCAAGGGTCCGGTCGTCGGGCACCAGGTCCTCGATCCGCAGCTGGCCGAGGTCGCCCTCGGGCGCAGCGGGCACCACCAGCACCCGGACGGCGGCCGTGTTGGTCCCCTCCCCGGTCAGCGCGCAGCGGACCCGGGCCACCTCCGGCGCCGCCTCCCGGGCCAGCTGCTCGTAGTCCTCGGCCGTGACCGCCCGCCCCCTCGTCCGCAGCAGGATCGGCGCCCGCACCTTGGCGCTCTCCACCGACTCGCCGTCGACGCCGCCCAGCGCCGCCCGCCGGTTCTCCACCGAGGCCACGTAGGGGATCGACGACTTCAGGACGCTGATGGCCCCCCGGGCGACGTTCCCCGTGCGTCCTCCGCCGCTGCGGTACGACCGGATCCGCACCTGCGCCCCCTTGGGCGGGACGGCGCCGTAGTGGCGGAGGGTGCCGTCGCCCTCCCGCACGGCCGGCCCCAGCTCCACCCGGCCCTGGCCCCCGTCGAGGACGAAATGGCGATCGTCGGGCCCGCTGGCGGCGAAGCTCTCGACCAGGCGCCACTCGTCCCACCCCTCGACGCCCGCCACCTCGAGCACCGGCGGGTCGCCGAAGGGCACCACCGGCGGGTGCTGGAGCTGGAACTGCTGGCCGGGAACCCCTTCGGATGCGCCCAGGGCCTCGTCGGTGAACTCCTCGGCGTTGACCGCGGCGATCGTGCCCCCGACGGTGAACGCGTCGAGCCGCCGGATCTGGGGCGACGAGCTGTACACCGGCTGGTTCTCCAGGGCCGGGATCACCCGGCAGCGCAGCCACCCCGCGGCCCGGCCGTCGAGCACCGACGTCTGGTGGTTGTCGGGCAGGTGCACGACCACGTCGCCGGGACGGTTCAGGCCGCCGGTGTCGTCCTGGCTCACCTCGCACGGAGCCCACCCGTCGCCGTCCCACGCCTCCCACGCCAGCGGCGGGTTGGTGGGGTCGACGCCGACGCCCTCCACCTGGCAGTCGAACCGCAGGGTGACGATGCAGCGGGGCGCGGCCCGGGACAGTCCCACGAGGAGGGCGTCGTCGGGCTTCGGCACCTGGTCGAAGCAGAAGAAGCTTTGCCCGCTGTCGAGGGCGGCCCGGTGCTGGCGGTAGCGGCCGGGCTGGATGGCGGAGGCAACCAGGTCGGCCGTGGTGGGCAGGATCTCGAGGTCGTCGGCGGTCTCGAAGGCGACGGCCTCGATCGCCTCCGTCCGCAGCGTCGCCACCTCGGTGCCGGCCGGGATGTGGACGGTGGACGACTGCGGGGCCGACAGCCAGAAGGTCACCGGTGCCCGGGCCGGTCCCGGCGGGAACAGGCGGACGCCGATGAGGTCGAGGAACTTCAGGTAGTTCAGCTCGGGCACCCGGTTCAGGCGGTAGAGCAACTGGTCGACCATGAAGGCGAACGTCTCGATGAGGGTCACGCCCGGGTCGGACACGTTGTGGTCGGTCCACTCCGGGCACCGCTGTTGCACCATCCGCTTGGCGTCGTCGACCAGATCCTGGAAGCGGCGGTCGTCGAGGTTGGGGGCGGGCAGCGTCACGGGGTCTCCTCGGCCGGGATCACGTAGAACGGGAAGACGAGGTTGCGGGGATCGTTGGTGGCGCGGACGGTGTAGCTGATGTCGATGTAGAAGGTCGTCTGGCGCTCGTCGAGCGACACGTCCACTCCGGTCACGTCGATCCGCGGCTCCCAGCGGCCGAGGGCCTCGGTGACCTCGTGCCCGAGGCGGCTGGCGGTGGCGGCGTTGGCGGGGGCGAAGACGTAGTCGTGGATCCCGCACCCGAACTGGGGCCGCATGGGCCGCTCGCCGAACGCCGTCCCCAGGATGATGGCGATGGCCTCCCGCAGCTCCCGGTCGCGCGACACCAGGGCCACGCCGCCGGTGGCGTCGGTGTGGAGAGGGAACGCGACCCCGGCCCCGATGAAGTCGTCGCTCATCCGCCCGTTCCGATCAAGACCGTGGCCGCCGACCCCACGAGGGCGCCGGGCAGGCCGAAGCAGATGGTGCAGGCCGACCCGGTCGCTGCCGCGGGCCGGCCTTCGAACAGCACGTTGGGCACACCGGCCACCACCGTGCCCTGCTGGACGGGCGGGGCCAGATGGGGATCGGTGGGATGCAGGCCGACGTGGGGCGGCAGGTTGAGGCCCGACGACCCCACGACCGCCGCCGGCTGGCCCCCGATGAGCACGGTCATGGCCAACCCCACGGTCAGGGGGGCGGAGAACGGCACCGGCGGGCTGGGCTGAGGACTCCCGAACGCCCCCGGTATCAGGTGGGTGCCGCACACCCCGGTCACCTTGTCGCCCAGCACTGCGGCCGGCCCCGGCATCGTCAGCGTCCCTGGCCCTAATTCAGCCGGACCGGCTGGCCCTTGACGGACACCGGCCCGCTGCCCTCGATGGAGATGGTGCCCGCCTTGAGCTGGATCGACGCGCCCGCTTCCAGGGCCAGGGCGTTGCCGGCCTTGATCGTCACGTCCTTGGCCGCGGTGATCTCCACGTTCCCGTTGCTGTCGACCTTGATCGTGGTGTCCGACTTGTTGAGGGCGAGGCGCAGCTGGTGGTCGCCGGTGAACAGGGTGACGCCCTCCTGGCCGTCGTCGTCGAGAAAGACCAGGCCACCGCCCTTCTTGGAGATGAACCCCCGCCGCCGCACCTCACCCGTCGATGGATCGACGAGGTCGTCGCCGAGCTCGGGCTTGTCCATCCCGTTGTGGAGGGCGCCAAGGACAAAGGGCCGCCGCAGGTCGCCCTGGTCGAAGGCGACGAGCACCTCGTCGTTGACCTCGGGGAGCATCACGCCGCCGCGGGACCGGCCCGCGCACAGCTGCACCGTCCGGGCCCAGTCGCTGACGTAGCTCTCCGACAGCCAGGGGAACTTGAGCTTGACCCGGCACATCCCCTCGGGGTCGTTGACGTCGGTGACGATGGCGGTGCAGACACCCCTGATGCCGCGGGACGAGCCGTTGGCCACCAGCCCGTAGAGCGACCGGTCCTGGCTGCCGCTGACGGTGAAGGCCACCGTGTAGCCCGTCTCGGTGTCGTAGGTGTGGCGGCTGCTGGTCACGCTGTACTGGCCGTCGAAGGGCGCTTTCACCAGAGACAGGCTCACCGCCCTCCCGGCCCGGATGTGGGGGTTGCCCCGCGCCACACCCTCGAACTCGGCAAAGGAGCTGGCGATGTCCTCGGCCAGGGCCGCGGCCGCCGCGTCCACCTCGCTCTGCTCGTGATAGGGCACGTCGACGCCGACGTATGACCGCCCGCCGAACCGGCCGGCCAGCTCCTTGGGCGTGGTGCCGATGGTCGCGCTGGCGGTGGCCGCGGGGGCGGTGCCCACCACGGCCCGCTTCTGGCGCATGTCCCACCCCCGGACCTGCACCTCCTCCACCTGCTCGCTCGACCGCACGATGGCCCGGAAGCGCAGGAGGTCCTTGCCCATCACCAGTTGGAGCGGGTCCTGCGACGTGTAGGTGCCGTCCTGGGGCCCGGTGGCGGCGTCGATCGGCTTGCGGAACACGAACTTGCCGTCGACGACCCCGACGTGAAATCCAACCTCCCGGGCCAGTCCGGTGAGGAAGTCCCAGTCGGTCACGTTGCCCTGCGACACGTGGTCGTGGACGGTCTTGGTCGCGTCGATCATCCCCGTCTCCAGGCCGGCCCGGCGGGCCACTTTGCCGGCGACGTCGGCATAGGTGACGTTGGTGTAGGTCTCGGTGGCCCGGTTGCGGAACAGCCGGTGGGAGAGGTCGAGGCCCCTCACGACGGTCGTGGTGGCCTCCGAGTCGAGCTCCGCCTCCAGGGCGGTGACCTCGCCGCTCACGAGCTTCTGACCCTGGGGCGCGCTGTCGGAGAAGACCCGGACGTCGACCTTCGACCCGATCTTCACCTTGGCCGCGTCGAGCACGTCGCGATTGGGGTCCCGGAAGGCGAGCGAGAAGCTGTCGGGCAGCTTCACGCTGCTCTCCGCCGTCAATCGGAGGAGGGCGGCGTCGAGGTGCGAGGGCAGCGGCCGGCCGTCGACCGAGACCTCGAACTTGCTCGTGTGGGCCTGGCTCACTGGCTCACCCTGTCACCGGGCCTCGTCGTCGGCGTCGGGGGACGGGACGAGGATCATCGTCCCCTCCCGGAGGCGGAGGGGGTCGTCGATGCCGTTGGCCGCGGCCACGTGTCGCCACATGGTGGGGTCCTGGTACTCGGCCCAGGCGATCGAGGCCAGGGTGTCGCCGGCCACCACCCGGTGACTGGTGGTGGGTTCCCGCCCGCCCGAGGTGGGGTTGGTGAAGGGCTTGCCCGTCGGCAGCTCCTGGAGGGTGACGTTGCAGGTGGCCCGGAGGGGCTCACCCTTCTCGTTGAAGAGGGTGTACTTGGCGGCCACGCTCTTGACGTTGCCGGTGAACTTGAGCTGGCCCCACTCGAGCACGACGAAGGGGGCCGACGGCTTCTTCTGCTGCTTGGTCTTCACCAGCGGCGAGCAACAGAAGAACAGGGTGTCGACGGTCTTGACCAGGTCGGCGGGCTTGGTCTGGGTCGCGTCGAGGAAGAGCTCGAAGGTCAGCTCGGCGCTGTTGGCCCCCATGAACTGGGGCATGGTCGTGTTGGCGGCGCTGGTCGACGGCTTGTGGTCCCACGTCGCCGACTTGGAGATGACGTACTCGCTGGGGTTGAACTGCACCTCGAACGTCTCCACCGTCGGGCCCTTGCTCGCCTGGCCCTGCTGCACCGAGGGCGTGGTGACGGTGATCGTCGCCCTCGTCGGGGGACTCATGGCGCGGCCGCGCCCGGGCCGAACCCGTGGTGGGCCAGCTCCAACATCTCGGTGGCCACCTTGGGACCCTCGATGTTGAACGACGGGCCCTGCCAACGGACCGGTATGACCTCCTGCAGCTCCCACTTGGCGATGATGGTTTGGCCGTCGGGGTCGAGGGCGGAGATGGTGGCCGTCGGTCGCTCGACCTGGTTGACGGCCAGCTTGGCGAACCAGGCCGCCACCTTCGCCGAGTCGCCGTTGATGGGCCGGGTGAGCTTGACGTTGGAGTACTTGACCCGCCCCGTGAACTGGTGCATGAAGGCGTTGTTCCCGCCCTCGGCCCGCTGCTCGATGACGACCTCGCAGCCGAGACCCTCACAGGCGGTGAACACGCCCAGGTCCTGGTCGTCGATCTCCACGCTGAAGTGGACGGTCGTGGGCGGGTACGACTCGTAGTCGGCCATCGCTCAGTTCCGCAGGCCCAGGTCGGACGCCCGCCCGAGCCGTTCACGGTCGAGTCGCAACTCGCCCCGCAGGTGGTCCCGGAGCCGGGGGTACAGGCGGCGGGCGAGGCGGTCGACGTCCCGGTCGGACATGGCGGCCGCCGCGGTCGCGGCGGCCGTGGGGGTCGCCGGAGTCGGGGCCGCGGGGGTCGGGGGGGCGGGGGTCTCCTGGGCCGGGACGCCCGGGTTCGGGCCACCCGGGCCCGGACCGGCCGGAGGGGCGAACGCCTCGGTCCTGGGCTCGGCCATCGTGGGCGCGGGAGGCTCGGTCGAGGGGGGCGCCGCGTCGTCGAGCACCCGTTGCACGACCGGCGGCGGGCCGGCGGCCCTGCTCGGCGCCGGCCGGCTCGGGGCGGCGCCGGCCGGCGAGGTTGGGCCGAGGCCCGGCCGGGCGGTCACGGGCGGCCCGAAGACGACCGACCCGTCCGGCGCCCGATGCGCCAGGCCCGCAGCCACCGCAACCGAGCCCGCGTCCACGAAACCGACTGCGCCTGCGTCCGGCGTATCCGTCCGCCGGGTGGCGGCACGGGTGGCCTGGGTGGAGGTATCCCGCATCCGCTGGAGGGTCAGCGGCACCCCGGACCGCGTCGACGAGTCCGCCGTCGGCGACTCGGCGGCCGTGCCCCGGGCCCGAACAGATGGCGCGAGTGGTCCCTCTGGGGGGCCACTCCGGCCCTTCGTTCGGGTTGTCGACGCCCGAGGCGGTGCCGGCCAGCCTGACCCTGCGCCCGAGACGAGCGGTGCCGGCGGCTGAGCAGGCCTCGGTCGGCCACCAGGGGAGCGACGGTGGCGTCGGCCACACTCGGGGCCGCGCTGGATGGTTGCCGGTGAGAGGTTCCATCTCCGAGTGGCGGCCATGGGGATCGGGAGCGGTCACCAACGAGGTCAGGCGCGGCATCGAAGTGTCCGCCGGCAAGCCCCGGTCGGTCACCGGCCCGTCGTGCGGGCGGTGCTCGGTGATCGGCAGTCGGCGGAGCCCGACCAGGGGGGCGACCTCGGCGTCGCCGGGATCCACGGGAGGGGCGGGCGCCCCCGCCGCGCCCATACGTGGCGTACCTGCCGGGGAGTGGGGCTCGGACCATTCGGACGGCGACGGTGGGACCGGCCGACCCGCCGCCCCGAGCGTCGCCCCCGGCGCCTCCCCGGGTGGCACGCTCGCCCGTTGGACGACCGGCAGGCGGCTCACACCCGGAGGCAACGCCCGTCCCAGTCCCGGCCGCAGTGGCGCTTCCGCCGGTTTCGGGACCGGTGCCGCGGCCGTCGGCGGGACGTGGGGCGCGGCCGGTGGCGTGGGCCGTCGAGTCAGTTCGAGCCGACGACTCGGTTCCGTGCCCACCGTCCCGACCGCATCCGTGCCCGGAGGAGGAGGCGGAGGAGGCGTCGGATCGAGCGCAGCCTGACGTTGGAGCATCACGGGACGCGGCGCCGAGACCAGCGTCAGTGGGCCCAGGTGGTGCAGCCGGCGTCGGCGTGGGGGCGAGCTCACGCACGGGCTCGCCGTCGCTCGGAGGAATCACCAGGCCGGCGGGTGGCGGGAAGGTGCGTCGGCCTGCCGGTCGCGCCGCCACCTCGAACGTTCCGCCGGCTGCGTCGGGTGCGACGAAGTGGCCCAGGGGCCCGACGAGGGCCGGGCTCCGACGGGAGGTCGAGGCCCGTCTCGAAGGAACGTGGTCCCGAACGTGCCCGCCACCGGCGTCACCATCCGTTGGATCGGCGGCAGCCCGCGCCACTCGGCCCGGTGGACGGCCGGCTCCCCGGGCGTTCCCGCCTGCGCACCAGGCGACGGATGACCGGTGGCGACGAAAGGGCCACACGGCCGTCACCGCCCGCCTGGCTGCCGGAGGCGCTCGATCTCGCCGACGAACCGGCGACGGAGGTGGTGCTCGAGGTCGAGGATGTCGTCGAGCGACCAGTGGAAGTGGAAGGCGACGTACGCGGCCTCCTCGTAGAGCCGTTCGGCCCCGTACGTCACGGTTCCCCCAGGCGGCTACCGGCCACGTCGACGGCGAACTGGTGGTTGCACGACGGGCAGGTGACCGCGGCCCGGGTGTGGCCCTCCTGGTTGACCCGGCGGTAGAGATCCTGCAGAAAGGCCAGGTCGGAGGCGAAGAGGTTCTCCATGACCCCGGCGTGGACGTCGGTGAGCGTCCCCAACCGGGTCACCACCCGGGCCAGTAGTACCACGGTGAGATAGGCCGGGTTCTGGCGGACGCGGTCGTCGTGGAGGGGGAGCAGCTCGTCCCGCGCCGTCGCCAGGCGCATCGACCCTCGCCGGTGCAGGGCACCGGTCGAGTCGACGTACCCGCGGGGCAACTCGAACTCGAACTCGGTCTTGAGCGCCTCGACCCCGCCCCCGCCCTCGCCCGCCGGCCGCTCGCGGGTGGCCTGGGCGCCGGCGTCCCTTCTCATGCCTCGGGCGCCATCGCCTCGTAGGTGATGGTGAGCTTCTCGGTGAGCACCGACGTGTCGCCCGCCTTCAGCCCACTCACCTCGAGGCCCTTGGGCCAGGCGTTCTCCAGGTTATAGCGCTTGATGGGGTTGCCCTCGAAGTCGAAGACGATGATGGCCCCACCCTTGCGGGCGTCGCCCATGCGCCCGAACTGGCAGTTCTTGATCCAGGTGTCGAAGCTGTTGTCGCCCGTCAGGCCCCGGACCAGGGTGACCTCGCCCGGCTTGGGCCGGCCCGGCAGCTTCTTCACCAGGTACTTGCCGTCGGGTGTGTTGTGCTTGTACTCGATGACGTCCTGGTCCATCTTGAGGCCGGTCACCTCGGAGATCTCGGTGATGGTGATGCCGTCGAACTCGAGACCGAACGAGTGGCCGACGGCGCTGTCGCTGGCTTCCAGAGCCATGGCTGGGTACCTCCTGAGGGCTTACGCGGGGCTTCTTGGGCGGCGGACTATTCGACGAGGCTGGCGCCGCCGGAGTACTGCGAGAGGCGGAACACCACGAACTCGGCCGGCTTCACCGGGGCGACGCCGATCTCGCACACCACCTGGCCGAGGTCGATGGTCTCTGCAGGGTTGGTCTCGTCGTCGCACTTCACGTAGAAGGCCTCGTCCGGAGTCAGCCCGAACAGAGCGCCCTTGCGCCACTCGGTCACGAGGAAGGCCTGGATCGACCGCCGCAGCCGAGCCCAGAGGGCACGGTCGTTGGGCTCGAAGACGGCCCACTGGGTGCCGCCGAGGATCGACTCCTCCAGGTAGTTGAACAGCCGGCGGATGTTCACGTACCTCCACGCGGGGTCGCTCGACAGCGTGCGCGCTCCCCACACCCTGATCCCCCGGCCCGGGAACGCCCGGATGCAGTTGATACCGACCGGGTTGAGCAGGTCGTGCTCGCCCTTGGTGATCTGGATCTCGAGGCCGAGGGCGCCGCGGACGGTCTCGTTGGCGGGCGCCTTGTGCACGCCCCGGCTGTCGTCGCTCCGGCCCCAGATCCCGGCCACGTAGCCGCTGGGCGGGACGAGTGTGTTCTGCCCGTTGGCGGGGTCGAAGACCTTGACCCACGGCCAGTAGAGGGTGGCGTACTTCGAGTCGTAGCCGACCTTCTCCACCCGCCACTCGTGGACCTGCTGGGCGTTGAGGCCGGGGGGAGGGTCGAGGATCGCGACCCGGTCGCCCATGAGCTCGCAGTGGGCGATCATCGCCAGCTGCACCGCCTGCACTCCGTCGAGGTCGACCATCCCCTTCTGGTAGGCCGCCATCAGATCGGGAACGGCGAGCATGGTGACCTCGTCGATCGCCTCCAGGCCGGCGAAGCCGGTGCGATCGGCAGCGTCGCCCACGTAGTCCTCCGCGCTCAGCCGGGCGGCGGAGTTGGCACCGCCGCCGGCCAAGCTGGTGCGGCCTGCCGCAGGGCGCTCGATGGGGCTGCCGTCGGTCACCGCCTCCAACCGGATGAGCTGGGACTGGGCGTTGACCACGGTGGCCGCGTTCTGACGGCCCCGCTTCACGCTCAGCCCGCTGAACTCCTCGGTCTTGTCGCCCCGGGTGACCACCAGGTTGAAGGCCTCGTCGTCGCCGTGCTGGACCTCGACGGCGATGTCGTTGCCGGCCGCGCCGGGCTCGATGGCGGTGACCTGGTAGGCGCCGACCTTGCCGTCGGCACCGCTGCCGAGCTCGGCCCGAGCCACGGGCGACACGCCGTCGCCCTCGATGCGGACGACGTAGCAGCTACCCCCGCCGTTGAGGAAGAACCCGTAGACGGCCTGGGCCAGGAATGTGCCCTCGGTGAAGTCCCCGAACGTCTGGGTGAACTGGCTCCAGTTGGTGATCAGCTTGGGCTCGTTGGCCGGCCCGCGGGACGCAAGGCCGACGAACCCGGCGACTGCGGTGCCGACGCCCTCGATGGGCCGGGAGCCGGACTCGACCTCCTCGACGTAGACGCCGGGCGACAGGTACTGAGGCATAGGGGCCTCCTCGGGCCAGAGCGGAGATCTCGCCCAGAAGGGTGGCGCCCGTGCCGGTGACTCGACAGCGCCAGTCGGCCCGCCGGGGGGGCAGCACGCCCTGCCCATTCGGGCATCCGACAAGTCCTTGCCAGGCCCGAGCCTGCGGCGCGGAGGATGTAGCCCGTGCACGGCTACGCGGAGGACTGGTCGTTCGTCGATGTCGATGACCGCCCCGATGTTTCCCCGCCGGGGCAGACGCCGGGGGAGGGCCTATTGGACCTCCAGCGCACTGCCGGGAACCAGGCGACGACCGAGTTCCTGGCCAATGGGGAGCCGGCGTCGCCCGTCCTCGACGTCATCGGCCGCGGTGGAGGCAGCCCGATGGACGCGGCGCTACGGGGCCATATGGAGTCGCGATTGGGCCACGATTTCGGGGACGTCCGCCTCCACACGAACGGCCCGGCATCGGAGACGGCCGCGGCCGTGGGCGCCCACGCCTACACCGTCGGCAACGAGATCGTCTTCGGATCAGGCCGCTACGACCCGAGCAGCCCGGCCGGCCAAAAGACCATCGCCCACGAGCTGACCCACGTCGTCCAACAAAAGACGGGCCCGGTGGATGGCAAGGCTGCTCCGGGCGGCATCCAGGTCAGCGACCCAGAAGACCGTTTCGAGCAGGAGGCCGAGACCGCTGCCGAAAAGGCGGTGCCCCGCCACGCCGAGGCCGGAGAGGGCGAGCTCAAACTGCCGGAGTGACTTCCAGGGATCCGGGGCGAGGTGGAGCCGCACGGGTGACGCCGGCGCTCTGGGCCCAAACGCTGCGCAACTCCCACTACTCCGATGACGACCGAACCTGTGATCGGCGTTGTGTTCACGCGTTCCCGGCCCGCCGTGGCGTGCGGCTGGCACCACTGCTGATCCACGGCGCCCCCTGCGGGCAGACCTGCCGCTTACCTCGCATGCAATCCTGATGCTTTGATGTCACTGTCGTGCTCGTTAATGTTGGACCCCGTGGGAGAACTCGGAGTCTCAGCGAAGTGCAGGACTCTCGGAGCCGGATTCTCGCGTCAACCTGTACCAGGGGGACAACGCTGCCCGTGGGACGTGTCCTTTTCGAAGGCAATTGATAGACTCCTAGGGCGAGGTCGTGGTGTGCTCTCGGCGACGGTCGGGAGGAGCCGAATTAGCGATCCTCCTAGCCGTTAGGTCGGGGCGACTACGTTCACATGAACGAGAAAAGGCCAAGCGTCACCCGGGAGTTCATCACGGGTTTTCATGACGACCCATTCTTTAGAGCTCTTTGTCCAGATAGGCTTCGCCGCTCCAGCTTCTTAGAACGAGTATTCAGCTTCATTCTTGCCCGCTGTGGTGAAACGAACCTGGAGCTTGTTGGATCTGTTAGAGCAATCTGGGTTACTGACGAAACATTAATGCTAACTGATAACGAGATAGCAGAGTTCCAAGCGATACTGCTGAGTGAGATCGTAGATGAGTCGTTGCGCCAGGAGTTTCATAACGCGCTGGCGACAATTGGCTCACGACTGCCCGTACTCGAAAGACCGATATACCTTTTCTACATGTTGGTGCTGCAAACATCGCAGGGTCAGGGATTCGGAACTGAGTATCTCCTCAATCGCATGTCTATGTCTGACTTCATAGGAAGGCCTGTCTACCTGGAGGCCACTAATGTGAACAATATTTCATTCTTCGAGAGAGTCGGCTTCGAAATCGCGTGGCAGCTAGAGCTGCCCGACAGCGATTCCACTATCGTCACCGGAATGCGCTCTCACTGAGCCAAACCGCACTCGCTCCAGTGGTCGTAGTCTCTGGTTCTTAGGAGAAACGCGCTTCTTAGGAGAAACGCCAGTGTCCCATGGCTCGTTGTAGGTGTCGCCGACTATCCGTCGAACGAGCGGGAAGCACTCGATGGGGGTACCGCCGGCTTGGCCAAATCAAAAGGTCGCCCGCCGCCCAGTGATGAACCTCCGTGAACTCCGGCCAATTCATCATGCCGAATAGGTACTCGAGGATGGGATGGCTCTCCCAGCTTTCCCAACCCACAAATGAGTTTACGGTCGCTGGAGCAATGAACAAGGCTGGGCCGCCATCCTGGTCCGTCTCTACATCCACAACCACGGGATGAGTCGCAGATGTCACGGCTTCGTTTACTCCCATGCTTGGATAGCTGGCGTAATGGGTCGCGTCAAGCCCCCTAAGCATCTCTCTGTAACCATTAGAGAGGCTCAAGAACAGGCGGTGGGAATCGCAAAAGACGGTGGGGACCTCAATGTGCCCTGGGTCCACGCAGTACAGAGCGCTCCATTCGGGCGGTTTATCCACGAAGCTCTGATCTATGTGCCAGTTAGTGGTTCGCTGCGAGTCTTCCTTGGACACGAGATCAGTGACTGGCGCTGGGACAATATGCGGAGGACCGAAAAGAGGAGTAAAGAGCGGACCGAGGTCGCCGGAAAGAACGGTCTCGGAGAGCATAGACTGTTTTATCTGTTTAAGCACTGCGATCCCGCCGGAGCGGGCGATTGCGGAGGCTTCCACTAGATTGCTTACCGTCTTCACGTACGCCGACCGACAGCAAAAACCACGGCCGCTTCGGGATCAATCCAGCCGGCTGTTTCGACACCCTTGACTCGTGCGGTCAGCTCGCGGTCAATACGCCGCGTCGCGAAGGACCGTAGGAGGTCGATGACGGTCACGTCCAGTCCAACCGTATTGGCTGAGTCGCACGAAATTCGCGCGGCCCTCGTGTAGGCGCTAGCAGCAAAGTACGCGTACTCGCCGGGTCCCGGCTGCGGCAGCAGAACTTGAAATGTGATCTTATATCTGTCTGCAATACGGGGAATCGGAGGAAGAAACTCTATCACCGCCTCGTCATATTCCGGATACTCGGTGACGGTGGCGTGCGGAATATTGGCAGTCTCAACGTCTCCAATAGAGAACCTGGGTACTCTGAACATGTCCCGTGCACCGGCCGGGTCTTCTCCGGGTGGCACGATGTAGTCATAGACCCAATAGTCGCTACGTACCGGGAGAGGTATTATCTGCTGCTGGTTCCTAAAGATGCGCAGCACGAATCGAAGGGCCTTACCAGGTCGAGCCGAAGTCCAATACTCCTGGGACAGAGAGGCTTGGCTAACTTGATGTTCGAGTGCAAAGTCGATGCGCAGGTTATCCCGCGTTTCGGACAACTCTAATTGGTCGGTCAATTTCTGAACAAGGTAGTCCGCGCTGGTCTCATGACCAATTTTCTCTCGAAGACGCCGATCGAAACTGAAGACAGCGGTCGAGCGGCCGACCTCAGCCATAAGCTCTGAGTCGGCGAGCACGCTGTGCACGATACGACACGCAGCCTGGTCAATTTTGGTCAGTTCTGTCAAATTCCGGAACTCACGTAGAGGCCCATTTATGACGACCTCGTATGTTAACCCGAGCAGACCGACTCCGAGGGCAGAGGTCCCCAGCGTGTACAGCAGGTTGCTGATTACCCCCTGGGTGGGACCGACCTTTCCTACGAGCACATCTCCGCCATTGCTCGTGAAGCGGGTGACGGCTAGCCCGGGAGCAAAAAGCAGAGTAAGAGCAAGTCCAAGAAAGCCCAAAACGGCGCAAAAGGTGGCGAGCTGATACACGGAGAGTTTTCGATGGAGGCGGAACGATGGTGACGTGCCTCCGCTCGCGCCAAGTGCGCCGCCGTCGGCGTCTATCGAGGTCAACGAGAGTCAGTAGCCGCCGCCGCCGCCGCCGCCGCCAGCACGAACGGTGCCGGCCCGTCGGCACCCTCCGTCGGTATGTGCGTCGGGGGGCAGAATGGGCTTTGCCCGTTTTGGCCTCAGGTCGGAGGCGGGGTCGTTCGCCTCAAGTTCTAGGCGAGGAACCGCCGCCATTTTCCGAGGGGCCACCATAGGAGTCTGAGCCATTCCGTCCGTTGACACCGCGACGGTCTGTTCGCTGGTCACTGTGGAGCGGCGAACGTGGTCGTCAGCACGATGACATCAACACTAGACCTCAACCGCAGGGTGCGCCACTGTCCAGCGAGATCTGATCGTGGTCGCCGATGGCAGCTACCGAGACGATCCCGGGCCAATGCGTGACGGCGGGCCGAGAATAGTGGTCAAAACGGATTGAGGGTTCTGAAGCAACCTTGCCATCCGACGCGAACCGCGACGGCGTTCCTAGTCACCAGGAGGACCTGGCGCCGACGTTCCGAGGTGCCGGATCGCCCGTCTCGGCGTTGCGGCGAGCGGCGAGGGCCCGCGTCCCTCTCTGAGGGTCACCGCACGACCTGGATCGTCCCGACTTTGATCTCGGTGATGATGTCGGCGAGGCGGGCTCGGAGGCCGGCGACTTCGGGGGCGGTGAGGTACTTGCGGAGCTCGGCTTCGGGGAAGTTGGCCTCGAACTTGCGCAGGTTCTCGGCGATCTCGGCGCTCACTTGGGGGGGCGCTTCCCGTTGGTATGCGGCCCGCGGTGCTCCGGCGAGGTCTCCGACCTGCCCCGCGTCCGGGCCCAGCCGGCTGGGGTCGGGCGTCGAGAATCGAGCATCGGACGGCGGGATGGCGTTGTCGTTGTCGTAGACGGTCAGCTTCGGGTTGTCACCGTCGTAGACGATCTTGAAGTTGCCCCCGTGCCGGTCCATGCTGCCGAGCACGAAGTCGAGGGCGTCGAGATCCTTGCGGGTCTGCGACCGGTTGAACCGGGCCAGGTCGACGTCGGTGCTCTTCTGGTCGGGCGCGAGGTCGGGGCGGAACTCCTGAAGTGAACCGTGGTCGCCGTGCCACTCGGCCAGCGCCGTGTTCGGCGTGTCGAAGCCCAGGGCGCGAGCGACGATCGCGGCCGCCGGCGCCCGGCGGTAGCGCTGGCCGACCTCGATCCCGACGTCGGGGCCGTAGGGGTTCACGGTCTCGCCCGGACCGGGCTTGAACAGGTAGAGCTTGCCGTCGGGTCCCTGGAGGATGACGTTGGGATTGTTGCCCTCGGTGATCTCGCCGACCTGGTGCCAGAGGTTCGGGTCGAGGACGTGAACGGCGGGTGCCGCCCCGCCCTTGGGATCGTCGCTGTCGGGGTCGAAGTACCGCTCGGGACTGAGTTGACTGAGATCCTCAGGGACAGCCTTCGTCGTGGTGCGATCGTCGCCGACCTCGTGGACCGTCTCGTCGGACTCGGGCGCCCGGCGGGTGGTCGTTCGCTCGTCGCCGACGTCCCGGGCCGTCTCCTCGGACTCGGGGACAGGGCGGGTCGTGGTGCGCTCGTCGCCGATCTCGATGACCGTCTCGTCCGACTCCGGGCGCCGGCCTGGTGCGTCGGTCCGGCCTGGTCGCCGACGTCACGGGCGGTCTCGTCGGACTCGGGCGCCGGCCGAGTTGTTGTACGAGTGTCGCCGACGTCACGGGCCGTCTCGTCGGACTCGGGCGCCGGCTTCGTCGTGGTCCGCTTGTCGCCGACGTCGTCGCCGCCCCCGCCGGGAGGAGTGGTCGCGGCCGGTCCCTGTCCCGCCGCCTGCTTCGTCCCGGGCTCGAAGTGGAACTTGTCCTTGAACCACTTGTGGTACGCCTCGACGTTGGGGAACGAGCGGCTGGCGTGCACGCCGGCGTCGGGGTAGTAGATGGTGAAGTAGCCGTTCTTGCGGTCGTAGAACACCCACGTGCGCTCCGGCTTGCCGTCGACCACCACGTCGATGGCGCTCCAGTGCGGTCCCTCCTGCGCCGGCCCCTTGCTGGCGTCGCCCTTGATGATCGGCAGGTCGCCGCCGCGGCCACTGGGCACGAGGTTCGGGTCGGACGTGTCGCCCGTCTCGCGGACCGGGTGGCTGTGGCGGCCGAGCGTGGTGTCCTTGGTCTGCCAACCAATCTTCCGCATGGCCGCGGTCGTCGGGACCATCTTCTCGTTGCCCTGCACGACCGCCCACTGCTTCAGCCGATGGTTGTAGAGGAGGGCGACCTCCCGGGTGGGGTCGGCGTTGATGGCCTTCTTGTACGCCCGCCACGCATCGACCTCGTTGTCGCCCACGATCTGGAGCACGTGGCCCTCGGGCGTCTTGGGGACTGGCTTGCCCTCCTCCAGGGCCATCGGGGTCCGCTTGGTGACCTCGGACGTCGGCGGTGTCGTCGGCGTCGGCCGCTCGGGGCCCGTCCGGCTCGTCGGTCGCCCGGGTGGTCGGCTCGTCGCCGGTGCCCGCCCGGCCCCGGCGACCGGTCGTGGTGTCGTCGTCGGTCGCACGGGTGGTCGGCTCGTCGCCGGGCCTGGTCCCCGGTCGCCGGCTCGTCGCCCGCCGCGCCCTTGGCCTTGGCGGCCGCCCGGCGCCTGGCCAGGGCACCCTTGGCGAGGGCGATGCCGTAGGCGTCTCGCATGCCCTCGGTGGCGTCCTGGCCGAGGGCCTCGTTGGTGGCGACCGTCGTGGCGGCCACCTCGAAGGCCTGGCCGGCCACCCTCTGGGCGCCCGCCTTCACCTCGGCCGACACCGCGAAGCCGAGCTCGTCGCCCGCGCCCGCGAGCTTCCGGCCGACGATGCCCGCCGCCTCCTCGCCGAACATCCGCGACGGGGCGCCCAGGCCGAGCCCGATCGCCGATCCGACCAGGTCGGCCTTGAGCATCCCCCAGTCGTACTGGTCTCCCATGATGGCGGCCTTGGTGCCGATGTTCACCGCGAGGGACAGGGCGGCTCCCGCGAGGTGGCCGACGCCGGGGACGAGGACGGTCAGGGCGATGTCGACGGCGATGGCGATGGCGTTGGCGATGGCGGCCCGCAGGGCGTCGGTGGCCTCGATGAACGCCTGCTTGTCGGTCGACATGGCCGCCCGGGCGTCGCGCACCTTGAGCATGGCGGCCATCTGGCCGGCCTTGTCGCCCGCTTCCCCCGCCTTGCGGAACTCGATGATGGCGTCGGTGAGCGCCCGGTGGGAGTCCTCGAGCGTCTCCCGGACCTCACGCTTGCCTCCGACCGTGTCGGCGATCTTGCCGGTGACCCCGCCCGCCTCGATCGCCCGCTCGAACGTGTCCCGGGTCCACTTGTACGTCCACCCGATCTCGGCCTGACCACCCCGATCGGGCTCCTCGATCAACTCCTGGATCGACGCTTCCTTGTCGGTCCGCGGCTTCTGGTACGTCAGGTTGGCGACGGCCGGCGACCCACCAGGCGTGTACTGGGTGACGTTGATGAAGGTGCTCGTCTGGGCCAGGGTCACGACCTTGCCTTTCACCGACTCGGAGAGGGTGGGTCGGCCGGCCTTGCCCGCCCCGGCGTCGTACTCGGCCACGAGCTTGCGTCGCCCCGCCGGCGCCAGGCCCCGCAATACGTTGATGACCGTGTCGAGATCGGGCTCCTTCCTCGACATCGCGAACTCGAGCTCCTCGAGCGGCTTGAGCGTGCCCCCCCGGCGAACGAGCTGGTCGACCATCTCGTGGTCGACGTTCCCCCACGACTCGAGGATTTCCGCAAACTGACGATAAGGGGGGTCGGTGGCCCTGCCGATGGCGTCGAACCGGTTGATGAACCGGTGGATGTAGATGCGGGCCCGGTTCTCGACGGCCTTTTCCCCGCTGGAGGTCACCGATTCGAGCACCTGGGCCAGCGCGTGCGGGGGCGTGGTCTTCGACAGCTCCGTCGCCCGCTCCCGGAGCTCGCCCCGGACGTCCTGCTCGGCCCGGCCGCGGAGGCCCCGGAGCACGGTCGTGACGTCGTCGGGCTTGACGTCCTTGGCCGACTCGAGCCGGATGAGGCGAGTGGCCGCCTCCTCCACCGGGTCGCCCTTGGCCATGGCGTCGATGACCGCCACCTCGACCGGTCCGAGGAAGTTGCGCAGGATCTGGTCGATCGTCGGCCCGCCCTCGCCCGCCTCGGGAAGCCGGACCGCGAGCAGGGCCTTCACCGTGTCGAGCCCGCCCGCGGCCGCTTCCCGGTTGATGCCGGCGAGGATGCCTTCGAGCTCGGCGAGGAGCGCTCGGACCTTGGGCTTGACGTCGTCGTTGTCCTGCAGCACGAGGCCGGGCATGGCCTCCTCGATCTTGATCCGCACGAGCACGATGGCGTAGGCGTCGGCCTGGGTCCAGTCACCCCGGATGAGGGCCAGCGCCCGCTGCTCCCACCATTCCGGGAGCGCCCTGACCGCGGCGTTCAGGTCCTTGCCGAACTCGGAGAGGTAGAGGGCCGAGACCCAGCTGTTGTCGGCCGCGCTCTTGCGCAGCATCACCATGAGCTGCTTCCGGCTGGCCTCGTCGTTCTTGTCGAGAAGGATCTTCACCAGGGCGGCGTCGGCCGCGGCCCGGTTGCGGCGGACGACCTTGGCCGCATCCGATAGCTCCTCGGACGGTGAGCCGTCGGGATTGGTCTTCGGCATCGAGGGGACCGCGGTCAGCGTCGCCCCCGGGCCGATGGCGCCGGTGTTGATCCACGTGATCGGCACTGCGCCGGCGGCCATGGCGCTGGTGATCGCCCCAGTCGGCTCGAGGGCGGTGCCCTCCAGGAGGGCGGCGACCCGGTAGCGCTGGGCGGCATTGAGCTCGGACGGCACCGGGCGATTGAGGTAGTCGGGGCTGAACCCAAGGAGGTCGTCGCGCAACTTGTGGCCGACCTCCAACTTGTACTCGGCTTCGATGGCGCGCACCTGGCTGGGGGAGAGGTTGGTGAGCACGCGGTCGACGACGTCGAACTTCACCGGGTGCACCGGGTGCTTGCCCCAGAACCAGCTGCCGCGCATCTCGGTGTCGGTCTGGTCGATGGCTCGCCGCAGCTCGTGGACCGCCTTGACCACGTTGACGTGCTCGGGGGCCGGCACGGCCAGGGCCGTGGTCTCCCGTTGGACGGTGACCCGCTGCGAGACCGCCCGGCTGCCTGCGGTCCGCTGGAGCCCGACCACGTCGCCGGTGTGCATCGGCGCCGACCCGGACAGCTGGGCCGTGGTCGCCCGGTTCCCCGCCGCCGGCGCCCACGGGCCGTGGGTCGCGCCGGGCCGAGCCGGTCTGGGCGTCGGCGGGTGGCTGCGCCGCAGGGCCTCCGTCTCCGGTGCCATCGGGGACAGGGTAGGAGCGTCGTCGGTCACGCGCGCCTCCGTCACCGCGGGCCTACCGGGCGCCGGCGACGAGGGCGAAATACGGGCCGAACTCGGACTCCACGCACAGCCGGCCCAGCTTGCGGTACTCGCGCTCGGTGGCCCGGACGAGGTCGACCATCGACACCGCCCGGTCGTCGTCGGCGGCCAGGTAGGCGGCGCCGAGGGCGACGTTGCGGATGTTGCCCCCCGCGATCCGGAACGACCGGGCCAGGAAGTCGAGGTCCATGTCGTCCGCCCGGGGCACCGACGGGCCCAGGTGGAGCTCCCAGAGCCGCCGCCGATCGACGTCCTCGGGCATGGGAAAGTCGACGATCACGTCGAGGCGGCGGGCGAAGGCGTCGTCGATGTTGCTGCGCAGGTTGGTGGTGAGCACGGCCAGGCCCTCGAAGGTGTCCATCCGCTGGAGCAGGTAGGCGGTCTCGACGTTGGCGTAGCGGTCGTGGGCGTCCTGGACGTCGGAGCGCTTGCCGAACAGGGCGTCGGCCTCGTCGAAGAGGAGGACGCCGTTCACCCGCTCCGCCTCGGCGAAGATGCGGTCGAGGTTCTTCTCCGTCTCGCCGATGTACTTGTCGACGACGGTCGACAGGTCGATCACGTACAGGTCGAGGCCAAGCTCGCCCGCCAGGACCTCGGCCGACATCGTCTTGCCGGTGCCGGACTCGCCCGCGAACAGGGCCTTGATCCCGCGATTGCGGGTGGTCCCGTGCCCGAGGCCCCAGTCGTCGAGCACCCGCTCCCGGCGCCGGACCCTCGCCACCAACTCCCGCATCTGGATGAACACGGGGGCGGGAAGGACGAGGTCGCTCCACGCCACCGCCGGCTCCACCCGCCGGGCCAGGCGTTCGAGTCCGGCCCCGTTCTGGGCCCGGACCCCGCCCAGGAGGTCGTCCTCGGACACGGCCCGGCCGTGGGCGCGGGCCCGGACCGAGGCCGAGCGGGCGGCCCGGTCGAGGTGCTCGGGCGGGAGGCGGAACTGGGATGCCCGCTCGATTGCGTCGTCGTCGGTGTCGGTGGGGCCGGCGCCGTTCCCGTCGCCGATGGCCCGCGCCAGGATGCGGCGGCGCTCGGGGGTCGTCGGCACGGGCGCGTCCACCACAAGTGGGTCGTCGCGGCTCCACGCCGGGTCCCACGTGCGGCCCCCGGTCAGGACCAGGGTCCGCACGGGGGCGTCGGCCAGGGCCCGGACCAGGGATGGACCAGCGGTTCGCTCGGCGACCGCCTCCACCGGACCGGCGACGACGACGCACCCTCGCAGGCGGGCCTCCCGGGCCAGCCGGCGGGGGAACGCCAGGTCCGCGTCGCCCCCGTCGAGCCGGGTCAGGTCGGCGAGGAGGACGCCGAGGCCCATCCGCCGGGCGGCGGCCGCGGCCAAGCTGAAGCCGGCGCCACCGTTGGGCTGGCGGACGTAGACGAGGCGGTGGCCGGCCGCCATCGACCGTTCGAGGACCGACGTGTCGCCGACCCCGGCGTCGATGTCGGCCATGGCAACGGAGCGGAGCAGGGGGTCGGGCGCGTCGTCGCCGAGGAGGTGGGCGACGACGCGGTCGGGCACCCGCAGGGCCCGGGTGAGGAACGGGCGGTCCTGGTCCTCGACCACCACCAGCCCGCTCTCCACCAGGGGGGCGGTGGGGCCGAGCCGGCTGCGTCCGCCGCTGGCCGGCCCGAGGGCGCGGCACAGCTCGAGGGCCAGGCCGATGCTGGCTCGGCGGCGGGAGACGTCGTCGTTCAGGTACCCGTAGAGGCGCTCGAACCGGGGGTCCACGTCGGGCGCAAGGGCGACCAGGAGCAGCTCGGCGTCGAGGTCGGTGAGGTCGAAGGACCGGGCCAGGCGGCGGAGGCGGAGGTCGGCGCCGTCGGCCTGGGCGACGTCGGCCGTGGCCTCGACCGCGGCCAGCAGGTCGTCCCCGTGGTCCGCCGGGCGGAGGGGCAGGCGGGTCCCGGCCAGGAGCCGGTCGACCTCGGCGTCAGGCGTGTAGAGGCCCCGGAAGCGGTCGTCGGGATCGGGGTCGTCGCTCCGCCGCCGGGCCACGCCCGTGCGGACCCGTGCCTCCACCACCGACAGCCGACCCAGGAGGTGCCCGACCGACGCGTCGGCTTTCACCCCCCGCAAGCTACCGAGCCGACCAGTCCACGGAGGCGGTCGTCGGGGTGCACGCGGGGGCAGACATCGTGGCCCCTTCGGGCAACACCCAAGGGTTACGATCCGCCGATGGGAGCGTCGGTGGTGCTGACCCCGGAGCGGGTCGGCGTGACGCCGGGTTCGACGGCGACGGCCTCGGTGCGGGTCCGCAACGACGGCAACCTGGTCGACGTCTTCACCATCGACGTGGTGGGCGAGACCAGCGGGTGGACCACGGTCGAGCCCCCCACCCTGAACCTGTACCCGGGGGCGCAGGGCACCGTCGAGGTCCGCTTCCAACCGCCCCGGTCGACCGCGGTCGGCGCCGGGGCCAAGCCCTTCGGCGTACGGGTCCGGTCGCAGGAGGACCCCGGCTTCTCGGTGGTGGAGGAGGGCGTGGTCGACGTCGCCCCCTTCACCGAGCTGGGCGCGACCCTCGTCCCCCAGACGGTCGAGACGAGCGGTTCGGCCAAGGCCCGGGTCCGGCTGGTCAACGGCGGGAACGTGGCCGCGGCGGTGTCGCTCCGGGTGGAGGACCCCGACGAGGCCCTGGTGGCGTCGGTCAACCCCGCGTCCCTGGCGCTCACGCCGGGCCAGGAGGCGACGAGCCAGGTGTCGCTGCGTCCCCGAAACCGGTTCCTCCGGGGCCCCAACCGCAACCGCCCTTACACGGTGGTGGTCGACCACGGCGGGGCGCCGCCGATCAAGGCGGCCGGGACGTTGGTGCAGAAGCCGGTCATCGCCGCCGGGTGGGTGAAGCTGGCGATGGCGGTGCTCGGCCTGGGGGTGATCGCGGCCCTGTTCCTCCTCACGCAGCAGGACGACGAGCCCGTCGACGGCGATCCGACCGGGTCGAGCCAGACGACGGACAACGACCGGCCCGACACCACCCGCGGGGGCGGCGGGGGAAACGGCACGTCCACCTCGATGGCGACGTCGACCTCGATGGCGACCACCACCACCCTCACCTTCACCGAGCGGCCCATCGTCTTCGCCTCGTTGGAGGACGGCCCCGACAGCGACATCTGGGCCATCCAGCCCGACGGCGAAGGCCTGCGCCAGCTGACCGACGAGGACGACGACGAGACCGACCCCGCCCTGTCCCCCGACGGCGAGCGCATCGCCTTCGTCCGCGACGACGGAGGCGACACCGACGTCTACGTCATGAACGTGGACGGGTCGGACCAGGAGAACCTGACCGACGACGACGACGCCGAGGACGTGGCCCCGGCCTGGTCGCCCGACGGCACGAGAATCGCGTGGGCGTCGAGCGTGGGCGAGCTGCAGATCTTCGTGATGGACGCGGACGGCGACAATCCGGAGCAGATCACCGGCCAGGTGGGCAAGGCCACCGACCCGTCGTGGTCGCCCGACGGCGGGCGCATCGCCCTCACCGCCTTCCGCACCCCCACCAACGCCGAGATCGCGATCGTCGACGACGACGGCGGCAACTTCACGTTCCTCACCAACAACCCGGCCCAGGACGCCCGACCGGCGTGGGGGAGGACGGGTGAGATCGCGTTCGAGAGCGACCGGGTGGCCGACTTCGACGTCTGGGTCATGGAGGACAACGGCACCGGGCTGCAGCAGCTCACCGACACCAACGTGTACGACGGGGCCCCCGCCTGGTCGGAGGAGGGCTCGGATCTGGCCTTCGAGAGCGCCCGCGGCGGGCAGCGGCGCATCTGGACGATGGCCGCCGACGGCACCGACGAGACCATGGTCACCGACGACAACGGGTCGTCACCGTCCTGGTGACCCCTTAAGGCCGCGGCCGCACCGAGCTGTCGCGGATCCTGAGCGTGCGCCCCGGTTGCACAGTGCTCCCGCCGATGACCTCCTCGGTGACGGCGGCCCGTGGCGGCGTGGGGCGCGGGCGGCGACGACTGGCGCCCCTCGGGCCGTCCTCGGCCCCGTCCGCCGACGCAACCCGGATCCGGGGCTCCAACACCGGGGGGGCGATCTCGACGTCGGCCAGGTTGGCCGGTTCCAGGGCGGCGGTGACGGTGAGGTCGAGCGACGGTTTCAGCTCGCCGCCGAGGGCACTCCACACGTCCGACACCGGCCGGTCGTCGACCGGAGGCCTGCCGATGCCGACCACCAGGGGTCGGAAGCCGTCGAGGCTCCTCGGCAGGACGTCCGGGGGGAGGACGGCGAAGCGGAGGAAGCAGGTCAGGAGGGCGGAGAGGAGCCGGTGCTCGTCCTCCGGGCGCTGGGTCCAGGCCGTCACCAGGTAGGAGAACTTGAAGTAGCGGGGCGGGGAGTTGCGGCCGACCACGAACCCGGTGGAGGCGTCGCGCACCTCGGACGTGCCGTTCGCCCGTCGCCGGAGGTCCTCCCGGATGTCGTAGAGATAGACGTCGACGGTGGGGGCGTTGCGGCGGGCGGCCCAGTCGCGGGTGGGGGCGTCGAACACCACTTCGATGTCGCTGCCGTTGAGGGCGTCCCGCCGGATGAGCGTGCGGACGGCCTCGTCGATGGCGTCGATCAAATCGAGGCCCTCGCGCATGGCGTAGGCGACGGCGTGGGATCGGTTGCGGAGCTGGAGGCGGGAGGTGACGTCGTGGATGACGTTCTTCACCGTCCGCTGCGAGTAGCACAGGCGGCTGGCGATCTCGCTGGTGTCGAGGCCGTCGGCGATCAGCCGCAACACCTCGATCTCGCGCTCGGCCAGGCCGGCCAGGGTGAGGCCCCGGGGCGCGAGCACCTGGCGCTGGAGGCGTCCGACCTGGTCGAGCAGCCGGCCCAGGAGGTCGGGGGGCATAGTGCCGTCGCCGGCGACGGCGGCCCGGATGGCGGTCACCAGGCGGTCGGGTCGGGCCTCGGCCCGGCGGAGAATCCCGCAGGCGCCCACCTCGAGGGCGGCCAACAGCCCGGCGTCGTCGACCCGGGTGACGACCACGAGGACCCGGGGGACGCCGTTGCGCTGCAGGGCCTTGATGGCCCGCTTCGAGTCGGCGTCGACCTCGTCGGTGACGACGATGGCGACCGCGGCGCTGTCGACGTCGGCCTCGGCCACCACGTGGATCCCCGGCTGGCCCCGCAACTGCCCGGCGATGCCCGTCTCCGAGATGGGATCGCCGGCGTAGACGAACACGCGGATCCGGTCTTCCATCGGCGATCCTCTCCTCGGTCGGCGAGGCCGATTCTCCGGACCACGCTCATCCGGCGCTCAACCACCGCTCAACCGGCACGAGCGCAGACCGCTGGCGGCAGTCAGGGCCCGCAGTTGGCGGCCAGGACGGCATCGAGGGCCTTCCCGTCCCAGGCGTACACCGCCACCCCGGTGCTCTCGTACTCCCGAATGCCGACGACCACCTCGAGCCACGTGTCACCGTCGACGTCGGCAACGGCGAGGAGTCGTGACGCGTAGAGGTACCCGCCGTAGTGCTCGGCGCCCACCTCGTCCTCCGTGACGACATCACCGCTCACCACGACCGTCTCGACCTCGCCCCGGTTGAGGCGGCGGAGCAGCACGACTGAGTAGTCGCCGGCGGGGCGGGCGATCAACGATTCGTCGGCGTGGAGCGACGCCTCGATCAGCACCTCGTCCACGCCGTCACCCTCGATGTCGGCCCTGGTCACCCGATCGATCGACACCTCGGGGCTGGCGATGCCCTCGCCTTCCAGCCACACTCGAACCGAGTCGTGATGCGCGGGTGCAGCCGCGATCTGATCGACGGGGCGGGGCTGCGGCTCGACACCCTCGGCCATGCCGACCATCTCGGCGACGTCGTCGGGTACCTCGACGAAGGCCGGGCCCGGTCCGATGCACTCCGAGGTCGACCTCCCCAGGTTCCGCGAGATCCGACGTCCGTCGATGGATACGAACGTGTAGCGGCTGCCCAGGACGAGGGGCACCTCGGAATCCCCTGGTTCCCGACGATCTGGGTTCGCCGGTGCCAGCTCGTTCCGTCCCACCAGCCGACCAGGAACCGTTGGGCGACGATGACCTGGCCGGGCGGCGCCACCGGCCGTACGACCGAGGTCGTCGTCGCGCCGCTGGTTGACTGGGTCGTACCGGCTGTCGAGTCGCCGTCCGACCCGCTGTCGGTGCAGCTACTGCTGACGATCATCAACGCGAGGACTCCGACCCACCGCCGAGGTTTGCTCACAACGGCGACGCTAGCGCTGGGTCCCCCGGGCCCCGGATCGGGTGCAGGTGGAGGCCCTGCGCTCGGCGAGGTGAGCGTCCACAATGGCGGGCATGCCCCGACGCCCTCCCGTCCTTGGCCTCAGCCTCGCCCTGGCGTTCGGGGTCGCCGGTTGCCGCAGTGACGACGCCAAGCCGAGCCTCGCCCCGACCACGAGCTCCGCCGACGGCACCGCCACCACCACCCTGGGCCCGTCGCCGCCGACCGCCAACCAGTTCGACGAGACGGCCGCCGTCCTGCGGGCGTACACCGAGCACTGGCCGGTCTTCGACGCCTTCCTCAGCGGCCGGCCGCCGGGCGACCCCGCCGACTACTTCACCGGCGCCCGTCTGGCCGACCTGCCTCGGTCGGTCGCCGACTTCGCCGAGCGGGGGATCGAGATTCGAGGCCAGGCCACGCTTTCCCCCGGAAGGGTGACGATCATCGGCAACAAGGCCACCTTCACCGACTGCCAGCTGGATTCGAGCACCGCGGTGTCGAAGACCACGGGTGAGGTCGTGATCCCCGCCGCCACCGAACCCATGCTGGTCAGGGTGGAGCTGCGCAAGTTCGGTGGGGTGTGGAAGGTGTCGTCGGTCGTGTACACCGAGGAGAAGTGCGTCCAATAGCCGGAGGCCCGGTGGTGGTCGAACGTATGTTCGTCTACAGTCGTGGGATGTGGGTTGGGAGAATCCTCCGCTGCCGTGGGCCGAGCTCGAGCGGCGGCTGTCGGGGCGGCCGCCCACCGCCGACGGGGGTGACAGCCCGGCCTGGTCCAACAAGCGGGCGCCGTACGACCCCCCGCCGCCGCCGCCGGGCCGGCGCCGGGACCGAGGTTCGACGCCTTACGCCGAGCTGCACTGCCACTCCAACTTCAGCTTCCTCGACGGCGCCTCCCATCCCGAGGAGCTGGCCGAGGAGGCGGCCCGCCTGGGACTGGAGGCGCTCGCCCTCACCGACCACGACGGCTTCTACGGCATCGTCCGCTTCGCGGAGGCGGCCACCGCCCTGGGCGTGCCCACCGTCTTCGGCACCGAGCTCACCCTCGACCTCCCCCGCCGCTCGCAGCAGGGGATTGCCGACCCCGAGGGCCGCCACCTGGTGGTGCTGGCCCGTGATCCCGACGGCTACGCCCGCCTGAGCCGGGCCGCCAGCGCGGCCCACATGGCGGCGGGGGAGAAGGGCGTGCCCAAGGCGTCGTTGGCCGACCTGGCCGAGGCCCACGGCGGGCGGTGGCAGGTGCTCACCGGCTGCCGAAAGGGCACCGTGCCGGCCGCCCTGGTCGCCGGCGGTCCCGCGGCCGCGGCCCGGGAGCTGGCCCGGCTGGTCGACGCCTTCGGGCGGGAAAACGTGGCCGTCGAGCTGTGGGACCACGGCGACCCCCTCGACTCGGCCCGCAACGACGCCCTGGTGGCCCTGGCCATGCGGGCCCGGGTCGACGTGGTGGCCACCAACAACGTCCACTACGCCACCGCCGCCCGCCGGCCCCTGGCCACCGCCCTGGCCGCGGTGCGGGCCCGCCGGTCCCTCGACGACCTCGACGGGTGGCTGCCGGCCGCCGCCACCGCCTGCCTGCGCTCGGGCGCCGACCAGGCCCGCCGCTTCGCCCGTTACCCGGGCGTGGTCGAGCGGGCGGCCGAGATCGGCCGGGCGTGCGCCTTCGACCTGCGCCTGGTGGCTCCCAATCTCCCCGACTACCCGGTGCCGCCCGGACACACCGAGATGTCGTGGCTGCGGGAGCTCACCCTGCGGGGCGCCGAGGTTCGGTACGGCCCGCCGGGGCCGGGCTCGGAGCGGGTTCCCGGCGCCTACCGCCAGATCGAGCACGAGCTGGCCATGATCGACGCCCTCGGCTTTCCCGGCTACTTCCTCATCGTCTGGGACATCGTCCAGTTCTGCCGCCGGTCCAACATCTACTGCCAGGGCCGGGGCTCGGCCGCCAACAGCGCCGTCTGCTACGCCCTCGGGATCACCAACGCCGACGCGGTGGCGCTCAAGCTCCTCTTCGAGCGCTTCCTGTCGCCCGAGCGCGACGGCCCTCCCGACATCGACGTCGACATCGAGCACGACCGCCGGGAGGAGGCCATCCAGTACGTCTACGGGCGGTATGGCCGGGAGAACGCGGCCCAGGTGGCCAACGTCATCACCTACCGGCCCAAGTCGGCGGTGCGCGACATGGGCCGGGCCCTCGGCCATCCCCCGGGCGCCCTCGACGCCTGGTCGAAGCAGGTCGACGGCTACCGGCTCTCGGCCACCCCCGCCGAGGTGGGTGTGCCCGAGCCGGTCATGGCCCTCGCCCGCCAGATCCAGGGCTTCCCCCGCCACCTGGGCATCCACTCCGGGGGGATGGTGATCTGCGACCGCCCGGTGGTGGAGGTGTGCCCGGTGGAGTGGGCCCGGATGGAGAACCGGAGCGTCCTCCAGTGGGACAAGGACGACTGCGCGGCGGTGGGCCTGGTCAAGATCGACCTTCTCGGCCTGGGCATGCTCACCGCCCTGCACCTGGGCTTCGACCTGATCCGCGACGTCCACGGGATCGACGCCGACCTGGCCACCATCCCCCAGGAGGACGCCGTCTACGAGATGCTGTGCCGGGCCGACTCGGTGGGTGTGTTCCAGGTGGAGAGCCGGGCCCAGATGGCCACCCTGCCCCGGCTGCGGCCTCGGACGTTCTACGACCTGGTGGTGGAGGTGGCCCTGATCCGGCCGGGGCCGATCCAGGGAGGGTCGGTGCATCCCTACATCCGCCGCCGCAACGGGCGGGAGCCGGTCACGTATCTGCATCCGTTGCTCGAGCCGGCCCTGAAGAAGACGCTGGGGGTGCCGCTGTTCCAGGAGCAGATGATGCAGATCGCCATCGACGTGGCCGGGTTCTCGCCGGGCGATGCCGACCAGCTGCGCCAGGCCATGGGGTCGAAGCGCAGCACCGAGCGGATGGAAGCGCTTCGGGGCCGGCTGTACTCGGGGATGGCGGTCAACGGGATCGTGGGCGCCACCGCCGACGCAATCTTCGAGAAGCTGTCGGCGTTCGCCAACTTCGGTTTCCCCGAGAGCCACTCGGTGTCGTTCGCCTACCTCGTCTATGCATCGGCGTGGATGAAGTTGCACTACCCGGCCGCCTTCTGCGCCTCGCTCCTCAACGCCCAGCCCATGGGCTTCTACTCACCCAACTCCCTGGTCGCCGACGCCCGCCGCCACGGCGTGACGGTCTTGGGCCCCGACGTCAACCGCAGCGCCACCAAAGCCACCCTCGAACGAACTGGTGACGGATTTGGTGGTCAGGACGACCAAATCCGTCACCAGTTCGCAGGGCGCTCCGAACCGGTGACGGATCTGGTGCCTGGGGCCACCAAAAGTGTCACCAGTTCGGAGGGGGGAGGGGTGGCGGTGCGGCTGGGGATCGAGTCGGTGCGCAACGTGGGCGACACGCTCGCCGAGCGCATCGCCGAGCGGCGGCCGTACGCGTCGATGGACGACCTCGTCCGGCGCACGGGCGCGCCGTTGCCGGCAGTGGAGGCCCTGGCCACCGCGGGCGCGTTCGGCTGCTTCGAGCGCGACGGCGGCCGGCGGGAAGCCCTGTGGGAGGCGGGAGCGGTGGTGCAGGGCGGCGCCGACCGCCTGCCGGGCGTGGTCGTGGGTGCCGACTCGCCGCCGCTGCCCGCGCTCACCGAGCCCGAGGTGGCGGCCGCCGACCTGTGGTCGACCGGGATCTCGGCCGACCGCCACCCGGTGCAGTTCGCCCGCCCCCGCCTCGACGAGATGGGCGCGGTCAGCGCCGCCGGCCTGGCCGGCGTCCGCTCCGGACGGCGGGTGGTGGTCGGGGGCCTGGTCACCCACCGCCAACGGCCGGCCACCGCCGCCGGCATCATCTTCGTCAACCTGGAGGACGAGACCGGCATGATCA
Source organism: uncultured Acidimicrobiia bacterium (assembly GCA_963836205.1). Classification (GTDB taxonomy): domain Bacteria; phylum Actinomycetota; class Acidimicrobiia; order Acidimicrobiales; family AC-14; genus JAXDMK01. The sequence continues at coordinate 356,379 of CAWIIV010000015.1, read as the reverse complement.
ACGTCATCTGCCACTCTCGGGTGTGGGCCGCCTACCGCCGGGTGGCCCAGACGTCGCCCGCCCTCCTCATCCGGGGCCGCCTCGAACGGGCCGAAGGCGTCACCAACGTCATCGCCGAGTCGATCGAGGCCCTCTCGCTGGCCGTCGGATCCACCCGGTCGCGCGACTTCCGCTGACCGCCGGCGCGTCAGCCGTCGAGCCCGCCCACGTCTCCCATCAGCCGCCCGAGGAGGAACTGGCCGACCGAATCGGCGGCGAAGGCGATGCTCATCTCGCCGATGGCCTCGGCGTGGCCGACGATCTCGTCGCACCGGGCGACGATGTCGAACACGTCGTCGCGGCTCAGGCGGACTTCGGCCCGGAAGACGGGCCTCTCGGGCACGGCTACGCGTCGGGACGCGAGGCCCGGAAGGCGTCGAGGTCAGCGGTCCGCAGCCGGAGGTCGCGACCCACCTTGTACGCGGGCAGGTCGCCGACCTCGATGAGCCGGTACAGCTCCCGCGCCGCGACGCCGAGACGAGCGGCCGCCTCTCGCCGGAGAATCCACGGTGTTCCGTCCTCCTCCATGCTGTCTCACTCTACAACAAAGACACGGAAAGGTGGTGAAACGACAAGAAGTGACGAGTTCGCTATGCTCGGGATCGTGGCAGTCGAGCAGCCCCGAACGCTGACGTACGCCGACTACGCGGCCCTCCCGGATGATGGCCGGCGCTTCGAGCTCATCGACGGGGAGCTGTTCGAGATGGCCGTGCCCTCCACCCGCCACCAGGACATCGTCCTCCGACTCGGCTTCGCCCTTTACGAGCACGTCCGCCGCACCGGGAGAGGACGGGTGTTCGTCGCCCCGTGCGACGTCGTTTTGTCCGACACCGTCACCGTGCAACCGGATGTCGTCTATCTGTCCGACGCAGACGCCCACCGGGTCACCGCGCCCAACATCCAGGGACCGCCGACGCTCGTGGCCGAGGTGCTGTCCGTCCCCCGCCACGACCTGGTGCGCAAGCGGGAGCTCTACGCCCGCTTCGCCATCGCCGAGTATTGGGTCGTCCACCCCGACGCCGACCGGGTCGAGGTCTACCGCCTCGCCGACGGGGCCTACGCCAAGCCCGTCGTCCTCGAACCGGGCGAGCAGCTCGCAACCGACCTCATCCCCGGCCTGACGATCGATGTCGGCGAGCTACTGGCGTTCTGACCGGCGAAACTCCAGCACCGCCCAGAGGAACAGCACGCCGCCGAGGAGCCAGAACGGGTCCCAGAAGACGAGCTTCCAGCGGGCGGCGGTGGGGCCGACCGAGGTGGGGATGTCCTGGACACCGGTCTCCCACAGCAGGGCCTGCAACCAACCCAGGCCGCCGTAGAGCAGGAGTAGGACCGCGGTACCACCCGCCAGCACCAGGAGCGCCCGCCGGGGGACCCGGCGTCCGAAGGGCCGGACCAACGCCAACCCGACCACGCCTGCCACCACCTTCAGCACACCCGTCGCCCACAGGACGGCCACGAAATCGGGGTCGTCGACCTGTTCCTGGATCGATACCGCCTGGGTCCCGATGCTCAGCCGGCCGCCGAGGGCCCAGGAGAAGCTCATCGCCGCGAAGACGAAGGCCCAGGCCGCCGCCGCGTACGCTGGCCATCGCCGTCCGCCCGGGACCATCCCCGACGAGTCTACGGACACCCCCACGACACCCGATCCCATACCGCCGGCCCCCGAGCCCCGAACACCAGGTGTGGACGACCGCCTCCCTCGCCGGCCACGGCCGTCGACCAATACCAGTGCCTACGCCCTCGCCGGCCTCCTCCTCGTCGCGGGCGTCGCCCACTTCGTCATCCCCCGGCCCTACCGGCGGATCGTGCCCACGGTGTTCGCCGATCCCGCCTTCTGGGTCCGGTGGAGCGGCGTGGCCGAGATCGCCTGCGCCGCCCTCGTCGCCCACCCCCGCACCCGGCGGCCGGGCGCGATCGCGGCCGCGGTCCTCTTCGTGGCCGTGTTCCCGGCCAACGTCCAGATGGCGATCGACACCAACGCCGTCCTGGCCTGGCTCCGTCTCCCGCTCCAGATCCCGCTGGTCGTGTGGGCCGGTCGAGTGGCGGGAATGACCCGTCCATGGACGCAATCACGCTACTGAAGCAGGACCACAAGACCGTCGAGAAGCTCTTCAAGGAGTTCGAGAAGTCCGAGGGCAAGCCCCAGGACGCCCGGAGGATCGCCGACCAGGTGATCGAGGAGCTCTCCGTCCACGCCCACATCGAGGAGCAGGTCCTCTATCCCGCGATCCGCAAGGAGATGCCCGACGCCGAGGACGACGTCCTCGAGGCCCTCGAGGAGCACCACGTGGCCAAGTGGCTGCTCTCCGAGCTCGACGGCATGCCGCCCGAGGCGGAGCGGTTCCGGGCCAAGATGATGGTGCTCATCGAGAGCGTGCGTCACCACGTGGAGGAGGAGGAGCAGACCCTGTTCCCCGAGGTCCGCAAGGAGCTCAAGCGCAAGCGGCTGGGCGAGATCGGCGACGAGTTGGAGGCGGCCAAGAAGTCGGCGCCCCGCAAGCCCAACCCCCGGGCGGCCGACACGCCCGAGGGCAACGGCGCCACCGCGGCCGCCGGCACCCGGGTCACCTTCGGCTGACACCGCCGGCCACGACGATGGACGTATCCCAGATCGGGAAGTACCTGCTGGTGGCGGCCGTCATCTTGGCCGCCACCGGCCTCCTCCTCGTTCTCGCGGGCGGACTGGGACTCGGCCGCCTCCCGGGCGACTTCGCGTTCGGGAAGAAGAACGTCCGGGTCTACGTGCCGATCGCCACGTCGATCGTCCTGTCGGTGGTGGCCACGATCGTGCTCAACCTGCTTTTCCGCCGCTGAGCAACAGTCCCATCACCTTTGCGTCCCACAACTCGCCGTTGCGGCGGGGGTAGTGGCGCCGCAGAACGCCTTCCTCCTCGAACCCGAACTTGCGGTAGAGGGCGATGGCCCCCTCGTTGTGCGGCCACACCTGCAACGACACCTTGTGGCAGCCGTGGTCGCGGGCGGCGTCGATCACCGCCCCCACCAGCGCGCCACCGACGCCCCGGCGCCGCCACTCCCCGTCGACAAGCATCCCCAGGTAGGCCACGCCGTAGGCCGCCAGGTCGAGGATGGCATGGCCGACCACGAGGCCGCCGAGGCCGCCGACGCCTCCGTCGGCCTCGGCCACCAGGAGCACGCCCTCCCCGTTGGCCACCCGCGCCCCCCAGCGCCGGCGGAGCTCGTCACCGTCGACGGGACCCTCGGCACCGATCCACCGGCCCTCGTCGGCGACCGCCGAGTACAGCTCCACCATCCGATCGAGGTCGGCCTCGGTGGCGGCCCGGACGGCGACGCCCGCGCTCACGTGCGCCGGCCGACCATCCCCGCCACCCGCCGGACCAGCCCTCGGGGGGCGTGCCGGGCCAGGGCCACCAGCACCCGGTAGCTGAACCGGGGGACGCAGATGGCCTGGCCCCGGGCCACCGCGGCCAGGCCGGCGGCGGCGACCTCCTCGCTCGTGATCCAGAAGGGCTTGGGGATGGCCCGGCCCATGTCGGCCCGGTCGTGGAACTCGCTGCGGGTGAACCCGGGCAGCACCGCCGTCACCGCGACCCCCTGGCCCCGCACCTCCTCGTGCACCGACTCGCTCAGGCTGGTGAGGAACGCCTTGGTGGCCGAGTACGTGGCCACGAAGGGAATCGGTTGCTCGCCCGAGATCGACGACACGTTGACGATCCCCCCCGAGCCCCGGGCCACCATCGCCGGCAGCGCGGCCGACGTCAGCCGCACCGGCGCCAGCAGGTTGAGGCGGACCATGCCCTCCACGTCATCGACGGCCAGCGCCGCGTAGGCCCCGTGGCCGCCGGCCCCGGCGTTGTTCACCAGCAGGTCGACGGGCCGCTCGGGGTCGGCCAGCCGGGCCTCGACGACCGCCAGCTCCACGACGTCGGTGAGGTCGGCGGCCAACGTCTCCACCCGCACCCCGTAGGCCGACGCCAGTTCGGCGGCCAGCGCCTCCAGCCGATCGCGGCGGCGGGCGACCACGATCAGGTCGGAGCCATCCGCCGCCAGCTTCCGGGCGAAGGCGGCGCCGATGCCGCTCGACGCCCCGGTGACGAGCGCCACCGGCCACCGGGGCCCCGGGCCCGCGGGAGGAGGGTCGGAGGTCATCCCCGGGGCAGGCTAGTGGCGGCCCACCGTCAGTCCCGCCGAACAAGCAACACGCCGTTAACACGAGAGAAACGATGGTGTCAGCTTGGTTGCATACGGTCCCTCCGACCAAGGGGCGTCAGGGGAGGGGCATCGACAACGATGGACACTGGAGATACCGCGTGGGTGCTGGCGTCGTGTGCGCTCGTGCTCTTCATGACGCCGGGCCTGGCGTTCTTCTACGGGGGGATGGTCCGATCCAAGAACCTCCTCGGCATGCTCATGCAGAACTTCTTCTCCATGGGCCTGGTGAGCGTGCTGTGGGTGTTGGTCGGCTTCTCCCTGGCCTTCGGCCCCGACGTCGGCGGCGGCCTGCTCGGTGACCTCAGCTTCGCCGGCCTGGCCGACATGGCCAACCCCGACTTCGGGTTCGCGACCGCCCTCACCATTCCCGCGCTGGCCTTCTGCGCCTTCCAGATGATGTTCGCCATCATCACCCCGGCCCTCATCACCGGTGCCACCGCCGACCGCATGAAGTTCGGGGGATGGGTGGCGTTCCTCGCGGCCTGGTCGATCATCGTCTACGCGCCGGTCGCCCACTGGGTGTTCAGCCCCGGCGGCTGGCTGTTCGAGCTGGGCGCGCTCGACTTCGCCGGCGGCACCGTCGTCCACATCAACGCCGGGATCGCGGCCCTCGTGCTCGTGATCGTGCTCGGCAAGCGCAAGGGGTGGCCGGGCGAGGCGATGCCTCCCCATGCCCTGCCGTGGACGCTCATCGGTACCGGCGTCCTGTGGTTCGGCTGGTTCGGCTTCAACGCCGGCTCCGCCCTCGGCGCCAACGCGGTGGCGGCCTCCGCCTTCATGGCCACCAACACCGCGGCGGCGGCGGCCATGCTCAGCTGGCTGCTGGTCGAGAAGCTCAAGTCCGGACACGCCACCACCCTCGGTGGGGCGTCGGGCGCAGTGGCCGGCCTGGTCGCCATCACCCCCTGCGCCGGGTTCGTCAACCCCATGGCCGCCATCGCCATCGGCCTCATCGCCGGCGTCGTCTGCTACCTGGCCTGCCAGCTGAAGTTCAAGTTCGGCTTCGACGACTCGCTCGACGTGATCGCCGTCCACCTGGTCGGCGGTATCACCGGCTCCCTCCTGCTGGGGGTCTTCGCCAGCGAGGCCGCCGGCGGTCTCCTGGCCGGTGCCGGGTCGTCCCTGCTCGGCAAGCAGTTCGTGGCCGTGGGCGCGACCCTCGCCTACTCGGGCATCGTCTCGTTCATCCTGGCCAAGATCATCGACAAGACGATCGGCCTGCGCTGCACCGAGGAGGACGAGTACACGGGCCTCGATCTCAGCCAGCACGCCGAGTCCGCCTACGCTGCCGGTGAATTCGGGTCCATGGGGAGGGTCGGCTGAAAATGAAGCTTGTGACCGCAATCATCAAGCCGTTCAAGGTCGACGACGTCAAAGAGGCGCTCCGGGCCCTGGGCGTCCAGGGCATGACCGTCTCCGAGGTGCAGGGCTTCGGCCGGCAGCGGGGGCACACCGAGGTCTACCGGGGCGCCGAGTACACGGTCGACTTCGTCCCCAAGGTGAAGGTGGAGGTCGTCACCGACGACGCCGACGCCAGCCGCATCGTCGACGCCATCGTCACCGCCGCCCGTACCGACAAGATCGGCGACGGGAAGGTGTGGCTGACGACCGTCGAGAACATCGTCCGGATCCGCACCGGGGAGATGGGGCACGACGCGCTCTAGGGCGGCTGTGTCGACACAACCATGAACGAGGACTTCCGCCAGGAGCGCGCCGCGCTCCTGGCGGATTCCTCTGTGCAGGGCGCCGCCTTCTGCCGGGCCTACACCGCGCTGGCCGACTCGTGGCTGGTCGGGCTGTTCGGGACGGGCGCGGCGGGGGTGGCCCTGATCGCGGTGGGGGGTTATGGCCGGGAGGACCTGTGTCCCGGCAGCGACCTCGACGTGCTCCTCGTCCACACCCGCAAGGACCGCGACCTGGCCGAGGTCAAGGAGCTGGCCGACCAGGTCTGGTACCCCCTGTGGGACGCCGGGCTCAAGGTGGGCCACGGCGTCCGGTCGGTGAAGGAAGCGCTGGCCCTGGCTCACGACGACCTCGACACGGCCACGTCGCTCCTCGACAGCCGCCTCATCGCCGGCGACCAGGCCGTGGCCACCGACCTCCGGGAGCGGGCGGTGGCGGCCTGGCGGGGCAAGCCCGCCCGCTGGCTGGGCGTGCTGGGGGAGTCGGTCGACAAGCGCCACGCCAAGTCGGGCGAGGTCGCCTTCCTGCTCGAGCCCGACCTGAAGGACGGGCGGGGCGGCCTGCGCGACGTCCACAGCCTGCGGTGGGCGGAGGCGTCCCGCCGCATCCTCCGCGACGACGACCATGAAGCGCTGGCCGCCGCCTTCGACGTGCTCCTCTCGGTGCGCATCGAGCTGCACCGGCGCACGGGCAAGGCCGTCGACCGCCTGCTGCTGCAGGACCAGGACGGGGTGGCGGCGGCCCTGGGCGACGCCGACGCCGACGTGCTCATGGCCCGGGTGGCGGCCGCCGCCCGCACCGTGGCCTGGACCAGCGACGACACCTGGGACCGGCTCCGATCGTCGCTGCGGGGCCCGATCGGGCGCATGGCGGCGAGGGACCGGTCCGTCGGGCGGGGCGTCGTCCTGCGGGACGGGCGGGTGGAGCTGGGGGCCGAGGCCGACCCGGCCGGTGACCCGGGGCTGATCCTGCGGGCGGCGGCGGCCGCGGCCACCGCCGGCACCGCCCTCAGCCGCGCCGCCCTCAACCGGCTGGTCGACGAGGCCACCGGGCCGGGCGACCCGTGGCCCGAGGAAGCCCGCCAGTCGCTGGTGGCGCTGCTCGGCGCGGGGCGGGCCGCCATCCCGGTGCTGGAGGCGCTCGACCAGAAGGGCCTGCTCACCCGGCTGCTGCCGGAGTGGGCCAGCGTGTCCTGCAAGCCCCAGCGCAACGCCTACCACCGCTTCACCGTCGACCGGCACCTGTGCGAGGCGGCGGCGGGGGCGGCCCTCCTCGTCGGGCAGGTGTCCCGTCCCGACCTCCTCCTGGTCGGCACCTGGCTGCACGACCTGGGCAAGGGCTTCGTCCCCGAGCTGGGCACCGACCACAGCCTCACCGGGGTGGAGGTCGTCGGCCGGGTGGCGACCCGCATGGGCTTTCCCCCGGACGACGTGGCCGTGCTGCTCGCCCTCGTCCGCCACCACCTGCTGCTGGCCGACCTCGCCACCCGGCGCGACGTGGAGGACCCGGCCACCGCGGCCACGGTGGCCACCGCCCTCGGCGACCCGGGCACGGTCGAACTGCTCCACGCCCTCACCGAGGCCGACTCCCTCGCCACCGGCCCCGCCGCCTGGAGCCCGTGGAAGGCGGGCCTGGTGGCCGACCTGGCCGCCCACGCGGTGGCCACCCTCACCGGCGGCCAACGGCGGGAGCGGCAGAGCACGTTCCCCTCCGCCGACCACCTCGACCTGGCCACCCAGGCCCGGGATGCGGGCGAGGTCGTCGTCCGGGGCGACGGCTCCCACGTGACGATCGCGGCCCACGACCGGCCCGGCCTGTTCGCCAAGGTGGCCGGCACCCTCACCCTGCACGGCCTCGACGTGCTCAGTGCCCGGGCGTGGGCCGGCGACGACGGCTTGGCCCTGGAGGAGTTCCACGTGCAGCCCGTGTTCGACCGCCTGCCCGACTGGGCCGACGTGGAGGCCGACCTGCGCCGGGTGCTGGAGGGCCGGCTGTCGCTGGAGGCGGGGGTGGCCGACCGGGCCCGCCGCTACGCCGATCGCCCCCGCTCCCCGGGCTCGATGTCGGCCGTGCCCGCCCGCACGTCGGTCACCGTCGACAACCGGGCGTCGGCCACGGCCACCGTCGTGGAGGTGCGGGCGCCCGACCGCCTGGGCACCCTCTACCGCATCACCCGGGCCCTCGCCGACCTCCACCTCGACATCCGCCAGGCCAAGGTGGCCACCCTCGGCCACGAGGTGGTCGACAGCTTCTACGTGGCCGACGCCCACGGGGCCAAGGTCGCCGACGGCGACCACGCCCGGGAGGTCGAGCGGGCGGTGCTGGTGGAGCTGTCCCGAATCTGACCTCCGTTGCCGGGGAGTAGAACGGGGGGATGACAACCCTCGCCTTCGTCGGCCTCGGCCAGATGGGCCTGCCCATGGCCGCCCGCCTGCTCGACGCCGGCAACGACCTCGTGGTGTGGAACCGGACGGCGGAGAAGGCGGGGCCGCTGGTGGAACGGGGCGCCCGCCTGGTCGACACCCCGGCCGAGGCGGCCCGGCAGGCGGAGGTGGTGTTCACCATGCTCTCCACCCCGGAGGCGCTGGAGGAGGTCGTCTTCGGCTCGGGCGGGCTGGCCGAGGGGATGCCCGACGATGCTGAGCGGGGCCACACCGTGATCGAGATGTCGACGGTGGGGCCGGACGTGATCCGCGAGCTGTCCGAGCGCCTGCCCGACAGCGTCATCGTGATCGACGCCCCCGTCCTGGGCAGCATCCCCCAGGCCACCGACGGGACGCTGAAGATCTTCGTGGGCGCGGAGCAGGAGCTGTACGAGGAGTGGGCGCCGTTGCTGGAGGCGCTCGGCCGCCCCATCCACATGGGCCCGCCGGGGTCGGGGGCGGCCATGAAGCTGGTCACCAACTCCGTCCTGGGGGCGCTCATGTCGGGCCTGGCCGAGGCCCTCACCCTGGCCGACGCCTTCGCCCTCGACCAGTCGACGGTGCTCGACATCCTGGCCGAGTCGCCCATCGGGGTCACCGTCCGGAGCAAGCGCGACAACATCGAGTCGGGCCGCTTCCCGCCCAACTTCAAGCTGGCCCTGGCGGCCAAGGATCTGCGCCTGGTCACCGGGACGGCCCAGAACGCGGGCCTCCAGCTGCCCCTGGCCATGGCCGCCCGGGCCTGGTTCGAGCTGTCCGACGCCGAGGGCCTGGGCCCCTACGACTACTCCGCCGTCACCGCCCGGGCCCGCAACCGCCCGGTGAAAGGCTGACCACGATGGACATCGACCATGGACGTTGAGAAGGCGCGGGAGTTCATCCGCCAGAACCACAGTGCGGTGCTCTGCACCTTCCGGGCCGACGGCCGCCCCCAGATGTCACCCGTCGGCGCCACCGTCGACGACGAGGGTCGGGTGGCCATCAGCAGCCGGGAGACCGCCTACAAGGTGAAGAACCTCCGGCGTGATCCCCGGGTGTCGGTGCTGGTCACCAAGGCCAACTCGTGGGAGTGGGTGCAGGTGGACGGCACGGCGACCGTGCTGTCGCTGCCCGACGCCATGGAGCCCCTGATCGACTACTACCGCCAGGCGGCCGGCGAGCATCCCGACTGGGACGACTACCGGGCGGCCATGGAGCGCGAGCGCCGCCTGGTGATCCGGGTGGAGATCGAGCGAGCCGGCCCCGACCGCTCCGGCTGAGCCCGTCGGTCGGCTACCGGCCGGGTCCGACCTCGTCCTCGCCGTCGCCCGGACCGAGGTTGGTGTCGTCCTCGTCGATCTTGTCGCCGGCATTGGAGTTGTCGTCGCAGGCCGCCGCGCCGAACACCAGAATCGAGCCTGCCAGCATCGCCGCGATCATCCTGCGCATGTTTCCCCTTTTTGGGCCAGGCGTACGTCGGACGACCGGATGGCGCCCCGCCGGGGAAGGATGCCCCAGGAGTGGCCGCGGTAACCGCAGCTGGAGAAGGTGGCGGCTGCCGGACGGGCGCGCCGGTAGAATCCCGGAGGTCGACGAGGGTGGAGGACCCGATGGCGGACCCGCCGAGTCATGGCACGCCACGCACGCCGCACGGGCGCCGGGTCGGGCGCGTCCTCCGTCCCGGGACCTACCGGCCCTAGGCGCCCGAAGACCCGCCGCTCGGGCCGGGACGCGCCCGACGCCCAGGCGCCGGACGGCCGCACGGGCGCGGCCTCGCCGGCCGACGGCCCGGTCGACGACGGCCGGCCCCGTGACCGCAACGGCCCGCCGCGCCACCACCGCGGCGCCGACCGCGGTCGTCGGGCCGCCCGTCGACCGCGGATCGAACCGCGTCCCGCCCGTTGCCCCGGCAGGCGATCACCCGCGTCGGCGCCAAGGTCGGCACCACCGTGGCGGTGCCCATCCGCCAGGCCCGGAAGGTCGTCCGGCCCATCGATCTCTCCCGCCGGCTGCTCGCCCTCCTCGGACCGAGCACCGACGGCGCCCGCCAGAGCCTGGTCTCCCTCTGCCTGAACAGCACCACCAGCCTGGTGGCGGGGGCGGTCCTCGGCTCGATCACCGGCACCTTCGAGCGCCTCCCCGGGCTCCTCGTCCTCGTCCCCGCCGCCATCGGCCTGCGGGGCAACGTGTTCTCGTCGCTCGGCAACCGGCTGAGCACCGCGATCCACCTGGGCACCTTCCGCCTCTCGCTCCGGCCGCAGACGCTCGTGGGCCAGAACATCACCGCGTCCCTGGTCCTCACCCTCGTCCTGTCCTTCGCGCTGGCCCTGGTGGCCAAGCTGGTCAGCGTGGCCCTGGGCGTGGCCAACACCATCTCCGTCCTCGACCTGGCCCTGATCTCGATCGTCGGCGGCCTACTCGGGTCGCTGGTGGTGCTGCTGGCCACCATCGCCCTGGCCGCGGGGTCGGTCCGGTACGGGTGGGACCTCGACAACCTCACCGCCCCCCTCGTCTCCACCCTCGGCGACGTGCTCACCCTGCCCGCCCTGTGGGTCGCGAGCCTGGTGGTGATCGATCTGCCGAACGCGTCGGAGGGCATAGGCGCCCTGGTGGCGGCGGTGAGCGTGGCCGGGTTCGTGCTCGCCTGGCGCTCGGGGAAGGAGGTCCTGCGCCGGGTGGTGCGGGAGTCCACCCCGATCCTGCTGGCCGCGGCCTGCCTCAGCACCATGGCCGGCATCACCATCGAGAAGCGCATCGAGACGTTCGCCACCTACCCCGCCCTGTTCATCCTCTTCCCCGCCTTCATCAGCAGCGCGGGGGCGCTGGGCGGCATCCTGTCGAGCCGGTTGTCGACCAAGCTCCATCTGGGCCTCATGGCCGCCGCGCCTATCCCCAACCGCGACGCCCGCCTCGACGGCGCCCTCATGCTCCTCCTGGGACTGCCGGTGTACCTGTTCAACGGCGTCGGCGCCCATTACGTGGGCCGGGCCCTGGGCCAGGCCAGCCCCGGGCTGGCCCAGATGGTGGCGCGCGTCCCTGCTCGGTGGCTTCCTGGCGGTGGCCTTCGTGGTGGCGGTGGCCTACTACGGCACCATTGCCGCCGTCCGCTTCGGGGTAGACCCCGACACCTACGGCATCCCCCTGGTCACGTCGTCGGTCGACTTCGCCGGCGCCCTGTTCCTCATCCTCATCATCGTCGCACTCGGTGTGGCCTAGGCTCGGAGAGCAGCCCTTCATGGACGAACGACCCCGAAATCTGAAGACCATGCTCTCGGAGGCGAAGGACACCTCCGAGCTGATGATCGACCTGGGCTATGCCGCGGTGTACTTCGGCGACACGGCCATGGCGGAGGAGGTCGACGAGCTGGAGAACCAGCTCTCCGACCTGATCCACGAGATGCGGGCCATCTGCGTCCTCGCCGCCCGCTCGCCCCGCGACGCCGACGCCATGGCATCGGTGCTCCAGGTGGTCAGCGCCATCGAGCGGCTGGGCAACGCCGCCGTCGACATCGCCCGCATCGTCACCCGCCGTCTGGGCATTCCCCGGGCCCTGGTGGCCGACCTGTCACAGGCGGAGGAGATCTCCCACCGGGTCCGGGTCCGCGAGAGCTCGGCCATGGCCCACCACGCTCTCGCCGACCTGGAGCTGCCGGTCGAGGTCGGCATGCGGGTAGTAGCCCTGCGCCGGGGCCGGGAGTGGAACACCGAGATCGAGGGCGACATGGTGCTGCTGCCGGGCGACGTGCTGTTCCTGCAGGGGGCGGCGGCCGGGATCGCCGAGCTGCGGGAACTGGCCGGGGCGCCGGCGTGGGAGCCGCCCCAGGCGCCCGAGGAGGTGGTGGTGTCCGACCTCGACCGGGCCATCGACGTGCTGGTGGAGATGAAGAACATCTCCGAGGTGGCGGTGGGGTTGGCCTATTCGGCCCTCGTCCTGCGTGACCAGGGGCTGGCGGCGGAGGTCAACAGCCTGGAGGACCGGCTCGACGAGATGATGGAGCGGCTGGAGCTGTGGGTGCTGCGGGCGGCCCAGGAACGGGTCGACCCGTCGGGGCTGCGGGGCCTGATGCGCCTGGCCCAGGCCGCGGAGGAGATCGGCGACGCCGCCCAGCAGATGGTGTGGCTGATCCAGGAGGGGGAGGAGCTGCACCCCATCCTGGCCCTGGCCCTGGGCGACGCCGAGGAGGTGGCGGTGCGGGTGCCGGTGGCGGCCGGGTCCGAGGCCGACGGCCACAGCCTCAAGGAGCTGTGCCTGGAGACGGAGACCGGCTTCTACCTGCTGGCCATCCGCCGGGGCGGGCGCTACATCTACCGGCCCCGGGCCGGGGTGGTGCTCGAGCCGGAGGACGAGCTCATCGCCACCGGCCCCGACGAGGGCCACACCCGGCTGGCGGCCCTGTGCGGCTACGTCCTGATCTCCGACGACGACACGGGGGAGGACGAGCTCGTCCCCACCGCGTCCGCCAACGGCTGGTAGGGGGTCAGGCGACGGTCAGCCGGCCCCGCATGCCCTTCTGGTAGTGGGTGAGGCCGTCGGCGTCGGTGACGATGCAGAACAGGGTGTAGGTGCCCGGCTTCAGGTCGTAGGTCGCCTCGCAGTCGAGCCCGGGACCGAACGCCTCCAGCTCGAAGGCCCCGGCCGCGGCGAGGGCGTCCTCGTCCGGCGTTCCCGCAGTGGTGAGGGGCACGTCGCCACCGCCGGGGAGGAAGGCCACCTCGTGGTTCAGGGTGCCGGTGTTGGAGGCGGCGAAGGTCACGATCCCGGCGGCGACGTCGACCGTCGAGGGCGTGAACGAGGACTCCTTCAGCTCCAGGGCGACGGTCTTGACTGCGCTCGCCTTGAGGTCGGCCCCCACCGGTTCGCAGGGCGCCGCCTCGGTGCTCGAGTCCCCGGCCACCCCGTCGTCGGTGTCGCTGTCGCCACAGGCCGACAGGCCCAGGGTGAACACCACGGCCAGGCCCATTGCCACTACTCGACTCGCACGCACCACGTCCTCCTCGGGTCGCGACGATGTTCACCCATCGGCGGTCGGAGAGTCAAGCGTGCCTAACGTGGTCTCTTCGGGTGGCCTTAGAGCCAACCCCGCTTCCTGAAGAAGCGGTAGCCGACGATCGTGATCGCCACCATGAGTCCGATCGCCCAGGCGTAGCCGAGGCGCCAGTGCAGCTCGGGCATGTGGTCGAAGTTCATCCCGTAGACCGCCGCCACCAGGGTCGAACCGAGGAGGATGGCGCCCCAGGCGGTCATCTGCTTCATGACGTCGTTGACCCGGTTGGAGATGATGGCGAGGTGGGCGTCGACGGCGTTGCCCATGAGCTCGCGCTGGCTGTCGACCACGTCGACCGCCCGCAGGATGTGGTCGTAGACGTCCTGGAGGTGGGTGGCGGTGACATCGTCGACCCAGTCGGCCTCCCTCCGGAGGAGCACCTGGACGACGTCGCGGAGGGGGACGATCACCCGACGGAACTCGAGCAGGCGGCGGCGGACGGCGAACAGGTCGGACTGGACGTCTTCCTCGGCCGGAATCACCTCGCTGAAGATGCGCTCCTCGAGGTCCTCGAGAATGTCCTCGATCTCGTCGGTGGTGGTGAAGTAGCCGTCGACGATCTCGTCGAGGAGGACGTAGACGAGGTAGCCCACGGTCGGCGTGGCCACGTGGACCCGCTCGAACCGGGTCCGCACGCTGGCCGTCGAGTATCCCTCCGGACCCACCGTGACCAGCCAATTCGCGCCCACGAACATCTCGATCTCCTTCCGGTCGCGGGTATAGGCGACGAGGAAGGAGTGGGTGGGGTACGTCTCGATCTTGGGCCGCTGGTGGCGCTCCCGGATGTCCTCCATGGCCAGCGGGTGGAGCGAGAACTCGTCCTGCACGCACGTCAGGTCGTCCTCCGTGGGCTCCACCACGTCGACCCACAGGATCCGCCCGTCGACACCGAGCATGTCGGACACCTCACCGCTCGGGATCTCCTTGAACGCACCGTCCTCGTAGACCCTGGCCGTGATCACCGGCCACGACGCTACCGGCGGCACTGACCCGGCCTTCTCGTCGAAGGCGCGAGGGTAGGTCCATGAGCCGAGCTCCGGCGGCGCCGGTGGTCCGGACTGTCGGCCGGGACCGCCGGCCCGGTGGGTCCCCGCTGTCGTGCTCGATCGGCGCCAGATGAGCTCTAAGTTCCGCGACATCAGGCCCGGCGGCTTCCCGTCTATCAGGCGCGGCCTAGCCGGCCAGTTCGTCAAAGCACACCCAGGACGGGTCGAGCCGCTCGCCTGTGGGGTGCGACCATCCTCCGGTGGGAAGGCCGAGGTGGAGCGCGGCCTCCTGCGGGGCGCGGCCGGGTGGGGCGGGGCGGCCGGCGGGATCGAGGCGCCGGCCGCGCTCGTCGGTGAACACCACGCCGTCGAGGTCGTCGGCGTTGCCACTGATGCCGAGATGGCCCAAGTGATGGAGGCGATGATGTCGTTGACAGAGAGCGAGCAAATTGGCTGTATCGGACGTGCCGCCGTCCTCCCAATGTTGGATGTGGTGGATGTGCAACCACCGGCTGTGGTGGCAACCGGGAACTCGGCAGCCTCGGTCGCGCTCTTCGATCACCATGCGGGTGCGATCGGGCACGGTGCGGAAGGCCCGCCCGACGCTCACCGGCCGACCACCCGCCTCGATGACCGGCCGGATCCGGGCATCGCACCCGACGAACCGCCGCAGGCCTTCGCTGAGGCCGGGGCCGAGGTGAAGGGAAGGTGGCCACTGGTGGCGTCGGTGGGATCGGTGTCGACGTGGAGGACCACCAGATGCCGGTCGTGGTGGGGCCGGCACTCGGCGCCCGGGGCCAGCGACCGCTCGGCCATCGCCACCAGGGCGTCGGCCCAACTCACGTCGGCCGGGGTGGGACGGTCGCTCTCCTTCGCCCGGAACAACTCGTCGCGAGCGGCGGCCAGCGCCCGCTCCACCAGGGCGCCTTCGTCGGCGCTGAGCTGGGCCGATAGGGTCCAAGAGCCCTCGTCGTCGTGCCCGAAGTTCGTCCGACGGGGCGGTTCGGGCTCGTCGGCCGCCGATGTATCGGCCTGCTCGCCCGCCTCGAACACGTAGCTGCCCAACACCCGGCGCAGTTGCACCACGGTCGCGGACCGGGCCAACTCGGCGGCTTGGGCGTCGATGCCTGCGGGGGCGTGGCGGCAGATGACGGCCACCTGGTCCTCGCACAGCTCGCCCGCCTCCATGGCCGCCTTGGTCTCAGGGAACTCACCCAGGCGACGGGCCATGGCCACGATGGTCCGAGCCCGCGCCGGTGAGACGCCGCACTTCCAAGCGACCCACTGCTCGGCCGAGCGAATGCCGGCGCCCTCCCAGGCTCCGGTCGCCAACACCCGGGCGATGAGGTCGATGAGCCGCCCCGCGGCCGCGTTCATTACCCCACACACCTGGGCAATCTCGCCCTCGAGTTCAGCCACAACTGTCTCGTCTGCCACGATCATCAGTCTACCAAACATACGTTCGATCACGCAAGCCAATCGGCGGAAATCCTTGGTGATCGGAGCACTGTGATCACGACGTGGATTTCCGGTCTGGTTCCCAGTGCGTAGGCGATCCATTGGCTGTCGTTCGACCTTTGAACTCTCCCGTTCCGGCTTGCCGTCCTCCGGGCCGGCGTGGCGGATCGCGGAGCGTTGCCGCCCTGCCAGCCGCCTGACCGGTCGCAGGACCGCCGCTCACGGGCCATCCCGCGCGCGCCTGGCCCGCCCTCGGAACCACGAAGACGAGGACGGCCAGGGGCGGACGCGTGGGGCCTTGGCATCCGAGAGGCGGGCCCGATGGCGTCGCCATCGCACGCGACCGCCGACCGCCGACCGCCGTCTTCCTTACGAGGGCCCCACCACGCGGCGGACGTGGTCCTGGCGCTCCTCGACGGTGCCGGTGAGGGTGGTGAACTGCACGTCGGCGTCGTGGAGGAGGGCGACGATGCGGCGGTCGATGTCGGCCTGGAACGTGGTGTCGTCGGGGCGGAGGCCGTCGAGGACGATGGGGAACTCCACCGGCAGGTAGAAGACGTCGTCGTAGCGGGCCCGCAGGTCGAGGAGGGCTATCTCCCGCGACTCGTACCAGAGGTGGTTCTCTTTGCGGCCCGGGTCGTTGTGCTCCATCACCCAGTCGGCGTAGGCGAGGACGTCGTAGATCGACCGGTCGGCGACGAACTTGTCGTGCACCGCCTCCGCCCGCCACTGCTTGAGGAAGATGAGCGTCTCCGTCTCGGCGGTGGCGCTCATGTCGAGGGGGAACCCGAGCTTGACCACCTCACGGGCGACCTCGGGCAGCAGGGGCAGGTCCCACTCCTTGGCGAAGAGGTTGGCCAGGGTGGTCTTGCCGGTCGAGAACGACCCGACGAACGCGATTTTCACAGTCGGAGTGTGGCCGTCGGCGCCCACCGGCCACAATTCCCCACCGGCCACAACTCACAGATACCAGGCCGACCCCCGGTAGCGTTGGGCCATGTTGCGTCCTGAGAACTGGACCAGACCAGCGGGTGCGAGTCCCGCCCGGGTAATCGCCGGAGAGCCCGGTAGCAGGCCCCGGTTCGTCGCCGAGAGGCGGCGGGCTGAGCGGGGCGTCAAGAGCCTCTTTGGAGGGAGCAAGCGTGCGGGCCGTAGTGCCACCAGGCGCGAGTCCTGCAGCCTCGTCAAACGCACAACGGGGGAGCCGAGCCGCTCATGTCACGGCGAAGGCCACGTCCGACCGACTGGCGTTCCGGACACGCCCCTGGTCGGGTCCCCTCGGGGTACGGGGAGCGGCACGTACGCACGGTCAGGTTCGGAACAGGAGAGACCCGTCTGCGCAGCCTCGTCAGCAAAGACCGCTCGTATAAGCCAGTGGTGAAATCGAGCGGAGCGCAGCGGGAGTCCGACGGGGTCGTAGTACCGCTGATCGCCGGGATGAACCCGGCGGGAGGGAAGGGCCCCGACTTCGGTCACGCCGGAGACGGAAGTAAGCGCCAGGGCATGGCCGGGAACGCCCGGCCCAACTCCCCCGGCGGGCAGCCGCCCACCGACAACGTGCGAAAACTCCAGAACCGGCTATGGGCTGCGGCCAAGCAGTCTCCGGGTCGCCGCTTCCACGCCCTGTTCGACCGAATCCACCGCAGTGACGTGCTGTGGACGGCGTGGGAGCGGGTGCGAGCCAATCGTGGCGCCGCCGGGGTCGATCGACTGACCCTGGAGGCGGTGGAGGACTACGGGGTCGGGCGCGTGCTCGACGAGCTTTCCCGTGACCTCCGTGCAGGCACCTACCGCCCGTCGCCTGTTCGGCGGGTGGAGATCCCCAAGCCCGACGGCCGGATGCGGCCCCTGGGCATCCCCACCGTGCGCGACCGGGTGTGCCAGGCGGCAGCCAAGATCGTCCTCGAACCCATCTTCGAGGCCGACTTCCTGCCGACCAGACTTCGGGTTCCGCCCGAAGCGGTCGGCCACCGACGCCCTGGAAGCCATCCGGGTGTCCTTCCCCCGAGGACGGCAGTTCGTCTTCGAGGCCGACATCCGCGACTTCTTCGGCCAGATCGACCACGACAGGCTGCTGTCACTGGTCGGCGAGCGCGTGTCGGACCGGCGGGTGCTCAAGCTCATCCGCCAGTGGCTGCGTGCCGGGGTGCTGGTCGAGGGGGTGCGCTCCGAGACGGTCACGGGCACGCCCCAGGGCGGGGTCATCTCCCCGCTGCTGGCCAACATCTACCTGCACGCCTTCGACCGGTCCTGGGCCGAGTCCGGCACCGGCGAGCTCGTCCGTTACGCGGACGACTTCGTGGTGCTGTGCACGACCCGCAGCCAGGCCGAGACGGCCCAGGCCAGGGCGGCGGCCCTGCTGGGTGATCTCGGCCTGAGCCTGCACCCGGACAAGACCCGTGTGGTCGACCTCCGGGAGGGCAAGGAGGGCTTCGACTTCCTGGGTTGTCATCTTCACGCCCGCATGTCGGGCCGGTTGTGGGAACAGCAGCGGGTCATCCGCTACTACCTCCACCGCTGGCCGTCGCAGCGGTCGATGAAGCGGGCACGACAGCGGGTCAAGGCCCTCACCGGCCGGAACCGGGTCGGCATGGAGTTGGAGGACGTGATCTACGACCTCAACCTGTTCCTGCGGGGGTGGGGCAACTACTTCCGCACCGGCAACGCGGCGAATAAGTTCGTCTCCCTCGACCGACACGTCGTGTGGCGGCTCAAGCGCTTGCTCATCAAGAAGCGGGGCCGCAACCTACGGGCAGGCCAGGCAGACTGCTGGACCCGCACCTGGTTCCACGGCCAGGGCCTGCATCAGCTCATGGGCACCATTCGCTACCCGAAGGCGTCGTAACCATGTCCAGAAGATCGTCGGAAAGCCGTATGCGGGAAAACCGCACGTACGGATTGAAAGGGGGATGGGGAAACGTGCTGGCCTTGCCGGCAACGCGCCCCTGACTACCAATGGACGCCGACCTCCGCCTGCTCACCGTCCACGCCCACCCCGACGACGAATCGTCCAAGGGGGCGGCCACCGTCCACCGCTACGCCCGGGAGGGTGTGCGCTGCGTGCTCGTCTGTGCCACCGGCGGCGAGGAGGGCGACATCCTCAACCCGGCCATGGACCTTCCCGAGGTTCGGGACCGCCTGCACGAGGTGCGACTGGAGGAGCTCGAGCGGGCCGCGGGCATCATCGGCTACCACGAGGTGGTCATGCTCGGCTACCGCGACTCGGGGATGGCGGGCACCGAGGCCAATCGCCGTCCCGGGTGCTTCGCCGTCGCCGATCTGGGCGAGGCCGTCGGCCGGCTGGTGGAGGTGATCCGGCGGGAACGGCCGCAGGTGATCGTCACCTACGCCGACGACCAGGACGGCTACCCCCACCCCGACCACCTGCGGGTCCACGACATCAGCGTGGTGGCCTTCGACGCCGCCGGCGACCCCGACCGCTACCCCGACGCCGGCCCGCCCTGGCAGCCGTCGAAGATGTACTACTCGGCGTGGGCCAAGGCCCGGCTGGTGGCACTGCACGAGAAGTTCCTCGAGCTGGGGCTGGAGTCGCCGTTCACCGACGAGTGGCTGGCGCGCCCCGGCCTCGACGACCGGATCACGACCCGGATCGACGTCCTCCCCGAGGACGACATCCGCGACGCCGCCCTCCTCGCCCACGCCACCCAGGTCGACCCGGCGTCGCCGTTCTGGTTCGGGCTCCCGTCCGAGGCCGGCAACGCCTACCCGTACGACGATTACATCCTGGCCCGGTCGGTGGTCGACGCACCCGTCCCCGAAGACGACCTGTTCGCCGGATTGCGGGAGCCCGCCCGGCGCTAGGGTTCGGTGTCGCTAGAGTCCCGGGCCATGGAGAAGTACCTCTCGCAGCCCTGGCTCGACAAGCAGAAGGAACTGGCCCAGACCTTCCCCGAGCGGGCCGGGGCCACCGCCCGCATGCAGTACAACGTCACCGGCGGGCCCAAGGGCGACGTCCGCTACTACTGGGTCGTCGAGAGCGGCAAGCTCACCGCCTCGCAGCTGGGCGACGACCCCGACGCCGAGTTCACCCTCTCCCTGACCTGGGACGACTCGGTGCGGATCCAGAAGGGCGACCTCGACCCCAACGCCGCCTTCATGCAGGGCCGCATCAAGGTCACCGGCAACATGGGCAAGCTCATGGGACTCCTGCCCCTTACCCAGAGCAAGGAGTACAAGGCCATCCAGGAGAAGATCCGCGAGGTCACCGACTACGACGTGTAGAGCCCGCCGCGTCGCCTAGGAAGCGGCCTTGTCGGGGACCTGGAGTGGCTCCGGGATGGGGAACTCGCCCAGCGCCAGGCGCAGGACCACCTGGTGTTGCTGGTCGGTGGCGAGGATCAGGGCGGCCGAGCGCACCGACTCCTTGTCGACGAGGGTGGGGATCGACTTCAGGTAGGTGTCGGAGAGGATCTCCTCCACCAGGAGCGCCAGCCGGGCCGCCCCGGCCCCGTCCTCGACCTGGGCCAGCATGGCGTCGAGGGTCGGCTTGAGGCCTTCGTCGGGGGTGACGACCGCAGGCTTGCCACCTGCGCGCATCACCTCGTTCCACACGGCCAGGTGCTCGGCGTGCTGGGCCTTGGCCGTGGCCACGACCGACCCCACCAGCGCGGGGACGGCGCCGAGCGTGCCGGCCGCGGCGCGGGCGACGAGGGCGCCGTAGATCTCGATGGCCAGGTTCTCCAGGCGGGCGTGCAGGTCGGCCACGGCCACGTCGCCGGTCAGCGGCGGACGCGTCGGCGCCGTGGTCTCGGTGGACTCTTCGTCCCCGCCGCCGCCCCCGCAGGCGGCACCGGCCCCGACGGCGGCCGCGGCCGCGGCGGTGACTCCTAGGAACCGGCGGCGGGTCAGGCCTCGGCTTCGAGTCACGCGACGGCACCCGATTCGGGCTCGGCCACCGCCAAGACCTCCTCGAGAGCCTCCGGGAAGGCGATGGCGGCCAATGTGGCGGGAAGGTTGACCAGATCGGCGCCGATCGGGGCCCTGAGGTACTGGGGGGTCTCGTCGCGCAGCAGGGCGCCCGCCACCCGGAGGGCGGCCAGGTGTTGGGCCTCCACCGCCATCACGCTGGCGAGGGTCTCCTTGGCCTTGACGTTCTCGGCCAGGGTGAGGTCGACCACGTAGGTGTCGGTGAGGATCTTCTCCAGCACGGCGGCGTAGTCGACCAGGCGCAGGGGGTTGCTGAGGTCGGCCGACGCCACCCCCGACAGGTATTTGGGGTTGGCCTCGTTCTGGACCTTTCCCCCGAGGGCGGTGGTGAGGGACTGGAAGGCGACCCGGTGCTCGCGGTGCTGGGACTGAGTCTCGGTCAGGAGCCGCACCAGGGTGTCCCGGGCCGCGGTGTCGGCCATGGTGGCGAGGGCCATGGCCGAGGGGGCGTTCTTCCCCTGGGGGCCGGTGCCGAGGGCGACTCCGTACAGGTCCACCAGCAGTGTCTCGAGCGACGAAGCCGTCTGCAGCACCTGGATGTCGAGGACGGTGTCTGCGGACGTCCTGCCCCGGGCGGATCGAGCTGTCGCCGGGCGGCCCGAGAGCAGGCCGGCCACCGCCCCGCCCAGGCACCCGGTGGCCACGACGCCCAGTCCCCGGCCGAGGGTGCGCAGCGCCGCCCGCCGATCGGCGTCGATGTCCCTCGCCTCCTGGAGGAGTGACTGCACCGGGTCGGCCACGGCGGCCATTCTGCCTGGCCGCCGAGATAGTCAGCCGGCAGGACATCCGCACCCGGGACCGGTCCCGAACAAGGGATGCTATGTCGATGGACCACCGAGGGCCGCCGGACCACCGAGGGCCGCCGGACCACCGAGGGCCGAAGGACCACCAAGGGCCGCTCGATCGCGCCGAGCCGCGGGACAGCGCCGGGCCAGGAGGCCGTCGTCCGCCGGGCGACGATCTCCGGGAGGTGAGTGACGCCGCCCTCGTCGTCGCCATCGGACGCTGGCGGGAGGACGCCCTGGCCGAGGCCTACCGCCGCCACGCGGGCGCCGCCTTCGGCCTCGCCACCCGGCTCCTCAACGATCGGTCGACGGCCGAGGAGGTGCTCCAGGAGGTCTTCCTCCGGCTCTGGAACCGCCCCGAGCGGTTCGACGCCGAGCGGGGCTCGCTGCGCTCCTACCTCCTGGCCCAGACCCACGGGCGATCGGTCGACCGGTTGCGGTCGGACACGTCCCGGCGCCGCCGGGAGGAGCGCGACGCCCGGGAGTCGCCCGCCGTCTCCGACGACATCGAGCGGGAGGTCATCGACCTCACCGTGGCCGA
Source organism: uncultured Acidimicrobiia bacterium (assembly GCA_963836205.1). Lineage (GTDB taxonomy): Bacteria > Actinomycetota > Acidimicrobiia > Acidimicrobiales > AC-14 > JAXDMK01. Next base: position 334,299 of record CAWIIV010000015.1, on the reverse strand, counting down.
GCAGGTCAAGGAGGTGGTGGCGGCGTTGCCCGTCGACGAGCGCCAGGCGGTGGAGCTGGCCTACTTCGGCGGCCACACCTACCGGCAGGTGGCGGTGCTGCTGGGAGCGCCCGAGGGTACGGTCAAGAGCCGGATCCGGTCGGGCCTGCGGCGAATGCGAACCGACCTGGTGGAGATGGGAGTTGGGGAGCCGTGGCTCACGAGTTGAACCACATCGAGGCGAGCGAGCTGCTGGGCGTCTACGCGCTCGACGCGCTCGACGCCGACGAACGGGACGCGGTCGAGCGTCACCTCGCCGGGTGCGACTTCTGCCGCACCGAGGTGATGCAGCACGTCGAGGTGGCCGGACTGCTGAGCAGCGGGCTCGCCGCGGCGCCCCTGGCGGTGTGGGACCGAATCGCGGAGGAGCTGGCGGAGACCCCGCCACCCCTCGACCTGGCCACCGTCCACGCCCTGCGACCGCAGCCGGCCGCGACACAGCCAACGCCTCCGGCCGCAGGCTCGGCCCCCGATCCGATCCCGCTCCACCGAGGGCGGAGGCGCGGTGGGCCGACATCGTCGCCCCGATCGGCGCGGCGGGGCGTGGGTCTCCGCATCGGCGCGCTGGTGGCGGCCGCGTCGGTCGCCGCCTCCGTGATCGGCGTCCTCGGCCTCAAGGTGGTGGAGGACGGCCGCCGCCTCGACGAGCTCGCCGCCGGCGCCCACCGGGACGAGCTCGAGCGCACCATCGACGCCGCTCAGGCCGATCCTTCGGCAGTGAAGGTCGAGCTGCGCTCGCCCGACGGGAACCTGTTCGCCGACGCGGTGATGCTCCCCGACGGCCGGGGCTACCTGGCCCGCAACAACCTGCCTCCCCTGGGCGCCGACCGGAACTACCAGATGTGGGCGGTCGTCGGCGAGAACAAGATCTCCGTCGGGTTGCTCGGCTCGGTACCGGAGCCGGCCGCCTTCGTGGCCAGCGGGCCGGTGGTGGCCCTGGCCATCACCGAGGAGGCCGCCGGGGGAGTGGTCCTGAGCCTGGAGCAGCCGGTGGTGGTGGGCGAGCTGCGCCGGGCCTGACGCCCGACCGGCCCGCCCCCGCGCCCCGCCCGCCGGCACTGTCCGGGGCTACGCCGCCGCCCGCTGGAGGTCGCGCAGCTCCCGGTAGCCGACGAACGCCACGCCCGAGCGGGCGGCGAGCGCCCGCAGGGTGGAGCTGTTCCCGGTGACGAGGTCGTGGTCGTCGACCCGCGCCGGCCAGTCGGGGGCCATGGCCCGCAGCTCGGCGGTGTCGAGGGCAGGGCTGACGTGCACCTCGGTGACGCCGGGGGTCAGCTCCTCGATGGCCCGCTCGATGGCCCGCCGCCGGCCGACGCCCCGGACGGCCACGAAGTGGTCGGGGGAGACGACGCCCTCCTCCTCCGCCAACCGACGGAACGGGAACCCGACCGCCCGCTCGGTGGAGGCCGACCCCAGCCGCAAGGGCAGCCCGAATTCGACCGCCAGCTCCAGGTAGATGTCGAAGAACTCGGGCCGCAGCTCGAGGCTGCCCAGGTGGGAGTCGAGGTGGCTGACGTCGAAGCCCCAGAGGATGGCCCGCTCGACCTGGGCCCGGCACTCCCGGCGGACCTCGTCGAGGTCGGCGTGGTCCCACAGGTCGTCGCGGGTGCGAGGGAACCCGCCGTCGCCGTCGAGAAGCGACGGGGCGTGGGTGATCGGACCCCACCGGTAGAGGTCGTGCTCGGCGTTGAGGGTGAGGTGGACGCCGACGTCCTCCCCCCGGTAGCGGGCGGCCGCGTCGCGGGCCCACGGGCAGGGCACCATCAGGCTGGCGCTAGTGCCGACACCATCGCGCAGCGCCTCGTAGACCCCGACGTTCGCCGCGTGGCTCGAGCCCAGGTCGTCGCAGTTGACGATGAGCAGGCGGGCGTCGGGGGTGTGGCCGAGGCGTTCCGCGAGCGAAGGCACCGCGCCGGACGCTACCCGCGGTCAGGGATCGGGCCCGCACGCCGTCCACAACCCCCGTCCGGCCTCCCGGGCCTGCTGGGCGAGGACGACGAGCTCGTCGGCATGGGCGACGTTGGGCGGGATCGTGAGGAGGCGGGCATAGCCCTGGCGGACGAGGTCGGCGTTGACGAACAGCCCGTCGGGCAGGCGGTAGGCGTAGGCGAGGGTGCGGTCGTAGATGTCGCGGGCCTCCACGTCGCCCACCAGGCGGATGCCCGTGCCCTGGGGCAACAGGTCGGTGAGGAACGTCGATGCCTCCTGGCCGAAGCACTGGATCGGGCGCCGGGGGTCTTTGGTCTCGGGGGTGTCGACGCCGATGAGGCGGATGCGGTACCCGCCGGAGACGACGAGCGTGTCACCGTCGATCACCCGCTCGACGGTGGTGTCGAGGCCGGGCGGCAACTCGACGACCGGCGGGAGGGGCGGCGGAAAGACCCCCGAAGCCCCACCGCCCCGGCCTCCGCTCCCGCATCCGGCGGACGTGGCGGCAACGAGGACGATGAGGGTCACGAGCAACGGCCCCCGCCCGCGAGGGCGGCGGGGCGGTACCGGGCGCGGTTCGCCGGCGGTCGAGGGGGCGATCGGGCGGGTGGCCATGGGCGCGTCTCCGAGCGGGGGCTGCGAGGGGGAAGCGTCGGCGCCGGCCGGTGGCGCCACCATACCGGCGATGCTCAGGCGGCGGCGGGACGGGTTCGCCGGTGCTCGTCGGCCGCCGCCCGGCGGAGAGCGGCCCGGGCCTCCTGGACCCCCCGGCGACCGATTTCGCGGGTTTCGTCGTCGAGCCGCCACGGTCGCTCGTCGGGGAGGACCAGGAGAAGTTGCTCGTTCATGGTTAGAACCATGGCAGGAGGGTGAGACAACAAGAAGCGAGCCGTTTCGCAAACGAAACACACTCGAAACCAGCACTGGCTAGGGTGGGCCCCACACAGGGCTCAAGCCGGCATACGGCCGTGACGAGAAAATGGGAACAGGGCACACCGTCCGGTGTTAGGAGCAGATGAGATGAGCACCACGATCGACAGAGATGCCATTTCCGAGGCGCTTCGGATCATCGACAAGAGCCTTGGATGGATGCACAGCCGTGAGCTGGTGTCGACGGCCGAGGTTTCCGACCTCCTGCTCGACATGCGATCGGTGCTCGCCTCGCAGGCGCCCGTGATCGACGACCTCGAGGCGGTCGGGGTCAACTAACCCCGTCACCCCATCGGTGGTACCACCGTCCGAGCGGGGGGCAGCGGGTAGATGCGGCGGACCACCAATCCGAAGGCGGTGCCCAACACCGCCCCCGCGGCCACATCGGACGCATGGTGGATGCGCACGTGCACCCGGCTGGCGGCCACCACGACGGCCACCGCGTAGTAGAGGGGCCACAGCACGTCGTCGTCGCTCAGCAGGAGGGCCGCGCTGAAGGCGGAGGTGGCGTGGCCGCTGGGAAAGCTGCTGGTCAGGGGGACACGCAGGTGGTGCGGGTGTTCCATCTCCACGACCGGACGGGTGCGGCGGAAGAACGACTTCACGACCCAGTTGACCAGGAACGACTCCGCCCCCGCGGCCGCGCCCAAACGCAGCGCGGCGTGCCAGTCCCGTTCCGACCGCAGTCCCCGCAGTGCGCCCAGGATCATCCACACCAGGCTGAAGTCGCCCAGGTCGGACGCCACGTAGAAGACCTTGTCGGGCACTCGCCGGCCCCGCAGGCGGTCGAAGACCCGGTCGGCGGCGTCGTCGAAGCGGGCGACGTCGGCCCGGACGCGGGAGAGTCGGCTCACGTTGGCGTGCACCGTAGCGGGACCGGACCGCCCCGCCCGGCGGGGGCGCTCAGCCGGTGGGCGTGGGCGTGAGGACGACGGGCGTGGCGGTGGACTGCGCCCGGGCCAAGGGGGCCAGTGCGGGGTCGCCGCCGAACGCCGGGCAGTAGGCCTTGAACGAGCACCAGTCGCACAGGCGGGACGGGTGGGGCCGGAAGTCCTCCCGCTCACAGGCCTTCTCCACCGCGGTCCAGATGGCCGACGTGCGCTGCTGGAGGCCCCGGATCGACTGGTCGGACGGCTCGGCCACGATGGCCACCGGCTCCGACAGATAGAGGAGCTGGATCTTCGACGGCCGCCGGCCCAGGACCTGCTCGCACAGGAAGGCGTAGAAGTGGACGCCGCCGAGCTTGCTCTGCTCGTAGGTGACGCGGGGCACGGCGCCGGACTTGTAGTCGGTGACGACCAGCCCGCCGTCGTCGTCGAGCTCGAGGCGGTCGATGATGCCCCGCAGGGTGAGGGTGCCGACCTTGGCCTCCAGCATGAGCTCGAGCCCGATAGGGCGGATGGTGCGGGGGTCTTCGAGGCGGAAGTAGCGGCGGACCAGGGCCTCGGCGTCGGCCACGAAGTCGGCCCTGGCCTCGGGCTCGAGGTGGAGGCCGGTGAACTCGGGATCGGTCTCGATCTCCTCCGTGGCCCGGTCGAGGCAGGCGAGGGCGGTGGGGACGGTGCGCTCCTCGGCCGGCTCGCAGAACAGGAGCTCGAGGGTGCGGTGGACGAGCGTGCCTTTGGTGGCGGGCGCCGACGGCGGCTCGGGGACCCGGTCGATGGCCGAGAACCGGAACGCGAGGGCGCAGTCCTTGAACGACGCCACCTTGGAGGGCGACAGCGACGTGGGCAACGGCAAGGCCATCGACCAGAGGCTACCGATGCCCTACGACAGCCACGTGGATACTTCGCCCGCCCGACGAGTTCCGCGGCGCGTGCCGGTCGGCTGGCAGTTCAGACGGCGAAGGCGTTGCGGACCGACTCGGCCACGCGCCGAGGGTCCTCCATCGGGCCGAGGTGGCCGAGGGCGGGGAAGGTCTCCGACCGGGACGACGGCAGGGCCGCGGCCTGGGCCACGATGACCTCGGGGTCGAGGGCCTCGCCCCGATCGCCGGACGCGACCACGACGGGGCACGAAACCAGGCCCAGGCGGGTGAAGCCGTCGTGGACGACGCCCCGGCGGTAGATGGCGGCCTCCCACTCCCCCCGGCAGCGCAGCCACAGCGACCCGTCCTCCTCCGCCTCGAAGGCGCACCCGAGGTAGGCGTCCAAGGCGTCCACCGAGAACCCGGAGAACGGCCGCTTGGCCGCGAAGTTGGCCCGGGCCTCCTCCCGCGACGGGAACCGGTCGCGCCGGCGCAGCGCCCCCTCGACCATCACGTCACGGATGGCCGGGGGCGGGGGAGTGGGCCACAGGATCGGCTCGTACACGTAGAGCGACCGGAAGGTCCCCGGCCGGCGGGCCTCGGCATCAAGCACGGCCGCCCCGCCCGACGAGTGGCCGAACCCGAACGCCCCCTCCAGCCCCAACCCGTCGACCACGGCCAGCACGTCGTCGGCGAAGCCCGTCCACCGGAAGTCGAGGCCGTCGGGTGTCACCGAACGCCCGTGGCCCCGCACGTCGACCGCCCAGGCGTGGAACGACTCGCCCAGGGCCCGGGCCATCGGCGCCAGCGTCCCCCCGCAGAACCCGGTGGCGTGCACCAGCACCAGCGGCGGACCGTCGCCGCCGAGGTCGTGGACCGCCACCTCCACCCCGTCGGAGGAGGGTACGAGGCGCACGTCAGGGGACGCTACAGCGGAGCGGATATGGTCCCCGGGCCGATGACATCCACTGACATCGACGGCGTCCTCGCCGCCAACGCTGCCTTCTACGCCGCCTTCGAGGAGCGCGACCTCGACGCCATGTCGCAGCTGTGGGAGCACTCCGACCGGGTCCTCTGCACCCACCCCGGCTGGGCCCGGCTCCAGGGATGGGGGCAGGTGGCGGCCTCCTTCTTCGCCCTGTTCCAGAACGCCCAGCGGCTCCAGTTCATCCTCACCAACGAGTCGGCCGAGGTGGTGGGCGACACCGGCTGGGTGGCGGTCGACGAGAACATCCTGGACACCGGCAGCGCCACGACCGTGTCCGCCTTCAACGTCTTCACCCGCGATCCGGCCGGCGAGTGGGCCATGGTCGTGCATCACGGATCGGCGGTGAGCGGCTCCGACACCGGCGAGGCGACCTGAAGCAGGTCGGCGATCTGGGCTGCGTTGACCACCGCGTAGTCCCGCCAGCAGTTGTTCATGAGAACGTGGACTTCGTCGGCCGTCGCCGCCAGCTCCCGGATCCGGGGGACCCATTCTGCCAGCTCGTGGGGTGTGTAGAGGTATCGGAAGCGCTCGGCCGCGCTCGGCACCGGTCCTTCCCAGGTGGCCTGGTTGCGGCCGTGGAAGCGGACCACGGCGAGCCCCGACGTGGCCGCCACCACCGGCGGCATCGACGACGCGAATCCGGACGGCTCGTCGACGCACACGAACGACGCCCCCAGCTCCTCCAGCAGCGAGAGGGTCGACTCGCAGTCGCCCCCTTCCAGCCAGCGGGCGTGGCGGAACTCCACGCACACCCGGATGCCCTCCAGGCGGCGCACGGCGTCGGAGATGTCGGCCCGGTGGGCGTCGCGGGGGCCGAACCACCGGGGGTACTGGAACAGCACCGCCCCCAGCTTCCCCGCCGCCTGGAGCGGGCCGAGGGAGTGGCGGAAGCGGTCCCACGCCTCGTCCATGACGTCCGCCGGGAGGTGCTTGGCGTACAGCCGGCGCTTGCCCCGGTGCTCCGCCGGCACCTCCGACTGGAGGTCGGGCCACAGGGAGTCGGGGAACGTGGGGTGGCCGGTGAGCAGCGACCACGCCTTGATGTTCATGGTGAAGCCGGCCGGCGTGCGCTCGACCCAGGCCGCGGCCAGCTCGGGGGTGGGGGGGAAGTAGTAGGTGCTGTCCACCTCCACCAGGGGGAACCGGGCCCCGTAGTAGGCCAGCCGCTCGGCCGCGGTCATCGAGCGCTTCGGGTACCACTCGGTCTCTTTGACCAGGGTGGCGTCGGTCCAGGAGCAGGTGCCGACCAGCACCCGGGAGCCGGTGCCGGTGCCGACATCGATCGCCGACATCCTGCCGACGGTACCGTCGCCCTGGCGCCGGGTATTGCAGTCAGGCAGGCCTCTACGCTGTTATTAGGTCCACCTACTACCGCCCCTACTGCCCCTGACCTGGAGACATCGACCATCGTGCCTTCCTCCCGCCGCCGCACGCCCGTCCTCGTCGCAGCCGCCATCGCCGTCGCCCTCGCCCTGGCGGCCGGGGCGTGCGGCGGCTCGTCCGACTCCAAGACCCTCACCCTCTACTCGGGGCGGGCCGAGGTGCAGATCCAGCCGGTGATCGACGAGTTCACCGAGGAGACGGGGATCAAGGTCAACGTCCGCTACGGCGCCACGCCCGAGCTGGCGGCCCAGATCTCGGAGGAGGGGTCGAACTCGCCGGCCGACATCTTCTTCGCCCAGGACGCGAGCGCCCTCGGGGCGGTCGACGCCCGGGGCCTGTTCGCCCCCCTGCCGGCCGACGTCCTGGCCAAGGTCGAGCCCCGGTACCGGGCCGAGGACGGGGACTGGATCGGTGCCACCGGCCGGGCCCGGGTGATCGTGGCCAACAGCAAGAACGTGCCCGACGCCGAGGTGCCCACCGACGTCTTCGCCGTCAACGACCCGAAGTGGAAGGGCCGGGTGGGCATCGCCCCCACCAACGGCTCGTTCCTGGCCTTCCTCACCGCCATGCGGGTGCAGGCGGGCGACGACCGCACCCGCCAGTTCATCCAGGGGCTCAAGGACAACGGGGCCAAGACCTACAACGACAACGCCCTCATCCTGAAGGCGGTGAACGACGGCGAGATCGACCTCGGCCTCATCAACCACTACTACTGGTACCAGCTCGCCAACGAGATCGGCGAGGACAAGATGGTGGCCCGCAACCACTTCACGCTGAACGGCGACCCCGGGGCGCTGATCAACGTGGCCGGCGTCGGTGTGCTCAAGTCGGCCGAGCACCAGGCGGAGGCGGCCCAGTTCGTCAACTTCCTGCTGGGGGAGAACGCCCAGCGGTTCTTCGCCGAGAGGAACTTCGAGTTCCCGCTGGCGGCCGGGGTCAAGCCCCTCCCCAGCCTGCCCAAGCTGTCCGACATCCAGAGCCCCGACATCGACCTCTCCGACCTCTCCGACCTCGACACGACCCTCGACATGCTCCAGGAGGCGGGGATCCTCTGAGCCGATCGTCCGTGGCCGCGCCCACGCCGGCCGCCCTCCCCGAGGCCTTCCCGCCCGCCGCCCGGAAGCGGCGGCCCGGCCGGCGCCGGCCGCCGGCGGGGCTGGCCCTGGCCGGGTGCGCAGTGGCGATGGTCGCGCTCCTACCGGTGGGCTACCTGCTGGTGCGGGCGGGGGAGGGCGGGTGGACGGCGGTGGCCGACACCCTTGTCACGGAGAAGACGGCGCGCCTGCTGGCCCGCAGCCTGGGCCTGGCCACCGCCGTCACCCTGGCCTCGGCCGTGATCGGCGTCGCCCTCGCCTGGCTCACCGTGCGTTGCGACCTGCCCGGCCGGCGGGCGTGGCGGGTGGTGGCGGCGCTGCCCCTGGCCGTTCCCAGCTACGTGGGCGCATTCGCCTACCTCTCGGTGTTCCCGTGGCTCACCGGCTTCCGGGGGGCGTTCGTGGTCCTCACCCTGCTCTCCTACCCCTACGTCTTCCTGCCGGTGGCGGCGTCGCTGGAGCGCATCGACCCGTCGTTCGAGGAGGTCTCGCGGTCGCTGGGCAACACCGCCGCGGCCACGTTCCGGCTGGTGACGCTGCCCCAGCTGCGGCCGGCGATCGCCACCGGGGGTCTGCTCGTTTTTCTCTACTCCCTGTCCGATTTCGGGGCGGTGTCGATCCTGCGCTTCGACAGCTTCACCCGGGTGATCTACCAGGCGTACCAGTCGAGCTTCGACCGCACCCCGGCGGCCGTCCTGGGCTGCCTGCTGCTGGCGGTGACCCTCGTGGTGGTGACGGCCGAGGCCCGTACCCGGGGCCGGGCCCGCTACTACGCCAGCGGGCCAGGGGCCAACCGTCCGCCCCGCGTCGCCCCGTTGGGACGGGCCCGGTGGTGGGCGCTGGCGGTGCCGGCGACCGTGGCCGTGCTCGCCCTCGGCGTCCCCTTCGCCACCCTCGTCCGCTGGCTGGTCGACAGCGTGCAGGCCGACGTCGACATGGCCCGGGTGTGGCGGGCGGCGGGGGGTTCGCTGGTGGCGTCGGGACTGGGGGCGCTGGTGACGGGGGCCGCCGCCATCCCGGTGGCCCTGCTGGCCGCCCGCCACCGCAGCCGGCTGGCATCGGTGGTGGAGCGGTCGGCCTACGTGGGCCACGCCCTGCCCGGTATCGTGGTGGCGCTGTCGCTGGTGTTCTTCTCGGCGCGCTACCTGACTTCCCTCTACCAGAGGCTGCCCGTGCTGGTGTTCGCCTACCTCGTCCTGTTCCTGCCGCTGGCGGTGAGCGCCGTCTACTCGTCGGCCATGCAGGCGTCTCCCGCCCTCGACGAGGTCGCCCGCTCCCTGGGCAAGCGGCCCCTCGGCGTGCTGCGCACGGTGACGGCGCCGCTGCTGGCCCCCGGCGTCGCCGCCGGCACCGCGCTGGTTTTCCTCACGTGCATGAAGGAGCTGCCGGCCACCCTCCTCCTCGGACCGACCGGCTTCGAGACGCTCGCCACCCGGGTGTGGTCGGCCACGTCGATCGGGGCCTACGGCGACGCCGCGGTGCCATCGGCCGTGCTGGTCATGGCGGCGGCCGTGCCCACCTGGCTGCTGTCCCGCCGCCTCGGACGGCAGGCGGCCACATGAGCGGCGACGGGGTGCAGGGGGTACACGGGGTGCTGGCCCTCGGCGTCGACATCAGCGGGGCCCGCAAGGCGTTCGGGCCCGTCACCGCCCTCGACGGGGCCGACCTGTCGGTGGAGGCGGGCACCCTCACCGCCGTCCTGGGGCCCTCGGGCTGCGGGAAGACCACCCTGCTGCGCACGGTCGCCGGCTTCGAGCGCCTCGACGAGGGGACGGTGTCGGTCGGAGGACGGGTGGTGGCCGGCCCCGGCGTCCACGTCCCCCCCGAGCGCCGCCGGGTGGGCATCGTCCCCCAGGACCAGGCCCTCTTCCCCCACCTGTCGGTGGCCGCCAACGTCGGCTTCGGGCTGCCCCGGGGACCCGAACGGGCCGCCCGGGTGCAGGCCATGCTCGAGCTGGCCGGCCTCCCCGGACTGGGCGGGCGCATGCCCCACGAGCTTTCCGGCGGCCAGCAGCAGCGGGTGGCGCTGGCCCGGGCCCTGGCCCCGGCGCCGTCGGTCGTCCTGCTCGACGAGCCCTTCGCCAACCTCGACGCCGCCCTGCGGGTCACCATCCGCACCGAGGTCCGCCGCATCCTGCGGGCGTCGGGGGCCACCGCCATGTTCGTCACCCACGACCAGGAGGAGGCCCTGTCGACGGCCGACACGGTGGCGGTGATGCGGGCCGGCCGGGTGGTGCAGTGCGGCAGCCCGGACGAGATCTACCGCAACCCGGCCGATCTGTGGGTGGCCCGGTTCGTGGGCGACGCCAACGTCCTCGAGGGCGAGGTGGTGGGGGAGGGCAAGGTGTCGTGTGCCCTGGGGGTGCTCGAATGCCGGAGTGACGCCGCCGCCGGTCCCGTCCACGTGGTGGTGCGTCCCGAGCAGGTCCGCCTGGCCCCGAGCCCGGTGGCCGGAGCCGTCCTCCACGACCGCCAATACTTCGGCCACGACGCCCTCGCCCGCGTCACCCTGCCCGACGGCACCGACCTGGTGGCGAGGGGCACCGCCGCCAACCTGCCACCCGACCGCACCCACGTGTCGGTGGGCTGCGACGGCGAGGTCATCGCCTTCGGCAGCGGAGAACCGTCCGCCGGCTGAATCCGAAGGCGGAACGCGACGGAGGCCCCCGTCACAAGGAGGCCTCCGTCTTGCTGCACGTTCTTGATTTCGACCTTTACGGGTCGAACGCTATGGCGAAGCCCAGCAGGAGTGCGGTGTTGGTTGCCGTGGGACTGGACGATGCCGGCCCCGAGGAGCCAGTGCCGCCCGAGTTACCTGTCGTCGCGTGGGGCGAGCCCACGGACGTGGAGTTGGCGTTACCGGTGTTGCCCGAGTTGGTGGCGCTGGATTGCGCCGTGCTCGCACCGGAATGCCCGGATGTCGCCACCGGGCTAGCGGTGACGGTCACGTTGCCTGCGTCGCCCCCGTTGGCCTCACTGAGGCTGACGCTCGGCCCGCCGATGGCGATGCCGGGCCCCAACAGGTTCACAGCCGGACCACCCGGACCGGCGATGGCTACGGAGACTCCTCCGTTGCCACCGTCACCCCCGACGGCGAAGACGCCGATGAGGTTGTTCACCGAGCCGGTGTTACCCGACCGGGCGACCGAGTTGGCCCCGACCCCCGAGTTGGCCGCGCTGTCGGCGAAGCCGACCGCGACAGCGTCGCCGGTAGAGCCGGAGCTGCCCGAGTTGCCGGACGTCGCGTCACCGCCGATGGCGATGGCCGCCCCCAGGATGCCGGTGTTGACGGCAGTGGGGTTGGACGTCGCCGCCCCGGTGTTCCCGGTGGAACCGGAGTCGCCGGAGATGGCGACTGGCGACGAGGTGGCGCTCGACGTGGCGTCGCCGGTGTCACCGCTGTTGGTGGCGCTGGACTGCGACGATGCCGCCCCCGAGCTTCCGGAGGTGGCCGTCGGGCTCACGTTGACCGTGACGTCGCCCCCGTCGCCCCCGTTGCTCTCGCTGAGTGCGACGCTGGGGCCACCGACTGCGATGCCGGTGCCGGTGTTGGCCGCCGGGCCGCCGCCGGCCGCCGCCGAGATGGCCGCCCCGCCGCTGCCACCGTCACCGCCGGCGACGCCGACGATGATGATGTTGGAGGCGCCGCCGCTGCCGCCCGAACCGGAGTTGGACCCGGCAGAGGCGCCGGACGCGGCCCCACTTCCGGCCTCGCCCAGGGCAAAGGCGTCACCGGTGTTCCCGGAGTCGCCGGAGTCGCCGCTGGTCGCGTCGGCGTAGGCGCTCGACGACCCGAAGATCATCATCGCCAACACCGCCACGATCCCGGCCGCAACGGCCAGCGTGGCCTTGACGAACGATCGATTGCTCTCTGTCTGCATGTATTTCACCTCCTTCCGTCCCGCCCCTCCGCCGGGAGGTGACGGTCAGGAGTCCCCAGCACGTACAAGACGACCTGAGGCTGAGCCGTTTGATGTGGCGCACAAACTAGCAAGCCGAGCGCGGTTTTGGGGGCAGTGATGCACGGAACCTTTCTTAGGTCCAGAGTGGCGGCGATGCGGCCATGAGGATCGACGTGTTCACCGTCCTGCCCCAGATCCTGGAGCCGGCCCTGTCGGGCAGTCTGCTGGGGCGGGCGCGGGAGCGGGCGGTGCTCGACGTACGGGTCCACGACCTGCGGGACTTCACCACCGACCGCCACCGCTCGGTCGACGATTCGCCCTTCGGCGGGGGCCCGGGGATGGTCCTGGCGCCCGAGCCCGTCTTCGCGGCGGTGGAGGCGGTGCAGCCGCCCCGGCCCTTGTTCCTGCTCGACCCGGGAGGGCGCCCCTTCGACCAGGACCTGGCCGCCGGGCTGGCCGCGTCCCCCGGCTTCTCGCTGCTGTGCGGGCGCTACGAGGGGGTCGACGAGCGGGTCCGCCGCCACCTGGTCGACGGCGAGCTCTCGATCGGCGACTACGTCCTCGCGGGGGGGGAGGCGGCGGCGTTCGTGGTGGTGGAGGCCGTCACCCGGCTGGTGCCGGGCGTCATGGGCAACGAGGCGTCGGCCGGCGACGAGTCGTTCACCTCCGGCCTGCTCGAATACCCGCAGTACACCCGCCCGGGCGAGTTCCGGGGATGGCCCGTCCCCGAGGTCCTCCGCTCGGGCGACCACGGCCGCATCGCCCGGTGGCGCCACGCCCAGGCCCTGGCCCGCACCCGGGCCAACCGGCCCGACCTGCTGGCGGCGCGGGGCGGCCTGACGGCCGACGAGGAGGCCCTGCTGGAGATGTTTGGCCTGGGCTATCCTGGTGCCGACCCGGGAAACCCTGCTCAGGAGCCGTTCGCGCCATGAACCCCACCGACATCATCGATCGCGACGGCCTGCGCGACGACATCCCGGTCTTCGGACCGGGCGACACCGTCAAGGTCCACGTGCGCGTGGTCGAGGGAAACCGGGAGCGGGTGCAGGTCTTCCAGGGGGCGGTCATCCGCCGCCAGGGGTCCGGTATCCGGGAGACCTTCACCGTCCGCAAGGTGAGCTTCGGCGTCGGCGTGGAACGCACGTTCCCCGTCCACTCGCCCATCCTGTCCCGCATCGAGCTGGTCACCATGGGCGACGTTCGCCGGGCCAAGCTCTACTACCTCCGTGACCTCACGGGGAAGGCGGCCAAGATCAAGGAGAAGCGCACGGCTCGCTGAGCCGCCACCGCTCCTGATCCCCGCCCCGACCCAGATATGGCTGGCCCCGACATGGCGGGCCCCGACAAGGCCGACAATGTGGGTCTGACGAACCAGTCCAACCTCCAGGCGCGCGACCGTGTGTCCGCTTCCGGCCGGCTGTTGCGCGAGGCGGTGGTGCTGGTGGGCACGGCGATGCTCATAGCGTTTCTCATCAAGACCTTCGTCGCCCAGGCCTTCTTCATCCCGTCGGGGTCGATGATCCCGCAGTTGAACGTGGGCGACCGGGTGGTCGTGTCCAAGATCGCCTACCGCATCCACGATCCCAACCGGGGCGACATCGTCGTCTTCGACGCGCCCAACCAGCCCGACGTCAAGGACGACCGGCCGCTGCCGAACAAGATCGTCAAGGGCATCCTCGAGTCCATCGGCCTGTCGACGCCGTCCACCGAGGAGTACATCAAGCGGGTGATCGCCCTGCCCGGGGAGAGGGTCGAGGGCCGTGGCGGGCGGGTGTTCGTCGACGGCCGGGAGCTGGTCGAGCCCTACCTGCCCCAGGGTCCCACCACCCGCGACTTTCCACCGGTGGTGCTGGGCGAGGGGCAGTTGTGGGTGATGGGCGACAACCGGGAGAACTCGTCCGACAGCCGCGTGTTCGGTCCCATCCCCGAGTCCGACGTCGTCGGCCGCGCCTTCGTGAAGCTCTGGCCGATTCCCGACTGGGCGTTCTTGTAGCCGGTAGAGGGCAGCCCCCTCGTACACTGCGGGCATGAGCGAAGAGGACCTCGAACGCTACGAGACCGAGATGGAACTCCAGCTGTACAAGGAGTACCGCGACGTCCTCCCGCTGTTCTCGTACGTGGTCGAGACCGAACGGCGGTTCTACCTGGCCAACTCGGTGGAGCTCACCGAGCACGACGGCGACGCCCGCAACCACCTCGAGCTGCGCCTGCGCGACGCCTGGGTGTGGGACATCTACCGTCCCGGTCCGGCCCGGTTCGTGCAGTCGGTGCGGGTGGTGACGTTCAAGGACGTCAACATCGAGGAGATCCGCCGGGACGCCTAAGGTCTGGCGCGGTGACGCAGGCTCGACGAGCGCTCGGTGTCGGTGGCGAGGAGGCGGTGGCCGCCTGGTACCAGGAGCGGGGCTACCGGGTCGTCGACCGCAACTGGCGGTGTCGAGCCGGTGAGCTCGACCTCGTGCTGCGGCGGGGGGGCCTGGTGGTGTTCTGCGAGGTGAAGACCCGGTCCTCCGACGCCTTCGGGCTGCCCGCGGAGGCGGTGGGTCGGCAGAAGCAGCAGAGGATCCGGGTGCTGGCGGCCCGCTGGCTCGACGAGTCACCGTCGCCCGCGGCCGAGATCCGCTTCGACGTGGCCTCGGTGCTGGCCGACGAGATCGAGGTCATCCAGGCCGCGTTCTAGGCGCCGGCGCACTCCTCGTTCTCGATGTCACGAAGCTGGTCGAGGCGGGGCTGGTGGCGTCCGCCCTCGAACTCGGTCTCGAGGAAGATGTCGACGAGGAGGAGGGCGAAGGCGTCGGCGAGCTGGCGGGCGCCGAGGGCGAGGACGTTGGCGTCGTTGTGCAGGCGGCACATGCGGGCGGTCCACTCGTCGTGGCACAGGGCGGCCCGGGCGCCGTGGACCTTGTTGGCCGCGATCTGCTCGCCCTGGCCGCTGCCGCCCATGACGACGGCCCGGTCGGCCCGACCGGCGGTGACCTCGCGGGCGGCGGCGGCGCAAAACCTGGGGTAGTCGACGGAGTCCTCGGAGTCGGTGCCGCAGTCGACGACCTCGTGGCCCTTCTCGGCCAGGGCGGCGGCGATGACCGTCTTCAGGCGGTAGCCGGCGTGGTCGGATCCGAGGGCGATACGCATCAGCCCATCATCGCCCACGCGAGGAGGACGGCCACAACCACGAAGGCGGCCGCCACCAACACGTAGTCCGACGGCCGCCGCCGTTGTTGCCGGAACGGATTGAACCCCACGCCCGGCATTCTGTCCCACTCCGCGGCGGGGCGACGCACGCGCCGGCCGGTCGGCCGTCGGGCCCGGACGAACTGGTGACGGTATCGGGGGTCCGCCATGCCTGGGCCCGTCACCAGTTGGCCCGCCGACCCGCCCTCCGGTCGAACTGGTGACACAAACGGTGGTCCGCGATGCCTGGCGCTGTCACCAGTTGGCCCGCCGACCCGCCCTCCGGTCGAGCTTTCTTCTCAGCGAAGCGATACCGCTCGACCTCCCTCGTCGAGCCGCTCCCATCGCCTCTGAGCTCGTCCACATGCCCCAGTGCATCCACATCAGCGCGTGTGCTCTCGAAGCCCCCCACGCCCCACGCAGCTCCCCATCTTGCGCCGCATCCCCTCCCGCCACGTCCGCCACACCTCCGCGTCGCGCTCCCCGTCCATGAGCGCCTCCAGCATCCCCCGCCCGCTTCCCCAGCACTCGGGGCCACCGAGTCGAGCTTGATCCCCGCGTCCTCGAGCAGCTTCTATCCGCTGCGTCTCCCGCCCCGCTCCTCCACCAGCTTCCTCCGTCGGTCAGGTCCCGCAGCCGCACGGGCACGAAGCTGCCCCGCGCACCCATCCGCTGGCCAGCCAGGTCACTCGTCTTCTGGTGACGCAAGCGGTGGTCAGCATGCCTGGCCGTGTCACCAGTTGGGCTGATCGTCCGCCATGCCTGGCCATGTCACCAGTTCGTCTTGCAGGCACGCGGACCCCGTGACTTCGGTCTCCGGCCGGCTCCGTCGGGTTCCTGTCCCACCCCCCGGATAGTCTTGGGTCGCTCCGTTCGAGCCGGCCGGCGTCACGGCCCTCGCCCGCCTTGCTGTCCACGCGAGGAGCCTGCCCGTGTTCGCCACCATCCCGTCCGCGACCCTGCTCGGTGTCGAGGGGCGCCCGGTCGCCGTCGAGGTCCACGTGTCGTCCGGGCTGCCCGGCTTCACGCTCGTCGGCCAGCCCGACCCGGTGTGCCGGGAGGCGCGCGACCGGGTCCGGGCCGCACTGCTGTCGAGCGGGCTGACCTGGCCCATGAAACGCGTCACGGTCAACCTCGCCCCCGGTCTCCTGCGCAAGGTCGGCCCCGGCCTCGACCTTGCCATCGCCATCGGCCTGCTGGTGGCCACGGGCGAGCTCGATCCGGAGGCGGTGGCCGGCTGCGCCTTCCTCGGCGAGCTCGGTCTCGACGGGTCGTTGCGCAGGGTCCCGGGCGTCGTTCCGATGGTGGCAGCCCTCGACGCCCGGGTGGTCGTCGTCCCGGTCGACTGCGTGGCCGAGGCGACGGTGGTCGGCAAGGTGCGGGTGCGGGCCGCCGGCCGGCTGGCCGAACTGGTGTCCTGCCTCCGGGGACACGACCCGTGGCCCGAGCCGCCGGGATCGTCGCCGCCCACCGGCCCGATGGTGGCCAGTCCCGATCTGGCCGACGTGAGGGGCCAGCCCGTGGGCCGGGCCGCCCTCGAGATCAGCGCCGCCGGGGGCCACCACCTCCTCCTGTCGGGGCCGCCGGGCGCGGGCAAGACCATGCTCGCCCGCCGTCTACCGGGCCTCCTCCCGCCGCTCGGGGGCGAAGACGCCCTGGCCGCCACCACCATCCGCTCGGCCGCCGGCGAGCCGCTGCCTCCGGGCGGACTGGTGGTGGAGCCGCCGTTCCGGGCCCCACACCACGGGGCATCGTCGGTCGCCCTCATCGGCGGTGGCACGGCGTGGATGCGGCCGGGAGAGATCAGCCAGGCGCACCTCGGCGTGCTGTTCCTGGACGAGATGGCCGAGTTCCCCCGCACGGTGCTCGACGCCCTCCGGCAACCGCTCGAGGAGGGCGTGGTCCGGGTCAGTCGAGCCCGCGCCAGCGTCGCCTTTCCCGCCCGCTTCCTGCTGGTCGGCGCAACCAATCCGTGTCCGTGCGGCGAGGCCGGGCCCGAGGGCGCCTGCCGATGCCCCGACACGGTTCGCCAGCGGTACAACCGGCGCCTCTCGGGCCCGCTCCTCGACCGCTTCGACCTGCGGGTGATGGTGTCCCGGCCCGATGTCGCCGACCTCCTCGGTGGACCGCCGGGCGAGTCGACCGAGGTGGTGGCCGCCCGGGTGGCGGCGGCGAGGGAACGGGCTCGGACCCGGGGGGTGAAGTGCAACGCCGAGGTGCCGGCCGCGGCCCTCGACGAGGTTGCCCCCCTCACGCCGGCAGCCTTGGCCATCCTCGAGCATCGCCTCCGAGTGGGCACGTTGAGCGGTCGCGGGCTCCACCGGATCCGGCGGGTGGCTCGCACCATCGCCGACCTGGCCGGTGCGGGCGATGTCGTCGACGAAGACCATGTCTGCCTGGCCCTCGGTCTGCGAGCGGAGGTCATCCCCACGGAGGTGGCGGCATGACCTGGCCGATGTCGGTGCCCTCGGAGGTGCCGCCCGTGGCCGGCTCCCGCCTCGATGACGGGTTGCCGGTCGGAGGATCTCCTCCCGCCGCAGATGGGACGCCACCTCGGGCGCCGGGCATCGACGGGGCGCCCGCAGCGTCGTCCGCCCACGCCGCCGACGGGGCGCCCGCCGCGTCGTCCGCCCGCGCCGCCGACGGGGCGACTCCGCTGCCGCAGGAGGCGTTCGCCGCTGCCCTCGCGGGATTGCCCGCCATGGGTCATCGGCGCCTGGTCGCCCTCCTCGGGCGGTGGTCGCCGGCCGACGCGTGGCGGCGGGTGGGCGAGGGGCGGGGTCACGACGACGACGCCGATGTCGCCGAGTTGTGGCGGCGGGCAGCGGCCACCGTCGACGTCGCCGACCTCTGGCTCCGTCATCTGGGCGCCGGGGTGGGTGTGATGGTCTTCGGGGGGCACCGGTACCCGGCCGTCCTCGCCGACGACCATCAGCCGCCCGGCGTCCTCTTTCACCGAGGCGATCCGGCTGCCCTCGACGGCCGGCGGGTCGGCATCGTGGGCACCCGGCGATGTACCCGGTACGGCCGTGAGATGGCACACGAGCTCGGCTGCGACCTGGCCGCCAGCGGGGTCAGGGTGGTGTCCGGCCTGGCGTCGGGTGTCGACGGGGCCGCTCACTCGGGGGCGCTGGCGGCCCGGGGCGCGCCGCCGATCGCTGTCGTGGGGAGCGGCGTCGACATCGTCTATCCCCGTCGCAACGCGCAACTGTGGGCCGACGTGGCCGCGGCCGGACTCCTCGTCAGTGAGGCGCCCCTCGGTGCCGCCCCCGAGCCGTGGCGCTTCCCGGTGCGCAACCGAGTGATCGCCGCCCTCTCCGAGGTCGTGGTCGTGGTGGAGTCCCACGTCCGGGGCGGGTCTCGCTACACGGTGGATGCAGCCGCCGAGCGGAGCCGCACGGTCATGGCCGTGCCCGGCTCGGTCCGCAGCCCGGCCTCGGCCTACACCAACGCCCTCCTCGCCGATGGCTGCCCACCCGCCCGCGACGCCACCGACGTCCTGGTGGCGCTGGGCCTGTCCACCGCCGGCCCGGGATCGACGGCGGCGGAAGTCGAGCGCCGGCCGCCGCCCGGACCGGTGGAGACTGTGGTGCTCGACGCCCTCGGGTGGGAGCCGGCCAGCCTCGAGGGGGTCGTCCTGCGCAGTGGTCTGTCGCCCGGCCAGGTCATGGTCGCCCTCGCCCACCTGGAGCGTGACGGGTGGGCCGCCTGCCGTCACGGCTGGTGGGAGCGAACCGGCCGTGGCTAGGTTGCGGCTCCCGTCCCACTTCCGGTGGTGGTGCCGACCACCCTTGGTGGCAGTTCTGCGCCCGTGGCCGGTACCGTGGTGCGGTGAGCTGGGAACAGGACGCGTTCGAGCGGTCCCTGTCGGCGGTATCGGCGAACACGGTCGTCGCCTACGCCGACGACGTTTCCCAATTCGTCACCTGGGCGGAGCGGGCCGGCCTGGCCGGGCCGGCCGACGTCGACCGCCTGGTCCTGCGCCGCTACCTGGCCTACCTGGCAACCCGCCGGTTCGCCCGCCGGTCCATCGCCCGCAAGGCGGCTGCCCTCCGCCGCTATTTCGGATGGCTCCGGCGCACGGGCGCCATTCCCGCCGACCCGTCGACCCGCCTGTCGGCACCCCGGGGCGACGCCCGCCTGCCCCACGTCCTGCGGCCGGCCGAGCTCCACACCCTCCTGCGCACCCCATCCCTCGACGACCCCGTCGCCGTGCGCGACGTGGCCGTGATCGAGCTGCTCTACGGCAGTGGCCTGCGAGTGGGGGAGCTGTGCGGCCTGCGCCTGTCCGACCTCACCCTCCACCCCGAGCGGCCGGTGGTCACGGTGTGGGGCAAGGGTTCCAAGCAGCGCCAGGTCCCCATGAGCGAGCCGTCGGCCGACGCGGTGCGGGCGTGGCTGGCCCACGGGCGGTCGGCCCTGGTCGTGGCCGGCGTCACACCCGACGAAAGCCTGTTCCTCAACCGGCGAGGTCGCCCGCTGTCGCCCCGCGACACCCGTCGCATCCTCGACCGCCGGGCCGCCAACCCCACCCATCCCCACGCCCTCCGTCACACCTTCGCCACCCACCTCCTCGACGGTGGCGCCGACCTCCGCGCCGTGCAGGAGCTGCTCGGTCACGCCGATCTGGCGACGACCCAGCTGTACACTCACGTCAGCAAGGAGCGGTTGCGCACGGTGTACGACGCCACCCACCCCCGAGCCTAGGAACCCGTGGACTCGACCGAACCTGCTGGGATCGACCGCCTCTGGGACGCGTTCAAGAGCACCGGCACGCTCGACACCCGCAACCGCCTGGTCGTCCACTACTCGCCGCTGGTGAAGTACGTCGCCGGCCGGCTGTCTGCGGGCCTGCCCCACACCATCGAGCAGGCCGACCTGGTCAGCTACGGGATGTTCGGGTTGATGGATGCCATCGAGAAGTTCGACCCGGGCCGGGGCAACAAGTTCGAGACCTACGCCATGTCGCGGATCCGAGGCTCCATCATCGACGAGCTGCGCTCGGTCGACTGGGTGCCGCGCTCGTTGCGGGCCAAGGCCCGGACGGTCGAGAAGGCGTTCACCAAGCTCGAGCACGAGCTGCTCCGCAACCCCACCGACGCCGAGGTGGCCGAGGAGCTGGGCACCACCGAGGCCGAGCTGCACGACGTCTACGGCCAGATCTCCTTCTTCGGACTGGTGGCGTTGGAGGAGACCCTGAGCGTGGGCGCCGACCGGGGCGAGTCGGTCACCCTCGGCGACACCATCCCCGACCCCGGGCTGGGCCCGGTCGGCGCGTTCGAGGTCCAGGAGACCAAGCAGATCCTGGCCGCTGCCATCAACCGGCTTCCGGAGCGGGAGAAGATCGTCCTCACGCTCTACTACTACGAGGGTCTCACCCTTGGGCAGATCGGCGACGTCCTGGGGATCACCGAGAGCCGGGTGTGCCAGATCCACACCAAGGCCGTGATCCAGCTACGGGGCAAGCTCGCCGAGCCTCAGCGCGAACCGGCGTAAGCGGTGACTGCCGGGCCTCGGCACGACCCGGTGCGGGCGACACGCAGACCGTAGGACCTCTTCCCCGGCGGTGACGCCGGGCTGGTTCTTGTCTCACCCCCGCGCTATCCTGCGTCAATCGGTGGTCTTTGACCTCCCGCCACTTCCCCCCAGCGTCTCGCGTCTCCCTGGGGGGTTCCCATGCGGCGAATTGCCGTGCTGGTGGCGGTTCCTCTCGCGCTGCTGGTGGCCCTGCCGTCCTGGGCCCACGCCGCGCCTCCCCAACTGGTCACCTACCGTGCGCCGGTCGACGCCCCGATCGTCGACCCGTTCCGGCCCCCGGTCGAGCGGTGGATGCCCGGCAACCGTGGCGTCGAGTACGCCACCGCCAACGGTGAGCCGGTTGCGGCTGCGGCCGACGGCGTCGTCTCCTTCGCCGGCTCGGTTGGTGGCCGGCTGCACGTGGTCGTACTCCACGCCGACGGGGTCCGCACCACCTACGCCTTCCTCGGCGGGATCGAGGTTCGCCGGGGAGACACCGTCACCCAAGGTCAACGGGTCGGGACTGCGGCCGACGCGTTTCATTTCGGCGCCCGCATCGGCGACGTCTACATCGACCCGGTGCTCCTCCTCGGCGACGGGCCACCCGAGGTCCACCTCGTCCCCGAGGCCGACCGCGGGCTGGGGTCGGAGGAGGACGAAAAGGCGGGGCTGCTGGGCCAGCTCCTCCATATGGGCCGGGAGGCCACGGAGTGGACCGTCGACTGGGTCCGGGGACAGGTCGGCGACAAGATCGAGGAGGCGCAGGGCGTCGCCCTCTACTTGTGGAAAGCGACGCCCGTCGACGACGTCGTCCGCATCGCCGACGCGGGACGGGAGTGGCTGCGCCAGCGCGCCGACTGCACGCCGGCCACCGTGGCCCAGCCCCGCCTCGAAGCTCGGCACCTGGCGGTGCTCGTCGGCGGCCTCGGCTCCAAGTCGGTCGACGGGGGAGCGGCCATCGACGACCTCGACACGTCCGCCCTCGGCTACGCCGCCGATGATGTCTCCCGTTTCTCCTACCGCGGCGCCAACACCGAGGTGACGGACTACGAGCCGCCCGACACCACTGTCGACATGCGTCATTCGGCCCGGCTCCTCCGGGAGTACCTGCAGCAGCTCGAGCGCGACCACCCCGGCGTGCCGATCGACGTGATCGCCCACTCCCAGGGTGGGGTGGTGGCACGGGAGGCGCTCACGAACGAGTTCGACGGGCTCGATCCCACCCTCCCGCAGGTGTCGTCGCTGGTCACGCTGGGCAGTCCCCACCAGGGCGCCAACCTGGCCACCGCCGGCAGGATGGTCGGCTTCACCACCGTGGGCGGAGCCGGCGAGTGGCTTGCAAGCACGGTCATGCCGTGGGACCCGCGGAGCGAGTCGGTCCAACAGCTGTCGGAAACCTCGTCCTTCATCCACGACCTCAACCGGCGACCGCTACCCGAGGGCCTCCACGCCACGTCGATCGGGGCCCGGGGCGACCTGATCGTGCCCGCCGGGCAAACCGGCTACGACGGTGCCAAGAGCGTCACCATCTCCGTCCCTGGCCTTCTCAACGACCACTACGACCTCACCGGGTCCGATCAGGCCGAGCGCGAGGTCGCGCTGGCCGTCAACCACCTGGCACCCACGTGCCAGAGCTTCACCGACGCAATGGCCGACGCCTTCGTGTCCCAGGGGATCGCGTCGACCGAGGACTCGCTCGGGGCCCTCGCCTGGTACGGGGGTCGCCGCCTCGACCAGTTCGTCCCGTCCCCCATCGACTTGGTCAAGAAGAAACGAGGTACGTCATGACGATGCTTCTCCGCGGGCGGAGCGATCGGGCACCCAGGCGCCTCGGTGGGCTCGCGCTCGGCCTCACCGTCGTCGTAGCCCTTGTCGGGTGCGGTCGCGGAGCCTCCGACCCGCCGGGCGAGGCCGCCCCCGACGCCACCGAGTCGGCGGCGGCGGGCGCCGACCGCCCTATCGAGGTCGAGGAGGCCTGGCGCTGGACGGCGGAGCCCCCCGGGTCGGTCGGGATGCCGGTGGCCGACGACGACGGGGTCGCCTTCACCTACGGCCACCTCCGGGTGGTGCTCCTCGATCTCGACGGCACCCTGCGGTGGGAGCTCGAGCGGGTCGGCCTCCGCGACGTCGCGCCCGCGCTCACGTCCGACCTGGTCATCGCCGCCACCGAGGAGGGGGTCGTGGCTGTCGACCGCCGCTCCGGGAAGCTCCGGTGGGACACCGAGGTGGGCGAGCGGGCCAACGGGCCGGTGATCGTCGACGGGCGGGCGGTGGTCTCCACGTGGGAGGGGTCGCTCACCGCCTTCGACCTCGCCGACGGCCGCGTGGCATGGCGCACGGCCCTGCCCGGGCCCGCCATTGGCCCCGCCGCTACCGATGGCGCGGCAGTGGCGGTCACGTGGGAGTCGATGCTCGGCGACTCCGCCGGGGCGGTGGTGGTCGACGGGGCCGACGGGCGCCAGCGGTGGTCGGTGCCCCTTGTGCCCGGAGGGCTGGGAGCCCCGGCGATCGTCCCCCTCTCGTCGGAGTCGGAGTCGGAGTCGGAGTCTGAGTCGGATCGGTGGTGGTGGCGGTGGCCGGCGACATCGCCGCCCACGGGCTCGACCTGGCCGACGGTGGCGAGCGGTGGCGGGCCGAAACGGATGGTAGGGGCTCGCCCGAGGTGCCGCCCCTGCCCCTCGGCGACGGCGAGGTGCTCGTCGCCCACCGGCTGGCGGGGCTCATGCTGGTCGACGCCGCCACCGGCGTCGACCGGTGGATCGGGTCGGCCGCATCGGGGGTCGCGGTCAGGGGCGGGCCCGTGGGAGCGAGTCCCGACGGACCGTTCGCCTTCCCCGTCGACGACGGCCGGCTGTTCCTGGTCGGGCCGGGCCTGGAGCCGAGGGTGCTCGACTGGCCGGGCCGGGTGAGCGGCGTGGCCATGACCTCCGACGGCCTCCTCCTCGTGGGCACCCGGGAGGCCCGGTCCAACCACCTCATCGCCCTCGATGTCGCCACCGCCGGCCGGGGCGTAGACTGATGGCCCCGGAGCACCTCGCACCCGGGATTCAACATGCCTCGCGCCGTCCCACGGTCGCCCCTGCGGGGGCGTGGCGCCGGGCACGACCAACCGGTGGGAGAGGAGAAAACCATGGCTGTCGTCACCATGAAGCAGTTGCTGGAGGCAGGGGTCCACTTCGGACACCAGACCCGGCGCTGGAACCCCAAGATGCGCCGCTTCATCTTCGGCGAGCGCAACGGCATCTACATCATCGACCTCAACCAGACCCTGGTTCGCATCAACACCGCCTATACGTTCGTGCGCGACATGGTCGCCGACGGGGGCACGATCCTCTTCGTCGGCACCAAGAAGCAGACCCAGGACCCCATCGCCGACCACGCCCGCAAGTGCGGCATGCCCTTCATCAACGAGCGTTGGCTGGGCGGGATGCTCACCAACTTCTCCACCATCAGTGCCCGGGTGAAGAAGATGCAGGAGTACGAGCGGATGAAGGAGGCGGGCGACTTCGAGGCCATGCCCAAGAAGGAGGCGCTCATCCTCAGCCGTGAGCTGGAGAAGCTGCAGCGCAACCTGGGCGGTATCCGCAACCTGGCCAAGCTTCCCGACGCGGTGTTCATCATCGACACCAAGAAGGAGCACATCGCCGTCACCGAGGCCAACAAGCTCGGGATGCCGATCGTGGCCGTGGTCGACACCAACTGCGACCCCGACCTCATCCAGTACGTGATCCCGGGCAACGACGACGCCATCCGGGCCGGCAACCTGATGTGCCGCATCATCTCCGACGCGGTCGAGGAAGGCCGCCACATCGCGTCCCGGCGCCACGCCAAGGCGGTCGCGGCCTCGCCCAAGCCCACGGCCGATGCCCCCGACCCCGAGGCCGAGGCCCGGCGCCAGCACCTGCAGGCCGAAGCGCGGCGCCAGGCCGCCCTCCAGGCCCAGGAGCGGGAGGCCCGCCTGGCCGCCACCCGCCGCCACCAGCAGGCCGCCGACTTCGCGCCTCCGGGCGACGACATGCCTGCCGCCACCCTCAGCGCCCTCGCCGAGCACGGCGCCACCAACGACAATTCGGGCATGCGGGTCGTCGGTCCCGACGACGCCGACACCGCCGACGTCCACCAGGTGGGCGGTGCCGAGCTGGCCCCCACCCTCGCCCCCGCGTCCACCGACGCAGTCGCGCCCGCCGTCCCCGCCGGCCCCGGACCGGCGGCCGCGGGCGACACCCCGGAGGCCTGAGCATGGTCGACTTCACCGCCAAAGACGTCCAGGCCCTCCGCCAGGCCACCGGTGCCGGGATGATGGACGCCAAGCGGGCCCTCACCGAGAACGACGGCGACGCCGAGGCGGCGGCCAAGTGGCTCCGGGAGAAGGGCCTCACCAAGGCCGTCGAGAAGGCCAGCCGGGCCAACGAGCAGGGGGCGGTCGCCATCGCCACCACGCCCACCGCGGCCGCCATCGTCGAGCTCAAGAGCGAGACCGACTACGTCGCCAAGTCGCCCGCCTTCAAGGCGCTGGTAGACACGCTCGCCCGGGCCGTGGCCACCGACGGCGAGTCGGCCGTCGCCGCCCACCAGAGCGCGGTCGACGACCTCGTCCTCACGCTCAAGGAGAACATCGCGGTGGGCCGGGTGGTGCGCTTCGAGGCCGCCGACGGCGCCGTCCTCGACAGCTACCTCCACATCCAGAACGACCGGGGCGTCAACGCGGTGTTGGTCGAGGTCGTCGGGGGTACGCAGGAAATGGCCCACGACATTGCCCTCCACGTGGGCTTTTCCCGGCCCGCGTACCTGTCCCGCAACGACGTGCCCGCCGAGCGCGTCGCCGAGGAGCGCCAGACGCTCGAGGCCATCAGCCGCAACGAGGGCAAGCCCGAGCAGGCCATCGCCAAGATCGTCGAGGGCCGCCTGGGCGGTTGGTACAAGGAGCACGTCCTGCTCGACCAGTCCTTCGTCAAGGACAACAAGCAGACGATCACCGCCCTCCTGGGGCCGGCCAAGCTCACCCGATTCGCCCAGGTGGAGATCGGCCGATAGTGCCCGGGGCCCGGCGGGAGCGCTGGCAGCGGGTCATCCTCAAGTTGTCGGGTGAGGCCTTCGCCGACGAATCCATCGGGTACGGCATCGACGGCGAGGTGGTCGCCCGGATCGCGGGCGAGGTGGCCGAGGTCCGCCACGACCTGGGCACCGAAGTGGCCATCGTCGTCGGCGGGGGCAACATTTGGCGGGGGATGGCCGGTGCGGGCGCGGGCATGGACCGGGCCCAGGCCGACACCATGGGCATGCTCGCCACCGTCATCAACGGCCTTGCCCTCCAGGACGCCCTCGAGAAGCTGGGCGAGCCCACCCGGGTGATGACCGCCATCCAGATGGACCGGGTGGCCGAGCCCTACATCCGCCGCCGGGCCCAGCGCCACCTGGAGAAGGGCATCGTCGTGATCCTTGCCGGCGGCACCGGCAACCCCTACTTCACCACCGACACCACCGCCGCCCTGCGTGCGGCCGAGATCGGGGCCCAGGCCATCCTCAAAGGCACCCACTCCGGCGTCGACGGGGTCTACACCGACGACCCCCTCCTCAACCCCGATGCGGCCAAGTTCGACGAGGTGGCCTACATCGAGGTGCTCAACCGGGGCCTGAAGATCATGGACTCCACCGCCATCACCTTCTGTATGGACAACAAGCTGCCCATCGTCGTGTTCGACCTGATGGTGCCGGGCAACATCAGACGCGTACTCGAAGGTGAGCCGATCGGTACGCTTGTCTCATGACGGGCCCAAATGCTCGGCGATCGGTGAGCCGATGACCGACGATGTCCTGCTCCAGACGGCCGAGAAGATGTCCAAGGCCGTCAGCCACACCCAGTCCGAGTTCTCCAGCGTCCGCACCGGCCGAGCCACGCCCGCCCTGGTCGAGAAGCTGAGGGTCGACTACTACGGCAGCGAAGTGCCCCTACAGCAGCTGGCCGGCTTCACCGTCCCCGAACCCCGGCTGCTCGTCGTGGCTCCCTACGACAAGAACTCGATCAAGGCCATCGAGCGGGCCATCCAGCACTCCGACCTCGGCATTACCCCGTCGAACGACGGGGTCGTGATCCGACTTAACTTTCCCCAGCTCACCACCGAGCGTCGGAAGGATCTGGTGAAGGTGGTCAAGCACAAGGCCGAGGAGGGACGGGTGGCGGTTCGCAACGTCCGCCGGGCGTCCCGCCACGAATTGGAGGCACTGGAGAAGGACGGCGAGATCTCCCTCGACGAGCTCGACCGGGCCGAGAAGGAGTTGGAGAAGGTCACCCACGAGTACGTGGCCGAGATCGACAGCATGCTGGCACGCAAGGAGCAGGAGCTGCTCGAGGTCTGAGCAATTGGGTCTGACCGGGGGAACCGGACCGCCGCGCCCGGCTGGGAGCGGACGGCCGGGCGGGGCGGAAGCCTCGAGAAGGAGGGCACGTGGACGACCAGGGCGACGACTTCAGCGACGACACCGTGCGAGGGATGCCTCCCGGGGGTGCCGACGACGACGAGCTGGGCACCGACCCGGGCCCGGCCTGGACCGGACTGGGCGCGTCCCGGGGACCCCGCAGCCCGGCCGAGGGGGTGCGCATCATCGGTGCCGAGGAGGCCGCCGCCGCCCTCGAGGCCGGCCACGTGTCGCCCCGGGTTCCCGACGACGCTCCCCGGTTCGGCGACGTGCCCGAGACCCCGCCCGGGCCCCGCCCCGGCATCCGCTTCCCGGGGGCCGACCCCCGCACCGTGCCCAAGCCGCCGGTGGTGACGCCGCCGGCCGACGTCGAGCCCCGGCGCAGTGTCTGGGACACGCCCCCCGACGAGAACTTCGCCACCTCCAGGGCGGGACGGTTCGAGGAGCTCATCGCCCGGGCCGAGGAGCGGGCCGCCGAGCGCGGCATCAGCGGCCAGCCCGGCGGAGGGGCCCGGACCGGCGGCGACAGCTGGCCCCCGCCCCCGCCGTCGTCCGCCTATGCCGGCAGCACCGCCGCCGGCCCCGGACCGAGCGGCGCCGCCCTCGCCGCCGGCGGCTCCGCTGGTTCCGGTGGTTACGGCGGTGGCGGAAGCGGCGCCCCCGCCTCGGGCCCCGCCGGCTACCCCGGTAGCGGCGGCGGGTCCGGCTCGGGCAGTTACCCCGGCGGTGGCTCCGGCTCCGGCGGCTCCGGCGGCTACCCCGGCGGCTCCGGCTCCGGCGGCGGCTCTGGCCCTGGCTCTGGCGGATACCCCGGCGGCGGCAGTTCGGGCGGTTACGCCGGCGGCGGCCGTGCGGGTGGCGGCTACCCCGGCGACGCCAGGGGCTCCGGGCCGGGCGGTGGCGCGGCCGACGATGATGCGTGGCCCCCCGAGGCCCGGGCGTCGTCCGACGACTCGTGGCCGCCCCCGCCGTCGCCCTCGGCGCCGGGTGCCGCCGACGATGCCTGGCCCCCGCCGCCGGCGGCTTACTCCACCGGCGACGACGACGACGCCTGGCCCGCGCCCCCGTCCGGCCAGTCCTCCTCCGACGTCTGGCCCCCCGACGACGACGCCGGCTTCGAGCGCGAGCCGGTGGGCGCCACGCCGTGGGACACGTTCGACGAGCCACTCCCCAGCGGCGAGTACCCGCGGGTCGCCAGCCCGTCGATGCCCACGGGCGACAACTCGGGCAGCATCCCCCTGCCCCACTGGACCGAGCCGCCTACTGGCGAGGTGCCCCAGATCCTGGCCGGCGAGCCCCCGCCCCCGGCCCCGCCGGCCGACGAGCTCGGGTCGTGGTCGACGCTCACCAGCGGTCCCCGGTGGCGCGACCAGGCCACCGACTGGGACGAGGCCGACTTCCACGAGGCCATCCTCGACGACCAGTCGACCCGGGTCGGCGCCCTCGACCAGAGCCGTGACGACCTTT
Source organism: uncultured Acidimicrobiia bacterium (assembly GCA_963836205.1). Taxonomy (GTDB): domain Bacteria; phylum Actinomycetota; class Acidimicrobiia; order Acidimicrobiales; family AC-14; genus JAXDMK01. Next base: position 305,715 of record CAWIIV010000015.1, on the reverse strand, counting down.
TCTCCTTCGACGAGGGCGCGCCCGCACCCGAGCCGGGGCCCGCGCCCGTCCGCACCGGCGGGGGACGGGCCGGCACCCAGGTCCACGCCCCCACCGCTCCCACCCACACCTCCGCCCCGGGCGATCCGAACGGAGGCGGGGCCGACGCCGACCTCACCACCCGGATGATCGTCGGGCTGGTGGCCGCGGGCGTGGTGCTGGGGGCGGCCGTCGTCGGCCCCAAGGCGCTCGTGTTCATCGCCGCGGTGGCCGTCACCATGGCCGCGGCCGAGCTCTACCAGGGCCTACGGGCCCGGGGCTACCAGCCGGCCACGCTCCTCGGTTTGGCCGCCTGCGCCTCGGTCGTCGGTGCCGCCTACTGGCAGGGCGAACGGGCGTTACCGCTGGTCACGGCCATCCTTTTGGTGTTCTCGTTCCTCTGGTACCTGGCCGGCGTGGTCAAGGGCCGGCCCACGATGAACATCGCGGTGAGCGTGATGGCCTACCTCTACGTGGGGTTCCTCGGCTCCTACGCCGCGCTCATCTTCCACATCCCCATCGTCGGCGAGAGCGGCTCCATCCGTCCCGAGCACGCCACCGGCATCCTCCTGGGGGCCATCCTGGCCACCGTCGCCCACGACGTGGGGTCGTACTTCGTCGGCCGCTACGGGGGCAAGACCCCGCTGGCGCCCATCATCAGCCCCCACAAGACGTTCGAGGGACTGGTGGGGGGCACGTTCGTCACCATCGTCGTCAGCGTGCTCCTGATCCGCAGCATCGCCCCGTGGAACGCGATGCGGGCCTTCTGGCTGGCAGTGGTGGTGTGCCTGGCCGCCCCCCTGGGCGACCTGTGCGAGTCGATGATCAAACGCGATCTCAACGTCAAGGACATGGGCAAGACCCTCCCCGGCCACGGCGGCATCCTCGACCGCATCGACGCCCTCCTCTTCGTCCTTCCGGCCACGTACTACCTGGCGCTCGTCCTGTTCGTGTGACCGCCATGGTGAGCGGCGCCCGGTGAAGACCGTCAGCCTGGTGGGCTCCACCGGCTCCATCGGGCGCCAGACGCTCGAGGTCGTCCGGGCCGAGCCCGATCGCTACCGGATCGTCGCCCTCGGGGCCTCCACCTCGGTGGACCAGTTGGCCGCCCAGGTCGAGGAGTTCCGGCCGGACGTGGTCGCCATCGCCGACGCTTCCCGGGCCGCCGACCTCAAAGCGGCCCTCCCCGCAGGAACCAGCGTCGAGATCCACGCCGGCCCCGACTCGTTGGCTGCCATCGCCGGCGCCGCCGACGTGGTGGTCAACGGGGTGGTCGGCTTCGCCGGGCTCACCGTCACCCTCGCCGCCCTCCATGCCGGCCACCGGCTGGCCCTGGCCAACAAGGAATCCCTGATCGCGGCGGGGCCGGTGGTGGCGGTGGCCAAGCGCACGCCCGGGGCCGAGATCGTGCCCGTCGACTCCGAGCACTGCGCCGTCCACCAGTGCCTGCGGGCCAACGCCGTCGGCCCCGATGGGCGCAGCGTCGACGACCGCCTGGCCCGCATCGTCCTCACCGCCAGCGGGGGACCGTTCCGGGGCCGGAGCCGGTCCGAGCTGGCCGACGTCTCCATCGCCGACGCCCTCAAGCACCCCACGTGGTCGATGGGGCCCAAGATCACCGTCGACTCGTCGACCCTGATGAACAAGGGTCTGGAGGTGATCGAGGCCCACGAGCTGTTCGGTGCCGACTACGACCGCATCCAGGTCGTCGTCCACCCCCAGTCGATCGTGCACTCGATGGTGGAGTTCACCGACGGGGCGGTGATCGCCCAGCTCTCCAACCCCGACATGCGCCTGCCGATCGGCTACGCCCTGGCCTACCCCGACCGCAGCGGCGTGGCCTTCGGCGCCCTCGACTGGACCCAGGCCGCCCGCCTCGACTTCGAGCCCCCCGACCTCGACGCCTTCCCCTGCCTGGGCCTGGCCTACGCGGCCGGCCGCACCGGCGGCACCGCCCCCGCCTGGCTCAACGCGGCCAACGAGGTGGCGGTCGCCGCCTTCCTCGACGGGATGCTGCGGTGGTCGGCCATCTCCGAAGTCATAAAAGAAACTCTCGATGGGCATGATGGAACCGATCCGGTCGACGCCGACGTTGTCATCGAAGCCGACCGAAAAGCTCGGGAGCTGGCCAGGCGGGCCGTAGAACGGAGAGTTGCAGCGGCGTGACAGACACAGGCCGTCATTCATCCCAGACCACGACCCCCGGCGACCACCAGGTCGCCGTCGAGCCCCAGAGGACAGAAACGACCACTTCGTCCGTGACTCCCAAGACCGGGACCCCCGAAGCCGGCAGCCCCGAAGCCGGCAGCCCCGAAGCCGGCAGCCCCGAGACCAGCAGCCCCGAGACCAGCAGCGCAGCCGCCCTGCCCACCCACGAGAGCCTGAGCAAGCTGATCCCGATCTTCGCCGCCATCGCGGTGGGGGTCGTCTGGTCGATCTCCGCCGGAAGCTTCCCGGTGGTGGCGTTCGTCCTGGCGATCGTCGCCATGGTCATGATCCACGAGTTCGGTCACTTCGTCACCGCCAAGTGGGCCGGCATGAAGGTCACCGAGTTCTTCTTCGGCTTCGGCCCCAAGCTGTGGTCGATCCGGCGGGGTGAGACCGTCTACGGCATCAAGGCCCTGCCCCTGGGCGGCTACGTGAAGATCATCGGGATGAGCAACCTCGAGCGGGGCATCGACCCCGCCGACGAGCCCCGCACCTACCGCCAGCAGAGCTACCCCAAGCGGGTCATCGTGGCGGTGGCCGGAGTCGTCACCCATTTCGTGGTCGCCTTCGTCCTCCTCATGTTCATGTGGACGCTGCTTGGCGTGCCTCGCAACGACCAGCCCGTCATCGGCACCATCAGCCGGCTCGACTCGGGCCAGGCCCCCGCGGTCGACGCCGGGTTCATGACCGGCGACCGCATCCTGGCCGTCGACGGCACCCCGATCACGAAGTGGGCCGACATGCCCCCCATGATCCAGAAGAGCGCCGACCGGCCGCTGCGGTTCCTCGTCGAGCGTGACGGTGCGCAGCTGACCCTCACCGCCACCCCGGCGGCCATCGACCGCGAGGGTGCCACCATCGGATTCATCGGCATCGGGTCGGCGTCGATCACCGAGAAGCTGGGACCGGTCGCCGCCGTCGGACGTTCGGGCAGTGAGATGTGGCGGCTCACCACCGCCTCGGTCCAGGGCCTGGGCACGATCTTCACCCCCAGCTCGTTGAAGGACTACGCCAACCACCTCACGGGCAGCCCCACGCCGGGTACCGAGGACCTGCGGCCGGTCTCGGTCGTCGGCGTCACCCGCATCGCGGGCCAGGCCGCCGAGAGCGGGGCCTTCAACGTCATCTACGTGCTGGTGCTGCTTAACCTGTTCGTTGCCGTCCTCAACCTGGTGCCGCTGCTGCCCTTCGACGGCGGACACATCGCAGTGGCCACCTACGAGCGGCTGCGCTCCCGGGCCGGCCGCCGGTACTACGCCGACGTGGGCAAGCTCATGCCCCTGACCGCGGCGGTGGTGGTCTTCATGGTGCTGCTGGGCCTGACGTCGATCTACCTCGACATCTTCAAGCCCGTCGGCAACCCGTTCCAGTAAAGCAGGCCGTTCCAGTAGGTAAGCAGGTAGGCCCTCCCGTCCCAACTGGTGACATCCGCCGCCCTCAGAAGGGGCGTTGGGTGTCACCAGTTCGAGGGTTGGTGGAAGACTGGTGCCTATGATCTCCAGCCGTCGGATTACCCGGCCGATCATGGTCGGATCGGTGCCCGTGGGCGGGGGTGCGCCGGTGACGGTGCAGTCGATGACGATCACCCGCACGGCCGACGTCGAGGCCACCCTGGCCCAGATCTACGACCTGGCCGGCGCCGGGGCCGACATCGTCCGCTGCACGTGCAACGAGCCCGAAGCGGCCGAGGGCCTGGCCCGCATCGTGCCCCGGTCGCCCGTGCCGATCGTGGCCGACATCCACTACCACTACCAACTGGCCCTGGCCGCCCTCGATGCGGGGGTCGCCTGCCTGCGACTCAACCCCGGCAACATCCGCAAGCCGGCCCAGATCAAGCTGGTGGCGCAGGAGGCCAAGGCCCGGGGCGTGCCCATCCGCATCGGGGTCAACGCCGGCTCCCTCGACCGCGATATAGAGGACAAGCTCGGCACGACCCCCGAGGCCCTGGTCGCCTCGGCCCAGCGGGAACTGGCCTACTTCGCCGAGGTCGACTTCTACGACGTCAAGATCTCGGTCAAGGCGTCCAACGTCCCCCTGATGATCGAGGCCTACCGCCAGCTGGCCGACACCGTCGACTATCCCCTCCACCTGGGCGTCACCGAGGCAGGGCCCCCGCCCAACGGCCTCATCAAGGCCACCGCCGGCATCGGCGCCCTGCTGGCCGAGGGCATCGGCGACACCATCCGCTACTCGCTCACCGCCGACCCGGTGGAGGAGGCGAGGGCCGGCCGCCAGCTGCTGGAGGCGCTCGGCCTGCGGGAGCGCAAGACGGTCGACCTCATCGCCTGCCCGTCGTGCGGGCGGGCCGAGATCGACGTCATCCGGGTGGCCAAGGAGGCGGAGATGGCCCTGGCCGACCGCAACCTGCCCATCCAGGTGGCCGTCATGGGCTGCGTGGTCAACGGTCCGGGGGAGGCGAAGATGGCCGACCTGGGCATCGCCGCCGGCAAGGGCCGGGGCCACCTGTTCGTGAAGGGCAAGATCGTCCGGGTGGTGGCGGAGGCCGACATGGTCTCGGCCCTGGTCGACGAGGCCGAGAGGCTGGTGGCGGAGGGAGTCGAGGCCCGGCTGGCGGCGGCCGACGAGGGGGCGGAGGCGGAGGCGGAGGCCGACCGCCAGGCGCTCCTGGAGATCCAGGGCGACGACCCCAACGCGGTGTCCCGGCGGGTGCAGCTCATCCGCAAGGACCTGTCCTAGCTCTTTGGCGGCCGACGCGCCGGCGGACGGGACGGTGCTGGCCAAGGGACTCACCGCGGAGGCGTTCCGGGCCCGCACCTGGCCCCCGGGCGTGAAGGTGCAGCTGGTCGACGGGGAGGCGGTGGTCGACGCCCCCGGCGAGACCCACCAGGCGGTGGCGGGGCGGATCTTCGCCAAGCTGGTCACCTTCACCGGCGCCAAGGCCGGTCGGGGCGTCGCCGGGCTGCCGGTCGCGGTCACGGTCAACCCCACCAACGTCTACGCCCCCGACGTGTGGTGGGCCCGCGACGGCCGTGCCGACGCCGCCGCCGGCCGGCTCGACTCGGTGCCCGAGCTGATCGTCGAGGTCCGCTCGCCGGCCACGTGGCGCCACGACTCCGGCGTCAAGCGCCGCCGCTACGGGGAGGCGGGGTCGGCCGAGCTGTGGCTGGTCGACCCCCCGGCCCGCAAGATCACCGTCCACCTGCGAGTGGCGGTCGACGTCGCCGGCTTCGGCCGCACGTACTCGGTGACCGTCGGCGACCTGCTCGTCACGCCGCTCCTGCCCGGCTTCTCCCTTGATCTGGCCGACACCTTCCGCCCGTGACGGCGCAGGAACCGGGCCCGCCGGGCGACTGGGACGGCGCCACCTACGACCGCATCGCCCACCCCCAGGCCCGGTGGGGGAGCGCGGTGCTCGACCGGCTCCAGCTCGTGGGCGGCGAACGGGTGCTCGACGCCGGTTGCGGCAGCGGCCGCGTCACCGAGGAGCTGCTCGACCGTTTCCCGGGGGTCACGGTGGTCGCCCTCGACGCGGCCCCGTCGATGCTGGCGGAGGCCGGCGCCCGCCTGGCCCGGTTCGGCGACCGGGTCGAGCTGGTGGAGGCCGACCTGGCCCAGCCGTTGCCCGTGGCTGTGCCCGTTGACGCCGTCGTCTCCACCGCCGCCTTCCACTGGGTCCTCGACCACGACCGCCTGTTCACCCACCTGGCCGCGGTCCTCCGCCCCGGCGGCCGGCTGGTGGCCCAATGTGGCGGCGCCGGCAACATCGCCACCGTCGTCGACGCCCTCCGGGCCCTGGGCCAGTCCGAACCCTTCCCGTGGCTGTTCGCCACGCCTGCCGAGACCGTCCGCCGGCTGGAGGCGGCCGGCTTCGTCGACACCGACGCCTGGCTGCACGACGAGCCCACGCCGTTCGAGAGCACCGACGCCCTCCGGACGTTCCTGGCCACGGTGGTCCTGCGCATGCACCTCGACCGCGTCCCCGAGGCCCGACGCCGGCCCCTCCTCGACGGGGTGACCACCCTCCTCCCCGCCTGCTCGCTCGACTACGTCCGCCTCACCATGGTGGCGACCCGGGCCTGACGGCCGACCCAGGACGCGGCGAGGTCCCGCCGCCGGACCGTGGGGCCGGCTGCGGGACCTCGAGCGCCGCTTGAAGGTTGGGCTACGTGAAGGGGAAGAAGGGGATCCCGCTCAGGCCGGGGATTCCGCCACCCACACCCGGGATGCCGGAGGTGAGGCCGGTCGGCATGCAGGCCGACAGGTCGACCTGGGGCACGGCGCCGGTCGACGGGAGGGTACCCAGGCTGCCGGTCACCGAGGTGAGGCACTGGGAGATGTCGATCGGGACGCATCCGGCGGGGATGGCGTTCAGGCCCGGCACGTTGAAGTTGAAGCTGATGCCGAGGAAGCTGAAGCCGCCTCCGACCGAGTTGCCGAAGCTGCCGTAGACCGACTCCATCAGATCGCCCACGAAGGGCACATTGGACACGCCGGTGGCGGCCAGCACGTTGGTCGTGCAGTGGCTGACGTCGAGCGGCGCGCAGTCCGAGATGTCGAGCTGGGGCAGGCTACCGAGGCCGGCCGGGTTCAGCACGCCGGACACCGTGCCCAGCACCGAGGCCACGCAGCCGGCCACGTTCACCGGCAGGTTGGTGGTGGCCAGCACGGTCTGGATGCAGGTCGGGATCTGGGCCACGAGGGCGGTCGGGTTGGGAAGCGCCCCGGACGTCGGGAGCAGGCTCTTCACGCAGGCCGGCAGCTGCACCGGCAGGTTGTCGATGATCGGGCCGACGTCGGGAAGGGCGGGGAGCGGGATGTTGGAGAGGTCGGGCAGGTTGGGGAGGGTGGGGATGTCGGGGATGGTGACGTCGGGGATGGAGGGCAGGGTGATGCCCGACGTTCCGACCGACACGGTGCCGGCGGGCGTCCCCACGGTGGCGTCGGCCGAGACCGGCAGGTCCCCGGACGCGCCGGGCAGCGACGGGACGGACCCGACGACGCCGTTCACCAGGTCGGTGGCCGCGCTGACGGTGTCGGCCGGGTCTCCGGTGGGCACGTTCAGCGGGCTGATGGCGTTGATGGCCCCGCCGACGGCACCCTGGATGGGTTCGGGCAGGACGCCGGCGGCGGCGCCGGCGACGGTCATGGTTGCGAATGCGGTAACAGTCGCGACTGCGGCCTTGGCCGCTGCTCCTGCTCCGGTGATCTTGGCGATCATCGCCGAGAGAAACGTAAGGGGCATTGAGGTTTCCTTTCTCCAGTTCGGTAGTCCGGCCGCCTGCGGCGCAGGCCCGTGGACGTTGCTTGCTGCTGTCGCCAGCAGGTCGCCTTTGTCGTTGGAGAGACCCGACGTCTCGAAGATGGCGGCCAGCTGCGGGTTCGGTCTGGGGACCGGCCCACTGCTGGCGAAGCGCACGTCCTGGACGAACGGGACCAACCAGGGAAGGTCGTCCAGATCATCCGGGATGAGGTCGTCGGGCATCTCGTCGTGGTGATCGTCGGGATGGCTCAGATGGGTACGCCCTCCCGCACCAGGTTCTGGCGCAGGGCGGTGAGCGCCCTCCGCTGCAGGGCCTTGACCGCGCCCGGCGTCTTGTCGAGGGCGACGGCGACGGCGTCGACGGTCATGTCCGACACCAGGCGGAGGAGAAGCACGTCCCGCTGGTCGTGGGAGAGCGTGTCGCACAGGGTTCGCACCCGCGCCGCGCTCATCCGCCGGAGAGCGTCCTCCTCGGCGTCGCCACCGTAGAGGTCGTCCTCGTCACGGTCGTCGTCGTGGAAGCCGGCCAGCGGCGGACGGATGGCGGCCTGCCGCCGATCGTCGGTGAGCCGGCGGTGGGCGATGGTGAACACCCACGAACGAAACTGGTCCTCGCCCCCGGAGAAGCCGGTCAGGCCCCGGAAGGCGCCCAGGAAGACCTCGTTGGTGAGGTCCTCAGGGTCCCGTGCTCCCTGCACCCGGAAGTACCCGCACACCGACGGGGCCAGGTCGCGGTAGAGCCTGTCGTATGCCCACCCGGCGTCGTTGCGGGCCGCCGAGAGGATCCGATCGAAAGCCTGATCCAGCGCCACGCCCCGGTTGTCGGTGGGAGGCGCGAAAAACTTGAGCCCCTGGTCAGGAGCGATTCCCGGCGAGGGCGAGGAACTCGGCCCGGGAGCGGGCGTCGTCGCGCAGGAGCTCGGAGGACGGGTCCTGGCCGAGGGCGACCAACAGGTCACGCACCGCCCGCTCGGCCTGGTGGACGTCGAGGCCATCGTGGCCGGAGGGCGTGATCGGGATCGCCGGTGCGCTCACTCGTGGTCTCCTTCTAACGCATGTAACTCTCGACTTTAGACGATACGATGCGCCCGTGGGCGAGCGAGACGGCGACGACCGGCTGGCGGCGGTGGCCGCCCTGGGCGACCGCCTCCGCCGGTCCCTCTACCGGTTCGTGGCCGGGCAGCACCGGGCCGTCAGCCGGGCGGAGGCGGCCGAGGCCACCGGCGTGACCCGGGCCGCAGCCGCCTTCCACCTCGACCGGCTCGTCGACGACAGGCTGCTCGACGTCGAGTTCCGCCGCCTCGGGAGCCGACCGGGGCGGGGCGGGGGACGTCCGACGAAGCTCTACCGGCGAGCAGACGCTGACGTCGCCGTCAGCCTTCCGCCGCGGCACTACGACCTGGCCGCGTCGCTGCTTGCCGCCGCGGTGCACGAGTCGACAGCCACGGGGGAGGCGGTCGACGCCGCCCTCGTCCGCCTGGCGCGGGCCCGGGGGGCGGCGCTGGCCACCGAGGCCTCGGCGACGGGTGCTGACGGCGACGCCCTCGACGTCATCGGCGTGCTGGCCGACAATGGCTACGAGCCGGTCGCCGACGGCGGGGAGGTCGCCCTGGCCAACTGCCCGTTCCACGCCCTGGTGGTCGACCACCGGCCGTTGGTGTGCGGCATGAACCTGGCCCTGCTCGACGGCTTCGCCCGGGCCCTTCCCGGACGCCCGTACACCGCCCGACTCCAGCCCGACGAGCAGAGCTGTTGCGTGCGGCTCGGCGCCACTCGCTCCAAAACCGCAGGCCCGACAAGGAGACGACCATGAGGAAGCTGTCGTTCCGCCCCTCGCTCACGTTCAAGGGCCGGAAGTTCAAGGGCCTGCGGGGGTGGGCGGGCAAGCCCCTCCACCCGCCGCTCACCGACATCCCGATCGGCGCCTACATGCTGGTGGCCGCCTTCGACGTGATCTCGTTCGTCGGCCAGGACCAGGAATGGGCCCGCGACTTCTACCGGGCGGGCACGTTCACCATGATCGGCGGGGCCGCGGTGTCGCTTCTGGCCGCCCTCACCGGTTACTGGGACTGGCTGAAGTCCACCAAGAAGGGCACGCAGGCCCGGCGGACGGTGAACGCCCACGCCTGGACCATGATCGCAGTGACGGTGCTCGTGCTGGTCGACGTCGCCCTGCGCTGGCTGGTCTACGACGCCGACACCCACACCGGCGTGGCCGTGCTCACCCTCAGCCTGCTGGCTGCCCTGCTCACCATGCTCGGGGGCACCATCGGCGGGGGGCTCGCCTACGACTACGGCTTCAACGTCGAGACCTCGGGCGACCACCCCGTCTGGCACGAATCCGAGACCGACGTCTTCCCCGGCCACAAGTAGCCGCCCGCCGCCGGTGACGTTTTCGGTGGTCCTGGCGACCAGATCCGTCACCGGTTCGGGCGGCGCCACCAACCGGTGACGTTTTCGGTGGTCCTGGCGACCAGACCCGTCACCAGTTCGGGCGGCGCCACCAACCGGTGACGTTTTCGGTGGTCCTGGCGACCAGATCCGTCACCAGTTCGGGCGGTGGCGGCGAGACTGGCGCCTGCGTGCACGCCTTCCTCGTCAGCTTCGGGATCATCTTCGTGGCCGAGTTGGGCGACAAGAGCCAGCTTATGGCCCTCGCCTTCGCCGCCCGGTACCCACCGGCGCCGATCCTCGTCGGCATCACCGTCGCCACCGCGGTGGTCCACGCCTTCTCGGTGCTGGCCGGGGCCCTCCTCGGCGCGGCCCTGCCGACGAGGCCGATCAACGTGGTCGCCGGCCTCGCCTTCCTGGGCTTCGCCGCCTGGACCGTTCGGGGCGACCGGCTCGACGAGGCCGACGAGTCGAGGGCGGCGCGATCGGCGCGCTCGGCCGTGGTGGCAGCGGCCGTGGCCTTCTTCCTGGCCGAGTTGGGCGACAAGACCATGCTCGCCACTGTCACCCTCGCCACCACCGAGGGGGTGGTAGGCACGTGGGCCGGGTCGACCCTCGGCATGGTCGCGGCCGACGGCCTGGCGATCGTGGTCGGGGGCCAGCTCGGGCGGCGCCTCCCGCAGCGGGCGATCAAGATCGGCGCCGCGGTCTCGTTCGTGGTCTTCGGGCTTCTCCTGGTGGCCCAGGGCGTGCTCGGCTAACGGGGCTCGACGCGGTACCGCCGGTACTCGATCCCCGCGGCCACCTCGTCGGCAACGGCGGCCGAAACCTCCCGCTCGACCAGCCACAGGGCCAGGTCGAGGCCGCTGGTGATACCCCCGCACGTGACCAGGTCGCCGTCGTCGACCACCCGCTCGGCCACCACGACTGCGCCCGCGGCCCGGAGGTCGTCGAGGGCCAGGTGGTGGGTCGATGCCCGCCGACCCTCCACCAGGCCGGCGTGGGCCAGCAGCATCGTCCCGGTGCAGACCCCGGCCAGGCAGGCGGAGGTGGCCCGGGCCTCGGCCAGCAGCGGCAGCCAGTGGCCCCGCTGTACCTCGCCCCACGCCCCCACGTCGGCGCGGCCCGACCACCCGCCCCCGGGCACGAGCAGGATGTCGGCGCCCGGCTGGTAGACGGCGTCGGCGGAAAAGACCAGCCCGTGGGCGCCCCGCACCACCTCCTGGACGACTCGTGTCACCAGGCGGACCGTGATGCCGCCGCCCGCCTTCCCCGCCCGGCGGAAGACCTCCAGGGGGCCGAGGGCGTCCAGCTCGTCGACCCCGTCGAAGACCACGATGTCGACCCGCATGGCCTCCATGGTCGCCCACGGCCACCCTGGCGGGGGCCGATTTCGGGGCTGCGCGCCGCGACCGGGCCTCCGGTGAGGGCCGTCTATACTCGACCTGACTAGTTCGTCTATTCCGAGGTGGTGACCGAGCGTGGGCAGGTGGCCCACGCTTTTGTCTGCCAGGTACGAGAAGGGAAAGGGGTGACGGGGTGGCTGAGCCGAACGTGACGACGCGCGTGCGAGAGCTCGTCGAGCCCCCTCTTGCGGCCGTCGGCTTCGAGGTCGTCGACGTCGTCTTCCAGGGTGCGCAGCTGCGCGTCACCGTCGATCGCCCCGAGGGCGTCGACATCGAAGCCGTCAGCCAGGCGACCACCGTCGTCTCGGGAGAGCTCGACGTGAACGACGTCGTCCCCGGCACCTACACCCTCGAGGTCTCCAGCCCCGGCATCGAGCGGCCGCTGCGCACGCCCGACCACTTCCGGCGCTTCGTCGGCAGCGAGGTCGTGGGCCGCACCCATCCCGGTGCCGCCGGCGAGCGCCGGTTCGAAGGGGCCCTGGAGTCCGCCGACGACGACGGGGTGGTCGTGGCCGGCCGCCGCCTGGCCTACGCCGACATCGAGCGGGCCCGCACCCGGTTCGTCTGGCCGGTGGCGTCGGCCAAGCCCACCCAGGCCAAGGCCCGGAAGGTGGCCTCATGACGGCCAACTTCGAGCTGATGGAAGCCCTCCAGGTCATCGAGCGGGAGAAGGGTGTCTCGGTGGAGACGCTCCTCGAGGCGCTCGCCAACGCCCTGGTCTCGGCGTACAAGCGCATGCCCAAGGCGGCCGAGGAGGCGATCGTCACGATCGACCCCGACACGGGGGAGATGCACGTCTACGCCCAGGAGCTCGACGACGACGGCAACGTCGTCCGGGAATGGGAGGACACCCCCGACGACTTCGGTCGCATCGCGGCCCAGACGGCCAAGCAGGTCATCCTCCAGCGCATCCGCGAGGTGGAGCGGGAGATGAAGTACGAGGAGTACGCCGGCCGCGAGGGCGACATCGTCACCGGGATCATCCAGCAGAACGACCAGCGCTACACCCTCCTCGACCTCGGTCGGGTGGAGGCCCTGCTGCCCCAGGCGGAGCAGGTGCCCTACGAGCGTTACGAGCATGGCGCCCGGCTGAAGGCCTACATCGTCGAGGTGCGAAAGACCACCAAGGGTCCCCAGATCGTGGTCAGCCGCACCCACCCCGGCCTCATCAAGCGCCTGTTCGAGCTCGAGGTCCCCGAGATCAGCGACGGCGTGGTCGAGCTGAAGGCGGTGGCCCGTGAGCCCGGGCACCGCACCAAGATCGCGGTGTGGTCCAACGACCACAACGTCGACCCGGTCGGGGCCTGCGTCGGCGCCCGGGGGGCCCGCGTGCGCATGGTGGTCAACGAGCTGCGGGGGGAGAAGGTCGACATCGTCCCCTTCTCCGAGGACCCGTCCGAGTTCGTGATGAAGGCGCTGTCGCCGGCCCGGGTCAAGGAAGTGCGGGTCAACGAGGAGACCGGCACCGCCGAGGTCATCGTGCCCGACTACCAGCTGTCGCTGGCCATCGGCAAGGAGGGCCAGAACGCCCGCTTGGCCGCCCGCCTCACCGGCTGGCGGGTCGACATCAAGAGCGAGACCCAGCTCATCGAGGAAGAGACGGCCTACGCCAACGAGGACTGGGCCGAGGGCGAATGGGTGACGAACGACGCCGGCGAGATGGTTTGGCAGCCGGCCGAGGGCGGCGAGGCGCTGACCGCGGAGGCGTGGTCGGAGGCACCGGAGGCGGAGTCAGCGGAGTCGTCGGACGCCGCCGAGCCGGTGGCGGCGACCGCGCCGGACGTGAGCCTGGCGGAGGCGAGCGTGCCCGAGACGAGCACGGCCCCGGCGAGTACGAAGGAAGGGGAGGAATAGCGGCGAGGGCGACGCCTGTTCGTACGTGTATCGGCTGCCGCAGGACGGCACCGGCGGACGAGCTGGTACGGGTGGTGGCGGGCCCCGGCGGTCAGCTCCTGGAAGGACGGTCGTTGCCCGGGCGGGGGGCGTGGCTGTGCGCCGGGTCGGCCGATTGCCTCGACGCCGCAGCACGAAAGCGGGCCTTCTCCCGGGCCTTGCGGACGGAGGTGGGTGGCTCTGCCATCGAGCCACTTCGAACCACTCTGGCAAGGCGTGGGAGGATAGAGAAGTTGGAGCAGGACCGGCCACCGGCCGGAGAAAGGACCTGACACAGCACTTGGCAGCAAGGATCCGGGTCTACGAGCTTGCACGCGAGCTCGGGCTCACCAACAAGGAGACGCTCGACCTCTGCATCGCGCTCGGGATCGGTGTCAAGAGCCACTCGTCCAGCATCGAGGACGCCCAGGCTGATCGCGTTCGCCGCAAGGCCGACCGTGAAGGCCTCCGCCGCGACGTTCAGCCCCCCGAGGACGGGCCGTTGCCGGTTCGCCCCGGCGCGCCCGAGAGCGGGGCGTCTGCTCCCTCCGATGTGCCCCAGAAGCGCGACCTGCGGCTGATCACCAGCCGCCCCGCCAGCGAGCAGCCCGAGCCGGGTTCCTCCTACGGCCAAGGCTACGGGCAGTCCCACGGCGGCCAGGGTTACGGCCAGCCGTCTCACCGCCCCGCCGCGCCCGACGCCGCTCGACCTCCCAGCCCGCCCGCCGACGCCGGTGCCGCTGCCCGCTCCGGCGGGGAGACATTCACCCGCCCCGCGGCCGACGGTCCCAGTAGCGCCGCGCCCCGACCCGCGACTCCGTCGGCACCCGCCAACGTCCCCGCGCCGGCCGCTTCGACTACCACCGGCCCGGCCACCGCCCCGCCTGCGGCCGCGTCCAGCCTCACGCCGCCCAGCGCTCCGCCCGTGGCCCGCCCCGACGCCGGCCGTCCCGATCACGGCCGCCCCGACTCAGGCCGCCCCGACGCTGGTCGCACCGATTCCGGCCGCCTCGATTCCGGCCGCCTCGATTCCGGCCGCCTCGATTCCGGCCGCCCCGACTCAGGCCGCGCCGATGTGGGTCGTCCCGATGCGGGTCGTCCCGATGCGGGTCGCCCCGACTCAGGCCGCGCCGATGCGGGTCGTCCCGATGCGGGTCGCACCGATTCCGGCCGTCCGGATCCCGGCTCCGACGCCGGCCGTGCCAATCTCAGCCCCGATGCCGGCCGCCCCGACTCTGGCCGCCCCGACGTGGGTCGCACCGCCCCCGGCCGTCCCGATTCCGGCCGTCCCGACGTGGGTCGCACCTCCGACACCCGCCCCGCCCCGACGTCCCGCCCCGACGGGCCCCCGCCGGCCAACTGGCCTTCCGAGCCGGCAGTCAGCCGTCCCGCGGCCCAGGCCCCCTCCGGTCAGGGCGCGCCGTCCCGTCCCGACGCCGACCGCCGTCCCCTGGCGCCCGCCGCGTCCGCCGGCCCCGGCGCCCCCCCTCGCACCGGCGCCCCGCCCGGCGACGGCCGTCCCGCCGACGCTCCCGCCGGCCCCCGCCCCCTTTCGGGCACCCCCGCATCCCGACCGGGCGCCCCCGGACCCGTCTCGGCCCCCTCAGCCGGCGCCCCGTCGCGCCCCGCGGCCCCGCCCCGCCCCGACCCTCGCGCCCCTGGCGGCCCCCGCCCAGCAGCCCCCGGCGCGCCCGGCGGCGCTCCCCGGTCGCTCACCGGCAAGCCCATCCCGCCCCCGCCCGGCGCCCGCCCCGGCGGCCCGCCCCGCTCGGCCAGCGGCAAGCCCATCCCGCCGCCCCCGGGCCTCGGTGGCCGCACGCCGCCGCCCGCCCCCCAGGGCCCGGCCCGCTTCGCCGGTCCCGGCGGCTCCCGCCCGAGTGGCGGACCCGGTGCCCGTCCCGGCGGACCCAGCGGCGGCCCCGGTGCCCGTCCCGGCGGCGGCCCCGGTGCCGGACGTCCCGCAGGCGTAGGCCCCGGCGCCCGCCCCGGCGGCGGCTTCGGCGGACCTCGCCCCGGCGGCGGTCCCGGTGGTGGCCCCGGCGGCGCCCGTCCCGGCGGCGGCTTCGGCGCTCCCGGTGCCGGTCGTGGCCCCGGTGGTGGTCCCGGCGGCGGTCCCCCCGGACGGGGTGGTCCCGGTGCCAACCGCGGCCGTCCCCCGCAGCGCAGGCGCCGGCGCAGGCGCAGCTTCGAAGAGCTGGAGGCGACGCCCTCCACCACCTACACCCGCTCCGACGCACCCATCCCCGAGGGCGAGGTCGTCATCGAGCGCGGCTCGACGGCCCAGGAGCTGGGCCCCAAGCTCAACCGCACCGCGGCCGACGTCGTCCGCTTCCTGTTCCAGCAGGGCGAGATGATCACCGCCACCCAGTCGTTGAGCGACGACATGATCGAGCTGTTCGCAGCCGAGGTCGGGGCCGAGGTCCTCCTCGTCGACCCCGGTCAGGAGCAGGAGGTCGAGCTCCAGGGGATGCTGCGGTACGACGACGACGAGGACGAGGACGCACTCCGTCCCCGGCCGCCCGTCATCACCGTCATGGGCCACGTCGACCACGGCAAGACGCTCCTGCTCGACCGCATCCGCGAGACCAACGTGGTCGCGTCGGAGGCCGGCGGCATCACCCAGCACATCGGCGCCTACCAGGTCGAAAAGGGTGGCCGCCTGATCACCTTCATCGACACCCCCGGCCACGAGGCGTTCACCGCCATGCGGGCCCGGGGGGCCGAGGCCACCGACATCGCGGTGCTGGTGGTGGCGGCCGACGACGGCGTCATGCCCCAGACCATCGAGGCCCTCAACCACGCCAAGGCGGCCGACGTGCCGATCGTGGTCGCCATCAACAAGGTCGACCGGGAGAACGCCGACCCCAACCGCGTCCGCCAGCAGCTCTCCGACCACGGCCTGGTGCCGGAGGAGTGGGGCGGCGACACGATCATGGTGGAGATCTCCGCCCTCCAGAACCTGGGCGTCGAGGACCTCCTCGAGCAGCTGCTCGTGGTGGCCGACGTCGAGGAGCTGGTGGCCAACCCCGAAGGCCGGGCCCTGGGTGTGGTCCTCGAGGCCAACCTCGACGTCGGGCGGGGCCCCGTGGCCACCGTCCTGGTCGAGCGGGGCATGCTCCAGGTGGGTGACCCCATCGTGGCCGGCGCGGCGTGGGGTCGGGTGCGGGCGCTCATCGACCACACCGGCGAGAACGTGAAGGAAGCGCCCCCGTCCACGCCGGTGCAGGTCCTGGGCCTGTCCGACGTGCCTCGGGCCGGCGACGAGTTCCGGGTCGCCCCCAACGACAAGATCGCCAAGACCGTCGCCGCCGCCCGGGCCCACCGCTACCGGCTGGCCGACCTGCGCAAGAGCAGCTCGGTCATCGGCTCCGGCGCCCGCCTGGAGGACATCTTCGAGCAGATCCAGCGGGGCGAGACGGCCACCCTCAACCTGATCCTCAAGGCCGACGTCCACGGGTCGTTGGAGGCGCTCACCGAGAGCCTCCGGCGCCTGGAGCGGGAGGAGGTCAAGCTCGCCTTCCTCATGCGGGCCGTCGGTGGGATCACCGAGAACGACGTCCAGCTGGCCACCGCGTCCAACGCCACCATCATCGGGTTCAACGTGCGGCCCGACCGCAACGCCCGGGAGCTGGCCGAGTCCAACGACGTCGAGATCCGGACCTACCAGATCATCTACCAGATCCTCGAGGACATCGAGAAGGCCATGGTCGGCCTGCTCAAGCCCGAGTACACGGAAGTGGTCACCGGTGAGGCCGAGGTTCGCGAGGTCTTCCGGGTGCCCAAGATCGGCGCCGTCGCCGGTTGCTACGTGCGCAACGGGGTCATCACCCGGGGGTCGAAGGTCCGCTTCCTCCGGGAGGGGGTCGTCATATGGACGGGCAGCATCACGTCGCTGAAGCGGTTCAAGGACGACGCCCGGGAGGTCGCCACCGGCTTCGAGTGCGGTATCGGCCTGTCCGACTTCCAGGACCTCAAGGGCGGCGACATCATCGAGACCTACGAGGAGCGCGAAGTCCCGCGTTCGTAGTTCTCATGCACGTCGCAGTCATACGCATCGAGCTCCACATCCCTTCGGCGCGCTCGTTGAAGGAGAAGCGGGCCGTGCTCAAGCCGATCGTGGAGGGGCTGCGCCACAAGTTCTCGCTCTCCGTTGCCGAGACCGACTTCCAGGACAAGTGGCAGCGGGCCGAGGTGGGAGTGGCGGTGGTGTCGGCCACCGCGGGCCACGCCCAGGAGGTGGTCGAGTCGGTGGAGCGGTGGGTGTGGAGCCGGCCCGACGTCGAGGTGTGCCGGTTCGAGACGGAGTGGGTGCCAACCGGTGCCTGACCAGAGCAAGCCCAATGCCTGATCAGAGCAAGCGTCGCCCGGGGCGCCTCGACCGGGTCAACCACGCGGTGCAGGAGGTGGTGGCCGACGAGTTGGAGCTGATCGGCGACGAGCGCCTGGGGCTGGTGACGGTGACGGGGGTGAGGGTCGATCCCGACATGCGTCACGCCAAGGTGTGGTTCTCCTCCCTCTCCCAGCGGAACGCGCTTCCCGACGACAAGGTCGCGGCCATCATGGGCGAGCACCGGGTCCGGCTACAGAAAGCACTCGCCCGCCAGCTACGGTTGAAGCGGACCCCCGAGTTGGTGTTCCACCCCGATCCGGCGATCACGGCCGGCGCCCGGGTGGAGGACATCCTTCGGGGCCTCCAGATTGGGGAGGATGATGGCTGAGGGGAACCGGGAGTCGGAGGTGCTCGACCGAGCGGCGGAGGTGATCTCGGCCAACACCGGCACCCTCGCCCTCGCCTGCCACCACACTCCCGACGGCGACGCCCTCGGCTCCATGCTCGCCATCCACCACCTGGCGACGGCCGCCGGCCACAAGGTGGTCTCGTCGTGGCCGGAGCCGTTCGTGGTCGCCCCCCACTACTCCTTCCTGCCGGGGCTGGAGCTGGTCACCAAGCCGGCCGACTTCCCGGCCGCCCCCGACCTCATGATCACCCTCGACTGCGGCTCGCTGGCCCGGCTGGCCGAGCTGGGTTCGCCCGCCCAGGCGGCCCGGGAGCTGATCGTCGTCGACCACCACGTCACCAACGAGGGCTACGGCACCATCAACCTCATCGATGCCACCGCGGCGGCGTCGGCCGTGATCGTCCGCCGGCTGTTCGAGCGCCTGGGCTGGCCCCTCACCCACGACGCGGCGGTGTGCCTCTACACCGGGCTGGTGTGCGACACCGGCCGCTTCCAGTACGAAGCCACCACACCCCAGGTCTTCGCCCTGGCCGAGGAGTTGTCCGGCTACGACCTGCCCATCCCGGCCATCAACCGCCAGCTGTTCGAGCAACACCGCCTGGCCTACCTGCGCCTGGCCGGCGACGCCCTGCAACGAGCGGTGCTCGACCCCGACCGCCGGTTCGTGGCCACCTGGGTGTCGGCCGACGACCTGGCCCGACACGGCGTCGACATCGAGGAGACCGAGGGCCTCATCGACCTCATCCGCCGGGCCACCGAGGCCGACGTGTCGGCCGTGCTCAAGGAGTCGCCCGAGGGCACCAAGGTGTCCCTGCGGGCCGTCACCGACTTCGACGTCGGGGTGTTGGCCACCAACTTCGGCGGGGGCGGGCACAAGGCGGCGGCCGGGTTCACGTCCGACCGCCCGGTGGCCGAGGTCCTGGCCGCCCTCCGCGACGCGCTGCCGGTCGTGGCCGGCGCGGAGGCGGGCACGGCCGGATCGTCGGCGCCCTGACCGACCGACCAACCGTCGACGGCCTGGCGGTCGTCGACAAGCCGAGCGGGTGGACGTCGCACGACGTCGTCGGCCGGTCCCGGAGCATCTTCGGCCAGAAGCGGGTGGGCCACGCGGGCACCCTCGACCCCGACGCCACGGGCGTCCTCGTCCTCGGCCTGGGGCGGGCCACCCGGCTGCTGAAGTACCTCACCGGGCTGCCCAAGACCTACGTGGGCGAGGTGGTCCTGGGCGTGGAGACGTCGACGCTCGATGCCGCCGGTGACGTGGTTGCGGAGCACGACATGGCGGGCGTGCGCGTGGCCGACGTGGTCGCGGCGGCGGCTCGGTTCGTGGGCGAGATCGAGCAGGTGCCGCCCATGGTGTCGGCGCTGAAGGTGGGCGGGCGCCGCCTTCACGAGCTGGCCCGGGCCGGGATCGAGGTGGAGCGGTCCCCCCGACGGGTGACCGTCACCCGCTACGACGTCACCCCGACGGCCGATCCCTTGGTCTTCACCATCGAGGTCGACTGCTCGTCCGGCACCTACGTCCGCACGCTGGCCGCCGACCTGGGTACCTCGCTCGGGGGAGGAGCGCACCTGCGCCGGCTGCGGCGGACGGCGGTGGGCTCGTTCTCGCTGGACGAGGCGGTGGCGCTCGACCAGCTCGGTCGGGAGCACGTGCTGCCACCGGCGGCCGCCCTGCGGGGCTACCCGGTGGAGGCGGTCGACGCCGAGCTGGCCGCGGTCGTGGCCCACGGGGCCGTCCTCGACAAGCTGTGGGCCGGCGACGGCCCGTGGGCGGTGGTCGACGGCGACGGCGGGCTGCTGGCGGTGTACGAGATCCGTCCCGACGGGAGGGTGAAACCGTCGGTGGTGATGGCCGGGTAGCTTCCCCCCGGATGGAGATCGTCACCGACCTGGCTGCGACGACCCCGCCGCGGGAGGGGTCGGCCGTCACCATCGGGTCCTACGACGGCGTCCACCTCGGGCACCGGGCCGTCCTGGGCGAGCTGCGGCGGCTGGCCGACAGCACCGGGGCGGGCGCCACCGTCGTCACCTTCGACCGTCACCCGGCCACGGTCGTGCGGCCCCAGTCGGCGCCCAAGCTGCTCACCGACCTCGATCAGAAGCTCGAGCTGCTGGAGGCCACCGGCTCGGTCGACGTGGTGGTGGTGGTGCGCTTCGACTGGGACCGCTCGCAGGAGGAGCCGGAGGACTTCGTCGAGGAGATCCTGGTCGACGGGTTGGCGGCCCGGACGGTGATCGTGGGGGAGGACTTCCGCTTCGGCCGCCAGCGGCGGGGGGATGTGGGGTTGCTGCGGGCGGCGGGGGAGCGGTGGGGCTTCGACGTGGTCGGTTTCGGGTTGGTCGAGGCGGGCGGGGACGAGCCGGTGTCGTCGACGGCCATCCGCCGGCTGCTGGCCGCGGGCGAGGTGGAGGCGGCGGCGGGGCTGCTGGGCCGGCTGCACGAGGTGCGGGGCGTGGTCGCGTCCGGCGACCACCGGGGGGAGGGGATGGGCTTTCCCACCGCCAACGTGTCGCCGCCGCCCGACGTCCTCCTGCCGTCGCCCGGGATCTACGCCGGCTGGTACGTGCGCCCCGATGGCACCTGCCATCAGTCCGCCATCTCCTTCGGCGTGCGGCCCACGTTCCACGCCGACGACAGCCCGCTGGTGCTGGAGGCCTACCTGCTCGACTTCGCCGGCGACCTCTACGGGGAGACGGGTCGGGTCCGCTTCGCCCGCCGCCTGCGGGACGAGGTTCGCTTCGAGTCCGCCGACGCCCTCGCCGCCCAAGTGGCCGCCGACGTCGAAGCCACGAGACAGGCCCTCGCCCCGCCCACCCGGTGACACGACGGGAGCCCTGGGCCCGGGGCTGCGAACCGGTGACACATCCGGGCGCCACAGACCCCAAATCCGTCACCAGTTGCGGTCGGGCCTGCGAACCGGTGACACAGCCGGGTGCCATGGACCCCAAAAACGTCACCAGTTGGCGATGCGGACCGGCTCGATGTCGTCGGCGGGTTGGAAGCCGAGGACCTGGCCGTAGAACCACAGCTCGGCCTCGGCCGCCCGCACGATGTTCTCCGCCTTGCGGAAGCCGTGCTGCTCGCCCTCGAAGGTGACGTAGGCGTAGGGCAGGCCCTTGGCCCGTAGCGCCTCGACCATGACCTCGGACTGTGCCGGCGGCACCACTTTGTCCTCCAGACCCTGGAAGAGGATGACGGGGGCAGAGATGCCGTCGGCGGAGTGGATGGGCGACCGGGCCCGGTAGATGTCGGCCGCCTCCGGCCACGGCCCCACCAACCGGTCGAGGTAGCGGGACTCGAACTTGTGGGTGTCGGTGGCCAGCGAGGTCAGGTCGGCCACGCCGTAGTAGCTGGCCCCGGCGGCGAAGACGTCGTAGAACGTGAGGGCGCACAGGGTGGTGAAGCCGCCTGCGCTCCCACCCCGGATGGCCATGCGCCGGCCGTCGACCAAGCCGGCGGCGGCCAGGTGGCGGGCAGCATTGACGCAGTCGGCCACGTCGACGACGCCCCACTGCCCGTCGAGGCGGCGACGGTAGGCCCGCCCGTAGCCGCTGCTGCCCCCGTAGTCGACGTCGACCACCGCCAGCCCCCGGCTGGTGAAGAACTGGATGGCGAGGTTGAGCTCGGATCGGGCGGCCGACGTCGGGCCGCCGTGGCTCATCACCACCAGCGGTGGAGCTCGCCTGCGGGGGCCTCGAAGTCGCGGTTGGCCGGCGGGTAGAACAGGGCGTGGGCGTCGACCCCGCCGTCGGTGGGAAAGGTGATCGGCTCGGGCACCGAGAGGTAGCCGGCGTCGACAGAACCCGGCCGGCTACGACGGAGCACGTCGACGCCACCCTCAGCGAGGTCGATGCAGACGACCGCCGACGACTCCCGCGCCGACGCGGCCACCGCCACGACCGCCCGCTCGCCATGGGCCTGCACCGAGGCGAAAGCGGTGAAGTCGGTTCGTTGCGCAACTTCTCCGGTCGGTTCGAGGATGCACATCCGACCGCGGCCGTCCTTGGTGGACGCCGCGACAACCATGCCGTCGGCGAAAACGGCGTACGTGGACTGGCCGAACGCCCAGTCCGGCCCGCTGAACTCGGCATCGTCGGGCCACAGGGCGGTGCCGTCCCGGTAGAGGTTCCACCAGCCGGAGCGGTCTGACGCCCAGTACAGGCTCCCGTCCGGGCCCCAGCGGGGCTGGGTGATCGACTCGTCGCGGCCGCCGGCCACCCGCTCGTGGTCTACCCAGAGGGTGGTGCCGTCCCACGGCATGTTCGGATGGTCCCAAGACAGCCACGCCAGACGACCGTCACGACTGAACCGGGGGGCAGAGTAGAAGTCCTGACCTTCGGCAAAGACTCGCGGCGAGGCCGCGCCAATGGCGTCCAGCAGGACAAGGTCGTTGACGACAGTGCCGTTGTCGAGGTGGCGTTCGCGTACGCAGGCCAGCAGGCTCCCGTCGGGGCTCACGTCGAAGTCGGCGAAACGGACGGAGCGGGGGGTCGGGGGCTCCTTCGTGATCGGCCAGGGTTTTTCACCGGCTTCCAGCCGGTAGACCCGTTGGTCGTCGAAATGCGAGAACCACACGACACCGCTGCGGACAGCGAAGGCCCCCCCGCCGTACTCGTGGACGATTGTACGGGCCGAAAACCCGGGTGGAAGGATGTCGATCGGCGGGTGGCCCTGGCTCCACCGGACCACCACGTGTCGTCCGCTTTCGGACGGGCGGGCCTCGATCCAGTAGACGTCAGCGCCGTCGACGGTGACCTGCGACAGGGAGACGGCCTCGTCCACCAGCATCTCTGCCGTGATCGGTGACTTCCACGAGCCCGAAGCGGCGAGGGCCATCGGTCGGGAAGCCTAAGCTAAGCCACCCCCGCCCCGACGCGTTACGGGACCCGCGCCTCGCAGCGAGCCAACTTCGCCTGCCAGTCCTTGACCAACCGGACCGTCGGCTGATGGTCGACCGCCTTCATGTCCTTGTTGAGTGACCGCAGCCGAATCACAAGATCATGGTGATCGGCAGCCTTGAACAGGTCGACCGAGCCGACGTCGGCGGCGTCGAGGAGGACGGCATACCCCGTGGACACCTCCTCCCGTCTCCATGTCGTCTCGATCCGGTCGACGAGGTCGGCCATCCGCATCCATCGGCGGAGGAGGTCGACTCTGACGCCGAGGTCATCGGCCAGCGCCTCGACGTCCTGCGCGTGGGTAGCCGCCTTCACCAGCGCCACCATGTCGGAGATCCCGGCCTGGGCGAGCTTCTGGGCGTAGTGCGGGCCGATGATCCCGAGCCGGGCGTTGAGGGTGGGCGGACGGGGGCTCGTTCCTTGGGGGCACCATTCGGCCAGCAGCGCCTCGAACCGGCGTCGGGAGTGCGGGTGGGACTGCAGTGCGGACAGCGCCGGATCCGTGCTCACCCAGTCGTACTCACCCTCCCGAAGGGTGGGTGTGTACCTGAGGTGCTCCAGCGCTTCGTCGAGGAGGCTTTCGGGGGTGACTGGATTCGGATGGTCGGACGGGCGGCCCGCGGCGAGGCCGCCGAGCACCGAGAAGTAGCACGCCAGGTTGTACGTGGGGGATGGGTCATAAAGGCAGATGGGCCCGAGGAAGTCCATCAGCTTGCGACTCGTGAGGCAATCACGATTCTCCAGCTGCGGTAGGAGGGCCAGTCGACTGTCCTGGTGGGGTCGGCGGGGCGCAGGGTTGGTGGAATGATCGTTCTCGTCCGCGATCAGCGTCGCGTAGACGAGCACCGATTGTGTTTCCAGGCGGCGGAGGAGGTCGCGCAACGCTCGGTCCTCCTTGATCCGCTGCCGGCGGGCCGCTCGACGAAACGAGGCCAGGATCCTTCTCGGACCTCCTGGACCTTTGTCGATCTCGGTGATCGTGGTCTCGATCGCCCACACCAGTCGATGCGCTTCCTCGGTGGCTTCGGACAGCAGGGCGGCGCACTGCCGCTTTGCTTCCGGCTCCAAGTGACCCGTGGTCTTCAACGTCTCCTGGTTACGACTCAGTGCTTGGAAGTACCCGTGGCCCAGGAACGCGGCCCGGATGTAGGCCGGCCGGTACCAGAGCGGGTCCCAACGGAAGCTGTCGGTAGTGTCGAAATGGTGGCGCCGGAACTGGAGCTTGGAATGGTTCCGCTCCGCGAGTTGAGCGAGCTGAGCCATCGCACACTTGGTCATCACCGCCGTACGGTCCGCCTGCTCTCGCCAGTCCACCCGGGCCAGGTTGACCCGCGCTCCGATGTTTCCGGCGTCGAGATCGAGTGCCTGGCTGAGCAGTTTCCGGGCCTGGTAGGCGTTCTTGTTTTCGAAGCACTCGGTGCCGGCCTTGAAAAGCGCGTAGCTCTCCCAGTTGTCTGTGCCGAGGGGCGGCGCGCTGCCACGTCGACGAAGCTGGTACATGATCCACACGGCCGCCGGCCCCGCGAGTGCGTAGTAGCGGACCCGCAGGTCATCGGCGGAAGGTGGCGACGCCTGGGCCGGGGTTCCTGGTCGCAACGGACGGTACTTACGTTCCCAGAAGGTGGCGGTGGCCAGTGGTCGGACACCGCCGGAGAGGGTGACGGTGAGACCGGCCCCCAGGTTCCCAGGAGAGACTGCGGGGGCGTGGAGGACGACGCTGATGGTCACGTCGTCACGCGGGGCGAATCGCTGGACGAGAGCGAAGAGAGCATCGACGAACTTCAACGGGGGCGAGACGTCGGCGAGGGCGGGCAACTTGAGTGGTTCGGCCGGCGCCTTGACGAGGGCGACGCCGGATTCCGCCAGCCTCGCTCTCGAGGTTACGGAACTCCTCCCGGATTCGGGCCAACACGCCAGTGCTGATCTTGTCGTCCTCGCCGAGGGGGCCGACCACGACGGTTGGCCGGCGGCCCAACGCCTCCCGTACTGCGACGGATCGACCGACGGTGGCGCGAAACACGAAGCGGACCAACAGACCGAGCAGGAGGAGGATCAGGACGGCAGCCGAGATCACGCCAACGAGCTGGGCCAAGTCGATGGCGAAGCTCGTCATGCGGCGGCGGAATTCGGTCCAGGTGCCGATTCCCACAACCCTCAGGTTCTCGGGACGGAGATCCCGGAGCTCCGCGGGAACCGGCTCCGCGGTCGACGTCACCGCCTTCTTGAGCTCGTCGGCGGCCTCGTCGATGAATCCCGCGTCGCGGAGGGCGCGCGCCTTGGCGAATGGGTCCCCTGGCGGGTTGGCGGCGGCGAGCAGGGACTCGAAGTCCGACGGCACTTGGAGCGTGCCGTCGGCTATGGCGGCGGCCAGTTCCTTGCCGGCGTCGGCCTGGAAACCTGCTCGCGCCAGCGCACACGCTTTGCGCAGCGATGTCGCCGCCGTCTCGGTGGATGCCGGTGGCGACTGGGCGAGAAGTGTCGAGCAGGGTGATCCGGTGGCGGCTGATGGCACCGCGTCCGGCTTGTCCTCGGAACACCCACCGACGGCGAGGATAAGAACCAGGAGAAACGGGAGCCTGTGGGTCCTCACGAGTCCGCCCTTCCCGTCAGGAACGACACCGAGGCGGCCTCGGTGTTGACGTGACCGTGACTCTAACTGCGGCGTCCCGACAATGCCGGGTGAAGTGGGCGTCTCGGCGTCAGGCGGTTCGGTGGAGGGCGCCGGGGCGGATCTCGCCCGCCCGGGTGGCCTCGGTGGCCACCTCTCCCGGCACTTTGGGGACGGTGAGGTCGACGGTGACGGTGCCGTGGTCCTCCTCCCAACGCACCACGTTGACCACCGTCGAATAAACGATCAGGCGGCCGAAGAAGAGGAGCCAGGCGAGGATGGCGAAGACGATGCCCAGCGACCCGTAGAGGGCGGACGACGATGCCACCAGGCGGGGGACGTAGATCGAGCCGACCAGCTTGAGCGCCTCGAATCCGAGCGCACCCACCACCGCCCCCGGGAGGAGCGCCTGCCAGCCGACGTCGTGGTTGGACAGCTGCTTCATCGTCCACAGCCACAGGCCGAGGTTGAGGGCGAGGCCGACGACGATGCTGAGGGGCGACAGCCAGGCGGGGAGGAAGTTGAGGGCGGCCCCGACGGCGAAGGACGCCAGGAAGAGAAGGGTGGCGCCGGCCAGCCAGCCCAGTCCCTTGAGCTTGTCCTTCCAGCCCTGGCCGGTGACCTGCCACGACGTGTTGATGGCGTACTGGAGGGCCGCCACCAGCCCGAGGCCGGACCACAGCAGGCCGACGATGCCGAGGATCGACGCCGCCCGCCGGCTGCGCTCGGCGGTGTGGATGGTGTCGACGACGGCCTTGGCCGCGTCGCCGGTGAGGCCCAGGCGCTCGACGACGCTGGTGGCGAGGTCGGGCGACCCGGCCGCGAAGTACCCGAGGACGGCCACCGCGAACAGCAGGAGGGGGAAGATGGAGAGGAAGCTGGACAGGGTGACAGCCGAGGCCATGTAGTTGCCGTTGAGCTCGCCGTAGCGCTTCTGGACCCGGATCCCGGTGCGTACGACGTGCAGGTTCCGGGATTCTGCCCACCGGTCGAGCTTGTCGAGCACGCCGGGTTTGTACCCTGGGCCGGTGGAGGAGAACCCCGCGGCCGCCCTCAGGCTCGACGACCTCGATCCGAACCGAATCCCGGCCCACATCGGCGTGGTTATGGACGGCAACGGCCGGTGGGCGCAGAAGCGCGGGCTGCCCCGCACCGAGGGCCACCGGGCGGGCGAGGAGGCCCTGTTCGACACCGTCGAGGGGGCGTTGGAGCTGGGTGTCAAATGGCTGACGGTCTACGCCTTCTCCACCGAGAACTGGAAGCGCCCGGTCGACGAGGTCCGTTACCTCATGCGCTTCAACGAGGGGATCCTCACCCGCCGGCGGGACGAGCTGCACGAGCGCGACGTCCGCATCCGCTTCATGGGCCGGCGCGACTGGCGGGTGCCCCGGCGCCTGGTGCGGCGGATGGACGAGGCGCTCGACCTCACGGCCAAGAACCAGACGATGACGTTGACCATCGCCTTCAACTACGGGGGCCGGGCCGAGATCGTCGACGCGGTGAAGTCGCTGCTGGCGTCGGGGGTGCCGGCCGACAAGCTCACCGAGAAGGGGATCCGCGACCACCTGTACGCGCCCGACATGCCCGACCCCGACCTCGTCGTGCGTACGTCGGGGGAGTACCGCATCTCCAACTTCCTGTTGTGGGAGCTGGCGTACAGCGAGCTGGTGTTCACCGACGTCCTCTGGCCCGACTTCCGTCGGGAGCATCTCTACGAGGCCGTGCGCGAGTTCCAGTCCCGCGACCGCCGCTTCGGCGGCATCGAGTAGCCGGCCGCCTCAGCTCTCGCAGTTCGCGACCGCGTCGCCCGCCTGCCCTCCGGCGACGCAGAGGTCGGTGCCGGCGCCCCCGGCCAGGCGGTCGACGCCGAGGCCCCCGAAGAGGCGGTCGGCACCGGCCACGCCGGCCAGGTCGTCGTTGTCGGCGTCGCCGGAAAGGGTGTCGGCCCCGTTGGCGCCGTCGAGCCGGTCGGCGCCCGGACCACCGCAGATGATGTCGTCGCCCTCCCCGCCGGTGAGCTGGTCGGCGCCGCCCTGGCCGAAGATGGTGTCGCTGCCCCCCTGGCCGAGGATGCGGTCGTCCCCGGCGGTGCCGAAGATGACGTCGTTGCCCGCCGTCCCCACGGTGATCAGGCCCGGCGCAGCCACGACGATGGCGCCGACACCGGGCGCCGGCGGGGCCGCGCAGGCCGCGCCCACGATCGACTGGGCCTGGATGAAGCCGAGCCCGGTGTCGAAGTCGAAGCCGGGCGTGAACATGTCGATCGCCGTCGCTTCGAGGGCGGCGTAGAGCTGGGCCGGGGTGAGGGTCGGCGTGTTTTCGAGCAGGAGGGCGCCGAAGGCGGCCGCGTGGGGTGTGGCCGCCGACGTCCCGAAGAAGTTGGGGAAGGCGTCGGTGTCGGAGCCGTCGCCGGGGTCGGCGATGTCGTTGCCGAAGAAGGTGGTGTTGGTGCCGTCGGGGGCCACGATGCGGGGCTTGTTCCGGACGATGGGGCCGACCGCGTTGCCGTTGACGTCGAACAGGATCGGCGTGCCACCGGCGGACGAGAAGCCCTCGGCCAACGGAGGGTTGACGCCGAAGACGGGCGTGTTGTCGTAGAAGGCCGCCCCCACCGCCTCCGCGTTGGTGGCGTTGGCGTGGGCGACGAGGGTGGGGCTGTTGGTGGCGAACTGGTTGATCGTGAACCCGCCCATCTGGCCGTAGTCCATGTACTTCATCCGGCCCGGGTTGCCGCCGGCCACACGCGAGAGCTGGATGGTGAAGGTGGTGTTCGTCGCCGCCGCCGGGTTGTTGAAGGTGACGACCTCCACCGGGTCGCCGCCGACGTTGTTGTTCGCCCCGGTGGCGACGACGGTGTTGGTGTTGTCGACCAGGCAGAGGTCCATGTTGTTCGTCGACCCGGCACCGCCGCTCACGGTGAAGAAGGGCTGGTCCCACTGGTAGGACAGGGTGACGCCCGTGCCGGCGGCGATGGTGACCTGCTGGGCGGTGTCGACGCCGGCGCCGGGGTCGAAGTCGTGCAGCCGGCCGCCGCAGCCGTTGTTGCCCGAGTCCCGGAAGGCGCTCTCGTAGGCCAGGCGGTCGAAGTTGCCGGCCAGGGAGAAGTAAGGGACGCCGGCGGCGAACGACGCGTCGACCGACTGGGCGATGATGCCGTCCTGGTAGAAGGGCTCGGCGAAGTAGAAGACGTCGTCGTTGATGATGTCGGCGCCCGCGTTGCGCAGGTCGGTGATCCCCTGGGCGAAGTCGGCCTGGCCCTGGAAGGCGGTGTGGAACGACAGGGCCGCGCCGGGGGCCACGTCGTGGATGAGCTGCATCATCCCCCGGCCCTCGTCGGTGCCGGGCGTGCACGGGCCTTCGTCGAGGTTGTTGACCCCGGCCGGGAGGTCGTTGTTGGTGACGTCGGTCGGCGCCCCGCCCAGGCAGTTGAAGGTGTCGGACATGGTGCCCACGGTGATGCCGGTGCCGTCGACGCCCAGGACTGCCCGCAGGAGGTCGGTGCCCATGGCCGGATCGCCCTGGCTGTCGACGTTCCCCACGCCCGTGCCCGCCCCCGCCGGGCGCATGAACTTGAGGCTGGCCAGCTCGGAGGCGGCGGTGAGGGCACCGGCCGGGAGGCGGCCGCTGACCATCCGCCCGAAGGCAGTGCCGTCGACCAGACCGAGGGTCTGGAGGTCGGCTAGGAGCACCTTGGCATCGCCGCTGGCTGTGGCGTCGATGGTGATCGGGGTCGGGACGGCGCTGCGGGAGCGGGAGATGGCATCGGCCCGGGCCGCCAGCCCGTCCATGAGCTTCTCCCTGGCCGTCAGGGCGGTGGGGGTGGTGGGCTTGGTCTGGGCCGCGGCCGGGACGGTGAGCACCGTCACGAGGGCCAGGGCCGCGCCGAGGACGAGGGAATGCCAGCGCTCGGAGGTCATTGGGGCCGCCTTTCTGTGTTCTCGGTCAGCCGCCGGCGCCGGTGCCTGCTCCTGTGGGCTGGAGGAACTTGAGTGATGCCAGGTGCTGGGCGTGGTCGAAGGCCTCGACCGGGAGCCACCCGTTCACCACCCGGCCGACCACGACGCCGTCGGTGAGGCCGAGGGCCACCAGATCGGCCAGGAGCTGCTGGGCGTCGTCGGCGGCCACCGCCTCGATGAGCACCCGCCCGTCGGCCTGGACCCACTGGGGTCCGAGCTGGCTGGTGGTGGGTGCGGTGCCGGGGGGTGTCGAGGTGGGCCCGGCGGTGGGTCCGGCGGTGGGTGACGTCGTCGGCGTGGCCGTCGCGGTGGTGCTGGTGGGGGGCGTGGTGGTGCTGGTGGAGGCCGGCGCCGACGTGGAGGCGGGCCGGTCGGCGGAGGAGGTGGAGTCGCCGCAGCCGGTGGCCGCGACCGCCCAGGCGAGCAGTCCCAGACCCACTCGGCCGGCGGCGTGGACGGTGCCCTTCACGATCGCCGATCGTACCGGCGGGCATCGCCCTTCGGAGGCCCGTGGCGGCGGATACTGGTCGCGTGGGTCTCTACCGGGAGCACGGGGTCGTGCTGCGGACGATCAAGCTCGGCGAAGCCGACCGCATCGTCACCCTGCTCACCGCCGGCCGGGGCAAGGTGCGGGCGGTGGCCAAGGGCGTGCGCAAGACCAAATCGCGCTTCGGGTCGCGGTTGGAGCCGATGGTGCACGTGTCGTTGCTGATGTACGAGGGTCGGAGCGACCTCGACATCGTCACCCAGGCGGAGACGGTGGAGGTGTTCCGGGCCGTCCGGGAGGACTTCGACCGTCTCTCGAAGGCGCAGTCGCTGTTGGAGGCGTGCGACCAGGTGGCCCAGGAGGGGCACGCCAACCTCCGGCTCTACCAGATGCTGCTGGGCGGGCTGCGGGCGCTGGCCGCCCACGACGCGCCGCTGCTGGTGCCCGCCTTCTTCTTGAAACTGCTGGCCGCCGAGGGCTTCCACCCGTATCTGGACGAGTGCGTGGTCTGCAGGTCGGTCGGTGACCTGTGCGCGTTCGACCAGGTGCAGGGGGGTGTGCTCTGCCGCTCGTGCGCCCGGGTGGGCGGGGGATCGCCCGTGTCGGGGGAGGGCCTCGCCCTCGTCCGCCTCGTCCTGGGCGGCGACCTGGGCACGGCACTGAACACCCCCCTCGGACCGGCCACGGCCGAGGTCTCCCGCCTCGCCACCCGAGCCCTCGAGCAACACCTCGAACGCCGCCTCCGCTCCGTCGGCCTCCTGGACCGCCACTGACGCCCCCCGCCCCCACCGTCCGCCGCCCGCCTCGGGCCACCCGCCGCCACCCGCCCCGCCGGGCCCGCCCGCCACCCGCCGGGCCCGCCCGCCACCCGCCACCCGCCACCCGCCACCCGCCACCCGCCACCCGCCACCCGCCACCCGCCCCGCCGGGCCCTTCGTCCGTAGGTGTGCAGTTATGTCGGTATATCCCACGGCGGCTTCAAGGGGTCACCGCAACACCATGGCGATCAGGGAGGCTCCCTGGTCTGACTGAGGGGAGCGCCGGTGAGACATCTGACGGTGCAGGAACGTGCTCGGGCACGGCGTCTGGACCGGGAGGGCCTCTCGTTGCGGGAGATTGCCCGGGACTTGAGCAGGTCGGCTTCGGGGGTCCGGCTGGTCCTGCTCCGCGACCGTGGAGTCGATCCGGCGCCGCCGCCGCCGGCGGAACCCTGCTTCGTCGCCCGGGCCGGTCCGCTCGACGCCCGGTCCCGGGAGGAGATCGGACGTGGCCTGGTTCGAGGCGAGACCTTCACCGCCATCGCCCGCCATATCGGGCGCACGACCTCGACGGTGAGCCGGGAGGTCAAGGCCAACGGCGGTCGGCGTGGCTATCGGGCCATGGCCGCCCAGCTGGCATCCAGCGAGCGGGCGAGGCGGCCCAAGGACACCCACCTGGAGACCCGCCCCGAGCTGGCCGCGTGGGTCATCGCCCGCCTGCAGGAGCTGTGGTCGCCCAAGCAGATCGCCGACCAGTTGCCGATCGAGTTCCCGCACGATCCGATGATGCGGGTGTCCTACGAGACGATCTACCAGTCGCTGTTCGTGCAGGGTCGGGGGGCTCTGCGCAAGGAACTCACCGCCTGCCTGCGCAGCGGGCGGGCCACCCGCCGGCCCCAGGGCCGGCTCCAGACTCGGGGCAAGATCCCGGCGATGGTGATGATCAGCCAACGCCCGGCGGAGGCGGAGGACCGTGCGGTTCCCGGCCACTGGGAGGGCGACCTCATCATCGGCAAGGACGGCAGGAGCGCGGTGGGGACCCTGGTGGAGCGATCGACCCGCTACGTGATGCTGCTGCACCTGCCCGGCAACCACGGCGCCGAGGCGGTGCGGGCGGCGATGGCGGCCGCCATCCAACGACTGCCGGCAGAACTGTGGAAGTCGGTGACCTGGGACCAGGGCAAGGAGATGTCCCAGCACCGCCAGCTGCTCGTCGACACCGGCGTGCAGATCTACTTCTGCGATCCCCACTCGCCCTGGCAGCGGGGCAGCAACGAGAACACCAACGGCCTGCTGCGCCAGTGGATGCCCAAGGGCACCGACCTGAGCCGATTCAGCCCCGACGACCTCCTCGGAATCGAACGTCTGCTCAACGGTCGGCCCCGAGAGACCCTCGGCAAGGCGAAGCCCTGTGACAAGCTCGCCGAGGTTCTTGCGTCGACCGCTTGAGTCCGCCCACATAACTGCACAACCAAGTAGGGCTGATGTCGGTTGTCCCAGGCCTTTCCACAGCTCTGGGATAACTGTCGCACCCTCTCGCTACCCTTGACTCCCAATGAGAGGGACGACCTTCGACGCCGCCATCGCCCGGTCGGCCGGGCGCCAGCGGAGCCTCATCACGCACGCCCAGGCCACAGGTCTCGGAGCCACGCCTGCCATGATCCGCACCCGGTTGGTCAACGGTCGGTGGGTCCAGGTTGCCCGAGGGCTCTACCGGGTGAGTGGCGCTCCCGTTACCTGGCACCAGCGGCTACTCGGCGCCTGCCTTCTGTCCGGACCGGGCGCGATGGCTTCTCACCGGTCGGCGGCCGTTCTCTGGGGTCTCGCCGGGTTCCGGCCGGGGCCGCTCGAGATCACGGTTCCGCCGGACCGAAGCGGCCGCAACGCACTCGCCACGGTCCACCGCAGCCTCGATCTGCCTCGGGGCGACCGCACGGTGCACGAGCGCATTCCCGTCACCCGGCCCGCCCGAACGCTGCTCGACCTGGCCGGTCGCGTGCGCCCCGACCTCTTGGAGGAGGGCGTCGACGATGTCCTCTGCCGGCGGCTGGTCTCGCTCGACCACCTCCACCGGAGGGTCGACGAGTGCGGCCGGCGCCATGGCACAAGGTCCTTGCGGGCCATCCTCGACGCGTGGGAGCCGGACGGGATCCCGGCCAACGTGGCCGAGATGCGGATCGGCCGGCTGCTCGTCGACGCCGGGTACACGGGCTTCGTTTCCCAGTACCAGATCTTCGACGACGGGGAGTTCGTGGCCCGGGTCGATCTCGGCGACCCACGGGCGAAGGTGGCCGTCGAGCTCGACAGCTTCCGGTGGCACGCAGGGCGGGGGCCGTTCCGGAGCGACCGGGTGCGGGGGAACCGGATCGTGGCCGCGGGGTGGCGGCTGCTCCGGGCGACACCGGACGACATCGCCGACGGGCGGGAGCTGGTGCGGGCGGGACAGAGGGTAACGGCGGTCGCGGCATGACGTGGCGCCACTACGATCGTCCGGGTGTCCGATCTGACCGAGAAGGTCGTCAACCTGGCCAAGCGCCGGGGATTCGTGTTCCCGTCGAGCGAGATCTATGGCGGGTTCCGGTCGACCTACGACTACGGCCCGCTCGGGGTGCTCCTCCGGCGCAACGTGATGGACGCGTGGTGGCGGGCGATGGTGCAGGAGCGCGACGACATCGTTGGTCTCGACGCCGCCATCCTGATGTCTCCCAAGGTGTGGGAGGCCAGCGGGCACCTGGCCACCTTCACCGACCCCCTGGTCGACTGTCGCAACTGCAAGGAGCGGTGGCGGGCCGACCAGATCGGCGATACCTGCCCCAAATGCGGGTCGCACGACCTCACCGAGGCCCGTCCGTTCAACCTGATGTTCAAGACCCACGTCGGCCCCGTGGAGAACGAGGGCTCCGTCGCCTACCTCCGCCCGGAGACGGCGCAGGGGATCTTCGTCAACTTCGCCAACGTGCTCCAGACCAGCCGCAAGAGGCCGCCGTTCGGCATCGCCCAGCAGGGCAAGTCGTTCCGCAACGAGATCACGCCCGGCAACTTCATCTTCCGCACCCGCGAGTTCGAGCAGATGGAGATGGAGTACTTCGTCCCGCCCGGCGAGGCGCAGAAGTGGTTCGAGTACTGGTGCGAGGAGCGCTTGCGCTGGTACACCGAGTTGGGAATCCCCGCCGAGTCGATCCGCCTCCGCCACCACGACACCGAGGAGCTCTCCCACTACTCGGCCGGCACCGCCGACGTGGAATTCCTCTACCCGTGGGGCTGGGGCGAGCTGGAGGGCATCGCCAACCGCGCCGACTACGACCTCACCCAGCACGCCAAGTTCTCCGGCGAGCGGCTGGAGTACTTCGACCAGGCATCGGGCGAGCGCTACGTCCCCCACGTGATCGAGCCCGCGGCGGGGGTGGCCCGCTCGATGATGGCGTTCCTCCTGGCCGCCTACGACGAGGACGAGGTGGGCGGCGAGGCCCGCACCGTCCTGCGGCTGCACCACCGGCTGGCGCCGGTGAAGGTCGCGGTCCTCCCGTTGTCCCGGAAGGACACGCTCACCCCCACGGCCAAGGATGTCTTCGACCTCCTCAAGCGGCACTTCATGTGCGACTACGACGAGACCCAGTCGATCGGCCGCCGCTACCGCCGCCAGGACGAGGCGGGCACGCCCTACTGCGTCACCATCGACTTCGAGACGCTCGACGACAAGGCCGTCACCGTCCGCGACCGCGACACCCTGGTCCAGGACCGGGTGCCCGATCGATCGCCTGGTCGACTACCTCCGGGAGCGGCTCTCGGCCTAGGAGTCGGCCGACTCGGCGGGCTCGGCCGGGTGGCGCCGCTTGAACGGCGACAGCTTGCGCAGCAGCGTCTTGAAGATGGTGAACGGGTGGGTGAGGGCGAGCGTGAGCTTGAACCGCAGCCCGTTGGGATCGTTGCCGACGCCCAGCTGCTGCAGCGGCGAGTTGAGGTCGAAGTAGACCCGCTCGTTCACCATCTTGTCGTCGTCGAACTCGAAGACGAGGGCCATGGGGAAGTCGACCGTGCGGCCGGTGGCGAACAGGCCTCGCCACGTCCCCAGGTGGGTGCCGACGAACCGGCCCTCCACCAACACGGCGTCGGCGCCGCCCATCACCCGCGTCGGGGTGAAGACGAAGTCGGGGAACGCCGACCGGTTCTGCTCGAGGAAGCCGCCGACCGCCTCGGGTCCGTCGAACACCTCGGCGCTGGGGAGGACCTCGTAGCGGGCGTGGTGGAAGGTGCCGATGCAGGCGGGGAAGTCGTGGCCGTTCTCGAGCCGCATGTGCTCGTTGACGATTGCCTCACGGGCACGCGCATCGGCCACGCCGGCCACGGTACCAGCGCGCCCCTCGCTGGCTCCCGAAAGCGGTCGGACCGTCCCAACTAGGCTGGATCCCGTGACGTACGTCTTCGACTTCTCCCATGAGCACGCCGTGCCCCCCATGAGCCTCAAGGACCTCCTCGGCGGGAAGGGGGCCAACCTGGCCGAGATGACCTCGGTGCTCGGGTTGCCCGTACCTCACGGCTTCACTATCACCACCGACGCCTGCCGGGCGTACATGGACGGGGGATGGCCCGATGGCCTGTCCGTCGAGGTGGCCGACGCCCTCGAGCGCCTCGAGGCCTCGATGGGCAAGCGCCTGGGCGACAGCGACGACCCCCTTCTGGTGAGCGTACGGTCGGGGGCCAAGTTCTCCATGCCCGGGATGATGGACACCGTCCTCAACCTGGGCCTCAACGACGAGTCGGTGCGGGGCCTGGCCAAGCAGACCGACGACGAGCGCTTCGCCTACGACAGCTACCGCCGCTTCGTCCAGATGTACGGGCGCATCGTCCTGGGCGTGCCGGGCGAGAAGTTCGACGAGCGCTTCGAGCAGGGCAAGCACCGCTCGGGGGCAGAGTCCGACGCCGCCGTGCCCGCCATGGAGCTGGCCGCGATGGCCGACGACTTCAAGGCCATCGTCGAGGCCCATACCGGCTCGCCGTTCCCGCAGGACCCGAAAGACCAGCTCAGAGGGGCAATCGAGGCCGTCTTCGGCTCGTGGGGCGGGGCCCGGGCGGTGGCCTACCGGATGCGGGAGCGCATCCCCCACGACCTCGGCACGGCCGTCAACGTGCAATCGATGGTCTTCGGCAACCGCGACGACAACTCCGGCACCGGCGTCGGCTTCACCCGCGACCCCGCCACCGGCAAGGCCGGCTCCTACGGCGACTTCCTCATCAACGCCCAGGGGGAGGACGTGGTGGCCGGCATCCGCAACACCCTGCCCCTGTCCGACCTCAAGGCCACGTTCCCGGCCATCTTCCACGAGCTGGAATCCATCTTCGAGCGCCTCGAACGCCACTACCGCGACATGTGCGACACCGAGTTCACCATCGAGCAGGGCAAGCTGTGGATGCTCCAGACCCGGGTCGGCAAGCGCACCGGGGCCGCCGCCCTGCGCATGGCCGTCGACATGACCACCGACGACCGCATGCACCTCTCCAAGGAGGAGGCGATCATGCGGGTGACGGGCGACCACCTGGAGGGCGTCCTCCACCCCCAGTTCGCCAAGACCGACGCCAAGGTCATCGCCACTGGCCTGGCCGCCTCGCCCGGGGCGGCCGTCGGCCACGCCTACTTCACGGCCGACGACGCGGCCGCCGCCGCCGAGCGGGGCGAGCGGGTGGTGCTGGTGCGCACCGAGACGTCGCCGGAGGACGTCCACGGGATGATCGCCTCGGCCGGCATCCTCACGTCCCGGGGCGGCCTCGTCAGCCATGCCGCCGTCGTCGCCCGGGGATGGGGCAAGCCCGCGGTCGTGGGTGCGGAGTCGATCGCGATCGACGGCAAGAGCTTCACCGCCGGCGGGGTCACGGTGAGCGAGGGCGATGCCATCTCGGTCGACGGGACGACGGGCAAGGTCATGCTGGGTGAGGTCCCGGTGACCCTGGCCGAGCCTCCGCCCGAGTTCACGACCCTTCTGACCTGGGCCGATGAGATCCGGGCGGGGAAGATGGCGGTGCGGGCCAACGCCGACACCGGCCCCGACGCGGCCAACGCCCGCCAGTTCGGGGCCGAGGGCATCGGCCTCTGCCGCACCGAGCACATGTTCCTGGGCGACCGCCTCCCGGTGGTGCGGGCCATGATCATGGCCGAGACGGCGGAGGAGGAGACCGCCGCCCTCGAGCAGCTGCGGCTGGCCCAGAAGGCCGACTTCCTCGAGGTGCTGGAGGCCATGGACGGGCTGCCGGTGACGGTGCGCCTCCTCGATCCGCCCCTGCACGAGTTCCTGCCCAGCACCGAGGACCTGCTGGTGAAGCAGGCCGGCGGCACGGCCCTCACCGCCCAGGAGCAGCGCGAGCTCAAGGCGGCCCAGTACTGGCACGAGTTCAACCCCATGCTCGGCACGCGGGGCGTTCGGCTCGGCGTGGTGAAGCCCGGGCTTTACGCCATGCAGGTGCGGGCCCTGATGGAGGCGGCGGCCGAGCGGGTCACCGCCGGCGGCACCCCCGTCGTCGAGATCATGATCCCGCTGACCGTCAGCCGGGAGGAGCTGGGCCTGGCCCGGGGATGGGTGGAGGACGCGGTTGCGGCCGCCACCGCCGCCCATGCTGAATTATCCGGGACCGACCCGGTCGACGTCACCATCGGCACCATGATCGAGACCCCCCGGGCCGCCATCCGGGCCGACGAGATCGCGGAGGAGGCCGACTTCTTCTCCTTCGGCACCAACGACCTCACCCAGATGACGTTCGGCTTCAGCCGCGACGACATCGAGGGCCGGATCATGTCGCTCTACCTGGAGGAAGGGCTGCTCAAGCGCAACCCGTTCGAGACCATCGACCGGGGTGGCGTGGGCGAACTGGTCAAGATGGGTGCCGCCCGCGGGCGGGGCACCAAACCCGGCCTCAAGCTGGGCGTCTGCGGCGAGCACGGTGGCGACCCCGAGTCGATCGCCCTGTTCTGGGAGGCGGGGCTCGACTACGTGTCGTGCTCGCCCTTCCGCATCCCTATCGCCCGCCTGGCCGCGGCCCAGGCCATCCTCGGCGGCGCCTAGGTCCCAACGGGTGACGCAGGAGCGATTGTCGCCCTCAATCGTCACCAGTGCGCCGGTGGCCATCGCCAACCGGCGACGCGTTCGGTGGTCCTGGCCACCAGAAATGTCACCGGATCGGGCAGTGCGCCGGTGGCCATCGCCAACCGGTGACGCTTTTGGTGGTCCTGGCCACCAGAAATGTCACCAGTTCGGGGGCGGGTAGGGTCCGAGGCATGTTCGACGTCGCCAGTGCCGCGGTCGAGGGGGCCCTGGCCGCGGGGGCCACGTACGCCGACGCCCGGGGCATGATCCTCGGCACCGAGCACCTCTCGGCCACCGACGGGATCCTCGAGCAGGTGGCCCGGTCGCAGTCGGCCGGCGTGGGGGTGCGGGCCCTCGTGGGCTCGTCGTGGGGGTTCTTCGCGGTGCCCGAGCCGTCCGACGCCCAGGCTCGCAACGCGGGCGAGCAGGCGGCGGCCATCGCCCGGGCCTCGGCGATGGTGCCCGGGCCCCCCTTGGAGCTGTCCGACGTCCACGTCCACCAGGCCCACTGGGACTCGGCGTGGACCGAACACCCGGCGAGCGTCTCCCTGGCCGAGAAGGGCGACCTGCTGGTCGACGTCACCAACGAGATGGCCAACGTGGCCGGCGTCTCGGTGGCCGACGCGTTCATGGTCGCCTGGGACACCGAGAAGTGGTTCGTCTCCAGCCAGGGCCACCGCATCTCCCAGCACCTGGTGGAGTGCGGCGTGGCCATGTCGGCCACCGCGGTGGGGGAGCGGGAGACGCAACGGCGGTCGTTCGGCGGCGTCGGCGGCCAGTTCGGCACCCGGGGCTACGAGCTCATCCGGGAGGCCGACCTCCCCGGCAACGCCCGCCGCATCGCCGAGGAGGCGGTCGAGCTCCTCCAGGCCCCAGAGTGCGAGCCGGGCACGGTCGACCTCATCCTCGGCAGCGAGCAGCTCGCCCTCCAGATCCACGAGTCGGTCGGCCACGCCATCGAGCTCGACCGCATCCTCGGGTGGGAGGCCGCCTTCGCCGGCACCTCGTTCCTCGACCTGGCCCAGCTCCGCACCCTCCGCTACGGCTCCGAGCTGATGAACATCACCGCCGACGCCACCCTCCCCGGCGCTCTGGGCAGCTTCGGCTACGACGACGAGGGCACGCCGGCCCAGCGGGTCGACATCGTCAAGGACGGCCTGTGGGTCGGCGTCCTTTCCGGAAGGGACTCCGCCGCCATCGCCGGCCTGCCCCCGGGCGGCATGGTCCGCTCCGACGGCTACGGCCGCATCCCGATGGTGCGGATGACCAACGTGGGCCTCACCCCGGGCACGTCCACCCTCGACGACATGATCGCGGCCACCGACGACGGCATCTACATGGAGACCAACCGGTCGTGGTCGATCGACGACAAGCGCCTCAACTTCCAGTTCGGCTGCGAGATGGGGCGGGAGATCAAGAACGGCACCCTCGGGCGGATGGTGCGCAACCCCACCTACACCGGCATCACCCCCCGGTTCTGGGGCTCGCTCGACATGCTCGGCGGCGGAAAGCCCGGCGAGTGGATCTTCTGGGGCACGCCCAACTGCGGCAAGGGCCAGCCCGAGCAGGTGGGCCACACCGGCCACCCGTCGGTGCCGGCCCGGTTCAAAGCGGTGCGCGTCGGAGTCCGGGGCTAGACGTGGACCTGCGGGACAAGGCCTTCGAGGTCCTCATCATCGTCGACGACCGGGCCGAGGCCGAGATCACGGTGGGGGAGGGGCGTTCGGCCCTCACCCGGTTCGCCAACTCGTTCATCCACCAGAACGTGGCCGAGGACACGCGGTGGGCCCGGCTCAAGCTGGTGATCGACGGGCGGGCGGCCACCGGCAGCACCAACCGCCTCGACCACGACAGCCTCGTCCGGTTGGTCGACGAGACCCTCGAGGCGGCCCGCCTCCGGCCCGTCGACCCCGACTGGCCCGGCCTGGCGCCGCCCACCGCGTGGCTCACGCTGGAGGACGACCGTTACGACGCCAAGACGGAGAAGTCCGAGCCCGACACCCGGGCCCAGGTGGTGAAGGACTTCGTCGACGAGGGGGCGGAGCTGCGGGCCGCCGGCTACTGCGCCACCAAGGGCTGGGACATCTATTTCGCCAACAACGCTCAGCACCGGGCGGGAGGCCGGGCGTCGATGGCCGCGGTCGACGCCATCCACCGCACGTCGACCTCCGACGCCCGAGGCTGGCAGTTCGCCCCCTCCATCGCCGACCTCGACGGCGCCGCCGCCGGCCGCCTGGCCGCCGAGCGGGCCCGGGCCGCGGCCAACCCGATCGACCTCGAGCCCGGCCGCTACGAGGTGGTGCTGGAGCCCGCGTGCGTGGCCGACATGATGGACTTCCTGAGCGAGGGGTTCAACGCCAAGACCTACGCCGAGGGGCGGTCGTGGGTGAAGCCCAAGGCGGCCCTGATGGACGAGTCGATCGACATCTGGGACGACGTCAACGACCCCCGCTCCATCGGCGTCTCCTTCGACGCCGAGGGCACGCCCAAGGCCCAACGGATGCTGGTGCGGGAGGGCGTGTGCCGGGCCCTGGTCCACGACCGGCGCACGGCCAAGCGGTCGGGTACCCGCAGCAGCGGCCACGCGGTGCCGGGTGGGGAGGTCAACGGCCCCATGCCCACCAACCTGTTCCTGGCCGGCGGCGACCAGTCGCCCGAGGAGCTGATCGCCGACGTCGAGCGGGGCCTGCTGGTCACCGACTTCTGGTACACCCGCATCCTCGACCCCAAGACCCAGGTGGTCACCGGCCTCACCCGCAACGGCACCTTCCTGGTGGAGAAGGGCAAGATCGTGGGTGCGGTCCGCAACCTCCGCTTCACCCAGTCCTACGTGGAGGCGCTGGGCCCCGGCAACGTGCTCGGCCTCGGCGACGACGCCCGCCTCTACGAGCTGTGGGGCGGCTGGGCCCACGTTCCCAGCCTGCGGCTGGCGTCGTGGAACTTCACCGGGGGGACCAAGGGCTGAAGGTTTGGCCCCGCCCGGGTGGGGGCGGGGCGCGTGGGGCGAAGAGGCTGCGTCGGCCGGTCCGCATCGAGGAGGCCGGCGGCGCGGGTCTGGCCAGCAAACGAGGGTGATTTGCGTCATGCTCTGCGCCCAAACTGCGGTTCGCGTCCAGCGACGAGGAGGCCTTCGTGATCGGTTCCACTTCCCGACCTTGGCTGGCAACAACGGGGCGGAGGGTCGGCGTGCTGATCGCCCTCGTCGTTGCCACCGTCGGGGGCTACCAGGCCGGGGCATCCGCCGCTCCTGCGATCCCGGCGCTGTCCAGCCAGGCCTCGCCCTCGGGGTATCCCGTCGGCGTGGCCGTCTACGACACGGCCACCTTGGGCTTTGGCGTGAACCCCACCGGCACCATCACGTTCTCCCTTTTCGACCTCGACGACGCGGTCTGTGGCGAGGCGCCCATCTTCACGTCCAACGTGGCGGTGACGGGGAACACCAACTACACCTCGGCCTCGTTTCGTATCGACGTCGCCGGCACCTACCGCTGGGTCGCCCAGTACGGCGGGGACGCCAACAACAAGCCGGCGATGAGCCTGTGCAGCAACTCCGGGGCCGCGGTCACCGTCGGCAAGCGGATGCCGACGCTCACCGGCGACGCATCGACGGTCGATGGCGCCGGAGCGGTGACGAACACTGCGGTGCTCAACGGCGGGGGGCCGAACGGGCCTACCGGCTCCATCACCTTCCGCCTCTTCGGCGCCGGCAACCAAGTCTGTTCCGGCGAGCCGGTGTTCACGTCGGTCAGGCCGGTGGCGGGGAGCGGCTCCTACACCTCCGACCCCTACCGGCCCACCGCGGGCGGGTCGCACCAGTGGCTGGTCAGCTACGGCGGCGACGCCAACAACACCGGCAACGGCACCTCCTGCACCGACCCGGCCAACACTGTCCAGGTCTCCGGCGGAACGGCCCTCACCGCCACACCCGGCGCGGCGCGAGGGGCCGAGATGGTGAGCGTCAGCTGGAGCGGCATCTCCGGCCCCACCTCAACCGATTGGGTCGGGCTGGCCCCGGCCGGTGCCAACACCGCGGTCAAGGTGTGGAAGTACACCAACGGGGCCAGCTCGGGGAGCCTGACGCTGCGGGTGCCCTCGGGCACGGTCGGAGGCAACTACGAGGTGCGCCTGATGGCCAACGGCACCACGACGCGCCTGGCCACCATCCCCGTCAAGATCCTCTGACCAGGGACGCCGGGCGGGCCGGCGGGGCGCGGCCCGCCCTCCGGGGCCAGGCGGCGCCGGACCAGGCGCCAGCGAGCGGGCGCGCACCGAGCCCGGAGCCGCGAGACTGGTAGGCGGGATGGGGATCCTCGCCGAAGACATCGCCCGGGTGCGGGCGGCCACCGACTTCGTGGCGGTCGCGTCGGAGTACATCGCCCTCAAGCGGGTGGGCCGGCGGTGGGTGGGGCTGTGCCCGTTCCATACGGAGAAGTCGGGGTCGTTCTCGGTCAACGCCGAGGAGGGGCTGTACTACTGCTTCGGTTGCGGGGTCGGTGGCGACGCCATCCGCTTCGTGCAGGAGCTCGAGCACCTCGACTTCGCCGACGCGGTGGAGCGGCTGGCGGCCAAGGCGGGCATCCAGGTCCGCTACGACACCGTCGCCGTGTCCCAGGAGCGCCAGCGGCGGGCGACCCTGTTGGAAGCGATGGAACGGGCCGTCGAGTGGTACCACCAGCGCCTCCTCACCGCCCCCGACGCGGCGCCGGCCCGGTCGTACCTGCGCAGCCGGGGCTACGACGGCGACGTGGTGCGGGCCTACCGCCTGGGGTGGGCGCCCGACGACTGGGACGCCCTGAGCAAGGCGTTGCGGGTGCCCACCGACGTCCTCCACGACGCCGGCCTGGGCCGGATCAACAAGATCGGCCGCCAGCAGGACGAGTTCCGAGCCCGGCTCCTGTTCCCCATCTTCGACGTGCGGGGCGACGCCATCGCTTTCGGCGGACGGGCCCTCCCGGGGGCCGACGGCCCGAAGTACAAGAACTCACCCGAGTCCCACCTCTACGCCAAGAGCCGCACCCTCTACGGCCTCAACTGGGCCAAGGGCAAGATCGTGGAGGCGGGGGAGGTGGTGGTCTGCGAGGGCTACACCGACGTGATCGGGCTGGCCTCGGTGGGCCGGGCCCGGGCCGTGGCCACGTGCGGCACCGCCCTCACCGAGGACCACTTCCGGACGCTCAAGAACTTCGCCCGCCGGGTGGTGCTGGCCTACGACGCCGACGCCGCCGGCCAGGGGGCGGCGGCCAAGTTCTACGAGTGGGAGCGCCGGTTCGAGGTCGACATCGCGGTGGCTGCCCTGCCGACCGGATCCGACCCCGGCGACCTGGCCCAGGCCGACCCCGAGGCCCTGCGCACGGCGGTCGACGAGGCCCGTCCCTTCCTCAACTTCCGCCTCGAGCGGGCCCTCGCCGGCGCCGAGGTTCGCACCGCCGAAGGGCGGGTGAAGGCGGCGGAGGCGGCCATGGCGGTGGTCCGCGAGCACCCCAACCCCCTGGTGCGGGACGAGTACGTGATGCACGTGGCCGACCGGGTCCGCATCCCCGCCGACCGCCTCCGGCGCCTGTTGGAGGGCCGGCCGCCCCCCACCTCGGACGGGGCTCGCGAGCGCCCGTCGACGGCGGTCCCACCGCGATCCCGGGCCGAGCGGGGAGGTCCCGAGCGGGAGGCGTTGCGGGTCGCCGTCCACCATCCCGAAAGGGTCGCGTCCCGCCTCCACGAGGTGCTCTTCACCGACCCCACCATCCTCGCCGGGTACCGGGCCCTGTGCCGTTCGACCACCCTCCACGAGGCCATCGCGGGGGCTGAACCGGGCGCCGCCGCCCTGCTCCAGCGCCTGGCGGTGGAGGACGACGAGGCCGATCCCGACGACGTGATGGCCCGCCTGGCGGAGGAGGCGGCCCGCCGGGCCATCGCCGATCTCGACGCCAGTGCCCGCCAGTCGGCCGACCCCATGGGCTTCTCCGACGACGTCGGGTGGCTCAAGCTCGCGGTCGAGGAACTTCACGACCAGGCCACCGCGATCGAGGCCACCGGGCGGTTGGTACGCTGGCTTGTCGACCGGTTCGAGGAGCAAGAGGCATGAGCCAGCCGAACGGGGCTCATCCAGATCCGGAGAGCGTCCCGATAGAAGCGTTCGAGGACCTGTTGGTGAGGGGTCGAGCCCGCGGCTCGCTCACCGCAGACGAGGTCATGACGGTCCTGAGGAACGTCGAGTTGAGCCGGGCACTGATCGACAGCGTCAGGCGCCGCCTGGCGGCCGAGGGGATCGAGTTGGACGAGAGCATCGAGGACATCGACGAGATGCTCCCCACCGGAACCACCCCCAACGGCACCCCGCGCAGTGCCCCTCGTCCCGTCCGCCACGGGCCCGAGCGGGCTGCCGACGGGAGCGCCCTCGGGGGCCGGGCCGACAGTGCCCGCACCGGCGGATCGTCGGATCCGGTGCGGACCTACCTCAAGGAGATCGGCAAGGTCAGCCTGCTGACCGGTCCCGAGGAGGTGGCCCTCGCCCAGCGCATCGAAGCCGGGTTGCAGGCGGTGGCCGGCATCGCCGCCCTCGAGTTCGCCTATGGCCGCAACGGCATCCCCGACAGCGAAGCGGCTCCGTTGGAGCGGCTGGTGGCCGACGGATTCCAGGCCAAGAAGGCCCTCATCGAGGCCAATCTCCGCCTGGTGGTGTCCATCGCCAAGCGCCACATGGGCCGGGGACTGCTCTTCCTCGACCTCATCCAGGAGGGCAACCTGGGCCTCATCCGGGCGGTCGAGAAGTTCGACCACACCAAGGGCTTCAAGTTCTCCACCTACGCCACGTGGTGGATCCGCCAGGCCATCACCCGGGCCATCGCCGACCAGGCCCGCACCATCCGCATCCCCGTCCACATGGTCGAGACCATCAACACGGTGCTGCGCATGCAGCGGGTCCTGTTGCAGGAGCTGGGCCGGGAACCCACGGTGGAGGAGCTGGCGGCCAAAGTCGACATGCCCCCGGCGCGGGTGCGGGAGATCCAACGCATCGCCCAGGAACCGGTGTCGTTGGAGACGCCCGTGGGTCAGGAGGACGACTCGTCGCTGGGCGATTTCATCGAGGACCAGCAGGCCGTTGCCCCCGCCGACGCCGCCGCCCGGGCGCTGTTGTCGGAGGCGGTGGGGGAGGCGTTGGAGGAGCTGAGCGAGCGGGAGCGCCAGGTCGTCCGCCTCCGTTTCGGGCTGGAGGACGGGCAGGTGCGGACGCTGGAGGAGGTCGGCCGGGAGTTCGGCGTGACCCGGGAGCGCATCCGCCAGATCGAGGCCAAGACCCTCGCCAAACTCCGTCATCCCATCCGCAGCCAGAAGCTCCG
Organism: uncultured Acidimicrobiia bacterium; assembly: GCA_963836205.1. GTDB lineage: Bacteria > Actinomycetota > Acidimicrobiia > Acidimicrobiales > AC-14 > JAXDMK01. The sequence goes on along the minus strand of CAWIIV010000015.1, from coordinate 260,742 downwards.
CGACTATCTCGACGAGGAATGACAGTTGGGGGGGCTGAGGGTGCGCCCCCCAACGGCCCCCCGAAAGGCTTGGACCGCCTTCGGCGGGCTGACTGCTTGTTCCGACAAGCGCATCGGCTCCTTCGTCGCCTGCTTGTCGGCGGCGCCGGCAAACATCGCCGGCGCCGGGGACCCCCCTTGCCCCTAGAGCATCAGGGCCTGGAGGAAGGGCCGGGTGCCGGGCGGCCGGGGCCGCGTGAAGGTTTGTTCCGACTGCCCATCGGCTCCGGCGGCGCCTGTTGTCGGCGGGGCCGGAGCCGAGGAGTCCATCTCGGTCTTCCGGACCGGGGGGAGGGGGCGGCTGCGGGCGGCTGGTCCCGAGGCGAGGTTTGTTCGTCGCGCGCATCGGCTCCGGGGATGCCCTGTTACCGACGCACGTTTGAGCGTGGGGTGGGGGAAGGGGTGACTGCTAGGTTGGACGGGCCACGTTGGATAGGGCATTCCGGGGTAGCTCAATCGGCAGAGCGCCGGCCTGTTAAGCCGTTTGTTGTGGGTTCGAGTCCCACCCCCGGAGCGTTGGCGCCCGCCACACGAGAGGGCCCGTAGCTCAGTGGTCAGAGCAGGGGACTCATAATCCCTCGGTCGCTGGTTCGATCCCAGCCGGGCCCACCGCCTGGCCGCCTCCCGGCGGGGCGATCGTCGTCGCCTTCTTGCTGGGCTGCTGCCGGCCGTTGATGGACACGTTTCCGAGCCACGAACGGCGAGCGGGACACTCGATGGAACTCCGCCCGCGCAGCGCCGGTCGGGCCCGGCGCTCCCTCCTCGATGGCTCCTGATGGTGCGGCACGGGACGTTTCCGCGGGGCGGTGGCGGGTCCGCCGGCCCAGGGTTCTTGGGCACGAAAAGGTGCGTCAGGCGCACCTTTTTGTGCCCACGAAGGGTGGAGCCTGGGCCGGCGATCGACGGGTTCAGGTCGCGTCAGCGGTCGTGCGCACGTGGCCCGGACGGGGGCGGCGACGCTCGATGAACGACGATTGGGAGGGGCTGATGGAGGGGTTCAAGATGGGATTTGGACGGGTCTTCACGCCGGCGGGGCGTGGGCGGTGGGGGGTGTCGGGAGGGCTGGCACCGGTCGTCATGGCCCTGGCGTTGGCGGCCTGCGGGGGTGGGGGAGGAGGGCGGCGGGGAGAGCCGTCCAACAGCACGACGACCGGGCCTTCGACGACCGCCGGAAGCTCCTCCCGGCCGGTGCCGACGCGGGGTTCGGTGGCCTTCACCGTGGTCGGCGTGCGCCTCGCCGAGCCCGGGTTGCGGGTCCTGGTGGGGGCGTCCGGGGGGACCATCCGGGTGGTGGCGAGGGGGTTGTCTGGGGGTTCCAACGGGGTCCGGATCTGCGCCGTCGACGGCGTGTCGACGCCCCCTCGGGCGGGGGATTGCGTGGTCGCCACCGACGGCCGGGGGGTCGACATCCCGGTGTCCGGCGTGTCTCCGGGGGTCCTCGTCCAGGCCCTCGAGGGCTCCATCGGGGGCGTCGTCGGGGTCGCCGAGGTGACCCTCGTGTACGTCCCGGAGGGTGACCGGATCACGGTCGTGACCCCCCCGTTGGCGCCGTCGGCGACCCCCGGGGACTGCCCCGGAGAGCCGTGTCGGATGGCCTTCGAGCTCAGTCCAACAGGCCCCGGGACCTTCGTCCTGGAGGCTCAGGGACGGGGCGGGCGACCGCAGCTGACCCTGGCCTCGGGGGTGCCGGCGGGCGCCTCGCGGGTGATGTCGATGGTCGAGGGCGGAGGCCGGTTGGCCATCCGTTCGAGCCTCGACGGCGGGTCCGACGCCACCCTGATCCTCCGCAACCTGGCCGACGTGGAGCTACCCCCGTTGGAACTTTCGTTGGCCTGGCCGGCCCGGACCTGATCCGACGCCTCCCGGGGCTGGGGAAAACCGCCCGGGCCACCACTGGCCGTTCCAACGCGAAGTGTTGGTTCTCCAACAGGCTTCCAACAGGGCGAAAGTGCAGGTCAGAGGGCACGAGGGTGCCTTGTCACCCCCGGGGTGCCGTGGTAGACAACTCCCGTCCAGCCGGAGGGATTTCGCCCTTCGCGCCCCGACAATGCGTCAGGAGCAGGTCCGAAACAGCGTGCGCGACACCCCCAAGTCCGATGTGGTGAGGCCCCTGCGGTGGGTCGCGCTCCTCGGTCTGCTGGTGGGGTTCTGCCTGCTCACGCTGGGTGCGGGCCCCGCTACCGCCGACGAGGCCCAGGCCACGCCTACGGAGGAGGTGGCAGCGGAGAGCACGCCCACGACCACGGTCGCGGCCGACGCCCCCGCCGACACCTCCAGCACCGCATCCACCACGGATGAGGCGGCCACGCCGCCCACCACGGTGGCCCCGATGCCCGACCAGGCCACGCCCGTCTCGCCCACGCAGCTCCTCACCGGCCCGTCGTCCAACACGGGCAACGGTGATGGAGGCTCGCCGATCGTCATCAACCGGCGCAGCGACCAAAAGGCAGCCCAGGCCGCAACCGACCCGGAGATCTCATCCAACATCCTCTCGTCGGCGTCGCCGTCGTCGGAGTCCGTGTCGACCACCGAGTCGTCCAACGGCACTCCGGCCCCGAGCGACAACCCCACGGTGGCCATCGCCAACCTGCTCGGCTCGGCAGCCGACGCCAGCGGCGTGACGCACTCGACGGTGCGGGCTTCGCTGCCCGACTCCACCGACCGTGTCGCCGCCGCCGAGATGCTTGCCGGGAACGAGACCGACGGCTCCGGATCGAGCGGCGTGACGTTCACCCGCAACGGTCGCTGCCGGACGATTTCCAACGGTGATGTCACCAACGTCCTGATGATCGTGATCGGTCGGGACTGCGACGCCAAGGGCCACTCACAGGCCCCGGCGAACCAGAGCTCGTCGAGCACCGTCATCGCGGTCGGCGGCAACGTCAGCGCCTCCTCCACCGGAGGGTCGCGCGGCGATGCCAGGACGACCGGGATCGCGGTTGGTGGCAACGCTGACTGCTCGGCTGTTGGCGGGCCCGGCGGCGGCAACGCAGACGACCTCTGCGTCGCCATCGGACGCGGCCGGTACGCCAACGGGATCGGAATGGGCGGTGACCATCAAGGTGGCACTGCAGGCAGTGCCAACAACCTCGTCCTCGCCATCGGCGGTGGGGATGGGACTGGCACTGCCGTCGGAGGTACGAGCAGGGGATTCGGAAGGTCGAACGGCGGCAACGGCGGAAGCGCAGGCGCAACCGGAAGTCCAACAGCAGGCACAGGTTCCTCGGGGAGTGCGGACTCCTCCGCAGGAAGCACCAACAACGGTTCAACCGGCGGAGCGTCGTCCAACACGACGACGTCTCCTTCAGCCGGCACCGGTTCGTCGTCGGGCACCGGAAACGGTGGCAGCGGAACGACCGGGACCAACAGCGACAACGCGGGCATCGCCGGCCAGACGAACGCCGGCGGCAGTCCCGTCACCTCCGGGGGCTCCGGCAACTCGGGCGGCACCGGTGACTCCACCGCCACCGGCGGCTCGGACTCCACCGCCAACACCGGAGCCAACTCCAACGCCAACGCCACCACCGGCTCGAGCGGCGGGGCCACCAACACCATCAACGTGACGGTGCAGGGCGGCCAGGGCGGCCAGGGCGGAAACGCCACCGCCACCTCGGGCGCCGGCGGCAACGCCAACAACATGGTGGTCACCACGGGCGCCGGCACGATCAACGCCACGGCCATCGGCGGGTCGAGCGTCGCCATCGCCGACGCCAGCGGCGGCGACGGCGGCGACGTGTCCGTCAACCTCTCGCCCAGCGCGTCGAGCGGCGGCAGCGGCACCGCGTCCAACTCGACGGCGGTCGGCGGAGTCGGCGGCAACGGCGGCGACGCCGGCAACGCCTCGGCGGTCTCGGGCACCGGCGGCAGCGCCACCAACATCGCCGTCGGCAGTGGCGCCATCAACGCCACCGCGGTCGGCGGCGCCAGCCTCGCCACTGGCCGACGCCGGTGGCGGCGAAGGCGGCAGCGTCAACGTCGTCGTCAACCCGACGGCCACCAGCGGCGGCACCGGCGGTACCGGCGACGCCAGCGCCCAGTCGAGCGCCACCAACACCGGCAACACCGGTGCGGCCAACAGCTCGTCGAGCTCCGACCCGGTGGCCACCTCCGGCAACTCCGGCGCCACCGGCGGAACGGGCGGCGCCACCGGCAACACCAGCGCCGACAACAGCGGCCTCCTCGGCAGCGCGACGGCCAGTGGCGGCCCGGTGACCTCCGGCAACTCGGGCACCTCGGGCGGCAGCGGCAACGCCACCGCCGACGGCGACGCCGGCAGCACCGCCAACACCGGCGCCGCCTCCAACGCCACCGCCACCTCGGGCGACAGCGGCGACGTGGTCAACAACACGGTCGTCGTCGGCGTCGGCGGCAACGGCGGCCGCGGCGGCTCGGCCAACGCCGTCTCGGGCACGGCCGGCTCGGCCAGCAACACGGTCACCGGCGTCGGCACCAGCCCCGTCACCTCCACCGTCATCGGCGGCTCGTCGATCGCCTCCGCCATCGGCGCCGGCGGCGACGGCGGCGACGTCACGGTGAAGGTCAGCCCCACCGCCATCTCCGGCAGCACCGGCAACGCCTCGGCCCAGTCGAGCGCCTCCAACAGTGGCGACACCGGCGCCGCCTCCAGCTGGTCGACCTCCAACCCGGTCGCCACCTCGGGCACGTCGGGCAACACCGGCCCCACCGGCTCGGCCACCAGCAACACCACCGCCGGCAACTCGGCCATCCTCGGCAGCGCATCCGCCACCGGCGGCCCCGCCACCTCGGGCGGCTCGGGCGGCACCGGCACCACCGGCGGCGCCACCGCCGACGGCACCGCCGACTCGGTCGCCAACACCGGCGCCCACTCCGACGCCAATGCCACCTCGGGCGACACCGGCGACGCCACCAACAACACCACGGTCGCCGCCCTCGGTGGCACCGGCGCCGACGCCACCGGAAACACCGCCACCTCGCAGTCCGGCGCCGCCGGCGCCGCCGGCAACACCGTCGCCGGCAACGCCGCCTCGGTCACGGCCATCACCCGCGGCGGCTCCTCGATCTCCGACAGCGACGCCAGCGGCGGCGACGGTGGGTCGATCGACGTGACGGTCAACCCGGTGGCCATCACCGGCAACTCCGGCAACGCCAGCGCCCAGTCGAGCGCCGACAACTCGGGCGACACCGGTGCCGCCGACAGCTCGTCGACCTCCAACCCGTCGGCCACCTCCGGCAACTCCGGCAACTCGGGCCCGACCGGCAACGCCTCCAGCACCACGACGGCCACCAACCCGTCGATCCTCGGCAACGCCTCCGCCACCGGCGGCGGCGCCACGAGCGGCGGCTCGGGCGGTACCGGGGCATCGGGCGACGCCGACGCCGATCGGCACCGCCCCCTCCACCGCCAACACCGGTGCCAACGCCGACGCCGACGCCGTCTCGGGCGATACGGGCGACGCCACCAACGCCACGACGATCGTCGGCATCGGCGGCACGGCCGGTGCCGGCGGCGACGCCACCGCCGACTCCGCCACCAATGGTGCGGCCGGCGCCGCCATCAACGTCGTCGCCGGTCCGTTCGACACCCTCTCCGCCACCGTGGTCGGCGGCTCGTCGCTCGCCCTCGCCAACGGTGGTGGCGGCGACGGTGGCGACGTCACCACCTCGGTCAACCCGGTCGCCGTCTCCGGTGACTCCGGTGACGTCACCGCCCAGGCCAGCGCCTCCAACTCGGGCACCACCGGCCCCGCCGCCAGCTCGGCCACCTCCAACCCGGTCGCCACCTCCGGCAACTCCGGCAACTCGGGCGCCACCGGCAATGCCGCCAGCGACGTCACCGCCACCAACGACGGCATCCTCGGCTCGGCCACCGCCACCGGCGGCGCCGCCGGCTCCGGCACCTCGGGCGCCACCGGCGACACCGGCGGGGCCAACGCCGACGGCCTGGCCGACGCCACCGCCAACACCGGCGCCCGGGCCGCCGCCGACGCCGTCTCCGGTGACACCGGCACCGCCGCCAACACCGCCGACGTCCTCGCCTTCCCGACCTCCGGCGGCACCGGCGGCAGTGCCTCGGCAATCGCCGGCCCGGGTGCCATCGCCACCAACGCCCTCGGCGGCACCGGCACCATCAACGCCTCCGCCGTCGCCGGCAGCACCGTCGCCGCCGCCGATGGCGCCGGTGGCGACGCGGGCGACTTCACCACCACCGCCGACCCGGTCGCCCGCACCGGGAACTCGGGCGACGCCACCGCGCAGGTGAGCGCCACCAACACCGGCCGCACCGGCCCCGCCGCCAGCTCGTCGTCGTCCGACCCCGTCGCCCACTCGGGCAACTCCGGCGCCTCCGGCAACTCGGGCTCGTCGACCACCAACGTCGTCGCCACCAACACCGGCCTCCTGGGCTCGGCCACCGCCATCCTGGCTGCGACCGCCCCCGGCACCGGCGCTGCTCAGAGCGGCGGCTCCGGCGACTCCGGCAACACCGGCGACGCCAGGGCCGACGCCGACGTCCGTTCGGTCGCCAACACCGGCGCCCACGCCGCCTCCGACGCCACCACCGGCACCACCGGCGACGCCACCAACGAGATCACCATGGTCGCCATCGGTGGCGACGGCGGCGACGCCGGCACCGGCACCGCCGTCACGGGCGCCGCCGGCACCGCCACCAACGGCATCACCGGCACCGGCCCCATCGTGGCCACCACCACCGGCGGCTCGAGCGTGGCCAACATCGACGTGGGCGGCGGCGACGGCGGCGACGTCTCCCTCACCGCCAGCCCCACCGCCATCTCCGGCAGCTCGGGTTCGTCCACCGCCCAGGCCAGCGCCACCAACACCGGTGACACGGGCGACGCCAGCAGCTCGGCCTCGGCCCGGCCCACCGCCGCCTCGGGCGATTCCGGCCCCACCGGCGCCGGCGGCGACTCCATCAGCAACCGCACCGCCACCAACAGCGGCATCCTCGGCTCGGCCATCGTGCTCAGCGGCACAGCGGGCTCGGGCGACTCGGGCGATTCGGGCGACTCGGGCGGGACGGGCGACAGCGCCGGTATCGCCGACGTCGACTCGGGCGCCAACAGCGGCTCCGTCGCCGACGCCGGGTCGAGCTCGGGCTCGGGCGAAACCGGCACTGCCGCCAACGTCATCACCCTCATCGGCGTGGGCGGCCCCGGCGGCGGCGGCGGCGACGGCGCCCTGGCCACCGCGGCCGACGGCGGCGACGCTTCCACCACCGTCACCGGCACCACCGGCCCGGTCGTGGTCACCACCAACGGCGGCGACAGCGTGGCCACCGTCTCGGCGGCCGGCGGCGACGGCGGCGACGTCTCCATCAGCGCCAGCCCGGTCGCCCGCACCGGCGACTCCGGCGCCGCCGCCGCCCGCACCAGCACCACCAACTCGGGCGCCACCGGCGACGCCGCCAGCTCGGCCGCCTCCGACCCCCACGCCACGTCCGGCAACTCCGGCACCACGTCCGGCACCGGCGGCGACTCGGGCGTCCACCGGCGACGTCACCGTCACCGGCACCGCCTCCTCGGTCGCCAACACCGGCGCCCACTCGGCGGCCGACGCCGAGTCGGGCCCGTCCGGCGACGCGGTCAACGCCCTCCTGCTGGTCGGCATCGGCGGCCCCGGCGGCGACGGCGGCGACGACGCCTCGGCCACGGCCGGCCCCGGCGGCGACGCCACCCTCGACGTCACCGGCGGCAGCGGCCTGGTCTACGCCGACACCACCGGCGGCTCGTCGATCGCCACCGTCAGCGCCGACGGCGGCGACGGGGGAGACGTCACCATCACCGCCGCCCCCGTGGCCACCACCGGCTCCACCGGCGCCACTGTCGCCCAGTCGAGCTCCACCAACACTGGCACCACCGGCGACGCGGCCAGCTCCGCCACCTCCTCGCCCTCGGGCGTGAGCGGCAACTCGGGCAACACCGGCAGCAGCGGCGCGACCACCTCCAACACCTCGGCCACCAACAGCGGCATCTTCGGGACGGCCGGGATCTTCGGCGGCTCCACCGGTGCCGACGTCGACAACGCCACCGCCACCAACACCGCCCTCGGCGGGACGGCGATCGTCGCCTCGGTCCCCGGCGCCCCCTTCTCGGTCGGCTCCGGCGACACCGGCAGCACCGGTCCCACCGGCGGCGTCGACGTCGACGGCGAGGCCGAGTCGATCTCCAACACCGGCGCCGACTCCAACGCCGACGCCAACTCGGGCGGCAGCGGCACCGCCGCCAACGTGATCGGCGTGTTCTCGGTGGGCGGGGCCGGGGCCGACGGCGGCGACGGCGCCTCCGCCGTGTCCGGCCCGGGCGGATCGGCCCTCGCCGGTGTCATCGGCGCCACCGGCGACGTGGTCTCCTTCGCCACCGGCGGGGCCAGCGTGGCCACCACCTCGGCCAATGGCGGCGACGCCGGCGCCACCACCGTCTCGCTCAGCCCGGTCGCCACCTCCGGCGCCACCGGCCCCGCCACCGCCCAGTCGAGCGCCACCAACACCGGCGCCACCGGCGGCGCGGCCAGCTCGGCCGACTCCTCGCCCACCGGCCGGTCGGGCGACTCCGGCACCACCGGCGACACCGGCCCGGCCAGCGTCACCCGCACCGCCACCAACACCGCCGCCTTCGGCACTGCCCTGGTCAGCCCGGTCGCCGTCGTGGTTGCCCCCGGCGGGGGCGACGTCACCCTCGCCGGCGGGATCGGCTCGGGCGACTCCGGCGACTCGGGCGCCACCGGCGACGTCGACGTCGACGGCGAGGCCGAGTCGATCGCCAACACCGGCGCCGAGTCCCACAGCGAGGCCGACTCGGGCGACTCCGGACCCGCCACCAACGCCATCGGCGTCCTGTCCGTCGGCACCAGCGGCGGCGACGCCGGCGACGGCGGATCGTCGACCTCGGTCGTGGGCGGTTCGGCCACCTCCGCCATCACCGCCGGCACGGGCACCGTCGTGGTCGACACCACCGGCGGTTCCAGCGTCGCCATCTCCTCCGCCGACGGCGGCGACGGCGGCGACCTGATCGTCACCGCCAGCCCGGTCGCCACCTCGGGCGCCACCGGTGCCGCGGTCGCCCAGACCAGCGCCACCAACGACGGCACCACCGGCGGGGCGACCAGCACCGCCACCTCCAACCCGTCCGGCACCTCCGGGAGCTCGGGCGACACCGGCGATACCGGAGCCGTCAGCGCCACCCAGACCGCCACCAACAGCGCCCTCTTCGGGACGGCCGTCGTCAGCCCGGTCTTCGTCGTCAACGCCGGCGCCGACCTGGCGATCGCCTCCATCACCACCTCCGGCAACTCGGGCGACACCGGCGACACGGGCGACGTCGACCTCGACGCCGAGGCCGAGTCGGTCGGCAACGCGGGCGCCGCCGCCACCGGCGAGGCCACCTCCGGCGAGAGCGGCCCCGCCTCCAACGAGCTCCTCATCGTCGGTGTCGGTGTCGGCGTTGGCAACGGCGGGGCCGCGGGAGACGCGGGCTCGATCTCCGGCGCCGGCGGCCCAGCCGTGGCCGTGGTCGCCGCCGGTGGCGACACCACCGCCGTCATCACCACCGCCGGGTCCTCGGTGGCGGTCACCGACGCCAGCGGCGGCGACGGCGGCGACGCCATCGTCAACGCCGCCCCCGTGGCCACCTCGGGTGGGTCGGGCCCGGCCACCGCCCAGTCGAGCGCCACCAACACCGGCGCCACCGGTCCCGCCTACAGCACCGCCACCGCCTCGCCCACCGGCGCCTCAGGCGCCTCGGGCGACAGCGGCGCCACCGGCTCCACCACGTCCGACGCGTCCGCTTCCAACACCGCCCCGGTCTTGGGAACGGCCGTCGTCAACCCCCTCCTCGTCTCCAACACCTCGCCGGCCGACGTCTCCATCACCACCGCCACCGGGTCGGGCAACTCGGGCGGCACCGGCGGGACGGGCGATGTCGACATCGACGCCGAGGCCGACTCCGACGGCAACACCGGCGCCCACGGCGACGCCGACGCCGACTCGGGCGCCATCGGCCCCGCCACCAACACCCTCCTGCTGGCTGCGGCCGGCGGCCCCGGAGGTCCCGGTGGCGACGGTCGCGCCCTCTCCGGCCCCGGCGGGACGGCCACCGCCATCGTCGCCGCCGGCACCGGCCCCGTCACCGTCCTCACCTTCGCCGGCTCCACTGTCGCCACCCTCGACGCCACCGGCGGCACCGGCGGCGAGGGCATCGTGATCGCCAACCCCACCGCCACGTCGGGTTCGACGGGTGCCGCCACCGGCCAGTCGAGCGCCACCAACACCGGCGCAACCGGCTCGGTGGCCAGCTCCGCCACCACCTCGCCGACGGCCACGTCGGGCAATTCGGGCGCCTCCGGCCCTACCGGATCGGCCGCCGTCACCGTGCGCGCCAGTAATAACGCCCTCCTCGGCTCGGTCGTCGCCTCCGCCGGCGGGGCCGGTTCGGGCGGCTCCGGCGGCACTGGCGGCACCGGTTCGGCCACCAGCGACAGCGAGGCCGAGTCGTCTGCCAACAGCGGCGCCCAGGCCGACTCCGACGCCGACTCGGGCGACAGCGGCCCCGCGGCCAGCGGCCTCACCCTCTTCGCCACCGGCGGATCGGGCGTCGGCGGCGGGGGCGGGGCGGCGGTCGCCGGCGGTCCCGGGGGCGACGCCACCAGCGCCGTCACCGCCGCCGCGGGCGACACGACGGTCTTCACCCGGGCCGGTTCGTCGGTGGCCATCGGCGACGCCGGCGGGGGAGCGGGCGGCGCGGCCACCCTCTCCGCTGCCCCGCAGGCCACCTCGGGGGCCACCGGCGCCAGCACGGCCCAGTCCAGCGCCACCAACTCGGGCGCCACCGGCTCCGCCCTCAGCACCGCCACCGCCAGCCCCACCGCCGTCTCCGGCGACAGTGGGGCCAGCGGCACCACCGGCAGCGCCGCCGTCACCGCCACCGCCTCCAACACCGCCATCCTCGGCACTGCCGCCGTGGTCGTGGGCGACGGCACCGGTTCGGGCGACTCCGGCGGCACCGGCGGCACCGGCTCCGCTTCGGCCGGCGGCGAGGTCGACTCGCTGGCCAACAGCGGCGCCTGGGCCGGCTCCGACACCCGCTCCGGCGACACCGGCTCCGCCGCCAACCTGATCGCCGCCTTCACTGTGGGCGGCGCCGCCGGCCCCGGCGGCGATCGTCACCGCCACCAGCGCCGACGGCGGCGACGCCCTGGCTGCCGTCGCCACCGTCGGCGACGCTGTCGTCCTCACCTTCGGTGGCACCTCAGCCGCCATCGCCGACGCCCCCGGTGGCGACGGTGGCGACACCACCGTCTCCCTCAACCCGGTCGCCACCTCCGGCCGGTCGGGCGACGCCACCTCCCAGTCGAGCGCCACCAACACCGGCGCCACCGGCCCCGCGACATCGGTCGCGGCCTCCCTGCCCGTCGCCCGGTCGGGCAACTCGGGGGCATCCGGCGCCACCGGCAACACCATCCTCGCCGCCACCGCCACCAACACCGGTCTGGCCGGGACGGCCACCGTGGCCGCCGGCGCTCCCGCCACCGGCTCGGGCGACTCCGGCACCACCGGGTCCACCGGCCCCGCCACTTCCGACGGCGGCGCCGACGCCTCCGCCAACTCGGGCGCCAACGGTGCCGCCGACGCCCTGTCGGGCGAAACTGGCGACGCCGTCAACGCCATCGTCGCCGGCATCTTCGGCGGCGCCGGGGCGGCCTCCGGTGGTTCGGCCGCCGCCTCCTCGGGCCTGGCCGGTACCGCCACCCAGGTCGGCGCCCTGCCCGCCGGCGCCGAAGTCCTCACCCTGGCCGGCTCCACCATCGCCCTCTCCTCGGCCGGTGCCGGCTCCGGCGGCGACGCCACCGTCACCGCCGCCCCCGTCGCCACCAGCGGCGGCTCGGGCACCTCGGCCGCCCGGGTCAGCGCCACCAACTCCGCCCGCACCGGCGCCGCCACCTCCTCCGCCCTCGCCGCACCCGCCTCCGCCTCGGGCGACAGCGGCCCCAGCGGCGGCAGCGGCCCTTCCAACACTTCCCCGACGGCCTCCAACACCGCCCTGCTCGGCAGCGCCACGGTGGCCCTTGGAACAGCCCCAATCGTCCTGGCTGCCCCCGCGATGGCTGCCGCCGCCGACGGATCGGAGCCCGCCCCCGCCGCCCAGCCCCTTGGGGCAGCCGAGTCGCTTGGGGCAGCCGAGTCGCTTGGGGCAGCCGAGTCGCTTGGGGCATCACAGCTTTCCGGGAGCCTGGCCGGCGGGGGCGGGACGGCCGGCTCCGGAACGGGCACCGCCGGCTCCGGCGCTGCGGGCGGTACCGGTGGTTCCGGTACCGGCACCGGCGCCGGGCCCGGCGGTGGCTCGACTGCGGCTGCGGCCACCCCGACCGGCTCCGACTCCGGCTCGGGGAGCGGCTCCGGCTCGGGCGGCTCAGGCTCCGGCTCCGGCTCCGGCTCCGAGTCCGGCTCGGGTGGCGGCTCCGGCTCGGGCGGCTCCGGTTCCAACACCGGGTCGGCCGAGGCTTCCAACACTCCCGCCGACGGCCTCGTGTCGGGCGCTGCGTTGGCCGACCACACCTCGGTCGCCTCCGGCTGCGCCATCGCCACCGACCACTCCGTCGCCTCCGGGTGCGCCCAGGCCCACCGCCACTCGGTGGCCTCCGGGAACTCCCTCGCCATCGACGGCTCGGTCGCCTCCGGGTGCTCCACCGCCCTCTTCGACTCCACCGCCTCCGGCGCCTGCCCGCCCGCCGGTGCCGGCCACCCCGACCCTGCCCACCCATCCCCGAGCGCCGACGGCCACGCCGCCCCGGCCGCCTCCACCGGCACCGCCACCGGCGCCCTGGCCCGTACCGGCCTCGGTGCCGACCTCCTCCTGCGCCTGGCCGCCCTCCTTCTCCTGCTGGGGGCCCTGCTCCTCGCCTGCGGACGGCGCCGCCGCACCGCTCCCGGCTCCAACGCATTCCAACACACCGACCGCATGGTCACCCCCCGACCGGACGACACCGGCACGGCCGGCGAGCGGGCAGTCCCCGCCGCCCCGTCCGCCGGCATCGTGGCTGGTCAGGAGGGGTACCAGCCCCCGCTCACGCAGGGGCAGGTCGCATCTCCTGACGAGGTTCGGGCGCCTCACGCCCGCACCTCCCAGGTGCTTGTAGCGGCGAAACACGAAGTGCTAGGAATCGCCGCCTGCTCCGCGCCGGGCAATTTGCGGCGTCGCACCGTGGGTCAACCTGACTTGGCCGTCGAGGGCCAACATCAAAAAGGATTGAGCATGAGAATCGGCAACGCCGGAACGGCACGAGTCACCTCCGCCAGCGCCCTCATCGGCGCCGGGATCGCCACGGTCCTGGTCTTTTTGGGGGCCGGGCCCGCGGTGGGCCAGGTCAACGGAGGCCCGACCACCACGGTCGCGCCCGACCCGACCCCGACCACGACGTCGTCGACGGTGCCCGCCACCGGCGAGAGCGGGGCGGCCACCGCCACCGGCCGGTCCAACAGCAACGCCAACTCCGGGGCGCTGGCCACCGCCTCGGCGGAGACGGGCCAGACGGGCGACGCCACCAACCTGTCGGCCGTCATCGTGGCCGGCGGCGACGGCGGCAGCGGCGGCATCCTCGTGCCCGGCGCCGTCATCGGCGAGGGCAACGTGGTGTCGACGTCGAGCTCCGGCGGCGGCGGCGGGGGGGCGGCCGACGTGACCGCCAACCCCAGCGCCACCACCGGCGACAGCGGCGCCTCCCGAGCCCAGTCCAGCGCCACCAACACCGGCGACACCGGAGCCGCGACCTCGACCGCGCTCTCCAACCCCGCCTCCACCTCCGGCACCTCCGGCACCCCCGGCACCAGCGGGGCCGCCACCAACAACCCCTTCGCCCTCAACACCGGCATCCTCGGCATCGCCAACGTCTTCGGCGGCAGCGCCGGGGCGGGGGGCATCTCCATCCCCGTGGGCGGCTCCACCATCTTCATCCCCATCAACGGCGCCGCCCCCCCGCTGCCCGCCACCTCCGGCGACAGCGGCTCCTCGGGCAACTCCGGCAACGCCACCGCCGTGGGCAACGCCACCAGCCTGGCCAACTCCGGCGCCCACACCTCCTCCGTGTCGACCTCGGGCGACACCGGCGACGCCCTCAACGCCACCACCCTCACCGCCATCGGCGGCCTGGGCGGCAACGCCGTGCCCGGCGCCGGGCTGAGCCCCGGGCCAGGCCGGCCAGATCATCTTCCCGGCCATCGCCGGCGGCAGCGCGGTGGCCACCGCCGAGGCCAACGGCGGCGACGGCGGGGCCTCGTCCGTCACCTCGAACCCCAACGCCACCTCCGGCGCCTCGGGGGCCTCCACCGCCCAGTCCAGCTCCACCAACAGCGGCGACACCGGCGACGCCTGGTCCAGCGCCGTGTCCTCGCCCACCGCCGCCACCGGCGACACCGGCAGCACCGGCGACACCGGCGACGCCACCAACCAGCCGACCGCCACCAACACCGGCCTGCTGGGCACCGCCATCGCCATCGGCGGCGGCGCCATCAGCGGCAACTCGGGCGACTCCGGCGACTCCGGCGCCGCCACCGCCGTCGGCACCGCCGACAGCTTCGCCAACTCGGGCGCCAACTCCGCCTCCGACGCCGACTCCGGCGACACCGGCGACGCCACCAACGTCACCAACCTCTTCGCCGCCGCCGGCAGCGGCGGCGCCGGCGGCGTGGCCATTCCCGTGGCCGGCCCCGGCGGGGCGGCCGTGGGCGACGGCCTGTCCGCCTTCGGCTTCGGTGGCGGCGTCGCCGGCGGGTCGAGCGTGGCCACGGCCGAGGCCAACGGCGGTGCCGGCGGCGCCGCCACCCTGTCCTCGTCGCCCGTCGCCACCTCCGGCGCCTCCGGTGCGGCCACGGCCCAGTCCAGCGCCACCAACAGCGGCGACACCGGCGACGCCACCTCGGTCGCCACCTCCAGCCCCAGCGCCCGCTCGGGCAACACCGGCGACACCGGCGACACCGGCGACGCCCTGGCCCAGGCCACCGCCCTCAACAGCGCCCCCCTGGGCACGGCCATCGCCATCGGCGGCCTG
Organism: uncultured Acidimicrobiia bacterium; assembly: GCA_963836205.1. GTDB lineage: Bacteria > Actinomycetota > Acidimicrobiia > Acidimicrobiales > AC-14 > JAXDMK01. Next base: position 245,667 of record CAWIIV010000015.1, on the reverse strand, counting down.
GCCGCGTCGGGCGACTCCGGCAACTCCGGCAACTCCGGCGCCGCCACCTCCGACGGCTCCGCCTCCAGCGGCGCCAACTCGGGGGCCAACTCGTCGTCGGTCTCCACCTCCGGCGACACCGGCGACGCCCTCAACGACACCTTCGTCACCGTCATCGCGGGCGACGGCGGGGCCGGCGGGGTGGCCCTGCCGGTGGCCGGCGCCGGTGGGGCGGCCACGCTGGTGGCGGCCCTGCTCCCCGGCCTCGGCTTCGGCGGCGTGGGCGCCGCCGGGGGGTCCAGCGTGGCCACCGCCGAGGCCAACGGCGGGGCCGGCGGCGCCGCCACCACCACCGTCACCCCCACCTCCACCAGCGCCGGCTCCGGTGCCTCCACCGCCCAGTCCAGCTCCACCAACACCGGCGCCACCGGCGCCGCCACCTCGGGCGCGACGGCCAACCCGGCGTCGGTGTCGGGCAACACCGGCAACACCGGCAACACCGGCGACGCCCGCCCCCGGCCCAGCGCCACCAACACCGAAGACGGCCTGTTGGGCACCGCCATCGCCATCGGCGGGGGCAACGTCACCGGCTCCTCCGGTGAGTCGGGCGACTCCGGCGACGCCTCCGCCGCCAGCGACGCCGACAGCTTCGCCAACTCGGGCGCCAACGTGGTGGTCGACTCCCTGTCGGGCGACACCGGCTCGGCCTCCAACATCCTCGACGTCCTGGTGGTGGCCGGCAACGGCGGCGCCGGGGGCGTGGCCGTGCCCGTGGCCGGCGACGGCGGCGCCGCCACCGTGACCATCGTGGGGGCGGGCGACGTCGTCGGCTCGCCCATCGCCCACGGCGGCTCCAGCATCGCCACCGCCGAGGCCAACGGCGGCGCCGGCGGCAGCGCCAGCCTCACCGCCAGCCCCACCTCGGCCTCCGGCGCCAGCGGCGCCTCCACCGCCCAGGGCAGCGCCACCAACACCGGCGACACCGGCGACGCCCTCTCCACCGCCGTCGCCAGCCCCACCGCCGCCTCCGGCAACTCCGGCAACACCGGCACCACCGGCGGCTCGGGCAACAACACCTCGGCCACCAACACCGAGCTGCTGGGCACCGCCATCGCCTTCGTGTCCGGCATCGCGCTCAACGCCGGCCTGGGCGGCACCGCCATCGCCGGCACCGTGGCCGTCCCGCTCCCCGGCACCCCCGACCCCGCCCCCGACGGCTCCAGCGGCGACACCGGCGACGCCGACGCCGACGGTGCCGCCTCCAGCTTCGCCAACTCGGGGGCCAACGTCGAAGTCGTGGCCGTCTCCGGCGACTCCGCCGGCGAGCTCGACCCGGCCAACCTGCCCCTGCCGGTGCTGCTCACCGTCATCGCCGGCAACGGCGGCGCGGGCGGCGTGACCGTGCCCGTGGCCGGCGCCGGCGGCGCCGCCAGCAACACCGTCGTTGCCGCCGGCAACATCGTGGGCTCGCCCTTCGCCACCGGCGGCTCCTCGGTGGCCACCGGGGCCAGCAACGGCGGCGACGGGGGCGGGGCCGACCTGACCACCGTCGCCTCCGCCACCAGCGGCGCCACCGGCGACGCCACCGGCCAGGGCAGCGCCACCAACGACGGCGACACCGGCCAGGCGTGGTCGGCGGCCACCTCCAGCGGCTCGGCCGCCTCCGGCAACTCGGGCACCACCGGCGGCGACTTGGGCTCGCGCGCCGCGGTGGGCGACACCGGCGCCACCGGCGACGCGGAGGCCGACGGCGACGCCGACAGCTTCGCCAACTCCGGGGCCAACGTCGACTCCTTCGTCCTGTCCGGCGACAGCGGCGACGCCGGCAACGTCATCGACGGCTTCGCCGCCGCCGGCAGCGGCGGCCCGGGCGGGGTCAGCGTCCCCGTCGCCGGCCCCGGTGGGGCGGCCACCAACCTGGTGCTGGCGGCGGGCAACGTGGCCGCCAGCCCGGGTGCCACCGGCGGCTCCAGCGTGGCCACCGGCGAGGCCGACGGCGGCGCCGGCGGGGCCGGCTCCGTCACCATCGACCCCACCGCCGCCAGCGGCGCGTCGGGGGCGGCCACCTCCCAGTCCAGCGCCACCAACACCGGCGCCACCGGCGACGCCGTGTCCAGCGCCACCGCCAACCCCGCCGCCACCTCCGGCGACTCGGGTGACTCGGGCGACACCGGCGACTACAGCCGCACCCCCACCGCCACCAACAGCGCGGCCCTGGGCATCGCCGTGGCTCTGGGCGGCAACGCCTCCTCCGACGACTCCGGCGCCACCGGCGCCACCGGCTCCGCCGACGCCGACGCCAGCGCCACCAGCTTCGCCAACTCCGGCGCCAGCGTCGACGGCGCCGCCCTGTCGGGCTTCACCGGCGACGTGAGCAACGACGTCGTGCTCACCGCCATCGCCGGCCTGGGCGGCCCCGGGGGCGTGTCCGTGCCCGTCTCCGCCGCCGGCGGCGCCGCCGTCAACACCATCAACGCGGTGGGCACCGTGGCCAGCAACCCCGTGGCCACCGGCGGCAGCTCCATCGCCACCGGTGCCGCCAACGGCGGCGCAGGCGGGGCCGCCACCGGCTCCAGCGCCCCCTCGGCCGTCTCCGGCACCTCCGGGGCGGCCTACGCCCAGGGCAGCGCCACCAACGACGGCGACACCGGCAACGCCACCTCGGTGGCCACGGCCAAGCCCTCGGCCACCTCCGGCGACAGCGGCGACAGCGGCGACACCGGCAGCGGCGTCAACAACGCCACCGCCACCAACACCGCCGCCACCCTGGGCACGGCCCTGGCCGTGGGCGGCAACGCCACCTCCGGCTCCTCCGGCAACTCGGGCGCCACCGGCAACGCCAGCGCCGACGCCGACTCGGCCAGCTCGGCCAACTCGGGGGCGGTGGCGGTGACCGACGCCGACTCGGGCGACACCGGCGACGCCGCCAACTTCGTCGACGCCGTCGTGCTGGCCGCCCCCGGCGGCCCCGGCGGGGTGGCCGTGTCGGTGGCGGGCCCCGGCGGCCTGGCCACCAACGCCATCGCCGCCGGCGGCGCGGTGACCATCGTGGGCAGTGCCGTGGCCCACGGGGGCAGCTCGGTGGCCACCGCCGACGCCAACGGCGGCAACGGCGGCGCGGGCTCGCTCAGCGCCACCCCCACCACCACCTCGGGCGACTCCGGCCTGGCCAAGTCCCAGGCCAGCGCCACCAACACCGGCGACACCGGCGACGCCTCCTCGGCCGCCACCGCCACCCCCGCCGCCTCCTCGGGCGACTCCGGCGACACCGGCGACACCGGTGACTCCGACGCCTCCGGCAGCGCCACCAACGCCGCCATCGGCGGCCTGGCCGTGGTCGTCACCGGCAACGCCGTCACCGGCAACTCCGGCGCCTCCGGCGCCACCGGCGACGCCGCCATCGACGGCGACGCCTTCTCCATCGCCAACTCCGGCGCCGACACCTTCTCCGAGGCCCAGAGCGGCGACACCGGCGACGCCGCCTTCATCCCCACCGGTGCCGGCCTGACCGTGGCCCCCGGCCTGGGTGGCCCGGGCGGGGTGGCCATCTCCACCTCCGGGGCCGGCGGCGCGGCCGGCAACGGCATCCTGGCCGGGCCCGGCTCCACCATCGTGGCCTCCGCCACCGGCGGGGCCAGCGTGAGCCTGGCCGAGGCCGACGGCGGCGACGGGGGCGGGGTCAGCCTGACCGCGGTGCCCGTCTCCACCACCGGAGACTCGGGGGCGGCCATCTCCCAGGCCAGCGCCACCAACTCCGGCGACACCGGCGACGCCTCCTCGGCGGCGGTGTCCAACGGCAGCGCGGAGTCGGGCGACTCGGGCGACACCGGCGACACCGGCGACGCCTTCAACGAGCCCTCGGCCGTCAACAGCGCCATGATCGGCACCGCCCTGGCCGTGGGCGCCAACGCCACCTCGGGCAACTCGGGGGCGTCGGGCAGCACCGGCTCGGTCAGCGCCGGCGGCGAGGCCGACAGCATCGCCATCTCCGGCGCCGACTCCACCTCCGAGGCCGACAGCGGGGCCACCGGCGACGCCCTCAACGTGGCCCTGGCCGTCCTCGCCGGCGCCGACGTCACCCTCACCCTGTCGCCCGTGGCCACCTCCGGCGCCTCGGGGGCGGCCACCGCCCAGTCCAGCGCCACCAACTCCGGCGACACCGGCGACGCCACCTCCACCGCCGCCCAGAGCGCCAGCGCCACCTCGGGCGACTCGGGCGACACCGGCACCACCGGCGACGCCTTCGCCAGCCCCAGCGCGGTCAACACCGGCGGGGTGGGCATCGCCCTGGCGCTGGGCGGCGCCGCCACCTCGGGCAACTCCGGCAACTCCGGCGACACCGGCGACGCCGTGGTCGAGGGCGGCTCGGTGGCCACCGGCAACTCCGGCAACACCGGCGACACCGGCGACGCCTTCGCCGAGCCGGCCGCGGTCAACACCGCCCTGGTCGGCACCGCCGTGGCCGCCGGCGGCCCCGCCAGCTCCGGCAGCTCGGGCAGCTCCGGCAACACCGGCAGCGGCATCGTGACCGGCGGCAGCGCCTCCAGCCGCTCCAACACCGGCGCCACCTCCGACGCCGACGCCACCTCCGGCGCCACCGGCTCGGCCACCAACATCGTGGCCGCGGCGGTCGTGGCCCTCGACGCCAGCGGCGACGGCGGCATCTCCATCGCCACCGCGGGCGACGGCGGCGGCGCCGTCAACGGCATCATCGCCGGGCCCGGGGCCAACGTCATCGCCAGCGCCACCGGCGGCTCCAGCGTGGCCATCGGCGACCTGGCCACCTCCGGCGACGGCGGCGCCGCCGTCAACTCCGTCACCGTGGCCGGCGGCGGGGTGGTGGCGGCCCAGGCCACCGGCGGGGCCAGCGTGGCCCAGGGCATCGTCGCCATCTCCGGCGACGGCGGCGACGCCATCAACGTCCTCACCGGCGTGGGCACCGGCATCGCCTCCTTCGCCACCGGCGGGGCCAGCGTGGCCACCGGCGACGACGACGGCGACGACGGCGGCAACGCCACCCTGGTGGCCAGCCCCCAGGCCACCACCGGCGCCTCCGGGGACGCCACCGCCCAGTCCAGCGCCACCAACACCGGCGACACCGGCGATGCCCTGTCCACCGCCTATGACTCCAGCTCCGCCACCTCGGGCGACTCCGGCACCACCGGCGACACCGGCGACGCCGTCTCCAGCCCCACCGCCGTCAACTCCGCCATCGTGGGCCTCGCCGCCGCCGTGGGCGGCCCCGCCACCAGCGGCAGCTCGGGCAGCTCGGGCAGCACCGGCACGGCCCAGGCCGTCAGCGACGCCGAGTCCATCGCCAACAGCGGCGCCGACACCGACGCCGTCGCCACCTCCGGCAACACCGGCGCCGCCAGCAACCTGGTGGCGGCCAACGCCACTGCCGGCCCCGGCCTCGACGGCGGCCCGCTGGCCGTGGCCGTCTCCGGCGACGGCGGCGTGGCCATCAACGTGGTCACCGGCGGCCTCGGCGGCACCATCGCCGCCACCGGCGGCGCCAGCGTGGCCACCGCCACCAACAGCGGCGGCGATGGCGGCGACGCCGACATCACCGTTTCCCCCACGGCCACCAGCGGCGCCAGCGGCGACGCCGACGCCCGCACCAGCGCCACCAACTCGGGCAACACCGGCAACGCCACCTCCTCCGCCACCGCCGCCTCCAGCGCCCGCTCGGGCGACTCGGGCGACACCGGCGACACCGGCGACGCCGTCTCCGAGCCCAGCGCCGTCAACTCACCCTCCACCCTGGGCACGGCCGTCGCCGTCGGCGGCCCGGCCGCCACCGGTCAGTCCGGCAACTCGGGCGGCACGGGCGTAGCAGTCGGCATCGGCACCGCCATCAGTGCGGCCAACACCGGCGCCGAGGCGGTCGGGACCTCCCTGTCCGGCACCACCGGCGACGCGTCCAACATCGTCCTGGCCGAGGCCGACGGCGGCGTGGGCGGGGCCGGCGGCATCGCCATCAGCGCAGCCGGCGACGGCGGCGCCGCGGTCAACGTCGTCGTCGCCTCCGTCGTCCCCGGCTCGATCACCGCCGCCGGCGGCAGCTCGGTGGGCACGGCGGCGGCCAACGGCGGCAACGGCGGCAACGCCACCATCACGGCCAGCCCCACCGCCACCAGCGGCGCCAGCGGGGCCTCCACCGCCCAGACCAGCGCCACCAACAGCGGCGACACGGGCGACGCCTCCTCCACCGCGGTGGCCAGCCCGGTGGCGGTGAGCGGCAACTCCGGCAACACCGGCGCCACCGGTGCCGCCAGCACCAACGCCTCCGCCCTCAACTCCGCCATCGGCGGGACGGCCCTCGCAGTCGGGGCGCCGGCCACCAGCGGCGGCTCCGGCGACAGCGGCGACACCGGCGACGCCATCGGCGTCGGGGTCGCAGTCGCCACCTCCAGCAGTGGCGTCATCGTCACCGGCATGTCGACCTCCGGCAACACCGGCGCCGCCTTCAACGGCGTCGTCCTCGAGTCCGACGGCGGCGACGGCGGCGACGCCGGCCTGGCCGTCGCCCTCAACCTCGACATCGCCGCCATCAACGCCTCCGGCGCCGCCGCCAACGTGGTCGTCGGCGCCCTCGTGGGCGGATCGATCTCTGCCGCCGGCGGCAGCACGGTGTCCACCGCCGAGGCCGACGGGGGTGCGGGCGGCGACTCCAGCATCACCACCGGTCCCACCGCCACCAGCGGCGACAGCGGGGCGGCCACCATGCAGGCCAGCGCCACCAACTCGGGCGACACCGGTGACGCCACCGCGGCGGCCACGGCCTCCCCCGTCGCCGCCACCGGCGACTCCGGCACCTCGGGCGACACCGGCGACGCCGAGTCCGGCGCCACCGCCACCAACTCGGCCGCCATCGGCACCGCCCTCACCATCGGTGGTCCCGCCAGCTCGGGCAACACCGGCTCCACGGGCAACACCGGCAACGCGTCGGCCACCACCCCGTTCCTCTTCTCCGGCGCCACCACGGGCGCCAGCGCGGCCGCCACGTCGCTCTCCGGCAACACCGGCTCCGCCTTCAACCTCGTCGGCGCCGACTCCGACGGCGGCGAGGGCGGCGGCGGCGGAGCGGCCATCGCGGCCAACGTCGACATCGCCGCCATCGACCTCGGCGGCGCCGCCGCCAACGTGGTCGTCGGGGCGACTGTCGGCGGCTCCATCACCGCTGCCGGTGGTAGCACGGTGGCCACCGCATCCGCCGACGGCGGTGCCGGCGGCGACGCGACCATCGCCACCACCAGCCCCAACGCCACTTCGGGGGCCAGCGGGGCATCCACCGCCCAGGCCAGCGCCACCAACAGCGGCAACACCGGCAACGCCAACTCCACCGGCATCTCCAGCCCGGTCGCGTCCTCCGGCAACTCGGGCGACTCCGGCACCTCGGGATCGGCCAAGTCCGACGCCGCCGCCACCAACTCGGCCCTCCTCGGCACCGCAGTGGCGGCCGGCGGCGGCGCCGACTCGGGCGACTCGGGCGACACCGGTGACACGGGCGGCGCCTCGGCCTCGGGCAACGCACTGGCGCTGTCCAACTCCGGCGCCCTCAGCCTCTCCGACGCCCGCTCGGGCGAGACCGGCCTCGCCGGCAACGCCACCTTCCTCTTCGCCGACGGCGGCGAGGGTGGCAGCGGCGGGCTGGCCGCGGCCGGCAACGTCGACATCTCCGCCATCGACCTCTCCGGGGCTGCGGTCAACCTCGTCGCCGGCGCCACCGTCGGCGGCTCGGTGATCGCCCTCGGCGGCAGCGAGGTGGCCACGTCCCAGGCCGGCGGCGGTGCCGGCGGCGACGCCACCGTCACTGCCAGCCCCAACGCCGTCTCGGGGGCGTCGGGGGCGGCCACCGCCCAGGCCAGCTCCACCAACTCGGGCAACACCGGCAGCGCCACCACGGTGGCCGAGTCGAGCCCCGTCGCCCGCAGTGGCGACTCGGGCGACACCGGCGACACCGGCGAGGCCTCCACCAGCGCCACCGCGGTCAACTCGCCGGCGGTGCTCGGCACGGCTCTTGCCGTCGGCGGCAACGCCAGCTCCGGCAACAGCGGCGACTTGGAGTTCGGCGACTCCGGCGACACCGGCGACGTCAACGTCAGCGGCACCGCTGTGGGCGCCGCCAACTCGGGCGCCGAGGCCGACTCCGTGTCGGTCAGCGCTCCCACCGGCCTGGCTGTCAACACGGCCGTCGTCGCGGCCGACGGTGGCGAGGGCGGCAACGGCGGGGCGGCCATCTCGGCCAACGTCGACATCTCCGCCATCGACCTCAGCGGCGGGGCCGGCAACGGCCTGCTGCTGAGCACCGTCGACGGCTCCGTCCTGGCCGCCGGTGGCTCCTCGGTGTCCACCGCCGATGCCGACGGCGGCTCCGGCGGCGACGCCACCGTCACCGCCACCCCCACCGCCACCAGCGGTGCGTCCGGCGCCAGCACCTCGCAGTCCAGCGCCACCAACTCGGGCGACACCGGCGACGCCTGGTCCTCGGCCACGGCCAGCCCCATCGCCGTGTCCGGCAACTCCGGCGCCACCGGGGCCACCGGGGCGGCCACCGTCAACGCCACCGCGGCCAACACCGCCATCCTGGGCACGGCCCTGGCCGTGGGCGGCAGCGCCACCTCGGGCGACTCCGGCGACTCGGGCGACACCGGCGCCGCCGGCGGCGACGCCTTCGCCTCCAGCACCGCCAACTCGGGGGCGCTGGCCACCACCGACGCCACCTCCGGCCTCACCGGCGACGCGGCCAACCTAGTGGTGGCCGCAGCCGACGCCGGCGACGGCGGCGGGGGCGGCGTGGCCGCCGCGCTCGACATCAACGTGGCCGCCGTCGATCTGTCGGGGGGCGCGGCCAACGTGCTCGTGCTGGTCGACGTCGACGGATCGGTCCTCGCCACCGGCGGCTCCTCGGTGTCCACCGCCGCCGCTAACGGCGGTGCCGGCGGGGCCTCGGCGGCAACCGTCACCCCCACCGCCACCTCGGGGGCCTCGGGTGCGGTCAACGCCCAGTCCAGCTCCACCAACACCGGCGACACCGGCGACGCCACCTCGGTGGCGGTGGCCAGCCCCATCATCGCCACCGGCTCCTCCGGCGGCACCGGGGCCACCGGAGCGGCCGCCTCGGTCACCAGCGCCACCAACCCGGCCCTGCTGGGGGCGGCCATCGCCATCTCCGGCAACGCCGACTCCGGTGACTCGGGCGACTCCGGCGACACCGGCGACGCCGACGTCACCGCCACCGCCGACAGCACCGCCAACTCGGGGGCCAAGTCGGAGGCCAACGGCCTCTCCGGCGACACCGGCGCCGCCCTCAACCTGGCCGCGGTGGGCAGCACCGCCGGCGACGGGGGCGACGGCGGGGTGGCTCTCGCCCTCGGCGGCGACGGCGGGCCGGCCCTGAACGTGATCATCGCCGCCACCGTCGACGGCATCGTCGCCGCAACCGGGGGCTCGTCGGTGGCCACCGCCGAGGCCGACGGGGGCGACGGCGGCAGCTCCGAGGCCACGGTGACGCCGACGGCCACCAGCGGCGCCTCGGGCGACGTGGCCGCCCGCTCCAGCGCCACCAACACCGGCGACACCGGCGACGCCACCTCCTCCGCCACCTCCTCGCCGATGGCCACCTCGGGCCCCTCCGGGCCCACCGGCAACACCGGCGACGCCACCACCGGCCCCACCCTGGTCGCCACCGGCATCGCCGGGCTGGGCACGACGCTGACCGTCTCCGGCAACGCCACCACTGGCGACTCCGGCGACACCGGCGACACCGGCACCGCCGATGCCGACGCCAGCGCCGACAGCGTGGCCAACTCCGGCGCCCACTCGGTGGCCGACGGCCTGTCCGGTGTCACCGGGGAGGTGGCCAACGTGTCGGCCATCGCCGTGCTCGGCGGCACCGGCGGCGACGCCGGCGGGGCGGTGGGCCTGGCCGGCGCCGGCGGGCCCGCCCTCAACATCGCCCTGCTGCCCGGCCTCGCCGTGGGCGGGGCGGCGGTGGGCACCTCGGCCGCCAACGCCGGCTCGGGCGGGGCCGGTTCGGTCACCGCCACCCCGGTGGCCACCTCCGGCGACACCGGCCAGGCGGTGGGCCAGTCCAGCGCCACCAACACCGGCGACACCGGCGACAGCACCTCGGTGGCGGAGACCAACCCGGTGTCGGGCTCGGGCTCCTCGCCCTCGTCGGGCTCCACCGGCACCGCCGGCACGGGCTCGGACACCATGGCCGCCAGCACCGCCCCCGCCGGCACCGGCACCGGCAGCGGCGCCGGGGGCGGCGGGGGGCAGCGGCGGCGGCCCCGGCCGAGGCCCCGGCCCCGGCCGCCGGCGAGGGCCACGGCGGCGGCGGCCACCGCGACCGGGCCGGGCGCGGCCACGGCGAGCACGGGGAGAAGGACGCCGCCCTGGCCTGGCCGACCTCCTACACCGCCTCCGGCGGTGCCGTCTCCGACGAGACGTCGGTGGCCTCGGGCGACGCCCACGCCACCAACGAGTCGGTGGCCTCGGGCTGGTCGACGGCCGACCTGAATTCCACCGCATCCGGCAACGCCCTGGCCAGCGACGGCTCGGTCGCCTCCGGGTGCTCCACCGCGGTGGACACCTCCACCGCCTCGGGCGCCGACTGCGCACCCTCCAAGCACGGCCGGGACCACGACGACGACAAGGCAGGCCACGCCGGTGACGGCGGTGCGGCTACGCTGGCCCGCACCGGTATCGACGCCGGGACGATGGTGGTTGCAGCTGGTGCGAGCAGCGGTCTCGGCGGCCTCCTGCTGGCACTTGGTCGCATCGGCCGGCGTCGGGTAGAGAACGAAGAGTCCTGACCACTCGCAGGCGGCACACGCCGACTGCACGACAGTAGAGACAGTTCCCAGAGCGGAAGAAGGAGACGATGACCACGAAGAGACGTGCGACGATGTCGCTGCTGGCGGTTGTGGCTGGCTTGGTTGGCATGGTGGCCTTCCTCGCGGGTCCGGCTGCGGCCGACGACGGTCACCACGACGGGATGAGCTCAGGCGAGGCTTTCGCGTCGAACGGTTCGGTGGCCTCGGGCACTGCCGTTGCCATTGACAACTCGACCGCCTCGGGCGACGCCGTTGCCATCGGCGGCTCGGTTGCCTCCGGTTGCTCCACCGCCACCGAGTGGTCGACTGCCTCCGGATCCGACTGCAAGGGCGATCGCGACGGCCACAAGGCGGGCCCGGCCAAGGCTGTCCACGACGGCGGCCTGGCCCTCACCGGCTCCTCCAGCGCCTCGATGGTGCAGATGGCGCTCGTCGCCTTCTTCGCCGGCCTCGCCCTGGTCAGCCTCACCCACATCATCCGCCGCCAGACCACCTAGCGGCCCTTCGAACCTACGAATCCTGGCTCGCCGGTGCCTCAGGGGCCGGCGAGCCGATTCGCGCCCGCACCCGGTCGCGCGCCCCCGCCCGGCCGAACCGGCATTGGGTTCTCATCTCCCGCCCCGCGCGCTACGGTCGAACCCGGCGGCCCGTCGTGAACCTGGAGGTGGTGCCCGTGGCGCTCGAAGAGGTGGTCAACGAGGGATTCCTGACCCGGTACCGGGTGCTCCTCGATGCCGAGGACACCGCGTTCGACGAGCTCGAACACGCCTACGAGGACGGCGACCGCGAACACTTCCTCGCCGACCTGTCCACTTGGGCCCACACCATCGAACGGCGGCTGGCCTTCCTCAGCCGGGCCGGCATCCCCCTCGGCGACCGAACGGCGGACGCCCTCGCCTGACCCCGTGGGGCGCCGTTCCTCAACTCGCCCCCGCCGTGCCCCCACAGTCGTGGTCGCCCTTGCGATCCTCGCCGTGCTGACCCTCGTCGGCACGATGGCCGCGGCCTACGACGCCCCCCGGCCGGTGGCCGTGGGCCGGGCCGTCGTCGACCCACCCGTGACCACGCCCGTGGGTCCGACCCCGGCGGCGGGCCTGGTGGCTCCCGCGACGGCCCGTCCTGCGCCCACCGCCGCCCTGTCCCTGCCCCTCCCCGGCTGCCCGGTACCGGCCCGCCCCCCGGGGGAGGCACCGCCCCCCTGGCGCCCGCCGGTGCTCGTGCCCGAGGCCGACCTGCCCGAGCCGCTACCGGCCCCCGCCAACGTCTCCGCCGACCTGGGGCCGGTGGAGGGCAAGGGCATGTGGGTGTGGCGGTTCGGCGAGACCGAGGGCGGTGACCCGGCGGCGATCGTGCGCCGGGCCCAGGAGGCCGGCCTGCGCCAGCTGTGGGTGCGGGTGGGGGATTCCCGCAGCGGGTTCTACGGGGCCGACGTCCTCGCCGCCCTCGTCCCCGTGGCCCACCGGGCGGGGCTGGCGGTGGTGGGGTGGGGCTTTCCCTTCCTGCACGACCCCGTCGACGACGCCCGCTGGAGCGCGGAGGCCCTGGCCTGGCGGGGCCCGGGCGGGGTGGCCCTTGACGGTTTCAGCCCCGACCTCGAGCTCGCCCCCGAGGGCGTGGTGCTCACCGAGCGGCGAGCCCGGGTCTACCTGGGCCGGGTGCGGGAGGCGGCCGGCGAGCGCCTGCTGGTGGCCACCGTCTACCGGCCCACCGACCGGCTGTGGACCGGTAGCTACCCGTACACGGCCATCGCCGAGTACGTCGACGCCTTCGCCCCCATGGTCTACTGGGGCTGCGCCGAGCCGGGGGCGGCCACCGCCGAGGCGGTCGACCGGCTGTCGCGCCTGCGGCCCGTCCACGTGATCGGCCAGGGCTACGACGCCGGCGTCGACGGCGGGCGGCCCGGCGCACCGTCGGCCGGGGAGACGGTACGGTTCCTCGACGTCGCGGCACGGGACGGGGCCATCGGCGCCTCCTTCTGGGTGTGGCAGTCGATCGACGACGAACAATGGGAGGCCATGTCCTCGTTCCCGTGGTACCTGATGGCCGATTCTGATGGCTCCGGATCTGATGGCTCCGGATCTGATGGCTGACGTCACCTTCTCCGGCGGGTTGCCGGAGACCGTCCTGCCCCCTGAGGACCCCGAAGCGCGGGCCGCCCTGGCCGCCGCCCTCGAGCAGCCGATCGGCGAGCGACGGCAGGCGGTGGCGGCAGTGGTCGCCCGCTGGCCCCGCTTTCTCGACGGCTGGGCCCGCCTCGGCCAGCTCGGCCGGGACGACGTCGAGTCCTACGCCGCGTTCCGCGTCGGCTACCACCGGGGCCTCGACCGCCTGCGCCAGTCCGGGTGGCGGGGCTCGGGCTACGTGCGCTGGCGCCAGGAGGGCAACCGGGGCTTCCTGCGGGCTCTCGACGGCCTCCGGCGCATGGCCGAGGCCATCGGCGAGACCGACGAGGCCGAACGCTGCCGGCAGTTCATCGGCCAGCTCGACCCCGCCTGGGACGGCACCGACGCCTGAGGGCAGGGTGGCCCGGCGTTGCACGGCCGGGCCCACCGCCGGCGTCGGCAGGACCGGTCGTGAAGGCCCGGCCGGCGCCCGGTATCGTCGCTCGCCCGTCGGGAGCAAGCCGGCGACTGGTCACCGCCCGCGGGACTGGCGGTGAAGGCCCAGGCTGTGGCCCGGCCGAGGTGCCGCCGCCCGCTCCTCGGGAGCAGGCCGCCAACCGGCGATCGCCTGGCAGGACCGGCGGTGAAGGCCGAGGTCGTGGCCCGGCCGCGGTGCCGCCGCCCGCCCCTCAGGAGCAGGCGAACCGGCCATCGCCGGCGGGACCGGCGGTGAACGGGGAGGCCGTCGCCCGCCGGGTGGTGGTGGACGGGATGGTGCAGGGGGTGTTCTTCCGGGACGCCTGCCGGCGGATGGCGGCCGCCGAGGGGGTCGGAGGTTGGGTGCGCAACCGGGCCGACGGGCGGGTGGAGGCGTGGTTCGAGGGCGACCGGGCGGCCGTCGAGCGGATGGTCGCATGGTGCCGCGCCGGCCCGCCCCACGCCCGGGTGACCGGTGTCGACGTGGCCCCGGAGGCACCGGTGGGGGAGACCCGGTTCCGGGTCCGCTGACGGTTGCGGCGCGCCCGGGGGTGGGCTGCTAGAAACAGGCGGTGGCTGCCACGGCCCGGGCCCCCCTGCTGCCGGTGGGAACGGTCGTGTGGCTGGCGTCCGAGCTCATGTTCTTCAGCGGGCTGTTCGGCGCCTACTTCGCCCTCCGAGCGGCCACCGCCGGCCCCTGGCCGCCACCGGACGTCGAGCTCGACCGGGTCGTCAGCGGCCTGTTCACGGGCCTCCTGGTGGCTTCCAGCGGGACGGTGCAGCTGGCGGTGCGGGCCCTGGCCAGGGGACGCCGATCCGCGTTCCGGCGTTGGCTGGTGGTTACGGTGGTGCTGGCGTGCGCCTTCCTGGCCAACCAGGCCCACGAGTGGCTCACGCTGGACTTCTCCATCAGCTCCCACCCCTACGGGTCGGCGTTCTACGTCATGACGGGTTTCCACGGCCTCCACGTCGCCGGCGGCATGCTGGCCATGGCGGTGCTGGTGGGGCGGGCGTCGTGGCCCGGCTTTGGTCCCGCGGAGACGCCGGCGGTGGAGGTCGTGTCCTACTACTGGCACTTCGTCGACGTGGTGTGGGTGGCGCTGTGGGCCACCCTCTTCCTGCTCGGATGAGGCGGGTGGCGGGAGGCGTGGTGGCGACGGTGGTCCTGTGGATGGCCGCCGGGGCCGGGGCCCAGCCGGCCCCCACGACCACGACCACGGTCCCCGCGGTCAACCAGGACCAGATCGATACCGGCCGGGAGCTGTTCGAGATCTCCTGCACCTCGTGCCACGGCCTCGACGGGCGGGGCACGGCGCAGGGCCCGTCCCTGGTAGGCGTCGGCGCGGCGTCGGCCGACTTCTACCTCAGCACCGGCCGCATGCCCCTCGACCGGCCCCGGGCCCAGGCCGAGCGCAAGCGGCCCGCCTTCACGGCCGACCAGATCGCCCTGCTCACGGCCTACGTGGCCTCGCTGGGACCGGGGCCGGCGATCCCCGCCGTCGACCCCTCCCGGGGCGATCTCGCGTCCGGCTACCAGCTGTACGCCGACAACTGCGCCTCCTGCCACAGCTCGGCGGGGGTGGGCGGGGCCCTCGGCCACGCCGTCTACGCCCCGCCCCTCAACCGGGCCACGGAGCGGGAGGTGGCGGAGGCCGTCCGCATCGGTCCCGGGGCCATGCCCCCCTTCGGGCCCGAGACGTTCGACGACCACGAGGTCGACTCCCTCGTCCGCTACGTCGTCTACCTGCGCAACCCCCGTGACGACGGCGGCCTCGACCTCGGCCATCTCGGCCCGCTGAGCGAGGGACTGGTGGCGTGGGCGGTGGGGCTGCTGGGCGTCCTCCTGGCCGCCCGGTGGATCGGGACCCAGGACTAGCCGGTGGAACCCGAGACCGCTCACGACGGCGACGACAACCGGCTGCCGTCGCCGACCCCCAAGTCCGAGCGCCGGATCGCCCTCGCCTTCGTGGCCAGCACCCTCGCCGCCCTGGGCCTGGCCGGGGTCTACGTCGGCGGCGGCCAGCCCCAGGCCGAGGGGCTCCTGCTCTTCGTCGCCCTGGGTGGGCTGGGGGTGGGGACGGTGCAGTGGGCCCGCCAGATCGACGACGGCCCCGTCACCGACGACCGGGGCCCGCTGGCCGGGTCCGACGCCGACCAGGCCGCGGTCGAGGAGGAGGTGACCGACGACGTCGAGGTCATCGGCCGGCGGAAACTGCTGGTCAGGCTGCTGCTGGGGGCGGTGGGCGCGTTGGGGCTGGCCGCCCTGTTCCCGATCCGGTCCCTCGGGCCCAGCCCCGGCGACTCGCTGTCGCGCACCGCCTGGCGCTCCGGTCGGCGCATGGTCGACAGCGACGGCCGCCTCATGCGGCCCGACACGCTGTCGGTCGGCGGCACCATCACCGTGTTCCCCGAGGGTGCGGAGCAGGCGGGCGACGCCCAGGTCGTGCTCGTGCGCCTGGAGGCGGGCCGCAACCGGCCCCGGCGGGGCCGGGAGTCGTGGGCCCCCGCCGGCAACGTGGCCTACTCCAAGATCTGCACCCACGTGGGCTGCCCGGTGGGCCTCTACCAGGAGGACACCCACGAGCTGGTGTGCCCGTGCCACCAGTCGACCTTCGACGTGCTCGACGGGGCCCGTCCCCGCTTCGGGCCCGCCACCCGGCCCCTTCCCCAGCTGCCCCTGGCCGTCGACGGCGACGGGTTCCTGGTGGCCCAGAGCGACTTCACCGAGCCCGTCGGCCCCGGCTTCTGGAACCGGTCGTGAGCCCCCGCGGCCACCGTCGCCGCCGGGAGAACCCGGTCGACCGGGCCTTCCGCTTCGTCGACGACCGCCTCGGGATCTCCCACTTCACCCACAAGGCGCTGACCAAGATCTTCCCCGACCACTGGTCGTTCATGATCGGCGAGATCGCCATGTACTGCCTGGTGATCCTCATCGTCACCGGGATCTACCTCACGTTCTTCTTCGTCCCCGCGGCCAAGGAGGTGGTCTACGACGGCGCCTACGCCCCCCTGCGGGGCGTGGAGATGTCGCAGGCCTACGCCTCGTCGCTCGACATCAGCTTCCAGGTGCGGGCGGGGATGGTGATGCGCCAGATGCACCACTGGGCCGCCCTGGTGTTCGTGGCCGCCATCGTCGTGCACCTGTGCCGGGTGTTCTTCACCGGTGGCTTCCGCCGGCCCCGGGAGCTGAACTGGATCGTGGGCGTCACCCTGTTGGTGCTCGCCATCGGCAACGGGTTCCTCGGCTACTCCCTGCTCGACGACCTGCTGTCGGGCACCGGCGTGCGGGTGGGCTACTCCATCGCCCTCGCCATACCGGTGGCGGGCACCTGGATCGCGTTCCTCTTCTTCGGCGGCGAGTTCCCCAACACCGAGTTCATCACCCGGTTCTTCGTCCTCCACGTGCTGATCGTCCCCGCCATCATCATCGGCCTGCTCACCGTCCACCTGGCCATCGTGTGGCGCCAGAAGCACACCCAGTTCAAGGGCCCGGGCCGCACCGAGGCCAACATCGTGGGCTCCCGGCTGTGGCCGCAGTACGCGGCCAAGTCGGCGGGGCTGTTCCTCCTGGTGTCGGCGGTGCTGGCCCTCCTCGGCGGGGTGGCCCAGATCAACCCGGTGTGGCTCTACGGGCCCTACAAGGCGACGCAGGCGGCGGCGGCCACGGCCGGATCGCAACCCGACTGGTACATGGGGTGGGTCGACGGCGCCCTGCGCATCATGCCCGCGTGGGAGATCCGCGCCTTCGGCCACACCGTGGCCAACCCGTTCTTCCCCGGCGTCCTCATGCCCGGCATCACGTTCGGCGTCCTCTACCTGTGGCCGTTCCTCGAGCGCCGCTTCACCGGCGACAAGGAGCCCCACAACCTCCTCGACCGCCCCCGCGACGCACCGGTGCGCACCGCCCTGGGGGCGGCCACCCTGGCCTTCTACGGCATCCTGCTGCTGGCCGGGGGCAACGACATCCTGGCCGGCATCTTCCGCATCGCCCCCGAGGTCATCACCAACGCCTTCCGGGTGCTGATCGTGGCCGTGCCCCTGGCCGTGTTCTTCGTCACCCGCAGCGTGTGCCGGGGCCTGGCCCGCGACGACCTCCATCCCACCGAGCCCCCGGCCGGCGGGCACATCGCCCGCACCGCAACCGGCGGTTTCGAGACGGTGGGTGAAAGCCATCCCGCACCACCGCCGGTCGACGCCTGGAAGCCCCCGCCGAACGCGCCGCCGTAGCCGCCTGGTCGCCTCGGCACGAAACCCCGTGCGCCAAGCGGCTCAGGGCTTGGCGTTGGCCTCGGCCGCGTAGCCGCCCAGGGCCGCCACCAGCAGCAGCACACCCAGGCTGCCCACCCCGGCGCCGAAGACGAGGCCGAAGCCGAGCACGACCGCACCGGTGGCGGTGAGGAACGGCCACACGCTGGCCGACGGGTAGTACTCCGACTGGCCGGCGTCGTCGCCCATGTCGGCGTCGCCCCGGTCGGAGGGCCGGGCGCCGGTGCGTCCGCCCACCACCGTGAGGTAGGCCGCCACCATGAGCAGGGCCGCCCCCGAGAACACGAGCATGGTGGTGCCGGCGTGCTCGTAGCTCACGAACCAGTAGATCCCGCCCACGATGGCGGCGAAGGCGGCCGCGCCGGTGAACAGCTTCCACTCGATGCTCATACCGGCGACGCTCATACCGGCGACGCTCATACCGGCGCACCCGCCTTCTGGCGGGCGTCGAACACCGGCCGCTCCGAGCGGATGGGCGGCAGGGAGTGGAAGTTGTGTTCCGGGGGCGGCGACGAGGTGGCCCACTCCAACGAGTTGCCCTCCCACGGGTCGTCGCCCGCGGGCGCCCCCCGCTTCCACGTCCGCCACAGGTTGACCAACAGCACCATCATCGACAGGGCCAGGATGGCCGAGCCGGCGCTCGACACGAGGTTCAGCGTCTCCCAGCCGGTATCGGGCGAGTAGTCGGACACGCGGCGGGGCATCCCCCGCAGTCCGAGCAGGTGTTGGACCCAGAAGGTGAGGTTGAAGCCGACGAACATCAGCCAGAAGCTGAGCTTGCCCAGGCGCTCGTCCAGCAGGCGGCCGGTGAACTTGGGGTACCAGAAGTAGAGACCGGCGAAGAACCCGAAGGCGGCGGTGCCGAAGAGCACGTAGTGCATGTGGGCGACGATGAAGTAGGTGTCGGTCACGTGCACGTCGAACGGCGGCGCCGCGATCATCGGACCGGTCAGGCCGCCGACGAGGAACACCACCAGGAAGCCGACGCAGAACAGCATCGGCGTGTCGAACCGGAGGTGCCCCCGCCACATGGTGCCGATCCAGTTGAACATCTTGACGCCGGTGGGCACCGCGATGAGGAACGTCATCCCCGAGAAGAACGGCAGGTTCACCGCCCCGGTGGCGAACATGTGGTGGGCCCAGACGCCCGTCGAGAGGGCGGCGATGGCCAGGGTGGCGAAGACGAAGCCCCGGTAGCCGAACACCGGCTTGCGGCTGAAGACGGGGATGACCTCGGTGACGACCCCGAAGAAGGGCAGGGCGATGATGTACACCTCGGGGTGGCCGAAGAACCAGAACAGGTGCTGCCACAGCACGGGGATGCCGCCCGCGGCGGGCTCGAAGAAGTGGCTGCCGAGGTGGCGGTCGGCCCACAGCAGCGACAGCCCGCTGGTGAGCACGGGGAAGGCCAGGATCACCATCACGCAGACGATCAGGATGTTCCAGGTGAAGATCGGCATGCGGAACATGACCATCCCCGGCGCCCGCAGGCAGACGATGGTGGTGATGAGGTTCACCGCGGTGAGGATCGTGCCCACGCCGGTGATCACCAGGGACACGATCCACAGGTCGGCGCCGGCGCCGGGGGAGCGGATGGCGTCGGACAGCGGGGCGTAGGCGGTCCACCCGAAGGCGGGCGCCCCCTGCGACGTCAGGAACGACGACACCATCATCAGCCCGCCGCCGAGGAACAGCCAGAACGACAGCGCGTTCAGCCGGGGGAAGGCCATGTCGGGGGCGCCGATCTGCAGGGGCACCAGGAAGTTGGCGAAGCCGAAGGCCATGGGCACGGCGAAGAGGAACATCATGATGCTGCCGTGCATGGTGAAGAGCTGGTTGAAGGTCGACTGCGACACCACGTCCTGCCCCGGCTGGGCCAGCTCCGCCCGCATGAGCAGGGCCAGCACGCCACCCAGCAGGAAGAACCCGAAGGCGCAGACCATGTAGAAGATGCCGATCCGCTTGTGGTCGGTGGTCGTCACCCAGGCCGCCAGCCCCGAAGGCCGCCGGGGACGGGGCGACGGTGGCGGCGCTGCCGGGGGGCGCTCGGCGGTGACGGTCACGGGCGCCCGGTGCGGGTGTCGGGGGCGATCGCGATCATCGCCTGGCCGCTGGGGTCGGCCGACCCCGCGGGGTCGGTGCCGGAGTCGCCCTCGCCCTCCTGGGGCTGCTCCTGCTGCTCGGCCAGCCAGCGCTCGAACTCGGGCTGGGTCACCACCTCGACGTCGAAGGTCATGCGGGCGTGGTCGAGCCCGCAGAACTCGGCGCAGTAGCCGGCGTAGCGGCCGGCCCGTGTTGGACGGACGTCGAGCTCCTCCACCGTGCCCGGAATCACGTCCCGCTTCTGCAGGAAGGAGGGCACGTAGAACGAGTGGATGACGTCGGGTGACGCCAGCTCGATCCGGGTCGTCACGGCCAGGGGGAGCACGAGTGTTGGAGGGGTGTTGGAGTCTCCAACAACGGTGACGTCGGCGGCCGGGTAGGCGAATCGCCACCCCCACTGGAAGCCGGTGACCTGCACCCGCAACGCGGGGTTGGCGGCCAGCCTCGTCACCGGCTGTTGGACACGCATGGTGATGGCGAACAGGACGGCCACGATCACCAACGGGACGGCGGTGTAGGCCAGCTCCAGGGGGATGTTCTCGCGGGTCTGGGGCGGGAGGCCGGGCTCGCCGCGGGGCCGGCGGTGACGGAGGATCGTCCACGCCAACAGGCCCAAGACCACCCCGCCGACTCCGATCCCGGCGACCATCAGCACCCGCCACAGACCGACGACGTCGGCTCCCTGACTGGTGGCCGGATCGGGCGCACCGAACCGGCTGCTGCATCCGCCGCTGCCCACGCCCAGCAGGAGGAGACCTCCCGGGACGAGGCTCCGGAGGCGGGTCGACTGCCGAGGGCGGGTCCGACCGATCGGGTCAGCCTAGCGACCGGAGCGGGGATGCTCGCTGCCGGCCCCGCCGGTGGATATCATCACACTTTCCAAATCGGACGGGCGGGGGGAGCCTCCAATGACGAGCGTCCGGCGATGCGTGCCGCGACAGGCGAGCGGATGCCCATGACCTCTGCTCGCCGTCGGTACCGCCTCAGTCCCACCCGCCAGCAGCGGCGCGCCCGTCGTCTGCGCCAGGTCACCCTGGCCCTGGCGGCCGCCATCAGCCTCCTCGGCTTGGGGCTGATGACCCTGCCGGCCACCGCGGCCACGCCCGCCATCACCCACCAGGCATCCCCGGACGGGTTGCCGGCCGGCACCGCCATCTTCGATTTCGCCACCCTCGGCAACGGCGACAACCCCACCGGCACCATCACGTTCCTGCTTTACGCGCCCGACGACCCGACGTGCGCGGCGGCGCCGATCTTCACCACCACGACGCCGGTCACCGGCAACGGCAACTACCAATCGGACTCGTTCACCACCAACCGGGCCGGCACCTACCAGTGGGTCGCGCAGTACGGCGGCGACGCCAACAACGACCCCGTCGCCACCGCGTGCGGCGATGTCGCCGGTCAGACGAGTCTGGCGAAGAAGACCCCCACCCTCTCCACCCAGGCGTCGCCTTCGGTGCCGGTCAACGGCCAGATAACCGACACCGCCACCCTCGGCAGCGGGGCGGGGCCGGCGGGTCCCACCGGCACCATCACCTTCAGGCTCTATGGTCCCCTCAACCTCACGTGCACACCGCCGCCGACCTTCACCTCGACGGTGACGGTTACCGGCAACGGCCAGTACACCTCCGCACCCTTCACGCCCACCGAGGCGGGCACCTACCAGTGGGTCGCCATCTACAGCGGCGACGACGACAACGTCGCCGCCGGCACCATCTGCTCCGACCCGGCCGAGGCAGTCATCGTCACGCCCGGCGGGCTCGTCACGCCCACCATCGTCACCATCGCGTCACCGTCGGTCGAGGTCGGAGGACAGGTCACCGACACGGCCACGCTGGCGGGAGGCCTCAACCCCACCGGTTCCATCACGTTCAGCCTCTACGGCCCCGACGACGCCACGTGCGCGACGACGGCGGTGTTCACCGACACGGCCACGGTGGCGGGCAACGGCGACTACACGTCCGACCCGTTCACCACCACCCAATCCGGCACCTTCCGGTGGCGGGCGGCCTACAGCGGCGACCTCGCCCACAACCCGGCCTCCACCGCGTGCAACGACCCCAACGAGTCGGTGGTCGTCACCGACGACACCGGTCCGGTCACGCCCACCATCGTCACCACCGCCTCGCCGTCGGTGGCCGTGGGCGGGCAGGTCACCGACACCGCCACCCTGGCGGGCGGCGACAACCCCACCGGCTCCATCACGTTCAGCCTCTACGGCCCCGACGACGCCACGTGCACGACGACGGCGGTGTTCACCGACACGGCCACGGTGGCGGGCAACGGCGACTACCCGTCCGACCCCTTCACCACCACCGACGCGGGCACGTTCCGGTGGGTGGCGGCCTACAGCGGCGACGCCGGGAACAACCCGGTCACCACCGCGTGCAACGACCCCAACGAGTCGGTGGTCGTCACCGACGACACCGGTCCGGTCACGCCCACCATCGTCACCACCGCGTCGCCGTCGGTGGCAGTGGGTGGACAGGTCACCGACACCGCCACCCTGGCGGGCGGCGACAACCCCACCGGCTCCATCACGTTCAGCCTTTACGGCCCCGACGACGCCACGTGCGCGACGACGGCGGCGTTCACCGACACCGCCACCGTCACCGGCAACGGCGACTACACGTCCGACCCGTTCACCACCACCGAGGCGGGCGTGTTCCGGTGGCGGGCCGACTACAGCGGCGACGCCGGAAACAACCCGGTCACCACCGCCTGCAACGACGCCGACGAGTCGGTGGTCGTCACCGACGAAACCACTCCGGCCACGCCCACCATCGTCACCACCGCCTCGCCGTCGGTGGCAGTGGGCGGACAGGTCACCGACACCGCCACCCTGGCCGGTGGCAACAACCCCACCGGGTCGATCACGTTCAACCTCTTCGGCCCCGACGACGCCACGTGCAGCCAGCCGGTCGCCTTCATCAACACCAAGACCGTCACCGGAAACGGTGACTACACGTCCGACCCGTTCACCACCACCGAGGCCGGCACCTTCCGGTGGCGGGCGGGCTACAGCGGCGACGTCAACAACACCGCCGTGTCCACCGCCTGCAACGACGCCAACGAGTCGGTGGTGGTGACCGCGGCTTCGACGTCCACCACCTCGTCGTCCACCACGTCGTCGTCGTCAACCAGCTCGTCGTCAACCAGCTCGTCGTCCACCAGCTCGTCGTCAACCAGCTCGTCGTCGTCCACCTCGAGCACGTCGTCCACCTCGAGCACGTCGTCGTCGAGCTCGAGTTCCACGTCGTCCACCACCTCGTCGACCACGTCGTCCTCGACCACCTCCAGCACCACCACGACCACCACGATGCAGGACACCACCACGTCGTCGTCCACCACCTCGCCGACCACCACCACGACCACGTCGCCCACGTCGTCGACGAGCTCGACCATTTCGACCACCTCGACCACGGCGCCCACCGACGGCTCGTCGACTACGACGACCGCGCCTCCCGGGCTGGGTGCGACGAGCACCACGGCCGCGCCGTCCGGGCCCGCGGTGCAGGCGAACCCGACGCAGGGGAGCCCGGGTCAGAGCGTCGTCCTGTCGGGCAGCGGCTTCGCCGCCAACGACCCGCTGACCGCGACGTTCACCAGTGACCCGGTCGTGGTCGGCACGTTCCGGGCGAATGCCGCGGGGGCCTTCTCGGTGACGGTGCGCGTACCCTCCGACGCCACCGCCGGCGCCCACACCTTCGTCGTCACCGGCGCCAGCGGCCGGTCGGCCAGCACGCCATTCACCGTGCTGGCCGCGGCCGGCGACCGGTCGCCGTCCTCACCGTTGGCGCGTACCGGCGCCGCCCTCCGCGACCCCTTGTCGCTGGCTGCATTCCTGTTGGTACTCGGCAATGGCGCCCTGTTGTTCGGCAGGCGGCGTCGGAAGTGTTGACCGGCCCTGGCTCGGTTCGCCGGCGGAGTGTTGGAGCGGGCGCGACTGTTGGACCGGAATCGACGCAAAGGGCCCAGGAATGGGGTCCATTCCAACCCGGAAGCCTCCAACGGCAGCCCAAATGAGAATCGGGTTTGGAAAGTGCCACTGAGAAGGTAGGCGGATGTCCTGGGAACGGCTAACGTGCTCGGGATGCGTCCAATCTCGGACGGGACCGTAGACGCACAGCTGGGGAGGAAACGCTCGATGGGAACCGGCTCACTGGGAGCTTTTCGGGGATACAGGCGGACCCCTGGTGGCAAGAATTGGCATGGGTCGACGACGAAGCTCGTGGCTGGCGCGGCCGCGCTTCTCGTCGCGTTCTCCATCCTGTTGGCGCCCGTCGCCCAGGCCTTCTTCTTCGCCAATGTGTCGGCCGACTTCCCCGACACCGTGGTGGGCCAGACGTTCCCGGCCGGCCTGGGCATTCAGAACGGCTCCACGCCCCCGCAGTCGACGAACTTCCCCACCCTGCGCATGGCCGCCATCGACCTCTACCCGTCCTGCACCACCACCAACGTCGACTGCGGCGCGGGCACGGCCGAGGCGGGCGTCTACGACCTCGCCCCCGGCCCGGCGGTCAACGGCACCGGCACCGGCCAGTCGATCCCCCCGGGCAACGCCACGTGCGAGGGCACGTGGACGATCGTTCCCGACAACCCCGATCCGAACCTGGCCACCCGGTGGCGCTTCGTGCCGCCCGGCGGTGAGGCGAGCCTGATCCTCGCCACCGGCGAGGTGTGCTCGGTCACCTTCACCGCGACCACGCTGCGCGTGCCCACGTTCGATGCCGAGGCCAGCCCCGGCGTGCAGACCAACCACGCCACCGGCGTCACCCCGATCCCCCGTAACCCGGCCGGCGTCGACCAGACCCCGCAGGGCCGCCAGGGCCTCGCCACCTTCAACACGGTTGCCCCGGCCACACCCGCCCTCTCCACCCTCGCCTCCCAGAGCGGGCCCACCATCCCGGGCACCACCTCCGACACCGCTTTCCTCGACCCGCCGTCTCCGCCGTCGTCGGGCAACGGCGCGCCGCCAACCGGAACCATCAGGTTCGACCTTTACGGTCCCGCCGACCCGACCTGTGTCGGCGCGATCTTCTTCACCGAGACCGTCCCGGTCAACGCCGGCTTCACCGACTATTCCACCACCGGCTCCGCCACGATCACCCAACCCGGCACGTACTCGTGGGTGGCGACGTATTCGGGCGACGCCAACTACGTCGGCTCCGCCACCGCCTGCGGTGAGCCGGACGAGACCGTCGTCTTCGCCCAGGCCACTCCGATCATCGAGACCCAGGCCGAGGGCCCGGTCACCATCGGCAGCACCATCAGCGACACCGCCACCGTCACCGGTGTCGGCGGCGGGGTGCCCGACCCCACGGGGACGGTCACCTTCACCCTCTTCGACAACGACGATCCCACCTGCGCCGGCGCCCCGATCTTCGCCCCTGCGCCCGTGTTGCTCGCCGGCGTGCCGCCGCAGGCCAACTCGGGCGACTTCACACCCACCGAGCCAGGCACCTACAACTGGGTCGCGGTCTACAGCGGTGACGCCAACTACACGACTGTCACCAGCCCGTGTGGTGCCACCAACGAGTCGTCCGTCGTCATCCAGGCGATCGCCAGCATCGTCACCAACGCCCAACCGACGGCCACGGTCGGCGACACCATCTCCGACACCGCCACTGTCACCGGCGCGGCAGCCCCCGCTCCCGCACCCACCGGCACGGTCACCTTCACCCTCTTCGGCCCGGCCAACCCCACCTGCACCGGGGCGCCCATCTTCACCAGCGCCGCCGTCCCGCTTCCGGCGGTGGCGCCGTTCACCGTCAACTCGGGCAACTTCACCACGACCACTGCCGGCACCTACCAGTGGGTCGCGGTCTACAGCGGCGACGCCAACTACCCGCCGGCCACCAGCCCGTGCGGCGCGCCCCTCGAGACCACGGTCGTCAACCAGTCGGTGGCCACCATCGTGACCTCGGCCGAGACGCCGGTCACGATCGGCTCCCCGATCTCCGACAACGCCACCGTCACCGGCGGGCCGGCCCCCGCACCCGACCCCACCGGCACCGTCACCTTCACCCTGTTCGGCCCGGGCAACCCCACCTGCACCGGTGCTCCCATCTTCACCAGCGCAGCTGTCCCGCTGCCCGCAGTGGCGCCGTTCACCGTCAACTCGGGCGACTTCCAGCCCACCGCGGTCGGCACCTACAACTGGGTCGCGGTCTACAGCGGCGACGCCAACTACGCCTCGGTCACCAGCCCGTGTGGCGCCCCCGACGAGGCCTCGGTCGTCAACCTGGCGGTGGCCACCATCGTCACCGACGCCCAAACACCGGTCAACGTCGGTGAGCCCATCTCCGACACGGCCACCGTCACCGGCGGGCGCGGCCCCGGCCCCCGACCCCACCGGCACCGTCACCTTCACCCTGTTCGGCCCGGGCAACCCCACCTGCACCGGTGCTCCGATCTTCACCAGCGCAGCCGTCCCCCTGCCCGCGGCGGCGCCCTTCACCGTCAACTCGGGCAACTTCGTCCCGCCCGGCGCCGGCACCTACAACTGGGTCGCGGTCTACAGCGGCGACGCCAACTACGCGTCGGTCACCAGCCCGTGCGGCGCGCCCGACGAGGAGTCGGTGGTGATCCAGCCGGTAGCCGACATCGTCACCGACGCCTCCGGGCCGGTCACGCTGACCCAGCCGATCAACGACGTCGCCACCGTCACGGGCACCCCCCCGGCCGCCCCGACGCCCACCGGCACCGTCACCTTCACCCTCTTCGGCCCGGGCAACCCCACCTGCACCGGTGCCCCGATCTTCACCAGCGCGGCCCGCCCGCTGGGCGGTGGCCCACCGCCGACGGCCACGTCCGAGAACTTCACGCCCACGGCTGCGGGCACGTACAACTGGGTCGCCGTCTACAGCGGCGACGCCACCTACGCGGCGGCGACCAGCCCGTGTGGAGCGCCCAACGAGGAGTCCCTGGTCACGCCCCTGCCGACGATCAGCGTCGACAAGACGGCCACCCCGCTGAGCCTGCCCGAGCCGGGCGGTGACTTCACGTTCAACGTCGTCGTCACCAACACCAGCACCGAGGTCCTCACGATCACGTCGCTCACCGACGACGTCTACGGCGACCTCACCACCCGGGCCAACTCCACCTGCAACACCGCCATCGGCACCGTCCTCCAGCCCACGCCGGGTCCGGGCAACACCTACAGCTGCTCGTTCGTCGCACCCTTCACCGGCAACGCGGGCGACGCCCAGACCGACGTCGTCACCGTGAACGCCACCAACCCCGGCGGCGTCGTGGTCACCGACAACGACGACGCGGTGGTCACCATCACCGACGACCCGCCGCAGATCCAGATCGTCAAGGACGCCACCCCGCTCACCCTGCCGGAGCCCGGGGGCGCCTTCACCTACAACCTCGTCATCACCAACCCCGACACCCTGGAAGCGGTCACGGTCACCAGCCTGGTCGACGACGTCTACGGCAACCTCGACGACCCGGCAAACCCCAACGTCACCAGCAACACCTGCGTCGACGCAGTCGGCACGGTGCTGGCGCCGAGCCCGGGGCCGGGCAACACGTTCTCCTGCTCCTTCACGGCCAACTTCACCGGCAACTCCGGTGACAGCGTCACCGACGTCGCCACCGTGGTCGGCGTCGACGACGACGGCACCAGCGTCACCGACAGCGAC
Organism: uncultured Acidimicrobiia bacterium; assembly: GCA_963836205.1. GTDB lineage: Bacteria > Actinomycetota > Acidimicrobiia > Acidimicrobiales > AC-14 > JAXDMK01. The sequence continues at coordinate 218,244 of CAWIIV010000015.1, read as the reverse complement.
GACGCCGTCGTCAACCTCACCGGCGTGGCGCCCGCCATCGCAATCGTGAAGACGGCCAACCCGCTCACCCTGCCGGAGCCGGGCGGCGCCTTCACCTTCAACCTCGTCATCACCAACCCGAGCACGGTCGAGGCGGTCACGATCACCAGCCTGGTCGACGACGTCTACGGCAACCTCGACGACCCGGCCAACCCCGCGGTCACCAACAACACGTGCCTCGACGCCGTCGGCACGGTGCTGGCGGTGAGCCCGGGGCCGGGCAACACCTTCTCCTGCTCCTTCACCGGCCAGTTCACCGGCAACTCCGGTGACTCCCAGACCGACACCGCCACCGTGGTCGGCGTCGACGACGACAACACCACCGTCACCGACACCGACGACGCCGTCGTCGATCTCACCGACGTGGCGCCGGGCATCAGCATCGACAAGGTGGCCACCCCGCTGACCCGGCCCGAGCCGGGCGGCGCCTTCACCTTCAACCTCGTCGTCACCAACACGAGCACGCTCGAGCCGGTCACGATCACCAGCCTGGTCGACGACGTCTACGGCAACCTCGACGACGCGGCCAACCCGGCGGTCACCAACAACACGTGCCTCGACGCGGTGGGCACCGTCCTCCAGCCGAGTCCCGGGCCGGGCAACACGTTCTCGTGCTCGTTCACCGGCCAGTTCACCGGCACCGGGGGCGACGCCCAGACCGACACCGCCACCGTGGTCGGCGTCGACGACGACAACACCAGCGTCACCGACACCGACGACGCCGTCGTCACTATCACCGCAGTGGCGCCGGCCATCAGCATCGACAAGACGGCCACCCCGCTGACCCGGCCGGAGCCGGGCGGCGCCTTCACCTTCAACCTGGTCGTCACCAACCCGAGCACGGTCGAGGCGGTCACGATCACGAGTCTGGTCGACGACATCTACGGCAACCTCGACGACCCGGCCAACCCGTTGGTCACCAACAACACCTGCCTCGACGCAGTCGGCACGTTGCTGGCAGTCAGCCCGGGGCCGGGCAACACCTTCTCGTGCTCGTTCACCGGCCAGTTCACCGGCACCGGGGGCGACGCCCAGACCGACACCGCCACCGTGGTCGGCGTCGACGACGACAACACCACCGTCACCGACTCCGACGAGGCCCTCGTCGCCATCACCGACGTGGTTCCCGCCATCCAGGTCCTGAAGGGCGCCACGCCGCTCACCCGTCCGGAGCCGGGCGGCGCCTTCACCTTCGACGTCTCGGTCGCCAACACCGGCCCGGCCCCGGTCACCATCACCACCCTCACCGACGACGTCTACGGCAACCTCGACGACCCGGCCAACCCGTTGGTCACCAACAACACCTGCCTCGACGTGGTCGGCACCTTGTTGCAGCCGGGCGAGAGCGTCTCGTGCACCTTCGTCGGCCAGTTCACCGGGACGGGCGGTGCCTCCCAGATCGACGTGGTCACCGCCACCGGCATCGACGACACCGGTGAGCAGGTGTCCGACGACGACGACGCCATCGTCACCATCACCGGCGTGGCGCCCGCCATCGACGTCAGCAAGTCGGCTGACCCGTTGACCCGGCCCGAGCCGGGCGGGGCGTTCACGTTCAACGTCGTCATCACCAACACCAGCTCGGTCGAGGCGATCACCGTCACCAGCCTCACCGACGACGTCTACGGCAACCTCGACGACCCGGCCAACCCCGCGGTCACCAGCAACACCTGCCTCGACGCAGTCGGCACCGTCCTGCAGCCGGGTGGGTCCTTCACGTGCTCCTTCGTGGGCCAGTTCACCGGGAGCGGCGGTGACACCCAGACCGACATCGTCACCGTGACCGGAGTCGACGACGACGGCGAGACCGCCTCCGACCTCGACGACGCCACCGTGGCGATCACGCCCGGGCCGCCGCCGACCATCAGGGTCGACAAGACAGCCACCCCCCTGAGCCGGCCCGAGCCGGGCGGGGCGTTCACGTTCAACGTGGTCGTCACCAACACCAGCTCGTCCGAGGCGATCACCATCACCAGCCTCACCGACAACATCTACGGCAACCTCGACGACCCGAACAACCCCGAGGTCACCAACAACACCTGCCTCGACGCGGTCGGTACCGTCCTGCAGCCGGGCGGCACCTTCTCGTGCTCCTTCGTCGGCCAGTTCACCGGCACTGCCGGCGCCACCCAGACCGACATCGTCACCGCGACGGGAGTCGACGACGACGGTGAGACGGCCACCGACGTCGACGACGCCATCGTGTCGATCACTCCTGGGCCGACGCCGACCATCCGGGTCGACAAGACCGCCACACCGCTGACCCGGCCCGAGCCGGGCGGGGCGTTCACGTTCAACGTCGTCGTCACCAACACCAGCACCCAGCCCATCACCATCACCAGCCTCACCGACGACATCTACGGCGACCTCGACAACGCCAACAACCCTGCCGTCACGAACAACACCTGCCTCAACGCAGTCGGCACCGTCCTGCAGCCGGGGGCGTCGTTCTCGTGCTCCTTCGTGGGCCAGTTCACCGGGGCTCCCCGGTCGCAGACCGACGTCGTCACCGTCATCGGACGCGACGACAACGGTCGGACGGCCACCGACAACGACGACGCGGTGGTTGCCATCACCGACGTCCCGCCGTCGGTCGACGTCGTCAAGACCGCCAGCCCCCTGACCCGGCCCGAGCCGGGCGGCGCCTTCACCTTCACCGTCGTCGTCACCAACACGAGCACGTCCGAGGCGCTCACCATCGACACCCTCACCGACGACATCTACGGCAACCTCGACGATCCCAACAACTCGAAGGTGAGCAGCAACACCTGCCTCAACGTCGTCGGCACCGTGTTGCAGCCGGGGCAGAGCGTCACGTGCACCTTCGTCGGCCAGTTCACCGGCAACGCCCGGGCGACCCAGACCGACGTCGTCACCGTCTCCGGCCACGACGACGACAACTCCCAGGCCACCGACCGTGACGACGCCCGGGTCGACCTCACCGACGTGCCGCCCACGGTCACCGTGATCAAGGACGCCGACCCGGTCAGCCGGCCTGCACCGGGCGGGTCGTTCACCTTCTTCGTCACCGTCACCAACACCAGCTTCGAGCCGGTGACCCTGGTGTCGCTCACCGACGACGTCTACGGCAACCTCAACGGCAGGGGCACGTGCGCCATCGGCGGCGTCATCCAGCCGGGGGCGAGCTACAAGTGCCAGTTCACGGTCGACTTCCGGGGGGCGGGCGGAGCCACCCAGGTCGACCGGGTCTTCGCCACGGTCGTCGACAACGACAACACCCAGGCGAGCGCCAACGACGACGCCCGCATCTCGCTCACACCGGTGGTCGTGGTCCCGCCGCCGGTTCAGCCCACGGCGCCGCCGATCACGCTCGGGCGCACCGGTTCCGATGTCGGCGGCCCGGCCCGGTTGGCCCTCGGCCTGCTCGTGGCCGGTCTTCTCCTCCTCGGCGCCACCTGGGGCTCCGAGGGCGGGCGGCTGGCGCTGGCTCCGGGCGGAGGTCCGGGCCGCGGCCCGGGTCGCGGTCCGCGGGGTGGTCCGAAAGGCGGGAGCGCGTTCACCCGGTTCACGGGTGGTGGCGGTGGTGCCGGCCGGCGGCGTCCGGTCGCGGCGGCGCCGGAGACGGTGACGGCCGTCCCCGTCTTCGACTGGGCGTCGATCACCGATGCCGACGCGCCCCGGGCCCTCGGCCCGGCCGGTAGCTCCGACATGGGCCCCGACGACCGTGGTCCCGACGACCGTGGCCCCGACGACCACGGCCCCGACGACCACGGTCCCGGCGGCGGCCAGCCGGGCGGCGGGCTGGGCGGCGGCTTCGACGGGCAGGGCGGCGGATTCAGCCCGCCGTCGGGTCCGGCTCCGTCCAGCGGTGGATCGGATGGCGCTCCTGTCGCCGAGTGGTCTGCTGCCGACCAGGTGATCGAAGTCGAGGCCGAGCCGGTCATCGTGCCGGCCCCGGCCCCGGTGGTCCAGGCGCCGCCCACCGAGCCCCCGGTGTGGACGCCGAAGCCGGCGCCGGAGATTCGCATCACCCGTCTGTTGTGACGTGACCGCGGCCGGTCGTCCCGGCCGCGGTCCATCTCCGTCCGATCCCCTCGCCCTCGCCCTCGCCCGCCGGTTCGCGGTCGACGGACGCCTCCTCGCCTGCGATCCCCTCGGCGGCGGCCACATCCACGAGACGTTCCTGGTCACCTTCCGCAGGCCACCGGGCCGAGTGGAGCAGGTCGTGTTCCAACGGGTCAACACCGACGTGTTCGCCGACCCCGACCTGCTGGCGGCCAACGTGGCCCGGGTGGTGGCCCACCTCGACGGGCGGGGTGCGCCCCGGCTCGTCCCGACCCGGTCCGGGGGGCCGGGGCCGGAGATGGAAGCGATGGAGGCCGGGGCCGACGGGAGCCGGTGGCGGGCGTGGCGCTTCGTCCCCGGCCGCACCATGGCCCGCTTCGAGCACCCGGCCGCGGCCCGGGCGGCAGGCGGGGCGATGGCCCGGCTGACGGCCCGCCTGGCCGACCTTCCCGGTCCACCCCTGGTCGAACCGATCGCCGGCTTCCACGACTTCTCCCGCCGGCTGGCCAACCTCGAGGCGGCGGTGGCCACCGACAACACCGACCGGGTGGCGGGATGTGGAGCCGAGATCGACGGCGTGCGCCAGGCGTCCTCGGTGGCCGACGAGCTGGCCGCGGCCCGGGCCGCGGGCCTGCTGCCGCCGCGCCTGGTGCACAACGACGCCAAGGCCGCGAACCTGCTCTTCGACGAGTCCGGCCGGGAGGTCAGGGCCGTGATCGACCTCGACACGGTGGCGCCGGGTACGGTCCTGTTCGACGTGGGAGATCTCATCCGCTCGGGCGCGGCCACCGGTCCCGAGGACAGCACCGACGTCGACCGCCTCGGCGTAGACTGGGCCATCGCCCATGCGGTGGTGGAGGGCTACCAGGCGGCGGTGCCCGGTCTGCTCTCCGACGGCGAGCGGGCCACCCTGCCCCTGGCCGGACCGCTGATGGCGTTCGAGGCGGCCCTGCGTTTCCTCACCGACCATCTGCGGGGCGACGTCTACTTCCGCATCGCCCGTCCCGGCCACAACCTGGCGCGGGCCCGGGCCCAGCTGCGCCTGTTCGAGCTCCTCGAGGCGAACCGGGCGTGACCGAGGATGCGCCCTCGACCGATATCGTCCTCGACGCGGGCCGAGTCGCCCGCACCTACCGGGTCAGGGAGGGCACCGTCCGCACGGTGTCGATCCGGGGCGACGACGGCGAGGTGGCCGTGTCGGGCCCCGAGCTGGCGGTGGTGGTCGACGGGGTGCGCTTCGTCGACGACGAGCTCACGCTCACCGAGGCACCCAAGGCGGGGGACGGTTCGCCGCTCTCGTGGATGCTGGAGACGCCCGACGGTGCGGTGAAGCTGTGGGTGGTGGTCACCGCCTACCCGGCGACGGGCCTGATCCAGAAGGGCGTCGTCGTCACCGGGTCGGGCCGGCTCGACCGCATCGAGCTGGAGCTGTGGGAGGGGGTGGCGGTGGAGGGTTTCGGCGAGATCGAGCCCGGGCCGCCACCAAACGCGGGCTCGCCCGGGTTGGGCCAGCCCGTGTACGGGCCCGGCTTCTTCGCCGGCATCGAGCACCCGGGGGCGGTCAACCTGGCCGTGGCCGGCGGCTGCCACTGCTCCATCTCCTACGGCGTCGTCCTCGAGGAGGGAGTTTCGCTCGCCAGCCCGACGTCGGTGGTGGGGGCGGGCGAGTTCTTCGAGTACCTCGACCGCTTCCGACCCCATCCCGACCGGGTGGTCGTGCTCACCAACAACTGGTACCACCTGGGGTGGCCGGGGACGATGAGCGAGGACACGGTGCGGGCCGAAGTGGTGGGCTTCGCGGATGTCAGTGACCGCCACGGGCTGGAGATCGACCACTTCTGCCTCGACGACGGCTGGGACGGAGGGTGGGCCGAGGAGGACGACCTCGACGAGCTGTGGGCCCACCTCGATCCGCCCCGATTCCCGGGAGGCCTGCGGGCGCTGGAGGCGGCGGGGGGGCGGGGTCGCATCGGGCTGTGGGTCGGTCCCTTCGGCGGCTACGGCGATCGGCAGGCGGCCCGGGTGGCCTGGGCCCGGGAACGGGGCGGCGAGGTCGACGAGCACGGCCTGCTGTGCGTGGCCGGCGACGCCTACCGGGCCGCCCTGCGGGAGACGCTCACCCGTTGGACGGCGGCCGGTATCCGTTACTGGAAGCTCGATGGCGTGCGCTTCACCTGCGCCGAAGCGGGCCACGGCCATCCCCCGGGCGACGCCGGCCGCACCGTGCAGATCGACCGCTTCCGCCAGCTCCTCACCGACGCCCGGGCAGCCGACCCCGACGTGGTCATCGCCTTCACCAGTGGATCCAACCCGTCTCCGTGGTGGCTGACGACCGCCGACTTCCTGTGGCGGGGAGGCCTCGACGACTCCGGTGCCGGCTACCCCGGCCCCCGCCACGAGTCGTTCGCCACCTACATCGACGCCCGCCTCCACCTCTATCGCCGGTGCGCGGTGCCGGTGTCGGCCCTGGTGACGTTCGGCGTGGTGGAGTCGGAGGCCTGTCGTTATCGTGATGTTGACGAGAACATTGTCGACTGGGAGCGCCACTGCTGGCTCATGGTGGGCCGCGGCACCCAGCACCACGACCTCTACGTCGCCCCCGCCTCGCTGAGCGAGCCGGAATGGGCCGTTCTCTCCCGGTCGCTGGCCTGGGCCCGCCAGCATCGGCGAGCCCTCGGCCGCAGCCGGATGGTTCTCGGCGATCCGGCCGCGGGGGAGATCTACGGCTTCGCCTGCCACCGGCGGAGCCAGGCGGTGCTCTGCCTGCGCAACCCCGCCGCCGAAACCCAGGCGGTCCGGGTGGTACCGGCCGAGGTCTTCGGGTGCCCCCCCGACGACCCCCTCGATCTCACCCTCGTCTTCGGACCGACCGCGCCCCCGGCGACGGTGGTGGCCGGCCGGGCCCTCGAGATCGAGCTGGAGCCGTTCGAGGTCCTCCTGTTGACGGCGACGTCGAGCGCCGAGCACCCGTCGCTTCACTCGGTGGCCGACCCTCCGTAGCCCCGGGCGCCTGCGGCCACGGGCGTCACCAGTTGGGATCGGGCGCCGCCGGGACCGACACCGGCCCCGCCCGCCCGGCCATCACACCGGTGCCGGGGTCAGTGGCGGGCACCGGGCCCCGGCCTGCCTGCCACCGGCGGGAGGCAGCGGGAAAGGCGGCCAGGAGGGCAGCGGCCAGGCTGACGGCGCCGCTGAGGGCAAGTCCCCACCGTCCGCCCCACTGGCCCGACACCCAGCCGAGCAGGGGGCCGCCGAGCGGGGTGCTGCCCAGGAAGACGAGCCCGTAGAGGGCCATCACCCGGCCCCGCATGGCCGGGTCGGTGGCCAGCTGGAGGGTGGTGTTGGCGGTGGCCAGGAAGAGCATGATCGCCACCCCCACCAGCACCAGCACCGCCGCGAGCAGCCACGCCGACGGGGCCGCCGCCGCCACCAGGGTGAGGGCGCCGAAGGCGGCCCCCGATCCCACCAGCATCCGGCGGGTCGGTCCGACCCGGCCGGCGGCGGTGAGGGCACCCACCAGCGAGCCGGCCGACATCAGCGACGTCAACCAGCCGTACAGCGGCGCCCCACCGTCGAAGGTGTAGCGGGCCAGGAGGGGCAGTATCACCCCGAAGTTCATGCCGAACGTGCCGACCACCGCCACCAGGAGCATGGTGGAGCGCAGCACCGGCGTCGACCACACGTAGCGCAGCCCGGCCCGGATGGCGCCCGGGGCCCGGGCCGCCCGGGCCTGGGGGAAGAGCTCGTCGGGTCGCATGGCGGCCAGGGCCACCATCACCGCCACGTAGGAGAAGGCGTTGAGGAGGAACGTGGACGCGATCCCGACAGTGGCGATCAGCACGCCGGCCACCGCCGGCCCTACCACCCGGCCGGTGTTGAACATGGCGCTGTTGAGCCCGACCGCGTTGGGCACCTCGTCGGGACCCACCAGCTCGACCACGAAGGACTGGCGGGTGGGCATGTCGACCATGAACACCAGCCCCAGCAGGAACGCGAGGGCGTACACCATCCACAGCTCGACCTCCCCCGTGGCCACGAGCACGAACATCACCACCGCCAGTGCCATCGGCACGACCTGGGTGACGACGAGGATGCGGCGCTTGTCGAAGCGGTCGGCCACCAGGCCGCCCCACATCCCGAACAGGAGCATGGGCAGGAACTGGAGGGCAACCGTGATCCCGAGGGCCACGCCGCTGCCCGTGAGGTTCAGGACCAGCCAGTTCTGGGCCACCGACTGCATCCACGTGCCCGACACCGACACCATCTGGCCCAGCCAGAAGAGCCGGAAGTTGCGCACCCGCAGTGACCGGAAGGTGGCGGTGGCCGCAGCGCGGACGGGCAGGGGCAGAAGGCTCACGTTCCTCGACCAAACTAGGACCTGCGGCGGCGCAGTCCGCCGTCATTTCGGCCAGGGCAGCCATCATTTAGCCATCATCGGGGAGGCGTCATGGGCACACTGAGCGACGACGAGATCACCACCGGGCTGGCCGAGCGGCCAGGCTGGGAGCGGTCGGGGGACGAGATCGCCAAGGAGTACCGCCTGGGCAACTTCAAGGAGGCGGTGGCGTTCGTCGTCCGCCTGTCGTACGAGGCGGAGGCGGCCAACCACCATCCCGACCTCGACATCCGTTGGAACAAGGTCCTCGTCCGCCTGAGCACCCACAGCGAGGGCGGGATCACGGCCAAGGACCTCGAGCTGGCGGCCACGATCGAGGCCCTCGCCCCCACGGGGTAGCGTCCGCCCATGCCCCTCAGCAACGGGATCGTCGGCCCGGTGCCCGACGGGCGGGACGCCGACGAGTACGACAAGCTGCGGCGGCGGGTGTTGTGGACGATGCCGAGCGGCCTCTATGTGCTCGGCACCCGTGCCGGCGACCGCCGCAACGGGATGACCCTCAACTGGGCCACCCAGGTGAGCTTCGACCCCAAGCTGGTGGGGGTCAGCGTGGAGAGGGAGGCGTTTTCCCACGAGCTGCTGCTGGAGGGGCAGGTCTTCGCCCTCAGCATCGTCGACCGGGAGGACCGGGCCATCGTCCGCAAGTTCACCAAGCCGGTGGAGGTCGACCTCGACGCCCACACCCTCAACGGCTTCGCCTTCCACGACGGGCTGTCGGGAGCGCCCGTGCTCGACCAGGCCGCGGCCTACCTCGACTGCGTCGTGCGCCAGCAGGTCGACGTGGGCGACCACACCCTGTTCCTGGGCGAGGTGGTCGACGCCGGGTTCCAGAAGGCCGAGGACACGGGCGTGCTCCGCATGGAGGACACCCGCATGAACTACGGCGGCTGAGGGCCTGAGCCGGCCGGCGGGCGTCGTCCGGCTGGCGACGTTCAACGTCCTCCACGGCCAGGCACCGGCCGACGGCGAGGTGCGCACCGACCGCCTGGTCGACGCCTGCCTGTCGCTCGACGCCGACGTCCTCTGCCTCCAGGAGGTCGACCGGGGCCAGGCCCGCTCGGGAATGGTCGACCAGACGGCAGTCGTGGCCGAGGCCATGGGTGCGGTGGCCTGGCGCTTCGTTCCCGCCCTCGTAGGGGAGCCGGGAGCGGAGTGGCGGCCGGCCACCGACGACGACATGGCGGAAGGAGAAGCCGGCTACGGGGTGTCGATCGTGTCCCGGCTGCCGGTGCGGGCATGGCATGTGGTCCGCCTGGCCCCGGCCAAGCTCCGGTCGCCGGTGTACGTGCCGGGCGGGGGACTGATACTCCTCGACGACGAGCCCCGGGTGGGTCTGGCCGCCGAGGTCGAGCTGCCCGGGCCGGGCGGGCGTCTGCTGGTGGCCAACACCCACCTCTCGTTCGTCCCCGGCTGGAACCTGGCCCAGCTCCGCCGCCTCACCCAGGCCCTGGCCGCCCTGGCCGACGGGCATCTCGACGGGCGGTGCGTCCTGCTGGGCGATCTCAACGTCCCCAACCTCTTCGTCCGGCCGCCGGCGGGCTGGCGCTCGCTGGTGAAGGCGGCCACGTTCCCCGCCCCCAAGCCGTCGATGCAGATCGACCACGTCCTCGGGCGGGGGACCCTCCCCCCGGTGGTGGACAGCGGCGCCCACCTCCTCCCGCTGTCGGACCACCTGGCGGTGACGGTCGACCTCGCCAGGGAGCCCCGATGATTACGGTTGCCTGATGGCCGTGCGGCACCTGGACAACGGGGCCTGGGGGTTCGACACCAACTGCTTCGTGTGCGAGCCGACCAACACCCGGGGCCTCGGCATCCCGTTCCTCTACGACGACGAGGCGGCCGTCGTCACCGCCGAGTTCACCCTGGGCGACGAGTTCTCGGGGGTGCCCCGCTACGTCCACGGCGGGGTGGTGCTGGCCATCCTCGACGAGGCCATGGCCTGGGCTGCGATCGCCGTCGCCGAGCGCTTCGCCGTCGTCCACCAGACGGCCACCACGTTCGACCGCCCGGTGCGGGTGGGGCGGCCCTACCGGGTGACGGCGTCGGTGCAGACGGTCACCGACGCCGCGGTCACGGCCCGGGCCGAAGTGGTGGAGGCCGACGGTGGCGGCCGCCGGTGCGCCGAGGCCCACGCCCGGCTGGTGGTGATGACCGCGGCCGAGGCCTCGTCGGCCATCGGCGACGTCGACCAGGAACACGCCCGCTACCTGCGAAGATGGCGGGCATGAACCCGGTCGAGGTCGACATCGAGCAGCTGGAGAAGGCGCGGGCGGCTGGTACCCCCGTCGTCGACGTACGGGAGACGGAGGAGTACCTCGAGGGCCACGTTCCCGGGGTCATCCTCCTGCCCATGAGCGAGATCGCCGAGCGGGTGGAGGAGGTGCCGGCCGACGGCCAGGTGTACGTCATCTGCCACCTGGGCGGGCGCAGCCTCAAGGTGGTGCAGTGGCTGCGGCAACAGGGCGTCGACGCCTACTCCGTCGCCGGCGGCACCAAGGCGTGGGCCGACAGCGGCCGCGAGATCGTCGCCGGCGAGTCGCCGGGTAAGTAGGAAGTAAGCGCTCACCTCGGTAAGGAGCCTCACCTACCATGCCGGAGGTGACTACACAGTCCAGCCCGGCTAACCGGCCGGTCGGGACCCTGTCCCCGATTTCGACCGCGCCTACTCGGGGTTCGGCCGTCCGGGCCGCCCTTGCCTGGCTCATCGACGCCGGTTTCGAGCGGGCTCGTTTCTACGCTCTGGTCAAGCCGCCGTTTCGTGATCCCGGCGACCTCGATCCGGATGCGCCGAAGCTCGTTCTTGTCGAGCGGCGTCCGGATAATCCTCTTGTCGTGCCCGGCCGCCTCAGCTATTCCATTCGGAACTCGCTCCTCGGTCCTGACGTCTCGGCGTGGCGGATGCCAATGCAGGCGCATGGCAATCGGCTCGGGACGAGCATGACTCCTCCTGAGCTGATGCTGCAGATCCGCACACTGGTCGAAGTGCCTGTGCTCGACGGAACTGAGGCGGTAGGCGTGCTCCACGCAGATCGGAAAGGCGCCGACCCTCCGATCCCGGCGGCCGATGCCGAGGCTTTGTCACTTCTGGGCATGACGCTCGGGGCCCGATACCGGCGCGACGTCGCCGGACGTTTCGCTGGCCTTAACCATCCTCACCCTGAGCAAAGGCGTTGGATCACCGACGTTGCAGCGTCGCTCCGGTGGGCGATGCGGGCGGGAATCGCCACCGCTTTCGAGTACGATTGGGTTCGAGGGGAGCTCACGAAGCTCACAGACGCAGAATGCCCGGCCCCGGACTTTGAGGCGCGCTACCGCGTCGTCGACCCGGAGCCGGAGTCGTATTCCCTCGGCGAGCGCCTCACCGGAGCTGCATGGTTGAGTGCTGACGACCGTTACCAGCCGAACTTCTCTGTCCTCGAGCAGGCATTCGTCAACGAGGCCTCTCGTCAGTGGCACGAGAACCTGTTCCAGGCCGAGGTCAGGACCGTGCTCTACGAGCAGATCGGCCATCACGACGCGCGGTACCTCCTCCGGTTCATCAACCGCGACGACTCTCCCCGGCTGCCCTTCTTCGCCGACCGGGAGCTCCTCCACGTCGCCTGCCGACGGCTTTCGGACGAGCTCGACGCCCACCAGTCACATACGGTTTCCGAGTCGATCCGCGGACTTAGCGTAGAGGTCTCTGGCGAGCTCGACCGGGCTCAGCTTCGAGCTGCGGTGCACAAGGCGCTGCTCACCATAAATGTGAAGTCCTGGGCCCTGCTGGGGACTGGCGTCGACGGTGGCGTCGATGTGTTCGTCGCCGAGGGATTGCCATTTCCGGAGAATCCCACTCGGGGCGTATCCGATTGGCCAGCATCGCTGGCACTGGTGCTCAACGGTGATGAGCAGCCGGGCGGAGCCGTCGAGGAGGTCGCCGAGCACACTCTTCTGTTGCCGCTAACAGAGCGCAGTGTGATGACCGACGCCCTGCTCGTTCGTGGCTACACGCACTTGCTGTGTACCTACGCCCTGGTCGACAACGCGTCCGTTGCCCTGCTCATCCCGATCTGCCGCACCCAGACCGGCCAGCCGTTCGAGGTCGCCCGGGAGCTTCGCGACCACATCCCGCTCCGACTGAGCATGCTGCAGATCATCACCGTCTATCTCGCCCAAGCCACCAGCCATCGCCGCTCGGACCTGGCCAGCCGCGTCGGCCTAGACGTGGTGAAGTTTCTCCAGCACGAACTTGGCACCAGCCTCCTTTCGTTGGTGTCGGAGGCTAGCTCCGCCCTCCAAAGCGGGGCGAACGCGGTGCAGACGTGTGCCCAGGGGGGGGTTGTGGCGCACAATGTCGTCTGGGACATGCGGGAGGCCCGGAATCACCTCCTTACGACGCGAGCGGCTGCGCTCCGGATCTTCTCAATGGCGTACTTCGTGGCCGGCCAGGAGGAGTCGATCCAGTTCGACTTCGCTCAGGTTCCAGTGCGCGACTTGATTCGCGACGCCATCGCACAACTCGATACCAGGTTCCCGGGCTCCCTAAGGGAGCAGTTCGATATCGCCAGGTATACGGTGACCCTCGACGATGATGTCCTGCGCCGGCTCGGGAGCTTGTGTGTCGACCAGGATCGCCTGACCTATGCACTTGTCGCGCTTCTCGACAACGCAGTAAAGTACTCGATCACAAGGGAGCGGGCCCAGCCAGTTTGTATCGCGGTGCGTGCCCGGCGGGATGGAAGGCAGCTATACGTGACTGTCGACAATTGGGGCCTCCCTATCCCGGAGAGCCGGCGCACGACGATTTTTCTTCCTTTCAAGCGCGGGGGATTCGTCCATTCGCGCCGGGCCATCCCAGGCCTGGGTATCGGTCTTTTCCTGGCTCGGCAGGTGGCGCAGGCTCACGAGGGCGACGTCGCCCTTCGGCACAGCCGGCCGACGCTCGATGATCCGCTCCGCCGTGAGCGCCAGGGATTCGACACCCGATTCGAGCTGTGGGTGCGAAACGATCTCCCGGCGGGTGTCCACAATTGGAGCGGGCCGGGCCTATCGTCGCCGCCCGCGTCGCGGCCGTGAATCTCGCGGCAATTCTGGTTCCCGTTACGAGCAGCGTCCTTCTGTTCGACGATCAGCGGGGTGCGGGTCGGAAGCGGGCAGCGCTCATAGAGGCTGAGCTCAACCTCGAAGTTCACTACGTGTGGGACGTGGAACATGCGGTGACTGTGCTGAAGAAGCAGGTGTTCGAGGTGATCGTGCTCGATTACCTCGACCTTAGTGGATGGGGTGACGCTCGCTGCGGCCTCGATGTCGTGCGGCGAGGCATCCCCGAATCACCCAATGTCGACACGCCGGTCATCATCTATAGTCTGCTCACAGTTCCCGCCGACGAGACGACCGAGCTCCGTAAGCACTGCAACCTTGCAGCAGTGAAGAATCAACTCATGGTCGACAAGACAATCGTCGCCCTGGTGGCCGAGGTTCTCGGGCTACCGCCGGTGGAGGTCGACCTGCGGCCCACAGTGTCGGCGCGGACGACCGCCGTGGCCAAGGTGCTCGAGTGGTCGCCAGATGCCATGTTCAGCCGGCTAGTTGTGCCCTCGTGGCGGGCGGACAAGGAAGTGGTCGTTGACCGGGCCTGGTGGCGACGGCAGCCCTCCGACGTCCTTTCGTCGTTCGAGGACCGGGTCGACGGCATCAAGCCCGAAAATCCCATGTTGGTGCGGGTCGAGTACGACCCCGAGGCGGAAGACGCCTATACCCTCAACCTGGCGATTATCGAAAGGATCGGCCTTTCCTCCCGGTTCCGGTCGCAACTGGCATGGAACGAGCCTGCGTCGGTCATAGATCCGGAGGCTCCGGTGGACACTCCCGCTGGGCGCCGACACAAGAAGAAGGCGGCGGACGAGGCAACGAGGTCGGAGTGGAAGGCTATTCACGAGGAGCTGAAGGAGCTGTACGAGACGGATGCCGATGACGGGAATCCCGATTGACGATGCGTGTCGACTTCCTCGATGTCGGGCACGGATCGAGTGTGGTAGTGCGTTCCGGGAACCAGTGCGCGATAGTCGATGCCGGCGGTGCTCAGGCCACGACGTTGAACTGGCTGCTGCGCCAGGAGCTGGAAGTGGGCGACGACGGCCGCGTCGTGATCGAGGCGGTAGTCCTGACTCATCTTCACCGCGACCACTACGAAGGTCTGCCAGCGCTGCTTCTCAGTGAGGCATTCGACATTCGCGCCCTCTATGCCAATCAGGTCGAGGTCGACCAGATCGACGTGCCAGGCCGGGATGCAAACTCTCGGGGGAACCACGAGCGGGACCTGCTCGACGCGATCGATGTCTGGCGCGAGAAGACCGGGCGGCGCCCGACGCCTCTCGTCGACGGTGGCGGCTTTGATCTGGGGCCGGGCGTGCGGTTCACCGCCATCTGGCCGCTTCCCGGGAGCGGCGTCGTCCGCCCTGAGCACCGGAACCGCTTTTCGATCGTGGGCCGCCTCGACAGCCAGGGTCCGACCGATCCGAGCGTCGTGCTTGGTGGTGACAGCGACGACCACGCCCTCATGCACCTCACCGGCCGCGACCCGCTAATCCTCCTGTGCGACGTCCTTCTCTTTCCGCACCACGGTGGGCGACCAGGGCGGGCCGAGCCGAAGACATTCGCGTCGATGTTTTCTCGGGCCACTCAGGCGTCGTCGGTGGTGATACAGAACGGCCGACGATGGGAAGCCGTGCCGCATCCGGAGATCCTGGCCGGCATTCGGGAGAGCCCCTATTTGGCCAAAGTCGCCTGCACCCAGCTTGCAAACTGTTGTGACGACCCGGACCCCGACGATCGGAGCGCGCCCTGGTGTGCCGGCGACATGGCCGTTGACTCGTCGTCCATGCTTGGCACCGCCCGCGCCGCGCACGACGTGTTCGTGCGGTACGGCGTCGCTGCAGCGCAGTGCCTCCCGCCTGACTGGCGTCGGGTCAGTCGTCCGCCTTCGGCCTGAGGTCGATTCTCAGGGTGAGGATGCCGTCGTCGAGGGTGCCGGTGGCGTCGCCGAGCATGGCGTAGTCCATGTAATCGAGCTGCATCCGGGCCATGAAACGCTTGCGGTCGTCGCCCTCCAAGGGAGGGACGCCGCGGCTGCGGACGGCGGCGGCCCGTTCCTTGAAACGGGTCACCAGAGCGTCCACGTCGAAGTCCTCGGCCATGGCGTCCAACCGTAGTCATGGTGGGGCGAGCGGAGCGCCCAGCGGTAGACTGGATGCGGTCCCAGTTAGCGAAAGTCGGGAGCACCAACGTGAAAAAGGGACGTCATCGGCGCTTCGAGGAGGCGAGGGCACTCAAGCGCACGGTGGAAGTGATCGTCGAGCCGTGCGCCGAGTGCGGCGCGGCCCCCGACGAGGAGCACGCCAGCTGGTGCCTGGCCACCGAGGACCTCGAGAACGACGACGACGGCGACATCGACGACAGCCCGAGTACCGGCCCCATCGTCCCGCAATCGGGCAGCATCGGAGCAGGTGCAGGCGGGTCGGCGGCCGCCGGATCGGGCGGTCAGGTCGCAAGCGGCGGCGGCGGTGGCGGTGGAGGCGGCGGGCAGGAGCCCTAGCGCAAGGCGCGTCCTCAGCGAACAGCGGGGTGGGGGAGGGGCACGCTGCCGGCGGCCCGGCGGTCGAGGTAGGACTCCAGGCGGCGGTACACCGTCGTCCCCACCATTGCCTCCAGTTCGGCGGCCATGCTCCGGTAGAGGGGCTCCGAGCCGGCGTAGGCCTCCCGGGCCTCGGTGCACCACCAGTGGAACTCGGCGCCGCCTGCGCCCCATCCCGAGCGCCCCCATTCGCCGATGGTCGACGTCACGTGGCCCTCCTCGTCGTCCCGGTCGTCGCGGCGCAGGGGGAGCTGCCAGCACACGTCGGGCTTGTAGTCGAGGGGACGGCCGCCCCGGTTGATGGCGGCGATGTGGAGGGCGCAGCCCACACCCCCCGCGAACCCGGGCCGGTTGAGGAACAGGCAGGCGCCCTTGACCATCCGGGTGACCCTGGGTTGGGCGGGCCGCTTTCTGAGGATCCCGTGCCTGGCTCCCTCGGCGTGGAACTGCCACTCCTCGGGCGTCAGGGTGGCCGCCACCGCCGCCACCCGGTCGGCGTCGGCCTGGTCGGTGAAATGGGCGCCGTAGGAGCAGCAGCCCTGCTCCCGTTCCGGCGTGGGGCCGGTGAGCACGCCCTGGCACCCCTGGCCGTAGATGCACGACCACCGGCTGAGGAGGAACGTCACGTCGAACACCCACGTGCGGTACTCCTCGTCGTCGTCGAACGACACCCACTCCCGGTCGGGGGGCGGCACGTCGGCCGCGTCAGCCACGGCCCACCGCGCCCAACTCGTGCCACAGCTCGCCTGCGGCCAGCAGCCCTTTCCAGAACTGGTCGAGCACCATGCGCTCGTTGGGGGCGTGGAAGCGGTCGTCGGGCAGGGCCACGCCCAGGTAGAGGACGGGGACGTCGAGCACCCGGCCCAGCGCCTCCTCCGGTCCGCTGCCGCCGATGCGGGTGAACAGCGGCTCCTTGCCCCACACCCGGGCCACCGCCCGGCACAGGGCGCCCATGGCCGGGTGGTCGACGGGCGTGAGGGCGGGTGCCACCCCCCCCTCGGGGGTGACCGTGACGTCGATGCCGTCGGGGACGGCCGCCGCCAGCCACGCCCGGAACGCGGCGGTCACCCGGGCCGGGTCCTGGTCGGGCACGAGGCGGAAGGTCACCTTGAAGCGGCCGGTGGCGGGGACGATGGTCTTGATCCCCTCGCCGAGGTAGCCGGTGCCGATGCCGACGATCTCGCACGTGGGACGGGTCCAGATGCGCTCGAGCAGCGACCGCCCGGCCTCGCCCTCCAGTCGTCCGACTCCGGCCATTCGCTGCCACGCGTCCTCGTCGACGGGGATCGTGGCCATCGACGCTTCCTCCGCCTCGGTGAGCGGCCGGACGTCGTCGTAGAAGCCGGGGATGGTCACCCGCGCGTTGTCGTCGTGGAGGGTTGCGACCAGGCGGGCGATCAGGTGGGCCGAGTTGGGGACCGCGCCCCCGAAAAGGCCGGAGTGGAGGTCCATCGTGGCGGTCCGCACCTGCACGTCGAAGGCCACGAGGCCCCGCATGCCCACGCACACCGAAGGGACGTCGGGCGCCCACATGTCGGTATCGGACACCACCACCAGGTCGCAGGCGAGCCTCTGGTGTTCGCGCACGAGGAGATCCTCGAAGTGGGGGCTGCCGACCTCCTCCTCCCCCTCGACCAGGAACTTCACGTTCACCGGCAGCCGGCCGTCGGCGGAGGTGGCGAGCAGGCCCCGTACGGCCTCCATCTGGAAGAGGATCTGGCCCTTGTCGTCGATCGCGCCCCGGGCTCGGCACTCGGGGCCGTAGGGGCCGTCGGCCACCACCGGCTCGAAGGGAGGGGAGTGCCACTCGTCGAGGGGGTCGACCGGTTGGACGTCGTGGTGGCCGTAGACGAGGGCGGTGGGGGCGTCGGGTCCGGCGTGGAGGAGGTCGCCGTAGACGGACGGGCCGCCCGCCGTCTCGAGGATTTCGACGTGTTCCAAACCCGCCCGGCGGAGGAGGTCGGCCGTCATCTCCGCCGAGCGGCGGACGTCGGGCGCGTGGTCGGGCTGGGCCGAGATCGACGGGATGCGGAGCCAGGCGAAGAGGTCGACGAGGATCCGGTCGCGCTCGCCGTCGACCCACCCCGCCAGTCGCGGTGCCGCGTCCATTCGGGCCTACGGTAGTGGCGTGGCGGGAGACGTCGACGCCGTGCGGGCTCGCCTGGAGTCCATCGCCGAGGAGCTGGCCGACATGGCCTTGGACCGGCTGCGGGCGTCAGTCGCGGCCGGGGCGGACAAGACGTCGCCGGACGAGCGGTTGATCACCCGGGCCCGCCGGTCGGTCGAGAAGGCGGCCGTGCTGCTGGGCCAGGTGGACGTCCCTTCGAAAGACTGACGACGCCAGGAGGTTAGTCCCCCCGAGCCTTCGCCAGTTGAGCGACGTGTTCAAGCGAGGTCGACAGGTCGCGCTGGGCCTCGGCGGTGCCGAGCTGGTCGGCCAGCCGGCGGCGAAGGTCGAGGGACTGCTGGTAGGCGCTGGCCGCCCCGTCCCAGTCCCCCTGGGCCTCGGCCACCGCACCCACGTTTTCGAGGGAGATCGACAGATCCCGCTGGGCCTGGGGGGTTCCGAGCGTGTCAGCCAGCCGGCGGGCGAGGTCGATGGACTGCTGGTAGGCGGCGGCCGCTCCGTCCCAGTCGCCCCGGGCCTGGGCCACCGCACCCATCTTGTTGAGTGCGATCGACAAGTCGCGCTCGGCCTCAGGGGTGCCGAGCCGGTCGGCCAGCCGGCGGCGAAGGTCGAGGGACTGCTGGTAGGCGCTGGCCGCCCCGTCCCAGTCCCCCTGGGCCTCGGCCACCGCACCCACGTTTTCGAGGGAGACCGACAGGTCGCGCTCGGCCTCAGGGGTGCCGAGCCGGTCGGCCAGCCGGCGGCGAAGGTCGAGGGACTGCTGGTAGGCGCTGGCCGCCCCGTCCCAGTCCCCCTGGGCCTCGGCCACCGCACCCACGTGATTGAGGGAAATCGACAGGTCGCGCTGGGCCTCCGGGGTGCCGAGCTGGTCGGCCAGCCGGCGGGCGAGGTCGAAGGACTGCTGGTAGGCACTAGCCGCCCCGTCCCAGTCCCCCCGGGCCTCCGCCACCCGGCCCATGTCGTCGAGGGCGAGTGACAGGTCGCGCTGGGCCTGGGGGGTGGCGAGCTGTTCGGCCAGCCGGCGGCGAAGATCGAGGGAATGCTGGTAGGACTCGGCGGCCCCGTCCCAGTCCCCCTGGGCCTCCGCCACCCGGCCGATGTTGTCGAGGGCGACCGACAGATCCCGCTGGGACTCGGGGGTACCGAGCTGGTCGGCCAGCCGGTGGGCGATTTCGAGGGAGTGCTGGTAGACCTCGTCGGCCCCGTCCCAGTCCCCCCGGGTCTCCGCCACCCGGCCCATATTGTCGAGGGCGACCGACAGATCCCGCTGGGCCTGGGGGGTGGCCAGCGTGTCGGCCAGCCGGCGGGCGATTTCGAGGGAGTGCTGGTAGGCGTCAGCGGCGCCGTCCCAGTCCCCCCGGGTCTCCGCCACCCGGCCGATGTTGTTGAGGGCGACCGACAGATCCCGCTGGGCCTGGGGGGTGGCGAGCGTGTCGGCCAGCCGGCGGGCGATGTCGAGGGAGTGCTGGTAGGCGTCAGCGGCGCCGTCCCAGTCCCCCCGGGTCTCCGCCACCCGGCCGATGTTGTTGAGGGCGACCGACAGATCCCGCTGGGCCTGGGGGGTGGCGAGCGTGTCGGCCAGCCGGCGGGCGATGTCGAGGGACTGCTGGTAGGCGTCCGCGGCGCCGTCCCAGTCCCCCCGGGTCTCCGCCACCCGGCCGATGTTGTTCAGGGCGAGTGACAGCTCCCGCTGGGCCTCGGGGGTGGCGAGCTGGTCGGCCAGCCGGCGGGCGATGTCGACCAGGTCACCGGCGGCGGCATAAGCGTCGGTGAGGGCGCCCACGGCGAGAGCCTCGTCGAGGAGAGCGCCCAGTAGTCGGAGTCGCAACGGACCGTCGATGTTGCCCAAGGCGAGTGCGTGGTCGATGGCGGCGTGTGCGCGCGCCGGGTCGCGGGGGCGGATCCGATTCGAGAGGTCGAGCAGCACCACGGCGGCCAGTTGTTCGTGGCCTCGCGCCTCTGCCTCATCGGCCAGGGCGGTCGCAACGGCAGGGTCGAGCTCGGGGTCGGCGAAGAGGCCCGCTGCCCGCCGGGAGAGGTCGGGGTCGATCTCCTCGACTTCCGAGGCGACGAGGCTCCCGCCGGCATCGTACAGCCGGGCCGCTTCCGCTCCCAATGCATCGAGTGGCTCGGCCCCAGCGGGTGTGAGCGGGCGGCCCCAGCCTGCGGCCACTGTCGGCGACGGCCCCCTGACTGACCACAGGTCGGGTGCGACTTGGCGGACGAGGCCCCGCCACTCGTCGGGGATAACGAGCACGATCCCTCCTACCGACCGCCGCAGCGTGTCCCGCCGGTGGTTCATGGTCGCCAGCAGCGCCGTCCACGCCTCTCGCCACTCGTCGGCGTCGCTCCCGTGGGCCGAGAGCGGGCCCTCGATCCACGTCAGACCCGGCGCCGAGGGCCACTCGTCGGCCATGTCAGCCTCCTTGCGCAACTCCTCGGCAGACCCGGCCCGCACCAGACGCACCGGCGCGGCTACCCACCGGCGGTTCCACAGCGCCCGTTGCCGGATCTCGGCCAGGGCGGCGGGGCTCCGGACGAAGAGCACGCTCAGCCAGAACGAGCCGCTCCAGTCGAGGAGCTTGCGGAAGCGGACCCACTCCGCCTCACCAACCTCGCTGAGTCCGACGTTCACTGGTCTCCGGGACGAGCGTCGGCAGCCGCCTGCGTCACGACGCCGGCGACGATCGGGTGGACGTCGTACCAGGGCTCGTCGTTGGAGTATCGGAGTACCAGGTGGTAGTCGAGCAGCTCGGCCAGCCCCTCCCATGCGTCCTGGTTCTCCAGTTCGAGCTGATGCTTCTCGGCGATCCTTGCCAGCCATCGCAGCTGGTCGGTGGAGAGCGGCATGAAGTTCTCTCTCACCCGGATGATCGCGGCCTCGACATCAGCGTGCCGGGCGGGCACGCCATCGACGCCGAGGATCACTTCATCGAGCAGGCGCAGCAGATCGCGGATGTGGCCTCCCGAGCAGCAGATCAGCTCATCGAGGTCGTCGGCGGCGAGCAGGAGGTTGCACGGAAGGCCGACGGGAAACCGTCGGCTGACCAGGTCGGTCAGCGCCGCGATCCCAGGCTCGTAGGGCTCACCGAGCCGATCTCTCACCTTGACGTTGAAGATGCTGCGAACCGTGCCCGTGGATGGGTGGATGTAGGGCGGGATGCAGAAGACTGTCCGGAACCGATCGAATTGCACCAACGGGAGCTGCTGATCGAAGACCTCCCGGATGGCGCTGCGGACGGCGCTGAACGAGGTTTCCGAGCGGGCGTGGTCGAGGGAGTCGACGATCACCACCATGCCCAGCCACTCGCGGCCCTGGGTGATGAAGTGCTTGCGCACACGGTCGTCGAGGTCGGCGAGGAGCTCGTTCGCCTTCCCCGCCAGCTCGACCGAACGGGCCCGAAGGAACTCGTCGAGCTGGGCCCGGAAGGTGGGGTCGCGGCGGAGGTGAGCCTCGAAGTCGACCGGCGACCAGTCCGGCATAGGCGCGGTGAATTTCACGTCGGACTCGACGCTGACTCCCTTGAACCAGTCCCAGAGGCGGCGGAAAGGAGACTGGGGGTCCTCGTTGGCACCGACCCATCCCTGGTCGCGGCAGGCCTGCCAGATCCCGCCGGTCATGGCGAACACGAGCTGGGGGGCGGTGATCGGGAAACGGATGTCGAGGTAGTGCTCGACGTCGAACTTGGCCACCGCGAACCCGCTGTCTTGCAGCTCGTTGCGCAGGCGGTTGAGCTCGGTGCTCTTGCCCGCGCCTCGGAGGCCGGAGAAGAAGGCGACCGACGGCGGCTGGACCCAGCTCACGTCCCGCGCCAGCTGACGGACCACGTCGGCGCCCACTGCGACGCCGAAGCGGTCGTCACGAAGATTGACGTAGAACGGGTGCTCCGGCTCGAGGGCGTCCTGGCGGAGGTTCCGGTGGAGCTCGCTCAGAAGCTGCTCGTGGGCTGCGGAAAGCGGCACGTCGCCATGCTAGAGGCGGCCGTCCTCGAGACGGCCGATCCGGCGCCGTTGACCCTTGGGGGACCCAATCAGCCTTGTCGTCCACCTATGCTCGATGGTCGCCCGGCGACAGTTCAGAGGGCTTCGTAGCTTCGGTCGATCTGACAGCTTGAGACACGACGGCGGCGGAGGAGGACGGTGAGGTGAGCCAGAGTCCCGATCACGCCCTCCGCGGCCTGGGCGACGCCCTCTCGGCCCTGGCTCAGACCCTCTTCGCGGTCGAGAGCTCGCCTGACCTCGTCTTCGTGAAGTCCCAGGCCGACGCAGGCGGGCCGGCGGCGACGGCCGCAACCCGCGTCGTCGACCTGTTGGCCGGGCTGTGGGAGGAGTACCCGCTGGCCAAGGACGTCGTCGACCGGCTGGGTGCGGCCCTCGCGGCCAGAGACCACGCCGCGGTGGCCCACCTCCTCGGGCCCGATGCGGTCGCCCTCCCCGACGGCTCCACCCGGTACGTGGGCGCCCTCATCGACGACCTCCGGGCCCGGGCGGACGGGGTGGTGGGGGAGGCGGCGCGTCTGGCCGGCGTGGCCCGGGAGGCCCTCGCCCGGCTCGACGCGGCCGCGCTCGAAGTGCGGGGCCTGGTGGCCCGGGCCCGGTCGGTGGGCGCCGACGGCGACGTCGAGGTGGAGGCCGTCACCGCCGCCCTTGCCCAGGCCACCGCCGCCGTTGTCGCCGACCCCACCGCCACCGAGCCGCTGGCCGCCCTCGACCGGGCCCTGGCCGCCGCCGTCCGCCGGGTCGACCACCTGGAGCGGTCGCAGGGCGAGCTGCCGGCCCGCCTGGTGACGGCCCGGTCCGACCTGGACGAGATCCGTCGCCTCGTTCGTGTCGGTGCCGATGCGGCCGCGATGGCTCGGGTCAAGATCGCCGACCCCGCCGGGCTCCTCGATCCCCTCGACGGGGCCGCGATCGACGGGGCCGCGGCCGACGCCCTGGGGCCGTGGCTGGTCCGCATTGAGGCTCAGGCGGGAGCCGGCGAGTGGGACGCGGCCGCGTCGGAGCACGACCGGTGGCGGCGGACGGCCGACAGGTGGCTGGCCGACGCCCGGCGGGTGGCCACGGCCAACGGGGCTGCCATCGCCCGCCGCAACGAGCTGCGGGGACTGCTCCAGGCGTTCCGGGCCAAGTCGATGGCGATGGGCCGGGCCGAGGACCCCGATCTGGTCGGCCTCCACCACGCCGCCGAGCAGGCCCTCTACGTCGCCCCGTGCGACCTGGTCCGCGCCGAGCGGCTGGTGGCCGACTACCTGCGGGCGGTCAACACGGCCGTACCGGGAGGACGCCGGTGAGCGTCGTCCGCCCGTGCCAGGAGCCGGGCTGCGCCGGCCAGATCGCGCCCGATGGCTACTGCGACACGTGCGGGGCCAAGGCCCGGCCCCCGGCTCGCCGTCGAGCTCCGGCGCCCGGGTCGGTCGCCGGTGCCGGGTCCGCCGGGGCCGGGTCCGCCGGGGCCGGGGCCGGTGGCGCCGGCCGGCCGAACCGGGCCGGCGCCGGTCAGCGGCCCGATCCGGCCGACGCCGCCGACGGTCTCGGCCGACCCGACCCCGCCGACGGTCCCGAACAGCCCGATGCCGGCGGCCGGCCCGGCGGTCGGCGGCTGCCGTTCTCGACGCCCGCCGGGGTCGGGTCGAGGGGCACCCTCGTCAGCGGGTCGGCCAAGTCCCCGGGCTCCCGCCGCCAGACGCGGGCCACCCGCACCACGGCCAGCCGGCGCACGGCGATCGGAGCCGGCCTGGTCGACGTCCCCCCGGCGGCGCGGGTCGACCCCGGGGCGGTCGTCCTCAAGGACCCCACCGTCGCCGAGAACAAGCGCTTCTGCTCCAACTGCGGGGCGCCCGTGGGGCGGTCGCGCGACGGCTCCCCCGGCCGCACCTCCGGCTTCTGCCCTGCCTGCCGGCACCCGTTCGACTTCGTGCCCAAGCTGCGCCGGGGCGAGATCGTGGGCCGCCAGTACGAGGTGATGGGCTGCCTGGCCCACGGCGGCCTGGGGTGGATCTACCTGGCCCGCGACAAGGCGGTGAACGACCGGTGGGTCGTGCTCAAGGGCCTCCTCGACTCGGGCGACGAGGCGGCCATGGCCGTGGCCGTGGCCGAGCGCCGGTTCCTCGCCGAGCTCGACCACCCCGCCATCGTCGTCATCTACAACTTCATCACCGACCGGGGCGCGGGCTACATCGTCATGGAGTACATCGGCGGGCGCTCCCTCAAGCAGATGCTGGCCGGGCGGCGGGCGGCCAACGGCGGCGACGCCGACCCCCTTCCCGTCGACCAGGCCATCGCCTTCATCCTGGCCATCCTCCCTGCCTTCACCTACCTCCACGGTCGGGGCCTGCTCTATTGCGACTTCAAGCCCGACAACCTCCTTCAGGTAGGCGACGAGGTCCGCCTCATCGACGTGGGGGCGGTCCGCCGGGTCGACGACCACACCTCGGCCGTCTACGGCACGGTCGGTTTCCAGGCCCCCGAGATCGCCGACATGGGCCCGTCGGTGGCGTCCGACGTCTACACCATCGGGCGCACCCTGGCCGTGCTCACCCTCGACTTCCGGGGCTACCAGTCCAAGCTCCAGTACGAGATCCCCGACCCCGCCGACCACCCGGTGTTGGCCCGGTTCGACTCCTTCCACCGGCTGTTGCTCAAGGCCACCGCCACCCACCCCGACGACCGCTTCCAGACGGTGGCCGAGCTGGGGGAGCAGCTGGTCGGGGTGCTGCGGGAGCAGGTCGCCCTCGCCACCGGGCGGCCGCAGGTGGTCCCGTCCAGCCTGTTCGGCGCCGTCCCCGACGAGGACACGGGGCTGGCCAGCCTGCCGCCGTTGGCCGTCGACCCGTCCGACCCGGCCGCCGCCTTCCTGGCCAACGTCGGCGGCGGCACCCCCGAGGGCGTCGTGCGCGACATCGACACCGCCGTTGCCCTGGCCCAGGTGCCGGTCACGGTGGAGGTGCGGCTGCGCCGGGCCCAGGCCCTGATCGACCTGGGCGACCACGCCTCGGCCCGGGCCGAGATCGAGCGGGTGGAAGGCGACGACCCGTGGGAATGGCGGGCGGTGTGGCTGCGGGGCGTGAGCGCACTGCTCCGAGGCGAGTTCGGCCCCGCCGCCGACGCCTTCGACCGCTGCCGCTCGGAGGTGCCGGGCGAGCTGGCCCCCAAGCTGGCGGCCGCGGCGGCGGCCGAGGGCGCGGGCGACCTGGCCACGGCGGCCGCCCTCTACCAGTTGGTGGTCACCGTCGACCCGGGGTACGTGACCGCGGCCCGGGGTCTGGCCCGGTGCCGGGCCGCCGCCGGCGACGTGGCGGGGGCGTTGGCCGCCTTCGACCACATCCCGGCCACCCACCGAGCCCACGCGGTGGCCCAGGTGGAGGCGGTGCGCACGCTCGTCGCCGCCGGCCACTTCGCCGACGCCGCCGGCCGCCTGGGCGCGCTCCCGGTCGACCCCCGCCACCGGGCCGAGCTGGAGGCCGACCTGTACGAGTCGGCCCTGGCCGCCCTCGCCGCCGGCTCCCTGGCCACGGCCAAGGGCGACCGTCTCGGCGGCCGCCACCTCGACGAGCGGGGACTCCGTCTCGGTGCGGAGGACGCCCTCCGCCGCCTGGCCCGCCTCACCCCCGATCCCGCCCGGCGCACCGCCATCGTCGACCGGGCCAACCAGGTCCGACCCAAGACGATCTGGTGATCGCCCTCGGAGTCTCGTGCGCCCGGAGGGACATGATCCGGCGGTTCCCGGCCGATTGCACGTCCCTGCGGGCGTCTGAAACGAAGGGCGGACCCGGTGACGGCCGCCGCCCCCGACCCGGTCGCCCTCGGTCTCGCCCACCAAGACCGCGCTGCCGTGACCGCCGTCGGCGTTTCGTGGTCCCTGCGGGCGCACGAAACCGAAGGGAGGACACGGTGACGGCGGCCGCCCCCGACCCGGTCGCCCTCGCCTGCCCGACGTGCGGCGAGGCGACCGCCCTGGGGGACGTGTTCTGCGAGGCCTGTGGGGCGGACCTGCCGGCGACGACGGCCCCTCCCGCGCCCGCGGCCGTGGCGGAGGTCGACCTCGACGACCAGGGCCTCTCGGTGCCCGACCGCGTCGACGTTCGCCGCTCCCTGCCCGTCGTGCGGGGCGGCCGGGGTGGAGATCGTCGAGGGGTACTGCGGCGTCTGCGGATTGAAGCAGCCCGCGGCCCGCGACCACATGGAGGCGGAGGCCGACGGGATGGCGGCCGTCACCGACCGGGGCAAGCGCCACCACCGCAACGAGGACGCCTTCGCCATGGCCGTCACCGACGACGGCCGGGTGGTCGCGGTCGTGTGCGACGGCGTCTCCACGACCGTCGACCCCGACGCCGCGTCGCAGGCCGCGGCCGACGCCGCCCTGGCCGTGCTGGTGGCCGACCCCGGCGCGGCCGGCGCCCTTCCCGCGGCCTACGCCGCCGCCCGGGATGCGGTCCTGGCCCTGGCGTGGGTGCCCGACCCCCGCCTGGGCGCCCCGTCGTGCACGTTCCTGGCCGCGGTGGTCGACGGGGCCCAGGTCGAGCTGGCCACCCTGGGCGACTGCCGGTCGATGTGGCTGCCGGCCGAGGGCGAGCCCGAGACCCTCACCACCGACGACTCGTGGGCGGCCGAGGTCATCGGTGCCGGGACCATGACGGCGGAGGAGGCCTACGCCGACCGCCGGGCGCACGTGATCACCCGCTGGCTGGGCGCCGACGCCGACCCTTCGTGGGACGCCCGGCTGTCGTCGTTCACCGCCCCCGGCCGGGGCCGGCTCCTGCTCTGCTCCGACGGCCTCTGGAACTACGCCGAGACCGCGGCCGACGTGGCCGCCGCCGCCGCCGGCGACCGCACCGACCTCCTGCCAACCGCCCGCCGCCTGGTCGACTTCGCCAACGTCGCCGGCGGCAGCGACAACATCACCGTCGTGCTGGTCGACCTTCCCCGTCCCGCCTCGAAAGGACCCGCCGCATGAGCTTCTCCGCGTCCGTGTACCAGAACGAGTTCCTGCCCGAGGGGGCGACCGAGGTCAACGCGGTGGTCACCGTCACCGGGGAGGACGCCGCCGCCGGGCCGGGGACCACCGACAAGGCGGTGGTGCTGATCGTCGACACCAGCGGCTCGATGGAGGTCCCCGGCACCAAGATCCGGGCTGCCCGCCGGGCGGCGGCCACTGCCATCCGCCTCCTGCCCGACGGCACGTTGTTCGCCCTGGTGGCGGGAACCGAGCACGGGCGCCTGGCCTATCCCGACGAGGGCGGGCTGGTCGCCGCCGACGACCACACCCGGAGCCAGGGCGCCCAAGCGGCCGAGCACCTGCGGGCCGGCGGGGGCACGGCCATGTCGACCTGGCTCGACCGCACCACCGAGCTGCTCACGCCCCACGCCGGCGCCATCCGCCTGGCCTACCTCCTCACCGACGGGATCAACCAGGGCGAGACCCGCGACGACCTCGACGGCGGCATCGCCCGGGCCGCGGGCGTCTACCAGTGCGACACCCGCGGCGTCGGGCGCCGACTGGGAGGTGGAGGAGCTGCGCCACATCGCCTCCGGCCTGCTGGGCGAGGTCGACATCATCAAGCAGCCGGACGAGATGGACGACGACTTCCAGGCGTTCCTGGAGCGGGCCCTGGGCAAGTCGGTGGCCGATGTCCGCCTGCGGATGTGGTCGCCCAAGGGCTCCACCGTGCGCTTCGTCCGCCAGGTGGCCCCCAGCGTGGAGGACATCACGGCCAAGGCGGCACCGGTCAACGCCCTCACCAACGACTATCCCACCGGCGCCTGGTCGGGGGACGAGACCCGCGACTACCACGTGTGCGTCGACGTGCTGCCGGCGGCCGTGGGCGACGAGCGGCTGGCGGCCCGCATCAGCCTCATGGTGGGCGACGATCCGGTGTCCCAGGGATTGGTGCGGGCGGTGTGGACCGACGACGAGGCCCTGTCGACGAGGATCAACTCCCAGGTGGCCCACTACACCGGGCAGGCGGAGCTGGCCCAGGCCATCCAGGAGGGGTTGCAGGCCCGCAAGGACGGCGACATCGACACCGCCACCGTGAAGCTCGGGCGGGCGGTGCAGCTGGCCACCCAATCGGGGAATGACGGGACGGTGAAGCTGCTGCGCAAGGTGGTGGAGGTGGAGGACGCCGACACCGGCACCGTCCGGGTGCGGCGGGAGGTCGACGCCCTCGACGAGATGGAGCTCGACACCCGGTCGACGCGGACGGTGCGGGTGCAGAAGGGCGCCGCCGCCCCCGCCAGTCCACCCCCGGCCGCCAACCCCGACGAAGGAGCCAACCAGTCATGACCACGACCTACCCGTGCGCCACCTGTGGGTCGGAGTCGGCCACCAGCGACTACTGCGACACGTGCGGCGCCGCCATCGCCGGCCCGGCCGCGGCGGGGACGGCCTCCGCGGCGGCCGCGGCCGTCGATCCGACGCCGATCCCGCCGTCGGCCGTCGACCCGTCGGACGGCGCACCGTCCGACACCTGCTACTTCTGCGGCGCCCCCCGCTCCGCCGACGACGTGTTCTGCGAGGTGTGCGGGCTCGACTTCGTCAGCGGCCAGATGCCCGCCCCGCCCGACCCCACCCCCATCCCCCCGCCGGCCCCCGGTGGTTCAGGCGCAGTCCCCGTAGCCGCGGGTACCCCATCGGTTTCGGGCACCACCGTGATGCCGGCAGCGGTCCCGTCGGGGTGGACGGCGCTCGTGGGCGCCGACCGGGTCTTCTTCGACGGCAACGTCACCGCCGGGGTGGTCACCTTCCCCGACGCCCTCGTGCCCCGCGACATCCCCCTCGTGGGGGACGAGATGTCGATCGGCCGTCGCAGCGAGTCCAAGGGCTACTTCCCCGACATCGACCTCTCGTCGCCGGTCGACGACCCCGCCGTCTCCCGCCGCCACGCCGCCCTCCAGCGCCAGGCCGACGGATCGTGGGCCGTGGTCGACGTGGGCTCCACCAACGGCACGTGGATCAACGACGAGGACGAGCCCATCGCCCCCGGCGTGGTCCGGGTCCTCCACGACGGCGACCGCCTGCTGGTGGGCGCCTTCACCTCGATCACCATCCGCCAGAACCCGTGACCACGTTCACCCCCGCCCGGTCGCCCGACCCGCCCCCGCCGGCGGGCGGCAACGTGGTGGCCCGCACCGTCGAGCGGCTGCGGGCGGCCAGCGGGTCGACGCCCGGGCGCTACCGGTTGTGGTCGCTGGCGGCGGTGGTGGTGCTGGTGCTGGCGGCGGTGGCGGCCACCGCCTCCGCGGCCCGGATGCGGGGGGCGACCAACCGGGTGCGCACCAACAGCGGCCCGGTGCTGGTGGCCACCCAGCAGCTCGTCTCCAGCCTGGCCGAGGCCGACGCGGCCCAGACGGCCGCCTTCCTGAGCGGACGGGACGAGGACCCCGAGCAGCGCCGCCTCTACGAGCAGGCCCTGGCCCGGGCCGAGCAGCAGATGGAGCAGATCGCGGCCCGGGTGGGCGACGACGCCGGCGTGCACGACCTCCTCCAGCGGGTGTCGGTGCGGGTGAGCACGTACGCCGGCCTGGTGGAGGCGGCCCGGGCGTCGAACCGGGCGGGCGTGGCCGAGGCCGGCGACTACCTGGTGCAGAGCGTGAGCCTGGGCAATGCCATCGTCCAGGACGACCTCACCGCCCTCACCGCCGCCACTCAGGAGCGCCTCCGCCAGGACGAGGGCCGGCGGACCCAGGGATGGATCGTCGCCCTCGTCGTGGTCGCCCTGGGGCTGGCCGTGCTCGGCTTCGGCCAGGCCCAGGTGGCCAAGACCAGCCGCCGGCTGGTGAACCTCCCCCTGGCGGTGGGCACCCTGGCCCTGGCCGCGGCCCTGGTCTGGCTGGTGCTGGCCGAGCGGGGGAGCGGGAGCGCCATCCGCGACGCCCGCCGCCAGGGATACGACTCGATCGCCCTCACCGCCCAGCTCCAGACGGCGGGCTTCGGCGCCAAGGCCAACGAGACCCTCGCCCTGGTCACCGGCAACTCCAACCAGCGGGCGGCGCTGACGCCCAGATGTCGCACGGTGGCGGTTCCGGCGGGGTCACGCCCGGGGTCGCCGGCCGCCATCCGGGCGGGTACCGCCGAAGGCGCCCCGGGCGGCCTCCTCGGGCCAGGCCGCGACCACGTCGGCCACGCCCCGGTCCCGGGCGGCCGTGGCCGAGGTCGCCGAGCGCTGGCAGCGCTACCGCGACACGGTGGCCGCCCTGCGGTCCGCCTCGTCCCCGGCCGATGCCCGGGCCATCGCCGTGGGCCGCTCCAACGCCGAGTTCAACGGGTTCAACTTCTCGGTCGAGGCCGTCCTGGGCCAGAGCCGGGGCCAGTTCCTGGCCGGGCTGGAGACGGCCGCCGATCGCACGTCCCGCGTCCCCACCGCCGCCCTGCTCCTCGTCCTCGGAGCCCTGGTGGCCGCCCTGTGGGGCTACCAGCTGCGCATCAACGACTACCGGTGAGGACGGCGCCATGACCACTCGCATCAGCAGGCGGACGTTCCTGGCCGGCGCCGGCGCCCTCGCCCTGGGTGCGGCCTGCTCAAGAGGAGGCCTGAAGTCGGCCCCGTCGGGAGACTCGGGCGACCCCACGGGCCGGCTGCGGGTCCTCAACTGGCCCCAGTACATCGACACCACCGGCGATGGCGAGGTGGGCACCGTCGACCGGTTCAGCGCCGAGACGGGCACGTCCGTCGACTATTCGGAGGACTACAGCGACAACCAGTTCGGGCTGGCCGAGGTCTTCGGTCCGACCCTGTTCGAGGGCAAGGCCACCGGCTTCGACATCGTCGTGCCCACCTACTGGGTGGTGTCCCAGCTGCTGGAGCGGGGCCTGCTCAACGAGGTCCCCCTCGAGCACGTCCCCAACCACGTCAACGTCGACCCCGCCCTGCTGGGTACGGCGTGGGACCGGGGGGCCCGCTTCCACATGCCGTGGCAGGCCGGGATCACCGGCGTCGCCTACAACCCCGCCCTCACCGGCCGCCCCCTCGGCGCCTTCGCCGACCTTCTCGACGCCGGGCTCAAGGGCCGGGTGGGGATGGTGTCGGAGATGCGGGAGGTGGTGGGGCTGTTCATGCTGGCCCGGGGCGACGACCCCGGGCGGGCCTCCGTCGCCACCGCCGACGCTGCCCTCGACCGGCTGGAGGACGTGGTGGCCTCGGGGCAGGTGGCCCGCTTCACCGGCAACGAGTACGTCGACGCCTTGGAGAGCGGCGAGTTCGCGGCCTGCCTGGCGTGGTCGGGCGACGTGGTCCAGCTCCAGGCCCGCCGGCCCGACATCCGCTTCGTGATCCCGGCCGAGGGCGGCATCCGCTGGTTCGACAGCATGGTGATCCCCAAGGGGGCCGACAACGTAGCCTCGGCGGGGGAGTTCATGAACTTCGTCTACGACCCGGCCAACGCGGCCCGCATCACCGCCGCCGTCCAGTACGTGAGCCCGGTCCTGGGCGTGCGGGAGGAACTGGAGCGGGCCGGGGGCGACGCCGCCGCCCTGGCCGCCAACCCCGTCCTCTTCCCCGACGAGGCCACCCGCCGCCGGCTGTCGTTCTGGGCGGGCACGACGTCGGCCGAGGAGGAAGCCCTCCAGACCCGGTTCTCCGCCATCACCGGCACGTGACGGAGGTCGACCCGGCCGAGCCGGCCGAGCCGGTCGACGGCATGCACCGCTTCGACGCGGCCATGGACGGCTTCGCCCGGGACGCGCTGGCCTTCGCCCTACGTCGGGCCCGGTCCGACATCGAGGGCGTCCCCCTCGGCCACCCGCGCACACCGGCCGAGCTCGACGCCGCCGCCGGGCCGAGCATCACCGACGACGGCCTGGGCCCGGACGAGGTGCTGCGGATCTTCACTCAGATCCTGGAGCCCGCCTGCCTCTCGGTCGACTTCCCTCGCTACTTCGCCTTCATCCCGGCCGCACCGACGGAGACGTCGATCCTGGCCGACGCCGTGGTGGGGGCGTGCTCCATCTACGCCGGCTCCTGGCTGGAAGGGGCGGGGGCGGTATGGGCCGAGAACCAGGCCCTGCGCTGGGTGGCGGACCTGGCCGGACTGCCCCCCGGCGCGGGTGGGGTCTTCGTCTCCGGGGGAACGATCGGCAACCTGTCGGCGCTGGTGGCGGCCCGCCACTCGGCCCTGGCCCGGCGGGCCGGCCAACGTCCCTCCCGATGGGCCGTGGTGGTCGGCTCGACCGCTCACGCCTCGGTGGACGCGGTGGCCGAGGTCATGGACGCAGAGGTGGTGGTCGTGCCGGGCGACCGGCTCACCGGCGCGGCCCTGGTCCCGGTGCTGGCCGAGGTCGGCGACCGGGTGTGCGCCGTCGTGGCCACCGCCGGCTCCACCAATCTCGGGCTGGTCGACGACCTGGCGTCGGTCGCCGACGCCTGCGCCGCGGCCGGGGTGTGGCTCCATGTCGACGGGGCCTACGGCCTGGCCGCGCTGGCGGCGCCGTCGGTGCGACCCCGCTTCGCCGGCATCGAGCGGGCCGACTCGTTCATCGTCGACCCCCACAAGTGGCTGTTCGCCCCGTTCGACACGTGCATCCTCCTCTATCGCGACCCGTCGTGGGCCAAGGCCGCCCACGCCCAGCACGGCGCCTACCTGGAGGTCCTGCACGAGAGCGGCGACTGGAACCCGTCCGACTACGCCGTCCACCTGACCCGGCGGGCCCGCGGCGTCCCGTTCTGGTTCTCCCTGGCCGCCTACGGCACCCGGGCGTATTCCGATGCCGTCGAACGCTGCCTGGCGATCGCGGCGGCCGCCGCCGACCTCGTCCGCCAGGCGCCCCACCTGGCCCTGGTGGCCGAGCCCGAGCTGTCCGTGGTCGCGTTCCGCCGCCTCGGCTGGTCGCCGGCCGACTATGTGGCCTGGTCCCGCCGGCTGCTCGAGTCGGGCGTGGCCTTCGTCGTCCCCTCCACCCACGCCGGCGAGACGATCCTGCGCCTCTGCATCGTCAACCCCCGCACCACCATCGCCGACGTCGAGGCGGTCCTGGTCACCCTGGCCTGAGGAGAGGCCGATCGCCCCTGGCGGGACCGCGGCCGCGGGCCGACAATCAGGGGGACGCCCCGCTGGGAGAGTCGGCGGAACAAGGAGGAAGATGATGGCGGACGGCACCCGCACGCTGGACGAGCAGCCCGCCGGGGACGAGTCCGTCCCCTGGATCCTGCGACAGGCGGCCGAGCGACGGGCGGAGGCCCCACGCGCCCCCACCCGCCGGGCGCCATCCCCGACGTGGCCGGCCCCTGCCGGCCCCGACCAGGCGTGGGACGACGATGCCCCCGAGCTACCGGCTCCCTTGCCCCGTCGAGCCTTCGCGGCGACAGGCGTCGACGCGCTGGTCGCCGGGGTGACCGACGCCGACGCCCACCGTCTCCGCCGCTCCGCCGACCCGACCGCCACCGAGGCCCGGCGGATCCCCCGACGGGCCTGGCCTTGGCTCGGCGCCGGCCTCGCTCTCGTCGTCGCCGCCTCCGTCGTCCAGGGCGTCGTCGACTACCGGGCCATGGGACTGGAACGAAATGGGGCCCGGGTGCCGGGCGTGGTCGCGGAGGTGGTGCTGGAAGAGGACGCCAGCTTCGTCGGGGGCGAGCACATCGTCGTCGAGTTCACGTGGCAGGAACGTCCCCGGAGGAAGGAGATCCGCAGCGATGAGGCGACGGGATACCGGGAGGGAGGTCCCGTGACCGTCCTCGTCGACCGCTCCAACCCCGAGCGGGTCAGCGTCCTCGGCGAGGCCAACCAGCCCCCCTGGGACCTCTGGGTGGCGTTCGGGGTGCTCGGCGGCTTGGGGCTGATGGCCGTGGCGTCTGGGTGCGTGTCCGCGACGGGCGTCGGAACCTGGGCCCCGAAAGTTGGGACCGCGACGCGTCCCCGCCCCGGCGGAAGGTTCGGCCCTGGATGCTCGGCGTCTACGCCGTCGCCTGGTTCTCGGTCCTGGCGGTCACCGCCCCTGAGCTCTCGGAGGAGCCGACCGACGCTTTCGGCGCGGCGATGTGGGTCGGCATCTGGGGCTTCCTCGTTCTGACCGTGGCGTGGTTCGGATTTCGCCGCGTGGGCGCAGGCATCCTCCGCCTCCTCAAGGCCTACTGGAACTCCGTCGGCGAGTGAAGGGGACGGTCCCGCCGGCGAAAGTCCAGGCCATCGCCGGTCCTTCGGCCGGTGCGGCGGCCGCGGTAGGCTGATCTCCCGTGACGAAGCACATTTTCGTGACGGGCGGGGTGGCCAGCTCTCTGGGCAAGGGCCTCACTGCCTCGTCCCTCGGTCGACTGCTCAAGAGCCGGGGCCTGCGGGTCACGCTCCAGAAGCTCGACCCGTACATCAACGTCGATCCCGGCACCATGAACCCGTCGCAGCACGGCGAGGTGTTCGTCACCGAGGACGGCGGTGAGACCGACCTCGACCTCGGCCATTACGAGCGCTTCATCGACGAGAACCTCCACCGCGACTCGTCCGCCACCACCGGCTCGATCTACTCGACGGTGCTGGCCAAGGAGCGGCGGGGCGACTACCTGGGCGACACCGTCCAGGTCATCCCCCACATCACCAACGAGATCAAGGAACGCATCCTGCGCCTGGCCGGCGACGACGTCGACATCGTCATCACCGAGGTCGGCGGCACGGTGGGCGACATCGAGATCCTTCCCTTCCTGGAGGCGATCCGGCAGTTCCGCAAGGACGTCGGGCGCGACAACGTCTGCTACATCCACCTCACGTTGGTCCCCTACATCGGCCCGTCGGGCGAGCAGAAGACCAAGCCCACACAGCACTCGGTCACCGAGCTGCGCAGCCGGGGCATCCAGCCCGACCTCATCGTCTGCCGCAGCGACCGCCCCCTGTCGATGGGCCTCAAGCGCAAGATCTCGCTGCTGTGCGACGTCCCCGAGGAGGCGGTGGTCAGCGCGGTCGACGCCCGCAGCCTCTACGAGATCCCCCTGGTCCTCCACGACGAGGGCCTCGACGACTACGTCTGCCGGCTCCTCGGCTTCGGCGGGATGGAGTCGCACCTCGACGAGTGGCGGGCCATGGTCGACCAGGCGGAGGCGGCCACGACCACCGTCCGCATCGGCCTGGTCTGCAAGTACGGCCTGCCCGACGCCTACCTGTCCCTGGTGGAGGCCCTCCGTCACGGCGGTTACGCCTGTGGCGCCCGGATCGAGATCGATTGGGTCCAGGCGGAGGACGTGGAGGGCTTGCTGGCCGAGGGCCGCCTGCGCGACCTCGACGGCATCGTCATCCCCGGCGGCTTCGGCCCGCGCGGCATCGAGGGCAAGATCGCGGCCGCCGGCTGGGCCCGGGAGCACGAGGTCCCGTGCCTCGGCCTGTGCCTGGGCCTGCAGACGATGGTGATCGAGTTCGCCCGCGACGAGTGCGGGCTGGTGGGGGCCAACTCCACCGAGTTCGACGGGGAGGCGCCCCATCCCGTCATCGACCTCATGGACGAGCAGCGGGAGGTCACCGACTACGGCGGCACCATGCGCCTGGGCGTCTACCCGGCCCGGCTGCGCCCCGGTTCCCAGGTGGCCGAGGCCTACGGCGAGCACCTCGTCTACGAACGCCACCGCCACCGCTACGAGTGCAACCCCCGCTACCGGCGCCGGCTGGAGGAGGCCGGGCTGCTGGCCGTGGGCACGTCACCCGACGACCGGCTGGTGGAGTTCGTCGAGCTCAAGGGCCACCCCTTCTGGATCGGCACCCAGGCCCACCCCGAGTTCAAGAGCCGCCCCGACCGCCCCCACCCGCTGTTCCGGGCGTTCGTGGCCGCGGCCGTGGAGCGGGCCAACGGCCGGGCGCCGAAGCTGCCGAACCTCGAGCTTGAGCCGGTTCCGCAAGCTCGCTGAGGAGGTCGTGTTCACGGGGACGCTGATCACTGCCGCCCGGGCGACCTTCTCCGACCCGAGCGGTGAGACGTTCGAGCGCGACGTCGTCCACCATCCGGGTGCGGTGGTGGTGGTGCCGGTGCTCGACGACGGGCGGGTCCTGCTGGTTCGCCAGTTCCGGGCCGCGGTCGAGGACGACCTGCTGGAGGTGCCGGCGGGCAAGCGCGATGTCGACGGCGAGCCGGTGGAAACCACCGCCCACCGGGAGCTGGCCGAGGAGGTGGGGATGACCGCCGGCCGCATGGAGCTGCTGTCCGAGTTCTTCAACTCGCCCGGCTTCTGCGACGAGCACTCGTACCTCTTCCTCGCCCGTGACCTGACTCCCTGCGAGGTGTCGGCCCAGGGCATCGAGGAGGAACACATGACGATCGAGACGGTCGAGCTGGCCGACGTCCCGGCCATGATCGCCGACCGCCGCATCACCGACGCCAAGTCGATCATCGGCCTCCTCCTGGCCCGCGAGGTCCTCGGCATCCGGTGATCGCAGCCGACCGCGGGAGCCTACGATTACCGTCTGGCACCTTGGCGTGACGAGGACGCCCGGGGGACGGAGGCGGCGTTGAACACCCGACGGGTAGGCCCACCAGTGCGGCGGCGTTGCGTCAGCCATCTGGCCCTGGCCATGGTGCTGAGCGGTCTGGCATTGGTCTCCGGCCCGGCGCCGGCAAGCGCCGCCAACGGCCAGGTCAGCCTCGTGTCGCACACGCCGGTCGGGCCGGCGACGGCAGTCCTCGGTGACAGCCAATCCCCGTCGTCCAGCGCCGACGGGGCGTTCGTGGCCTTCCAGTCGAGCGCCACTGACCTGGTGTCGGGCCAGAGCGACGCCAACAACAACAACGACATCTTCCTCTTCGAGCGGGCCACGGGGGCGGTGACGCTGGTATCGCACACGCCGGCCAGCGCCACCACGACGGCCAGCGGGATCAGTTCCGAGCCGGCCATCAGCTCCGACGGGGCGTTCGTGGCCTTCCGCTCGACCGCCACCAACCTGGCAACCGGCCAGAGCGACGCCAACAGCACCGGCGACATCTTCCTCCTCCAGCGGGCCACGGGGGTGGTGACGCTGGTTTCGCACACGCCGGCCAGCGCCACCACGACGGCCAACGGTTTCAGTTCCGAGCCGGCGATCAGCGCCGACGGGGCGTTCGTGGCCTTCTTCTCGTTCGCCAACAATCTGGTGGCCGGCCAGAGCGACGCCAACGGCGACTTCGACATCTTCCTCCTCCAGCGGGCCACGGGGGTGGTGACGCTGGTTTCGCACACGCCGGCCAGCGCCACCACGACGGCCAACAGCGCCAGTCTCGAGCCGGCCATCAGCGCCGACGGAGCGTTCGTGGCCTTCCACTCGACCGCCACCAACCTGGTGGCGGGCCAGAGCGACGCCAACGGCGACTTCGACACCTTCCTCTTCGAGCGGGCCACGGGGGTGGTGACGCTGGTGTCGCACACGCCGGCCAGCGCCACCACGACGGCCAGTAGCGACAGTCTCGGCCCGGCCATCAGCGCCGACGGGGCGTTCGTGGCCTTCCACTCGCTCGCCACCAATCTGGTGGTGAGCCAGAGCGACGGCAACGGCAACTACGACACATTCCTCTTCCAGCGGGCCACGGGGGTGGTGGCGCTGGTGTCGCACACGCCGGCCAGCGCCACGACGGCCAGCGGCCTCAGTCTCGATCCGGCCATCAGCGCCGACGGGGCGTTCGTGGCATTCTCCTCGACAGCCACCACCCTGGTGGCGGGCCAGAGCGACACCAACGGCGACTTCGACACCTTCCTCTTCCAGCGGGCCACGGGGGTGGTGACGCTGGTGTCGCACACGCCGGCCAGCGCCACCACGACGGCCAGTGCCGGCGGTCTCGATCCGGCCATCAGCGCCGACGGCGCGTTCGTGGCCTTCTCGTCGACAGCCACCAACCTGGTGGCGGGCCAGAGCGACGCCAACAGCAACTACGACGCCTTCCTCTTCCAGCGGGCCACGGGGGTGGTGACGCTGGTGTCGCACACGCCGGCCAGCGCCACCACGACGGCCAACCTCGGCAGTGCCGAGGCGGCCATCAGCGCCGACGGGGCGTTCGTACCATTCTCGTCGAGCGCCACCAACCTGGTGGCGGGCCAGAGCGACGCCAACGGCGCTACCGACGTGTTCCTGTTTCAGCGAAGCGATGGCGCGGCTCGTCCGCCGGCCGACTTCGACGGAAACGGCACCACAGACATCGGCGTGTTCCGCCCCTCCACCGGTGTCTGGTACGTCCAGGGCGGAGCCACGACCTACTGGGGCACCAATGGCGACCTTCCCGTTCCCGGCGACTACAACGGAAACGGGACGACCGAGATCGCCGTGTTCCGGCGCACCACCGGCGTTTGGTACGTCCAGGGCGGAGCCACGACCACCTGGGGCACCAACGGCGACGTCCCCGTTCCCGGCGACTACAACGGAGACGGAACGACCGAAGTAGCCGTGTTCCGCCCCTCGACCGGTGTCTGGTACGTCCAGGGCGGCGCTACGACGTACTGGGGCACCAACGGCGACATCCCCGTTCCCGGCGACTACAACGGCGACGGCAGCACCGAAGTAGCCGTGTTCCGCCCGGCCACCGGTGTCTGGTACGTGCAAGGCGGAGCCACGACGTACTGGGGCACCAACGGCGACGTCCCTGTCCCCGGCGACTACAACGGAAACGGCACCACCGACATCGCCGTGTTCCGCCCCGCAACCGGTGTCTGGTACGTCCAGGGCGGAGCCACGACGTACTGGGGCGCCAACGGCGACGTCCCCGCCCCCGGCGACTACAACGGCAACGGAACGACCGACATCGCCGTGTTCCGCGACGCAACCGGTGTCTGGTACGTCCAGGGCGGAGCCACGACCACCTGGGGCGCCAACGGCGACGTTCCCGTCCCGTTGCCATACGCCATCTACGACCCCTTCTCTTGAGCACGAGCGTCCACGCACGGCCTCAGGGGTTCGGTCCCGGTCCGAGCAGGTTCATCATCGTTCACCGCTGGGTGGCAGATGCTCGAGATTCCACCGTGTGCACGGTCCGATACCGTCAACCGAAGGCCGGATCCGCACCTGGCCGGCGCGACGGGGGGCTGCTCGCGCTGATCGTGCTTGCGGGCGGTCCGATGGCGCATTCGGCGGGGCCCGCAGCGTGAGCGTCGCCGAGGAGGAGCCGTGTGGCGCCGAGCCCTGTGGATCGGTGCTCCCGGACGAGGGGCCGTGCGACGCAACCCGTGTGAACCGGTCGTGCCGGACGATGGCCCGTGCGGTGCTAACTCCTGAATCGAGTCCGGTCGTTGAGGACCCGTGCGCCGCCACACCCTGCGAATCGCTGCCGGTGGATGAGGGACCGTGTGGCGCAAACCCGTGCCCCGAAGCACCGGTGGACGAGACACCCTACGTCGTCGTCTGCGAGTCTGGCGGCCCTGCACTGGGGGGAGTTCTCGTCTACCGAGCGGCCCCGGGCGCGCCGTCACGGGCTACGCCGCTGAGCCTTGCGGTCACGTCCACGGACGTGGTGTATGACCACCACCACGTCAACCTCGGGGACTTGTTTACCCCACCTTGGCCAGGTCGGTGTCGTTGGTCGTGTCATCGAGCCCTCCGTCGATGACGATCATTCGGGCCTTGGCCAGCAGCTCGGGGGACATGTAGCGCCGGGCGACGGCCCACTCGTCGTTCTGCTCGGCCAGCACTGCCCCCACGAGGCGGATCACGGCGGCCCGGTTGGGGAAGATGCCGACCACGTCGGTGCGCCGGCGCAGCTCCTTGTTGAGCCGCTCCTGGGGGTTGTTGGACCAGATCTGGCGCCAGTGCTCCTTGGGGAAGGTGGTGAAGGCCAACAGGTCCGCCCGGGCGTCGATGAGCATCCCGGCGGCCTCGGGGTACTTGGCCACCAGCTGTTCCACCACCCGGGCGTGCTGAGCGACGACCTGGGTGGCATCGGGCTGCTCGAAGATGGTGCGCACCCCCGTGGCCACCATGGTCTGGGCCGAGCGGGGCACCTTGGAGAGCAGGTTGCGCACGAAGTGGGTCCGGCAGCGCTGCCAGGTGGCGCCCGGCAGCGCCCCCGCGATGGCGGCCTTGAGGCCCTCGTGGGCGTCGGAGACGACGAGGCACACCCCCGACAGGCCCCGGGCCACCAGTCCCCGCAGGAACGTCGTCCAGCCTGCTCCCGTCTCGGTGGTGAACACGTCCATGCCCAGGATCTCCCGGTGCCCGTCGGCGTTGACGCCGCAGGCCACGGCGCAGGCGATGTTGACGATGCGGCCCTCCTCCCGCACCTTCTGGGTCAGCGCGTCGATGGCCACGTAGGCGTAGGGCCCGGCGTCGAGGGGCCGGGAGCGGAAGGCGTCGACGGCGGCGTCGAGGCTGCGGGCCATCTCCGAGACCTGGGACTTGGAGATCCCGTCGATGCCCATGGACTGCACCAGGGCGTCCACCCGCCGGGTCGACACGCCGGCCACGTAGGCCTCGGCCACCACCGCCACCAGGGCCTTCTCCGCCCGCCGGCGGGGCTCGAGCAGCCAGTCGGGGAAGTAGCTGCCCGAGCGCAGCTTGGGCACGGCCAACTCGATGGTGCCGGCCCGGGTGTCGAAGCCACGGCCGCGGTAGCCGTTGCGGGAGTTCACCCGCTCCGGGCTGCGCTCGCCCCAGGCCGCGCCGCAGGCGTTGTCGGCCTCGGCCGACATGAGCTGCTCGGCGAAGACCTTGACCATGTCGCGGATGACGTCGTTGCCGCCCTCGCCGTCGATGTGCTTGCGCAGCCAGGCGAGTGCGCTAAAGGTGTCAGGGACCACCGTGTTCCTCCTCAGTTGGTTGCTTGGTCTCTTCCTTCTGAGGTTGACGCGGTGGTCGTCGCGTCGGGGGGATGGTCAGGCCGTCAGGCCCTCAGCGCCGACTCGTACACCACGTCTGTGGACGCAACTGAGCCTTGCCGTCGAGCTCACCGTAGGAGCGGGGGGTCTACGACGTACCGGGGAGCCGACGGCGACATTCCCGTTCCGTTTCCTTCCCGCCATCTACGACCCCTTCCTCTGAGCACCGCCGCCAACGGCAACAACGACATCTTCCTCTTCCAGCGGGCCACGGAGGCGGTGACGCTTGTGTCGCACACGCCGGCCAGCGCGACGACAACGGCCAACGGCACCAGTATCGAGCTGGCCATCAGCGCCGACGGGGCGTTCGTGGCCTTCTCGTCGACGGCCATCGACTTGGTGGCGGGCCAGAGCGACGCCAACGGCAACGACATCTTCCTCTTCGAGCAGGCCACGGGGGTGCTGACGCTGTGTCGCACACGCCGGCCAGCGCGACCACGAGGGCCAACGGCGTCGGTTTCGACCCGGTCGTCAGCGCCGATCGGGGGGTCGTGGCCTTCCGGTCGGCCGCCACCAACCTGGTGGCCGGCCAGAGCGACGCCAACGGCAACAACGACATCTTCCTCTTCCAGCGGGCCACGGAGGCGGTGACGCTGGTGGCGCACACGCCGGCCAGCACCGCGACAACGGGCGGCGGCGGCAGTATCGTGCCGGCCATCAGCGCCAACGGGCGTTCGTGGCCTTCGGATCGCTCGCCACCAACCTGGTGGCGGGCCAGAGCGACGCCAACGGCACCCTGGACGTGTTCCTGTTCCAGCGAACCGATGATGCGGTTCGTCAGACGGCCGACTTCGACGGTAACGGCAACACGACATCGGCGTGTTCCGCTCCTCCACCGGTGTCTGGTATGTCCAGGGCGGAGCCACGACGTACTGGGGCACCAACGGCGACATTCCATTGCCTCAGCCCTCGGCCATCCGCCCGCGGATGCCATGGTCAACCCACAGGCCAACTCTCCCGGCCGACCATGGCTCTCGCCCGGCAGGCTGACGCCTGCGCCCACAGGACGACCGGACGCTGGCGGCGGCGCCGGCCGGACCGGGCCTCGGCCACACTGGCGGGAGTGTGGGACCGAGACGAGGAGGCACCGTGAGACGACGGCTGACAATCGCCGTGCTGACCCTGGCCCTGGGCCTGGCCGCCGGGGGGTGCAACGCCCGGAACGACGCCCGCGGCCGGGGCGACGCGCCGGTGGGCGACTACGACGACTCGGCGGCCGAGGTCATCAACTTCCCCGACCAGTTCGCCAACGTGGCCCACAAGTGCGACGGCCACGGCCACCGGGTGTACTCCACCACCCGCCAGGCGCCGGTCGTGGTCATCGACGACCCTTCCTGCGCCGGATGATCGTCGGCGTCCCGGCCGAGACCAAGGCGGGCGAGCACCGGGTCGCCCTCACCCCCGACGGCGCCCGCGAGCTGGTGGCCCACGGTCACCGGGTGCTGGTGCAGGAGGGGGCGGGCCGCGACTCGTCCATCCCCGACGCCGAGTACGCGGCGGCGGCGCGCGTCCATCGTCATAGCCGACGACGCCTGGTCGGCCGACCTGGTGGTGAAGGTCAAGGAGCCCCAGCCCGACGAGTACCGGCGGCTGCGGACCGAGACCGTCCTCTTCACCTACCTCCACCTGGCCGCCTACCCGGCGGTGGCCGACGCCCTCCTCGCGGCCAAAACCACCGCGCTCGCCTACGAGACGGTGCAGCTCGCCGCGCCCGCCCCCGGCGGCGGGGGCGCCCTCCCCCTGCTCGCCCCCATGAGCGAGGTCGCGGGGCGCATGGCCCCCCAGATCGGGGCCCACTTCCTGGAGCGGGAGCAGGGCGGGCGGGGAGTCCTCCTGGGCGGCGCCCCCGGCGTGCGCCCGGCCCGGGTGGTGGTGCTGGGCGCGGGCAACGTGGGGTGGAACGCGGCCTGGATCGCCCAGGGCATGGAGGCCGAGGTCATCCTCCTCGACAAGAACCTCGACCGGCTGCGATGGGTCGACCAGATCCACAAGGGCCGGATCATGACCCTGGCCTCCAACCGGGGGGCGGTGGAGCGGGCGGTGGCCGAGGCCGACCTCGTCATCGGGGCGGTGCTGGTGGCCGGCGGGCGGGCGCCCGTCGTCGTCACCGACGACATGGTGCGGGGTATGAAGCGGGGGGCGGTGATCGT
This sequence comes from uncultured Acidimicrobiia bacterium, assembly GCA_963836205.1. GTDB lineage: Bacteria > Actinomycetota > Acidimicrobiia > Acidimicrobiales > AC-14 > JAXDMK01. The sequence goes on along the minus strand of CAWIIV010000015.1, from coordinate 175,163 downwards.
CGACATTGCCGTTGACCAGGGCGGATGCGTCGCGACGACCCGGGAGACCACCCACGCCGACCCCGTCTACGTGGTCCACGACGTCCTCCACTACGCCGTCGGCAACATGCCCGGGGCGGTGCCCCACACCTCCACCTACGCCCTCACCAACGCCACCCTTCCCTACGTGGTGGAGGTGGCCGAGCACGGGGTGCTGGCCGCCGTGGCCCTCGACCCGGCCCTGCGGATGGGCGTGAACACGGTGGCCGGGGAGGTGGCCAACCCGGCGGTGGCGGAGGCCCTCGGCCGCGTCGCCGCCGACCCGATCGCCCTGCTCACGGAGTGAGCCGGCCGCTCCCGGTCGAGGCCGAGGAGTACCTGTCGTGGCTGGCGGTGGAGCGGGGCCGGTCGCTCAACACCCTGGCCGCCTACCGGCGCGACCTGGCCGCCTACGCGGAGTTCCTCACCGGACGGGGACTGGCCGTGGCCGACGTGACCGAACCGGTGGTGGAGGACTACGTGGCCTTCCTGCGGGCCGCCCGGCGGGCGCCGTCGTCGGTGGCCCGAGCCCTGGTGGCGGTCCGCTCCCTGCACCGGTTCCTGGAGGACGAGGGCGACGTGGAGGGCAACCCGGCCGAGGAGGTCGGCCCGCCCCGCGTCCCGGCCGGCTTGCCCAAGGCCCTGTCGGAGGAGGAGGTCCTCTCCCTCCTGGGGGCGGTGGCGGGCGACGACGCCCCTGCCCGCCGCGACCGGGCCATCCTCGAGGTTCTGTACGCCTGCGGCCTGCGGGTGTCGGAGCTGGTGGGACTGTCGCTCGCCGACCTCGACCTCGACGCCGGCCTCTTGCGGGCGTTCGGGAAGGGGTCGAAGGAGCGGGTGGTGCCCGTGGGTCGGGTGGCGCGGGAGGCGCTGCTGGCGTGGCTGGCCCCCGCCGGGCGGGGCGCGATGGCGCCCGAGCGGTGGGCCCGGCGGGGCGACTCGGAAGCGGTGTTCCTCAACGTGCGGGGCGGGCGGTTGTCACGGCAGGGGGCGTGGGGCATCGTCCGCCACTACGGCGACAAGGTCGGCCTGGGGAGCCGGCTCACCCCCCACGTGCTCCGTCACTCGTGCGCCACCCACATGCTCGACCACGGGGCCGACATCCGCGTGGTGCAGGAACTGCTCGGCCACGCGTCCATCTCGACGACGCAGGTGTACACCAAGGTGTCGACCGAACGGCTGCGCCGGATCTACGACGCGGCCCATCCCCGCGCCCGGAGTGGCCGGTCAAGGTAGGCTACGGGCCTTGTGTTGAGCGATACCGTCCTTGCTGACCTGCGCAAATCCCTCGAGGAGGAGCACAACAACCTGCTCGCCCGCCTCGGCGAGCTGGGCGACGGCGACGCGGGATCGATCACGTTCGACCAGAACTTCGCCGATACGAGCCAGGTGACAGCCGAGCGGGGCGAGGTCGACGTGCTGGTCGGAACGCTGAAGGAGACGCTGGTGCAGGTGGAGGACGCCCTGCGCAAGCTCGACGACGGCACCTACGGCACCTGCGAGCGCTGCGGGGAGCCCATCGGCCCCGCCCGCCTCGAGGCCAAGCCCGAGGCCCGCCGCTGCATCAACTGCGCATCGCTGCGGTAACTCCACAACGGGCGGACACCGCCGGCGGTGAACCGAGTCGGTAGTTGTACGCGACAGACCGGCACGGCTGCACAACCGACCACCGGCGGCACGCCCGCCGTTCCTGCGGCGGGAGACGCCGGTTCTGTACAGTGCGGGGCGCAATGGCACTGAGGGTGGCCGAGCGAGCCAAGCAGGCCAGACGGTCCCTGGCCGCGCGGCGGGCGCCCCGGCGGGTGCGGGCCCGGCGACTGGCGGCCGTCGTCGCCGTGCTCGGAGTGGTCATCGCCTTCGCCTTCCTCTCCATGCCGGTCGATGCCAGCGTCGTCGACGATCCCCTCCTCCGCCTGCGCTCGTTCGACGCCGCCCCCGCGGCGGCAGTCTCGGTCGAATGCGGCACCGCCCTGGGCGACGCCTCCACTGCCTCCGGCGGCGCCACCCTCTTCGACCTGGCCCGCGACCACGCCTGCCGCGACGCCTCCCTCCGCCGGGTGCTCACCGCGGGGGCGGCGGGGGCCGTGGTGGCCCTTTCCGGTCTGCTGGCCATGGCCGCGGCGTCGAGCCGCCTGCCCCGGAAGGGAGCCTTCGCATGACCACCACGCCCGCCGCCCCCGCAGCACCGTCGGCGCCGGCCGCCCCCGCCACGCCCCTTGTCGTCGTCGACAAGGTCAACAAGTTCTTCGGCGACCTCCACGTCCTCCACGACGTCGACCTCCAGGTCGGCCGGGGCGAGGTGCTGATGGTCATCGGGCCGTCGGGCTCGGGGAAGTCCACCCTCATCCGCTGCATCAACCGCCTCGAGGCCTGCACCTCGGGCACCATCACCATCGACGGCGTGGCCCTGCCCGAGGAGGGCAAGGCCCTGGCCCGGCTGCGGGCCGACGTGGGCATGGTGTTCCAGTCGTTCAACCTGTTCGCCCACAAGACGATCCTGCAGAACCTGACCCTCGGGCCGATCAAGGTGCGCAAGATGTCGAAGTCCGACGCCAAGGACAAGGCCATGCAGCTCCTCGAGCGGGTGGGGATCGCGGCCAAGGCCGACGCCTACCCGGCCGAGCTGTCCGGTGGCCAGCAACAGCGGGCCGCCATCGCCCGGGCCCTCGCCATGAGCCCTAAGCTCATGCTCTTCGACGAGCCCACCTCGGCCCTCGACCCGGAGATGATCAAGGAAGTGCTCGACGTGATGATCGAGCTGGCGGCCGAGGGAACCACCATGATCGTGGTCAGCCACGAGATGGGTTTCGCGCGCTCCGCGGCCCGCCGGGTAGCCTTCATGGACGGAGGCCGTATCGTCGAGATCGCCCCACCCGACCAATTCTTCGCCAGACCAGAGTCCGAGCGGGCGCGCGACTTCCTATCCAAGATCTTGGAGCACTAGCCACGTGCTTGTGGCCAACGTTCAACCTGGAGGCAGAGGATGAAGAAGCAGCGGTGGTTGTTCCCGATCGTGCTCTTGACGGTGGCCCTGATGGGCGCCGCCTGTGGCGACGACGACGACACGCCCACAGTCGGCGGTTCCGACACCACGTCGGGCGGGCCGTCCTTCGCCGCCGGTTCGACGATGGCCGAGATCCAGGCCAAGGGCAAGATCGTGGTGGGCACCAAGTTCGACCAGCCCGGCCTGGGCCAGAAGAACCCGCTCACCGACCAGGTCGAGGGCTTCGACGTCGAGATCGCCAAGCTCATCGCCACCGGCATCTTCGGCGGCGACGCGTCCGACCTCGGCAACAAGATCGAGTTCATCGAGACCCCGACGCCGGTGCGGGAGACGGTCATCGAGCAGGGCACGGTCGACATGGTGGTGGCCACCTACACCATCAACGACGCCCGCAAGCAGCGGATCGACTTCGCCGGCCCGTACTACATCGCGGGCCAGGACATCATGGTCAAGAAGGACAACACCACCATCACCGGCGTCGAGTCCCTCGTCTCGGGCGTGAGCGTCTGTAGTGTCCGCAACTCCACGCCCGCCACCCGCATCAAGGAGCGGGCACCCGCGGCGACCCTCATCGAGTACGACACCTACAGCCAGTGCAAGGACGACCTCCTCAACGGCAACGTCGACGCGGTCAGCACCGACAACTCGATCCTCCTCGGCTTCGTGGACGCCAACCCCGACGACCTCAAGATCGTGGGCAAGAAGTTCAGCGACGAGCCCTACGGCATCGGCGTGCAGCGGGGCGACGACGCCTTCCGCACCTTCGTCAACGACCGGCTGGAGGAGATCTACGCCAACGGCGACTGGAAGGAGGCCTTCGAGGCCACCCTGGGCGAGCTCGGTGTCCCGACGCCCGACACGCCGCCGGCCGTCGACCGCTACACCTCGGCCGGACCGGCACCGGCACCTACCACGACCGCCGCCGGGGCGACCACGACCACCGTCGCCACCACGACGACGGAAGCCGCCACGACGACCACCACCGGCTGACCCGGCCACCGGCCCACGACCGAAGGGCTAGGGCGGCGTGAACATCGTCGTCGACAACCTCGACGCCTACCTCGCCGGGATGGTGGACACCACCGTCCTCACGCTGGTGGCGTTCGCCCTGGCCTTCGTCGTGGGCACCGTCGTGGCCGGGTTCCGGGTCAGCCCGGTGCCTCCGCTGCGGGCGGCGGGCACGGCCTACGTGAACATCTTCCGCAACACGCCCCTGGCGTTGTTGATGTTCCTGTTCTGGTTCGGCTTCCTTCCCGCCATCGGGATCTCCATGTCCCGGTTCTGGGTCGGGATCATCGTCCTGACCACCTACACCGGCACGTTCGTGGCCGAGGCGGTCAGGGCGGGGATCAACTCGGTGGCCGTCGGCCAGGCGGAGGCGGGCCGGTCGCTGGGGCTGACGTTCCCGGAGACGTTGGGCCAGGTGATCATGCCCCAGGCGATGCGAACGGTCGTCCAGCCCCTGGGCAGCATCTTCATCGCCTTGATCAAGAACTCGGCTCTCGTCACCATCATCGCCGTGCCCAACCTCACCAAAACCGGCGAGGCGATCGGCTCGGCCGAGGCGCAGTTCTTTCCCGCCCTTCTCGGCGCCGGCCTGGCCTACCTGGTCCTCACCCTTCCCGCCGGGGCTGTGGTCGGGTGGATCGAGCACAAGGTCGCGTTCCGAAGGTGACCGCCCCCGTCCTCGCCGACGCCCTCGGGCCCCGCGGTCGTCGCCAGGCGCGGGTCGCCTCGGTGGTGGCAGTGGTGGTGATCGTCGGACTGCTGGTGATGCTCGTGCTGCGGCTCCAGGAGCGGGGCCAGTTCGATGGCGACGTCTGGAGGCCGTTCACCATCTGGAGGCAGTGGAGGTTCTTCCTGCTCGGGCTGCTCACCACGTTGAAGGTGGCCGGCCTGGCGATGGGCCTGTCGATCGTGCTGGGGACGCTCCTCGCTCTCGCCCGCCTGTCCCGGACCTTCGTGGTGCGGTTCCTGGCGGCCACGTACGTGGAGTTCTTCCGGGGCCTGCCCCTCTACGTCCTCATCCTGTTCTGCGGGTACGGGCTGATCGAGGTCGGCCTCGAGATCTCCAAGTTCAACGCCCTTGTGCTCGGCCTCACGCTGTACAACAGCGCCATCCTGGGCGAGGTCTTCCGGGCCGGGATCCTCTCCCTCGACCGGGGCCAGACCGAAGCCGCCTTCGCCGTCGGGCTCGGCTACTGGCAGACGATGTTGCTGGTGGTCGTCCCCCAGGCCTTCCGGCGCATGATCCCGGCCATCGTCAGCCAGCTCGTCACCCTGCTCAAGGACACGTCGCTCGGCTTCGTGATCCTGGTCGAGGAGCTCCTGCGACGGTCCCAGATCGCGGGGGAGTTCTTCGACAACACCCTGCAGTCGGTGTCGGTGGCGGCCGTGATGTACATCATCGTGAACTACAGCATCAGCCGAGTGGCCCGCCGCCTCGAGATCCGCCAGCGCCGCCGCTACCGCGCCGGGGCCATCCAGGTCACCGGGGTGGAGGACCTGGCTGTCGTCGGAGCCCAGGCCGAGGCCGTCCGGGCCCAGGACGACACCTGAGCCCCCCTGCGAACCGGTGACGGATCCGGTGGCCAGGACCACCAGATGTGTCACCAGTTGGGCGTTGTCTGCGAACCGGTGACGGATCCGGTGGCCAGGACCACCAGATGTGTCACCAGTTGGGCGGCGGCCCGGCACCCGGCCGGCGGACGGCAAGGCCCGCTCGGCCGGTTAGCGGATGCGGAGGGTGTCGGCCACGGTGGTGCCGAGGGCGGGGTCGGCCGACACGATGGTGAGGATGTAGGCCTTGCCGTCCTTGAGCAGGTAGAACTGCGTCTCGTCGAGGATGACGGTCTCGCCGCCGCTCTCCAGCGGCAGCTTGAACCGCAGGCGGGTGGCGGGCCCGGCCGGCAGGCTGACGGCCTCGTCCGACATCTCGGTGGCCCCCGCCCGCTCGGTGAGGGCCGGCTTGGTGGCGATCATGATCTCGTCGAGCGTCTTCTCCTTGGCCTTGCCGACGGTGAGGTTCACGATCGACGTGCCCTCGCGGTCGACGGCGAAGAGCCGGCCGCCGGCCTGGGCCAGGCTGCGGGCGAGCACGATGGCGGTGCCGAGGTTGGGATTCTCGAGCCGCAGCTTGTTGGCGCCCTCGTTGAACTCGGAGAGGTCCTCGCTCAGGGGGATCTTCAGCCAGTCGGCCGGGATGGCGACGGCGAAGCCGGCGCTGTCGTCCTTCGCCACCGTGAAGCCGGCGGGGGCGTCGGTGTCGGGGGCCTTTGGGTCACTGCCACAGCCGGCGAGAAGGACGAGGGGAACGATGACGGCTGCGAACGCGGGGCGTAGTCCTCGTCTCACGGCGCACACAGTACGCGCGCTACGAGGGCGGAAGGAGCCCGATCGCCATTTGGGCCCGCGAGAGGGTGGCCGACGCCACCTGTTCCGCCTTCTGAGCGCCCTTGCGGAGGATGGCGCCGGTGGCGCCGGGGTCGGCGGCCAGCTCCCGGTAACGCTCCTGGATCGGTCGGAGCAGCTCGACCACGGCGTCGGCGGTGTCGGCCTTGAGGGCGCCGTACTGGCTGTAGCCGGCTGCCGCCTCCTGGGGGGACCGGCCGGTGGCCGCGCCCAGGATCGACAGCAGGTTCGACACGCCGGGCTTGTTCTCCACGTCGAAGCCGACGTCGGCCTCGGCGTCGGTGACGGCCCGCCGCACCTTCTTGACCACCTCCGCGGGATCGTCGAGCAGGTAGACGGTGCCCGCCCCCGACACCGACGACTTGCCCATCTTCGACGTCGGGTCCTGGAGGTCCATGATCCTGGCCCCGACGGTGGGGACGGCGGCCTCCGGCACCACGAACGTCGCCCCGTAGTGGTGGTTGAAGCGGATGGCCAGGTCGCGGGCAAGCTCGAGGTGCTGGCGCTGGTCCTCGCCCACGGGGACGCGGTCGGCGTCGTAGAGGAGGATGTCGGCCGCCATGAGGGCGGGATAGGTGAGCAGGGCCGCCCGGACCGACTCCTGGCCGCTCGACTTCTCCTTGAACTGGATCATCCGGTGCAGCTCGCCGTAGGTGACGGTGGCCTCCATCAGCCAGCTCAGCTCGGCATGCTCGGCCACGTGGCTCTGGATGAACAGGGTGGCCACGTCGGGGTCGAGTCCGACGGCCACCAGCACCCGGGCCAGCTCCAGGGTGCGTTCCCGCAGCTGGACGGGGTCGTGCTCGATGGTGAGGGCGTGGAGGTCGACCACCGTGTAGAAGCTGTCGGACTCGTGTTGCTCGGTCACCCAGTGCCGGAGGGCGCCCAGGTAGTTGCCGAGATGGACGCGTCCGGTGGGCTTGATTCCCGAGAGCACCCGTGCCATGCCTACAGCTCCTCCATGGAGGGCGATGGTATGCGCCGGGCGGAGGGCCTCCGCCGGTAGTGTCGGTGACCGTGCCGTACGAGGTCCGCACCGAGGTCTTCGAAGGGCCGTTCGACCTGCTGCTCCACCTGATCGCCCGCCAGGAGGTCGACCTCTACGAGGTGTCGCTCTCCGCCATCGTCGATGCCTACCTGGCCGAGCTCGACCGCATGGGCCCCCTCGACCTGGAGACGGCCACCGAGTTCCTGCTCATCGCGGCCACGCTGGTCGAGCTCAAGGCCCGGCGGCTCCTTCCCCAGGCCCCCGGCGAAGGCATCGACGACGACGATCTGGCCCTGTTCGAGCAGCGCGACCTGTTGCTGGCCCAGCTGCTGGAGTGCAAGACCTTCTCCCAGGCCGGCGAGAACCTGGCCCGCATGCTCGACGCCGGCGCCCGCAGCGCTCCCCGCACCGCCGGTCCCGAGCCCTGGTTCCTGGCCCTTGCCCCCGACCTCCTGGCCGGCGTCACGCCCGCCGACCTGGCCCGGGCCCTGGTACGGGCGGCCAGCCCCAGGCCGCCGCCCAAGGTGTCCATCGTCCACATGACGCCGATCCGGATCTCGGTGGGCGACGCCGTCGCCGAGCTCCTGGCCACCATCCCCGCCGCCGGCACCACCACCTTCCGGGACGTCACCGCCGGCCTCGACGCCCGCATCGACGTGGTGGTGCGCTTCCTCGCCGTCCTCGAGCTCTACAAGCAGGGCCTGGTCGAGCTCGACCAGGCGTCGACCTTCGGCGAGCTGCGCATCATGTGGACTGGAGGCGACGAGGTCGCATCGTCCCTGGCCGCGGGGGCCGACAGCTATGGCTCGTAGCGAGCTCACCCGAGCCCTGGAGGCGGTCCTGCTGGTGGCCGAGGAGCCGGTGGAGCCCCACCTGCTGGCCCAACTGCTGGAGGTGAGCCCGGCCCGGATCGACGAGGAGTGCGCGGCCCTGGCCGCGGCCTACGGCGACGAGGAGCGGGGCTTCGTGCTGGCCCGGGTGGCGGGCGGCTACCGGCTCCAGACCCATCCCGACCTGGCCCCGTACGTGGAGCGCTTCGTGCTCGACGGCCAGCCCGCCCGCCTGTCGGGCGCGGCCCTGGAGACGCTGGCCGTCGTCGCCTACCGCCAGCCGGTCTCCCGGCCCCAGGTGGCGTCGGTGCGGGGCGTCAACGCCGACGCCGTCATGCGCACCCTGGCCCACCGGGGCTACATCGAGGAGGTCGGCCGCGACCCCGGCCCCGGCCAGGCCGTCCTCTACGGCACCACCCGCCTGTTCCTCGAGAAGCTGGGCGTCGACTCCATAGCCGACCTGCCACCCCTCTCCAGCTTCGTCCCGGGCCCGGAGATGGTGGAAGCCATCGAGAAGGCCCTCGGCAGCGGGACGTCGTCCCTTGACTGACCAGGGGCCCTTGACTGATCCTGAACTGCCCTCGGGGGACAGGTTGCAGAAGGTGCTGGCCGCAGTCGGGTTCGGCAGCCGGCGGTCGTGCGAGGAGCTGATCGAGGAGGGGCGGGTCACCGTCGACGGCGAGGTCGCCATCCTCGGGCGACGGGTCGACCCCGACGTGGCCGAGGTGGCCGTGGATGGGGTGCCCGTTTCGGTGCGGCCGGGGCTTGTGTACTACCTGCTCAACAAGCCCAAGGGGGCCGTCGTCACCGCGTCCGACCCCCAGGGCCGGGCGACGGCACTCGATCTGATGCCCCGCGAGCCGCGTGTGTTCTCCGTCGGCCGGCTCGACGCCGACACCGAGGGCCTCATCATCTTCACCAACGACGGCGACCTGGCCCACCGGCTGGCCCACCCCTCCTACGGGGTGGAGAAGGAGTACCTGGTCGAGGTCGACGGCATCCCCACCGCCGGCCAGGTCCGCCAGCTGCGGACGGGCGTCATGCTCGACGACGGGATGACGACGCCGGCCCGGGCGTCGACCGTGGAGCCCCGCATCCTCAAGCTCACCATCCACGAGGGCCGCAACCGCCAGGTCCGGCGGATGCTGGCCGCCGTCGGCCACCACGTGGTGCGCCTGGTGCGGGTGCGCATCGGCCCGGTGAGCGACCGCGCCCTCGCCCCCGGCGAGTGGCGGCCCCTCACGCCGGAAGAGGTCCGGGGCCTGGAGGAGTCGGTGGCCGAGGTCCGCACCCGCCGCCAGCCGTCGAACCGGGCCAACCGCTAGCCGCCGCCCGCCGCTCAGGATCGCCCTCGCACCTCCAGAAAGCCGGCGGCCAGGAAATCGTGGTCGAAGGCGAGCGCCTCCCGGAGTCGACGGTCGCGCATCACCCGGAAACTCGTGGAGTCCACGAAGGAGTAGACGCGTTCGTCGTGCCGTCGGAGCCAGTCCCAGGCCGCCGCCTCCTGCTCCTCGGTGACCCGGTGCACCACCAGGCGTCCGTCGGCCCTGAGGGCCTCGACGCGGTCGACGAACGCCAGGGCCGTCCGGTGGCTGTCCTTACGTCGGAGGAACGTCCAAGTCTCACCGACGACGAGGTTGGTGGTGATCACCTGTTCTGTACGCCCAACCGTCACCAGCATCCCGATGGCGTCACCGTGGCGACCGTCGTGCGGGAGGGTCCAGGCCACCCACCACCCTGTGTCTGCGAACTTCAACCGCCGTAGACGACCTGGTCGATCTCACCCGGCCCGACCGAGGTGCCCGGGCTCCCGAATCCCGCGAGCGTGCGCCACGGGTCGTCGTCCGGCTGCCCCGCCGGCACCGCGGGGAGAACCGCGTCGAGGCCTCGCCTGATCAACTCGGACTTCGAGATCCCACGCCTTCGCGCCTCGGACGCGGCCCGGTCGTCGAGATCCTCCGGGATGGTGATGGTGATCGTCTTCACGCCCTCATAGTACATAGTCACCGCGTCGCCGACTACATCGTCGGGACGTCTCCGACCGCCCCCACCGGTGCCCAGCGCAGGTACATTCGTCCCATGCCTGCTGCGGTTCGAGCTCTGCGGGGCGCGACCACGGTCGAGTCCGACACCGAGGCGGCCATCACCAAGGCCGTCCAGACCCTCATCACGGAGATGATCACCCGCAACCAGGTGGACAAGGACGACCTGATCAGCATCCTCTTCACCGCCACCGACGACCTCACCGCTACCTTCCCCGCCACCCCGGCCCGGCTCATGGGGCTGGGCGACGTCCCCCTTCTCTCGGCCCGGGAGCTGAGCGTCCCCCACGGCACCCCCCGGTGCATCCGGGTCCTCATGCACCTGTCCACCGAGCGGCCGCGGTCGGAGCTGCGCCACGTCTACCTGGAGGGGGCGGCCGGTCTGAACGACGACCTGCCGGTGTGACCGACCGGGCGGTCGTGATCGGGACGGGGCTCATCGGCGGCTCCATCGGCTTGGCCCTACGAGCCCGGGGATGGCACGTGACGGGCCGCGACGCCAACCAGGAGCGGGCGGAGCGGGCGCTCGTCCTCGGCGCCCTCGACGCGGTGGGCGACGACCCCGACGCCGACGTGACCTTCGTGTGCACGCCGGTGTCATCCATCCCCGGCGAGGCGCGAGCGGCCCTGGCGGCCGGCAGCGGGCTGGTCACCGACGTCGGGAGCGTGAAGGGGCCGTTGGCGGCGGCGGTCGCCGACCCCCGGTTCGTGGGCGGGCACCCGATGGCCGGCTCCGAGCAGGAAGGGGTCGACGGGGCCGACGCCGGCCTCTTCGAGGGGGCCACATGGGTCCTCACGCCCACCGTCGACACCGACCCCAACGCTTTCGCCCGCGTCCGCTCCGTCGTCACGTCCCTGGGTGCCGACGTGGTCGCCCTCCCGCCCGAGCGCCACGACGAGCTGGTGGCGCTCGTCTCCCACGTCCCCCACCTGACCGCGGCCACCCTCATGGCCCTGGCCGCCGACCGGGGGGAGGAGCACGCGGCCGTCCTCCGGCTGGCCGCGGGCGGGTTCCGCGACATGACCCGGGTGGCCGCCGGCTCGCCCGCCATCTGGCCCGACATCTGCGCCGAGAACCGCGACGCCATCGTGGCCTCCCTCGACCGCCTGCTGGCGGCCCTGGCCGGCATGCGCGACCTGGTGGCCACGGGCGACCGCGACGGCCTCCTGGTGGAGCTGGAACGGGCCCGGGCGGCCCGGGTGAACCTGCCCGCCCGGGTGCCGGTGCCCGACGACCTGGCCGAGGTGCGGGTGCCCGTCCCCGACCGCCCGGGAGTCCTGGCCGAGGTCACCACCCTGCTGGGCGAGATGGGCGTCAACATCGTCGACCTGGAGATCGCCCACTCGGTCGAGGGGCCCCAGGGCGTGCTGGTGATGGTCGTACGCCGGGAGGCGGTGGACGACGTGCGGGCCGCCCTCACCGATCGGGGCTTCCGGCCGTCGTGGCGGGCCCTCGCGTGACCAGCCTCCGCATCGAGGGGGGACGGCCGCTGCGGGGACAGGTGCGGGTTCCCGGCGACAAGTCGATCTCCCATCGGGCGCTCATCCTGGCCGCCCTCGCCGAGGGAATCTCCGTGGTGCGGGGACTCTCGCCCGGTGCCGACGTGGCCGGCACCGCGGCCGCGGTCCAGGCACTGGGGGCGGTGGTCGACGGTCACCTGGTCACGGGCGGGCGGTCCCGGCTGCACGAGCCCTCGGGGGTGCTCGACGTCGGCAACTCGGGCACCACCATCCGCCTCCTGGCCGGGTTGTGCGCCGGCTTCGACTGGGTGACGGTGCTCTCGGGGGACGAGTCCATCGCCCGCCGGCCGATGGACCGGGTGGCCGAGCCCCTCCGGCTGATGGGGGCCACGGTCGAGGGGAGCGACGGCGGGCGCCTGCCGCCGATCACGGTGCGGGGCGGCGGCCTCCACGGCATCGACTATCAGATGCCGGTGGCCAGCGCCCAGGTCAAGGCGGCCATCCTGCTGGCCGCCTTGAGCGCGGAGGGGGAGACGGTCGTGCGGGAGTCGACGCCGACCCGGGCTCATTCCGAGGAGATGCTGGACGCGGCCGGCGCCGACATCGAGGTGGCCGACGGCATCGTCCGCCTGCGGCCGTCGGCCCTCCACCCGTTCGAGCTCGACGTCCCCGGCGACCCGTCCCAGGCCGCCTTCTGGGTGGTGGCGGCGTGCATCGTCCCCGGCAGTGAGCTGGTCATCGACGACGTGTACCTCGGTCCGGCCCGGGCCGGGTTCCTCGACGTGCTGGTCGCCATGGGCGCCGATGTCGAGCGGGTGGGGGAGCGGTCGCTCCGGGCCCGCTACTCGCCCGACCTCCACGGCACCGACGTCGAGGGCCACCAGATCCCGGGCCTGATCGACGAGATCCCCGTGCTGGCCGTGGCCGCGGCCGTGGCCGAGGGCACCACCACCTTCCGGGGGGCGGGCGAGCTGCGGGTGAAGGAGAGCGACCGGTTGGCCACCGTGACCAGCGAGCTGTCGGCCCTCGGGGGCAAGGTCGAGCCCACCGACGACGGCCTCACGGTGACCGGTACCGGCACGGGAGGCGGCGGCCTCCACGGCGGTCACGTCCGGTCCCACGGCGACCACCGGGTGGCCATGGCGATGGCCGTGGCCGCCATGGCCGCCGCCGGCGACACCGTCGTCGACGGTTGGGACGCGGTGGCCACCAGCTATCCCGGCTTCGAGGATGATCTCCGCCGATGCGTGTGATCGCGATCGACGGGCCGGTGGGCTCCGGAAAGTCCACTGTGGCCCGGGCCGTCGCCGGCCGCCTGGGTCTCGACTGCCTGGAGACGGGAGGGATGTACCGGGCGGTGGCGGTGGGGGTCCTCCGCCGGTGCGAGGCGGGCGAGATCGGCCCCGACCTCGAACCGGCCGACCTGGCCCGGGTGGCGGACGCGATCGACCTCCGGATGGTGGGGGAGCGGGTGCTGGTCGACGGGGAGGACGTCACCGACGAGATGCGCACCCCCTGGGTGGGCCGCCTGGTGAGCGCGGTGGCGGCCGTACCCGAGGTGCGGGCCCGGCTGGTCGACCTGCAACGCCGGTGGGTCGAGGACCACGGGGGGGCGGTGGTGGAGGGCCGCGACATCGGCAGCGTGGTCTTCCCCGACGCCGAGCTCAAGGTGTTCCTGACGGCCACGCCCGGAGGAGCGGGCCAAGCGCCGGTCGGACGAGGACGCCGACGACGTCCGTCGCCGCGACCGCCTCGACTCCACCCGGGCCGTGTCGCCGCTGGTGGTGCCGGACGGGGCGGTGGTGATCGACAGCACCGGACGGAGCGTCGACGAGGTGGTCGACGAGATCGTGGGCCTTCTCCGGTGAAACGCCTGCGCCGGTGGAAGCGTCCGAGCACCATGCGGATGATCGGGCTGGTCCTGTACTGGATCGTCCGCAACGCGACGTCGGTGCTCAGCCGGCTCTACTTCCGGGCCTCCTACGAGGGCCTCGACAACGTGCCCACCACCGGCGCGTTCGTCCTCGCCCCCGTCCACCGCTCCAACCTCGACTTCGCCCTCATGTCGGTCGTCACCAAGCGGCGGATGCGGTTCATGGGCAAGGAATCGCTCTGGAAGTACCCGTGGTTCGGGCGGATCATCGCCGCCATGGGCGCCTACCCGGTGGCCCGGGGGAAGGTCGACCGCGAGGCCCTGCGCCGCACGGTCGAGGTCCTGGGCGAGGGAGACGGGCTCGTCCTCTTCCCCGAGGGCACCCGCCGGTCGGGGCCGGTGGTGGAGGAGCTGTACGACGGGGCGGCCCACGTCGCCAGCCGGGCAGGCGTGCCGATCGTCCCTGTCGGCGTCGGTGGCACCGAGCGGTCGATGCCCAAGGGAGCCCGCATCCCCCGTCCGGTGAAGGTGCGGGTGATCGTCGGCCCGCCGCTGTACCCGGCGCCCCTGCCCGAGGGCCGGCGCCACCCGTCCCGCAAGGCCACCCACGAGCTCACCCACGCCCTCCAACGGGAGCTGCAACGGCTGCTGGACGAGGCCGAGGGCCGCCGCGAGATCCGCTCGAAGGAATCTCAACATCGTGTCAACGAAACGCCGCCGCCAGACGTTTCCTAGTTTGTGACCGGGGCGACGGCGATACACGAAGGATTCGAGCAGGCATTCGACGAGCTGTTCCCCCGCGCCTTCAAGTTGGCCCGCCGTTTGGTCGGCGACACCGACGTGGCCGAGGACATCGCGGCCGAGGCCCTGGCCCGCACCTACGCCCACTGGCCCCGGGTCTCCACCCTCGAATACCGCGACGGGTGGGTGTTGCGGGTGGCCGCCAACCTGGCCGTCGACCGGGTCCGCCGTCATCCCGACGTGATCGCCCTCCCCGTGGCCGCCGGCCCCGACGCCGAGGACCTGGTCGTGCTCCGCGTCGCCCTGGTGGCGGCCCTCGGTTCCCTGCCCCGCCGCCAGCGCCAGGCGGTCGCCCTCCGATACCTGGGCGACCTCTCCGACGGCGAGGTCGCCGTCGCCCTCGGCATCTCGGTGGGCAGTGTCAAGACCCACATCCACCGTGGTCTGGGCGCCCTGCGCTCACGCCTCGGTCCCGGCATGGAAGAGGTGGTCCCCGTTGGCCTGGAATCATGACGACGTAGCCCCGAACCGCTCGCGCGACGAGCTGCTGGGCGACGTTGTGCGCCGGGGCGAGCGCATCCGCCGCCGCCGGCGGCTGGCAGGCGGTGTCGGGAGCGGCCTCGCCCTCCTCGTGGCGGTGGCCGGCGTCGTCTCCGTGGTCGGTCCGGGCGACGAGCCCACCACCCAGCTGGCGGCGGGCAGCCGGGCAACCACCACCGTCACCGCGGCCCCGGCCACCGGCGGCACCCTCTTCGCGGTCGACGCCCCCAGCACCACGGTGGAGGCGCCCACCGCCACCACCCTGGTTCCGGTGACGACCACTGTTGCCCTCGCGGCGCCGGAGACCACCGTCGCCACCACCCCGCCGGCGGCCGTCCCCGAGACCACCATCCCCGGCCCCATGCAGCCCCGCTGCGGCCCGGCCGTGATGCAGGCGACACTGACGATGCCGGCCACCTTCGTCGCCGGCCAGCCGGTGAGCGGCACGGCCGTGCTCCGGAACACGTCGGGGGCGCCCTGCTACTACTTCAGCTACTCGGCGACCCAGGAGGTCAACGACTCCAACGGCAACCCGGTCGTGCCCGGCAGCGGCCTCATCGCCGACGCCTTCCAGGACACTGCGTTCGCCCCCGGCCAGACGCTGACCCAGCCCGTCCAGTGGAGCCAAGGGGTCGCCGGCAGCTATGTGGCCAAGGTGACCTGGTCGTTCGACGGGCCGCCGGTGGTGGCGACGGCGCCGTTCGCGGTGGTCTGACCGGTCAGGTGGCCAGGGCGTCGAGGACGTCGCTGGCCGCCACCACCCGGTCGTCGACGAACGGGGAGTTGGCCGGGGCCGCCGCCCCGAGGGTGACGCTCACCACTACGTCGAGGGCGTGCATGAGCTCGCGCAGCTCCCGGGGAGGGGGGAAGTACTCGTCCTCGTCGGTCACCGACACCAGCTCGACGCCGTTCTCCGGGGCCAGCCGGTCGATGACGGCCCGCACCAGCTCCTCGGGCGCCGACGCCCCCGCCGTCACCCCCACCACGCCGGAGAGGTCGTCGGGCAGCTCGTCGGCCTTGTTGACCCGGTAGACCCGGGGGCAGCCGGCGGCGGTGGCCACCTTGGCCAGGGCGACGGTGTTCGACGAGTTGGCCGACCCGATCACGACGATGGCGTCGGCGCTGCGGGCGATCTCGGTGAGGGCCGACTGGCGGTTGGTGGTGGCGAAGCACAGGTCGCTGCGGGAGGGCATCCACAGCTCGGGGAAGCGGGCGCGGGTGGCCTCCAGCACGTCGGCCCAGTCGTGGTGGCTGAGGGTGGTCTGGGCCAGGAGGGCGACCGGGCCGCCGGGGTCGGGCATGGCGTCGACGTCGGCCTGTGACTCCACCAGGTGGATCGCCGACGGGGCCACGGCCATCGTGCCCACCGCCTCGTCGTGGCCGTCGTGGCCGACGTAGACGATCGAATACCCCTTGCCCGCCCGCACCTTCACCTCGTGGTGGACCTTGGTGACCAGGGGGCAGACCGCGTCGACGACGAATCCCCCGGTGCGAGCCCGGGCCGCGGCCACCACCTCGGGGGCCGACCCGTGGGCGCTGAGCATGAGGGGGGCGCCGTCGGGCACGTCGGCCACGTCGTCGACGAACACCACGCCCAGCCGCCGGAAGCGGTCGACAACCAACTGGTTGTGGACGATCTCGTGGAAGCAGTAGACGGGCGGCTCGAAGACCCGCACCATCCACGCCAGCGCCTTGATCGCCATCTCCACACCCGCGCAGAACCCCCGCGGCGC
The DNA here is from genome assembly GCA_963836205.1 of uncultured Acidimicrobiia bacterium. Lineage (GTDB taxonomy): Bacteria > Actinomycetota > Acidimicrobiia > Acidimicrobiales > AC-14 > JAXDMK01. The sequence continues at coordinate 158,522 of CAWIIV010000015.1, read as the reverse complement.
GGCCAGCAGCACCCGATCGACGGCCATGGAACCCAGGCTAGGCCGCGTCGGGCCGAGTTGTCGCGCCCCCCGCCCCCGCCCCCCCGAACCGGTGACACTTCCGGTGGCCAGAGGACCCATTTCCGTCACCGGTTCGCCCCCGCGCCCGGGACGCCCGTCGGAACACGGGCCGATCGGCCCTATCCTTGAAGCATGTCCGTGCCCGTCGTCGTTGCCGTCGCGCCCGGATCGCCGGCCGCCAGGGCGGGCCTCCTGCCGGGCGACGAGGTCCTCGCCATCGACGGGCGCGCTCCCCGTGACGTGATCGAGTGGCGGCTGCTGGCCGACGAGGCCGACCTTGAGCTCGACGTGCGCCGGGGCGGCCTGTCCATGAGCATGGCCGTGCCCAAGGCGGAGGGGGCGGCCCTCGGCGCGGAGGTGTCCTCCGCCCTGTTCGACCAGGTACGCACGTGCGACAACCACTGCGAGTTCTGCTTCATCTACCAGCTGCCCAAGGGCCTGCGCCCCAGCCTGTACGTGAAGGACGACGACTACCGCCTCTCGTTCCTCTACGGCAACTACACCACCCTCACCCGCTTCACCGAGCTCGACCTCGAGCGGGTGATCACCGAGCGCCTCAGCCCGATCAACGTGAGCATCCACGCCACCGACCCCGAGGTGCGGTCCCGGATGCTGCGCAACCGGCGGGGTGCCACCAGCCTGCGGTGGCTGCGGGCCCTGCTCGACGCCGGCATCGAGGTCCACGGCCAGGTGGTGGTGTGCCCCGGCGTCAACGACGGGGCCATCCTCGACGACACCATGGCCGGCGTCCTCGACCAGTACCCGGAGCTGGCCACCGTCTGCGTCGTCCCCCTGGGCGTGAGCCGGTACTCCAACGAGGGCTCGATGCGGGCCCACACCCCGGAGGAGGCGGCCGCCGTCGTCGACCTGGTGGAGGACTGGCAGTCGGTGTTCCTCGCCGTCCTCGGCCGGCGGGTCGCCTTCGCCGCCGACGAGTACTACCTGCTGGCCGACACGCCCGTTCCCCGAGCCCGACGCCTACGAGGGCTTCCCCATGCACGAGGACGGGGTGGGCATGGCCCGGGTGTTCGAGCTCGAGCTCACGGGCCATACCCAAGAGGGTGTCGGCGTCCAACCCGGCTTCTTCGCCTGGGTCGACGGTGCCCCTCCCGAGGGCTACCGAGCGCCCCGGGCGCCGGGATCGGTCACCCTCCGACCCCGCTCCGGCGCCCCGATCGCGGTCCTCACCGGCGACTACGGCGCCCGCGTCCTCACGCCCCTCCTCGCCGGCTACGACGGCGTCCGGGTCGTACCCGTCGAGAACCGGTTCTTCGGCGGCAACATCGGCGTCACCGGACTCCTGGTGGGGGAGGACGTGTCCCGCACCCTCGCCGAGCAGCCCGAGGGCCACCGCTACCTCCTCCCCGACGTCTGCCTGTCCAACGGCCTCTTCCTCGACGGCACCAGCCCGGGCGACCTCCCCCGGCCGGTCGAGATCGTCCCCACCGACGGCGTGTCCCTCCGCAGGGCCCTCGCCCGCCGATGACCACCCAGGTGCGGCCCACCGCCCGCCTACCCATGGTCGCCGTCGTCGGACGGCCCAACGTGGGCAAGTCCACCCTGGTCAACCGCATCGTCGGCCGCCGGGAGACCATCGTCGAGGAGCGCCCGGGGGTCACCCGCGACCGCAAGGAGGTGGAGGCCGACTGGGCCGGCCGCGACTTCCTCATCGTCGACACCGGCGGGTGGCTGACGGGCGGCGACGCCCTCGACGAGCAGGTCAGCCGGCAGGCGGAGAAGGCCATGAAGACGGCCGACGTGGTGCTGTTCGTGCTCGACACCACCGTGGGCGTCACCGACGAGGACGACCGCGTGGCCGACATCCTGCGCCGCTCCGGACGGCCGGTGCTGGTGGTGGCCAACAAGGTCGACGGCGCCGCCCGCGAGTCCGACGCCTGGGCCTTCGCCAGCCTGGGCCTGGGCGACCCCTACCCGGTCAGCGCCATCCACGGCCGCATGAGCGGCGAGCTGCTCGACGCGGTGGTCGGCGCCCTGCCGGCCGAGCCCGTCGCCCCCCCGCCCGAGCCCGGCACCGACGGCAAGGCCAAGGTCCCCGGCGTGGCCATCGTCGGCCGCCCCAACGTGGGCAAGTCCACCCTGTTCAACCGCCTGATCGGCTCCGAGCGGTCGATCGTCCACGACCTGCCCGGCACCACCCGCGACACCATCGACACCGTCGTCGAGACCGACGAGGGACCCATCCGGTTCATCGACACCGCCGGCATGCGCCGCAAGAACCGCATCGGCGAAGGGGCCGAGTACTACTCGCTGGTCCGGGCCCTCCAGGCCATCGACGAGGCCGACGCCGCCCTCCTCGTGATCGACTCCACCGAAGGCGTCACCCACCAGGACCAACGCCTGGCCGAGCGCATCGACGCCGCCGGCAGCCCGGTGGTGATCGTCCTCAACAAGTGGGACCTGCTCGACGCCCCGGAAGGGAAGGCGGACGGCAAGGGCCCCGAGCGCCGGCTGGAGGTGGTGGCCGGGGTCGAGGACCGGCTGTCGTTCCTCGGCTACGCCCCGGTGCTCAAGATGAGCGCCCTGTCGGGCAAGGGCGTCCACAAGCTGCTGCCCGCCCTCGACGAGGCCATCGAGGCCTACCACCGGCGGGTGCCCACCCGCGAGCTCAACCAGGTCATCCAGGCGGCCCAGGCCCAGCAGCCGGCACCGCAGGGCAAGATCATGTACGCGACGCAGGGCACCACCGACCCGCCCACGTTCATCCTCTTCACCACCCGCGACCTGCCCGCGCCCTACATCCGCTTCCTCGAACGGCGGATCCGGGAGCACTTCGGGTTCGGTCCCACGCCGTTGAAGTTCCGCGTGCGTCGCCGGAACTGATGCGGGCCCGGAACTGATGCGGGCCCGGAACTGATGCGGGCCCGGAACTGATGCGGGCCCGGAACTGAGGAGGGAATAGCATTCCCACAGTGTCGAAGTACCCGGTCCTCCTCCTGGTGGCCGTCGGATGTGGCGTGGCGGCGATCGTCTGGGGACGCTCGGCCCTGCGACTGCACCGCTCGTGGCGCCGGATAAGCGGCGGCGGTGGACCGGACCGCGTCGCCAGCCCGGTGGCGGCTGCCCTGGCCCGGTCCGCCTACCGCAAGGAAGTGCACAACACCTTCCTGTACGCCGCCGCCGGCATCATCGCCGCCCTGGTGTCCGTGTCCGACGGGGACTGGGTGAGCGCGCCGTTCCTCCTCCTGGGCATCCCCCTGGCCATGACCCTGGTGTACGGCCGCCGGTTCATCGAGGAGGCCAACCTGCTCGAGCAACGGGCCACCCTCGAGCGGCGGGCGGAGGAGACCCTGAGCCAGGAGGAGCTGGCTCCGCGGCGGTGGGCCGCCCGCCTCGCCCCCGTCGAGCTGCCCGAGTTCGAGGGCCTCGAGGTGGGACGGGCCTACGAGCCCGGCACCGGTCTCATGGCCGGCGACTTCTACGACCTCACGTCCACCGGTCCGCAGCGGCTGGCGGCCGTCATCGGCGACGTGTCGGGCCATGGCATCGAGCCCTCCATCACCGCCTTCCAGGTGAAGTACCTGCTGCGGGTGTTCCTCCGCCAGTACCGCGACCCGGCCCAGGCGCTGGAGGAGCTCAACGTGGTGATCTCGGCCCAGGCCGCGCCCGAGGAGTTCGTGTCGATGTGCGTGGTGCTCTTCGACCAGGCGGCCAACACCCTGCGCTACGCATCCGCCGGGCACCCACCGGCCTGGCTGTGGCACGACGGCGAGGTGCGGCCCCTACGATCCACCGGACCCATGCTCACCCTCGACCCCAAGGCCACCTACATCAGCCGGGAGCTCTCCCTCGACAAGGGCGACCTGCTGCTGCTCTACACCGACGGGTTGGCCGAGGCCCGGGCCGGCGACCAGCTCTTCGGCGAGGACCGCATCGCCTCCCACGTCCGCCGCGACCCCCGGGTGGGCGCCGACGTGCTGTGCAAGAGCTTGCTGGCCGCGGCCCGCGACTTCGCCACCGTCCCCTTGCGCGACGACGTGGCCATCCTCGCCATCCGCCGGACGTAATTGCCCGACGAAATGCCCCAGTAGATGCCCTGGTGCGAGGGCTGCGAGAAATACCGGCCCGAGGACGAGCTCGATGCCGAGGGTGGGTGTCCCACCTGCCACGAGGTGGTGGGGGAGGCCCGCCGCACCCCGTGGCACTTCAAGCTGCTGGTGGTGACGGTGGTCCTCTACCTCGGGTGGCGGACGGTGCAGGGCATCGGGTGGGTGGTCCACCACCTCTAGCCGCGGGCTCGGTGGGGCCGGCTACCCGCCGAGGACGTAGACCGGGGTGCCGATGCGGACGTGGTCGGGAAACCACTCGGCCGCGCTCATGGTGAGGCGGACGCAGCCGTGGGACGCGGGGTAGTTCGGCACCGACAGCGAGCCGTGGATGGCGTAGCCGCCGACGAAGTACTGGGAGTTGTAGAGCCGGCCCAGGGGGCTGGTCTCCCACCCGCGGGCCTGGCGGTAGACCCGGTAGGACCCGGTGGGGGTCGGCGTCTCGGCGGTGCCCGACGAGATGGGCAGGATCCGGGAGAGGGCGCCACCTTCGTAGAGGAAGAGCACCTGGCGGGTGAGGTCGATCTCGACCTTGTTGGCGTCGGAGCTGGCGACGAGGGGGGTGGGGAGGCCGGACGCGCCGACGATGGTGGTGGCCATGGCGTCGGTGAGCTCTCCCGTGCGGGCGAGGCCGTGCACCTTCTGGAAGGCCATGACGGCAGAGGCGGCGAGCCCGTCGATCACGCCGTCGACCGGGCCGACGTCGTACCGGAGCTCGGCCAGGCGCTGCTCGACCGCGAGCGGCGTGGCCGGACCGGCGGGTACCGGGGCGGAACTCGTCGGAGCCGCGGGCGTGGCCGGTGGCACCGGCGTGGTCGACCCGCCCCGCCCGAGGATGCTGCCGAGCAGGGCGCCCAGGCCCCTCGGTGCCGGCGGAGCTGTCTGCGCCCCGGCCGGGGTGGCGGTGGACAGCGCCAGGGATACTGCGACGCTCGCCAGCGCGGCGAGGAAACTCACGATCTTCGACCTCATGGCGTCAGTCTCTCCCATCCGGCGCATCGGACTACCATTGCCGCGTACGGGCTGTGGCGCAGCTTGGTTAGCGCGCCTGACTGGGGGTCAGGAGGCCGGAGGTTCAAATCCTCTCAGCCCGACCAGAAGGTGCAGGTCAGAGCCGGTGCCGGAACGCGCCGGCTCTTCTCGCTCCAGCGGCTCCTGTGGCACTGCGCCAATCCGCGGCGACCACCTAGCGTGAGGCCATGGTGCAGCCACAGGCGGGCGCGGGCGAGGGCGCGGGTGCGGCGGATCGAGGAGGCTCAGATCCGCGGGTGAGTGGCCGGTCGGGGTTCCCGGTGCCAGTCACCGCCCTGATCGGGCGGGAGCGGGAGATCGGCGCCGCGGGCGAGGCGTTGCGCCGGACCCGGTTGCTGACCATGACCGGGCCCGGCGGCGTGGGCAAGACCCGGTTGGCCCTGGAGGTTGCGGGGCGGCTGGACCCGCCGCCGGCCGATGGCGCCTGGCTGGTCGATCTGGCGGCCGTACCGCCGATGTCGGACGTGGCCGCGGAGGCGGCCCGTAGGTTAGGCGTCCGCAGCCCGGGCGGGGCGGCCGCGGTCGACGCGGTCGGCCGCCAGATCGACGCCCACGATGTCCTCCTCGTCCTCGACAACTGTGAGCACGTCGTCGACTCGTGCGCCGAGTTGGCGGCAGCCCTGCTCCGCCGGTGCCCCCGTGTCCGGATCGTGGCGACCAGCCGGGAGTCGTTCGACATCAGTGGCGAGATGGTCTGGACCGTCGACCCGCTGGCGCCCGAGGACGCCGGTCGTCTGTTCGTCGAGCGGGCCCGGACGCGGCGGGCGGACTTCGTCGTGGACGAGGACGACGAGGTGGTGCTGGCCCGGCTCTGCGCCCGCCTCGGTCACCTGCCGCTGGGGATCGAGCTGGCGGCGGCGAGTGTGGCCACGATGTCGGTGGCCGAGATCCTGGCAAGCGTCGACAGGAGCCTGGGCCAACCCACGGGGCGCCGGCGGCGCAGGCCGTCGCACCGCCGGTCGATGCGGGCCGCAGTCGAGTGGAGCCACCAGCTCCTCGATCCCACGGAGCAACGGGCGTTCCGGCGGCTGGCGGTGTTCGTCGACGGGTTCGACGCCGCCGCCGCCCAGGCGGTCGCCCCCGGGTTGACGCGGGAGATGCTGGGGCGGCTCGTCGTCACGTCGCTGGTCACGGTCGTCCCGAGCGCCGGGAGCCGGACGAGGTATCGGCTGCTGGAGGCGGTGCGCGAGTACGCGTGGGAGCTGCTGGTGGACGCGGGCGAGGCGGCCGCCGCCGCATCCCGCCACCTGCACCACTACGCCTCGCGGGGCGACGACGCATCCGCCAGCTGGCCGTCGCTCGACGCGCAGCAGGTGGTGGCCGGCCTCGAGGATGACTACGCCAACGTCCGCCTGGCCGCGGAGTGGGCGTTGACCGCGGATCCCTACGCGGGCGTAAGGCTGCTGGCCCGCACCAAGGACCTGTTCATCATGGTGGGTCAGGCCGACGGCCTCCGGCTGGCCCGGTCGATGCTCGAGCTGTGTCAGGCGCGGGACCGGGATCGAGTGGTCGTGCAGATCACCGCCGGCCTGCTCGCCATGGTGCTGTTCGGAGCGAGGGCCGCCGAGCTCGACCTGGTCGAAGCCCGCCAGTTGAGCAAGCGGCTCGGCGATGAGCCGCTCGAGGCATGGGCCCGCTTCTTCCAAGGCGTGGCCGAGGTCTACGACGGTGCGGTCACGCCGGCCCGGGCGCACCTCGAAGTGGCTCGCGAGCGCTTCCGCACCTTGGGGATCACGGCGGGCGAGGCCCAAGCGAGCGCCGCCCTCGGCCTCACCTACCTCATGACCGACGAGCTCGACGAGGCCCGGAAGCTGCTCGCCGGGGCGACGACGGTGTCCGAGGTCCTCGACGAGCGTCGGGGGCAGGGTGGAGGTCACACCTCTTTCGACATGGTCGCCGAGTCCGGCCCGGGTCCCGCCGAGCGAGCAACGCCGGAGGTACCGGCAGGCGGTCGAACGCCTCCGTGCCTTCCGACCCGTCGCTGGTCCCCGTCGGGTCGAGGTCGGGCGGATGACCGGGCTCCAGACGGCGGCGCCGATGTCGGAGCCGTGAATCTCCCCTGATCGTTCAGTGCCGGTGCCGGAACTCTTCCGGATCGATCAGCGGGCGGCGGTGCTCTGAAGGGTGCGGGATCGAGGATGGAGCCGAGCAACGACGGTGCTGGCGGGCCGTGCCGCAGCTCGTGATCTACGCCTACGAGTCGGGCCTGGTGGCCGCCGGGTCGGTGCCACGGCTCGATCCACCGCAGGCGTGCCTGGGACCAGGCGTCATGCCTTCGTCGCCAAGCCGGTCGATATCGAGTCGCTGCTGCTCGAACTACGCCGGCTCGGTGGGTATCAGGCCAGGTGGACGATGACCTCGACCCGGCGGTTGGCCTGCCGGCCGTCGGCGGTGGCGTTGTCGGCGACCGGTCGAGCGGAGCCGTAGCCGACCTTGGTGAGGGTGGAGGGGTCGACGCCATGGCCGGCGAGCCAGTCCGACACGGCCGCCGCCCGGCGCTCCGACAGCGACTGGTTGAAGTCGGCCGATCCGGTCGAGTCGGTGTGCCCGAGCACCTCGGTGCGGGCGCCGGGGTGGTCGCCGACGAGGTCGGCCACCCCCTGGAGCGACGGCTCGGCGTCGGCTCGCAACACGGCCTGGCCGACGTCGAACAGGACGGTCTCGGGCAGGGTCACGATCACCGCCGGCCGGCCCTCGATCACCGCCTCTTCGGTGGAGGCCCGGGGGATGGAGCGCTCGTCGCCGGTGGGGACCGTCGGCATGCCGGGCCGGGGCGTCCCCCCGGCCGTGGTCGTCGGCGTGGCCGCCGGGGCCCGGGTCGTGGCCGAGGCGTTGGGTTCGTCGGAGGACGACCCGCCGCACGCCGACCCGGCGGCCAGGAGCGCCAGCGCGATCAGAACCAGGCGGCGCCGGGTCACCCGAACTTTTTCGGGCTCTGGATGGGCGGCCGGAAGGCGACGGCCTCGATCGGGCCCGCACTCTCTCCGAGCGCCCCCGGGCCGTCACCCGACACCGACATGTCCTCGATCTTGGACTCCCTCTTGGACACCTTCTTGGACTCTCTCGTAGGACTGGGACTGGGACCGGAGTCTTCGGCTCGGCGGAGCTTGCCGGGGAGGGTGGCCAGGAAGACGGCGCCTCGGGCCGCGGCCGCTCCCACCAGGCTGCCTGAGGCCCGTTCCCGCTTCGCCCTCGCCGGCCTCTCCCGCCCCGCCCGTCTCGACCGCCCGCCCCGCTCGGGCCGCAGCGCCGGCAGCTCGGCGGTGGGCGCCGCCTGCCAGTCGACATCGGGCGCCGACCAATCCAGGTCGGGTGCGCGCGATGGCAGGTCGTACTCCTGGCTGCTCACCGCGGTCATGATCTGGGGCCGGCGCAGGGCGCGATTGGATGCGGCCCGCTTGAGGCGGCGGGCGGCCGCCTCCTCCTCCCGCTGGAGGTGGTCGATGATCTCGGAGCCGATGCTGGCGTGTTGCCAGCTCGACAACCCGGCGGCGATGGCAAGGCTGACGGTGAGCAAACCGAGCCCGGCCGCCAGCCCGACGCTGCCCTGATTGGCGGCTCGGAGCACACCGACCGAAACCGTGGCCAGGGCGAAGACGGCGGCGGTCCCCCCACCGATCATGGAGAGCCATGGTTGTCGGGCGTGGTACAGGATGTGGTGGTACCTCGGATCAAGGTGCACCGCGTCGTCCTCCAGGGCCGCCGACAGCCGTGACCTCTCGGCGACGATCCGCAGGACGCCGCCCAGGTCGCCGGCGATCACGAAGGCGAGGGCGATGGCGCCGGACAGCAGCAGTCCCTCCAGGGGGGCGACGTCGAATGCGGCCGAGAAGGCGACGGCCAGGCTCACCGCCTCGCCGATCCCCAGGATGATCTTGCGGCGTAGGTAGGTGCGGTCGGAGAGCCCTCGGTAGGCGATCGGCGCCAGGACCCTTCTCGCTTCGGTGAGCAGGGCGTTGGCCTCGACCAGGTTCTGGTGGCGGTGCTCGACGATGGTTCGGGCCGCCCTGGAGCGCTCGTCCGCATCACGAAGCTCGGTCGACGCCGCGGGCGGTCCGCCCCTGGTCGCCTCCTCCAGCGCCTGGCGGGCGTTGGCCTCGGCCAGGAACTGGGCGGCCCTGGCCTTGGCGTCGGGCCCGGGTCGGGTCTCGACGACGGGCGTCGCCGGAGCGTCCCGGGTCGGCGCGTCGGTCCTCGGGCGGGGCGCGGGCGGCGGCGGGGGAGGGGCGGCGGCGGCGGCGGCGGCGGAGGAGTTCTGCTGGCGCTCGAGTTGTTCGAGCTGCCGGAGCGACTCCCGTTCGAGCTCTTCGAGCTCGTCGCGCTCGGCCTGCTCCGCGGCATCGAAGCGAGCGGCATCGAAGCGAGCGGCATCGAAGCGAGCGGCATCGAAGCCAGCAGCATCGAAGCCAGCAGCCTCGACATCCGCCGACTCGCGGTCGGCCGCGGCGAGCGAGCCCATCTGGGCCATCTGGGCCAGCTGCTCCCGCTCCAGCTCCTCGATCTGCTCCCGTTCCTGTTCCTCTTCCCGGTGCTCCCGCTCGAGGGCATCGACCTGCGCCCGTTCCAGCGCCTCGATCTGCTCCCGTTCCTGTTGCTCTTCCCGGTGCAGCCGGTCCAGCGCCTCGACGTGGTCCTGCGCCGGCGCCCCGTTGTCGCGTTCGAGCTGCTCCAGAAGCTCCCGCTCCAGGGCCTCGATCTGCTCGCGCTCGTCGTCGTCGTCGAGGCCCGGGTTCGCGGACGGGGACGGGAAGTCCCAGGAAGGTGAGCTCACGAACCGCTGCCTCCCGGCAGGAGGAGGGCGTCGACGACCCGGCACGACGCGGCCCCGGAGCGCTCGCAGACCTCCTCGTAGAAGGCCACCAGCCCGTTGATGTAGGACGACGGGGGCTGGGGGCCGCTCACCCGGCCAACGCCGGTGACCACCAGGTCGATGCCGGAGAGGTCGGGGAGGTCGCCGGCCTGGTCGACGAAGCTGCTGGCGGTGGCGGCGGTGAGCTCCTCGGTGGCCAGGTTGGGCTCGGCCGACTGGACCCCGTCGGTGACCAGGATCAGCTGCTTGTGCTCCCGGTCCTCCTGGCCGAGGAGCCGGGCCCCCCGGCCCATGGCGCCCACTGGATCGCTCCCGCCCTGCGCCGCGGAGCCGGCGATACGCTGCTCCACCTCATTGCGGATCTCTTCCAGAAGGTCGTCGCGGTTGCGGTCGCGGTTGCCGGCGGTGGCCCCCTCAGGGGTGACGTCGCGGTCGAGGAGGGTGTCGACGTCGCTGGCCGAGCCCCGGAACCGCTCGACCCGCAGGCGGCCGCACTCGTTGCTCGTCCTGCGGGCGACGGCCTCCACCACGTCCACCTGCTCGGCGATCAGCGCAGGGTCGTTCTGGGTGGAGGAACCATCGACCATGACCAGCACGAACGGCTTGTCGCCGCTGCACTCACCGGTGGCGAGGTTCTTCACCTCGGAGCAGGCGGCCGTTGCGGCCACGAGCGCCAGCATTAGCATCGTCAGCCGGAATCGTGGCATGCAGCGCGTCACCAACACCTTGCCTTCGAACCTCCGGACGTCCGATCGGATGGACGAGAAACTCGCCTTCTTGTTTATCCCATTCTCGGTCGTTCGGACCCCACCGACGGCGCGAAACCGCCGACGGCACTCGGCGGCCACCGCACACCCCGGCCGGCGAAAGGCCGCGCCTTCGTCCAACCGATCTCCGGGAGCCGGCACGGTCACGTGTTGTTTCCGCTCACCGATCCCGATGCGCACGGTGCAGATCGCGGCCCGGCAACCCGTCCCGAGGACACCGGGGTCGCCACTGGCGCCAGAGTCGACCCGCACGCCGCCTGCACCGGCCGCCTCGGCACCCGCGACGCCACCAGTCCGGTCGCTGGCGCGACCGGGCCGGTGGGCGAAGAGTCCGCCGTTGTGCTGGAGTCTCTGAGGACCGGCTGGACGCGACCAAGGAGGATCAGGTGAGCTCTCGACTCAATCCCTACATCACCTTCGACGGCAATGCTCGGGCCGCCCTGGAGTTCTACGAGAGCGTCTTCGGCGGCACGTTGCATGTGAACACCTTCGGTGAATACGGCGGAGGCGACGGCCCCGGTGCCGACAACATCATGCACGGCATGCTGGAAACCCCGAGCGGTTTCACGCTCATGGGGGCCGACACGCCACCTGGGATGGAGCATTCGCCCGGCAACAACATCGCGGTGAGCCTGAGCGGGGACGACGCCGACGAGCTGCGCGGCTACTGGGAAAACCTGTCGGCCAACGGAAGCGTCGCGGTCCCCTTGGAGACGCAGATGTGGGGCGATGAGTTCGGCATGTGCATCGATCAGTTCGGCGTCGCGTGGATGGTCAACATCGGTCAGCCGCAGGCCTGAACCGATGCCCGTAGGGTCGGACGCGCCAGCGGCGGCAGGACGGGCACCTGCCGGTAGACCGACGACAGACCGAGCGCATGGGCATCCCCGAGTGCTCCGCTCTGGCGCGCCTCCGTGATCGGCGCACCGTAGCACCGCCGGCCTACGCCTGCGTCAACGCCGACCTGACCGCGGCGACCCAGCGCTTGAGCACCGGTTCGGCGTGGTAGTGGGAGTGGCCGGCGACCTGGGTCCAGGGTGGCCGGTCACGCTCCCGAGGCGGGGTCGACGGGTCCGGGTCGGCGGCCGTGCCGGGGAAGGGGTCGGCCAGCTCCTGGTCGGCGGGATCGGATTCCCCGAAGGCGGGCCCGCCGATGGGATCGGTCTGCCGGTAGAAGTTCTTCCATCCCACCAGCCCCGTGCCGGGGGACGGCACCCGTGACCGGAGCTGCCCGACCTCGTCGCCCCCGAAGCAGGCGGGGAAGAAGGTGGTGTAGATGGTGGAGATCGGCGATCCGTAGGTGACGAAGGCGACGTGGCGGAGGTCGTCGTCGGGAAGGGAGTCGAGGGCGGCGAACCCGAGGATCGAGCCCTGGCTGTGGGCGCTCAGGACGAGGGCCCGGGGCCGGTCGTCGCCGCGCACGTGGTGGACGATGCGGCCCTGCAGCTCCGGGATCGCCTGTTCCGAGTAGGCCCGGACGGCGAGCGGCGAGAATCGGCGGGGCCAGAAGGTCAGGACGTCCCACAGGGTCGACGCGAGCGTCTGGGCACCGCCGAACGACTGGCGCACCATGAGCACGAGCACGGCGACCACCAGCAGCAGCACGCCCGAGCCGATGACGTAGAGGGGGCTCGTGAGGTCGCGGGGAGCGGGGAGGAAGATGCCGTCGGCCCTGATGATCCGGTAGAGGACCAGCACGGTGTACGAGAGCAGCAGCGCCGCCGCCAGGCCCTGCGCCATGCGACCGCTGCGGCGGGCGAGGAGGGCGATGAAGCGGCTCTTGGCGACGGCCTTTCTGACCGCTTCGTCGGCTCCGTCGGGCGGGAGGTCGACCGGCGTCGTCCGTGGCGGGAGGTCGTCTGGCGGCCGACGATGCCTGGCCAGGACGTAGAGCGTGAGCCCCGCCAGCACCAAGACGATGGAGACCACGCCCCACAGGTCGACCGCGTTGACCTCCGGTCCCGCCCGTAGGCGTTCGGCGGCTTCCGGCCTCGGCGGCAAGACGTTGAGGACCAGGATCAGGAGCACGTGAATGCCGGCGGAGACTGCGTTGAGCACGGCGAAGGCGAGCGTGGCCGCGATCGCAGGGCCGCCCGAGACCCACGGGTGACCGGCGCTCCGCGGGCTGCGTCGCGACAGGAAGGCCAGCACGAAGATCGAGGCGATGACGAACACTGTGGGCAGGGTGAGCGCTTCGTAGATCTTCAGGCTCTCGTCCAGCTTCCTCGGGTGGAGCCAGGCCCGCCAGACGGTCAGTCCGGCCACGACCGCGAAGCTCAGTCCCGCGACCACGGTATGACGGAACAAGAGTCGCGAGGCAGCGTCGGGGTGGAAGAAGAAGCCACGACTGGTCAGCCGTTCGTCGTCGCCCCACGGTTCCTCCCCGGTGAGGCCCGCGCGCAACTCGGCTGCGGGCTCCTTCCGCTCGAACCGCAGCTGCGACCGTCCGGCCAGAAGCCGGAGCCCCCCGATCAGGACTGCGACGACGATCAGGGCCGCAGTCGACACCCAACGGGTGGTGCCGAGCGTCGACTCGAGCGCCACGGGGTAGCCGGCTTCGTTGTCGGGCAGGGCCAAACGCCGCGACCACTGCCAACCGATCAGGTCGACCACGATGACCCCGAGCGTGATCACGTAGATGGCCGTGAGCATCAGCGAGAGGAAATGGACGAGCCTGCGGATCCACCTCACGGTGCCCGGCGAGCTCTGGTCGACGGGCGGGTGCATCCAGCCGGCGACGTTCATCAGGGTGAACGGCAGGAGGACGATCCACAGGGACCGTAAGCCCGATCCGGAGGTCAGATCGCCCCAGTCGTAGCTCTCGACACTCGAGTCGCGACTGCGGGCGAGGATCCGGGTGTCCTTGCCCCTCTCTACGACGACGACGTCGTCCGCCAACGACTCGTAGCCCAGCATCTTGGCCCCGTGGGCTCCTCCGACGCCGTGGACCCGGAGCTCGACTGCCTCCCGCCCGTCGCTGGTCATCGGTCGGCGCCCGTGGGGGCCGGGCTCGCGAGTGGGGTCCCGGGGAACCGGTTGTCGCCGTACCCGTCCGTTCCGACCGCCATCGCCGACCTCCCCCGCCGACCGAGCGCCGAGACTACCCGAGCGGACGTCGTGCCCCCTGCGCCCGGCCCGTGCCGCCCGCGACCGGGACCCCTCGGCCAGCGTCCCGCCGCCGTGGTCGTCGGCGCCAACTTGGGGTGTTACCAGTACTTCTCGACCGGACGGACCTCGATGGCGCCGCCGAGACGAGCGGCCGGGACCTGGGCCGCCAGCTCGATGGCCGTGTCGATGTCGTCGGCCTCGAGGACGAAATAGCCAGCGACGGCTTCCTTCATCCCGACGTACGGGCCCTCGGCCGTGACCGGCTTGCCGCCCTCCACCCGCACCGTGGTGGCCTGCTCGGGCAGCCCCAGAGGGAGGCCGGGCGTGACGCCGGGTGCGTGGTTGAGGGCGCCGTAGTCGGCGTAGATCTGCTTCTGCTCGTCGGCCGGGAGGGCGTCCCACGCGTCCGACCCGGGTAGGGGAGTGGTGCCTTGGTAGATGAGCAGCACGAATTGCATCGGTCCTCCTCGTGGTCGTATCCGTCACCTCTCTGACGGATACGACGGGGCGGATGTGACCGGCGGCCGACCGCGGGTGGCGATCAGTCGGTGACGAGGACGATGTCGATGTCGGAGATGCGCTCGGGATCGGCGGTGACGTCGATCTCGACGATTCTCCCGTCGACCACCGTGAAGGCGATCACGCTCCGGGTCCGTCCGCCCGGGGCCCAGACCAGTCCGGCGACGCCGTCGAGCAGGGCGACCCGGGCTGCCCTGGCACCACCGGCGAGCGCGGCGGCGACTTCGGTCGCACCGTGGGTCACCGGCAACGACCCCATGCTCAGGGCGGCGGCGTCGGGGCGGAGGACGACATCGGGGTCGAGCAGGGCCACCAGGCCGTCGAAGTCCCCGCTGCGGGCGGCGGCGAGGAACGCGTCGACGACCTGGCGTTGGCGGACGAGATCGACCTCGGGAGCGCTGTCGGTGCCCCGGACCCGGCGACGGGCCCGGCTGGCGAGCTGGCGGGCGGCCTCGGGTGAGCGGCCGACGATGTCGGCGATCTCGTCGAACGGCACCGCGAACACGTCGTGGAGCACGAACGCGACCCGCTCCGCGGGAGCCAGCAGGTCGAGCACGACGAGGAGGGCGGACCCGACCGAGTCACCTAGGAGGGCCTGGTGCTCGGGGTCGTCGTCAGGGGCGCGCAGGCCGGCTGTCGCCTCTGCCGGCTGCGTGCCGGCCGGCTCCTCCCGGCGAGTCCTGCGGGAGCGCAGGCTGTCGAGGCAGACCCGGGCGACCACCGTCGTCAGCCAGCCGCCCAAGTTCTCGACGCCGGAGCGGTCGGCGCGGTTGAGCCGGAGCCACGCCTCCTGCACCGCGTCCTCGGCCTCGGCATGGGAGCCGAGCATCCGGTAGGCGACCGCCCGCAGGTGCGGTCGGCTCGCCTCGAACTGGTCTGTCAGCCAATCGGCGTTGTCCATCGTCACCCTTCTCCGGTCGCGATCCGTCACGGACTATGACGGATCGGCTCACTCCGATGTGACCGGCGCCTCCTCGAACGGACGGCGGTTGACGAACGTGGTCCCGCGGCCTAAAACGGGAGCGACGGCGGATGGTGGGAGCGTGGACGGCATGAGCGTGCTTATCCAGTCGGACTTGGCCCCCCAGACGGTGGAGATGACCATCGTCGCCCAGGACCCTTGGGTCAAGAAGGCCAACGGGCGCATTCTCACGGCCAAGGTGCGGGTGCCGGTGCAGCGGCTCGATCCGGGGCCGACGTCGGCCCGGTTCCTCACCGTCGACTACGACGCCACCACCGGCAAGCTCACCCCGCCGGCCGTGCTCACCGTGGCTGACGAGCACGGAAACCTCGTCTACCAGGACCGTTTCGCCACCATCACCAACCGCGACATCCTCACCGACCCCGCCTTCCACGCCCAGAACGTCTACGCCATCGCCGCCCGCACGCTGGCCGCCTTCGAGTCGGCGTTGGGCCGGCGGTTGCCGTGGTCGTTCAACGGCCATCAGCTCTACCTCGTCCCCCACGCCTTCAAGGAGGCCAACGCCTACTACTCCGACGACGACCGGGCCGTGCTCTTCGGATACTTCGACCCCGGCCGGGAGCTCACCTTCACCTGCCTGTCGCACGACGTGGTGGCCCACGAGACGGCCCACGCCGTCCTCGACGGCCTGCGCCACCGCTTCCTCGAGCCGAGCCTGCCCGACCAGGCCGCCTTCCACGAGGCGCTGGCCGACATCGTCGCCCTCCTGTCGGTGTTCTCGGTCAAGGAGGTCATGAACCTGGCGCTCGGCCCCGCCGAGGCGGACGGACGGATCGACGCGGTCAAGGTGAGCGCCCCAGTGCTCCGGGCCGGCCTGCTCCTGTCCCTGGCCGAGCAGATGGGCGGGGCTCTCAACGGCACCCGGGGCGGGCTCCGCCAGTCGGCGATCCTCAAACTGCCGGCCGACTGGCGCACGAACCGGGTGTGGGAGGAGTCCCACCTGCGGGGGGAGATCCTGGTCGCGGCCGTCCTCGACGCCCTGGTCGGGATCTGGACCAACCGCCTGACCGCCCTGATGGGCCACGACCTCCGCCTCGACCGCGACCGGGCCGGTGAGGAGGGCGCCAAGTCGGCCGAGCACCTCCTGCGCATGAGCCTGCGGGCGATCGACTACCTCCCGCCCGTCGACTTCGAGTTCGAGGACTTCCTGGGCGCCGTCCTGCTGGCCGACGCCGAAGTCGCGCCCGACGACGTCCGCTCCTACCGCAAGACGCTGATCAAGAGCTTCAAGCGCTTCGGGATCGCGCAGCCGACCGACGGCCGGGTGGTGAACCTGGCCACCCTCCCGACGCCGCCGGCGTACCGGGGCCTGAACTTCGGTGCACTCCGCACCGACGTCGACGAGGTCTTCCGGTTCGTGTGGGAGAACGCCGCCTGGCTCGGGGTCGACACCAGCTTCTACACCCACGTCGAGTCGGTGCGCCCCGCGGTTCGGGTCGGCCCCGACGGCTTGGTGGTGAACGAGGCGGTGGCCGACTACGTCCAGCTGCACGACTTGACCGTCGCCGAGTTCCGGAAGCTGGCCCGGCGGTGGGCGAAGGCGAGCGGCGGCGACGGGGAGGCCGTCGAGCTGAGCATGCTGCTGCGCCCGGAGACGAAGGTGCAGCTCTTCGGCGGGGGGACACTCGTGTTCGATCAGTTCGGCCGGGCCAAATACCACATCCGAAAGCCCCTGGGGGACCCGCGACGCCAGACGGATCGGCTCAACTTCCTGGCCCGCAGCGGTGTGTTCGACAGCAGCGCCCGGCTCGGGTTCTCGACCGGCGCGGCCAAGGGGCAACGCTTCGCCGCCCTCCACCAGCCGGCCGGACAGGCCGGGGAGGCGTGGTAGCGATGCCTTCGATCGTTCCCGAGCACGTCACGGTGCGGATGTACCAGGTCGGCTTCGGCGACTGCTTCCTGCTCAGCCTCCGCTACGCCCAGCCTCCCGTCCCCGGTGGACGGAAGGAGCGCCACGTGCTGATCGACTTCGGCAGCACGCACTCTCCGACTCGGGCGAAGCTCAACATGGAGGCCCTCGCCAACCAGATCACGGCCGACTGCGACGGCAAGCTCGACGTGGTGATCGTCACCCACCGCCACCGCGACCATCTGTCCGGTTTCGGCAACCAGGCCGCCGCCGACGTCCTGGCGAAGCTGCATCCCGACCTCGTGGTGCGGCCCTGGACCGAGGAGCCCGACATCCCGGCCAATGCCACCGGTCTCGTCGGCACCAGATCCCGGGGGCTGCTCAAGAGCCTCGGGGACGCGGAGGGCTTCGCCCACGCGCTGGCGGGCGCCATCGACAGCAGCGCCAGCACGTCGAGCCTGCGGGGCCGGGTCCGGCGGATGGCCGAGGACCAGCTCAAGAACGCGGAGGCGATCGAACGGCTGAGGAAGTGGTCGGCCGCGACGGACGGGGAGTACCTCCACGCCGGGGTGGCGTCGAAGATCGAGTCGATCGTCCCCGGCCTGGGGGTGGAGGTACTGGGGCCCCCGACGGTCGACCAGTTCCCCGGCGTCGTCAACGCCCGGGCCCGCGACCCCGAGTACTGGATGCTCTACCAGGGAGTGGTCACGACCGGCCTTCCCCTGGGAACGCTCGACCTGGGCGACCCCGACGACGACGACCCGGTGGGCGAGACCGCCGGCGACCAGGCCGCGGCCGCCGAGGCGCTGGCCGAGGGCGTCTCCGATCTCGAACAGCTGATCCCGGCCGGGCCCGCCCGCTGGCTGGCCGACCGGCTGCGAAGCCAGCAGATGCACTCCCTCCAGCGCATCGTCCGATCACTCGACGACGCCCTGAACAACACCAGCCTGATCCTGTTGCTGAAGGTCGGCGACCGGCGCCTCCTCTTCCCCGGCGACGGGCAGATCGAGAACTGGCAGTTCACCCTCGACCGTCTCAAGAGGAGCCCGGCGCTCAAGAGGCGGCTGGGCGCCATCGACCTCTACAAGGTCGGTCACCACGGGAGCCGCAACGCGACTCCCCGGTCGCTCCTCGACCTGTGGGGGCAAGCCACCCGTCCGGTGTCGCTCCTGTCGACCCGGGCCGGCATCCACGGTCACACCGAGTCCACCGCAGTCCCCCGGGCCACGCTGGTGGCGGCGCTGCTCGAGCGCACCGACCTCCTCTCCACCGAGAGCATCAAGCTGGGCGAGGCGATCGTGGTCGAGGCCGACACCCACGGCCTGGGTGCTTTCACCCGCGTCCCGTAGGCGCCGTCACCACGGTGTGGCGGACCGCAAAGGCGGCGCCGGTCCTACGATGGGCGGATGACGGAGGCCATGGCCATCACGTCGTTCGTGGACTTCGTGGAGGGTGAGCAGGGGAGCGAGCGACGACACGAACTGGTCGGCGGACGCGTGTACGCAATGGCCGGGGGGTCGGAGCGCCACGACCTCGCGGCCGGCCTCGTCTACGAGCTCGTCGCCGGCGGTGCCCGGGCGAAGGGTTGCCAGATCCCGCTCGAGAAGTCGTAGCCCGTCGTCGACCGGCGTGATGGCGAACGTGCAGGGCCGTCGCCCGCGGGACGACGTCGTGGTCGAGTGGTGCGGCGCGGCCTCACCGTCGGCGAGCCGCTCCGGGCCTGGTACCTGCGCCTGACCCGGCGCAGCCGACGGGCGATGGCGGCGGCGGTGCACCCGGGCGACTTCGCCGACCCCTTTGTCCTCCACGTGGACGGGACCTACTACGCCTACGCCACCGAGGCCGGCGGCCACAACGTGCAGGTCATGCGATCGTCGGACCTGGTGGCGTGGACGCACCTGGGCGACGCCCTGCCCACCCTGCCTGCCTGGGCGGGGGCCGGGCGCACCTGGTCGCCCGTGGTGCTGCCCCGGGCCGGTGGCTACGTCCTCTACTACGTCGTCCGGGAGCCGCAGTCGGACCGGCAGGCGATCTCGTGGGCCCGGTCGGCGAGCCCGGAGGGGCCGTTCGTCGACAGCTCGACCGCTCCATTGGTGTTCCAGCTCGACCGGGGCGGCTCGATCGATCCCAGCCCCTTCGTCGACGGGGACGGCACCGCCTATCTGCTGTGGAAGAGCGACGACAACGCCCTCCAGAACCCGTCCAGCCTCTGGATCCAGCCCCTGTCGGCCGACGGCGGGTCGCTCGCCGGCAGCCCGACCGCGCTCCTGTCCCACGACCGGCGCTGGGAGCGTCCCCTGATCGAGGCCCCCTCGATGGTGCACGCCCGGGGCCGGTACTACCTCTTCTACTCGGCGAACTGGTGGGAGTCGGGGCGGTATTCGGTGGGCTACGCCACGTCGGCCTCGGTGACGGGACCCTTCACCAAGGCGACCACCGCCCGCCCCTGGCTGCGGTCGGGCGTGCCCGCGGCCGGCCCCGGCGGCCAGGAGTTCTTCGTCGACCACGACGGCGACCTGCGCATGGCCTTCCACGGGTGGACGCCGGCCTCGGTGGGCTACAAGGGCGGCGGGGCCCGGTCGCTGCGCATCGCCCGGGTCGGCTTCGCCGGCCGCTACCCGTACGTCCGGCGCTAGCGGGCGGTGAGGACCATGGTGATCCCGTCCCGGAGCGAGCCCGGGAGCAGGGGCGCGACCAGCTCGTTGTAGCGCCGGCGGACGGCGCCGCCGTTGGCGAAGTAGTTGGCCAGGTCGGTGCGGCCGACGTCGAAGCCGGCAGCCCGGGCGGCGGCGGTGAGCTCGCCGACGGTGTACTCGTGGAAGTGGCCGGGGTCGAAGCGGTCGGGACGGATGGGTTCGGTGGGATTGCGGCCGGCGAGCATCTTGAGCCGGCGGGGGAGGGCGACGGCGTTCGGCGTCTGGAGGAGGAGGGTGCCGCCCGTCCGGAGGAAGCGGCGGAGGAAGGCGAGGACGGTCGGCGCCGCGGTGTAGAGGTGCTCGATGACCTCGGCCAGGACGACGAGATCGTGGCCCCCGTCGACCACCTCGACGCCCGCCGTCTCGTTGAGATCGACGTGGAAGTGACGCTCTGTGGGTCGGGGCGCGAACCGCACGTCGCCGAAGCCGAGGGTGTCGACCACGAGGTCCGGCCACATGGCCCGGAAGAGGGCCGTCTGGTAGGCGATGCCCACGTCGAGGACCCGAACCGCTTCCGGTCGACGGTGGCCCACGACGTCGGCCGACTGCGGCGAGGAGGTGCCGGTACCGCCGGGCGTGGAACCGCAGGTAGTCGCGTGACGCCTCGTCGGTCAGGCGGCTGCCGACCTCCTGGAGAACGTCGTCGAACGGGCGGGGGAGCGGCGCCATCGCCCGCTGTCTAACCCAGATCCCGGCGGCGAGCCGATGAGTTCCCGGGCGGGACGGCGTCCTAGTAGCAGCGGTCGACGCCGAGAGGAGCGCATCATGGGCATGGTCTTCACGGGGGCCAGCATGTCGTTGGACGGCTACATTTCCGGGCCGGGCGAGACGGGCTTCGAGTACCTCTTCCGGTGGTACAACAACGGCGACGTCGTGGTCCCGACCACCCACCCCGAGATTCCGATCCAGGTGTCCGACGTCAGCGCCAGGCACCTCCGCCAGCTCATCGACATGACCGGCGCCCTCGTCGTCGGGCGCAAGCTCTTCGACTTCACCGACGGGTGGGGTGGCAACCACCCGCTGGGCCGCCCGGTGGTGGTCATGACCCACACCGTCCCCGACGGTTGGCCCCGCCCCGACGCGCCCTTCACGTTCGTCACCGACGGGATCGAAAACGCCATCGAGCAGGCCCAGGCGCTCGCCGGCGACAAGGTGGTCGGTGTCAACGGGGGCACCATCGCCCGCCAGTGCCTCGACGCCGGGCTCCTCGACGAGATTTGGGTCGACCTCGTCCCCGTCATCCTCGGCGCGGGCACCCCGTTCTTCGACCAGCTCAAGGGTGCTCCCTACGAGCTGGAGGGGCCGACCTCGGTGGCCGAGGGCGTCGACGTCACCCACCTGCGATACCGGGTCCGCTACCGATGACGTAGGGGCGTGCGAACATACGTTCGTGTCCCACGACGAGGCGACGATCCTCCACGCCGATCTCGACTCGTTCTACGCGTCGGTCGAGCAGCGCGACGCACCCCAACTCCGGGGTCGGCCGGTCATCGTGGGGGGAGGGGTGGTGCTGGCCGCCAGCTACGAGGCCAAGGCCTACGGGGTGCGCAGCGCCATGGGGGGAGCCCAGGCCCGGCGCCTGTGCCCGTGGGCCGTGGTGGTCTCGCCCCGGATGGAGGCGTACTCGGCGGCCAGCAAGGCCGTGTTCGAGGTCTTCGACGACACCACCCCGCTGGTGGAGGGCATCTCCATCGACGAGGCGTTCCTCGACGTGGGCGGATTGCGGCGCCTGCGCGGTACGCCGCTCGAGATCGCGGTCCGGCTGCGGAGCGAGGTCCGGCGGCGGGTCGGGCTGCCCATCACCGTCGGCGTGGCCCGCACCAAGTTCCTGGCCAAGGTGGCGAGCGGCGTGGCCAAGCCCGACGGCCTGCTGCTGGTCCCCCCCGACCGGGAGCTGGCCTTCCTCCACCCGTTGCCCGTCCAACGGCTGTGGGGTGTCGGTCCGATCACGGCCGAGAAGCTCCGCAACCGGGGCATCCTCACGGTGGGGGAGGTGGCCCGGCTGCCGGAGGGGGCGCTGGTGGCGATGCTCGGGGTGGCGTCGGGCCGGCACCTGCACGCGTTGGCCCACAACCGCGATCCCCGGCCGGTGGTCGTCGGCCGCCGCCGGCGCTCGATGGGTTCCCAACACGCCCTCGGCCGGTCACCGAAGTCGCCGGCCGACATCGACGCGTCCCTCGTGGCGCTGGTCGACCGCGTCACCCGGCGGATGCGGGCCGCGGGGCGGGTGGGCCGCACGGTCGTCCTCCGGCTGCGCTTCGACGACTTCACCCGGGCGACCCGCTCCCACACCCTGGCCCGGTCCACCGCCGAGACCCGGGCCATCCTCGCCACCGCCCGCGACCTGCTGGCCACGGCCACGCCCCTGATCGAGCGCCAGGGGCTCACGTTGGTGGGGGTTGCGATCACCAACCTCGACAACGACGGGGCGGTGCAGCTCCCGTTGCCGTTCGACGGCATCGACGCGGCCGCCCTCGACGCCGCCCTCGACGAAGTGCGGGAGCGATTCGGCCGTTCGGCGGTGTCCCGGGCGGTGCTTCTCGGCCGGGACGAGGGGATGACCGTTCCCCTTCTGCCCGACTGACTGGTTGACAGGTGACTATTTAGTCACGTATGGTGAGCAGCGTGGACGAGGTATTCAAGGCCCTGGCCGATCCCACCCGGCGCAGCCTGCTCGACGAGCTCTTCCGTGAGGACGGCCAGACGCTGACCGCGCTGGAGGAGCGCCTCCCGATGACCCGCTTCGGTGTGATGAAGCACCTGAAGCAGCTGGAGGAGGCAGGCCTGGTGGTCACCCGGCGCCGGGGCCGGGAGAAGCTCCATTTCCTGAACCCTGTCCCCATCCGCCTCGTCCACGACCGGTGGGTGAGCAAGTACGCCGAGCCGTGGGCTGCCGCCCTCAGCGACCTCAAGCACAGATTGGAGACTCCGATGGAGAAGGTGTTCGAGATCTACATCCGCACCACGCCCGAGCGCCTGTGGGAGGCGATCACCGACGGCGACATCCGCAGCAAGTACCACTTCGGCAACCGGGTGAGCTCCGACTGGACGCCCGGGTCGCGATACGAGCTGACCAACCCCGGTGTCGAGGGGCCTCTTGTCGCGGGGGAGAACATCGAGGTCGACCCGCCTCGCCGGCTGGTGCAGACCATGGTGGCCCTCTGGGGCGACGACGTGAAGGCGGAGGGCACGTCCCGGGTGACCTGGGAGATCGAGCCGGTGGGCGACTCCTGCCGCCTCCTCGTCACCCACGACCAACTCCCCGAAGGCGCCAACGAGCAGATCTACGGCGGCTGGCCCATGGTGCTATCGGGACTCAAGACGTGGCTGGAGACGGGGTCACTCCTCACGACGCCGGGCTCACTGATGTACACGTGACGAGGGGGCCGCGGCCGTGAGCGCTGCCCAACGCACGGCGGGGTCGCGGCCGGCCATTGGGCGGCCGTGACGTCGGCCCGACTACGAGCCGGCGGTACCGGAGGCCGCGACAATCGCCGTCACCGTCTTGCGGTCCAGGCCGGACACTTCCGCGAGCTGGCGAAGTGAGGCTCCGGCGCGGTGGGCGACGCGGATCATGTCGTCGCGGATCCGCTCTTCCTTGGACGTGCGTTCAGCGCTCAGGCCGACGACTGCGAGAGCAGCGCCAACCTCACCTGTTTCGCCGCCTCGGTACTTCTCCATGGCCGAGACTGCGGACGACACCTGTGCGTCGGTGTAACTCATGGCTCCTCCCGAAGGGCGCGTGCGAGCTTGTCTCGGACCGCCATCAGCAGCGGAACTCGGGGGGAAAGCTCACCCCTGGCCTCGGCGTCACTAAGGTGCGCAAGCGTCATCCCGAGCAGTTCAAGCGCTTCGACCCGATCAAGTTCGACGCGAACCATGGTGCGATCGTAGCCGACCATGGTCCCAAACGGACCACCCGCCTCGGAATTCAGCAAGGAATCCCTTCAGGGCAACGACCACGACCCAGGAGCGCGCGCCCGACGTGCCGCGCCTGCACGCGGCAGGGGACGGTGACTACCACCCCGACGTGCCTGTTGTCCAGGGTGGCTAGCGATCGCCCCGGAGCGATATCGTCCGCCTTCGAACACATCTCGTCGTCCCGGCCACCCGAGAGAGATCGGCACTTCTCGGTCCCCCCGTGATCCGATGGCCGACACATCGCCGTTCAGTTGACCGCCGGGCGACACGCTTGAAGCCGGGTCAAGGAGCAGAGCGATGCCACGTCCCGAGGGCTCGCCTGAAATAGTGGGCGTTTTGTGACTCTCGATCCTGGCTGTCTCTCCGGTTCTTCCGCGGAGACAGCCGTTCAGAAGAACGGGCCCGAACCTTGACCGATAAAGGCGCACTGATGTGCAGGCGACGGCATTGTTGCGCCGCGTGCAAACTCGACACAGAATCCATCAGTGCAGTAATCCCGACCTGGAATGAGGAGGGCTGGCTACAAAGGACCCTATTTGCCTCCCTCAAGACCGACCATATAACGGAAGTGGTCGTAGCGGACCATGCGTCGACTGACGCGAACGCGGGAGATCGCCGAACGAATGGGATGCCGAGTCGTTGCTGGTGGAACCCCAGCCGTCGGTCGCAATCGCGGCGCTCAAGTCTCCAGTGGATCGTACATCGCCTTCATGGATGCAGACACGCCAGTAAATGAAGGTGTTTTCTGCGCTGCACGTCGCATGCTGTCTTCGCCGGATGTAGTCGCGGTCCATTACAGGCTTGCTCCGATAGGCGGGACCTGGTTTGTCCGGACGTGCTACGTCGTCGCTGACAGCTATATCTCGGTCCTTGCCCGCCTAGGGATCGCGCAAGGGCTGGGGTCGCTGATCATTGCACGCCGGAGTGCCTTTCAGGCGATCGGCGGGTTCCGCGAGGATTTTGCTGTTGCTGAGGACGCTGACTTTCTTCGGCGAATCGCACGAATCGGTCGAGTGACGTACATCAGAGACCCGATCGTAGCGACCTCCTGGCGCCGCTTCCAACTCGAAAACCCCTATTGGTTTGCTCTCAAAGTAGTGTTCTGGGCAGGGATCCGCGTAATCGCGGTTCCCTTCGGCGGAGGCTGTTACAGATGGGAACGCTACCCCAGTCGATTGCTATTCGGGATAGACAAATATGGGACCAATCCTATCCGCAAGCCGAGGTCGACGATGGGTGACGACGGCCTGAATGTTATCAAGGCCGAGGCCAATTACTTCCAAGATGAGGCATTCCAGGTGTCCTTTGGGTACATCGGTGCTCTATTTGGTCTCGTGGCATTGGCTGCACTGGACGGGGTTGACAAGTTGGCTAAGGATATCGGAACTACCCCTGCAGCTGTCCTATCATTGGCGATCCTCCTACTCAATGTAACTTATCTCACGATCGCATGGGGTTGCATTTTTGCTACGCTAAAGCGCGGGTATTTTATCATCCTCCGGAGCAATGTAGGCACTGAGGGCACCGCGGAGGAAGTGCTCCGCGACTGGGAGGAATTTGTTCGCGAGCCGGTCTACCAGAAACGCGTGGTTCCGGGAATGGGCCTGGTGGGGTGGAACGTTGACAACTATTTCATGTTGCCCATGTATGTTCTGATCGTAGTAATCTCTCTAGTGGCCCTATTTGTGCCATTGTTTTCATCTATATCTGGCGTCATGAAGATAGTAATAGGAATAGTCTTCATCTCTCATGTCGTCCCGGGCGCCGTGATGTACTGGACTGGCAAAATGAATGTTCGCTGTCGTGACGCACTCAATCGATGACTCGTGAAACCGGCCATATGGACGACTCGTCGTGCGCATGGACGCATCACCCTGGGCACTCCCTTCCGTACTGGTCGGAGCACGATCTGCCTGACGCGAATGCGGGTTCCCGCCACGAGCCGGCGTTGGGCAGCGAACGGCATCAACGCCCGAGGCGCGGTTACCGATCCTCCGCGCCGGGACCTCTGCAGGAGCCCTTGAACGCCGCGGTCAACCACGTAGGCCGCCACCACCTGGAGGCGCAATCCCGCCGCCAGACAACTGGTCCATGCGCGATCGTGTAACCGGTGTTCGAACTTGAGGTTGACCGCGTTTGCCGGGTCCGAGCTGTATCCGACGACGAGTTGCCGACGCCCGTCGATCCCGATGGATTCCTCGACTCCGCCGTCTCCGTCGCATCGACCATCGCCAGAGCGCGGCCGGGCGACCTGCTGACACCGGTCGCTGCGGCCCAGGCCAATGCGCTGGTGGTATTGGGCGAGCCAGGGCTTGGAAAGACGACGACACTGCGGGCGATCGCCCAACACCTCCGTAGCAAGGACGGCGTTCTTCAGTGGCGCGATGGCTCGGATCTCGATGCAAACACTTTTGCTGAGGAGATTCACCCGATTCTCCGAGGCCTCCCCCAGGCGATTCTTCACGAGTCCGGCAATCCGGAATCGCTCCCAGAGATCACGGTGATAATCGACGGCCTTGACGAAAGCCCGATGGTCCAGCGGCTTCCACAGCGGCTCTTTAGCGCTCTCGCCGACCGCGACACCTCGGCGTTACGACTCATTATCGGCTGCCGGACAGCAGACTTACCGCGGAATCTCCACGAGGTGCTGGAAGCCTCGTTCAAGGCATATCTACTCGTCGATCTGGCGCCACTCCGGCGGGCCGAAGCGGTCGCGCTAGCGGCGAGCGCGGGTATCGACGGGGAGCGTCTCATCGAGCTTGCGGTACAGGCGGGTGCGGGATCCCTGGCAGCGAGCCCGCTCACACTTCAGCTCCTCGTTCAGACCTTCGTCGAGACAGGCAACCTGGATCACGGAGCGCAATGGCTGTTCGCCAACGGGGTCAGACAGCTGCTCGCCGAGCACAATCCGGAGCACGACCGGCCGTCCACAGTCGATCAGCG
This sequence comes from uncultured Acidimicrobiia bacterium, assembly GCA_963836205.1. Lineage (GTDB taxonomy): Bacteria > Actinomycetota > Acidimicrobiia > Acidimicrobiales > AC-14 > JAXDMK01. Next base: position 131,771 of record CAWIIV010000015.1, on the reverse strand, counting down.
CATGGAAATCGCCGAGCGGATCGCAGCAGTGCTGCTCCTTAGCGGCCGTCGGGCCGTGTACATGGGGCCCGATCTAGCTATCAGGCCAAGAACAGATCTCCGCGCGAGCGTCGTCTCCGATGGCGACGAACTAACCGCGTCGGGCCCATTTCGTGTGACTCTCAGCCTCGTTCACGACACGCTCGCCTCGCAGTTGTTCTCAAGCGGCGGGGCGCGCCGGACCTTCGGCCACGCCTCCCATGCAGCGTTCCTAGCCGCCCGTTACTTGCACCGCCGACGGCTGCCCCAACGCCAGCTGGAAGCGCTGTTGCTCGTTGCTGGGCCCGACGGAACCCGCACGGTGCCAGTCCCGTTGCGAGAGACGGCCGCCTGGCTTGCTTCAATGGATCTCGGCACCGGGCGCTGGCTCGCGGAGGCAGACCCACAGAGCTTGATCGGTCACGACTCATACATGGAGTCTGATGACCTGCGGTCGATCGTTGCGGCGTCGCTACTGTCGAAAGCCGATGAATTCGAGCTTGGCGAGCGGGCCTGGATTGGCAGTCTCCGCCTTTCCCACCCGGGTCTAGCCGATCAGGTGATTGCGGTGCTCAACGGGCATCCGGTGCAGCCCAACCAGTGGCCGGATTTTGCCCAGTGCCGACTGGCACTGCGATTGGCAGCCCATGCAACCTCCGCCGAGCTCACGGCCAGGTTGCTAGAGATCGTCGAGGGTTCGGGGTGGAACTCGCACATGCGGTCGATGGCTGCCGCTGCGGTTCTCGCTGGGGACCCAGAAGCGGCGGCGGCGCGCCTGCGCGAGATTCTTCAGCGCTTACGAGACCATGCCCGGATCGACGATCCTGACGATGAACTCAAGGGGAACCTGCTTGACGACCTCTGGCCGCAGTACGTACCCACCGAGGAAATCCTTCCGCTACTCGTAGCCCGCCGCCGGAGGAGCGTGATCGGCAGCTACTGGATGTTCCTACGTGACTTCGCGGCCCGTGTGGCCGAAGATGAGCTGGAAGGGGTGCTGACGTGGGCCGCCGCCGCTGCGCTGCATCCCACTGAGCTTGACCAGCCGTCCGACGACGATGATGAGGACATCGACGAGGACGAAATCCCGCTCGGCTTGCTTGACGTAACGCTGATCGATGCACTGGTGGACCGTGCGCTGTCGAACGCAGAGCCGGTACGGCTCCTGCCACTGGTTGCTCGCCTCCTCTGGCTCCGATTCCAGCGACTCCAGGAACCGATCCTACCGATCGGGTTGGATGAATCTGATGCTCACGATCCGGAAACAGCAACGAAGAAGCGACGGCTATTGGCCGACGCGCTCGTCCGTTCCCGAGCGACGGATGGTGGATTCGACGGCGCCGATGCGTTCAAACTAATCCGCGCCTGGCGCGCGAATACCCACTTTCCGCCTGTCGAGGGTGACGACGGAGACCCGCCGCCACGCTCGCGGCTTCTTGACGCAAAAGACTTCGGCTGGGCCCTGGACCGGGCGATCGAGTTAGAAGCCGATGGCGATCGCTCGTCCGCGCTTGCCATGGGCGAGGTGGCGGTCCAATTGTTTGATTACTTGGACTCGGCCGCGATAGAGGTCGCATGGCAACAGCAGGGAACCGTCAACTGGGACGCCCTTGCGCCCTATTTCGACGCGATGCCACTCGCTGGCGAGACGGCCAATCGACTTCGAGAATGGCACCAGCGGCAGCAGCGGCCCAGGGTTCGCCACGTCGACCCAGCCAACGATGAGCGGCTGCGCGAAGACTTGGCTCGACTATATGACCGTGTCTGCAGGCGCGACGTCTCGGAGTTCTGGCTGCTTGCGTGGAACCTGCAGTTCCCACCGGGCTTCAGTCGCGGACCTCTTCGCCGTGACGATCGATTGCTCGATTTCCCGGGCGTCGGCGCCCTCGGCGCTGACGCGCCAGCGCGGCTAGCTCAGGCGGCCCATGCATACCTGCTGAGGGAGAACGACCGTGCCGACGAGTGGCTTGGCACGGACCGCTACGACAAACGTGCCTGGGCGGGGTACCTCGCTCTGAGGCTTCTTGATGAGCTCGGCCAACTTGACGACGTCCCCTCTACGCGCCTGGCGTCGTGGACGGGGGCAGTGCTCTGGTACAACTCGGTCCCGGTTCGGACTGGTGATCCAGATCACAAGGCCGTTCTCCTCAGGCGTGTCCTGGCAGCAGACCCTTCCCGGTTCGCGGCCCTTCTCGGACGGTACGTCCGAGGCGAATTGCGACGCGGCTCCGTGGCGTCCGAAGTCCGCCTGGTCGACCCCTCCGCGGAACCAACTGTCTTGGCTACCTGGCTTGAGCTGCTGCACGAACTTACCGACGCGCTGCTTGGTCCGCCGACCTCCCCGACCGAGGACGAGGCACGTGACCCGTTTCGCTCATTCGAGCCCGGTGAGAGTCTGGCCAATGCATCGTTTGCTTGGGAGATGCTGTTCGAGCGCCTCGCTCGAACCGACGCCAACGCGGCCGAGGACCTCGTCGTCGACCTGTTGGGGCGGGCGACGGATGAACGCGCTCATCCCGTGGCAGCGACTGCAGTCGAGGTGCTGCTCGAAGTCGTCCCGGTGGCGTGGCGTCGGCTATTCCCACTTATCTCGGGGGACACCAAACTCGGTAGGAGCGTCGCAGCAACTATCGCGTCAGGACACCGGGAAGTGAAGCTGTCGGCGAACTTGGATGAGCACCAGCTTGTAGGTCTGTACGTTTGGCTGGCCGAACTATACCCACCCGAGGACGATCGGGAGGCGATCGGCGCGCACTTCTTCACCCCGGATGAGCAGGCACGCCGGATGCGAGACGGCGTCCTAACCACGGTCGCCAACCGCGGGACAGACGAATCCGTTCGTATCCTCGCGGAGTTGCACGACCTGTTCCCGCTTCGCTCGGTAGTTACATCCAACCTCATCCGGGCACGCATCGCCCTATTTGCGACCGTGTGGTTACCGCCGCCACCCGAAGGTGTTCAAGCGCTCCTTATGGACGTAAGACGTCGTCTCGTGCGCAGTTCCGAGGAACTCGGTTGGCTCGTCGAGGAGACTCTGTCGGCCATCAACGAGGAGATGGTCCGTTCCGGTGAGTTCCTTTGGGATCGGGTTCCGACGGGCCGCGGGAGTGATCAACGGTGGCGACCAAAGCCGGAGGCGGCGCTTGCGGCGTTCATCGCTCATGAGTTGGACCTGAGGCTGCAGGGACGCGGGCTCGCTGTCCACCGTGAAGTGCTTATCAAGGCGTCCAACCCGTACGGAGCTGGCGACAAACCCGACATCATCGTCGAGGCCAACGTTCCGGCCGACGCCTTGTCGCATACCACGCCGGAGCGGTTGCGCGTCGTCATCGAGGTGAAGTGTCCGTGGAACAAGGATCTGCTGACTGCCCAGCGGGATCAGCTTGTCAATCGTTACCTACCGGAAGCGCAGACAGGTGTTGGCATATTTGTCGTCGGCTGGTATCCGCCAGAACTCTGGGCGCAGGGTGACTACCGGCGTAGCAGACTCAAGGCACCCACGGCAGTGCATTTGATGGAAGTGCTGTCGGAACAGGCGATAGAACTGAGCGCGGCCGGCCTCTCCATTAAGACGGTCGTTATGACCGTGCCGAGGCCGAGCCCCACAGAACCGTTGAGTCGTGTGTAAGGCGCTGCATCCCGACAGGAACTGCCGAATTCTGACGCGGCCCCGCTCCTGCCCAGCGCCGGGTATCGCTCCGTGGGCGGCGTTCTCGATCGGTTACGTCAGTCGCCCGGCGACGAACAACGGCACGTTTCGGTCACGGCCCTGGTCGCCGGACCCGACGAGGCTCGGCGACGACCCATGCCGGTCAGCCTGGGATGTACTGGGCGTCGGCCCGTGAGCTTTCCTCACGGCCGTGGTTTGAACCCATTCGGCCATACCGGGCTTAGCTCGGATCTCCAGGTTGTGCCATCGAGGTCGGTATCGGTCAGAATGGCGCCGGTGAAGTCCGCTCCACTCACGTCGGCGTTGCTGAGATCAGCATTTGTGAGGTCAGCGTGAGTGAGGTCAGCGTGGGTCAGATTGGCTCGGTGAAGGTTCGCACCAGAGAGATTGGCGCGGCTTAGGTTGGCCCTCGTCAGGTCAGCGCGGGTCAGGTCTGCGTCGGCAAGGACTGCGCTCACAAGGGTCGCTTCGCGTAGGGCGGTGCTATCGAGGTAGGCGCCCGTGAGGTCGGCGTGAGAAAGGTCGGCGCGAGTGAATATCGCGCCCTCGAGCGTGGCATGCGTAAGGACACCATTGGAGAGTTGAGCACCAGTGAGGTCAGCGCTCATGAAGGTGGCATTCCCGAACCTCGCGTTCGCCAGCTTTCCATTGGTGAGTTTGGCGTGCACGAATGTTGCACCGGCGAGGTCAGCGTTAATCAGGACGGCGCCGCTAAGGTCGGCGTCTACGAAATCGGCATTGGTTAGGATAGCGTCGGCGAGATTGACACTGACCAGCTTGGCGCAGGAGAAGTCGACGCCGACTAAGCTGGCGCCTATTAGCTCGACATCGGTTAGATCGGCGCTGGTAAAGTTAGCGCCGGAGAAGTCAATATTGCCGAAGTTCCCGCCGCCGAGGTCCGCGCCGTTCAGATCAATCCTTCCTTGCCACGCGGGATTGCGGCCGAGAATCGTAAGCGCTGCCACTTCGATCACTGTTAGTGGACGGCGAGGTCGGTTTCGTACCTGCTCTCTCACAAACGCAGACAACAGCTCAGTTATTTGACTCTGATATGTTACGGCTGAAGTGGCAAACGCCTCAAGTGCGTAGAGTCCACCGAGCACGACATAAGGACCTCTCTCACTCCCCATCTGATCTACAGCTCCGGCGAAACGCTCAACATCTAAGGTGAGACGTTGGGCGTCGATGGTGGCTTGCTGGCCCGCAAGAACGCGGCGCGCCACCTTACGCTCCTCGTGGGCGAGCGAAGGCGTCCCCACGCCAAGATCGCGCCGGCAACCGCCCCAAGTCCTGCTGCCAGCTTTAGGCCGAAGTCGCGGCCAGATGCCAGAATGTCCGCACGCTCCTTGGGCTGAAGGAGTGCAGAAAGTCCTGTGACGAACATCTCAGGGTGTACGAGCGCGATAACCAACACAACCGTCGCGGCCGCCGCTCCGATTGTAACAACAACCGAAGCCCTACGAATTACCCAGGGCGCTAGGTAACTCGTCACCGGTTGATCGATGGCCGGGGTCCGGTCAGGTGTGTTCGCTGGCCCCATGCCCTTATGCTTGCCGAAAATCTCGGCCGCTGTTGGGATGGGCAACCAAGAGTGCGGGTTGCCCCTTCGCGACCTTCGCTGTCGGTGGCCCGAACGGCGGTGCCCGGTTGCGCAGCCGTCGGAGACTCTACTTGGACGCTCCACCGGTGCCCGCTATCGATCTCCATCTCAAGCAGATCGGCCGAGTACCGAGTGGAACCTCCCGCCCAGTAGCGCGTCCCAGCAGCGGAGAGGTCCGCGATCGGCGCTACCAGGCCGTCCATCCGGCCCGCCCGGGCCATCCGCGGACTCGGGGCCTTCTGCGAGCAGTTCTTCGGCTACAACCCCGCCAGCACCGTCACTCCGGCATCGGCCTGGCCACCTGCACGGACGCTTCGGGACACGCCGAACCGGACGGATCCTGCCATTCAGGAGCGCGGCGACATCACACACGGCAGACTCTCGATGTGGAGGGAAGCGAAAGCGCAGGCATGCCGGAAACCGTTCCGACGGATGATGTAGGGGTCAAGCGACTGTGCCTCGTCTTGGACACCAACCAATGGCTTTCCCATCTCATGCTTCGATCGGCGACGGCCGCCGCGGTCCTCTACTCGCTACGGCAACAGGGTGGAGTCCTCGGCCTTCCCTACGTCGTCGAGGAGGAACTCAAGCTTCACGCCGTGAGCGAGGGTCGGAAGGCGCGCGAAGGGGTTCTGTCGGGGCTCGACCGCCTACGTCGTCTCTTGGGCTCAGCCCCCGCACCTGTTCTCCCAACCGACGGTGATTTTGTCGGCGCCGCTCCGTTGCGACTAACAGAACTGGAACCCTTCCTGGTGCGCGTTCCATTCACGTTCAAGCAGGCGCAGAGTGCGCTTCGGCGGGTGCTCGACAAGGTGCCCCCCAACGGTGAGAACAACCAACAGTACAAGGACACACTGATCTGGTTGGCCGTGCTCGAACTCGCAACTGACTACGAAGTACTATTCGTAACGTCGGACAAGGCCTTCTTCGCAAATAGGGATCCGTCGAAGGGGCTTGCGGTCGAACTCCTCGCCGACATAACTGTCGGGGCTCGACCGCCTACGTCGTCCGCTCAGCCCCCGCACCTGTTCTCCCAACCGACGGGTGATTTTGTCGGCGCCGCTCCGTTGCGACTAACAGAACTGGAACCCTTCCTGGTGCGCGTTCCATTCACGTTCAAGCAGGCGCAGAGTGCGCTTCGGCGGGTGCTCGACAAGGTGCCCCCCAACGGTGAGAACAACCAACAGTACAAGGACACACTGATCTGGTTGGCCGTGCTCGAACTCGCAACTGACTACGAAGTACTATTCGTAACGTCGGACAAGGCCTTCTTCGCAAATAGGGATCCGTCGAAGGGGCTTGCGGTCGAACTCCTCGCCGACATAACTGAAGCCGAGCTATCTGTCATTGCTGTGGCATCGTTAGGGGATGCAGCGGAACGGATTCGTCTATCTGAACCACCGCTGAAGGTCGACAACATCATCAAACTTATAGACCAAGCAGCGTTGGAGGTCCTAAGGCCAGTCGCCGAAAACGCCGAGTTCCCGATCGGTCCACTTAGCGATTCGACTCTCAATGCTTACGCAACAGAAGACCCGCATGTTCTCGCAGTTCTCTTTGCTATGGCACATGCGCTAGAAGACTTGCGTGAACCGCCGCGGGGTGACGCTCAAGTCATCGCCGAGGGTGACTGTGAGATTCGCTACGGCGAGGTGGCATCGTTCCGTCTCTCCAAGGCGGTCATCGATTGGGTGGAGCCAAGCGGCGGGCCCGGCCACACCGGAAACGTGTACTTGCACATGGATGGACACATAGGAGAACGATCGGAACCTTTTACCGTCAGGACAGAGATCGACCTTGGACGCGCCTAGGCCCTAGGCAAGTCGCCCAGTCGGGGCCCGCGAAACATGCAAGCTTAAGCTACCAGTTCCAGAATCTCTGGCCTATCCAATCGTCTTGACACCACCAGTGCAGTCGCAACCTTCCGAATCGCTTGCTCTTCGCTTAGTACAACTTGTTGGGACAGCGCCATGAGGCCGCGAAAATCCGGACATTGCTCGTCGGTGAGTGCTTCGATCCATCCTAATCCGATACGCATGATGCGAAAGTCCTCCAAATACCCGTCCTCCGGGTATCGCCCAAGAATGAGCTGTTCCGCAAGCGAACCAGCCAATAGGACCGGGGCAATCTTCCTCGGATGGGCCTTGGCGAGTTCAACCTGGTCTCCGCTCGGGGCGTCAAACCTGGTCCCGCCGGCTGCAAGCCCTGACGGACAATCGCTTGAATCCCCTAATTGCACGTCGAGCACGTCGAAACCCCTCCGGACGCCAATAACGGCGTGGCCGCTTTCATGCACGGCGATTTGAGCGAACCGCTCCGCTGCCGAGATTGACCAGAGGTCGACACCGCGTGCCGCCCATGGTGACCGAGCCATGCGCTCAAGCATACTCAGTTGTTCGGTCTGCACATCGAGGCGTCGTGGGTCAAGCCTGGGCATATGGAAGGTCGGGCACCTAGCTGATCCACCAGGCCGCCCCGCTAGGGTTGTCCCGGTCGTCGTAGAAGTTTGAGGTGGCGGTCCCCCGCCTGAGACCTGCCGGATGGTAGGTGTCGGGCGACCGCCAAGTCACTCGACCAGCGAGGGGACCGCCAGTGAAGAAGAACTATCAGACCAAGGCCGCGCACGCGGCGACCGCCGAGCTCGCCCTGCCCGACACCGTGAGCCTGGCCATGGCCGAGCTGGCCGAGACAGTGCGCGAGGGCCTTCTCGCCTTGGCCGTCGGGGCTGGGCTGCAGGTCATGCACGTGATGATGCAGGAGAGCGTCACCGCCGCCTGCGGGCCCAAGGGCGTCCATGATCCCGATCGAACCGCCGTCCGCCACGGAACCGAGGACGGCTCGGTGACCCTCGGCGGGCGGCGGTTGCCGGTGCAGCGGCCGCGCATGCGCAGCGTGGACGGAACCGCCGAGGTGGCGGTGCCGGCCTACGACCTGTTCGCCTCCACCGAGCTGCTCGATTCGATGGCGCTGGAGCGCATGATGGCCAAGCTGTCGACTCGGCGGTACTCGGCCGGACTCGAGCCGGTCGGCACCGGGGTCGAGGCAGCAGCTCGATCGAAGTCGAAGTCGGCGGTCAGCCGGCGGTTCGTGACCGCCACCGAATCGGCCCTGGCCACCATGTTGGCCGCCGACCTGTCGGGCCTCGACCTGGTGGCGCTGATGATCGACGGCGTGCACTTCGCGGACCACGTCTGCGTGGTGGCACTGGGGATCGGCATCGACGGGACGAAGCACCCGCTCGGGGTGGTGGAGGGCGACACCGAGAACGCCACCATCGTCAAGGACCTCCTCACCGGCCTTCGGGATCGGGGCCTGGACACCACCAGGCCCATCCTGTGCGTGCTCGACGGGGCAAAGGCGCTGGTGGCGGCGGTCAAGGCGGTGTTCGACCACCCGGTCGTGGCTCGTTGCCAGCTCCACAAGATCCGCAATGTCGAGTCGCGACTGCCCAAGGACATGGCGGCCACGGTGGCCCGCAAGATGCGAGCGGCCTACCACGACGCTGACGCGTTGGCCGCCGAGGCGACACTCGAAGCCCTGGCCCGGGATCTGGACAAGGGCCACCCCGGTGCCGCTGGCAGCCTGCGGGAGGGCCTGGCCGAGACGCTCACCGTCAGCCGCCTCGGGGTGCCGCCGACGCTGGCCCGAACGCTGCGCTCGACCAACGCCATCGAGTCGATGATCGAGATCTGCCGGGATCACTCGACCAACGTGAAGCGCTGGCGGGACGGGACGATGGCGCTGCGCTGGTGTGCGGCGGGCATGGTGGAGGCGGCCAAGCAGTTCCGCCGGGTGAACGGATTTCTCCACCTGCCCGCCCTCCGGACCGCCCTTGACGCTCACGTCACGAAGGTTGTCGCACCCCCGTGCGAGGATGGGGAAGTAGCCGCCTGATCATCGGGGCCGCCACCGAAGTTCCACGGAACTCGGGACATCCTCGCCCCGCTCCCGGGAATGGCTCTTGTCCGAAAGGTGGAGTGTCATACTCGAGAGGCTGACTGGGATTACCAAAGGGACCGCGGTAGAAGTGACCCCCAATCGGTTTACTCTGCCGACGAGACGAGACCAGGGAATACTGCCGGCTACCCACCTACGTCGCCGACGATCGCACTGGTCGGTAACACCGAAGGCCCGTGATTACACAAGCTCCTTCGGCGTGGCGCAGCTCGCACCCATCGACCGGTCGCCGTGGGTCCAGGAATCCTCGATGTGCCGCGCTACCACCCGAATCTGTCGCGGACCTCGGAAGCGGTCTCCCGCCGAACGGGGTGGGTCACTCGTAGTTGCGTCCACAGACGTGGTGTACGAGTCGGCGCTGAGGGCCTGACGGCCTGACCATCCCCCCGACGCGACGACCACCGCGTCAACCTCAGAAGGAAGAGACCAAGCAACCAACTGAGGAGGAACACGGTGGTCCCTGACACCTTTAGCGCACTCGCCTGGCTGCGCAAGCACATCGACGGCGAGGGCGGCAACGACGTCATCCGCGACATGGTCAAGGTCTTCGCCGAGCAGCTCATGTCGGCCGAGGCCGACAACGCCTGCGGCGCGGCCTGGGGCGAGCGCAGCCCGGAGCGGGTGAACTCCCGCAACGGCTACCGCGGCCGTGGCTTCGACACCCGGGCCGGCACCATCGAGTTGGCCGTGCCCAAGCTGCGCTCGGGCAGCTACTTCCCCGACTGGCTGCTCGAGCCCCGCCGGCGGGCGGAGAAGGCCCTGGTGGCGGTGGTGGCCGAGGCCTACGTGGCCGGCGTGTCGACCCGGCGGGTGGACGCCCTGGTGCAGTCCATGGGCATCGACGGGATCTCCAAGTCCCAGGTCTCGGAGATGGCCCGCAGCCTCGACGCCGCCGTCGACGCCTTCCGCTCCCGGCCCCTCGACGCCGGGCCCTACGCCTACGTGGCCATCGACGCGCTGACCCAGAAGGTGCGGGAGGAGGGCCGCATCGTCAACATCGCCTGCGCCGTGGCCTGCGGCGTCAACGCCGACGGGCACCGGGAGATCCTGGGCATGGACGTGTTCACCACCGAGACGGGAGCAGGCTGGACGACGTTCCTGCGGGGACTGGTGGCCCGGGGCCTGTCGGGGGTGTGCCTCGTCGTCTCCGACGCCCACGAGGGCCTCAAGGCCGCCATCGCGGGGGTGCTGCCGGGCGCCACCTGGCAGCGCTGCCGGACCCACTTCGTGCGCAACCTGCTCTCCAAGGTGCCCCGCTCGGCCCAGACCATGGTGGCCACGGGGGTGCGCACCATCTTCGAGCAGCCCGATGCCACCCAGGTCGTCGCTCAGCACGCCCGGGTGGTGGAACAGCTGGTGGCCAAGTACCCCGAGGCCGCCGGGATGCTCATCGACGCCCGGGCGGACCTGTTGGCCTTCACCACCTTCCCCAAGGAGCACTGGCGCCAGATCTGGTCCAACAACCCCCAGGAGCGGCTCAACAAGGAGCTGCGCCGGCGCACCGACGTGGTCGGCATCTTCCCCAACCGGGCCGCCGTGATCCGCCTCGTGGGGGCAGTGCTGGCCGAGCAGAACGACGAGTGGGCCGTCGCCCGGCGCTACATGTCCCCCGAGCTGCTGGCCAAGGCCCGAATGATCGTCATCGACGGAGGGCTCGATGACACGACCAACGACACCGACCTGGCCAAGGTGGGGTAAACAAGTCCCCGAGGTTGACGTGGTGGTGGTCATACACCACGTCCGTGGACGTGACCGTCACTCGTTGGCGTACTGCGATTCCCTTCCCGTAGAAGCCTGCGTCATGGACGTGAATACCGAGAGCGGACAGGTACTGCACGAGAAGAAGGCGGTCGAACCGGCTTTTGATCAGCCGCGCACGGTACCGATCCAGCTGCTCAAACGGCTGAGGCGACCCGGCTTCGTGCCACGACCAGCGGCCGTCCTCGGCGTGGGCGGCGAGGGTGCGTTTGTGCATGAGCGGCGGTTCTCCGTCGGGCCCAAGCAACCAGAGCTGAGTGGCGCGTGTCCCGGAGCGTGGCGAGGAGCATGCGTCGCGATCACGCAGTCCACTTGGAGGCGGCTGGAGAGGTACGGGGCGGCAGCGGTCGGGTCACCGCCGTCGATGCCGTTGTTCAGGCACGCGGACCATCCTCCGCAATCGACCAGTGGCTCGGTCGTCCATGGCGACTCGAGGGGATCAAGAGCCGCGGCGCAATCGGGCAGGACCGACGGGGCACTCTGCTCGACGCGCTGACCTAGGCCACGGCGCCACGCGATCAACTCCTCGACGAGGAGGCCGGCTGGTGAGGCGAGGAAGCTGACGGTCAGCCCATGGGGGCGATCGAACCCCCAAGGAAGAATCCGTCCACCCGCCCCAGGATGCTCCGTGTCGACTGTCCGGGCCAGCCGATTGGTAGAGACGCATATTCGAGTCGTGCGTAATCGCGGTCAGTGAGCCCGTTCGCCGGGGACTTGAGGGCGGCGTAGGAGGCCCAGTCGACGCCCTGCGCGGAGGCGTGCTGGGCGATGATCGTGGCGCTGTAGCCGATGAGCTGTCCGAGGACGGGACCGGGCACCTGGGCGACGAGGCTGTTGAGCGCAGCCAACCGACCGACGCGGGAGATGCCGAGGCGGGCGAGGCGCTCCGCGAGCTGCTCGGCCTGCACCGCCTGGGTGGGTGCCCGGCCCGGGAACAGCCAGGGCGAGGTCGGGTTGGCGGCGGTGGCCATGTTGCGCCGGGCGGTGGCGGCCAGCGTGGTGGCCAGCTCGCCGACGGGCTCGGGCAGGGGCACGTGCTCCCGGGCGAAGCGGATCCACGTCTCCTGGCCCCGGCGGTCGAGGTCGTCGACGGTGAGGGTCCGGATGCGGGCGATGGGCTGGGCGTAGATGAGCACCAGGCAGCCGGCGACGCGGTCGGACAGCTCGACGTCGGTGTCGGTGAAGAGCCGGTTGAGGATCACCAGGCGGACCTGCTGGGACAGTGCCGGGGCGCTGCGGCCCCGGTAGCGGGGAACCTCCAGCGCCGGACAGCGCCGCTGGACGATGGCCCAGGTGAGGAAGTTCCGCAGGGCCCAGCGGGTGGTGGTGCCGGTGGCGAACCACTCGTCGATGTCGGCCTGGCGGCAGTCGGCCAAGGACCGGCCCCGCTCCGCCAGCCGGGCCAGGAAGGCGACGGCGACGTTGGTCTGCTGGCGGGCGGACTGGGCCGTCGACTCGTGCAGGAGGCCGAGCTCGGCCCGCTCCCGCAGCCGGCGGTGGTGGTGCCAGGCCAGGTAGGTGCGGATCAGCTGGCGGTCCTCGCCGGCGGGGACGGTGTCGAGGCGGGTCGTCGTCCAGCGCTCGAAGGCGGCCAGGTACTTGTCCCTCGCCGGCAGGACCCGGTGCGCCACCAGCAGCTCGCGCAGGTACTCCCGCCCGAGCCCGGCGGCCAGGGTGTCGACGCCGTCGTGGGTGAGGGCGACCTCGCCGCTGACGAGGCGACGGAGCCGCTCCCGCACCGCGGGCTGGCCGAGCCAGCACCGGCCGTTGTGGGGCACGGCCATGGCGCACAGCCCCTCGTGCAGGCCGAGGAGGCGGGCGTCGACGCAGCCGTGGCCGTCGTCGAGAACCTCCACGCTGAGGTGGCGCAGACGGCAGCGGGCACACACCAGCCGCTGCCGTTTCATGTCGGCGGACGAACCGCACAGCGAGCACGCACGGGCCGGCGTCGTCGCCGCCGACGCCGCCCCGGAGACGCTCACCCCGGCGGCCCGACACGCGCCCGGCGGGGTCGACCGACGGCGGCGAGGTCGACCACCGACCCCGCTGGGCTGGGCTTTTTCGCTCCGGTGGGCACGACGGAGCACTCGATGAGGTCGGCGGGGGTGCAGGCGAAGATGTCGCACAGGGCGGCCAGGGTGGGCAGCGACAGGCGCTCGGGGGTGCGGGCCACCAGGCGGTAGACCTGGGCCGGGGACAGCTCCACGCCCCGCTCCGCCAGCAGCGGGGCCAGGTCGGAGGTCTTCCACAGACCGTGGGTGGCCATCACCTCCCGCAGGGCCCAGCGATAGGCGACGCTGCGTTTCACGGCGTGGCTCCTTTGGCCTCGGCCACCACCCGGTCGAGGGCGGCGCGCAGGACCCGGGTCTTGTAGTCCGACGACACCGAGGTGTAGATCGAGGTGGTCGAGGCGTGCTCGTGGCCGACCTGCTGCTGGACGAACAGCACGTCGAAGCCGTCCTCGATGAGATGGGTCACGTAGGAGTGGCGCAGGCAGTGCGGGCTCAGCCCGGCCGGCAGTCCGGCGTCGGCCGCGGCCCGGGCGAAGGCGGCGTTGAGGCGGTCGGCGCTGACCCGGGGCCGGCGCTCCGACGGCCACAGGCCACCCTCGCCGTCGGCCCGGACGTGGGGCCAGATGTCGTTGACCCACTCGCCGATGACCTCCGCCGTCCAGCCCATCACCGTCAGCACGCTGCGCCGCCGGGGGGCGGAGCCCCGGCTGGCCTTGCCCCAGCGGACGTAGCAGACGCCGAAGTCGCCGAACTCCGGGGCCTGGGGGTTGGAGCCGAAGTCGGCCGCTTCAAGCATCAGGGCCTCGCGCCGGCGCAGCCCCCAGCCATAGAGGACCTTCAACATGGTGGCGTCGCGAAACGCCGGCACCCAGCCCTTGCGACCCCGGGTGCGGATGGAGGCCACCGCGTCGTCGGCCGCGTCGAACAGGGCCTGCAGCTCCGCCCTGGTCAGGGACCGCCGCCCGGGCCGGCCCTCGTAGTCGGTGACGTGGACCGCGGCGCTGGTGGGCCCGCAGATCTGCACCGCGTGGGTCCCGAAGCGGGTCAGGCATTCGCTGTCCCAGCCATAGACGGGGTCGACCACGTAAGCCAGGAACGAGCGCAACGACTGCTGATAGGACCGCAGCGTCGAGTGCGCCCACCGGCGCTCGACCCGCCGCTCGGCCGACCAGCCCTCGAGCTGGCCCGGCGACCACCGCCAGGGCCAGTCCTCGACGTCGCCCCGGAAGCGGCGCACCACCCGGGCCCCGGCGTCGATGGTGCTGAAGGCGAGGTTGCGGCTCAGCTGCTGGGAGCGCCACCCGTCGAGCATCGCCTCGAAGACGTGGCCCTCGGGATCGAGCAGCCCGACGTCGTCAACCAGGTGGAGCTGGGCCGCTCCACGGACCTCGATGTGGCGTTGCACGCTCTCCCCAAGGCCGCGAAATAGAAGACGGAGTCAATCATCTGATGCGACCACCGCGCGAATGCCCAGGTCAGAGCCCATCTAGCCCTCGCCATCGACGACCCTCACAGCCGGAGCCGGGACGCAGACATGCTGGTCAGGAGCCCTCCGACCGGTCGCTGACGAATACGCATCCGATCGAATATGCGGCACTTGAGAGGGAATGCCGGATCTCTGACGAGGCCCCGCTCGTGGCCGACGACGGGTATCGCTCCGTGGACGCCGTTCTCGATCGGCACATCAGCGGCGCGGCGACGAACCACGGCACGGTGGTGTCGCTGCGGGGACGGCGTCGATACGGCCAGGATCAGCGGCTATCTCCCTGCCGCTACCGGCACTCGAGGACGGACACCGTCGCGTTCAGCGGGACGCTTGGGACGCGCGTTTTGGGACGCTCGGGCTCTCGCACGGCGGTACCCGGCGATCTGTTGCGGTGATGATGGCAAGATCGGCGTGTCCTCGCCGATCGATGAGGCCGGCGCGCCGAGCCGATCGATGGTGGCGGGCGTCCGACTCCGAAACTGCCGCGGAAGGAGGCGACGTGGCCGAGCGCATCATCGAAGCGGGCGGGATCCGACTGTGCACGGAGTCGTTCGGCGAACCGACCGATCCGCCGGTTCTTCTTGTCATGGGTCTCGGCGCATCCATGCTGTGGTGGGAGGAGGAGTTCTGTCGGAGCCTGGCGGACGGTGGCCGGCTCGTGATCCGTTACGACCACCGCGACACAGGCCGATCGACCACCTACGAACCCGGGCGTCCCGGTTACAACGATGCTGACCTTCTCGCCGACGCGGCCGGAGTGCTCGATGACTATGGTCTCGGGTCGGCACACGTGGTGGGCGTCTCCGCGGGCGGGGCCATGGCGCAACTCTTGGCCCTGGACTTCGCCGATCGGGTCTTGTCACTCGTGCTCATCAGCACCTCGCCTGCGGTTCCCGTTGACCGGGACCTCCCACCGCCGACCGAGGATTTCAGCCACTTCGTGGCTGAGGCGACGGTCGACTGGTCGGACCGCGAGTCGGTGATCGAGTACCTGGTCGGCTACTCCCGGCTTCTTGCCGGCGGGCACACGACCATTCGACGAAGCCGCATGCCGTGACCTGGTCCGCCGTGACGTGGAGCGCGCCGACAACGTCGCGTCGCTGCAGAACCACGACGTCATGGCTCACCGCGACCGGCCCCATCCGTCACTGTCATCGATCACCGTGCCGACGCTTGTGATCCACGGCACAGCCGACCCGTTGTTCCCGCTCGCACACGGCCAGGTGTTGGCCGAGGAGATCCCCGGCGCCACGCTGCAACCGGTCGAGGGAGCCGGCCATGGCGTCTACCGAGTCGATTGGCCGACCATCGTGGCTGCGATCCTCCGTCACACGGCCGGACTTCCTCCGGCCGGGAAGGCAAGCCGATGAGCCAACGCCGCGTGAGACCTCGATCATCGCTCGGCGGCTAACGTTCGGGAGGCCGCCATGTCCCAGGTCCGTGTCCACAACTTCTCGATCTCCCTGGACGGGTTCGGGACGGGCGACGGCATCACGTTCGAAGCGCCGTTCGGTCACGCCGGGGAACGCCTGCACGAGTGGATGTTCGCCACCCGGTTTTGGCGGGAGAGGGTCGGCGATCCCGGTGGCACTGCGGGTGTCGACCACTCGTTCGCCGAACGCCATGGCCTCGGATTCGGTGCCGAGATCATGGGCCGAGGCAAGTTCGGCCCGCAGACCGGCCCGTGGACCGATGTCGGCACCGACGACGAGTGGCGTGGCTGGTGGGGGCCGAACCCGCCGTTCCACACCCCGGTGTTCGTGCTCACGCATCACCCGCGCCCGTCGATCGAGATGGAGGGCGGCACCGTGTTCCACTTCGTCGACGCCAACCCGCACGAGGCGCTCGAACTCGCCCGGGAGGCAGCCGGCGACCTCGACGTGCGCATCGGCGGTGGCCCGACCGTCGTCCGCGACTTCCTCGCCGCCGACCTCATCGACACGCTCCACGTCGTGCAGGTGCCGATCCTGCTCGGCCGTGGCGTTCGCCTGTGGGACGGCATCGAGGGCGTCGAGGAGCGCTACGAGATCGAGGCGGTCTCCTCACCCAGCGGTGTCACCCACGTGACCTTCACCCGTCGATAACCGAGCCTGCGGACGTGTAGCGAGGTTGCTCGCCACTACCCGGTTTGTGCGCCGACCCCCGTGACGCCCGGGCGGGTCCACTGGGGCACCGGTCGACCGCCGCTCCTGGGCCCCGTCGGCGCACCGTGCTCGTCGGTGCGCAAGACGGAGTGGGTCGGGAACTGCGGCCACCCCTCGGGCGAGTCCTCCCACTCCTCCCGCCGTCCGTAGGCGGTCCTGTCGAGCAGCCCGAACGAGGTACTCATCACCTCGTCGCCCCGGCCGGTCGTCCAGTACGTCAGGTAGATCTTGTCCTCCCGCCGCAGGTAGCAGGAAATCCGGCCGGCGACGCCCACGGTGGGGTCGTCGAGGTGGGCGATGGAGTACCACGGCGCGGTGTAGCCCATGAAGTCGCGGAATGCCGCGATCTCCTCGAACGGCCCGTCGCCGAGGAAGGCGAAGGTGATCCCGTTGGCGTTGAGGTAGGCCGCGTCGGCGGCGTCCCCCATGTTCCAGGAGTTCCTGGTGCAGCCCTCGCACTGCCACTCCCATGGCTCCCCGTCGTAGAACATGTGGCTGTAGACGACCAGCTCGTCGCGCCCCTCGAAGACATCGCCGAACGGGACCGGGCCGTCGGGGCCGATGACGGTGGTGTCGGGCGGCACCTCTGTCATGGGCAGCCGGCGCCGGGCGGCGGCGATCGCGTCGCCCTCGCGGGTGTGTGCCTTCTCGCGCTTGCGCAACTCGAGGAGCTGTCGCTCGAAGTCGTCGTGGTCGGTGACCGGCGGGGCTGGCGTGGTCATGGTTTCCTCTTCCAGTTGTCTTGGGGCAGGGGCTCAGTCGAGCGACACCAGCGCGCCGAGGGCGACGGTTCCCGGCCGTTCCACCCGCGCCAGGACACCGAGACAGCCGTCCGCCACCCGTGACAGATGGGTCAGGACGCCCAGCTGATGGTCGAGACCTCCCGGCTGGCGGCGGGTGACCATGACGCAGCGTTTGCAAGGCTTGAGGATCTCGAGCTGCACGTCGCCGACGGTGCAGTGTCTCCCAACCCAGGCGTCCTCGACGCGCTCATCCCCGGCGACGTCGACGAGAAAATTGGGTCGAAAGCGGGCCGCGCTCCAGTCGAGGTCGGGCCGCTGGGCGGTCATGGCCCGGAGGCTGGCAGTCGTGAGCAGGTGCACCGGACTGGAATCGACGAGAGCCCCGGGCCGCCCCTGCCAGGAGACGCTGGCTGATGCGTCGTCGAGGTCGTCGGCCTGCCTCTCGAAGGTCGGGGCCTCCTGGTTGCCAGCTTCGACCAGGTGCACCGATCGCTCCAGCCAAGCGCTGAGGGCGCGGTCGGTGGACGGTCCCGGGCGGTCGAGGACGTCACCGTTCGGAAGGGAGATCCGCACCGGGTCGTCGGTCGCCGCCCGAGCCGTGAGGAGGCGCCCGTCGCGCTTGGCCGACAGGATCCGCCCGGACTCCTCGACCTGTACGCCGTAGCGGCGGTCGCCGGCGACTCCGGAGATCCCCAACTCGACCGCGCTCAGGGCCTCGCCCTGCATGGACTTCACCGGGTAGCGCCACAAGCCGACGACGTGCATGCGTCAAGGCTAGGCACGGTCCCCAGTGGCGGTGGAGCGCCGATCGGCGACGACCCCCGTGGCTACTCCACCAACTCGTCGGCTAGGAGGTCCATGAGCAGGCCGTCGTGCCAGGTGCCATCGGGACCCTTCTCGTACTGGCGCATGATCCCGACGGGCCGGAACCCGACCTTGGCGTAGGCCCGGATGGCGGGCTCGTTGTCGGCCGCGGGGTCGATGACCAGCCGGTGGTGGCCGTGGACGCGGAGCAGGTGGCGGGCGAGGGTGCGGACGGCGTCGGTGCCGACGCCCCGCCCGTGCACGTCAGGATCGACGAAGATGTCGATGCTGGCGTGGCGGTAGTCGGGCGTCTCGTCCGCCTCCCACTGGATCCAGCCGACGATCCGACCGTCGAGCTCGATGACGTAGCCGACCAGGTCGGGGTCGTCGAAGTCCTCCTCCACCGACGCCAGCAGGTCGTCGCCGCCCCGCCACCGGGCGTAGACCTCGGGCGTGGCCCGGATGCGGACCAATTCGGGGACGTCGTCCCTGGTGCCCAGCCGCAGGCGGACAAGTGCGCCTTCGAGCAGCCCCACGGCCGCATCCTACGGTTCCCACCCGTCGTCCAGGCGGCGAGGGATCTCCCAGGTGCGATGCCGAAGGTGGAGCGGACACCCACCGGGGTGGACTTCGAATGCGAATCACCACTGCCCGATGGGTCGGCGTGGCTGCTCGACTTCGCCTTCGCCTCCCGGCGGTGGGCGGCGGCCAGCGGGGCGGTCGGGCCGTCGCCCGCGCTGGCCCCGGCGGTGCTGGCCCAGTCGGCGCTCTGCCTGTGGCTGGCCTGCGTCCACCACCCGGCACTGGCGGCCAGGTCGAAAACCGGGGGGTCGGTGGGGGATGATCGATCCTCATGGGACCGACACGACCCCGCGTCGTCATCGTGGGAGCGGGCTTCGGCGGACTGAGCACCACTCGGGCGCTGGCCGGGCTCCCCGTCGACGTCACCCTCGTCGACCGGAACAACTACCACGGCTTCTGGCCCCTCCTCTACCAGGTGGCCACGGCCGGGCTGTCGGCCGACGACATCGCCCACAGCGTGCGCTCGATCGTCCGGGACGAGTCGAACGTGCAGGTCACGATGGCAGTGGTGGAGTCGGTCGACCTCGACGGCCGCCTGGTCGAGCTCGACGACGGCCGCCGGCTTTCCTACGACTACCTGGTGCTGGCCGCGGGGACGGTGCCGGCCGACTTCGGCGTGCCCGGTGTGGCCGACCACGCCTTTACCCTCAAGACCCTGCCCGCGGCGGTGCGCCTGCGCGACCACGTCCTGCGCCAGTTCGAGCGGGCCGCCCGCGACCCGTCCCTGGTCGACAAGGGCGCGCTCACGGTGGTCATCGCTGGTGGCGGGCCCACGGGCGTGGAGCTGGCCGGCGCCTTCGTCGAGCTCTTCCACGTCGTGCTGGCCAAGGACTACGCCGGCTCCGGTCTGGGACGGGCCCGGGTGGTGCTGGTGGAGATGGCCGATCACCTCCTGCACGGGTTCTCGGTGACGTCGCAGCAGCACGCCCGCCAGGTCCTGGAGTCACGGGGCGTCGAGGTGCGGCTGGGCTCGGTGGTGGCGTCGGTGACGGCCGACGGTGTCCACCTCGCCGACGGCTCCTTCATCCCGACGGCTACTGCGGTGTGGGTGGCGGGCGTGCGGGCCGGCCCCGTGGCCGATGCCCTGGGCGTGGAGCAGGGGCGCGGCGGCCAGGTCACGGTGCTGCCCGACCTGTCGGTCCCCGGGCACCCGGAGGTGTTCGCCATCGGCGACCTGGCCGGGTCGGCGGGCAAGAACGGCCAGCCCCTGCCCCAGGTGGCGCAGGTGGCGATGCAGGGGGGTAGGCGGGCGGCCAAGAACATCGCCGCCCACATGAAGGGTCGTCCCACCCGGCCCTTCCACTACAAGGACAAGGGGATCATGGCCACGATCGGCCGCCGGTCGGCAGTGGCCGAGCTGCCCCTCGGCCTGCGCGTCGACGGCACCCTCGGGTGGCTGGCGTGGCTGGTGCTGCACCTGGTGTACCTGGTCGGATTTCACAACCGGGCCTCGGTGCTCACCAGCTGGGCCTGGAACTACGTCACCTGGGACCGGGCCAACCGGGTGATCATCGGCCTCGACGAAGGCGACGCCAAGCCCGACTGGTGACGGCCGCCGGGCGGTGGGCTACGTTCGCCGTCGTGGCGGACGGGGACAAGCCGAGGGACAACCGGGAGATCGTGCGCATCGTCGGCCTGGTGCTGGCGGTGGTGGTGCTGCTCGCGCTGCTGGTCGACAACGGCCAGTCGGTGCGGATCGGCTACGTCTTCGGCGACGTGCGGGCTCCCCTCATCGCGGTCCTGGCCATCACCGCCGTCCTCGGCGCGGCCGTGGACCGGCTGCTGCTCTGGCGGACGGGCCGGGGCAAGCACAAGCGGTAGCCGTCCGGGTTCGGCCGCCGCCAACTGGTGACGGTCAGGGTCGTGTGGGCGCCTTCAGTGTCACCAGTTCGTGGCGGGCCGCGTCAGATGAGACCGCACAACGGGGCGACCGACCACTGGCTCCAGCCGCTGCGGGCCTGGAGGCGGCGGGCGCCCTCGTCCTGCGCCGCCGGGGGATGGTCCTCGGCCGCGCCCGAGTAGCCGAGCGACTGCCAGGTCTCGTCCAGGAACTGGTAGGCGCCGCCGCTGGGGGAGGAGTAGTTGTTGCCCGACTCCAGCTGACGGATGCAGGCGAAGGCCTCTTCCATCGACAGCGCCGGCCCGGGCGCGGGCTCCGTCGCCGCCGCCAGCACGGTGCCGCCGCCGGCAGTCGTGGGAACCGCTCGAGCGGCGGCCGCCTCCGCGTCCCGCCGGGCCTGCTCCTGGCGGGCGACCTCCGCGGCCCGGGCCTGCTCCGCCGACACCAGGGTGGCCAGCTCGCCGTCGACCCGGGCCACCTGCGCCCGCTGGGCGTTCATGGCGTGCTCGAGCTCCTCCAGGTCGGCGGAGACGGTGTCGGCCTGGTCGGACGCCCGCCGGCGGACGTCGTCGAGCTGGCCCCGCCGGATCTCGAGGTCCTCCCGGGCGGCCCGCATCCGGCCCACCGCCTGGCGGTCCTCGCCCGTGACCAGGCGCAGGTAGGTGTTGCGGGCGACACCGTCGGGGGCGGCCCCGTTGGCCAGGTTGCCCACGAACGACACCGACCCGCCGCTGACATAGGCGGCCTGGGCGTGGGCGACGAGCAGCAGCCGGGCGTCCTCCTGGCGCTTCGACGCGCCCACCAGCTCGGCCTCCGCCTGGTCGAGGGCGACCTCGGACTGGGCCAGGCGGTCCTGGGCGGAGCGGTGCTCCTTGTCGAGGGCGACGATGGCCCGGGCCTGGTCGGCCAGCCGCCCGGCGACGATCTCCGCCTCCGCCTGCTTGTCGCCGATCTCGTCCGCGCCGGCACCGACGGCACCGATGGTCCCGACGACGAGCGCGAGGACTGTGAGCAAGGTCGTGACCACTATCGAACGTCGGGGCGGAGCGGTCATCGACCTCCGGGGGCCGGCGTTTCCCCGGTGTCGGACGAAGTCAGACGACGGGGGGCGGACGGCCCAAGCTACCCGGCGGCCGAGGCCGCGGGCCAGCTATGGGCGGCGCCGGTTCAGGGAACTGTCAGATTCCGCCGACGGTCGCGGCCCCGTAGCGCTCGATCTCCCGGGCCAGGTCGAGGCGGCCGACGCGCCCGCCCCGGGTGCCGTCGTCGAGGCGATCGGCGGGCACGATCCACGCCACCTCGAACTCGAGGCCGTCGGGATCCTTGGCGTAGAGGCTCTTGGTGGTGCCGTGGTCGCTGGCTCCCACCAGCGCCCCCCGGGCCTGGAGCACGCCGGCCAGCCGCTCCAACTCGGCCAGGGTGTCGACCTCCCAGGCCAGGTGGTAGAGGCCGACGGTGGACCGTCCGGCCAGCGACGGCCCCGCACCGGAGCCGATCTCGAACAACCCGATGTCGTGGTCGTTGGTGGACCCGGGGGCCTGGAGGAAGGCGGCGCCCGAACCGACGGGCGTCATGGGCAGGCGCCGGAACCCGAGGACCTCGGTGTAGAACGCCACGCTGCGGGCGACGTCGCGGACGTACAGCACGGCGTGGTTGAGGCGGGTGATGGGCATCGACGGCTCCCTCTCGCTGGTGGGGTCCCGATCAACAACTTGAGCGATCAACTATTCCCACGGCACCGGAAGACGGCCGGACCAATAGTCTGGGGTCATGGGACCCCGCTGGCTGAGCAACGACGAGCAGCGGACGTGGCGGGCGTTCCTCGACGTCAACCAACTTCTCTTCGAGACGCTCGACCACGAGTTGCAACGCGACGCCGGCATTCCCCACGGCTACTACGAGATCCTCGTGCGGCTGTCGGAGGCGCCCGACCGCACCTTGCGCATGAGCCAGTTGGCCGAGCGGTCGCAGTCGTCTCGCAGCCGGATCTCCCACGCCGTGGCCCGGCTGGAGGAGACGGGATGGGTGCGCCGGGAGACGTGCGTCACCGACCGGCGGGGATCGATGGCCGTCCTCACCGACAAGGGGTTCGAGGCCCTGGCGGCGGCGGCGCCGGGCCACGTGGAGGGCGTGCGCAACCACCTCTTCGACCGCCTGAGCGACGACCAGGTGGCTCAGCTGCGGGCGATCAGCGAGGCCGTGCGCGACCACCTGCTGCGGTTCCGGGAGGAGGAACGAGCCGCCGGCCGCTGCCCGCCCGAGCCCGAGGGCGACCTCAGGCCTGAGCCTGACGGCGGCTGACGAGCCACTCGCCGACCACCTCGGCCTGGGTGGCCGCCTGCTCCTCGAGGCTCTCGACCACCGCCCGTTCGACCTTGCCCCCCACCAGCGGGATCTTGATCTCGAGCTTGCCCGCGCCCACCCGGATGGTGCCCCCCTCGCCGTCGTCGAACAACTGGACCGTGCCCTGGCAGCGGAGCCGGTCGGGGTAGTGGTCGGCGACGATGTGGAAGGTGGTGCTGTGGGTGGCGGGGTCGACCGTCGACACCTCGACCCACGTGATCCGGGCCGGTTCCACGAAGGCCGACAACGAGGGACCGAGCTCGCCGGTGAAGGCGTAGCGCACCTGGAGGTGGACGTTGCCGTCCTCGTCCTCCGCCTTCTCGAGCAGCTCGGGCCGGCCGAGGTCGGCGCACTCGTGGAGGTGGGCGAAGAGGTCGGGGTCGATGAAGGCCTCCCCGACCTCCTCGACGGACGCGGGGAAATGCTGTTCGAGCCGGAACTTCACCCCCTCATCCTATGGACCTACGGCAGGACCAGGTGCACGTCGCCGAACTCGTGCCACCGGTAGCGACCGTCGACCGCGGCCGCGTAGCTGCGCTCCACCGCCGCCCGTCCCGCGACCGCCTCCACCAGCAGGAGGTGGGAGCCGGCAGGCGGGTGCCAACCGGTGACGAGCCCGTCGACCACCCTCGTCCCCCGCTCGGGGGTGACCACCAGCTCGGTCCATCCCTCGGCCGGGTGGACCCGGCCGCGCTCGTCGGCCGCCGTCTCCAGGGCCCGGGTGACGGTGGTGCCGACGGCCACGACCCGGTGGCCGGCGGCGTGGGCGGCGTTGACCCGCTCGGCGGTCTCCGCAGGAACCCGGTAGCGCTCGGGGTACGGCATCTCGCCCGGCTCGGCCGACGACACACCTGTGTGGAGCACGATCGGGCTCACGCCGATCCCCCGGCTCACGAGGTCGGCGACCAGGGCGGCGGTGAACGGCCGTCCCGCGCTCGGCATCTCCGCGCTGCCCGGCTCCTGGGCGAAGACCGTCTGGTAGGCGGCGATGGGGAAGGGGCGGTGGACGTAGCCGTAGCGGATCGGTCGCCCGTGGCGGGCCAGGTAGGCGGGCACCGGGTCTGGGAGCCGGAGGACGGCGAACCACAGCCGGGCGGGCGGTCCGCCGGCGGGGTAGGGAGCGAGCAGGTCGGCCGATGCGCCGCCGGGGAGGGCCAGAGTGCGGCCGACGTCGGTGTCGCCGGCGTACGGCCGGCTGCCGGCACCGACCGGCCGGCGCAGCTCCACCAGCCACAGTCCGCCGGGGAGCTCGGTCGAGAGGTGGACGAGCAGCCCGTCGTCGCTTCCGACGGTGGGCACCGCCGCCGGCAGGGTGGCCGACGTGTTGACCACCAGCAGGTCGCCCGGGTCGAGGAAGTCGCCCAGGTGGCCGAAGGTGGTGTGGACGAGGCGGTCGTCGGAGCGGTGGGCGACCATGAGACGGGCGTCCGCCCGCCCGCCACCGGAGGACTCGACCGGCTCGGTGGCAATGAGGTCGTCGGGAAGCACGAAGTCGACAGGGAGGACGTCGGCCGGGCGCCCTGGGGCCTGCGGCAGGGTGGCGGCGAGCACGGCCGTCACCCCCTCGCGGCCACGACGGGGCTCGGGGCGAGGGCCCGGGCCTGGTAGCGGCCGCTGGGCAGGGAGCCGGTGATGAGCCGCACCAAACCGGGGACGCTGTCCTCGGGCGGCGGCCGGTCGGAGATGTCCTCCCCGGGGAAGGCCTCGGCGTGCATCTGGGTGTTCATGTCGCCCGGGTCGACGCGGTAGACCCGCAGGTGTGGCTGCTCGGCGGCGAGGATGTTGGTGAGCTGCTCCAACGCCGCCTTCGACGACCCGTAGCCTCCCCATCCCTCGTAGGGCTCGACGGCGGCGTCGGAGGTGATCGACACGATGGCGGAGTCGGTCTGGAGCTCGGGCAGGGCCAGTTGCGTCAGCCGCAGGGGTCCGAAGACGTTGGCCGCGTACACGTACTCGAGGACGGCCAGGGGGTAGTCGGCCAGTGCCGGCTGGGGGCTGGGGCCGAGGACGCTGGCGTTGTGGACGAGGGCGTCGAGCCCGCCCAGGTCGTGGGCGGCGGCGACCAGGTCGCGGCGGTGGGCCTCGTCGGCGACGTCGCCCGCCACCGCCCGGACCGTGGTGACCTCGGAGAGCTCCCGGGCCGCGGCCCGGAGGGCGGCCCCGCCCCGGGCGTCGATCACGAGCGCCCATCCGCCGGCGGCGAGGGCCCGGGCGAGGGCCAGGCCCAGCCCCCGGGAGGCACCGGTGACGAGGGCGACGGGCTGGTGGCGGTCGGTGGTTGTCATGCCCTCGACGATGACGGACTAGACCATCGGGGCGCATCGGGCGGGGGACCGGTTTTCGCCTCCGCCGAAAGTCGTAGGGCGGGCCGGCGCTACCGGTAGTCGGCGGGGTCGGTGGCGGGGTCGAGCTCGGAGGCCTCCACGTACCGCCAGGCGTCGGGCTGCGAGCCGTCGATGTCGGTGAAGCCGTAGACGCGGGCGAGGTGGCCGGAGTCGACCGACTTCTGGTTCCACCGGGCCCGGTCGGGGTCGGCGGCCAGGGCGGCCACCGCCCGTCCCACGTACCGGGGGGACTCGGAGACGGCGAAGCCGGGGGGTGCCCGGAGCGAGTCCCGCCAGTTCTCCTCCGAGACCCCGAACGCTTCGAGCATCATCTCCGAGCGCAGCCAGCCAGGGGTGACGGCCACTGCGGTGGCCCCGTGGGGCGCCAGCTCGTGGCCCTGGGAGAAGGCCAGCCGGGCGACCGCCACCTTGGCCAGGTCGTAGAACACAGAGATCCGGTAGCGGGAGGCGTTGTGGTCGGCGGTGCCGTCGGTGACCTCCACGACCAGGCCGCCCGGCTTGTCGACGAGGAGGGGGAGGAGGTGATGGGACGTGACGAGGTGGGTGTCGACGGCGAGGCGGAGTATCCGCAGGCCCTTGTCGAGGTCGAGCTCCCAGAGGGGCGTGTTCCAGTCGGCGGGGCCGCCCTTGAGCATCTCGCCGCCCCAGATGTCGTTGACGAGCACGTCGACGTGGCCGTGGTCGGCGCGGATGCGGTCGGCCAGGCCCCGCACCTGGTCGGGATCGAGGTGGTCGACGGCGACGGCGATACCCGTGCCGCCGAGGCCGGTGACCATCTCGGCCGTGTCCTCGATCGTCTCGGGCCGGTCGTAGTCGGACCGGAGCCTACCGGTGCGGCTGGTCCGGCCGGTGCAGACGACCGTGGCCCCCGCCTCGCCCAGGGCGGCGGCGATCCCTCGGCCCGCCCCCCGGGTGGCTCCCGCTACCACCGCCACCCGGCCTCGGAGCGCGTCAGGATCCGGTGACCAGCCCATGCCCCCAGTCTGGCGTCTACTGCTGGCGCATGACGCGGAACCGGAGGCCCGTCCGCTCGCCGACCTCCTCCACCCGCAACTTCTCCAGGGCGGCGTTGATGGGCGCGGGCGGTCGTCGCCCCGATTCCCCGCGAGGCGCCCGGCACCAGCGCCGTCCGGCGTTCCAACGTGAAACGGTCGATCACGCAGACCCTACGGAGAGGCCGAAGACGAGACCGCGCTGTATAGTCGTGCTGTATGTCGGCCACGCGGACGCAGGTGTATCTCACCACTGAACAACGTCGGCTGATCGACGAGATCGCCCGCGCCGAGGGGGTGAGCCTGGCCGAAGTCGTCCGGCGGGCGCTCGACGTCTACCTCGGAACCGCCCGCGATCCGGGTCCGGCCTTGGCCGCCACCTTCGGAGCCGATCCTGAGGCCGCCGCGCCCAGCCGCGACGAGTGGGTCCGTGGCTGACATTCTCGTCGACACGGACATCTTCATCGATCATCTGCGTGGTGCGGTCGAGCTGAAGGCGGGTCAGCACCGACTCCACTACTCGGTCGTCACGCGTGCCGAGCTCTTCGCCGGGGCCACTGGTACCGACCTGGCGGGCCGGGTTCTCGCCCCGTTCCGGGAGATTCCCGTCGATTGCGCCGTTGCCGAACGGGCGGGGCGGATCCGGCGGGAGACCGGCCTGCGCCTGCCCGACGCGTTGATCGCAGCCACCGCCCTGGAACACCGGCTTGGCCTTGCCACCCGCAACACGAAGCACTTCGAGCCAGTTCGCGGCCTGCGCATCCGGTCCATGAGCTGAGGCACGACGACGGTCTTGGGCATGAAAAGGTGCGTCTAGCAACCGTCTGGTTTGTCAACAGTCTTGTGGAGCCGCGGTGAAGTAGGCGTCCGTCGAGGGGCGCGTCGATCCGGTTCGGGGTGATTTCCGGTTCGGCGGCCTCCCTCGCGGCACACGCTGACATACGCGACCTCGCCCGAGGGCGGGTCAGGCAACCACGTTCGCGCTCGCTTCAGTGGGAGGGACCCGGCGTCATGCTAGAAGCGACGTTCCCGAAGGACGTCGTAGCGCACTCGACATCGGTCCGGGCCCCCCGCCGCCGATCTCGGGGCGTTTCAGCCCCGAGAGCGTCTGGCGGTGGTGTTGTCGGCCTCACCCCCTTCGGGCACGCTGGTGGCCGGCGGCGGGCACGTCACGTCGTTCTGGTGGGCCCGTCGGGTCTTCGCCATGGCGGTCATGCCCGCCGCCACCGACTCGGTCCATCGGGCCGGGTCGTAGGGCAACTGGTCGCGCAGCATGGCGAAGGCCAGGCGGTGGGCCCGATGGCCGACGGCGACGGCCGCCACCGAGGCCGGCTTGCCCGAGTCGAGGATCCGGCGGCGGTAGTGGCGGAAGTCGGCCTCGTGCTGGGCCAGGCCCCGGCCGAGCTCGATGATCGCCTGGCGCAGCTCGACGGAGCCTTCCCGGCTGATGTGCTGGCGGGACCGGGATCTCCCGGCCGACTCGTACAGCGTCGGGACCAGGCCCGCCGCCCGGTAGGCGGCGGCCGCGTTCGGGAACCGGGCCGGGTCGCCGATGCCGGCGCCGTAGTTCGAGGCCCGCACCACCGCCACCCCGGGCAGGGAGGTCAGTATCCGCGCCGGGGTGTCCGCCAGGACCTCGGCCAGGGACACCTCGGCGGCGACGATCCCGGCCTCGAGGCTGGCGAGAAGAGCCAGGTCAGCGGCTAAGACCCTGCCCAGGACGGCCCGCTCTGCGGCTGGCAGGCGCAGCGCCACCCGGGCCGCCTCGACAACCTGGGTGGCCTTGGGCCCCGACAGCGTCACGCCTCGTCGGGCCACGAAGCGACGCAGGCCCTCGATCCCCTGGCGCCGGACGCGGTCGGGGTCGCAGATGTGGGTGACGATCACCCGCCCGGCGCGGGCGCCGAGCAGGTCGGAGAAGCAGCCGTCGAGGCCGGGGAAGACCAGGTCGAGCTGGCCGATGACCTGGTTGGCCAGCGCCACCCGGGCCGACACCTTGCGCCGGCGGTGGGCGACCCATGCGCCCTGGGTGGCCAGGGCGTCGGTGCGCACCGCCGGGGGGCGGCCGGCGCCACGGATCATCAGCTCGGCCATCGCCCCCAGGTCCCGGGCGTCGCTCTTGAGGCGGCGCAGCAGCTGCTGGGACCGGGCCTCCTTCACCGCCGCCGGGTTGAGCTCGACGACCTCGTGGCCGCCGGCCCGCAGGCGGGCCACGAGCGTGCGGTGGTAGTGCCCGGCCGATTCCACCCCGACCCGCACGACCTCGGCCGAGCGCGTCGCCTCGGCCCGGGCGATCGCTCCCGACAGCACCGCGAACCCGGTCTCGGTGAGGACGAACTCGAAGGGCGCCACGACCATCTCGCCGTAGTGGTCGGCGACGAGCGCCATCGCCGACGACTTGCCGACGTCGACGGGCACCACCAGGCAACGCTCGGGGTCACGCCCGCGGATACGGGCCATGAACTGCGCTTGAAGCTGTCCTCCAACGTGGGCCATCGGAATCCTCCTGTGAGGTCGGGGTTGCCGACTCCACGCTGGGACCCCTGCTCAAGCGAGTGGGGGACCCTGTCGGAGGTGTATCAGCGCCCCTTTTCCGGCCCAGGAAGGTCGGCGACCAGGCGGTGGTGGACGGCGAAGAGGGCGGCCTGGGTGCGATCGGTGAGTCCGAGCTTGGCCAGGACGCTGCTGACGTGGGTCTTCACCGTCTTCTCCGACACGAACAGGCGCTCGGCCAGGGCCCGGTTGGACAGCCCCTCGCCCAGGAGGCGGAGGACTTCGGTCTCCCGGGGGGTGAGCCGGGCCAGGCCGTCGTCGTCGGCCCGGCTCGTGGCCGCCGGCCGCGGCCGCCATCACCACCGCGGCGAGGGACGGGTCGAGCCGGCCCTCGCCCGCGTGGACCGCCCGCACCGCCCCCTCCACCTCCTCCGGAGAGGCGTCCTTGAGGAGGTACCCGGCGGCCCCGGCCTGGATGGCGGGGATGACCTGGTCCTCCGATGAGAAGCTGGTCAGGACCAGGATCCGAGTGCCCAGGCCGAGGTCGGAGACGGCCCGGATGGCGGCCAGCCCGCCCATCCCGGGCATGACCAGGTCCATGAGCACCACGTCGGGCCGCAGCTCGCCCACCGTCGCCACCGCCGCCTCGCCGTCGCCGGCGTCGCCCACCACCTCGATCCCGTCCCGGCTCGAGAGAAACGAGCGCAGGCCCTGGCGGACGATGGGGTGGTCGTCGACCACGAGCACCCGGATCACGGCCGCGGGACCTCGGCGGTGACGGTGGTGCCCTTCCCGGCGGCGGACTCGATCCGGGTGGTGCCGCCGTGGCGGGCGGTGCGGGCCGCCATCGACGTCAGGCCCAGGCGGTGGGCGCGGATGCTGCGGGCGGCGGGGTCGAAGCCGGCCCCGTCGTCGGCCACGGTGAGGGTGACCGTGCCGTCGGCCGACGAGAGAGTCACGGTCACCGAAGTGGCCGACGCGTGGCGGACAACGTTGTTGAGCGCCTCCTGGGCCACCCGGTAGAGGTCGGCCTCGACGTCGTCCGGCAGGTCGGCCAGCCCGGCCCCGTCGGCGTGCACGGCCATGTGCAGCCGGTGGGTGCGGCCGAGGAGCTCGACGTGCTTGCCGAGGGCGGCGATCAGCCCGTCGGCGGCGACGGCGGCCGGCCGCAGGGCGAAGATCAGCGAGCGCAGCTCGGTGGCGGCGGTGCCGGCCAGGTCGCGCACCGTGGCCAGCTCGGCCGAGGCCCGGTCGGGGTCGGTGGCCACCAGGCCGAGGGCGGTGTCGGCCGCCAGGCGGATGCCGAACAGGGTCTGGGCGGTGGCGTCGTGCAGCTCCAGGGCGATGCGGTTGCGCTCCTCGACGATGCTCAGCTCCCGGCTCTGCTCGTAGAGGCGGGCGTTCTCGATGGCGATGGCGGCGTGGGCCGCCAGCAGGCCGATGAGCGACTCGTCGTCGTCGGTGAACCGCTCGCCCGCCTCCTTGTCGGCCAGGTAGAACGCCCCCACCACGTCGCCCTTGAAGACGATGGGCACGCCCAGGAACGACCGCATCCGGGGGTGGGCCGCCGGCCACCAACGGAACCGGGGATCGGCCCGCACGTCGTCGGTGCGGTAGGGGATGGGGTCGACCAGCATCGACCCGAGGAGCCCGTGGGTCCTGGGGAGGGGGCCGATCGCGTCGACCAGCTCGTCGCTCATCCCCACGTGGATGAACTGGGCGAAGCCGTCGCCATCGTCGTCGGGGACGCCGATGGCCGCGTAGCGGGCGCCCACCAGCTGCTGGGCCGCCTCCGCCAACCGTCGGAGGACGGTCGCGACCGACAGGTCGCCCGCCACCCCGAGCACGGCCTCGCTCACCGCCGCCAACGCCGCCGTCGCCTGCTCGGGAGTCGCCATCGCCGGACATTCTCCCTCTCTGTGCGCCGCTTATCGAAAAACGATGTTATCGTTCTTCGATACAGGAAGGAGACGGACATGGTGCGCTTGAGGGACAGATCGCTGTTGCCGATGCTCGACATGGTGCTGCTGACCGCACTCGCCCTGGGTGGACTGGTGGCCCTGCTCGCCCTGATCGCGGCGGTCACCTCGGCCGACCTGGCCGATCTGGCGATCGGTTTGCCGACGGAGGAGGTCGGCGAGCTGCTCCCTCCTCGGGTGTCCCTCGAGCAGGCCGAGGGCCTGGCCACGGCCACCCCGATCGGGCTCGGGTACAGGCTTCTGTGGTGGTTGGTAGGTCCGGCCGCCGGACTGTTGGTGGTTGCCGGCGCCTCCGTGCTGCGCCAGATCGTGGCCACCGCCCGCGCCGGCGACCCCTTCGTACGGAGCAACGTCCGCCGCCTCCGCCTGATCGGGGCACTGACCGTCGGGTACTACCTGCTGACGGTGGCCCGGGCGGGGGTCGCCGTCGTCATCCAGCGCCACCTCGGCCTCGACGACATCTTCGCCTCCCCCGACATCGCTCCCCTTGTCTGGGCGGCGGTGCTGTTCGCCCTGGCCGAGATCTGGCAGCGGGGCGTCGACCTGCGCGACGAGCAGCAGCTCACCGTCTGAGATGCCCTCCGACGGCGACGTCACGTCGATCTCGGTGCACCTCGACGCCCTCCTCCAGGAGCGGGGGATGACGCTCACCGAGCTGGCCGACCGGGTCGGGCTCACCCTGGCCAACATGTCGATCCTCAAGACGGGAAAGGCCCGGGCCATCCGGTTCTCCACGCTGGCCGGGCTGTGCGCGGCGCTGGACTGCCAGCCGGGCGACCTGCTGACGTTCGACGGCGGGCCGGCCGGCGGGCGGTGACGGGCATCCGCCCCTCGCGACCCCTACCGTCGGGGGATGCGCTCGACGGCCTCGGTCGGTGACGGACATCCCCCCGCCGCCGCTGCCACTGCCCGACCCCGCGCCACCCGGCGGGAGGACCTGCTCACGATGGTCTTCGCCACCTGGCTGATCGGGGGGATCTTCGTCGACGGCTGGGCCCACAACAACGACAAGCCGGAGACGTTCTTCACCCCCTGGCACGCCCTGTTCTATTCCGGCTTCCTCGCCACCGCGGCGTGGATGACCTGGATGGTGCAGCGGCGGCGGGCGGAGGGCGCCGCCGGCTCCGGGCTCGGTCTGGCCGCGAGTGTCCCAGTCGGCTACGGGCTCGGCCTGGCGGGCGTGGCCCTGTTCGCCGCCGGCGGTGTGTTCGACATGGTCTGGCACACCGTGTTCGGCATCGAGATCGACCTGGAGGCGCTGCTCAGCCCGTCCCACCTGATCCTGTTCGCGGGCGGGGTGCTGGTGACGAGCAGCCCCCTCCGCTCAGCCTGGGCCGACCCGTCGAGCCGGGCGCCGGGCTTCCGCGCCTTCTTCCCGGCCCTGTTGTCGGCGACGGTGTCCACCGCCGGCGTTGCCTTCTTCCTCATGGTCTTCTCGCCCTTCCTCACCGGGGCGATGACCGAGGGGCCCTACCACTTCGCCGCCTTCTTCGTCGCCGACCAGGACCTGGCCTCGTGGTTGGTGGAGGAGGTGCAGCTGGAGGGCTACGCCGCCATCCTCGTCACCACCGTCATACTGTTGGCCCCCGCCCTGTACCTCCTCCGCCGGTGGACGCTGCCCTTCGGCACGTTCGCCTTCCTCTTCGGACTGGTGGGGGCCCTCACCGCCGCCATCGAGACGTTCGAGCTCGGGCCCGGCTTCCTCGCCCCGCTGGTCGCGGGCCTGGTCGCCGACGTTCTCTACCTGCGCCTCCGTCCCCGTCCCGACCGCCCGTGGGCGGTGCGGGCATGGGCGGCGGCGGTGCCGCCGGTGCTGTGGCTGACCTACTTCGCCCTGCTGGAGACCTTCCGGTCCGTGGGCTGGTCGGTGGAGCTGTGGTCGGGCGTCACCGTGATGAGCGGCATGGTCGGCTTCGGCCTGGCCCTGCTCACGACGCCGCCACCGGTGCCGACGGAGGTGGTGGTGGCCGCCGCCGACTGAGAGGTCAGGTGGTGGGCACCGGCTCCACGGTCGTCGGCACCGGGGTGGTGGTGGGCGGGAGCGTCACCACGGGGGCGGTCGTGGGCGGCGCGGTGGCGGCGGTGGTGGCCGGGGCCTGAGTGGTCGGCGTCGTCGCCTGGGTGGTAGCCGGCGCCTGCGTGGTCGGCGGCCCGGTGGTGGGCGTGGTCGTGATGCTCGTCTCCGAGCTGCCGGCGGGGAGGAAGAGCCTCACCGTGTCGCCCTCCTTGGCCGTCGTGCCCCCGGGGGGGTCCTGCTCGGCGACGTGGTCGCGCTCGCCGACGAGGTCGTCCTTGGTCTCGGTGTGGGGGCTGAGGCCGACCCGGTGGATCTCGGCGACGGCGTCGTTGACCTCCATCCCGACCACCGGCGGCACCGTGACCGGTGCGCCCTCCTTGTCGTCGCCCCCGAGGGCGCTGGCCAGGGCGATGGCGGCGAGGCCCGCCAGCAGGACCACCACGACCACCGTCACCTGCCGCCGGCGGTAGGGGGAGGGACCGGGGCCCGGCCCCGGCCGCGGGCGCGGTGCCGCCGCGGTCGGGGGCGGGCGCGGCGGGCCGGGGGGCGGCCCCGCGTCGACCCCCGTCGGGGGACCCATCATCGTGGTGGGCGGGCCGGCGATGGCGGTGGCGGTGACGTCGGCCATGGGGGTCGCCGCTGCGGCGCCGGCGGCGGCGCCGGCCGCGACGATGGTGGGCTCCGGGCCGGCGGCGCCGGCCGCGACGATGGTGGGCTCCGGGCCGGCGGCGCCGAAGCGGACGTCGAGCAGCTCCGCCCGCAGCGCCTCCGCCGACTGCTGGCGACCGGCCGGGTTCTTGGCCAGCGCGCGCATGACGAGGGCGTCGAGCGTGGGCGGGACGTCGGGGTTGTACACCGACGGCGGGGGAGGGTCCTCGTTGACCTGCTTGTATGCCACCGCAACGGGCGTGTCGCCGGTGAATGGCGTGCGGCCGGCCAGCATCTCGTAGAGCACCATGCCCATCGAGTAGACGTCGGAGCGGGGGTCGAGGGGCTCGCCCAGGGCCTGCTCGGGCGACAGGTAGGTGGCGGTGCCCACCACCGCCCCCGGCATGGTGAGTCCCTCCCGGGCCGAGTGGGCGGCGCGGGCGATGCCGAAGTCGGCCACCTTCACGCTGCCCGTCTTGGTCAGGAGGACGTTGGCCGGCTTCATGTCCCGGTGGAGGACGCCTTCCTGGTGGGCGGCGGCCAGTCCCGCCCCGATCTCGGCCCCGATCTCGATGACCTTGGCCGGAGACAGCGGCCCCTCGCCCCGGACGATGTCGCGCAGGGTGGGACCGTCGACGTACTCCATGACGATGTAGTACGCCCCGTCGTCCTGCCCGAAGTCGTAGACCGAGACCACGTTGTGGTGGTTGAGGCCGGCCGCGGCCTGGGCCTCCCGCCGGAATCGCTCCACGAAGGTCGGGTCCACGGCCAGGCCGGGGAAGAGCACCTTGATCGCCACCGGCCGGTCGAGGAGCTGGTCGTGGCCCAGGAAGACCTCGGCCATCCCTCCCTTGGCCACGTGGCTGACGATGCGGTAGCGGCCGCCCAGCACCCGTTCGCTCATCGGGCGGGGCCGGTCGCCGGGGGCCGGACGTGGTGGCGGTCGGCCGGCTCCGTCTGCTCGGGCGGGCGCAGCACCAGGTCGATCGCCGACCAGATGGTGCGGGAGAAGGGGTAGAAGACGAGCGGCGCCAGGATGGCGGCGACCAGGCCGATCACCACGATGGGCCAGATGTCCACGTCACGGCCGGTGCCCAGCAGGGCGATCAGGGGCACGATGGCCAGGAGGAGCACGAGCCCTTCCGAGATGGCCAGGTTGATCGTGTACGCCCCCAGGAAGAACCCCTCTTCCCGCTCGAACTTGTAGTCGCAGCGGGGGCAGCGCTCCTTCATCCGGAACCAGCCGTCGAACAGGTGACCGCTCCCGCAGACGGGGCACCGCTTGGTCAGCCCACGGCGGAGCATCTGTCCCGACGTGGGCGCGGGTGCTCGGTCCGGGTCCATCTTTGGGCACCGTACCCGCACCGCTGTCCGCTACTCCTCGGAAGTGCGCCACTCTGGTGGTGTGACCGAAGCGGTGTACGTCGTCGAGGCAGTGCGGACTCCTATCGGGAGGTACCGAGGCGCGTACGCCGGGGTTCGTCCCGACGACCTGGCCGCGGTGGTGCTGGCCGCCCTGGTGGAGCGGGTGCCTGATCTCGACCGGTCGACGATCGACGACGTGTGGATGGGCGCGGGCAACCAGGCGGGCGAGGACAACCGCGACGTGGCCCGCATGGCCGTCCTCCTGGCCGGGCTGCCGGTGACGGTGCCCGGCGTCACCGTCAACCGCCTGTGCGGGTCGGGGATGGAAGCGGTGGTGGAGGCCAGCCGGGCGATCGCAGTCGGCGACGCGTCGATTGGGATCGCCGGCGGGGTGGAGTCGATGAGCCGGGCGCCGATGGTGTCGGTCACCCCCGAGCAGTCGCCGGTGACCACTGCCCTCGGCTGGCGGCTGGTGAACCCGGCCATGCCCCGCGACTGGACGGTGACCCTCGGGGAGGGGGCGGAGATCCTGGCCCGCAAGGGCGGCATCTCCCGTGACGACCAGGACCAGTTCGCCCTCGAAAGCCACCTCAAGGCCACCTCCGCATGGGAAGCGGGCCGGATGGCAGCCGAGATCGTCGGCGTGCCGGGCGTGAAGCTCGACCGCGACCAGTGCATCCGCAACGACACGTCGACCGACTCGCTGGCCGGCCTCCGGCCCGTTTTCCGGGACTCGGGCACGGTCACCGCCGGCAACTCGTCCCCCCTGAGCGACGGTGCCGCCGCCCTCCTGCTGGCCGACGAGGCCGGCGCCGCCTCCATGGGCCGGCGCCCGCTGGCCCGGGTGGTCGCGAGGGCGGTGTCGGCCATCGACCCGCCCCTCTACGGGCTGGGGCCGGTGGAGGCGTCGGAACGGGCGCTGGCCAAGGCCGGCCTCAAGTGGGGCGACCTGGCCGTCGTCGAGCTGAACGAGGCGTTCGCGGCCCAGGTGCTGGCCTGCCTGGCCGAGTGGCCCGACCTCGACCCCGCCCTGGTCAACCCCAACGGCGGGGCCGTCGCCCTCGGCCATCCCATCGGCTGCTCAGGTGCCCGGATCGTCACCACCCTGGTCCACGAGCTGCGCCGCCGGGGCGGCGGCTACGGCCTGGCCACCATGTGTGTCGGCGTCGGCCAGGGCATCGCCGTGGTCCTGGAGGCCGAAGGAGCCTGAGGCCCGCCCGGCCCGGCCCGTGCGAACTGGTGACGGATCTGGGGGCCAGGACGACCGAAAGTGTCACCGGCTGCGGGCGCCCGTCGAACCGGTGACGGATCTGGGGGCCAGGACGACCGAAAGTGTCACCGGTTGCGGTTGGGTCAGCCGAGGTAGCGGTCGTCCATGATGCGGAGGGGCTCGGCCAGGAGCTCGATCTGGATGCCGTCGGGGTCCTTGAGGTACATCGATCGGGTGAGGCCGCGGTCGGGACCGAGGTACTCCACGCCGGCCGCGTCGAGGCGGGCCTTGAGCAGGTCGAACGCCTCCTGGCTCACCGACAGGGCGATGTGCTGCACCCCGCCGTGGGCCTCGATGGCCTGGCCCAGGCCCAGGCCGGGGAAGTCGAAGAAGGCGAGCAGGTTGTCGTTGCCGATGTCCATGAAGAAGTGGGTCGACCCGGGGTAATCGCGGTTCTCGAACATCTCCACCAGGGGGAACCCGAGCACGTCCTGGTAGAAGCGGACGGTCTGCTCGACGTCGCTGCAGATCAGGGCCAGGTGATGCACGCCGCGGGCGTTGCTCTTCGGTCGCTCCGACTCCGGCTTGAGGAAGGTCCGGCACAGCTCCTGGCGGCGGGCCTCGAAGTCTGTGGTACCAGTGGCGGTCATGGCTCAAGTTTCGCACCGAGCAGGCGGTTGGCCACGTCGACCGCCTCGTCGAGCGCCTGGCGCACGGTGGCCCCGTCACGGGTGCGGGCGACGACGTATTGGCCGACGAGGTAGGACACCAGGGGCGCGAACTTGCGCTCGGTGCCGTGGGCGACGTCACGGGCCAGGTCGAGGAGGATGTCGACCTCCGCCGGCCCGACGCCGATGTCGGTCATGGCCGCTCGACCGAGGGCGGCGGCATAGTCGTCGGCGAAGCTTGCGGGCATGCCCTTGGCCTAGCACGCGCCGCCGGGTGGGTCGGGTACCAACCGAGCCTCGGCCCGCTCCAGATCGGCGGGGGCGTTGACGTTGAGGGTGGCGTCGGGGCCGAGGTCGACCACCTCCACCGTCGGCGGCAGGAGGGACCGGGCGGCGGCGCCCGGCGAGGCCTCGATTTCGGCGAGGACCTCGGCCCGGTAGGCGGCGAGCAGCGGGTTGGGCCGTCCCGACGGGTCAGCCGCGGCCACCGCCCCCACCGATGGGTCGGCCGCCACCAGGGCGCCGACCAGACGCGACAGGTCGACGGTGGCCAGCATTGGCAGGTCGACGGCGAGGACGAGCACCACCGAGGCGCCGCCGGTGGCATCGAGCGCAGCGGCGACCGCCGGGACCGGCCCCCCGCCGGGGACGTCCTCCTGGACGAAGATCACCGCCCGCTCCAAATCAACGGCGCGGGGCGGACCGACCACGACGAGCCGGCCCGCGACCCCGGCGGCGGCGGAGAGGACCCGGTCGAGCAACGTCCGCCCGCCGACGACGATCCCGGCCTTGTCGACGCCCCCCATCCGGCGCCCGGCCCCGCCCGCGAGGACGACGGCCACGACCAACCCGGTCTCCACATCCGCCCCCATGGCCGCGGCAACCTACAGGCCAGTCGCCCCCAGTCCCGAGCGATCGCCACGAACACCCCCTCCACGGGGGTGCCGGCGCCAATCGCTCTGGACAGGCCGGTGGCATCGCCGATCGCCACGAACCTCCACGGGGGTGCCGGCGCCAATCGCTCCGGACAGGCCGGTGGCTCGGCATCGCCACGCCACCCCTCCACGGGGTGCCGTCGCATCGCTCTGTGAGTCGGTCGCCGCGTGGTCGACGTGGGTGCATCGAGCATCCCTCCACGGGTACCGAGACATGTTCACAATCGTCGGCACCGGGGCGGCGCCCGGTCGGCGGGGTGGGGTTAGAAGTCTTCGATGACGCGGCGGCGGCGGGTGACGGGCTGGTCGACGACGGTGAGGTCGTCGTCGACCATGGGGGTGTCGTCGTAGTAGACGACCCGGCGGGGTGCGCGGCGGTACCAGGTGGGCCCGCCTCGGCGCATGAGGGCGACCGCCACGAGCACGATGAGAAGGACGAGAAGCAGTTCCATCCTTCACGCGTCCCCGTGGTCGGAGGCGACCAAACCTGCCGGTAGCCTCGATTCCGTGACCAGCGGGGGGCGTAACCAGGCGGAACCCGACCTCGGACGGGTTCTCACCGTCCCCAACCTCCTGTCCTTCGGACGCCTCCTGTGCGTGCCCCTCTTCCTCTGGCTCCTCTTCGGCCGCGACAACCGGTTGGCGGCGGCGTGGCTGCTCGCCGCACTCGGTTGCACCGACTGGGTCGACGGGTTCATCGCCCGCCGGTACAACCAGGTGTCGACCCTGGGCAAGGTCCTCGACCCCACCGCCGACCGCATCCTCCTGGCCGTGGGCGTGATCTCGATCCTCATTTACGGGGCGGTGCCGCCGCTCATCGCCTGGCTGGCCATCATCCGGGAGGTGTCGGTGGGCGTGCTCGCCCTCGTCCTCGGCCTGCTCGGCGCCAAGCGCATCGACGTCAACTGGTGGGGCAAGACCGGCACGTTCCTGCTCATGATCGCCTTCCCCCTGTTCCTCCTGGGCGACGGCCACGGCCTGGCCCATGCGGTGGCGTGGGCGGTCTCGGTGGCCGGCCTCCTCGCCGGCTGGTACGCCTTCCTCCTGTACATCCCCCAGGGGTTGCAGGCGCTGCGGGCGGGCAAGGGGTCACAGTGAAGGCCGTCATCATGGCGGGCGGCGAGGGCACGCGCCTGCGGCCGCTCACGTCGAACCAGCCCAAGCCGCTCATGCCGCTGGTCAACCGGCCGATGATGGAGCACGTCGTCGACCTGCTCAAGGAGCACGGCTTCGACGACGTGGTCGTCACCCTCGCCTTCCTCCCCCAGACCATCCGCACCTACTTCGGCGACGGCTCCGAGTTCGACGTCCGCATGGTCTACGCCACCGAGGAGACGCCCCTGGGCACCGCCGGGTCGGTGCGCAACGCCCGGGCCGAGCTCACCGACACGTTCCTGGTCATCTCGGGCGACGTCCTCACCGACATCGACCTGTCGGCCCTGGTCGCGTTCCACAAGGAGAAGGGCGCGATGGCCACCATCGCCCTCAAGTCGATGGAGAACCCGCTCGAGTTCGGCATCGTCATCACCCGGGAGGACGGGTCGATCGAGCGCTTCCTCGAGAAGCCGGGCTGGGGCCAGGTGTTCAGCGACACGGTCAACACCGGTATCTACGTCCTCGAGCCGGAGGTGTTCGACTACATCCCCGAGGGCAAGTCGGTGGACTTCTCGTCCGACGTGTTCCCACGCCTCCTGGAGGACGGCAAGCCCCTCTACGGGTTCGTGGCCGAGGGCTACTGGGAGGACGTGGGCACGCTGGAGGCGTACCACAAGGCCCACCAGGACGTCCTCGCGGGCAAGGTGGCCATCGAGATCCCCGGGTTCCGCATGGCCAAGGGGGTGTGGCTGGGCGAGGGGGCCGAGGTCGACCCGGGGGCGTCGATCGAGGGGCCGGCCATCATCGGCGACTACTGCCGGGTGGAGGCGGGGGCCAACATCCGGGAGTACACCGTCCTCGGCGCCAACGTGATGGTGCGGGCCGACACGTTCCTCGAACGGGCGGTGGTGCACGACAACGCCTACCTCAGCCAGGGAGTCCGCCTGCGGGGGTCGGTTGTGGGCCGCTCGTGCGACCTGCGGGCCCACGCCCGGTGCGAGGAGGGCGTGGTCCTGGGCGACAACTGCTTCGTGGGCGAGCACGCGGTCATCAACTCGGGGGTGAAGGTCTACCCGTTCAAGACGGTGGAGCCCAACGCCATCATCAACTCGTCGATCGTGTGGGAGTCGAGGGGCACCCGCAGCCTGTTCGGCCAGCACGGGGTGAGCGGGCTGGCCAACGTCGACGTCACTCCCGAGCTGGCCTGCCGGGTGGCCATGGCCTACGCCACCACCATGAAGAAGGGGTCGACGGTCACCACGTCCCGCGACTCGAGCCGGGCCGCCCGGGCCCTGAAGCGGGCGGTTATGGCGGGGCTCAACTCGGCCGGCATCAACGTCGACGACCTGGAGATGGCCACCGTCCCGGTCAGCCGGTTCCAGGTGCGCATCCAGCGGTCGCAGGGCGGGATCACGGTGCGACTGACGCCGGGTGACCCCCAGTCCGTCACCATCCGCTTCTTCACCGCCGACGGCACCGACATCGACGAGAGCGCCCAACGGAAGATCGAGCGCATCTTCTTCCGCCAGGATTTCCGGCGGGCGTTCGCGGCCGACATCGGCGACATCGGCTACCCGCCCCGGGCGCTGGAGTACTACAGCGCCGCGCTCATGGAGAATGTCGACGGCGACGTCATCCGAGCCTCCGGCTACCAGCTGGTGATGGACTACGCCTTCGGGCCCACGTCGCTGGTGATGGCCAACGTGTTCTCCAAGCTGGGGGCCGACGTGTTGTCGGTGAACCCCTATACGTCGACCGCGGGGGCGGCCTCCTTCGACGCCAAGGTCCACGCGGGACGGGTGGCCGACCTGGTGCGCAGCTCGGGCGCCCACCTGGGGGCGGTGCTCGACCCCGACGGCGAGCGCATCATCCTGGTCGACGACGAAGGCCACATCCTCACGAGCGAGCAGGCCCTGCTGGCCATGGTCACCCTGGTCGCCACCGAGAACGCCCGGATCGCGCTGCCGGTGTCGGTGACGTCGGCCGCCGAGCGCATCGCCACCGACGCGGGGGCGGAGGTGGTGTGGACCAAGGTGTCCACCGCCTCACTCATGGACGCGGCCAAGTCGGGAGGGATCGCCCTCGCCGCCAGCCAGGACGGTGGGTTCATCTTCCCCGACTTCCTGCCCGCCTTCGACGCCACCGCCGCCCTGGTCAAGCTGCTCGAGCTGCTGGGCCGGTCGGGGCTACGGCTGT
This sequence comes from uncultured Acidimicrobiia bacterium, assembly GCA_963836205.1. Classification (GTDB taxonomy): domain Bacteria; phylum Actinomycetota; class Acidimicrobiia; order Acidimicrobiales; family AC-14; genus JAXDMK01. The sequence goes on along the minus strand of CAWIIV010000015.1, from coordinate 90,871 downwards.
CGAAGGTGGTGGCCGGCCTGCCTCGCGTCCACATCGCCCACGAGAGCGTGGTCACCCCCTGGGAGCAGAAGGGCCTGGTCATGCGGCGGGTGGTGGAGGAGGCCAAGGACCGCGACGTGGTGCTGGTCGACGGGGTGAAGGTGATGGAGGGCGACGGGGCGTGGGCCCTGGTCCTGCCCGACGCCGACGAGCCGGTGACCCACGTGTGGGCCGAGGGGTCGAGTGCCACCGAGTCCCGGGCCCTGGCCCAGAGCTACGCCCGCACCATCCGCCAGATCCTGCGCTAGAGAGTGGGAGGACCGCGAGGGCCCGGCGCCGGGAGGTGGCGGCGCCGGGCACGTCGGGCCGGCTATTTGGGCTGGTTGCGCGGTGCCGGGGTGCGGTACGACAACGCCGCATAGGCCCAGGCCAGGCAGTCGGCGAATTGGTAGGAGCTGGCCGTCAGCCAGTTGCTGGTGACGACCGAGCCCGCCTGGAGGGAGTTGGCGGGCGCGGCGATCGTCAGGTCGTCCCACGACGGCCCGTCGGAACCGGAGAACGCGTTGGGCGACGTCACGGTGTTGGCCGTCAGCCACAGGGGGCCCTCGGGGTCGGGCCCGCCGTCGCCGACACCCACGTTGAGCTGCACCATGTCGGGGTTCGCCGGCACCGAAAGGTTTTGGAAGGAGTGGCCCATGTACTCGTAGGGCGAGTTGACGGTCATGCTGCCGTGGCGCAGCCGGATCACCTTCGTCCTCGGGTCGACGACCGGCCCCTTGTACACCACCAGGAGCGACGCGCCTTGACCGTCGATGCCGTCGAACCCGCCGACTCCGCTCACGGTGTAGCTGCCGTTGCCCGGCACCGACGAGGCCGGCACCGCCGCCCGGTACACCCGGTTGGGCCCCTGCTGGTTCACGGTGAACCAGCACGTGTTGCGGGATGCCCCGACCAGCGTGCCGGTGCGGACCACGCCCTGCAGGATCACCGAGGGGTCAGGTCCGCCGATGGTCATCCAGTAGAGGAAGGCGGCCTGGATGGTCGACCCGCTCGGGATGCCGGAGATCGTGATGGGTCCCGACGCCGGGCCCCCGGCCCTCGTGGCCAGGCCCACCCCGTTCGAGACGAGGCCCAGTTGGGCGCCACCGGCGTAGGACTCGGCTTCGACGAAGCCGGTGTCGCCAACCAGTACCGACCCGGCCAGAACCCGGACCCGGGGCCGGATCAGGCCCGAGACCGTGTCGGTGATGGGTTTGCCCGTCGATTGCAGGTCGAAGAGGATCTCGGCGACCGAGGCCACCGGCTTGACCTGCTTCAGGACGGCCCACGCACCAGCCACGTGGGGTGCCGCCGACGACGTCCCGGTCCGGGCCGAAAGGAGGCCGCCGGTCACCGAGGAGGTGATGTCGACGCCGGGCGCCAACAGGTCGACCTGCCAGCTCGACGCCGAGCTCGCCCAGAGCGACTCGGCGGTCCCGTTCGTCGGTACGAGCGTGGCGCCCACGGTGATCGCGCTGGAGATGCAGGCCGGCTCGCTGACGCCGGTGTGCGAGCCGTGGTTCCCGGCGGCGATCACCGTCGGGATGCCGATCGACTCCAGGTTGTCGATCGCCTGCTTGTAGGAGAGGTTGGTGCTGTCGCAGACGGCGTGGGCCAGGGAGCCACCGATGCTGATGTTGACGGCGGCGATCTTCAGTGGGTTGGAACCTGTCGTCGCCAGCGCGTACACGTGCCCCAGCCCGGCCTGCTGGTCGCTCGGCGATGTGATCTGGCCCGAGTACATCACCCTGATCGACACCAGGTTGGCGTCGGGAGCCACCCCGGAGAACGGGATGGACGCGGTGCGATGGCCGGCGGCGATGCCGGCGACGTGGGTGCCGTGCTCGCAGCCGACGTACGTGCACGGCGCCCCGGCGCCGGCGCCGACTTGGGTGTTCAGCCCGTTCGGGCAACCGCCGGGGCCACCGTTCCCGGAGCCGCCGCTGAGGAAGCAGGCCTCGGCGATCACCTTGCTCGGCCCGATGCCGTTCTGCTGCAGGAACGGGTGGGACGCCTCGATCCCGGTGTCGAGCACCGCGATCACCCGGCCCGCGCCGGTACGGTCGAGCTGGGTGGTCTCCTTGGCCTCGATCGTCGCGGTGCTGTTGTCGAGCGCCATCGTGAGGGGCTCGTCGTCGGCGATGGCTGCCACCTTCCCGGACGCACGCAGAGCGGCGAAGGCAGGCGCGGTCAGTCGCAGGGCGACGGCCGGCACCGACTCGTAGGTCCGCAGGACGACGAACGGGGTGCCGCCGAGGGACCGAAGGAGGTCGTCGCGGGCGCCGACGATGGCGGCCCGTTGGGCGGCGACACCGGCGGGGCCCAGGTAGCCCTCGGGCGTGAAGGTGACCTGCAGGTTGGCGATCGCCCGGATGCCGTCGGCGGTGGCGGTCGCGGCAACGCGGTCGAAATCGGACGCCGGTGCCGTCACCCGGCGGTAGTCGACGGCCGCGGGCGGGGCCGGGGCCGCGGGCGCCGGCGGCCTGTCGGCGGCGGTGCCCCCCTTTTGGGGAGCGGCGGTGGCCGGCACGGCGTGGACGGCGGAGGCGCTGGCGAGGGCGATAGTCAGGAGAACCAGGGCCCGTCTGGCCCGGCCGACCGCGGGGCTGCCCCCGATGTATGGATGGGACCGGTGCATGGCGCTCTCCTCGTGTAGTGCGGCAGTTGCCCCACTGAGACCCGAGCGGGCGTGCGAGATACATCGATGACACGATCGAGGTCGAGGTCGATGGCCGAGGCGAGGACGCCGGTCATGAGGGCTTCGACGGGACGGGCACAGTCGGCCGGTCCCGTCCGGTACGTTTCGAGGATGAACGTCCCCGACGACCGCCGGTACACCGCCGACCACGAATGGGCCCTGGCCGAGGGCACCCGGCTCCGGGTGGGGATCACCGACTACGCCCAGGACGCCCTGGGCGACGTGGTGTTCGTGCAGCTACCCGACGTCGGCGCCATCTTCGAGGCCGACCACCCGCTGAGCGAGGTGGAGTCGACCAAGTCGGTGTCCGACGTCTACGCGCCCGTGCGGGGAATGGTGGTGGAGGTCAACTCCGACCTGGTCGACGTCCCCGGCCGGCTCAACGACGACCCCTACGGGGCGGGCTGGATCTGCATCCTGGAGCCGGACGACACCACGTCCTACGACGGCCTCCTCGACGCCGCCGCCTACCAGGCCCTCATCTCCGAGTGACGCCGCGCCGGGCGAGGGCCGCCTGAACGACGGCCGAGTGAGGGCCGGGTGGACGGGTCATCGCCAGGGAGCGGGCTGGGCACTAGCGTTGGGCATCGTGTTTTGCAACCAGTGCGGACACCTCAATACCGACGACGCCAACTTCTGCTCGTCGTGTGGGGCCCTGCTCGAGCCGGAGCGGGCCGACGACACCACCATCACCTTCCTCCCGGTGGAGTCGGCGGGTGAGACCGAGGACGAGCTCTCGGTCAGCCTCGACCTGTCCGAGGGGACGGCGATGCTGGTCGTCAAGCGGGGGCCGAACGCAGGCTCCAAGTACGCCCTCGACGCCGACGTCACCCGCGCCGGCCGCCATCCCAACAGCGACATCTTCCTCGACGACATCACCGTCTCCCGCCGTCACGCCGAGATCGTGCGCCAGGGGGAGGGATACACGGTGCGCGACGCCGGCTCGCTGAACGGCACCTATCTCAACCGGGAGCGGATCGACGAGGCGCCCATGGCCAACGGCGACGAGCTGCAGATCGGGAAATACCGCCTGGTGTTCTTTGCCGGCGGCACTCAGGCAGAGGGGTAGCAGAGCGTGGAGGACCGGGCGTACCTGTCGATCGGCGAAGTCCTGTCGCTGCTCAAGGAGGAGTTCCCCGACGTCACCATCTCCAAGATCAGGTTCCTGGAGAGCCAGGGCCTGCTCGACCCCGAGCGCACCCCGTCCGGCTACCGCAAGTTCTACGAAACCGACGTGGAGCGGCTGCGGTGGATCCTCCGCCAGCAGCGGGAGCACTTCCTGCCCCTGAAGGTCATCAAGGGCCGGCTGCGAGGCGGCCAGGAGGGGGGCGGCGAGGACCCGGGCGAGGAGGGCTCGGTGGCCACCGTCGACGGCTCGGCCGACGCCCAGGTCGCCCAGGTCGCCCAGGTCGCCCAACCGGCGGAGAGCACCGACACCATGCCTTCGGTCCCGATGCCGGTGGCAGGGGGCTCGTACGGGTCGGTGCCGGCCGCGGCCCCGGTGTCCGCACCCGCCACCGTCGGCACCTCGGGCGCGGCACCGTCGCCGGTCACCACGGTCGGCGGCTCGTCGTTCCCCGGGTCCGGTGGCTACCTCGACCTGCCGCCGCTGCGGATCGAACCGGCCGGCGTGAGCCTCACCCTCTCCGAGCTGAGCGCCGCCACCGGCCTCGACGACGAGCTGCTCAAGGAGCTGGAGAAGTTCGGCCTGCTGTCGGGGCGCAAGGTGGCGTCGGCCACCTACTACGACGAGGACGCCCTCAACGTGGCCCAGCTGGCGGCCGGGTTCATGAAGTACGGCGTCGAGGCCCGCCACCTGCGGATGTACAAGACGGCGGGGGAGCGGGAGGCGGGCTTCTTCGAGCAGGTGGTCATGCCGATGCTCAAGCAGCGCAACCCCCAGGCCCGCAAGCAGGCCACGGAGGCGCTGGCCGAGCTCACCCAGCTGGGGCAGGGGCTGCGGGCAGCCATGCTCCGCCAGCTGCTGCGCCACTACTTCGAGGGCTAGCCCACGCCCGGGCCCCAGAGCGCGGGCGGCGCGTGCGCAGCCCCGCGGGTCCTTATCCCGCCGGCCGAGCTGGCCGCAGGCGTGGCCCGGGTGGCGGCCGAGATCTCGGCGTCCTCCGACGACGGGGTGGTGCTGATCGGCCTGCTCAAGGGCAGCGTCCCCTTCCTCGCCGACCTCATCCGCCAGCTCACCGTCAGCCCGGTGGTCGACTTCATGGCCCTGTCGAGCTACGCCCCCGACACCGGCCGGGTCCGGATCGTGAAGGACATCGAGCTCGACATCCTCGACCGCGACGTCATCGTGGTGGAGGACATCGTCGACACCGGGCTCACCCTCACCTGGCTGCGCCGGGAGCTGGCCGGCCGCAATCCCCGGTCGATCCGCGCCTGCGCCCTGCTCGACAAGGCCGCCCGCCGGATCGTCCCCACGCCCATCGAGTACCGGGCCTTCGAGATCGGCGACGAGTTCGTCATCGGCTACGGGCTCGACTTCGCCCAGCGCTACCGCGACCTCGACCAGGTCCTGGCCGCCGACCTCCGGACGCTGAAGGCCGACGCCGACGCCTACGTTCCCGCGCTGTATCCCCGTCGCGGGACGGCGGGCCCTGAGGTATCGGCGGTCGCTGAGGACGGCGGTCTCTGAGGGAAGGCGGTAAGGTCGGACCGTGGTCGAGATGCATCTGGTCGGGGTCCGCGTGGAGATGCCTACCAACAGCCCGATCGTCCTCCTGCGGGAGGCCGACGGCGAGCATCGCGTGCTGCCCATCTTCATCGGGGCGGTCGAGGCCACGGCCATCGCCTTCGCCCTCCAGGGGGTGGAGACGCCGCGGCCGATGACCCACGACCTCATGCGTGACCTGCTGGTTTCGCTCGGCATCGCGGTGGAGCGGGTGGTCATCACCGAGCTGCGCGACCGCACGTTCTACGCCGAGATCGAGCTCACCGCCTCCGGCGCCGGCACCAAGGTGTCGAGCCGTCCGTCCGACGCCATCGCCCTCGCCGCCCGCCTGGGCACGCCGATCTTCGCCCAGGAGTCGGTATTGGAGGAGGCGGGCGTCACCGTCAGCGACGAGGACGACGACCAGGAGGTCGAGGTCGAGAAGTTCCGCGAGTTCCTCGAAGGTGTGAACCCGGAGGATTTCGCCTCGTAGGCGCCGGTCTCCCGCCGCTCGGACGCTCATCGCGCATTGCGGGGTGCGAGCGCGCTACCGTTCTCACACTGGCGTAACTACACGGGTGCGTACGCGGTCGTGGGCGACGAGTGAGAGGGAGGTGCAGATGGCGGAGGACCAGGGATTCCGGGGGCCGCAGGTCTGCAAGATCGTGGGGATCACGTACCGCCAGCTCGACTACTGGGCTCGCACCGATCTGATCCGCCCGTCGATCGCCGACGCTAAGGGCAGTGGCACCCAGCGGCGCTACTCCTACCGCGACCTGGTGGAGCTGAAGGTCATCAAGGGCCTGCTCGACGCCGGTGTCGCCCTCCAGACCGCCCGCCGGGCGGTGGAGTACCTCCGCACCACCCTCGGCGACGACATCGCCTCCGCCACGCTCGTCACCGACGGGTCGGGATCGGTGCTGGTCCGCACCGACGGCGAGCTGGTCGACCTCGTCCGCCGGGGCCAGGGCGTGCTCAGCATCGTCGCCCTGAGCGGGGTCAAGGAGGCGCTCGACGCCGCCATCACCGACATCCCCCTCGCCGGGCCGACAGTGTCGCAGTCCCAGGCGGCCCACCCGGCGGCGTCGGCCAAGGCCGGCGGCGGAGGGGGATAGGGCCCTGGCCGCAGGGGGCGACTTCGGGGTGGTGGCGGGCGACCAGCCCGGCCCGCCCGACCAGCCCGACCAGCCTGATCGCACACCGTCTCCGATCGACGGTCGCTCGGGGCCGCCGTTGCCCCACACGGTCACCCGCTTCGCCCACAACTCCGAGCTCCAGTTCGCCAAGCTCCTCGACTTCTACGGGATCGTGTGGGACTACGAGCCCCGGTGCTTCGTCCTCGAGACCGACCGCGAGGGCAAGCCCACCCAGGCCTTCACGCCCGACTTCTACCTGCCGGCGTACGACCTGTTCATCGAGATCACCACCATGAACCAGAACCTGGTCACCAAGAAGAACCGCAAGGCCCGCCGCCTGCGGGAGCTGTACCCCGACGTGCGGATCACGGTGTTCTACCAGCGTGACTACCTGGCCCTGCTGGTGAAGTACGGGCTCGAGCCCCCGTCGCAGGACGTCTCCGCCGACGAGTCGGTCGAGCCCCTCCCGCTGCGCTTCGAAGACCCGGAGCACACGCCGGGTTTCGGAGGCGAAGGCCGCGGCCCCGGCCACCGTGGTCGCAAGCCGGCGTGACGTTCGGAGCCGACCTCACCCTCGCCCTCGAGCTGGCCGACATCGCCGACGGGATCAGCATGGCCCGCTTCCGCGCCCTCGACCTGCTGGTGGCGACCAAGCCCGACCTCACGCCCGTCACCGAGGTCGACCACGCGGTGGAGGACGCCCTGCGCCGCAAACTGGGCGTCGCCCGCCCCGGCCAGGCCGTCCTCGGGGAGGAGCGGGGGGAGGACGTATGTGCCTCGGGGGCGTCGGCCCGGTGGATCGTCGACCCCATCGACGGCACCAAGAACTACGTGCGGGGCGTGCCCGTGTGGGCCACCCTCATCGCCCTCCAGCGGGACGGGCGGATGGTGGTGGGCGTGGTCTCCGCGCCGGCGTTGGGCCGGCGGTGGTGGGCCGGTCGGGGCGAGGGGGCGTGGGCCGACGGCCGCCGCATCCAAGTGTCGAAGGTGGCGGCGGTGGAGGACGCCTTCATCTCCTACGACGGGCTGGAGCGGTTCGACGACTCCCCCAAGGACGGGCGGCTGCTGCACCTGGCCCGCCGCTGCTGGCGGAGCCGGGGCCTGGGCGACTTCTGGTCGCACGTGCTGGTGGCGGAGGGGGCGGTCGACATCGCGGCCGAGCCCGAGGTGTCGCTGTGGGACGTGGCCCCCATCCAGGTGATCGTGGAGGAGGCCGGCGGCCGCTTCACCAACCTGGAGGGCGAGGCTCGGGCCGACGGCGGCAGCGCGGTGTCCACCAACGGTTTGCTCCACGACGAGGTGCTGGCCGCCCTCCGGTAGAACCTCTGTGGGCACACTGTGGACGACGGAGTTGTCCCTGTGGATAACGCCCGCATACTGTGGCTGGTGTGGCTGGTGTTCCTTCTGTGGCTGGCGGGGCCGCGGGACATGGGGCGCGACGCACAGGCGTCCTGCTCCTCCTGGCCTGCCTCAGCCTCACGGGTGCGACCGGGGGGACCCCCGCGGGGGCTGTGGCCGGCGCCGGGGCCGGTCGCCAGGCGACGGACATCACGTCCGGCGCCGGCGACCTGGCCTCGGCCAGCGAGGCCCGCCTGCTGGAGCTGATCGAGGCGGCCGAGGCCCGCCGCAAGGAGATCGAGTCGGAGGCGGCCGGCGTCAACGAGGAGGTGGAGGAGCTCCAGAGCGAGCTCAACGCGGCCCAGGACCACCTGGGTGCCCTCCAGGCCCGGCAGTGGACCATCCAGCACAAGCTCGACGCCGCCGTCCGCCAGCTCGACGAGGCCCGGGCCCACCGCCGGCAGCTGGCGATCGACGCCTACACCGGGCGGTCGAGCGCGCTGGGTTACGCCTCGTCGCTGCTCTTCGCCGACGACATCGGCGCCCTCGCCGCCCGCCGGTCCTACGTCCACTTCCTGGGCAGCAGCCAGGCCGAGACCCTCGCCGAGGAGGAGCGGCTGCGGGACGAGCAGGCCGACCTGCTGGAGGAGCTCGACGGGGTGCGGCGGGAGATGAACAAGAAGCAGTCGGGGGCGGACGCCGACGCCGCCGGCCTGGCCGACGGCCAGCGGGTGAGCGTGGGGCTGCTGGCCGAGGCCGAGGCCCAGGTGGCGGAGCGCGACCGGCTGTTCGAGGAGGCCCACGCCCACAAGGCCGAGTTCGACACCGAGCTGGCCGACCTGGCGGCGCAGTCCGAAGCCGTCACCGAGGCGCTCCGGGCCCGGCGGGGCCTCGACGCGGCGTCGACCGCGTCGGAGGCGTCGGCCGCGGCCGGCGGCGGTCAGCTGGCCGATCCCTACCCGGGCGCCTCCTTCGGCTCGCCGTTCGGTCCCCGGGTGCACCCCGTCTTCGGCAACGTGCGCATCCACACGGGGGTCGACATCGGGGGCGAGTCGGGCGACGCCATCCACGCGGCCGACGACGGGGTGGTGGTGAGCGCGGGCTGGCTCGGTGGCTACGGGAACGCCACCATCATCGACCACGGCGGGGGGATCGCGACCCTCTACGGCCACCAGAGCCAGCTGGCGGTGTCGGCGGGCGAACGGGTGAGCCGGGGCCAGGTGATCGGCCGGGTGGGCTGCACCGGCACCTGCACCGGCCCCCACCTGCACTTCGAGGTCCGCATCGACGGCGTCCCCGTGAACCCGGTGCCGTACGTCACGTGAGGCCCCCCACCGAACCGGTGACGCATTTGGTGGCCGGGGCAACCGGATGTGTCACCGGTTGGGTGGGGTGGACGAACTGGTGACGCATTTGGTGGCCAGGGCAACCGGATCTGTCACCAGTTGCGGCGGTCAGGCGATGGCGAACAGGTGGCCCTCGCGGGTGCCGACGTAGATCCTGCCGTTCCAGACGGCGGGGGTGGACTCGATGCAGCCGGGGAGCTGGACGGTCCACAGCTCGGGGGGGTCGACGGCGGTGTCGGACAGGTCGTAGCCGTGGAGGACGCCGTGGCAGTCGCCCTGGACGAGGACGCCGTCGACCACGACCGGTGACTGCCACACCGGGTCGGGCAGGACCTTGGTCCACCGCACCCGGCCGGTGGCCCGGTCGATGCCCAGGAGGCGCCCGCCGTTGGTGGCCACGATCACCAGGTCACGCCACAGGGCGGGCGTGGCCCACACGCCGGCCACCCCGTCGACGCCCTGGCCGATGTTGTCGTCGACCGACCACACCCGCGGCTCGGGCCGGGACGGGTCGAGCTTGACCACCTGGCCCACCACCCGGGCCCGGGCCGTGTGCCGCTCCCACTCGGCGGCCACGTAGAGCATCCCCTCGTCGTCGACCACGACGGTGGCGTCGACGTCGTCGCCCATCCAGTACCGGAAGACCCGCTCGGGGACGGCGCCCGCGGCCAGGCCGGAGACGTCCCAGCCCTGCACCAGCCCGCCCGAGTTGGCGAGCCAGGCCACGCCTCCGGCCAGGGCCACCGAGCCCTCGATGGACACGTTGTAGTCGGGCAGGGCGTCGAGCAGCTCGTCGTCCCAGCCGGGGGCGTGGAAGGCGAGGACGGGAGCCACCGCCACCCGCCCGTCGTCGCCGTAGGACCGGTTGAGCTGCACCGCGTGGAACTGGCCGTTCTCGCCGCCCTCGAACAGGTAGCCGTCGGCGACCAGGCCCGACCCGTCCCAGTCGTCGTTCCACAGGGTGGGGGAGACGGCGTCGGCGTCGAGCCGCCACAGCTCGGTGGGCACCACCCGGTCGATGGCGATCACCCGGAAGGAGTTGTCGCGCGAGCCGATGTAGACCAGCGGGTAGCCGTCGGGGTCGACGGTCACGCTCCCCTTGACCAGGTCGCCGGTCTTGAAGTCGGGGAGGATCCGGGCGCCGGTGGCGGCGTCGACGAAGTGGATGGCGCCGTCGTAGGCGCCGAAGATCACCCACGTCCGGCCGCCCCGCTCGAGCACCGCCGGCTGCCCCGTCCACCCGCTGCCGCACCACTCCGTCGTCTCCCGGCCCACGGTGGAGAACGAGCACATCCGGCGGTCGGGGAACTCCCAGGCCACGGCCGGCGCCCGGGGGATGGGCCCCGTCCCGTAGAAGGTGCGGGTGGCGTTGCCGCGAAACGTGAGCAGCCCGGTGGCCGGGGGGACGGTCGTGGTCGTGGTCGGGGCGAGGGTCGTGGCCGTCGTGGAGGTCGTTCCCGGGATGGCAGTGAGGGTCAGGACCTCGGACAACGACGGCGCCACCGCCGTCGTCACGGGCGCCGTCTCCAGCCGGGACATGGTCGCCGGATCGGTCGTGGAGCAGGCCGTGGCCATCGCCAGCAGCACCGTCCCGACCACCGCTCGCCGCCGGACATGCACGGGGCATCGTACCGACAGGCGGTCGGGGGAACGGGGACCGGCCCGGCGGCATTACTCTCCGGCGATGCTCCGCCGGTCACCGCTCGACCAGTCCCATCGTGACCTGGGGGCCAAGATGGTCGGCTTCGGAGGGTGGGAGATGCCCCTCGCCTACCCGTCGGGGACCCTGGCCGAGCACCGCACCTGCCGCACGGGGGCGGTGGTGTTCGACGTCAGCCACCTCGGGTCGGTGCGGGTGGCCGGTCCCGACGCCTACGACCGTCTCCAGCGCACCCTCACCAACGACCTCGGGCGGATCGGCCCCGGCCGGGCCCAGTACACCCACCTCCTCGACGAGGCCGACGGGTCGGTGGTCGACGACATCATCGTGTGGTGGGTCCGCGGTGGTGGAAGCGACGACGACGAGTTCCACGTCATGCCCAACGCGTCCAACACCGAGCGGGTGGTGGAGGCGGTGGGAGGCGAGGACGTGACCGCGTCCCGGGCGATCATCGCCATCCAGGGGCCGGAGTCCCGGCGGTGGCTGGCCGACGTCGCCCCCGAAGCGGCCGACGTCCGCCGCTTCCACGTGCGCCGGTTCACGTGGCGGGGCGTCGCCGCCTACTCCGCCGGCACCGGCTACACGGGGGAGGACGGGGTGGAGGTGGCAATCCCCAGCGCCGACGCCCCCGCCTTCTGGGATGCCCTCCTCGACGCCGGCCTCCTCCCCGCCGGCCTGGGCGCCCGTGACACGCTGCGGCTGGAGGCGGGCCTGCCCCTCCACGGCCACGAGCTGGGTCCGGGCATCACTCCCCTGCAGGCCAACCTGGGATGGGTGGTGGCCTGGGGGAAGGGTGCCTTCCGGGGCCGCGACGCGCTGGAGGCGGAACGGAATCGGGGGGTCGACCGGCTGCTCATGGGCGTCGAGGTCGAGGGCCGCCAGCCGCCCCGGGCCGGCTACGGCGTGATCGGGCGCGACGGTCCCCTGGGCGAGGTCAGCAGCGGTAACTTCTCGCCCACCCTGGGCCGGGGCATCGCCCTCGCCTTCCTCCGCCCCCACGTCCGCCCGGGCGAGGAGGTCACGGTCGACGCCCGGGGCCAGCTCCTGCCGGGACGGGTGGTCACCCCGCCCTTCGTGCGCAAGGACAAGCGCTAGCCCATGGGCCACTTCGTCCCCCATACCGACGCCGAGATGGCGGAGATGCTGGCCTCGATCGGGTTGTCGTCGATCGACGAGCTGTTCGACGCCGTGCCCGCCGCCCTCCGATTGGCCTCGGGACAGGGCCTCGACCTCGCCCCCGGCCTGAGCGAGCCCGACGTCCTCGACCGCATCGACCAGTTGGCGGGGCGCAACCGGCCCGCGGCCCCCGACCTGGTGTGCTTCGCGGGGGCGGGCGCCTACGACCACGACATCCCGTCGGTGGTCAACGCCCTCGCCTTCAGGTCCGAGTTCGTCACCTCCTACACGCCGTACCAGCCGGAGGTGGCCCAGGGAGTCCTCCAGGCCCTCTTCGAGTACCAGACCCTGGTCACCCGGCTGACGGGGATGGAGGTGGCCAACGCCTCCCTGTATGACGGGGCGTCGGCGTGCGTGGAGGCGGTGAACCTGTCGGTCGCGGCCACCGGGCGATCGGGCGTGTGGGTGTCGCGGGGGGTCCACCCCCACTGGCGGGACGTGATGGCCACCTTCGCGGCCGGGTCCGGGCACCAGCTGCGGACGATCGATTTGGAGGACGGGCGCACGGCGTGGCCGGCGACGACCGGCGGCGGCGGAGACGGGGGAGAATCGCCCGGCGTACTGATCCTGCAGCAGCCCAACCACCTCGGGTGCCTGGAGGACGTGGCCGGGGCGGTGGCCGCGGCCCGGGCGGTCGGCGCCCACGTCGTCGTCGCCGCCGACCCCGTCTCCCTCGGGCTGTTGAAGCCGCCGGGCGACTTCGGCGTCGACGTGGTGGTGGGGGAGGGGCAGCCCTTCGGCACGCCGCTGTCGTTCGGCGGACCGTACCTGGGCCTGTTCGCCTGCCGGATGGAGCACGTGCGGCGGCTGCCCGGCCGCCTCGTGGGCGAGACGGTCGATGTCGAGGGCCGGCGGGCCTACGTGACCACCCTGCGCACCCGGGAGCAGGACATCCGCCGGGAGCGGGCGTCGTCGAACGTGTGCACCAACCAGACGCTGATCGCGGTGGCCTTCGCCGTCCACCTGGCCTGGCTGGGCACCGCCGGGCTGCGGGAGCTTGCCGTCCGCTGCGCCCGGGGCACCCGCTACGCCCGGGAGGCGCTGCTGGCCGTCGACGGTGTGGAGCCGCTGGTGGGCGCCCCGGTGCTGCGCGAGTTCGCCCTCCGCCTGCCGGTCGACGCCGACGAGGTGGTCGAGCGCATGGCCGACGAGGGCTTCCTCGCCGGCGTCCCGTTGGACGACGAGTACGGCGAGCGCGGGTTGTTGGTGGCCGTCACCGAGCGCCGGACCCGGGAGCAGATCGACCGCTACGTCGCCGCCCTCGACAAGGTGATCCGGTGACCGCCGGGGCCGGGGCCGCGCCCGGCGGGCGGGCGTCGAGCGCCCCCATCATGGGGCGGGACGGCGAGCCGACCATCTTCGAGCTGTCGGTGCCGGGCCGGGTTGCGTGCTCGTTCCGGGAGACGGGAGTGCCGCCGTGGACGGCGGAGGAGCTGGTGCCGTCCGACCAGCTCCGGGCCGAGCCGGCGGCGGTGGCGGAGGTGTCGGAGCGCGACCTGGTGGCCCACTTCACCCGCCTGACCCATCGTCAGTACTCCGTCGACCTGGGCGCCTATCCCCTCGGGTCGTGCACCATGAAGTACAACCCCAAGCTCTGCGACGCCACCGCCTTCCGCCCCGGGCTGGCCAACGTCCACCCCGCGGCCCCGGTGGCCCACATCCAGGGCTGGCTGGAGCTGCTGGTCGACCTGGAGCGGGCCCTGTGCGAGATCACGGGCATGGCCGCGGCCACCCTCCAGCCGCCGGCGGGGGCGGCCGGCGAGCTCACCGGCCTGCTCCTGGTGAAGGCGTGGCACCGCGACCATCCCGGCGACCGACCCCGCACCCGGGTCCTCATCCCCGACTCGGCCCACGGCACCAACCCGGCGTCGGTCAGCCTGGGCGGCTACCAGGTCACCCAGGTCCCCTCCGACGCCCGGGGCCTGGTCGACGTCGACGCCCTCCGGGCGCGCCTCGACGACGACGTGGCCGCCATCATGCTCACCAACCCCAACACCCTCGGCCTGTTCGAGGAGGACATCGTGGAGATGGCCACCGCCGTCCACCAGGTGGGTGGGTTGGTGTACTACGACGGGGCCAACCTCAACGCCATCCTCGGCATCACCCGCCCGGGCGACATGGGCTTCGACATCGTCCACTCCAACCTGCACAAGACGTTCGCCGTCCCCCACGGCGGGGGTGGACCGGGGGCGGGGCCGGTGGCCGTCACCGAGGCGCTGGCGCCCTACCTGCCCGGTCCCCGTCCCACCGTCGACAGCGACGGGCGCTACACGTGGGAGCTGCCGCCGCGGTCGATCGGGCGGGTCCACGGCTGGCACGGCAACGCCCTCGCCCTGGCCCGGGCCCATTCGTACATGCTGGCCAACGGGGGCGACGGGCTGCGCCGGGTGGCCGACGCGGCCGTGCTCAACGCCAACTGGCTCCGCCACCGGCTGCGGGGCGTCTACGACCTGCCCTACGACCGGGCGTGCATGCACGAGTTCGTCGCCTCCGCCGGCGGCCTCAAGCGCCGCACCGGCGTGAAGGCCATCGACGTGGCCAAGCGGCTGCTGGAGGAGGGCTTCCACGCCCCCACCGTGTACTTCCCGCTCATCGTCGAGGAGGCGCTCATGATCGAGCCCTCGGAGACGGAGAGCCCCCAGACCCTGGCCGCCCTGGCCGATGCCCTGCTCCGCATCGCCGAGCTGGCCGCCACGCCGGAGGGGGCGGACGCGGCCCACGCCGCCCCCCGCAACACCCCGGTGGGACGGGTCGACGAGGTGCGGGCCGCCCGCCGCCTCGTCCCCACCTGGGACGCCCGCGAGCGCTAGCCGTCCACGTTTCAGCCGAAGCCGGGCAGGAGCCCGAACCGGGCCAGCTCGAAGGCCCACATCGCCGCCAGCCCGGCGACGATCACCGGCACGGGCGGAATCCGGACGGTCTCGGGCCGGGACACGAGGAGCACCACGGCCACCACCACGGCCAGGATCCCGATCGGGTTGGCCGCCAGCGCTTGCCCGAGGTTGCCGGCAAGGGTGGCCTCGACGCTGGTCGTCATCCCGCACAGGGGGCAGGGGACGCCGGTGATGGTGCGCAGGGGGCACGGGAGGCCGACGCCCGCCGGCAGGCGGGTCAGCACCAGCCCCGCTCCCAGCATCACGCCGCCGGCCAACCGCAGGTGGCGGGCCTGTTCGGGGGCGAGGGTCGCCGTCGGCATCAACCCGAGGCTACGCCCGGTCCGCGGGCTCGGCCCGGCCCGGCGTCGTACGCTCGGGTGAGCGCCCGGGATGGGCGTCGAGGAAGGGAGCGGGGACATGTCGAACCATCCACCGTCGTCCGATCCGTGGTCGGGCGGGACCGCACCGACCGGACCACCCCTGGCGTCGTGGGGCCAACGGGTGGCCGCCTACCTCGTCGACTCGCTCATCGCCTGCGCCATCGTCGTGGTCGGGATCATCATCGGTACCGTCCTCGGCACCACGTCCGAGGCTCTCGGGGTGTTCATGACGATCATCACCGTTCTCGCCGCCGTCGGCTTCGTGGTGTGGAACCTGGTCCGGCAGGGCCAGACGGGACAGACCGTCGGCAAGGGGATGCTTGCCATCCGCCTCGTGCGCCTCGACGGTCAGGCGTCTCCGGGTGTCGGGCTGAGCATCGGCCGCCACCTGCTCCACATGTTCATCGATGGTGCCCTCTGCGGCCTGGGCTACCTGTGGCCGCTCTGGGACGAGAAGCGCCAGACGTTCGCCGACAAGATCGTCGACACGGTGGTGGTGGCGGCGTAGAGGGTCAGGTCCCGAAGTAGACCTGGAACCAGCAGCGGCCGTCGGGCTCGGCCCACACGCCGATGCCCACCGCGGAGAACGACGGGTCGAGGATGTGGGGGCGGTGAGAGGGGGAGCCCATCCACCACGCCTCCATCTCCGACGCGTAGCAGGGCTGCCAGTAGCCGATGTTGTCGCCCCACGCCGCGCTCGCCCCCCGGCAGCCCTGGACGGCAGGACCGCCACTGCCACTGTGGGCCATGACGTTGGACTCGGCCATGGCGTGGGCCCACGCCGAGGCCTCGCCGTCCATGCAGCCGTCTCGGGTGACGGGCGGCACGCCGTTGTCACCCCGGTCGAGGTTGGTGAGGGTGAGCACCTCGAGCTCCACGTTGGGGAGGCGGGTGAGGCCCACGGGGACCGGCTCCGGGGGCGGTGGGGGAGACGTGGGCGCGGGCGTGCTCGCCCGGGTGCGGGTCGGTGCCGGATCGGATGCCTCGGCCTCGGTCTCCTCCGACTCGTCGATCTGCTCGTCCTCGGCCCCGTCGGCCACGCCGGCCCCGTCGGCCCCCGCCGCCGCGGCCGGGCCGAGGCCCACCACGCTCTCCACCGCGGGCGAGGTGGTGGTGGGCGCCGTCGCCGGCAGCCTCATGCCTCCGACGGACGTGGTGGTCGTCTTTGGCGGCTTCTCGCTGGCGGCCAACCCCACCGCCAGCGATTGCCGGGACCCGTCCCCACCGGAGGGCGGGTGGTTGGACGCGCCGGTGAGGACGGTGAGGAGCGCGGCCGCCACGGCCAGGGTGACCAGGGGCAGCCGGGACGACGGAAGGCGAAATCGGGGCGCGATATCCACAGACTAGGCGGGCGGGGTACCACCTTTTCCACCGGCCCCGCGGGTGGCGACCAGGGCCGCCAGCCCGGTCGTGACGGGCACCGACGCCACCAGCCCGATCCCACCCACAAGGGCTCGCACGATCTCCTGCGCCACCAGCCCGCCGGTGACCACGTCGCCGATGGGCCGGCTGGCCAGGGTGAACAGCAGCAGCAGCGGCAGCGCCGCGCCCGCGTAGGCCAGCACGAGGGTGTCGACTGTGGACGCGATGTGGTCGCGGCCGATCAGCATCGCCCGCCGGTACAGCGCGCCGGCGCCGGCCGTGGGGTCGGCATCCTTGAGCGCCCACACGGCCGACGCCTGGGTGACGGTGACGTCGTTGAGCACACCCAGCGAGCCGATGATGATCCCTCCCAGCAGGATCCCCTTCAGGCTGACCTGGGAGGCGTTGATCTGCAGGTAGGCCAGCTCCTCGGTGTTCACCGCGGCCACCCGGGCCACCTCCACGAACACCGCGGCCAGGATCCCGGTGAGAGCGAGGCTGACGAGGGTGCCGAGGAGGGCGGTGGTGGTCTTCGGGTTGAACCCGTGGGCCAGGTACATCAGCACGAACATGATGGCCGACGACCCCACGATCGCCACCAGCAGCGGGTTGCTGCCGGCCAGCACTGCCGGGAGCACGAACGAGATGAGCAGGACGAAGCTCAGGCCGAGCCCGACGAGGGCGGC
Source organism: uncultured Acidimicrobiia bacterium (assembly GCA_963836205.1). Classification (GTDB taxonomy): domain Bacteria; phylum Actinomycetota; class Acidimicrobiia; order Acidimicrobiales; family AC-14; genus JAXDMK01. The sequence goes on along the minus strand of CAWIIV010000015.1, from coordinate 73,530 downwards.
CAGTCCCCGCATCCGGCCGATGGCAACCACCGCCACCGCGAACAGCAGTCCCAGCCACAGCAGTGGGCTGCGACGCTGGAAGTCGGAGAAGTAGTAGTCCACCCCTCTCCGGTCGTCGGCCCGACCCAGCACCACCGGGTCGCCAGTGTGGAGCCGGGGCTGTCCCGGCCCCTCGAAGAGGTCGAGGTCGGTGGTCTGGCCCTTCTCCGGTCCTTCGGTGAGGCGCACCGTGGCCACCCGGCACTTGCTGGCGACCCCCAGCGGCGAACCCCCGCAGGGCACCTCCTGGTCGGCCACCACCGTGCCGTCGACCAATTGCGCCACCGGGCCGAAGTTGGTTGGCCGGCGAACAGCGTTGCCAGGCGGCCAGAGCACCACCAGTCCGACCAGGGTGGCCACGAGCAGCGGGAGGACAGTGGCCAGGAGCATGCCGTTGACCGTGGGCTTGCGGGCCATCGGGCGAGTTTGCACCCCCGGGGCGGCGGGAACCTACTTCCCACACGTCAGGTCGCTTTCGAACAGGAGAACCGAAATGCTCTTCATCCTCGGACTCATCGTGGTCGGACTCGTCGCCGGAGCCCTCGCTCGCTTCCTCGTCCCGGGACGCGACCCGATGGGCATCGGCGCCACCATCGTGCTTGGCATCGTCGGCTCGTTCGTCGGCGGGTTCCTGGCCGACGCCCTCTTCCGCAGCGACGCCGAGGACCTCGGGATCCACCCGGTCGGCATCCTCGGATCGGTGATCGGGGCGATCATCGTCCTGCTCATCTACAGGGCCGTCAGCAGCCGCCGCGGCGGCGTCCGCGTGTAGCTCGCAGATCTCCTTCGGGAGCGATCCGGCCGCATACCCTGAGAGGGGTGTGCGGCCGTGTCGTTTCCAGCAGCTCGGTCAGCCAGCTGGTCGGCTGGCTGCAGGTGGACGAGGTGGTGGCGCCCGAGCTCCCGCCCAGTTGGAACGTGGCTCCCGGGCGGGACCTCTACGTGGTGGTCGCGACCCGGGCCGGCACCCGCCGCCTCGGACTGATGCGGTGGGGACTTGTGCCCTCGTGGTCGACCGACCCCACGTCGGGGCCGCGACCGATCAACGCCCGGGCGGAGTCGCTGCTGGAACGGCCCGCCTTCGCCGACCTCGTCGCCCATCGCCGCGGCCTGGTCCCGGTCGACGGGTTCTACGAGTGGCGACGGCTGCCGAGCGGCCGCCAACCGTGGTTCGTCACCCCCGACGACGGCGGGCCGCTGGTGCTCGCTGGGCTCTGGGACCGGTGGGTCGCGCCCGACGGCGAGGCCCTGGTGACGGTTACCATCGTGACCGTGGCGGCCAACGACGACGTTGGTCGCCTGCACGACCGCATGCCGGCGGTGCTGTTGTCGGACGAGGACCGGGCCCGCTGGCTCGATCCGGCCGTCGTCGACCCAGACCAGGTCCTGCCCCTGCTGCGCCCGGCCGAGCCCGGTTACCTCCGCCTGCATCCGGTGGGGTCGCGGGTGAACAGCGTGGCCAACGACGGCCCCGACCTGCTGGCCGAGGCGGAGGAGCCGGCCAGCCTGTTCTGAGTCGATTCACATCCGCCTCGGAGACAGGTTCCCGGCCGACGGGTGGGGGTGCGTGGCTGGCCCACGTCCGCTTCGCCCTCACCCGGCCCTGACCCCTACCGGCGGCAGAGCTCGGCCAGGGACTCGGCGTACGGGGGGCGGGCGATGCCCTCCTCGGTGACGATGGCGGTCACCAGGGCCGCGGGTGTGACGTCGAACGCCCGGTTGTCGACGGCCATCCCGATGGGGGCGACGCGGTGGCCGGCCAGGGTGGTGACCTCCTCTGCCGGCCGCTGCTCGATCGGGATGTCGGCCCCGCTCGGGCAGGCGAGGTCGACGGTTGACGTGGGGGCGGCCACGTAGAAGGGAACCCCGTGGTAGGCGGCCAGCACCGCCACCCCGTAGGTGCCGACCTTGTTCGCCACGTCGCCGTTGGCCGCGATCCGGTCGGCGCCCACCACCACGCAGTCGACCTCGCCCCCGGCCATGAGCCCGGCCGCCATCCCGTCGGCCACCAGGGTGGCGGGGATCCCGAGGCGGTCGAGCTCCCACGCGGTGAGGCGGGAGCCCTGGAGGACGGGGCGGGTCTCGTCGACCCATACGCTGGGCGTGCGTCCCTGCTCGTGGGCGGCCCTGATCACGCCGAGGGCGGTGCCGTAGCCGGCGCAGGCGAGGGCGCCCGCGTTGCAGTGGGTCAACACCCGGCCCCCGATTGGCACGAGGATCGCCCCGTGGGCGCCGAGCCGGCGGTTGCGGGCCACGTCCTCGGCGGCCACGGCCTGGGCCTCGGCCAGGGGGTCGGCCGCGGCCCGGGCCCGGGCGACGCCCCAGGCCAGGTTCACCGCCGTGGGCCGGGTGGCGCAGATGGCGGCGGCGGCGTCGTCGAGGTCGAGTCCGGCCTCTGCGGCCAGGGCCATGCCCATCGCTCCGGCCACGCCGAGGGCGGGGGCACCCCGGACGGCGAGGACGCGGATGGCGGCGCACAACTCCTCGACGGTGGACGCCTCCAGCAGCACCAGCTCGCCCGGGAGGCGGCGCTGGTCGATCATCCGGACGCGGCCGTCGTGCCACTCGATGGTCGGCGGGATGGGATCGGGGTCGGCCACTCGTCCTGGGATCAGTAAGGGCTGGGATCAGTAAGGGCTGGGATCAGTGGGGGATGGGATCAGCGGGCGGTGAAGGTGTGGTGGTCGTGGATGGTGGCCTCGTAGATGACCTTGCCCTCCCGGTTGAGCATGCGCATCAAGCCCAGGGACTTGGCGTCGAGGTCGAGGGTGCTCACCAGCAAGCCGTGGCCGCCGGTGACGTGAACCGGTCCGACCGGCACCACGTCGCCCGTCACCGTCACCATCTCCACGCTGACGTCGGTGTCGTCGCCGGGGTAGCCATCGAGGCTGACGAGTACCGACGCGGGTCGGTCGCCCGACACCACCACCCGGCAGCTCACCCGCCCGCTGGCCGACACCGCCAGGCCGGTGCGGAGGGCGGTGGGATCGTGGGGGCCGGGGGATCGGATCGTGCTGGCGAGCACGCCGCCACCGAGGGCCGCCGCCACCAGGGCCGCGACCACGCCGACCCGCCGGCCCCGGCCGAGTCCACGGCCACCAGGGGCAACGGGGACTACGCCCTCGGTGGCGGCCGATCCGACCGCGGCCAGCACCCGCGACTCGAACCCGGCCGGCGGCTCGGCCTCCGGCGCCAGCAGGAGCAGGTGGTCGGCCACCCGGGCCAGCTCGTCCACCTGCTCCCGGCAGCTCGGACAGCCGGCCAGGTGGGAAAGGCCCGCCGCCCGCTCCGGACCGGACAGCAGCCCGAGGGCGAGCTCCGCCCCCCACCCCTCGCTCCCGCCGCACGCCGGCGGCCGTCCCCCGCTCACGCCCGCCCACCCCCAGCCGAGTGTGCTGACGTGCCGGATCGACGGGCGTTTCCGCACCCTCGCCGCCCGCCGTCAGTCGGGTGTCCAGTTGTGGCCGATGGACCGCCGATTCCGCACGCCCGCCGCCCGTCGTCACTTGCGTGTGCAGTTGTGGTGGATATACCGACACAACTGCACAATCGACGGCTGCTTGGCGGCGGCGGGGAGTGGCGAGTCACGGGGAATCGGCCTCCCGGCGGACGCCCATGGCGTGACGGACACGCAGCAGGCCGGTGCGGATCCGGGTCTTGGCCGTCCCCAAGGGGATGCCCTCGGTCTCCCCGACCTCCTTGGCCGTGCGCCCGCACAGGGCGGCCAGCACCACCGCCCGCCGTTGCTCCTCGGGGAGCCCGGCGAGGGCCGAGCGCAGGCGGGCCATGTCGGACGCGACTTCGACCGCGGTCCCGGGGGCGTCGGGCGGCCCCGCCGGCCGGGCCTCGAAGCCGGCCAGGGTGGCGGGGTCGACGGGCGACGGCCGGTGGAGGCGGAGGGCGTCGATGGCCAGGTTGCGGGTGATGGCCAGCAGCCAGGTGGTCACCGACCCGCGGCGGGCGTCATAGGCGGCAGCGTGGCGCCAGGCCCGCACGAACGCCTCCTGGGCCACGTCCTCGGCCAGGGCCGGATCGCCCACGATGGAGCGGGCCAGCCCGAAGACCCGGGCCTGGTGGCGGCGGACGAAGGCGGTGGCGGCCTCGGCATCGCCCATGCCGAAACCAGCCAGCAGCGCGTCATCGGCGGCACCCCACATGTCGATGCAATGCTACGGCCGGGGGGCCCGAAGGGATCGCCATCGGGGACCGCCCAATCCCTCCGGTCCGAGCCGCACGTAAGGAGCGACATGCGCAAACTCGTGATCCTCCTGGTCGTTGCGGTGTTGCTGACCGCCGGGTGCGGCGACGACGAAGACAGCGACTCGGCCACCACCGCCACCACCGCGTCGTCGTCGGTTCTCCCTGCGGGCACGCCTGACCACGGCACCGCCGAGGCCAAGGACGGGATGGAGGTCGAGCTCGACGACTTCTACTTCGGCCCCACGGTGATCGCCGCCACCCCCGGACAGGCGTTCAGGTTGGAGCTGTTCAACGAGGGCGGCTCGCCGCACACCTTCACCATCGACAGCCTGGCCGTCAACGTCACCCTCAGCCCCGAGCAGCGGATGGAAGTCACGATCACCGCGCCCACAGAGGCCGGCACCGTCCCCTACTACTGCAAGTTCCACCAGGCCTCGAGCAACATGCAGGGGGCGCTGGTCGTCGCCTGACCGGGCCGCGGTACCGTTCTCCCATGAGCGGGAACGGTGGACGGCAGGGCCCGGACTGGTATCCCGACCCTTACGGGCGGCACGAGATGCGGTACTTCGACGGCACCCGGTGGACCGAGCACGTGGCGTCGCACGGGCGCCAGTCGGTCGACCCCCCGGGCGGCGAGTCCAAGGTTCCCACCGTGAACCGGGCGACGGAGAAGATCCAGTCCGACGTGGCCAAGGCCAAGGCCGACACCGGTGCCCCCGGCATCGGCGGCGGCACCCTGTTCACCGAGCCCGTCCTGGTGGTGAACCAGAAGGCCAAGCTCATCGAGCTTAACAACGAGTACGCCATCTTCGACCAGAACGGCAACCAGGTGGGAGCCGTCCGCCAGGTGGGGCAGAGCACGGCCAAGAAGGTGTTGCGCCTGGTCAGCTCGCTCGACCAGTTCATGACCCACAAGCTGCAGATCGTCGACATGTCGGGCATGCCGGTGCTCGCCCTCACCCGGCCGGCCAAGCTGGTCAAGTCCCGCATCGTGGTCGAGGACGGGTCGGGCCACGAGATCGGCCAGATCGTCCAGGAGAACATGGTGGGCAAGATCCGCTTCGGCCTGGAGGCGGGCGGGCGCAAGCTGGGGTCGATCAACGCCGAGAACTGGCGGGCCTGGAACTTCAACATCCAGGACGCGCAGGGCCAGGAGATCGCCCGCATCACCAAGACGTGGGAAGGCTTGGCCAAGACCATGTTCACCACCGCCGACAACTACGTCGTGCAGATCAAGCGCCTGCTCGACGAGCCCCTGCGCAGCCTGGTGGTGGCCTCCGCCCTGAGCGTCGACACCGCCCTCAAGCAGGACAACCGGGGCTTCGGCTGACCCGCCCTGGGCCGACGCATGGCGACCACGCGGCCTGACGTCCGTTTCGGGAGCTCCACCGGCCGGTGGGTCATCGCCGCCACCGTGCTCGGCTCGGGGTTGGCGTTCCTCGACGGCACCGTCGTCAACGTGGCCCTGCCCGCGATCGGCGAGGATCTCGGCGCCGGCCTCTCCGGGCTCCAGTGGACCCTCAACGCCTACCTCGTCACCATGTCGAGCCTGCTCCTCCTCGGTGGGTCCCTGGGCGACCAGTACGGGCGGCGGCGGGTCTACCTGCAGGGCATGGTCGCCTTCACCGCGGCCTCCCTCCTGTGCGGGCTCGCGCCCAACACCGCCACCCTGGTGGCCGCCCGGGCCGTCCAGGGGGTGGGCGCGGCCATGCTCGTCCCCGGCAGCCTGGCCATCCTCTCCTCCACCTTCCACGCCGACGACCGGGCCCGGGCCATCGGGGCGTGGTCGGCCCTGGCCGGCGCCTCCTCCGCCATCGGACCCTTCCTCGGGGGCTGGCTGGTGGAGTCCGTGTCGTGGCGGCTGATCTTCGTCATCAACCTGCCCCTGGCCGCCGCCGCCGGCCTCATCACCCTGCGGCACGTGCCCGAGCCCCGGCCTCAACCGTCCCACGCCCCACCCGACGTGGCCGGGGCGGTCACCATCTCCGTGGGATTGGCCGCCGTCTCCTTCGCCCTCATCGAGGGGGCGGGCGGGTTCGGCCCGGTGGAGGCCGCCGCCGCGGGGTTGGGAGTGGCCGCCCTGATCGCGTTCGTCCTCATCGAGCGGAGCAGCCGGCGGCCGATGTTGCCGCTCGACATCTTCCGGTCGCGGCAGTTCACCGGGGCCAACCTCACCACCCTGGCCATCTACGCCGCCCTGGGCGGGACGATGTTCCTCCTGGTCCTCGAACTCCAGCTCGCGCTCGGCTACTCGGCCCTGGAGGCGGGGGCGTCGATGCTGCCGGTGACCATGATCATGCTCCTGCTCTCGTCCCGCATGGGGGCGCTGGCCCAGCGCATCGGGCCCCGGACCCCGATGACGGTCGGCCCCGTCGTCGTGGCCGCGGGGCTGGCCCTGCTCTCCCGGGTGGGGCCGGGCGACGGCTACCTCACCGACGTCCTCCCGGCGGTGGCGGTGTTCGGGCTGGGCCTGTCGACCACCGTCGCCCCCCTCACCTCGGCGGTGCTGGCCGCGGTCGACGACACCCGCATGGGCGTGGCCTCGGGCGTGAACAACGCGGTGGCGCGGGTGGCGGGACTGCTGGCCGTCGCCGTCCTGCCCGCCGCCGTCGGCCTCGACCTCACCGCGGGGGCGGACACCATCGCCGATGGCGTCCGCCAGGCGCTCATCGCCGGCAGCGCCCTTTCCATGGCCGGGGGACTGGTGGCCTTCGTCACCATCCGGGGCGGGGCCACGGTGCGGGAATCGTCCCAACCGAGCATGCTCCAGCCCTGCCACGACCCCTGCCTGGCCAGCCGGGACGCGCCCGACGCGGCGGCGTGACCGGGGCCTGGGCTCAGCTGGCGGAAGGCACGAAGCCGGCCGCGGTCAGCGCCTGGCCGACCTCGATGGGGACGGCCAAGTACCACCCCGCCTCCCGCAGGTCCGACCGCGCCATCGCCAGCTCGCCCCCTTCGATACCGCCGTAGGTGAAGCGGAACACCCACGTGGGGCCGGGATCGGTGACCTCCTCGAGGACGTTCTCCGCCTCCCGCTCGATGGTTCCCAGGTGGAACCACCCCTCGCCCGCGCCTGCGGTGACGTCGACGTTGACGTCGAACGGCGTGGCGTTGTCGATGGTGAGGGCCGGCACGAAGCTGGCCGGGGCCAGGGCCGGCGCCACGATGAGCACGGCCAGCACGGCCGTCCCCAGGAACAGCCCCACCGCCTGGTGCGGGCTGCGGAGTGGGGTCGAACGGGGCTCGGTCCGGGTTCGGGGGGTCATGGGATCGCTCCTCCGGTGGGGGCAGGCGGGACGAGATGTGGGGGACTCCCTTCGTCCGAACCTACCCGGCGGGTAAACAGACGGCGGGGGAGAAGGCGGGCGAGCACGTCGGACCGGGACGCGGCCAGGGGTCCGGCGATGGCGAGGACGAGCACGTAAGCGGCGGCGAAGGGCCCGAGGCGGCCGTCGAGGCCGGCCACGACGGCCAGGCTGGCCAGGATCAGCGAGAACTCGCCCCGGGCCAGGACGCTCAGGCCGATGTTGGCCGCCTCGAGGGGTCCGAAGCGTTGCAGGCGGGCGGCCACGATGCCCGCCACCAGGTTGCCGAAGATGGTGACCGCCACCGCCGCCGCCACCGGGAGGGCGACGTCGGCCAGGGCGGCGGGGTCGACCGACAGCCCGAAGGCGAAGAAGAAGATGGCCGCCAGCAGGTCGCGGATGGGCAGGACCAGGTGCTCGATCCGCTGGGCCACCACCGTCCCGGCCACGATCTGGCCGGCCAGGAAGGCGCCGATCGCCTCCGACACCCCCACGTTGGCGGCCACCCCCGCGACCAGGATGGCGAAGCCCACGAAGCACACCGTGAGCAGCTCGTCGTCGCGGGTGGACAGGAGGCGTCCGACCGGGCCCCGTCCCCAGCGGGCGACGGCGAACATGAGGAGCAGGAACAGCAGGGCCCGTCCGACGGTGAGGACGGCGTCGAGGCCGCCCGGGCTGTCGCCCAGCACCGGCTGGAGGAGGGCGAGGTAGAGGGCGAGGAAGACGTCCTCCACCACGATGATCCCGAGGAGCATGCCCGTCTCCCGGTTGGCCAGCCGCCGCAGCTCGACGAGCAGCTTGGTGACGATGGCCGACGACGAGATCCCGACGATGCCGGCGATGACGAGCGTCTCCCGCCCGCCCCAGCCCAAGGCGGTGCCGAGGAGAAGGCCGAGGCCGACGTTGAGGAACAGGTAGAAGGCGCCGGCGAGCGCGAGCTTGCGCCCGCCCGCGGCCAGGTCGTCGACAGAAAACTCCAGGCCCAGATGGAAGAGGAGCAGGACCAGCCCGATGGTGGCCAGCAGGCCCACGTCGGCCGGGTCGCGGAAGAGCACCGGCCCCGGGGTGTGGGGTCCGGACAGGATGCCGGCGGCCATGAACAGGGGGATCGTCGGCAGGCGGATGCGACGCCCGGCGCGAGCCAGGGCGGCCGCCACCAGCAGGGCGCCGCCGAGCGCGACCAGCTCCCGCCCGACCTCCGGCGCGGCGGCGAGGATCATGCCGGCGGGCTCATCTCGGCGGGCTCATCTCGGCCCCGCCCATCTCGGCCCCCTCATCCGGCAACGTGGCGGATGAAGGCGGGGAGGTCGTCGGGCCGGCCGATCACCACCAGCTTGTCCCGGGCGTGGAGCACCTCGGACGGTTCGGGCACCACGATCACCTCGTCGCCCCGCAGTATGGCGACGATGGTCATGCGGGTGTTCCGGCGGACCTCGAGGTCGGCGATGCTGCGCTCGACACCGGGCGAGTCGGTGCGCATGGTCACCCAGTCGATCACCAGCCCGCCCACGACGGCCTCGATGCGCTGGGCCACCGTCGGCTGGAAGTAGGCGCCGGCGAGCACCGCGCCCAGCCGCCGGGCCTGGTCGTCGGTGAGGGTGATCACCGTCGGCGTCGGCTTTCGACCGGCCTTCTCGGTGACGTACAGGTCGCGGCGCCCGCTGTGGTGGATGACCACGCTGATCAGCCCGTCCTCGGTGGACTGGTCGTAGCGCTTGCCGATGCCGGGAAGCTCCTGCTCGTGGATTGCCTCGGACACGGTCATCTCCTCCGTCGCTTCTTGCGTGGTCGCGGTGGGGTTCTCACCGGCGCTCCCCGGGGGCGAGGCGCCGGCGTCGCTGCGGATGCGGATGCGGATGCGGTTGCGGATCCGGCTGGGCTTGCGGGTGCGGTGGGCGCCGCCGACGCTACGCCCCTGGTGGCCGCCGCCCCTGGCGGGCCGGGGACGAGCACGCCGCCGCCCGCCGCCGCTCGGGCCCGGGGGGAGGTCGGCCCGGGCAGCTCCGGCCGGCCCTCGGCGGAGGGCGCGGCGCTACGACGACGGTGACGTCAGGCGAGCTGGAGCGAAGGTGGGGCGCGCCGGGCGATGGCGTGGCGACGGGCCCGGAGGGGCTGGCCACCGGGCGTCGGTGGCCGGACCAGCCGGGCCCGAGTGCCGAGGGCGGCGGCCAGGCCCACGAGGGCGGCGACCAGCGGCAGGAGCCCCCGCCCCGACCCGTGGCGGGCGGCACCGGCGGCGGGCGCCGTCTCCGTCCGGGCCGGCACGACCGCGGCCTCGACCCCGCTCGGGGTGAAGCTGACCGCAGCCGGGTCGTGGGCGGCCGAGGGAGGTCGGGTCGCACCCGGGTCGGATCCTCCGGCGAGGAGGCCGCCGGCCACCCCGACCGCAGCCGCGACGACCACCAGGGCCAGCCACAGCCGGTGCAGGGGTTGCCGCGCCATCGGGCCCATCGTACGGCCCGCCGAGGCAACCGGTGACAGATCCGGGGGCCAGAGCCACCGGATCCGTCACCGGTTGGCGGTCAGTTGTCCTCGAAGATGGCCGGCTCGCCGGGAGTCGAGTTCGTGGGGTTGACCGGGCTGGCGTGGCGGACGTCGACGTGCGACACCTTGCCCGGGTCGGCCACCACGCTCATGCCGATCCCCGAGAACCCGCAGCCCTCCACCACGTGGGGCGGCAGGTAGGGGTCGGGATCGACGGCACAGCCGAGGACGTGTTGGCTGCCGGGGCGGCCGATGCTGAGCGGGTGCTGCGGGTCGCGGTAGCCGGACGTGATGTTGATGGGGGCGCCGAGCTTCTCCCGCGCCTTCTCCAGGGCCAGGATGAGCTCCCGGTGGATGCGGATGCGCTTGTTGTTGGTCGACCGGAACTCGTCCATGTGGAAGTGGGGCGAGAGCTTGCCCTTCTCGGCCAGCACCTTGGCCACCGCCTTGGCCGTCTCGGTGCCGACGTCGCCGTCGACCGCGATGTCGAACCAGGCGAAGCCCTGCTGGAAGGCGGCGGTGTCCTCCCACTGCCAGGCCAAGATCTGGGCCTTGGCCTGCTCCACGGTCAGGCCGTCGAGCGCCCCGCCGGCCGCCGGCACCTCGATCATGGGGGGGACGGGGCTCGCCACCGGAGCGGCGCCGTTGCCGTTGCCCGACGACTCCTCCGCGGCCAGCGCCCGCAGCGCCTGCTCGTCGCCGTCGAAGCGGTTCATGTCGAGGGCCATCCCGAAGAAGTCGAGGCGGGCGGCGCTGGTGAACTGCCAGAACGTCGGTGCCGACCACAGGTCGACCTGTCCCGGGAACGAGGTCAGGCCGAGGGCGCCCGGGTGCTGCTGCCCGTCGTCGGGGCCGTAGGCGGCCACGTGGAGCCGGCAGCGGGCGGCGATGCGGTCGGTCTTGATCCGCGCCACCTCGCCGGCGTTGGCGTAGAAGCCGATCTTGCCCCGGACCGCGGGCAGTGCGGCCTCGACCGCGTCGACCCAGCCGATAACCCAGTCCTGGCAGCGCTCGGGGTCGGTCACCAGGCCCACGTGGGCCGGCTCCCAGTCGAGCATCACCGCCTCACCCGGCTCCAGCCGCCCGCCCAGGTAGGCCACGAAGTGGGCCGCCTCGGTCGTCGGGTCGGGGTTGTTGTCGGGTCGGGCGAAGTGGTACATCCCCCGGTAGAGGAGCCCGGCGGCGGCCATGCGCTGGCGCATGGCGGCGAACACGGGCACCAGCCCGGGCTCGTCCTGGTCGGGCCAGGTACGGCCCTCGGTGGCCTTGATCCACGCGAAGCGGTGGCCTTGGTTGGCAAACGCCCCGAAGTCGAACGACTCCCGGGTGTAATCGATGTCGACGCCGAAGAGACTCATGTCGAGCCCGCCTTCCCCTCGGGGCCACATCCCCTGGCCCGATGAGGTCAACCTATTGAGGAGCACCGTTCCGAAACAGGGTGCTGTCACTGGATCCCAGGGGTGAGGCGAACCCCCCGAATCCGCGCAAATTCACGCCATAGTGGCGGTATCGACGAGCATCCGCCGGAGAACCGATGGCTGGCCCGAGACGTGCCCCGGGGCGCGGCCTACGACGAGCGGTGGGTGCGGATGGCGGCGGAGGGCAGGAACGTCCACGGCGAAGCCGATTTCGTCGAGAGCCTGGCGCCGGCGGCGGTGCTCGACGCCGGCTGCGGGACGGGCCGGGTGGCGATCGAGCTGGCCCGGCGGGGGATCGAGGCCGTGGGTGTCGACCTCGACCCGTCGATGCTGGCCGGGGCGCGCGCCAAGCGTCCCGATCTGCGGTGGGTGGAGGGCGACCTGGCGAGCGTCGACCTGGGCCGGGACTTCGACGTCGTCGTGCTCGCGGGCAACGTCATGATCTTCCTCGCCCCCGGCACCGAGGCCGCGGTGGTGGCCAACCTGGCCCGCCACGTACGCCCCGGGGGCCACCTCGTCGCCGGCTTCCAGCTCCAACCCGAGCGCCTCGACCTCGACGCCTACGACCGCCACTGCCGGGACGCCGGGCTCGAGCCGGCCGGGCGGTGGGCGACCTGGGACCGCCGGCCGTTCGGGGGCGGCGACTACGCCGTCTCCGTCCACCGGGCCGTCTCCGTCCACCGCCGGGGGCAGGATCACCCGCGGTGACCTGCGGGTTTCCAGAGTTTCGCGCCCTGCCGGTAAGGGAAGTGATCAGGTAGCGCCGGAACCGCCGGCGGAGCCGGGAGGTGCCATGTACATCGGTCTTGGAACACTCATCCTCATCATCATCCTCGTCCTCATCCTCACCTAGGGGCGGCGTTGAGCCCGAAGACCGCGTTCTTCTTCTACCTGGCGGCCTTCATCTGCTTCGCCCTCGCGGCCGCAGGTGAAGGGTGGAAGTTCGGCGCCCGGGGACGCCGGGGCCTGGCGCCGAGCATCGCCCTGCTGCCCCTCGGGCTGGCGCTGTTCGTCATCCCCACGATGTACGACACGTTCAAGGCGGCCTGGCCCTAAGAGATTTCGGCCGCCGGATTACCGCTTCGGTGGCCACCACCAGCCACACTCTGGGGGATGGCCCGCGTCCGCAAACCTTTCGACGGCCGAACCGGTGACAGTTTTGGTCGCCCCGGCGCCTTTTCCGTCACCAGTTCGGTGTCGTCGGCCGCTCCTGCGTGATGGGAGCGATCGCGCCGGTCGACCCGGTGGCGGCCCGGCGGGCGGTGGCCGCCATGGGGGCGAGGGTCTCGGCCCTGGTGCGCTGCATCAACTTCCCCGAGCGGCCGGCGCTGGGCATTTGGACCACCACCGATGTGGCGATCCACATCTCCCACTCGGTCGACCTGATCACCTCGCTCGCCCGGGGCTCGTCGCCGATGTCCGACGACATCTGGGACCTCTCCACCCTCACGACGATGCTGGTCGCCGGGGAATCCGAGCGAGACCTGGGAGCCATAGCCACCCGTGTCGACGCCAGCGTGGCCGCCCTCCTCGGCGTCCTGCGTGACACCCCCGACGATCCCTTGCGGAGATGGGTGATCGAGGGTGTCGACTTCCCCCTGTCCACCATCGCCTGCCACGCCCTCAACGAGCTGGTCGTCCACGGCGGCGACCTGGCCCGGACCGACGACGCCCCCTGGCCCGTCGAGCGGGCCCACGCCGCCCTTGTCCTGCGGGGGTTCATGTTCCCCGTGCTGGGCGCCCTGGGCGGGGCCATGGTGCACGAGCGGGCGAAGGGTGTCACCGCCACCTACCACGTCGCCCTCCGGGGTGGGGGAGAGGCCTACCTCCGCTTCGCCAACGGCGACCTGGCCGTCTCCGACGCCGCCCCCGGACGGGTCGACTGCCATTTGTCGGTCGACCCCGCCGCCTTCATGGCGGTGGCGTGGGGCCGCACCGGCCAGTGGCCGCCGATCCTCAAGGGCAAGCTGCTCGCCTACGGCCGCAAGCCGTGGCTCGGGCTGAAGCTGCGCAGCCTGCTCCGCAACCCGTAGCCGCGAGGGTCCCTCGGAGCTATGCTGGCGGGGCCGGTTTGCGCCGAGGTCGGGAGGATCCGATGGGCGAGGTTTTCCACGCGCTGGAAGTCATGAACCGCACCATGAAGCTCGGGCTGTCCGCCAACGAGCTCCTGGTGGCCGAAGCGGGCTTCAAGTCCGCCCTGGCCAAGCAGGGCAACCCCGACCCGGGGGCCCTGCCGGCCGACGCGGTGGAGTTGGCCCAGGGCTACGAGATCGTGGCCACGCTGCGGCCCCGGGCCGAGAAGCTGTCGATGGACCAGCTGTCCACGATGGCCCGCAAGGAGGTCTCCCGGCCGCGGACCAAGGTCGAGGCCAAGGTGATCAAACAGCTCAGCAAGGCCTTGCACGTGACTCCGGGGGCGTCCGCCGCCATCAAGGCCGGGCCGGCGGGCAAGGACATCGTCGCACCAGGCGGCTAGCACCACGGCCCCGCTGGCACAGGGCGAGGCGGTCGCGAGCCCGCCTGGAGTGACCGCGGCTGCGCTGGCCGGCCGGGTGGCGGCCCACGAGACCCCGGCGGCGGTGGTGCAGGCCCGTTTGGCACTGGCGGCGCAGGTGGCTGCGGAGTTGGACCGGGATGAGGCGGTGGTCGCCGCCCTGGTGGTCGGGTCCACCGCTCTGCGCCGGTGCTCGGTGCGGGCCGACCTCGACCTGGTGATCGTCACCGACGGTGGCAGCGGACGGGACGCCTTCGAGTCCCGGGTGGTCGACGGCGTGCGGGTCGAGATCGAGCGGGTCGACCGGGCCGCGGCCCTGGCCACCACCACGGGGGGCGGCTGGATCTGGGAGTTGCGGCAGGCGGCCCGCCTGGGCGGCGGCGTTCCCGTGCTCGACCACGACGGGTTCGCCCCCCACCTGGCCCGGCGGGCGGCGGCGATGCACCCGTGGGCGGACCGCTTCGAGGCCACCCTGCGCGACGTCTACCTGCTGCTGGTCGACCTGGGCCGGGGCCCCGGCGACCGGGCGACGCGGATGGACGCCCTGCGGGGGTGCCTCGACAACCTCGCCCTCCTGGCCCTCCTCGAACGTCCCCGCCGCTACCAGAAGGCGAAGTGGGCGCTGGCCGACCTGCTTCACGCGGGCGAGGTGGGGCTGGTCGACGCCGTCCTCGCCGCCTACGGGCTGCGGTCCGACGATGCCGCCTCGGCTCAGGACGCGGTGGCGGGCGTTCGCGACCTCGTCGAGCGGGCCTACGCCCGCTTGGGGCTCCCGTCCCACCAGGAGATCCTCGACCTCGGCCACACCCCCACCTACGCCCAGGCCGGCTACGTGTCCCGGTGCCTCGACGACGCCGACGACCTGGAGGCGTCGGGTCGGTTCGTCGAGGCCCAGTACGTGGCCAAGTTCGCCGCTCGCCTGACCGCCGGACTGCTCGGTCCGCCCGCCGCCGGTGGCGGGGTCATCGAGACCTTCACCACCCAGGACGGCGACGACCTGGCCCGGCGCTACCTGGCCCTGTTCGACGGCGTGACGGAGGAGGAGCCGTTGGCAGCCGCCCTGGCCGCGGCCGATGCCCGCCGGGACGGGCTGGCGGCTCGGGCCGTCGCCTGCGACCCCGCGCTCCGGGCATGACCGCCACCGACCTGACCCCGGTCGACCTGGACGTGGCCCGATCCGTCGCGCGAGCCCTGGCCCAGCCGGTGCGGACGCTCGACGTGTGGCCCGGGTGCGCCCACCTCGTGACCCGGGCCGAGGAGGCGGTGATCGCGTCGCCGCCGTTCCAACGCCTGCGCCGGCTGCGACAGATGGGCCTCGCCTTCCATGCCTGGCCCAACGCCGAGAACACCCGGGCGTCCCACAGCCTGGGCGTGGCCTACTGGAGCGCCACCTACCTGGAGGCGTTGCGGCGGGCGGACGACCCCACGACCCAGGCCGGCCTGGCCGCGGCCGAGGGCGCGGCCCAGGCCCAAGGCTTGTCGCTCGACCTGGTCGTGCGCCTGTTCGCCCTGGTCCACGACATCGAGTTGCTCCCCCTCGGCCACACCCTCCGCTACCAGTCGGGCCTGTTCGGGGAACCGGCCGGCCGGCCCCGTCTGGCGGCGTGCATCGCCGCCGTCAAGCGTCACGCCCGCCGCCACGCCTTCCACGAGACCACCGACGCCGAGCGGCGGGCGTGGCTCGCCGCCTTCGACCGTCACCTCGACGCCGCCGTCGACCCCGGAAACCGGCTGGCGGCCGAGATCGTGAACTCCGGCCTGGGCACCGACCTGGTCGACTTCGCCCTGCGGGACTCCTTCGCCGTCAACCGCCCCCAGGCGTTCCCCGGGAGCCTGCCGGCGGCGCTGCGCCTGGTCGACACCGACCGGGGATGGGGCCTCGCCCTCGACGCCTCCGACCCCGCCACCGCGGTGGAGCGGGTGGCCATGGCGGACGATCTCTACCGGGCCCGCTTCGAGGTGTTCGCGGCCTCGGTGTTCCACCCGGTGAAGCTGGCGGCGGACGCCATGCTCGACCTCGTCCTGCGCCGCCTCGGACCCGACGCCTGCCGCGACCTCCTGCCCGAGGACCACCTCCGTGAGCTCGGCGACGACGAGCTGCTCGACCGGCTGGCGGGAGCCGAGGCCGGCGCCGCCCGCGACCGTGGCCGGGAGTCGGTCGGCGAGGCCCTTCGGGCCGGGCGGCAGTACCGGGAGGTGTGGCGCACCGACGACCTGGAAGGCTTCCGCAGCCGGGTCGACGCCGACCCCGCCCGCGCCCTCGCCCTCGATCCCGACTGGCGCACCGATGCCGAGGCCGCCCTGCGGGCCCGCCTGCCGTGGGCCGCCGAGGGCGACGTGATCGTGGCCGTCTCGCCCGCGGCGATGCAGGCCAAGCCGGCCAACGCCCGCCTCGTCGGACGGGGCGGGGCCGTGTTCACCCTCGCCGAGGCGTCGGCCCACGGCTTCGCCACCGACGCCGACGAGGCGTCCCGCCGCTACCAGCGGCTGTGGTCGCTGCGGGTCTACCTGGCGCCCCGGTGGCAGGGCCAGGCCACCGCCGCCACCGCCGCGGCCGAGGCGGTGTTCGGATGACCACCCACTCGGTCGTCCGGGACGAGGACCAGTTCTGCATCTACCGCTCGGTCGAGAGCCAGGGCACCCGGG
This sequence comes from uncultured Acidimicrobiia bacterium, assembly GCA_963836205.1. GTDB lineage: Bacteria > Actinomycetota > Acidimicrobiia > Acidimicrobiales > AC-14 > JAXDMK01. The sequence continues at coordinate 56,944 of CAWIIV010000015.1, read as the reverse complement.
TGCTGTGGGAGCTGACCAGCGCCTGCAACCTCAAGTGCGACTTCTGCCTGGTGGAGATCAAGGGCCGCCACCTGGCGGTGGAGCCGGCCCTGGCCATCGCCGACCAGCTGGTGGCGGCCCGGGTCGACAAGGTCCTGCTCTCGGGAGGCGAGCCCCTGCTCCATCCGGGGGCGGAGGCGATCATCCGCCGCCTGAGCAGCTCCGACGTCCTGGTCAAGCTCCTCACCAACGGCACCGTCCACCACCCCGGCGTCTTCGACCTCATCCGGGCCTCCGACTCGATCGAGGTGTCGTTGAGCCTGCCCACGGTGGACCCGGTCGAGGCCGACCGCATCTTCGGCCGCCCCGACACCCTGGCCAAGATCGCGGCCACCATCGACGCCCTGCCCAAGGCCCGCCTCAACGTGATCTGCGCCGTCAGCCGACTCAACTTCGACGCGGTAGAGGACGTCGTCGACTGGGTGGCGGCCGCGGGCGTGCCCTGTCTCAGCCTCACCGACATCTTCAAGGACCCCGCCAGCCCGGCCCGGTTCCGCGACGACTGCCGCGACCTGCGCATCGACGACGGGCAGCGGGCGCAGCTCTTCGACCTGGTCGCCCGCAAGCGGGATCAGTACCGCGGCCGTCTCGTCATCCGGACGACGCAGTTCGTCCTCCAGCCCAACGAGCGCTGCATGGCCGGGCGGACGGTGTTCTACGTCGACGCCATGGGGGCCGTGTCGCCCTGCACCGTCACCGACAACCGCATCTGGCGGGAGGCGGTGCAGGGAATGACTGTGGGGGAGGCCGTCGCCTGGTACCGGGCCAACCTGCCGGAGACGCCCCCGTCGTCGTGCTCCGCCCGCCTGGCCACCGAGACCCTGGTGGCGGCGCCCACCTGAGCGAGGCGCGGCCGCGCCTCAGCCGGCGGCTGCCCGGCGGGCGTGGTCGAGGAGGGCGCCCCGAGCCCGCCCGACCTTGTCGAAGGCGTCGAGGATCTGCTCCATCAGGCGGGGCCGGGGGTCGGTGTAGGTCGGGATGCGGAGGGCCCGGGTGGCGTAGGACTCGGCCCGGGGGAGGTCACCGTCGGCGTAGACCCGCCGGTGGGGGTCGCGGCCGTAGGTGCGGCTGCCGTCGTCGGCCACCTGGAACAGGTGCTCCCGATGCAGCGGCAGGGAGGTCGAGTCCGCCACCGGGGCGCCCTCCGCCTGCAACGCCCGCAGGTACAGCCCCCGGTCCAACCCGTCCATCGCCTCCCCGTCGTAGAGCGGCTTGTAGTTGAAATAGGGGTGGCGGGTGGCATAGGCCCGGCGGGCCGGGGGCTCGACGCCGGGAATGTCGGCCAGCCCGGCCGAGAGCACGCCGAGGTTGGCGTTGCGGCCGTCGATGTAGGCGTCGAGGTCCTCGAACTGGCGCCGGGCGAGGGCCGCGGCCAGGGGGTGCATCCGGTAGTTCAGGCCGTAGCCGGTGGTGGCGAACGGGCGGTAGGCGTCGCTGGTCACGTCGTCGAAGGCCCGGTTCCGGAAGTGGCCGAGCAGGACCGCCCGCTCGAAGATCTCGCGGTCGGCGGTGAGCATGAGCCCGCCCTGCCCGGCGGCGGTCAGCTTGGCTCCCTGGAGGCTGAACACCGACACGTCGCCGAAGGCACCGACCATGGCGCCGTCGTGGGTCGCCCCGTGGGCGTGGCTGGCGTCCTCCACCAGCCGCAGCCCCCGCCGGCGGCAGAGGTCGACGATCGGGGCCATGGCGCACGGATGGCCGTTGACGTGGACGACGACCACCGCCCGGGTTCGCGGGGTGATGGCGGCTTCGATGGCGGCGGGGTCGATGTTGCCCGTGTCCGGCTCGCAGTCGACCAGCACCGGCGTGGCGTTGACGACGAACAGCGGCATCACCGTCGACAGGAAGGTGAACGTGGGTGCGATCACCTCGTCGCCCGCGCCCAGGCCGAGGCCGAAGTAGGCGGAGTGGAGGGCGGCGGTGCCGGAGCTGCACGCCAACGTGAACGGCACGCCCACGTAGGCGCCGAACGCGTTCTCCAGCGCCTCCACCTCGCCCTCCCGGCCGTAGTAGGAGATCTCGCCCCGCTCGAGGAGGCTCGTCACCGCCCGCACGTCGGCGGCGGTGATCGGCGGCCACACGAAGTCGGTGGGCTCGGTGACGGCCGGCGGCCCGCCGAAGAGGGCCAGGGTTACGGCCATGGGCGCCCTTTCGGATCGGTTGTCGCGACGGTAACCTGGCCTTGAAACCCCGGGCGGACAGGCGAGAAGGGGGCAGCCGATGTCCAAGGTCCGGTCGGTCTTGCAGGCGGAGGATCAGATCTGCTGCTTCCGGTCGATCACCAGCTCGGGCGTGCGGGTCCTGTGGGAGATCACCAGCGCCTGCAACCTCAAGTGCGACTTCTGCCTGGTGGAGATGAAGCGGTCGCACATCTCCCTCGACCAGGCCCTCGCCATCGCCGACGCCCTGGTGGAGCGGGGCGTGGCCAAGGTGATGCTCTCGGGGGGCGAGCCTTTGCTGTTCCGGGGGGTCGACCAGGTCATGCGCCGGCTGGTTGACGGCGGGGTGCTGGTGAAGCTGCTCACCAACGGCACCATCGCCAACGAGGCCGTGTTCGGGATGATCGAGGCCGACCCGACCATCGAGGTCTCGCTCAGCATCCTCTCCGTCCGCCCGGAGAAGGCGGACGCCATCTTCCGCCGCCCCGGCGCCTGGGCCAAGCTGTGCGCCACCCTCGATCGGCTGCCGCCGGAGCAGGTCAACGTCATCACCGCGGTCAGCTCCGAGAACTACGACGAGGTCGAGGAGATCGTCGACTGGGTGGCGGCCCGGGGCATCCCCGGGATCAGCGTCATCAACGTGTTCAAGGACCCCACGTCGCCCGCCCGCTTCCGCGACGACTGCCGCGACTACCGGATCGGCCCGTCGCAGGCCGACCTGCTCTTCGAGCGGGTGGCGGCGAAGCGGGAGGAGTACGGCGGGCGGATGGTGATCCGCACCACCCAGTTCCGCGGTTGCGGCGGCGAAGAGTGCGGGGCGGGCCGGTCGGTCCTCTACATCGACGCCCTCGGCCGGCTGCTGCCGTGCACCCTCACCGACAACGTCGTCTGGCGCGACCGGGCGGCGGGCATGGACGTCGGCGCGGCGATGGACATGTACGCCCGGGAGATCGGCGACCTCCCCCCGTCCTCCTGCGTCTCGCTGCTGCGGGCCCAGGCGTCGACGGCGGTGTCCGGTTGACCGCGGCCCAGGTGGTGGTGGCGGTCCGCTCGGATGACGGCCTCGACGCCTACCTCCGACCGATGCCGGTGGACGGCGAGGTCCTGCGCTTCGACCTGTCGACCTTCCGGAGCACGGTCACCCGCCAGATGCTCCAGGCCCGCCTGCGGGTGACGGCGCAGGCGTTCGGCGTGGGAACGGACCTGGTGGCCGCCAACCTGACCGCGGACGGGTCCGCCCTCGAGGTCGACGCCGACGGGCTGATGGCGGCCAACGCCGCGGTCCGGGCTCGGCTCGACGCCGGTCCGGAAGGGGCGGTCGTCTTCCTGCGCAGGCTGGCGCGGGCCCGGGCGGCGCTCGACCGCGTCGCTGGCGGCTTCGCCGGGAGGCTGGCCCGGGGCGCCCGCCCGACCGGCACCGGCTTCCTCGCCTACGTGGGGGCGGCGGCCCACGACCAGGCCCTGGGCGCGCTCAAGTTCTGCCTCCCGGAGACGCTGCCCGCCCGCCTCGCGGCATGGATCGACGACCCTGCGCTCGTCGAGGCTCTCTTGGCGCCGGAGGAGCCGACACTGTGGTCGGTGGTCAGCGCCCGCGATCTGGCCCTGGCCCGGCTGCGGGGGAAGGGTCCGGCGGCCCAGTACCAGCGACGCCTCGCCCAGCACCGGCAGGCGTTCGGCTACCTGATGGGGGAGGACGTGGACTTCCGCGACCACGAGACCCGAGAGGCGATCGACGCCCGGCTGGCCGCCCTGGCCGAAGGGGGCGCGGTCGCTCTGACCACCGAGAAGCGCCGCCTGGACGACGCCCTGGCCGGCGACCGAGCCCGCAAGGCCCACGCCCGCCGGCTGTTCGCCGAACGGCTGGCGACGGCGGGGGAGGGCGAGCGCGACGGGGTGGCCACCCTCGTGTCCCACGTCCTCCTGGCCCGGGCCGTGGCCGCCCACGAGGACCAGAACCGGCGGGCCAAGATGCGGCTGCTGCGCGACCTGCGCGACCTGGCCGAGATGGCCGGCCTCGACCTCGAACGGGACGGGCTCCCCGCCTTCGCCGCCGCCTGCGGGCCGACGCCGACACCGACGCGGACGCCGGCGCCATGACCGCCAACCCCCTGCTCGGGCGAGCCCTCATCCACGTGTCCAACGGCTACGACGCCTTCGACCACTACGGGCTGAACACCGGCCCCACCCACGAGTTCGGTGACCTGCCCGAGGCGCCGCCCACCATCCGCAACATCGGGTGGACCCTGGGCAACGACTGCCCCTACCGCTGCACCCATTGCTACAGCATGAACGCCCGCCAGAAGGGGGCCGACATGACGGTGGCCATGATCGACCGGGTCGTCGACCAACTCCGGGTCAACGGGGTGGAGACGGTGAACCTCGGTGGCAACGAGCCGCTGTTCACCAACGGGGCCAACCCCAAGGCCACCCTCCTGCCCTACATCATCGAGCGGCTGACCGACTCGGGGATCATCGTCGGGCTCACCACCAGCGGGATCACGATCCTGCGCCTCTACCGCGACCACCGTCCCGCCTTCGACCGGCTCAACGACGTCGACGTCTCCCTCGACTCACCCGACGAGGACGCCCACAACCGCAACCGGGGCGCCCGGATCTACCACCAGGCCCTGGAGGCACTCGAGATCTGCCAGCGCCACGACACCCCCCACAGCGTCATCATGTGCGGGATGCGGTGGAACTTCACCATCGCCGACATCGAGGCCCTGGTCGCCCTGGCCAAGCGCTACGACGCCAACGTGCGCATCAACCCGGTGAAGCCGGTGCAGCCCCAGCACATGGAGGTGGCCCTGCCCCCGGACATGTACTACGCCGGGTTCTCACGACTGATGGAGCTGTGCCAGCCGATCGACCTGGGCGAGCCCCCAATAGCGTCGGTCACCGACTACCAGGACGCCAAGCGCTGCCCGTGCGGGCGCACGTCGTTCCGCATCCACTCGATCACCCCCGAAGGCCGGATCCACGTGAGCCCGTGCGTCTACCTGCACGATTACAAGGCGCCGCTCGACCTGCTCGAACACGACCTGATCGACATCATCCACAGCCCTCAGTTCCGGGTCTTCCGCCAGCGCAACGCCAACCCCGACCATGTCGAGGGCTGTGCCGGCTGCCCCCGGCTCGACCAGTGCGGCGGCGGCTGCGCCGGGCGCTCGTACCTGTACCACCTCCACGGCACCGGCGAGCGCAGCTTCCGCGCCCCCGACCCCTACTGCCCGGCACGGGAGGCACCCGAGAACGGGTTCCCCCAGCGGCCGACCCTCGTGACGGAGACCCGCCTCGTCCACATGGACTACCTCTGCACCTGGATCGGCCGCCCCCGCTGATGCGGGCGACGTGACGGTACCCGCCGGCCGGCCCGTCCCGAACCAGAAGCCGGAGGTGGCCCCGGGGGGCCTGCTCCCGCTGGCGGACTGCGCCGAGGAGTCCGCGGCGAGGGTGGGGCGCAAGGCCGTCCTCCTGGGCTGGGCCGCGGCTGCCGGGCTGGTGACCCCGGGCGGGTGGGTGGTGCCGGCGGAGCGGTTCCGGGCCGCGCTGGAGGCGGCCGGTGTCGGCCGCCAGGCGGACTACCTCCAGACCGCCGCCCTCCGCCTCGACCCCCGCCACGTCCTCGAACTGGCCGCCGCCATCCGAGAGGCGATGCTCTGCCCGGCGGTGGACGCTCAGGCCGCGGCCGCGGCCCAGGCCGCGTGGTCCCGGCTGGGCGACCCCCGGGTCGTCTGCCGGTCGTCGGCGGCGATGGAGGATGGCCCCACGGCCGCCTTCCCCGGTGTGTTCGTCAGCGCCCTCGACCTGGCCTCGCCCGCGGCGGTGGCGGCGGCCATCGTCGGCTGCTGGCGCTCGGCCTTCTCCGCCGACGCCATCCGCTACCTCCTGCGGCTGCGGACGGAGCCGGTCGACTTCTCCATCGCCGTGCTCCTCCAGGCCCAGGTCGAGGCGGCCTGGTACGGCGTGTACGTGAGCGCCGACCCCCTCACCGGTCTCGGTGGACCGTTGGCCGACCTGAGCGACGAGGGACCGTCGGCCCTGGTCGACGGGGCCCGGGCCACGTTGCGGGCCCGGCGCGAGGGCGAGCAGTGGTCAGGGATCGACGGGGACCCGGCGGTGGGGGAGTCCCTGGAAGCGGTGCACCGGGCCGCCTTGATCCTCGGTGCGCACCTCGACGCCGAGGTCGACGTGGAGTTCGCCCTGCCGGGGGACGGGGGTGAGCCCGTGATCCTGCAGTGCCGGCCCATCACCCACCGGGCCGCGGCTTCGGCGACCGGCGCCGACGCCGACGCCGGTGCCGGTGCCGCGGGCCGGCTGCGGGGACGGGCGTGCGCCGGGGGCCGGGCGGTGGGAACCGCTGTCGACGCCCGGGCGGGGGAGGTGGGCTCCGGGGACGGGCCGGGCATCGCACTGGTGGGCCGCCTGACCACGGCCGACTTCGGGATCGTGCTCGGCCACGCGGGCGTCGTCATGGAGCAGGACGCGTCTCCCCTCAGCCACGTCGCCATCCTCTGCCGGGAGCTCGGAGTCCCGTTCGTCTGCGGGATCGACGGCGCCCTCGCCCGCTTCGACGGGAGGCGGGTGGCCGTCGACGGCGGGTCGGGCGAGGTCGAGATCCTCGACGACGCCCCCGTCACCCCCGCCTCGGCCGAACGAACGCCCCCGCCGGCGGAGGCGACCATCAGTGCCCTCGAGCTCCTTCTCCGCCTCCTGGCCGAGGGCCGCCCCGGGAACCCGCCGGAGGAGGCGAGACGGATCGCGCGCTCCTACGCCCGCGCCCTCGGCGCCCGGGCGACCCGAGTCACCTCGTGCTCCGTCGCTCCGGCCGAGCTCGAGGCCCTGGAACGGCTGGGCCGGGCGCTCCTCGGCCCCACCTTCTCTGCCACCGCCTTCCTCGCCGAGAACTCCCTGTCGACCTCGACGGCCGCTCGTACGTCCTATGGGTGACGACGCAACGCCGGCGGGCACCGAGCCTCTTGCCCTGCCGTCCGAACCCGACGACTACCAGCCGACGGGCATCCGGGTCCACCAGGCCGCCGCCGCCGACGGCTGGCGGGAGCTGACGCCGCCTCCCGCGACCCGGCTGGGCGCGCATATCGAGACCGGCCGCGAGGTCCTGTTCTGGGTGCCACGGCCTTGGCGGTCGCGCCGTGCCGTGAGCCGGGCGACCAGGTAGCGCGGGCCGCGTCCGTAGACTCCCTGGGTGTTCCCGACGTTGAGGAGCGACGAGCTGCCCGCCGGTGAAGGGGCCGACACCGCCATCCGCCGGGTCCGGGTGGTCGACACCTACGTACTGGTGGCCCGGTTGGCCGACGGCGAGGTGGTGGCCTTCGACGGCACCTGTCCCCACCAGGTCACCGAGCTCGACACCTCCACCATCGTCGACGGCCTCGTCAGCTGCCCCCGGCACCGCTACCTCTACGACCCCAAGACCGGGAGCAACGTGGTGCCCGCCTGCACCGCCAAGCGGGAGAACCTCTGGAAGCTGAAGCCGGGCTACCTCCCGTGCTTCGCGGTGGAGGAGCGTGACGGCCGCATCTGGATCGACCCCTTCCCGAAGCCGGCGCCCGAGGGCTACGACCCCAGCCTCGAGGTCCGGCCCTTCCGCCCCCGAGCGGGCGACGACGAGGCCGACGGCACGGCCCAGGGTCCCGAGGTCATGATCCCGGGACCGCCGCCGCTCGACATGCCCACCGAGCGATCACTCAAGGTCCTCGACGTGGCCGCCGACTCCACCTTCGACCTCCGGCTCCCCATCCCTCCGGGCGAGCGCCAGGCGTGGCGGATGGAGATGGTGGGACGGGCCCTCACCGTGGTCGACGAGGAGTACGAGCCCGGCGATTTCCCTCATCAGTTGGTCCGGCTGGCGGCCCAGTCGTTCGGCGCGTCCACCCTCTGCTTCACCTACGCCTACCCCGATCGACCGCTTCCGGCGGCCGTTCGCACCTACATCGTCCGCATCGTGCCAAATTCCAACCCCAAGAGCTTGGAGCGGCGCGCCGGAGAGACATAGATTGAACGCGAATAGCCACCCACGTACTCGGCGTGAAACCCGCCGGAAAGGAGACCGGGATGGGCTCAATGTCGGAAGCGGTCGCGGCAGCTCGATCCAAGAAGGGCCTGGAGGCGCCTGCGCCCAGGTCAGAAGCAGCGGCGAGCGGGGGGCCGCCTGCCGAGGACTCGGGTGGAGGCGGCGGTGGAGCCAACCCGCTCGATTTCCTCAGCGGGCTCCCGGGGATGGGTGCGCTCGGCAGCCTCAACCTGGGCGGTCTCAACCTCCAGAGCATCGTTCCCATGATGGAGCAGGCCCAGGCCATGGCCGGCCCCATGATCTCCCAGGGCATGCAGATGGCCAAGCCCCTCCTCGGCCAGGGCATGGAGATGGTCAAGCCCCTCCTCGGACAGGCCACGGGATTGCTCGGCGGCGCCGGAGGCCTCGAAGGGGTCACCGCCCTGCTGAGCAAGGCCGCCGGTGTCGTCAAGCCTCTGCTCGACGAGAGCTCGGGTGCAGTCAACACCCTCATGAGCGGCGGACTGGGTGGAGCCTCCGACCTGCTCAACCAGCTCCAGGAGATGGCCAAGCCCCTGCTCGAGTCGGGCATGGGCCTCATCAGCGGGGGCGGCGGCGGCGACCTGCTGGGCAAGGCCACAGGCATGGCCAAGCCGCTCCTCGACCAGGCGTCCGGCCTGCTCAGCGGCGGCGGTGGCGGCCTCGCCGGCATCGACCTCGGCGGCGCCACGGCCATTCTGGGCCAGGCGGGCGAGATGGTCAAGCCATTCCTCGACCAGGCCATGGGCATGGTCAGCGGCCTCACCGGCGGTGCCGGTGGCGGCAACCTGATGGACGCGGCCATGGGGGCCATCGGCAAGCTCAAGGGCTGAGCCGAGCCCAACAACCAGAACCGCGACGTTCTCGATCCGGCCATCCCTCGAGGGGTGGCCGGATCGTCGCGTCCGGGTCGAGCTCGAGCGGCCTCAAGTGGCCGACGACGGCGGCCACCTTGTGGGCGCCGGTGTCGGCCGCCTTCTCCACCCGGTGGGCAGCAGTCTGGGCCACCTTCTCCACCCGGTGGGCGGCGGTCTCGGCGGCCTTCTCCACCTCGTGCATCGCCTGGCCCAGCCTGGCCGAAGTCTGGTGCGACCGGCGGCTGACCTTCCGGGACACCTTCGACGTCGCCCGGCGGGCCCGCCAGCCGAGCGACGGCCGGCCTTCGGTGTCGGTGGCGGCCAGCACCAGGCCACCGAGCATGGAGACGTTCTTGAGGAACGCAGTGCGTTGGGTGGTCCGCCGCCCGGGCTCGTACTCCTCCCAGAAGCGGTGGCCGGCGAGCGTGGTGGGTACCAGCGAGGCCGCGAGCGCCAGAGCCGACACCCGGGGCAGCTTGCCCAGGGCGAGCATCGACGCCGCTCCCACCTGGACGGCGCCGTTGATGCGCACCAGCGTCTTCGGGTCCTCCGGGAGATGGAGGGCGTGGGCGATGGGCTCGGCCACCTTCTCCGCCTGCGCCACCTTGGTCTGGGGACGCCGGAGCTGGTCGACGCCGCCGGACACGAACATCGCGGCCAGCATGGGACGTGCAAGTGTGCGGGTGACTGCCATGCCTGTCACCTACCCAATCGCCCGATCTGCGACCCCGCCTGAGGAAAGGCGCCTCGGCCGCGTGTGGGCGCGGGTCGGGTGGTGGCTGCTTCCCCCGCTGGTGCTGGCGGTGATCGGGGGGTGGGTCGTGGCCCGCAACCACGGCCTCTGGTACGACGAGCTGTACACGGCGGAGGTGGCGCCGGTCCCCCTGGGCCGGCTGCTGTCGGCGGTCGTCCACGGTGAGGGCACCATCTCCTACCTGCGGGACGCCCCGCCGTCGTACAACGGGCCGTATTACGCGGTCGCCCACCTGTGGCTCGCCGTGACCCGTCTGCCGGCCGACGAGGTGGGGCTGCGGCTGCTGTCGCTGGTGGCGGCGGTGGGGGCGGTGGGCGTCTTCGCCCGCACCGTCGGTCGACTGGCCGGGCCCGGGCTGGCGGTGGTGGCGGGACTGGTGGCGGCCACCAACCCCTTCGTGGTGCAGTACGCGGCCGAGGCCCGGGGCTACGGGCTGGCCCTCCTCGCCGTCTCCCTGGCCGCCCTGGGGCTGGCCCGGTGGCTCGACGACGAGCCCCGCGCCCTCCTGCTCTACGGGACGGCGGGGGCGGCGGCCGGCCTGGCCCACTGGTTCGCCCTCCTGGTGCTGGGCGGGCTGGCGGTGGCGGCGGTGGTGCTCCGCCAGCGGCGGGCGGTTCCGCTGGTAGGGGCGACGGCGGTGGCCGCCCTACCGGCCTTATCGCTGGTGGCGGTTGCCGTCGGGAACGGGGTGGGCGCGTCGGGCGTGTGGTGGCTGTCCGACGTCGGGGGGGCGGTGCCCGGCCTGTTGCTGACGTCGTGGGCGGGTGGACGGTGGCCGCTGGTGGCGCTCACCGTCATGGCCGCGGCAGTGGGATTGGCCGGGATCCGTACCCGAGGGCGGCGGGACGTGACGGTGCTGGCCACGTGCTGGTTCGCGGTGCCGGTGGCGGCGGTCACGGTGCTGGAGGCGGTGCGGCCGGTGTTCGTCGACCGCTACCTGCTCCCGTCGGTGCTGGGGCTGGCCGTGCTGGTGGCCCTGGGCATCACGCGGGCACCCCGCCGCCTGCTGCCGGTCGCCCTGGCCGTGATGCTGGGGGCGTCGCTGTGGGCGACGGTGGCGGAGACCCGCCTGGGGCCCAAGGAGGACGTCCGGGCCGCAGTCGCCGCCGTCGCCGCCGCCCACGTCGAGGGGCAACCGGTGGTGGCCGCCGCCCGGTGGGACGCCCTCGGCGTCGACCACTACGTCCGGGCCGGCCATCCCGACCTGGCCGCCGACATGGTGCTGCCGCCGGCCGCGGTCCCCCCGTCCGACACGGTCTGGGTGGTGCGGCGGGCCAAGGGAGGGGTGAAGGGCGATCGGGAGAAGCTGGAGGCGCTCGACGTCGACCTCGGGGGGCGGGGCCTGCGGGTGTCGGAGGAGCTGCGGTTCGCGGGTCGCTACTCGGACACGCTCGTCCAGCGCTGGGAGGCGGCGTCCGCCTGACGGCGGTGGGCCGCGGCCCAGGCCAGGGTGCGGGCCGACTGGCGCGCACGACCGGCCGCCGACCACGACGAATGGCCCGACGGCCGCCGATCGCGCTCGACCGGCACCGACGCCACCGGCACGCCCGACGCCCCGATCGCGGCCACGATGCTGGGCCCGCCCAGGTCGAGCACGGCCCGGCGGGCGGCCGGCCCCATGGCCACGAACGCGCCCGCGTCGGCTGGCAGCCCCGTGACCCGTCCGAGGGCCGCCCGGTGGAGGCGGCCGGTGAGCATCCGGGCGCGGCTCTCGTAGGCACCCCGGCGGCCGGCGAAGACGGCGCCCACGTCGCCCCCGGCCAGGCGCCGGAGGAGGACGGGCACCGCCTCGGGGGGGTCCTGGAGGTCGGCGTCGAGGCACACCCAGGCCGCGGCGGTGGCGGTGGCCTCGTCCTCGGCGGCCAGGCCCCGGGCGAGGGCCCGGTGCTGGCCGACGTTGCGGTCGAGGGCGGTGACGGCGATGCGGGGGTCGAGGGCGGCCAGGCTTCGGGCCACGGCCAGGCTGGCGTCGGGCGAGGCGTCGACCACCATTCGCAGCCGCCACGTCCGGCCGTCGAGGGCGACGACCAGCCGGCGGACCAGCTCGGGGAGGGTGGCCTCGTTGCCGTGGACGGGGGTGACGACAACCACATCGACGGCGGCCACGTCGACGGCGGCTGCATCGACAGCGGCCGGGGCCGTCATCGGTCGACGACCTCCCAGCACCGGGCCAGCCCGTCGGCCAGGTCGACCTTGGCCTCCCATCCGAGCAGGGTGCGGGCAAGGGTCGGATCGCACACCCACGACGACGCGTCCCACGAGCGTCCCGGGTGGGCGTGGGCGTCGATGGCCACCCGGCGCCCCGTCACCCGCTCGACCTCGGCCACCAGCTCCTCGTTGGCCACCTGGCGGCCGGTGCCGACGTTGAGCACCTGGCCCGGCGCCAGGTGATCGGCCCGCGCCACCCGCACGCACGCCTCCACCACGTCGTCGACGTAGACCCAGTCCCGCCGCCGGCCGGGGGCGGTGAGGGGGAGGGGAGACCCGCGGCGGGCGGCGTCGAGCGCGCTCGGCACCAGCCGGCCGGGATGGTCGTGGGGCCCGTAGACCTGGAACGCCCGCACCACCGCCGACCGCAGGCCCCGCCGGTCGGCGGCGGCCACCGTGAGGAGGGAGCCGGTGGCCTTGGTGGCCCCGAAGAAGCCCCGCGGCCGCAGGGGCGTGCGTTCGTCCATCGGCGCGTCGACCTCGGCGTATTCGGTGGACGAGCCCAGGCGCACGACGGCCCGGCAGTGGTCGGGGAGGGCGTCGACCAGCCACAGCGGGCTCGTCCCGTTGAGGGCGGCGGTGGCGGCCCGGTCGGCGGGCGTCTCCGCGGCCCGGGAGGCGGCGAGGAGGAAGGCGACGTCGGCGTCGGCGGCTCGGGCCGCGGCGGCCGCGGCCACGGGATCGGCCAGGTCGGCCTCGACGATGGTGAGCCCGTCGCCCACCCCGAGGGCGGCCAGCCGCCAGGGCGGGCTTCCGGGGCGGACGGTGCCGGTGACGTCCCACCCCTCACCGACCAGGCGGGCCGCCAGGTGGGCGCCGACAAACCCGCCGACCCCCGTGACCAGCGCTCTCACACCGCTGCGACCTCGAACTGGGCGCCCACCGCCGCCTCCAGTAGGGCCCGATCGGCGGCTGTTTCTACGGGGTCGCGCCGGTGGGCCTCGTTCATCATGGCCAGGATGCGGGGGACCTCCACGTCGAGGTCGCGCCCGGCGGTGTCGGCGTGGAAGGAGCGGCGCAGGAACGTGAACGACGCCCCCAGGCGGGCCAGTTCGCCGGCCAGGAGCGGGCACGGCACCGGGTCGCCGCCTTCGGGGACGGTCAGGCCGGCCACGCCGAAGGGGATGCCGGCGGCCGCGGCCAGCTCGGCCAGCCGGTCGACGGTGCCGTCGACGAGGGCGGCGAAGAGGGGTCCGCCGCCCCGGTCGATCATGAGGTCGTTCATGCCGACGTAGACCCGGGCCAACCGCCGGCGCAACAGCTCGTCGGCCCGGCGCACGGCGTCGGTGGTCTCGATCAGGATGCCCAGGCCGCAACGCCCGCCGACGTGGTCGATGGCGGCGTCGACGTCCTCCGTCCGCCTCACCATGGGCAGCAGGACCTCGTCGGCACCGAGCGCCACGGCCAGGTCGATCTCGCCCGGCGTCCACCGGTCCCACCCGTTGACCCGGCACACCACCCGGCCGCCGGTGGCGGCGCGCACCGCGGCCAGGTCGTCGGGGGTGTCGGCGTTGATCTGGGTGTCGGACCCGGCCTGGCGTCGGCGCTTGCCTCGCCGCTCCCAGTCGAGGACCACGCCCGCGGCCCCGGCATCGACGATTCGACGGGCCAGGCCGGGGTCTGTGGTGAAGGCGAAGAGTTCGATTAGGAGAAGCTAACAAAGGCGGTTCGGCGCGCCAACAGGCGGGCGGTCGGGGTGCGGCGGCGGCCTCGTCCATCCTCCCGCTGGCGCGCCTCCACGTGGTGCGGCCACGGTGGCGCGGTGCAAGATCGGATGGCGTCGGTCGGGGTGGTGGCCGGGGGCGCCCTCCTGTCGGGCGCGGCCTCGGTGGCCGGCCTCGCCATCGCCACCCGATCCCTCGGCGGGGAGCGGGCGGGTCCCCTGGCGGTGGCATGGGCCCTGGCTGTGGTGGTGGGGCCGGGCCTGTGGTCTGCGGTCGAGCTGGAGGCGGCCCGGGGCGCGGCCCGGGGCGAGGCGACATCGGCGGTTGCCCGGGTCGTCATCCGGCGGGCGGCCCTGGCGGCGCTGGTGGTAGCCGTCGCCGGCGTCGCCGTCCGGGACGAGGTCTTCCGCGGGAGCGTCGCCGTTCCCCTCACCCTGGCCGCCGTCGCCGCCGCCTACGGCCCCCTCCACCTGGCCTGGGGACGACTGGCGGGGGAGCGCCGGTCACGGGTGCTGGCGACGTCGGTGGCGGTGGAGGGTTTGGCCCGGCTGGTCCTGGTGGGCGGGACCGCGGTGGTGACTCACGACGTCGGGGCGTCGGCGGTGGCCCTGGCCGCGGCCGTCGCCCTCGCCGCGGTGGTGGCGACGGCCATGGCGGGGGAGGGGATCGCATCCGGGGCCGCCGGTCCCCCGGGCGCGGCGGCGCGCATCAGGACCCTGACCGGAGCCGGCCTGCTGTCGCAAGGCCTGTTCCTCACCTCCCCTGCCGTCTTCGAGCTGCTGGCGCCGGCGGGGGACCCCCGCACCGCCCGCCTCGCCATGGCCGTCGTCCTCGCCCGCGCACCGGCCCTGGCCTGGAAGGGCGTCCTCGCCGCGGTCGCCCCGGCCGTGGCGGCCGCCGTCGTCCCCGCCCCGTCGACGACTTCGGCACCGGCCCCGGCCTTGGTCGCCGTCGGACGGGCGGTCGTGGTCGGGGTCGCGGTCGCCGCCGCCGTGGGAACAATCGTGGCCGTGATCGCGGGCGACCCGGTCCTCGACGTGCTCACCGGCACGGGCCCCCGACTGGGGGCGGGCATCTTGGCCCTCCTGGCGGTCGCCACCGCCGCCTACCTGGGCGCCCTCACCGCCACCTCGGCGTTGGCCGGTGCCGGCCGGGTCCGGGCCGCGGCCGCGGCCTGGCTCGCGGGCGCGACGGCGTCGGTGGCGGTGGTGTCTATCCCGGGCGACCCGCTCCGCCGCGTGGTCACCGCTCTGGTCGCGGGCACCGCCGTCGCCCTCACCGGCGTGGTGTGGGCCTGCCTGCGCCGTCCAACTCCTACGCCGGCGGCGCCCGCCTCATCTCGACGTCGAGGCGGACCGACGCCACCTCCCGCCCCCGATCCACGGCCGCGGTGACGGCCCAGCGACCGCCGACCGACAGGTTGTTCCCGGCGGCCTCGAAGGTCTTGTCCGAGCCCGGTTTGAGGGTGAGGGCCGTCGGCGGGACCGACGGGTCGTCGAGGGCCGTGAATCGCAGCGACACATGATCGGGGACGATGGGCCGCCCCGTCCGGTAGTCGGTGACGCGAACGGTGAAGCGGTTGGGTCCGGGGACGGCAGTGGCCACGGTCAGCCGGACCTGCACGGTCAACGCGGCATCGGTGCCGCTGGCGGTCAGGCCCGGACGCTCGACCTCGGCCAGCGCCGACGGTGGCGGGAGGCTGGACAGGAGGGCGGCCGCACCGAGGGCGGCGACGGCCAGCGCCAGTTCACCGCCCGCGAGGCGGCGAAGCAGGCGCAGGGTCGTGGCCGCGACCGGCACGGCCCGCCGGCGGTTGGTCCAGGCCAGCCCGACGATCCCCCCGAACAGCAGCAACTTCGCCACCACCGCCCGCCCGTAGCCGGTCGACGCCAGGTCGCCCCAGGCGGGGACCGTGTCGAGCGCCCGCAGGACCCCCGTCACGAGGACGACGGCCAGCGCCGGCGCGGCCATCCGCGAGAAGCGGCGCACCGAGTCCGCCCGGTCCGGGGAGGGAGCGCCTCGGACGCCGAGCAACAGGGCTGCGAGACCGCCGGCCCACACGCTCACCGCGACGACATGGGCCCACTGGGTGGCCACGTTCGCCAACCGGAGGTCGTCCTGGGCACCGGCATGGCCGGCGGCGACATGCACGGCAAAGGCGGCGCAGGCCCCCGCCACCACGACCCACGCTCCTCGGCGGGCGAGCACAGGCCGGGACGACCGCGCCAGCAGGAGCCCGAGCAGGACCACGCCTAGGGCCACACCCCGCCGGGCGAGGGCGTCGCCGATCGACGTGTCGAACAGGTCGCCCCACGACGCCGCCGCCGCCCGCCGTTGGGCCTCGGCCAGCAGGACCAGGCCGATCCACGCCGCCGTCAGGCCGGCGCCGCCCAGGGCCGAAGCCGCCGGTCCCGTTCCTGCGAAGCCTAGGAGGCGGGCTGTCGACGCCCCCAGAACGGCGATCAGCCCGAGGGCGAAGAACCACCTGGCGAGCACCCCCAGCGGCGACAGGTCGAAGGTCGACGAGGACGAGCTGGCGGCGGCTGCCCCCTGGGGCGCGGGCACGCCGACGCCGAAGGCGAAGGAACCGGAGCTCGGGTGCCCGTCGACGGCCGACACGACGTGCCAGGTGACGGTGTACACCCGGCGGTCGGGCAGGTGCACGGGCACGGCCAACGTCCACTCCACGCCAGGGAGCGGCAGCGGGGGACCGGTGGCATACGAGGTGCCTCCCGCCCCGAGCACCCGGATCACGGCCAGCGACGGTACGGGTTCCTCGACGAAGGTGAGCCGAATCGTCGACGGGGCGACGTCGAGAACGGCCCCGGCTGCGGGTTCGGAGTCCCGCAGGCCGGCGTGGGCCCACGCCGACGGCGCCCGCACGCAACCCACCAGCCCGGCCACTCCGACCACCAGGACGCAGACGGCCATCGCCGCCACCAGCCGGGTGCCATGCGACCGGTCTCGGCCCCCGGCCGTCTCTTCGCGCCGCCCGGCCGGAAGGCGCGGCCCGCATCTCATCGCCCCCACGCGGCCCCAGTCTGGCCGACGCGCCCGACGCCAGGCCGCCAGCCTGTCAGGAATCGAGCTCGGAGAGCACCTCACCGATGATCTTCGTCGTCTGGTGCGCCGGAAGCGGGTCGCCGCCCTCGGCCTTCGCGACCTCGGCCGCGAAGTCCTCCACCGAGTGCACGCCGCCGACGAGAACGTGGCGCAAGGCCTCGCCGCTGGCCTCGGGATCATCGACCGCCTCCACCGCCGCCGCGACCGAATGGTCGGGCGACGTGGCCACCGCGTGCACGATCGCCATGGCCTGCTCCCGACCGGATGCCGTCGAGACCACCGGCGCGCGGTCGGGGTTCTGCTGGAGGTCCCACTCGGCCAGGGCCTCGTCGTACCCACCTTCGCCGGGATGGATCACCCGGGTCTGGGGCGGAGCATCGATCTGCGTGTCGCCTCTCCCTCGCCGCCAACGGACGACGCGCCGTCACCCTCCTCGACATCGTGCTGCCGTTCCACTCTCACCGGAACGACGAGGGTGCCATCCGCGTTGCGAACGATCTCCATGGCGGCTCTCCTTGCCTCGACGCCCAGTCTGGCCCACGTCGATGATCGCCCCGGACGCCGCCTCGGGCTCAGGCCCGGCGAGCACGACCTTGAGGGCGCCGGTCTCGGCGGCGCGGGCGAACACGTCGTAGGCCTCCTCGGCCTGGTCCCGCCTGGCGGCGAAATGGACGACATTGCGTCCCTGCCCGGCCTCGTCGGAGCCAGCAGCTCGACGCGGGCCGGTTCGTCGGGAGTCGAACGCCCGGTCGCCGACCTTCGCCGTCTCCACCTCGGCCCCGATGGCCTCGACGGTCCCGACGCACTCGTGTTCCAGGATCCGGCGGTCGGTCACCTCTAGGACGCCGCCCTTCAGCATGGGCAGTTACCAGCGCTCAGCGCTACCGGAGCGCGTCCGCCATGTCGACGCGGTTGCTCGCCAGCCGGACCTGAGGCACGAAGATCCGCCCGGCCGTGTTGGCCGGTGTGGCGTTCCACCCGATCTCGACGGTCGCCGCCCTCTGCACGAGCGGCCCGGGGCTTCCCTCGAAGTTGAAGTCGTAGATGTCGGTCAGCGCGCCGGTGGTGACCACTCGCTGGACGGTCAGGTCGCGGCGGACGACGGCAGTCACGGTGGCCGTCATCGTCGCGGTCCCGAACGCCAGCAGCAGATCGGGTTCCAATGCACCGAAACCAACTGTCCCGTTCCACGACCAGGTGAACGTCGACACCGGAAGGAACGACATCTGGAAGTAGGCCTGGACCTCGGCTTTCTTGCCACGGACGAAGGATCGCAGGGCGCCGCTGAAGCCCTGCGACACCTCCACGCCGCGGGAGACGTCGGAGTTCTCGTAGAACGTGAACCGTCTCGCAGTTGCGATACACCCGGCACCGAAATGCTCACCGGCGACATGGGTCAGATCTCGCCTCGCCGCTGCCACCGGCACCGTGCCGTTCGGGCTGCTCCCTGCCGGTGCCACCCCGTCGAGGAAGGCACGGAGCAGCTTCGCCGAGATCGATCCGGGGACGTTCGCTGCGACTCCGAGGAAGAACCGAGCCGAGGCGTAGTCCGCCGCGGTAATGGCCTGGATCGTGAATGGATGGGCATTGGCGTCGAGCGAGGGATCGATCTCGCTGGCCTGGAGTCGGCCGTCGCCATTCTCGTCGCAGCCGACGGCCAGGGTGTAGAGGCCGAGGCTCCGGGTCGGCGTGAAGTCGACGTTGGTGATGCCGCCTGCCTGGATCCGCCCGGATTCGGGGAGAAGGCTCGTGCCGTCCTTGAGCCCCCACACGGAGTCACCACTCATGGAGGAGGTCTTGAGCTGGAGCTGGACGCGGCCGCTGCTCTCGACGGAGACGTACAGGCGCTTGGCGGGCGTCGGCTTGGTATTGGGAACGGCGTTGCACGGATTGTCGCGCTCGGCCAGGCCGTCGACTTGCACCTCGCAGCCGCTGGCGTTGAAGGCAAAGTCGTCCCACCCAATCCCAGCCCCGTCGGTGATGTTGTGGATGCGAATGCGAGTTACTCCACCGAAGGCCGTGAGGTCCTGTAGCTCGGCGTCGTAGAGGGTGGCGTGGCCGATCACCGGCACCGTCGCGGCCAGCGTGCCGCCCTGGAACACATCGACGCTGGCGACCTGACCGGTGTCGTTGATCCCGACTCCCTTGAAGGTCAGGCCGCTCGCCGGACTGGTGAAGTCGAGAATCGTCTCGTCCTGGCAGTTGATTGTGCGGGGCGAGGCGGGCCCGCTGCAGAGGAAGTTGGGCGGCGACGCCTGGTACTCCGGCTGGGTCGATACATAGTTGACGCTCCCGGGGGTGGACGAGAACGTCACCGATGGGTACTGGCTGGAGATCACGACTCCCACCGGCCCGTCCTGTGGAAGGTCGTCGAACCCGATCACGGTGTTCGCTGCGCTCTGCTGCTGGGCTGCGGTGGGGGTGACCGCCGGACTGGGGCCGGCCTTGACCCCTGGCGCCATCGGCCCACCTGGCGGCAACGGAGCCTGAGCGACGCTGGTCGTCGCTGGCAGGAGGAGCACGCCCAGGCACACGAGTCCTGTGATGACGTTTCGTACGAGGAGCGCCGTCGCGGCACGCCAAAGCCAGTTTCCAATCGATCCGCCGTCCGCCGTCATTTCATCCCTCTCGCCGTGCGGGGTGTCCCCCGGAATTGCCAGTTTCGCTCCGATTGTGACGCGGCACAAGCCTTGCTGGGCCCCTCGAGAGGCGCCGCCCGCACCGCATCCTCGGACTCCAGGTGGAGCCCAGGTCAGTCCGACGCCTGTCGGGCGAAGGCCTGCGGCTCCCGACCGGCGAGGAGCCAGCCCCCTCCCGCGGCCACCGCGGGCAGGCCGACGGCCAGCAGCAGCAGGTGGCCGAGGGGCAGGGGCAGCAGGCGGTCGAGCTGGCCGTGATAGGCGGCCACGACGGTCGCATAGGCCCCGGCGATGCTGAGCACCGCCCCCAGCAGCGCCAACGCACCGGCGGTGCTCGCCGTCAGCGCCCGCCGGGTGCGGGAGGTTGCGCCGGTGGCGGTCAGCGTGCGGAGGTCGGCCGCGGCCTCCCCTCGGAGGAGCCCGATGGCCATGCCCACGATGGCCAGGGCTAGCAGGGCACCGACGACCGTGCTCCCCGTGCGCAGCGCCGCCAGCTCGTCCTGGGCCGAACGGGCTTCGACGGTGAAGCCGGCCCCGGCCGCGGCCTCGCGGGCGGCACTGACCTGCGCCGGTGTGAAGGGGGTGGCGGACTCCACCAGCCACCCGGCCGGGGCCGTGACCCAGCCGTGCTCCTCCATGGCGTGCTCGGTGATCAGCGACCGGGGGGTGGACGAGTAGTCGGACAGGTCCACCTCCTGGACGGCGGTGTGGCGCTCCCTGCCTTCGGGGCGGACGCTCATGTCGACGAGGAGCAGCGGTCCCGGGTGGTCGGGCAGCGACGTGAGGAGCTCCGTCGCCGGGTCGATCGAGCCGGGATCGATCCCGAGGTGGGCCAGGAGCGCCGGTGTGGCGACGTAGGGCTGGTCGACACCGCGGTAGCCCCGATTGATCGGGCGGAGGACGCCGACCGGTTCCCCGACCGCGTTGTCGTCGCGCGTGGCCGGGTTCAGGGCGACCTCGAGGGCCACCACCTCATGGCTGCCGGCGGCGGACGCGATCGCGGCCGCGTCGGCGTCGAGCTGGCGGCGGGCGGCCGGTGTGAGGGTCGGGTCGAGCGAGTCGTGCTGGTCGCCCGCGACCTGCACGAGCAGTGCCCGGCTCGAAAGGTTGCCCTCGTCAGGCCGGTACTCGTTGATCTCGGCCAGGACGACGATGGAGACGGCGATGCCGAGGCCGAGGGTGATGGCGGCCAGGGCGCCTGCGGTCCGGGCCTGGTGGCGGACGAGGTCGCGCAGGGCCAGGCGAGGACCGAACGGCAGGCGCCCGGCGACCGCACCCAGGGCCCGGATCGCCCCCGGAGCGGCGAACACCAGGCCGATGATCATGGTCACCAGTCCGCCGATCAGCACGAGGGGGCGGACGTCGCCGTTGGGGTCGGCGGCCACGATGGCGGCCACGCCCAGCCCCAGCAGGCCCACGGCCAGGACGAGCGATCGGTGCACCGGAGCGGGGCGGGCCGGTCGCCTCGACAGGGCGGCCATGACGGGCACCCGGGACATGGCCCGGGCCGGCCACCAGGCGGCGGCCGCGGCCGCGACCACAGCGAGGGCCAGGCACTCGCCGATCAGCCCCCAGGGCAGGGCCCACCGGTTGATCCGGTGCCCGGCGGCGGCCTCTACCGCGGGCGCGGCCACCATCCACCCGAGGATGCCGAGCGCACCACCGACCACCGCCGCGGCGACGCCCACGATCACGCCGTTGGCCAGCATCACCAGCCGCAGGTGCCGCTCCGTCGCCCCGAGGGCGGCCAGGAGCCCGAGTTGGCGCTGGCGGCGGTGGGCGACGACCACGAAGCCGGCGGCTGCGATCAAGGCCACCAGGGCCATGGCCAGGGTCACCACGATCAACACGAAGGCCACGACCGCCTGCTTCTCGTTGCCGAAGACCTCGAGTCGGAACGACGGCGAGCTCGGGGCCGATCCGGCCTGAGGCGCCGCCGTCTGGGCGCGGTTGCGGTCGACCGACTCGAGCAGCAGGATGAGCGTGTCGGCGGGCGCACCGGCCTCCTGCGGGACCAGGGCGAAGTCGTCGGCCAGGTCAGCCGGGTTCTCGACCTTCCCGACGACGATCAGGGTGCGGCCGCCGAGCTCGACGACCTCACCGATGGCGGTCGACAACCGGTCGGCGGCGCCGTCGGTGAGGGCGACCTCGCCGCTGGTGAGCGGGAAAAGCCCGTCCCGCAGGGCCAGCAGGGGACGACCCAACCCGCCCTCGGGGTCCTGGGACCGGAGGTCGAGGGGCTCGGCCGACCCCGGGACGGCGACGGGAGTGTGCCCGATGACCTCCAGCACACCGAACCGCTGGCGGGCGGCGGCCACGTCGGCCTGGGCCTTGGCCGGGTCGCGGCCGTCGATCTGGATGCGCCCGGCTCCGTTCCCCATCTTGTCCCGGCTCAGCGACGCCGCGTTGACCGCCATCGAGGCCCCGGCCACGGCCGCGGCCACGGCCATGGTGACCAGGCTGAGGACGAGGAGCTGCTGCCGCCACTCCTTGCGGAACATCCGCCACGCCCAGCGCAGCACCGCCCGCCGTCCGGGGCCTGAGCCTCGCCGGTCGATGCTCACGGCCGCGGTCGGAGTCCGGCCGAGAGCAGCGACTCCGGACCCGCGGGGGCGCCGGTCTGGTCGACCACCCGTCCGTCGCGGAGGAACACCACCCGGTCGGCCCAAGCTGCCAGCTGGGCGTCGTGGGTGACCACCACCGCGGCCGCGCCCCGACGGGTGATGTCCCGCAGCAGCCGCATCACCGACTCGCTGTTGACCGAGTCGAGGGCGCCGGTGGGCTCGTCGGCCAACAGCAGCCGGCGCTCGCCGACGATGGCCCGGGCGATGGCCACCCGCTGGCGCTCGCCGCCGGAGAGGTCGTCGGGGAAGTGCGAGGCCCGATCGGAAAGGCCCAGGTCGTCGAGCGCGGCCCCGGCTGCCCGGCGGGCCGCACGGGCGGCGGTGCCGTCGAGCTCCAACGGCATGGCCACGTTCTCCAGCGCGGTGAGCCCGGACAGGAGGTTGAAGTCCTGGAACACGAAGCCGATCGACCGGCGTCGCAGCGCTGGCCTTGCTCCTTGCGGCTCATCCCTTCCAGCCGGGCCCCGTCGACCACGACCTCGCCGCTGGTCGCATCCTCCAGGCTGCCGGCGATGGTGAGCAGGCTGCTCTTGCCTGAGCCGCTGGGGCCCATGATCGCCACCAGCTCACCCCGGGCGACGGCCAGGTCGACCTCCCGCAGGGCGTGCACCTCGGTCTGGCCCTCGCCGTAGGTCTTGGACACCTGCCGCAGCTCGAGCATCGTGGTCACGACCGCACCGCCAGTCGGCCGGTCGGGCCCACCCGGGACGGCGGCGGCTTGGTCGGCGAGGCCGCCGGCTGCGGCGGTCGCTCGGCGTGTTTCCGGAGCCGGATGTCGGCCGTGTCCAGCCAGCGCACGGCCGCCTCGATCCGGAACAGCTCGGCGTCGACCACCAGGGCCAGGGCCAAGTCGTCCTCGGCGGCGTCGGCCTTCACCGCCGTGTAGCGCTGCATGAGCTCGATCAGGTGGCGGCGGTGGACCTGGACCACGTGGTGCACGTCCACCCCCGGCACCTGCACCGCCACCAGCACCTTGATCAGCAGCTCGTCCCGCGGCGGCTGGACGATCTCGGGCGGCGTCTGCAACCAGGCCATCAGGTCCCGGCGGCCGTCGTCGGTGATGGTGTAGCCCTTCTGGGGACCGTCGACCTCGCCGTCGGACGCCACCAGGCCGTCGCGCTCCAGCCGCTGGAGCGTCGTGTACACCTGCCCGACGTTGAGCGGCCACACCTCCCCGGTGCGGGCCTCGAACTCGTGCCGCAGCTGCAACCCGTACTTCGGCCCGTCGCTCAACAGCGCCAACAGCGCGTGACGGACACTCATCGCCAGCTCGAACCTTCGACCATACGGAGTAGGATACTCAGTATCCTAAGCTTCGGCAAGGGCGTTCGCGGCGGAGGGGGGACAGGTGATGCCGCCGTACCTCACGTTGCGGACCAAATCTCCCTTACCGAGAAGGAGCGCCGGCTCCTCGACGCGATTTCGGCGAGGCCCAGGGCGTCGCCCGGCCCGCGAGCGCGCCAATCTGCCCGGCTGGCCGGCGTCGTCACGACACCGTCGCCTCACGTCCCTCTGGCGGTTCGCGCCAGGGATGCCTCGACTCGCCCGGCGATCCGCCGACGATCGCGAGCGGCGCAGGCGGGCTCGACACGCCGAGACCGGGCCCGCCGCGCCCAGAGCCGGCGGATCAGCCGTTCGTCGGAGGGTTGGACTGGAACGGAGTGCGGGGCGCCTTGACATCCCGCCGGGTGAGCGGATCGTTGATGGTGCCGCCGTTCCGGTCGTCGCCGTCCTTGTCGGTGCCGCCTGGCTCGTCCGCCGGCTGCGTCTTGTTCGGCCGCTCAGTCATGTCGCCTCCGTAGGACCCTGTCCGCGTGGCGCGTATGTTCCCGCAGCCCCTGATCGTCAACCGGGAGGCGCGCCGCGACGCGAGCCAGCCGCGGTCAGCCCGATAGGCACTGCCCCGCCGGCAATTCTCGGCGTGACAGCGGCCATCTGCAGCGACACCTCAGTCGCGGTGGTTCCGATGGTGATACCCATCGGTATACTCAAGGAATGACGCAGATTGCCGTGAAGCTGCCAGATGGGCTGGTACGCGAACTCGACGAGCTGGTTGCTCAGGGGCTTTACCCAAGCCGCTCATCGGCCGTTCGGCGGGGGGTGGAGATGGTCGTCTCAGGGCAGCGACGAGATGCCCTGGAGCAGGCCTACACCGACGGCTATCGACAGGCCCCGGAGTCCGAGAGCGAGCTGGCGGAGGCGAAACGCCTGGCGACGCAGGCGATCGACGACGAACCTTGGGAGAAGTGGTGGTAGCGAGAGGCGAGGTCTGGTGGGGTGAGACTCCGGAGGAGAAGGGCCGGCCCTTTCTCGTCGTGAGCCGGGACGCCGCCAACCGCGTGATGCAGCGGGTCCTGGTCGCGCCGGTCACCAGCCGTATCCGCGGTGTTCCCAGCGAGCTACCTCTTGGCGAGGCAGAGGGCCTCCCGCAGCAGTCGGCGGCCTCGTTCGACAATCTGCAGCCGTTCCCCAAGGCGATGCTCGTTCACCGGATCGGTGCGTTGGGTCAAGATCGCGCTCGAGACATCTGTCGAACCGCCGGCATCACCCTCGACTGCTGAAGTCGGCTGAGTCGGCGCGCGCCCGCGGGCGTTGCCGGTTCTCGTCGAGGCGCGGGCCTCCCGGGTCCAGATGGATCTCGAACTCAGGCGGGGGCGTCCGCTGGGTCGTCGACGGGTCCGGGGCAGGTCGACAAGGCTTCCCACGCGGGGCGCCACTCGAAGTGCCACCACTCCCAGGCGAGGGTGCGGCAGAGGCCGAACCGAGCGCCGTGGTCTCCCAGCCACTCGGCGGCCGGCCTGTCGCCCATGTCGACGGCGAGGCCCCGGACGTGCATGGACCTGTCGGATGGGAACACCCACCGCAGCGCCTCCGTGGGGCCCTGCTCGGCAATAGCGTCCGCGAGGAGCGCCTCCTGGTCGGCGACTGTCCGGAAGCCGGACGTCACGGACAGGTCCTGGCCTGCCTGGCGGGCGGCATCAACGGCGGCCTCGAGGGCGGCGACAAGGCCGGGGTGGAGGCCGGTCGGCGCCGCGGTCGTCGGCGCGCCTGTCGGGAGCAGGGCGGGAAGAGTCCTCCCACCACTGGCGGCGGTGTGGGGCCAGGCCGTGGAACCGGTGACGATGATGGCTGCCGCGGCAATGAGGAGGGCGACGGTTCGGGCGGGACGAAGCTGCATGAGGGGATAGTCCGTGACGGCCCAGCGGCGCACATCGGCCGTCGGTCGAGCACTTTCTCCGCCGAAGGTCGGGAGTCGTGGGCCACGTGATCCGCCTTTCGGCCGATGCGGCCGCGGGGGGTCGCACCGGTACGCTCGCCTCCCGTGATGACTCGCTGGCGGCGCCAACCGCCACCCGTCCAGGACGCCTGCCTGGCGGCGGTCCTCGGCCTGGTCTGGTTCGGGTGCTCTGCCTACTGGGAGAGCAGGGGCTGGTCCCCGGCGAACGACGGTGCCTACGACATTGCCGGCGCAGTGTCGGTGCTCGCCCTCGCCGCCCGTCGGGCCGCGCCCTCCGTCCTGCTCGCGGCCGGGGTGCTCGCCTACCCGTTGCTCTACCAGCAGCAACTGCAGACCGAGTTCCACCTGCTCCCGGTGCTGCTGGTGGCCTACGCCTCGGCCCGGCGCCCATCGGTGTGGGCCGCAGTCACCGCCGCCGCCGCCTTGGCCGCCGGGTTCCTGCTGTCTTCCGGCGTCCTCCACCCCGATGCCCTCGGGGGCATCGGGGTGCCGCGCCTCGGGGGGAGCGGATTGGCGCCCAACGGGGGGAGAGGGACATCGCCTCTCGACTGGTCCCGCATCCTCTTCGACGAGTTCGCGGTGGCCGTCATGGTCGTGCTCGGCTGGGTCACCGCCACGCTCGCCGCCCGCAACGACGAGCTCGAGCGGCTCCGCCAGGTCGAGGCCGACCGCGCCGTCGCCGTGGAGCGCACGCGCATCGCCCGTGAGCTCCACGACGACGTCGCCCACCACCTCACCGCCCTGGTCGTCCGGGCCCAGGCCGCGGCGCGGATCGCCGGCTCCCGTCCCGAGTTCGCAGTGGAGAGCGTCGGCTGGATCGCCGAGACCGCCCGCTCGGCTCTCACCTCGATGCGTCGCACCGTGACGGTGCTGCGCGAAGGCGAGGGACCGGCGACGCTCGCGCCGACCCCATCGCTCGGCGACCTGGCGGCCATCGTGGCGCGGGTTGAACACGCCGGGCTCGACGTGCGGATCGAAGTGGACGAGGCCCTGCCGCCTCTGGAGCCTCAGGTACAGCACGCCGTTGTCCGCGTCGTGCAGGAGTCGCTCACCAACGTGCTCCGCCACGCCCGCGCCCGAGTGGCCGTCGTCTCCGTGCAGCCGCTCGAGCACGGCATCACCGTCACGGTCGAGGACGACGGGGCGGGACCCGACCCCGAGCACGTCCGCCCGGGCGGCGGCCATGGGCTCCTCGGGATGCGGGAGCGGGCGACGAGCTGCGGCGGTCAGTTCGGCGTCGACCGCAGCGCCCTCGGCGGCTGGCGGGTCCGGGCCTGGTTCCCGGGAGCGGTCGTGGCCGCGCCGTGACGGGCCTGGTGCGCGTCGTCGTCGTCGACGACCAAGCCGTCATCCGCGGCGGCCTGCGGCTCATCGTCGACAACGAACCCGATCTCACCGTGGTGGGTGAGGCCGGTGACGGCGACGAGGCCGTGCGGGTGGTGGCGGCCGCCAAGCCGCATGTCGTTCTCATGGACATCCGGATGCCGGGCAGCGACGGCATCGAGGCGACACGGCGCATCCTCGACGCCGGCGGTGACGATGCCCCCAGCGTGCTCGTGCTTACGACCTTCCAGGACGACGACTACGTTTTCGGGGCCCTGCGCGCCGGAGCCAGCGGGTTCCTCCTCAAGGACGCCACGCCGGACGCTCTCTTGGCCGCCATCCGGGCGGTGGCGGCCGGGGACGCCGTCGTCGATCCGGCCGTCACCGGACGGTTGGTGCAGCGGTGGTCCGAGCTGGAGGGCCGCATGTCACCGTCTGGCGACCTGCCGGCCCCGGTAGCCAACCTGACCGGGCGGGAGCGCGAGATCCTCGTTGGCCTTGCCAGGGGCCGATCGAACCGTGAGCTGGCGGCCGAGCTCTTCCTGAGCGAGGCCACGGTGAAGAGCCACGTGAGCAGCCTGCTCCTGAAGCTCGGCGTTCGCAGCCGGGTCCAGGCGGTGATCCTCGCCTACGAGCACTGTCTCGTCCGACCCGGCGACGCCAGCGGCATCACCTGGCCGTGACCGGGTCGAGATCCGGTGAGGTGCTGTGGCCGACGCGTCGGAGACACGCCCATTCTTCGGTTCGGACTGCGTATCCACTCACACCGAACTTGGATATCCGGTGACACGTGGCCAGCGTGAGCAGTGGTCCGTTTCGGTCTAGCGGTCCATGAGCCAGGAGTGCAGGGCCAGGCCGCCGTCTACGAGAATGTTGGCGCCGGTGATGTAGCCGGCCCAGGCGTCGCTGAGCAGCACGGCCACGGCTTTGGCGACGTCGTCGGGGTCGCCGGTGCGGCCAATGGGGATCAGCCGGCCGATCGCGAGGTCCTCGACATCGGGCTGAGGATTGGATGTCGACCTGATGGAGCCGGGTGACACGGCGTTGACCCGGATGTTGTGGGCTCCGAGCTCGTAGGCAAGCTCGCGTGCCAGCATGGCCACGGCGGCTTTGCTGGTGCTGTAGTGGGGCTGGAGCCGCAGGATGGTGTCGTGCAGGGAGGAGATGAACACGATCGAGCCTCGCCGGTCGTCGGCGACCAGCCGTTCAACCAGGCGGCGGGTGAAGAACCAAGGGCCTCGAAGGTTGGCGCGCAGTACCCGGTCGAAATCGGGTTCCTGGAGGTCGAGGAAACCATGCGGGGTGGAGATGCCAACGTTGTTCACGATGAGCTCGATGGGGCCATAGACGGCGAGGAGTTGGTCGGCCAAGGTCGAGGTGTCGAGGCGAGACAGGTCGCCCACGACGGCGTCGCACCCGAGCGCCGATGCCGTTTTGCCCAAGGCGCCCTCGTCGCTGTCGACTGCTATCACGAGCGCCCGACAGCCCACCAGGCGGGCCGCGATGGCTCGCCCGATACCGTGGGCGGCGCCGGTGACGACAGCCCGCCGTCCCCGGAGGTCCGCGGGGAGCGGGCCGAGCTGGGATTCGTCCACGGCGCGTTACCGTCGCGAGGATGGCGCGAGGGCGGAGTGGGGCGAACGGCGCAGACCTCTACCCAGGCGGCGATGACCTCGATCTCGTCTACGCGCCGTCGTCATGGCTCGACACTGCTGGACCGTGAGGGGATGGTCGCCGTCGGCTGAACACTGCCCGGGCCGTTTTTCGAGTCGCTGCTCATGGCAGTCAACGGTCTACTCGGGTTCGCGGTCGCCCACGTGAAGCCGGCGCAGGTCTTCTTCGTCGTGACGGGCTGGCTTGTCGTGCCGGCGGTCGTCCTGTTCGTGGGTCGCGCCGTGCTGGTTGCGGCGACCGCCCGTCGCCACGTGGCCAGCCAGGTCGGCCCCGAGCCGGACGGGTGGAGCCCGCCGACGGTGTCGATTGTGGTGCCCGCGTGGAATGAAGCGGCCGGGATCGCCGCCTGCGTCCGCTCCCTAGCCGCCAGCCACTACCCCCAGTTTGATGTCGTCGTCGTCGACGACGGCTCCACCGACGGGACCGGTGACATCGTCGAGCGACTGGGCGTGGCCGACGTCTGGCTTCTCCGGCAGGCGAACACCGGAAAGGCCGGAGCGCTCAACGCCGGGATCGGGTCCTGCGGTGGGGAGGTCGTGGTGTGCGTGGACGCCGATACCGTCTTCGAGCCGGACACGTTGGTCCGCCTCGTCGAAGTGTTCGCCGACGACCGTGTCGGAGCAGTGGCGGGCAACACCAAGGTCGGAAACCGGGGCGGCGTGTTGGGTCGCTGGCAGCACCTTGAGTACGTGGCCGGGTACAACGCCGACCGGCGGGTCTACGACGTGCTGGGCTGCATGCCCACCGTCCCGGGAGCGGTCGGCGCGTTCCGCCGCCAGGCCCTGGCCCAGGTGGGCGGGTTCAGCGACGAGACGGTGGCCGAGGACACCGACGTCACGATGGCCATTGGCCGTGCCGGATGGGATGTCGTCTACCGTGACCGGGCCCGGGCCTGGACCGAGGCCCCGGCCCACCTACGGTCCTTGTGGCGTCAACGTAAGCGCTGGGTTGGCGGCACCTATCGCTGCATGTGGAAGCATCGGGGTGCGATCACCGAACGGTGCCCGTTGGGCTGTCGGGGCCTGCCGTTCATGATCGCCTACCAGGTGGTGTTGCCGCTGATTGCCCCTGCCGTCGACGTCTACGGCCTCTCCGGGGTGGTAGTGGGCCAACCGGGGCGCCTGGTCGGCTTGGCTGCGGTGACTGTCACCCAATCCGCACTCGCCGCCTACATGCTGCGCCTCGACGGCGACAGTCTGCGGCCGCTGCTGACGCTGCCACTCCAACAGTTCGCCCACCGCAGCCTCACACTCGCGGTCACGGTTCAGGCCTTGCTCGGCGTGCGCCGTGGGCACATCCGGTGGGAACGAGCACCGCGCGCCGGCACCGCTGCCATCGGCGGAGGGCTGTAAGCCGCGGGGTGGCCGCCGGGCGAGGCTGTCCCGTCCGCCAACAAGGGCGGACCCACCCCTACACCACGCGGCGGCGACGCCGCCTAGAGACACCGGCTCCCAAGTCGGCAAGGACGGAGGGGAGACCTCGGGCCCTTGCCTGTCGGGAACGTCGAAACCTACCGTTGTGGGCGATACGCGGCAGCGGGACTCGAACGAATCGAAGGCAGGATCATCGTGCGAACAGCCAGGTTGCTTCGACTCGGGGCGTTGCTGACCGCGCTGCTGTTGCTGGCGGGGTGGGCAACGCCCGCGGTGGCCGACAGCGGTCAGCCGGGCGACATCGTCAGCTCCGCCCCGACGGTGTTCACGATGGTTCCGCTGCTGCGCCTCCCGATGCCCGGCGTCACGGCCACCAGGATCTCCTACCGGTCAACCAACGGCACCGGCAGCGCAAATGTGGTGTCGGGCACGATCCTGATTCCCGCCGGCCCCTACCTCGGAGGCGGCAAGCGCCCCCTGGTCAGCTACGCGGTTGGGACTCAGGGCCTGGGCGACCGGTGCGCCCCGTCGAGCCAGATGGCGGCCGGCACCGAGACCGAGACGGGGATCATCGAAGGCCTCCTCCTCCAGGGGTGGGCGGTGGCAGTCACCGACTACGAGGGCCTCGGCACACCGGGGCAGCACACCTACGTGGTCGGCCCGAGCCTCGGCCACGCCGTCCTGGACGTCGCCCGGGCCGCCATCCGCCTCCCCGGCACCGGGTTGGCGTCCGACACACGCGTGGTGATCTGGGGGTACTCCGAGGGTGGGGCAGCGTCGAGTTGGGCCGCCCAGCTCCAACCCACCTACGCCCCCGAGCTGCACCTGCTCGGTGTGGCCACCGGTGGAGTGCCCGCCGACATCGTGGCCACGGCCCGTAACCTCGACGGCGGGGCGTTCTTCGGCTTCGGCGTGGCCGCGCTGATCGGCCTGGACGCCGCACACCCCGAACTCCACCTGTCCAACTACCTCAACGCTGCCGGCCGGCAGCTGGTGGCGGCCCACCAGAACGACTGCCTGGCCGGTCTCATCGCCACGTTCGCGTTGAAGCACTACAGCGACATCCTGACCACCGACGTCTTGGCGCTGCCTGCCTGGCAGGCCGCTTTCGCTCAGAGCCGCCTGGGCGGCATCGCCCCCCACGTCCCGATCCTGCAGTATCACGGCCTGCTCGACGAGGTGATTCCCTACTCCCTCGGCAAGAACCTGCGGAACCAGTGGTGCGCCCGCGGGGTCAGCGTCGAGTTCCTTACCTACCCCGCCGAGCACGTGACCGGGGTTCTCGAAGGGGCCCCAGCGGCAATGCTCTGGCTCAATGCTCGAGTCGCCGGATCCCCCCTACCCAGCAACTGCTTGTCCCCCTAGCAACCCGTTGGGCTCGGGAACTGCGGGCAAATCCGGTCAAGCGAGAAAGGACGTGTTTCGTGGAGATCAGCGAATTCCTGGGGCGAAAGCTGACCCGCCGGTTTCAGACCTTCGACTACGACGGCGATGGCCTTATCGAGCGGTCGGACTTCGAGACATCGGCAGGACGCTGCGCCGACGAGTTCGGTCACGGCGGCGGGTCGCCGGCGCGGGAGCGGCTGATGGAACTGAGTCTGGGTCTGTGGGATCACCTGGCTTCCGTGGCCGACTCCGAAGACGACGGGAAGATCAGCCTCGGCGAGTACAAGAAGGCGTTTGCCGACGGGCTGTTGGTGACGGAAGCTTCGTTCGAACAGGGCTACCGGCCGTTCCTCCAGGCGATTCTGGCCGTCGCCGACACCGACGGCGACGGCATGCTCGCCGCGGACGAGCATGTCCGCTGGACCGGTTCGCTGATGCGTCTGCCTCCGGCCGATGCACGCGAGGTCGTCCGGCGGCTCGACACCGATGGCGACGGCCTCATCACCGCAGACGAGTTGCTCCAGGCGATCCACGATTTCTACTTCGACGAGAACCCCGACGGCGTCGGCAGCTTCCTGCTCGGCCAACTGCCCGAGTGACAAGGCCTCGGATCCGTCACATTGGGCAGGTTGTACCGGACTCCCGAGACGGTCACCTGAGGAGGCTTCACCCTGCGTCAGCTGCTGACGACATCGATGACATCGCCTGTCGGACTGGACTCGTCGGCGGGGAGGTGGCCCCGCGAGTTGGACATGGTTGTCGCCTCTCGGGGCGACGAACGCGCAACTCGTCCCAGGGAGGGCAGTCAGGAGATCGACCTGCCGCCCGTTTCCCCGGTGATGTGCTGACGCATGACCACATGCGCAGTCGCATGATAATCTCATCAGCGAGATGGGGTGCCGTTCAGGAAGCTGGCACCAACCGACAAGTAGGCGCAGTGTTCGGGTGGGTGTCACCAGCCGCGTGACCGCCGTGGCGAACGCCCGGCCGATGAGACGTCGACGGTTGCGAGTCCACATCAGAGGCTGCCGTCTGAGGCCCGTTGCGGCCCGTCCGCTGCTGGCGCTCCGGCGCGAGGCAGGGACCAGGCCCCAAGGCCCAGCTCTGTGGATAGCCTGCTCTGGATGAGCGGGCGGCCCTTCGAGTGGATCTGTGAGATCGAGCCGCCCACCAGGCCCGACCTGATGCACGTCCGGCACCAGATCGGCGTGCTCAGCAAGGTGGCCTCTGCGTACCTCATCCCCGACAACCACGTGGGACGGGCCACCGTGTCGAGTGTCGCCGTCGCCCACGAGGTCGATCGCATGGGTGGGCGGGCCATCGCCTGTCTCAACGCCCGCGACCGGAACGCGCTTGGCTTCCGACGCGACCTCCTGACCGGAGCCGCCTATGGCGTCGACGAGTTCCTTTTCGTGTACGGGGACGAGCCGGTTGCGGGCGCCCGCACCGGACAGCTCACGGTCCGGTCGATGATCGAGCAACTGCGGCGGTTCAGCGACGAGCACCAGGGCCACGCCGGCCGTTTCCGGGCGGGCGTCACGACCCGGCTGCGACCACTCCCGGCCTGGAAGCAGGAGGCGGATTTCCTGTTCGTCCAGGTGTCCTTCGACGTGGACGCGCTGCTCGTGTGGCGCGACGCCGTCCCCTTCGACGGCGACGTGTACGCCGGCGTCATGGTGCTGCCCAGCGCGTCGATGGCCCGCAAGCTCGTCGCCGCCATCCCGGAGATCGACGTCCCCGCCACCTGGCTGGGCGCCATCGAGAGCGACAGGAACGCCGGCGTGGAGCTCGCATGCGACCTGGCCCACCGCGTAGCCGAGAGCGGCGCCTTCACCGGCGTGCACCTCATCCCAGGAGTCCGGTACCGGGAGACCGCGGCGCGGCTGGAGGAGCTGGACCGGGCTCGCTGACCGGCCGTCGAACTCCCCCCGCCCTGGCGCGGTCGGACGCACGCCCGGCCCCAAAATATGGGCTCGACCCGCGGCTACGGAATCCGTGGAGAGTACCCACCGGCACCCCCGACTGCGGGCTCCGGGCAGAGACGTCACGTGGAGCGGGTACGACCGCCTCTGTCGGGACCCATTTCGATCGGACTGCCGCCACCTGCCGAGGACTACGCCCTCGTCGCGATCACTGACACCGGAATGACGCCGTCTGGCTGACACGTTCATGTCGTTTCCAGTGACAGATCCGTGACCCTGTTCACCGGGTGTGCGCACTTCACTGACACGGCGCCGCCCTGCCGCCCATAATCCTGGTTATGTAAAGTACGGCAAACGCAGCAATGCCCGTCAGGGCTTCTTGGATGGTCTCCTGCCGGGTGCCGTCAGATCAGCGCGTCCTAGACTTCCTCGGTGCAGTTCCTCGTCCTCGGGACCCTTGAGGTTGTTCACGACGACTGCCTCCTCGACCTCGGACGGGCCCAGCAGCGGGCGCTCCTGGCGCTGCTCCTGGTGCACGCCAACCAGGTTGTCGCGGCCGACCGGATCGTCGCGGTCCTGTGGCCCGGCAACCTCCCGGCCGACCCGGCGGCGGCGGTGCAGGTCCAGGTCTCCCTCCTCCGCCAGGTGCTGGCCCGCTGCGGACGCAACGCCCAGGCGGTGCTCGAGGAGCGCGAGCCGGGCTACGTCCTCCATGTCGGTGACGACGAGCTCGACGCGGCCGTGTTCGAGCGGCTGGTCGAGGCCGGCCGGATCGCAATGGCGGTGGGGTGGCCGGGGGAGGCGGCGGTCCATCTGGGAAGCGCGCTCGGCCTGTGGCGGGGCGACGCGCTCGCCGATTTCGCGGGCCAGGTGTTCGTTCATGACGCGGCGACCCGGCTGCGGGAACTACGGCAGGCGGCGGTCGAGGACTGGATCGAGGCCGAGCTGGTCCTGGGCCATCACTCCACGGTGGTGGATGAGCTCCGGCGGATGGCCGACTCCTACCCGCTCCGGGAGCCGCTCTGGGCCCAACTGATGCTGGCCCTCTACCGCTCCGACCGCCAGGCCGAGGCGCTGCGCGCCTTCGGCCGGTTGCGGGCCAATCTGGCGGGGGTGCTCGGTATCGATCCGTCGCCCGCGCTCCAGCAGCTGGAGGAAATGGTGCGGCTCCAGAAGCCCGACCTTGAGTGGCACCCGCCCACGACCGGCGCGGCGGAGGACGACTACGGCGGACGATGAGAACCGCCGCCCTCTCTGTCAGGCGACGTGAGCGGTAACGAGCCTCGTCCGCAGAATCGACCGCTGGGCATCCGCAGCGTGAGTGCCTGTCGCCTCGCGTGGAAGAGCGGCAGCGGTGAGGTGACACCTCGACCGTCGCGACGGCTGGAGGCACTGCCAGGTCATCGAGGCCGCGCCGGATCGAACCAGTCGAGGCCATCGAAGCGAGCGAAGCCGCGATCCGCCGTGGCGAGGCAGCACCCGTGAGCGAGGGCGAGGGCAGCCAGCCATGCGTCCGGCAGGAGGTTGCCCCGGACCTGCGGATCGGAGTTGACCAGCGCCGAAAAGGTCGTCCAAACCGCATCGGTTACGCCGACCCACCTCCGTCGTGGGGCGAGACGTACTGCATCGACGAACATCAGCGCGCCGGACGTCGGCGCCGGGTCGGCGTAGATGCGTGGGTTGGTGACGATGCGGAGGAAACCAGTGAGCGAGCCTTCGGTGATGCCTACCTCGTCCGCGCCACTCAACAGATCGGCGAGCCACGCGGCATACCGTTCGTGGAGTGACGACTCTCGGCGGAAGGCGTAGACGAGGACGTTGACGTCAGGCAAGACGATCAAGGCGCGCCATCAGCGTCAAGCGCCGCCCAGAGTGCTTCCCGGTCGGCGATATCGATGAGGACCTTGCCACCACGCGTGCCGTACGCCGGGAGCGTGATCGGAGCGGTCGTCGGCTCTGCGGCGAGAACCGCTCTCAGCCCTTCTTCGACCAGGCTGGTGAACGTCCGTCCCTCGGCCGCCGCCTTCGCCTTCGCCGCTTGGGCAAGAGCATCAGGCAGATTGATGGTTGTCCGCATACAGATCAGCATATCGCTCCCGCGGGACGTGGCGGTCCCGGCTGACGACGACTGTCACGCTCTTGTCGTCTTCACTGCGCTTTCCTGTCGCATCACACCGGCCTGGAACGTACAGACGTCCGCCGCAGATCTGCGGACGACCTCGACGCCGGCGTTTTCGGGTTGCAGTCGAGAGCGTCGATCACCCTCGGCCAGTCCACGGCGCCCAGGCCGGCGGGCGAGCCGGGGATAGTGGACAGCGTCAACGACGACGTCGTCGCGAGCACCGTGGCGGCCGGCTCAACGTCGTCGTCGACGCCTGCGTTGTGTCTCGTCGTTCGCCGTTTCGACCAGGCGCTCGCCAGCGCGACGACCAGTTTTGCATGTCCGACGTCGGATTTGGGCGAACACTCCCCTGCCGTGCGACAGATGGGAGTTATGCCGCGGCGGTCGTCGGCGACACGCGCTCGGCGATCAGCAACCCGCCGTGCCCGCCGCCTTGGACGGCGATCAGGAATCCTTCGACGCTGGCCGTGCCGCCGGCCACGGTCGGAAGCACTTGCGCTGCCTCAGGGGTTACGGGGATGATCCGGTAGCGGGCCTCGATGGCCACACACACGTCGACCTCGACGGGGCACGCGCGGCCCACGTAGTCGAAGTGGTCCCCGTGCTGCTCAATGACGCCGACCCAATGCTCAGACGGCGAAGCCGCCTCGGCCGATGCCGACGACACCGCTCCTCCCCAGACGCTCGCAGCCATGCACACCGCAGCGAGCAGCATGAGGAATCGCCGCGTCGGGAACCTGTCCGCGGGCCGGTACTGATGACGGACCGGCTCTTGGGCGCCGAGCGTCGGAACTGTCGATTTCGCCATGGTTCCTCCTTCTCCCGTAGTGCCTGCAAGTGGGTTGGACGCACGAGAAGCTCGCTTCCTTCCATTTCAGAGTCGACGGTTCGAGGCTCCGGCGACGGACCCATCCTGGGCAGATTGGTGCCGCCGAGGAGCGGCCGGTGCATACCCCGGCACCTCGTATCGCCCGACGATCTGGGAGACGCGCGGGGGTAACCGCCGGTACCGTCGGGTCCGATGGCCGATGCGAAGAGCGGCGAAGCCAGGTACGGCGTGACGCTGACCAACCTCGACCAGCCGTTGTTCGAGGGGGCGGGGGCCACCAAGCGGGATCTGGTCGAGTACCTCGATGGGGTGGCCGACCGGATTCTCCCCGTCCTCGAGGACCGTCCGCTGTCGGTGATCCGGGTCCACCGGGGCCAGGAGGCGTTCATGCAGAAGAACGTCCCCAAGTACACCCCCGAGTGGGTCCCGACTGTCACCATGTGGGCGGAGAGCTCGAAGCGGGACGTGTCGTACGCGTTGTGCAACGACCGCCGCACGCTTCTGTGGTTCGCTAACCAGCGGGCGGTGGAGTACCACCCGACCCTCGTACGGATGGACCGTCCCGATCGCATGACCCATCTCGTCCTCGACCTCGACCCGCCGGCTGCCGGCACCGACGCCTTCGCCATGGCCGTCCGGGCCGCCAAGCTGGTCCGCCAGGCCCTCACCGACGCCGGCCTCGAGGGGGCGGTCAAGACGAGCGGGGCCAAGGGTGTCCACGTGTTCGTCCCGATCGACGACCAGGTGTCCCTGGAGGACGCGGCCGCCGCCACCCGGGCCATCGCCGCCCGGGCAGCGACGCTCGATCCCGAAGTGGCGACGACCGCGTTCATGAAGGAGGACCGGGGCGACAAGGTCTTCGTCGATGCCACCCGGGTAGGCGGGGCGACGGTGGTGGCGGCCTACAGCCCCCGGGTGCGACCCGGTGCCCCCGTTTCCTTCCCCATCGCCTGGGACGATCTCGACCACGTCACATCGGGGGATTTCACCGTGCACACCGCCCTCGACCACCTCGGATCCCGGGACCCGTGGTCGGACCGGATGCCGCCCGCCCAGGCTCTTCCGGCGGAGCTCGTCGAGGAGGGCCACACCATCCCCGGTGGTCGGGTGCAGGCCATGCACGAGGGGAAGCGCCGGGCGCGCGCCCGTCGCGACTAGACCGCAATCACATTCGGGTGGCGCCGTTCAGGTCCCCTCACGCGAAGCGTGACCTGGAGCGCGGCCCGGCGGGGCGCCGAGCCGGAGGACGCCTCAGCGCCCGGCGGCGGCGAGCGTGTCCAGGACGATCAGCTGGTGCCGGCGCTTTCGCAGCTTGGCTTCCTCCTCGACGATCTCTTCCAGCTCGGCGACGACCTCAGCCGGCACGCCGAGCTGCGACGCCGCTTCTGCGATCCGAGCTCGCTCCCCCTCCGAGAGCTCCCCGTCCGCCGAGCATGCCCGCAGCGCGTCATAGAGCATGGGGCGAGCCGTCAGTGACATGTACTCCGAGCTGTTGATCAGGTCCTGGAGGTCGTCGCTGCCGGTGTAGGTCCTGATCTCGTCGACGACCGCGTCGGAGTCGCCCGCGGAGATGAGATAGCCGACCAGCCACGCTCGCTCCCGTTCGCTTATCTCGCCGTCGCCCGCGGCGCACACGATGATCGCCTTGGCATAGGCCAGGTTCGTCTCGTCGGTCATCTCCTCCACGAACTCGACCGGCAGTTCGTACATCTCCCAGCCGAACCACTCCAACGACGTCCTTCGTAGACCCATTCGATCGCTCCGATCACCTCGCCGGACCTGTGGCCGGGATTCTTAGCGCAATCCTGGCGCCGAATCTCAGCGCCCAGATCAGCGCTGAGGGGCGAGCGTTCTCATTCGAGGCGCTGAATCAGGGCCAAGGCTCGGGGGGCGAGGCGGTAGCCGGTTTCGAGCGACTCGGTGAGGCCAAGCTCCTTGAGCTTTCGGACGTCCCGCTTGAAGGCCATCGGCTCCCGGAGCATTTCGAGTGCCAGTTCGGGGGCCCGAACCCCGGGGCGGCGGCCGATGATCGCCAGGGTCGCCCGCGTCCACGGACCATGGCGCGACGCCCGGTCGAGCCGGTCCAGGCGATCGACGAGGAGGGAGTACTCATCCTCGGTGAGGTGCGTCGTCTCCCTGAGCGCGATGCGTGGATCGGCTCCGGCGAAGCGCAGGCCGACCCGATAGACGGGACGGTCGGGGTGGCTGGCCAGCCGGGCGAGCAGCTCGTGGCGAGTGGTCGCACCCGCCCGGAGGGCTTCCTCGTCGTTGATCGCCTCGCGCGCGATTTCGTCGAGCGACGTAACCTCGACGAGCCCGATTGCGGTGCGCATCTTCGTGCCCACTCGCAGCCGGGGTCGGTCCCAGCGCCGAAAGGCGAGGTCGACCCGTCCGGCGCGGATGGCTTCCAGCTCGGCGTTGCTGATCAGCATGGGCCCACCGCCCCCGCACGCCCCTCGGGCAGGTCAGCGAGCGTGGTGATCAGCCTCCCCCCCGACAGCCTTGGTCGCCAGCACCGGCAGGAGCCTACGACCGTGCGATACCGATCAGGGACGCCGGAAGCGACGCCGATCGGATGCGCCGAGAGTGACGGGCGCAGGAAAGCGGGTAGGACAGGGCAAACGGGTAGACAATCATGCAGGGCTCAGCGCGTCGCGCCGGTGCTCTCGCACTCGCACAGGCGAAGGAGGATGGGGAACCATGACCGACAAGGACCGACCGACGGACGAGGGCAACCGCAACGACGAGTTGGCGCCCGAGGTGCCGACCACGTTCGCGACGAAGGGTGTGGGCTGGTCCGGACGGGAAGGGGACGATTTGCAGATCATCGAGTCGGACACGCCACCACGGCCTCACACCTTCCGCCGATCTCGTCCTGCGTCCGGCTAAGCCTCAGATCTCTCGCCAGGCATCGCTGATGCAGCCTTCCTCGTACTCCCAACGACCGTCCGCCTCACCCTGGCGGAGGAGTTCCTTCACGGCCCGGGCGTCGGCGTCGGGTGGGATCGTGAGGGCCACGATGGGATAGGTCCCGGCACACTCGCCGGTGACTCCGAGACCGACGAACATTTCGAGAACGGCCTCCTGACTGGCATCGAGGGGGCCTGCTCGCAGGGGGATCACGCGGACGGTGCAGTTCCCGCCCCATTCCACCCGCTCGACGAAGACCGGCCAGGAGTCGCCGTCCGGGGACACCGCCCGCACGACATCGCCTTCGGCGATCCCTCGAACGAACCACGGGACGTTGTCGAGTCGGTAGCGATCGTCGCCCAACGCGTGCGCCCAAACCCGCTCGCCGCCAACCGGTGGCCATCCGTCGACGCCGACGTCGAGCGGGAAGACCACATGTACACGCTCGGCCTCGTCACCCGTCATAGGCCCATCCTCGGGAGTCGGCACCCACGCGAGCGGGTCTGGTGACCGGTTCGGGGTCGAACCGGCCACTAGACCGGGAAACCGTCGATCAGGCGAGGTCGAAGCGATCGAGACTCATGACCTTGTCCCACGCGGCCACGAAGTCACGCACGAACTTCTCCTTCGAGTCGTCAGAGGCGTAGACCTCCGCGATCGCTCGGAGCTGGGAGTTCGAGCCGAAGACGAGGTCGACGGCGGTGGCGGTCCACTTGACCTCGCCCGCGCCGTCCCGACCCTCGTAGACGTTCTCGGCCGAGGCGGATGCCTTCCACTCCGTACCGGGTGCGAGCAGGTTCACGAAGAAGTCGGTGGTCAGCGTCTCGGGCCGGTCGGTGAAGACGCCATGGCGGGTCTCCCCCACGTTGGTGTTCAGGGCCCGCATGCCGCCGATCAACACCGTCATCTCGGGCGCGGTCAGCGACAGCAGGTTGGCCCGGTCGAGCAGCAGGGTCTCCGGCGGCAGCTTCTCCCCGGCTCGGAGGTAGTTGCGGAACCCGTCTGCTCTCGGTTCGAGCACGGCGAACGCCTCCACGTCGGTCTGCTCCTGCGAGGTGTCCGTGCGGCCCGGCGCGAACGGGACTGCGATGTCGTGCCCGGCGTTCTTGGCCGCCTGCTCCACGGCTGCGCACCCGCCCAGGACGATCAGGTCGGCCAGCGAGACCTTCGGGCCGCCGGCCTGCGAGTTGAAGTCCTGCTGGATCTGCTCGAGGGTCTGCAACACCTGGGCCAGCTCGGCCTGGTCGTTCACCCCCCAGTCCTTCTGCGGCGCGAGGCGAATCCGCGCCCCGTTGGCCCCGCCCCGCTTGTCGGTGTCGCGGAAGGTGGCGGCCGACGCCCACGCGGTGGACGCCAGCTGGGAGATCGACAGTCCCGATCCGAGGATCTGGGCCTTGAGGGCGGCGATGTCGGCGTCGCCGATCAGTTCGTGATCGACCGCGGGGACGGGGTCCTGCCACAGCTGGGGCTCCGGAACCCACGGGCCGAGGTAGCGCGACAACGGCCCCATGTCGCGGTGCAGCAGCTTGTACCAGGCCTTGGCGAACGCGATCGCCAGTTGGTCCGGGTTCTCGTGGAATCGCTTGGCGATCGGCGCGTAGATCGGGTCCATCTTCAGCGCCAGGTCGGTGGTCAGCATCATC
The DNA here is from genome assembly GCA_963836205.1 of uncultured Acidimicrobiia bacterium. GTDB lineage: Bacteria > Actinomycetota > Acidimicrobiia > Acidimicrobiales > AC-14 > JAXDMK01. The sequence continues at coordinate 16,465 of CAWIIV010000015.1, read as the reverse complement.
GGGGCGTGCCGCTTCGACGGATCATGAGCATCGGGCACCGTGCCCTGAGCGGCGGGATCCTTGGGAGTCCACTGCTTGGCCCCGGCGGGGCTGGTCGTCAGCTCCCAGTCGTACTTGAAAAGGATGTCGAGGAACGCGTTGTCCCACTGCGTCGGGGTGGTGGTCCATGCCCCCTCCAGCCCGCTGGTGATGGTGTCGACGCCCTTGCCGCTGCCGCACGAGTTCCTCCAGCCGATGCCCTGGTGCTCGACGGGGCAGGCCTCGGGCTCCGGACCGACGCAGTCGGGATCGACTGCCCCGTGGCACTTGCCGAAGGAGTGTCCGCCGACGATGAGCGCCAGCGTCTCCTCGTCGTCCATCGCCATGCGACGGAAGGTCTCTCGAATGTCCCTGGCCGCAGCCAGCGGGTCCGGGTTGCCGTTGGGCCCCTCCGGGTTCACGTAGATCAGGCCCATCTGCACCGCGCCGAGAGGACCGGACAGTTCCCTGTCGCCGCTGTAGCGCTCGTCACCGAGCCAGGTGTCCTCCGGGCCCCAGATGACCTCCTCGGGCTCCCAGACGTCCTCGCGTCCGAAGGCGAAGCCGAAGGTCTTGAATCCCATCGACTCCAGGGCACAGTTGCCGGCGAAGACCAGCAGATCGGCCCAGGAGACCTTCCGGCCGTACTTCTGCTTGACCGGCCAGAGCAACCGACGGGCCCTGTCGAGGTTGGCGTTGTCGGGCCAGCTGTTGAGGGGGGCGAAGCGCTGTTCCCCGCTACCGGCCCCGCCCCGGCCGTCCTCGATGCGGTACGTGCCCGCGGCGTGCCAACTCAGGCGGATGAACAGCGGCCCGTAGTGGCCGAAGTCGGCCGGCCACCAGTCCTGTGACGTCGTCATGACGTCGAAGACGTCCTGCTTGAGGGCGTTGACGTCGAGGGCCTTGAACTCCTCGGCGTAGTCGAAGCCGTCGTCCATCGGGTTGGACCGGGGCGAGTGCTGGTGGAGAACCTGCAGGTCGAGCTGGTTCGGCCACCAGTCCTGATTCGTCCGGGGCCGGTGCGGCTCGGGCTCCGGGGCCGGGATTGCTGGGTTTTCGCTTTCGCTGCGGCTGTCAGACACGTCGGTCCTTCTCCTCTGTCGCTGTTTCCTTCACATGGCTCGTTGCTCTCAAAGCTGGTTCCCCGGCATCCAGGCTCAGGTGGATGCGAGACATTCGGGACATCGACCCCAGTAGATGACCTCGGCTTCGTCGATCTCGTAGCCGGAGTCGTCGGCCGCGGTCAGGCACGGGGTGTGGCCGACCGCACAGTCGACGTCGACCATCCGGCTGCACGCTCGGCAGATGAGGTGGTGGTGATTGTCACCGACCCGGTTCTCGTAGCGGGTCGACGACCCCGCGGGCTGGATGCGCCGGAAGAGGCCCTTGTCGGTGAGGGCGGCGAGGGCGTCGTACACCGCCTGCCGTGAGATGGCCCCGATCTCGGCCCGCACGACTGTGTAGATGTCGTCGGCGGTGCTGTGCGGTCGGTCGGACACCGCCCGCAGGACCGCCAGACGCTGGGCTGTGACATGCAGACCGTGCCGGCGCAGAACCGCATCGTTGTCGACGGGTGTTTCCGGGGGCACGCTCGGAGCCTAGACCGCATGCTGGAGTAGATCCAAATCTGGCTGAATACCAGTTTTCGGACGACGGGCCTCAACCGGTCGAGAGGCCAGGGCCTCCGCGGGCGTCCGCTACGCTGGGCCTCCCCCGAGGACGTTCGTTGTCCGGCGGTCTCGCATGCGAGCGGCCCTTCTCGACAATCCTCTCGACCGAGAGGTTGCCCAGTGTCGACCACCACCGCCGCCGCGACGCCCGATCACGCCTCCAGTCTCTCGAGCGGCGACGCCGTCTCCGATGGGGAACTGGGAAACGACGTCCTGTTCGGGATCTTCGTCGGGACCCCGCTCGTCTACCTCCTCGTCGTGGGCATGTGCCTCGCGGCCGGCACCGGTCTGGGCAACGCCCTGGCGGTGTCGATCCTGCCCTGCGCCCTGAGCGGTGTCTTCTTCGGAGGTGTGCTCCCCCTCAGCCGTCAGATGGCCAGGCATGAGGCAGCCGAGCGGAACGCCCGTTCGACCGTCACGCCGCTCCCCGCCCTGGTCGACGTGGTGGAGGTCAAGCCCGCGGCCTAGAACGGCGTCCGGCTGGTCAGGACGCATCCGATGTCCGATTTCTCGTTTGGACGCGATCATTGAAGTGAGCCGAGCCGCTCAATCTCGCCCCAGAAGGAGATTTGTGACCGTGAGATGTAGGCGCTCGTTCCTCGCAGCCGGTCTGATGGCGTGCAGCCTCGTCCTCGTCGGCCCGCCGGTTCCGGCCGCCGCCGCCCCGCAGGTCACCTTCACCCTCCTCACGCCACTGCCCACGGAGCTGGCGGTGGGTGAGTCCGCCATCGTCGGGGTGAGGGTGGAGAGCGCCGAGCCATTCGTGTTGGCCATCGCCCTGTCGGACGCGTACTACCCGGGGCGCGGCGTCTCCTTCGGCGGCTCGCCGGCGCATCCCCGGGACACCTCAGCCCTGTACCTCACGATCTCCGGCCGGGCACCGACGGCCGGGCTGGCCGCCGTCCACGACTGGCCGGCCGACGAGGACTGGCCGGCCGGCCTCGCCCCGGTGGCGGTGGCGGTCGGCGCCCGATTCACCGGTGGTGGCGTCGTCGGTGTTCGATTCCCCTTCGGGGTGACCGTCGCCTGACTGCGGCCCCGGCGCCGGGCGTTCCGGGCTATCCGGTGAGCGTCTTGCGGGGCGGAAGTCCGGCCCGGACGGCGATACCCCGCCCGCCGTCCGGCCTGGCCGACAGCTCCGCTCGCCCGTGCGAGCCGGCGCCGGGGCTGCCCGCGGCCGGGTGGTTCTACGGACCGGGCAGTCAACCCCCCGCCGGTTCGTGCGCGTCGACGACGGCCGGGATCGTGACGCCCGCGGGTCCGTCACGTCACCCCTACGGCCACCTTGCCCCGGGCGTGGCCCAGTTCGAGGTAGGCGATGGCGGCGGGGATCTCGGCGAACGGGTAGCGCCGGTCGATCTGCGGGCGTACCTTTCCGGCCTCGATCAGCCCGGCAAGGAACTCCAGATCCTTGCTCGTCGCGTGGGCCAACATCATGGCGATTCCCTTGCCGCCGCGCAGCGAGGCACCGATCATCCTCGACACGCTGGTGAACCCGACGATGGTGGCCTTGCCACTCTCGGTCAGCGCCCGTTTGAGATCCGGCACCGATCGGTTGCCCACCGTGTCGAGGATGAGGTCGAACTGCTGCCCGTTTTGGGCGAAGTCGGTCGTCGTGTAGTCGACGACGTGATCGGCGCCGAGCGAACGGACGAGGTCGACGTTCCGGGTGCTCGTCACCGCGGTCACCTCCGCCCCGTACGACTTGGCGATCTGGACCGCAAAGGTGCCGACGCCGCCCGAACCACCATTGACCAGCACCTTCTGCCCCGGCTGCACCTCTCCGTGGCGGCGGAGGCCCTGGAGTGCGGTCACCGCGGCCAGCGGGACTGCCGCCGCCTCCTCGAACGACAGGTTTGCGGGCTTGAGTGACATGGCTTCGATCGGCGCCGAGACGTATTCGGCGAAGCCGCCGAAACCGTGGGCCGAGAGATCGGCATAGACCTCGTCGCCGGGCTTGAACCGGGTGACGCCGCTGCCAACCGCCTCCACCTGCCCGGCGACGTCGGCCCCGAGGATCCTGTGCTTCGGCCGCCGCAAGCCCAGGGTGGCGCGCGAGAAGAGGGGCTTGCCCCGCATGCAGTGCCAGTCCGCCGGATTGACGGAGGTGGCCACGATCCTGAGGAGGACCTCACCGGCGACCGGCGCGGGTGTCTCGACGTCGGTCATCCGAAGCGTCTCCGGCGGCCCGTACTTCTCGTAGATGAACGCTTTCATGGGCGACGCCGCCTTTCCGGTGACGTCAGCGAGCCTACAGCGGGCGCCCACCGGGAAAAGACATCGTCACCCTCACCTACGACGCTCGATATGCGGCCGACGATCATGAGTCCGTCACGACGAAAAGAAGCCGGTCGGAGAGACCTTGTTGTCTCTGCGACCGGCTTGAGTATTCGGTTCTTGGGTTGACGGTTACCCGGGGGTGGGCGGCTCGCCTTCCAGGATGGTCATGATGCCGACACTGTCGGCGATGGTGGCGCCCGAGGGGCCGCTGAGGTTGACGCTGAACGTCTCCCCCGAGTCGCCCAGGCCGTCGTCGAAGATCGTGACTGGGAGCTGCAGGTGGGTGGTGCCGGGCTGGAAGACCAGGTCACCGCTGGTGCCCGGGTAGTCGCCGGCGCTCTTCTTGGCCGTCCCGTCGTTGGTGGCGAAGTGCACCTTCACCAGCCAGCAGGCCTTCTTCGACAGGCTCACCGTGGGGACGACGGATCCGTTCAGCTCCCAGCCGGCCTCGTCGTGGATGGTGATGCTCGGGGCGGGGATGCAACCAAGGGTCGGTCCGGCGTGGGCGGGGGCGACGCCTGCGCCGAGCATGCTGCCAGCGGCCACGGCCACGGCCGCCGCCGCCAGGCCGAGGCGGGATGCACGCGTGATGGTCAAGTTCTTGTTCATTTCGATTCTCTCCTCTTTGTCTTTGTTGCCACCTCGCTTTCTCGGCGGCTGTTGTCAAGGAAAGAATCCTCCTTTTCGAACTTGCCCTCAATGGTGGTGACCGCATACTTCCCTAGAGCTGACAGCCCTACGGCTACCCCTACCTCGGGGGGGTCAGGCCGGCAGGGGCCGGGGTGCCGCCGGCACCAGGCCCCGGACCACGGTGCCTCCCCCGGGCGAGCTGACCACGCGCAGCTCTCCCCCGAGGGCGCCCACCCGGTCCCGCATGTTGACGAAGCCGCCTCCGCCTGAAGTGGCAGCCGGGTCGAACCCGCGCCCGTCGTCCCGCACCTCGAACTCGAGCCAGCCGGGCTCCTTCTCGGCCAGCGTCACCCGCACGGTGGCATTAGGACCGGCGTGCTTGGCCGCGTTCTGGAGGGCCTCGGTGCAGCAGAAGTAGACGGCCGCCTCCACGTCGGGCGGGTGGCGCCCAACGCCATCGGCCACCAGGCGCACGGTGTTGGGCGACTGGGTGGTGGCCGTACCGAGGGCCATCACCACGCCGTGCTCGGTGAGCGCGGGCGGGTAGATCCCGTGGACGACAGCCCGGAGGTCGGCCTGGGCTTCGGTGACCGAGCCGCGCAGGGCGGTCAGCGCGTCAGCCGCCTCGTCCGGGGACCGGCGTAGCAGCTCCCGGACGACGGACAGGTTGAGCCCCAACGCAGTCAGCCGCTGCTGTGACCCGTCGTGCAGGTCGCGGGCGATCCGGCGGCGTTCCTCGTCGGTCGCGGCCACCACCGCGCGCGGGACGCCTGCAGCTCGGCGACCGACTCGGCCAGCGCCGTCTCCGAGCGGCGGAGATCGGCGACCGCGCCCAGCGCGGCGTCGAGCAGCCGCTGCAGGTGAGCGCGGCTGGCCAGGGACAACTCGACGAGGAGGGCGGCCATGGCCGGGACGAAGGTGATGAGCACCGCCTCCTTCACCCACTGTGGGGCCCGGTTGGTGAACCCGGTCACGTCCTGGAGCACGCCCAGGGCGGCCACCGCGGTGGCGACCGCCAGCGAGACGGCCAGATAGCGGTGCAGCGACTTCCGTGACACGTAGGGCACCGAGAACACGGCCGGCAGCACCGCGGCGAAGACGAGGATGGGCCAGGCGAAGCTGGCGATGGCCGTCATCGACAGGGCGCTGCACCAGTTGGCGACGGCAAGCCAGGCCACTGCCGGCTCCACCCGGCCCCGGCGCAGCGGTCCCAGGCCGAGCAGCATGATGCCCCCGGTGGTCGCCGTGATCAGCGCCAGCACGAGCAACCAGCCCGACCGGAGCACCGTCAGCCACACCACCAGGATGAAGGCCACCCCGCCCATGGCGGCGAGGAAGTCGGCCACGACGAAGGTCCGCAGGCGGGAGAGGTCGGTGGCGACCTCGGCGTCGGGGCTAGCGCTGGTCGCCACGGGGCTGGCTCTGGAGGTGGACGAGCACCGCCTGCACCCGCCGGTTCACCGACGGGCTGCCCGACAGCCCGAGCTTGGAGAAGATGGAGTTGATGTGCTTCTCCACCGCGTGGCCGGAGACGCCGAGCGACTCCGCGATCGACGCGTTGCTGGCGCCGGTGGCCACCTCGGCCAGGACCTCCCGCTCGCGGTCGGTGAGCGAGTCGGTGGGGCCCTCGCCCAGCCGGGCGTGCGACTGCACCAGGGCGGCCACGATCTCCTCGTCGACGAAGGAGTCGCCGGCGACGACCGCTCGGATGGCTCGGAGCAGGCGGTCGAGGTCGTGGACCCGGTCCTTCAGGATGTAGGCCCGGCCGTTCGAACCGTCGCCGAGCACGGCCATGGCGTAGCTGGGGTCGGCGAACTGGGAGATGACGACCACGCCCAGGGTGGGGTGGCTCTCGCGCAGCAGCCGGGCGGCCTGGATGCCCTCGTCGGAGAAGCCGGGCGGCATGCGGATGTCGGTGAGGACCACGTCGGGTTGGTGGGCGTCGACCGCCTCGAGCAGTTTGGGCAGCGAGGAGCACGCGGCCAGCACGTCGACCTCGCCGGAGATGGCGAGCAGGCTGCACAAACCCTGCCGCACGAGGAGGTTGTCCTCCGCCAGCACCGCCCGCAACCGCTCGCCCATGCCAGACGCATGATGGCACCGGACCCGGCCGTCGGCTTCATCCCGGGGCCGGGGAGGTTCGGTGGCCGCGGCGGGTCCGCACCTCGACGCTCTCCGACGAGGCTGCCCTGTTGGCGCCGATGCGTTCGACCCTTCTCGTCCACCGGCGGATGCTTCTTCTCCTGCGTGACGGAGAACGAGGCGGAGAGCAAATCAAATCGCCGGATATGCGAGCGGGGAATAGGCCGACGTCGAGTTCCGTGACGCCACAAAAGGAAACCGGCCGGAGAGACCTCGTCGTCTCTCCGGCCGGCTGGCGTTGCCCGGCTGTGCAGGGTTGGATCACCCAGGAGTCGGGGACCCGTCCAGGATCGTCATGAGCCCGACCTTGTCGGGGAGGGTGGCACCGAAGGGGGCGTTGGAAGTTCACAGCCACGATCTCCGGCTGCTCGACCCAGGGGTCGTCGAGGATGGTGACGGGGAGCGTCCTGATGGTGGAGTTGGGCGGGAAGACCACGAAACCGGAGGTTCCCTTGTAGTCGTGGGCCTGGGTGGCCGTGATGCCCTGGGTGGCGTAGTGCACGGTCACCTGCCAGCAGGCGGGCCTGGACAGGCGCACGGTCATCTGCTCGACACCGAGGTCCTCGTAGGTCACGATATCGACGGGGATGATGCTCGGCGTGGGCCCGGGGATGCACAGGTCGTCGAGGCCGGCGTGGGCGGGGGCGACGCTCGCGCCGAGCATGGTTGCAGTCGCCAGGGCGGCCGCTGCCAGTCCGAGCCGGGATGCACGCTTGATGGTCGCGTTCTTGCTCATTGTCGGTTCTTTCCTCTTGTCCTTTTTTGGCCACCTCGCTTTGTCGGCGGCTGTTGTCAAGGAGAGAATTGTCTTTTCCGGCATTTCCGACAATGGTGCAGACCGCATACTTCGGTAGAGCTGACAGCCCTTCGCCTACCCTTACCCGAGGGGTCGGGTCGGGCGGTGAGGTGTCGCTCCTCCCCCGCTACCCAAGCTGCTCGGGCCAAGCTGCTCGGGTCAAGCTGCTGGGCTAGAGCTCGACCTCGTCGGCGTAGACCAGGCGGCGTTCCCAGACGGGTGGCAGGCGGCCTCGCGTGGGGCCGAGGGTGAAGGGGTCGCCGGGCAGCATCTCCCACTCCTCCACCGTCACCCGCCAGTCGGGGTTCGACCCGGGTCGGCCGAGGGGGATCGTCTCCGGCGCCTCCAGGGCGCCCACCCACGCGACCTCGAAGTCGGGTGAGCCTTCGCCCCTTCCCCTGACCGTGAGCTCGCCGGCCGCCACCGTCTCCCAGCCCAGGTCGGTGGGGATCGTGGGATCACGCCGTTGCAGCCGGGCCACGACCTGGTGGTTGGGGGCGACCAGCGCGGCCAGGGTGTCGACCGAATCGGGGAACCGCTTCGAGCGCACCCCGATCGGTCCGCTGACCACGACCCGCACGTGGCGGTCGTCGGTGCGGCTCACGCTCGTGGTGCGGGTCGGCGCCAGCTGCACGAAGTCGCAGCGGACGGGGGCCGACAGGTGGCAGGTGTCGAGGCTCTCCGGCTGGTAGCGGGCGACGGCCAGTCGGACGAACGGCCAGTAGGTGTCGCCCGCGTCGATGGCGATGTCGACGTACCAGAGGTTGCGGTCGTGGTTGTACTGCGGCTTGTAGCCCGCCACCTGCACGTTCGGCGCGCCAGCGACAGCGGACAGGGGCAGGGTGCGGGCCTGGGTGACTGGGCGGGCCGGATGGTGACGGTCGTCGAAGGTGAGGCCGGCCATCAGGCTGTCGAGGAAGAGGGGCGTCATGGCCCGGTTGGGTACCGGGGCGCCCAGCCACGCCGGGTCGCCACCCCACTTGCTCACGAACGGGAAGCCGGACTGGTCGGGCGGCGGCGGTCCGAACGAGTCGTTGCCGTTGACGGCCAGCAGGACGCCCAGCAGCTCGTCCTGGCCGGACGAGAACCACGGCCGCTCCATGTAGATGCGGACTCCGGCCCGCCGGACCCGGCGGCGGGCGAAGGGCTGCTCGGGCTCGATGCCGTCGGTCCAGCGGAACAGGGGCAGGACCGAGTGCACCACCGGCGCCGCCGGCCGGGCGCTGCTCGGCACCGACACCTTCACCACCGGCCCGACCACGCTCCGGCCGTCGTCGCCGGGGACGGCCGGGTCGGGCGCCACCAGGTCGGGATGGAAGAACTCACGGAATCTGGTGGAGGCCCGGAACCGGTAGTCGACCCGCCGGTGGTGGGTGTCGCCGAACTGGTGCACCGCCCGGTGGCCCCGGACCTTGCCGAAGTTCTCGATCGTGGCTTCGACGTCGGTCGGCCAGAGGATGGCGAGGTCCTCGAAGGGCTGGACGGGCGAGGTGAACGCCACCGCCTGCTGGGGATGCTCCTCGGGCCCGGTGAGCAGGGTCACCTCGTCGACCGGCTCCACCCACGTGGCCTCGGCGGTGAGGCTGTCGGTGCTCGGGCCGTGGAGGTCGACCGCCCCGATGAGCGTGCACTCGGTGGAGCCGAGCTGGCGGGACGGCGTGACGACCGTCGGGCGGGGCGCTTCCAGGGGGCGGGGGACGGCGTGGATGAGGATCACGTTCTCGTAGGGGGTGAGGGCCCACAGCCAACCGTCGACGGCGGCCTCGACCACGTCGGGATCCGACCGCACCGTCGCCGGGAGGTTGCGCCACGGCCCCATGAGGTCGAGATCGGGCCTGGTCAGGGAGCTGGCGAGGCGGAATCGGAGCTGGTCACCGGGCGGGAGATCGATCGTGATCACGGTCCCGTCGACCCGGCCCGACAGCTCGGCCGCCCCCGCGAGCACGAGTCGGAACGGTTCGATCTCGGGCCAGGCGTCGCTGCCGCCGTAGGTGGCGGTGCACCCCTCGCCCCCGAACGGGAACGGGATGCGGCGGTCGGTGCCGGCGTCGGGGAAGGCGAGGGAAACACCTCGGGCGAGGGTGTCGGGCAGGTAGGGCAGCCGGAGCTGGGGCGTGTCGTGGACGACGTACTGGCCGGGCGCGGGCGCGTCTCCCGGGGCCAGGGGAAGGGTCTTCGGGTCGACCTGGGGCGGCCCCGGGCTGGTTTCGAGCCGGACTCCCGGCTGTGGGACGGTGGTGGTCGGGTCGGTGAGGTCGACGACGTCGAGGTCGAAGAACGTTCCCGCTTCCCGCATCGCCACCGCCAGCAGGCGAACGTGGTCGGCGGGGTTGACGGACCCGATGGCGTCGTCGAACGCGCCGTGCAACTCAGCCTGGAACTGGCTGGTCTTGGGCGGCGCCAGGTGTCGCTCGTTGACGTCGCCATAGCCCAGGTCGAGCGCGGGATGGGCGGCGGCCGCGGCGGCGGCGTACTCGTCGGGTGGGGTGACGGTGAGAGCGAGCGTGGCCGGGTCCTGGGCGACGCCCGACCGCACGACCAGCACCCGCAGCGACTCGCCCTCGGTGAACCGCCGGAGGGGGACGATGGCGGGGCTGGGCACCGGGTCCCAGCGCAGGAAGGGCCGCAGGGGGGTGATGGTGGCGAGAGCGGCCTCCAGGTCGATCCCGGCCGCCGCCACCGGCCCCGGCACGTGGGGCAGGTGGCTGGACACCACCGGCGCCACCGCCTCCGGCCGGATGGCCACCGTCGACGCCACGAACGGCTGGCGGGGGTCGCCGACGGCCCGGGCGAAGGCCTGGGCCACGAGCGAGGACCGGTTCACGAACGACTGCCTGGGCGGTGCGTCCCCGCCCACTGCCCGCTCCGCCCGGCGGGCCCGCAGCCGCCCCGCCACCGACGCGGCCGTGACGGAGGGATCGGCGAGCCGGACGTCGTCCGCCGCCAGCCCGGCCGCATCCGGGGCGCCGACGAGTCCGCCGGCGACGAACCGGTCGATGGTCACCCCGCCCACGTTCGGGCCCACGGCCACCCCGCCCAACCCGTCGGCGTCGTCCGTCGCCCCGGCACCCGCACCGGTCAGCCGGCGGGCCTCCAGCCCGGCATGGGTCTCGGCCCGCAGGTGGGCGACGCCCGGTACCACCAAGCCGGGTTCGACCGCGGGGTCGACCCCGGCGGTGGCCAGCCGGGCCGCGAGCACCTGCTGCACGGAGGACGGCGCCGGTGCCGGGGGGTTGAGGCCGTGGGGGCGGACGTTGCCGGCCAGGTCGACGAGCCAGGCCCGGAAGGCGTACGACCGGCCGAACCGGAGCCTCGGCAGCGTCCGGGGAGCGACCGTGGCCGTGATGACCACGGGCGTGACCTCGTCGGGGGTGGCCGTGGGGTCCTCCACCACCTCGTCGCCGTCCTCGTGGCGCACCCGCTTCCCCGGCCTGGGCGCGGACAGGCTCCAGCCCTCCCACCCGAACACGGCCTCGTGGACGTGGACCGGGCTGTCGGGAACCCCCGAGGTCTCGCTCGCCGGCGTCCCCTGGACGAACCCCTCCTCGGCGGCGTCGTCGATGACGGTGCCGACACCGTCGACCACCACGTCGATCAGGCGGGAGTGGAGGCTGAACCAGCGCCCGGCGGTGTCGTCCCACGCCTCCACCCGCATCCCCCGGGCCACGTCCTCGCTGCCCAGTCGGTGATCGCCTCCCGCCTCGACGACACCCAGCAGGTCGCGCTGGCGGGTCATTCGGGCCTGGACGTCGAGCGCCTGGAAGTTGCGGACGACGGTGAAGCCGGTGGAGCGTTGCGCCGGGGTGGCGGCGTCGACCGGGTTGCCGTTCTGCTCGATGGCCAGCAGGCGGGGCAGGGTCCACAGCCAGCGCTCCATCTTGAGGGCGGCCCCGTCGGCCTCCATGTCGAGGAGGGCGAACAGGTCGGCGTTGCCCACGGCCAGGAGTCCCTGGACCCACTCGGCGGTCTCCGGGATCGTGACCAGGTCGTCGCCGAAGGCGTGGCACGAGGTCTTGGTGGACAGGCAGGGGCCGTCGTCACCGTCGACGGTGAGCCGGGCCGAGAGCCACGACGACTGCCGCAGCCGGTCGGGATCGGCGACGACCAGGTCGACGACCAGGCCGAGGGCACGGAGGAGGGCCGGGTGGTCGCCGGCGAGCGTGCACCGCTCGTGGAAGTCGGGCTCGGGCCGCGGCGGCCTCGGGCTCTTGCGGCCGGGTACTGGACGTTCGTGATATTCCTGCTCCGACTCGGGCCGCTCGTAGAAGCGGCGGGCCCGGTGCAGCTCAAGCAGTATCCGCCGCAGCGGGTCGCGCTCGCCGGCGATGACTCGCTCGATGATCGCCAGCGACTCGCCGCCCTCGAGCAGGTTGTCGAAGTCCTCGGTGCCGATCGACTCGTCGTAGACCCGCCGCCGCCCGCCGGCGGTGACGACCCAGCGGTACCACTCCGCGGTGAGGCCGGTCATCATCTTCACGAGGGGGTGGACGCCGGGGGCGGGCGGCGTGGTCGGGTCGGTGAACACGCTGGTGGCCTGGGCCGCCTTGGCCCAGTCGTGCACCTCCGCGGCCCGGAAGGTGCGCCACAGGCGGCGGTCCCACTCCGGTAGGGGCTGGCCTCGCACCGGGGTGCGCTCGGGGAAGGCGGCGTCCCACACGTCGGGCCGCACCGCCGCCAGCAGGGGCTCGCAGTCGATCACCCCGCCCTGGTCACCCAGCTCGATGGTGGTGTCGTCGGTCAGCGTCGTGGCCCAGCGGCGGAACAGGCGGTATTCGCGCAGCTCCTCCCCGCCCCTGGGGGCGAGCCCGGTGTGAGCCGGGGCGAGATGAACAGCGACACGTGGAACTCGGCTCCCCGCCGGCAGGAGTGCGGCAGGGCGCAGACGGTGAAGACCTCGCCGGGCACCGTCACGCCCCCGCGAAGGCCAGGCAGTAGTCGGACCAGGGCGCGGACTGGCCGTTCTGCACGTCCATGACCTGGGCGAAGGTGGGGTCGCCGTTCGACCCCGCCAGCTTGCGCTCGACCTCGATCTTGACCGACCCGGAGAACACGAACACCTTGATCTGGACGGTGAGGCTGGCCTTGCCCACCATCTTGCCGGTGTCGAACTCGTAGCGCAGCTCCAGGTAGAGCTCGATCGACGCCGAGATGAGGCCGAGCACGTCGACCTCGCCCCGGATGCGCACGTAGCCGGTGAGCGAGCCCCTGGGCCCCTCCAGCCGCATGTAGATCCCGACCATGATCGACACCGACCCGGAGGCCACGCCCAGGTCGACGGCGAGGCACGCCCCCGCCTCGAGCCCCAGCTCCATGACGTCGAGGCCGTCGGGAGAGATGCGGATCCCGAACCAGCCCCCACCGCCGATCGCCATCACCGTGAGGGTGAAGGGCCGCTCCCGGGTGCAGAAGTTGAACCCGACGGTGACGGTCTTGCCCAGGAAGGGCACGTTGACGTCGGCGCCCAGGGAGATGTTGGCGAGGGTGAACACGCCGATGGCCACGCTCGGGAGGGTGAGCGTGAAGCCGGCGGTGACCCCCGCCGGGGAGACGTCGAGGAACGGCGGGTCGGAGAACCCGTCGAACGGGATCAGGTCCTTCAGCGTCTCCACGAAGGCGAGGACGCCGACGAACTCGATCTCGTGCATGACCACGTCGACATCGGGCTTGCCCGCGCTGCCCGACCGGAACGAGAGGTGGTCGAACGGGATGCGGATGAGGGGCGCGCCCGGCAGGAGGTGGAGGGTGAAGTCCTTCAGCTCGGCCAGGATCTCGACGCCGACCTCGCCCTTGCCGCTGACCCGTCCCTCCACGGCCAGGACCAGGCTGTCGACCTTCACCTCGACGATCGGCGACGTGATCGAACCGAAGGGATGGGCGGGCGACGGCCACGACTGGAGCTTCGGCTTCCACTCGAAGCGGAAGTGGGACTCGACGCCCGACTGGGCCAGCCCGTTGACCAGCCGGGCCAGGTCGGTGACCAGGTCGGCGGCGGCGAGCACCTGGCGGAGCACCTTGGCCAGGGCGGTGAGCTGGTTGCTGATGAGCGGCGGCAGGGTGGGCGCGGCCTGCTCCAGCTTGCCGACCGCGGCCTCGAGGGCGGTGATCGGCGCGGCCACGGCCGCCGCCACCGCGGCCTCGGTCTGGCCCACCAGGGTGGGCAGGACGCTCATGAACCCGTCGACCGCACCCTCCACCGCGGTCTTGGCCTGCTGGGCCTTGGCCAGCGCGTCCTGGGCCGCGTTCTGCAGCTCGGCCGTCTTGGACGCGGCCCGGGCCACCAGCTTGTTGGCCTCCGAGACCGCCTCGGCTGCCTGCTGCTTGGCCCGCTGCAGGTCGGCGACGAAACCCTCGGCCCGGTCGAGCGCCTCGTTGACCAGGCTGGGCGCCACCCCTCCCACCGCGTCGAGCAGGTCGAGCAGGTCGACGAGCCCGAACAGCTTGGGCACCGCCCCCTTCAGGAACTCCTTGGGGTCGAACTTCTGGGTGGCCATGCCGGCCACGTCGCCGACCGTGCCCGTGAGCCGGGAGAGGCCGGCGACGGGCTGGTCGGGCGACAGGAACCCGCCCGAACGGTCGCTGCCGGCCGGTGCACCGTTGCCGAACTTGACGACAGGGAGGGCGGCCACCTCGTCGTTGGGGAGCTGCTTGAGGGCGTCGGACGTGACCGTCGCGGCCCAGACCTGGCCGGGATTGCCGGCGCCGGTGAACCCGAAGTCGAGGTACGGCTTGGCGTAGGCCACGGGCACCGGACCGACACCCGAGATCCGCTCCACCGCCGGCAGCCTCACCCGGGCCTGGGTCATCCGGGGGGTCGACGTGGCCGGCGGCGCGTGGGCGGTGCCCATGAGGGAGACCGACACGGTGTCGTTGGTGGTGTCGCCACCCTTGATGACCGGGGCGAACGCGATCTGCTGGCCGTTGGCGGGCACCTTCCGGTGTACGGACGCGGCGTACACGTCCTCCACCGCCTTGCGGTTGGCGGCCTTGGCCGTGAAGTGCTCGGCCACCCACAGCAGGGGTGTCGGCAGCTTCACGTGGCGGTGCTCGTGGTCGGCGCAATGGAGCACGAAGGGGAAGTCGGCACCGCCCACCCGGGGCCAGAAGAAGCTGTTCTGGAGGTTGCCGGGGTCGTCGAGCGTGGGGGTGACGAGCGGCGCCACCCGGATGGCGGTGAAGGGAAGGTTGTGCTGGTCGGCGTAGGTGAGCAGCGGCCGGCCGATGACCAGGAACTTGCGCTGGTACAGGCCCGCCACCGACGGGCTGACGTCCTTCATCTTGCGCTCGGTGAGCTTCACCAGGGCTGCCTGGTGGCCGCAGGGGAACAGGAACCCGGGGTAGACGACCCGCACGTACTGGTCGCGGCCGGCGGGGGCCTCGTGGTCCCAGGACAGGATCGAGGCGATGCTCGCGGCCGAGTAGGGCCCGGTGGTCCAGTCGCCATGGAGGTCGAGCCAGGCGCCCAGGGCCGACAGCCACAGCTCGCGGGCCTCGACGGGCTCGGGCGTCAGCAGCTTGCCGGCCTGGCCCACCCAGGTCTCGGCCGTCTGGCGCACGAGCATGTGGCGGTCGGCCCCGTCGAGCGACATGCGGAACGGGAGCTGGTTGTGCTCGGCCTCCTTGAGCGTTTGCCACGCGCCCATGCCCTCCCGGTCGCGGGCCCAGACGGCACGCACCGTGCGCTGGGCGTCCGACCTCTCGTCGACCGCGACGGTGCCGTCGGCGCGCTCCTCCCGGACGCCCATGCGGGTGTGCCACAGCTCGACGTGGCCGGGGGCATCGGCGGCGCGCACCGGGTCCGCGGCATGGGCCCACCCGGCCAGGCGGCTGGGCGAGATGACGAGGCGGAAGGGGGCCTCGAGCGCGGTCTCCCCCGGCTCGGGGGGACGGCTGAGCGTCGGCCGGGGCCGGGGCCGGGGGCGGACGATGATCGGCGGCAGCACCACGTCGGCGAGGGAGCCCAGGTCGACGGTGCGGCCGGCGACGGTGCCGGTGGTGGTGGTGAGCAGGGCCCGCACCCGGCGCAGGTCGCGGGTGGTGGCGAGGAAGCTGTCGACGTCGGCCATCCGGGGTGGACGCATGACGCCGGTGGCCCGGGAGAAGACCGGACCCCGGTCGGAGATCACGGCCGCCAGTCCCCCGGGCAGCTGCAGGATCGGACCGACGCCCGGCCCGACCGCTGGCGGCGTGGTCGGGGCGGGGGTGGCGAGGGGGTGGACGACCAGCTGGAGGCGGCCGAGGGCGGCGAGGAGGCCGGCGGTGGAGAATTCGATGCTCTCGCCCTCGGGCATGTCGAACACCAGCCGGCTGGTCTTGGCCGGGAGGACCTGCACCGGCGGGACGGTGCGGGCGTCCTCCCCGTTCACGGGGTCGGCGGGGTCGGGCGCGGGGTCGGGGATCTCACTGCCGGTCTCGCCGGGGACCGCGGGCGGGAAGGGGAGCGGTTTGGGCGCCAGGCCCTCGTAGATGGCCTCCTCGGCCAGGTGCTGGTAGGCGAACCGGACAACCAGCCGGGCCGTCGCCCCGGCCACCGGGCGGAGGACGGGCGCGTCGGCCGACGACACCAACTCGCAGCCGGTGGCGGTGAACGAGAGGGCGACGAGGTCGGCCGGCCGGACGACGTCGACAGTGATGGCGGAAGCGTCCGCCTCGACTCCCGCCGCCCCCTCGCCGGGCGCCGCCCCGACCGCCCCCGCCTCGACCAGTCCGGATCCCGGAACGAGGCGCCAACCCGCGGCGAACCGATCGGCACTGACCGCCAGCACCGTCGCCCTCTTTCGCCGCCTCGTCGCAGCCGTGGCGCCCCCTTTTGGCCGGGTTCGCCCAAACGATAACGAACGCCGCCGACATCGGGTAGGTCAGACCCGCAATTCTGATCCGCTACGGCACGATGGCTCCAACCTCGAATCGAGGTTGGAGCCATCTTCACCTC
>CAWIIV010000014.1:0-277341 GCA_963836205.1 uncultured Acidimicrobiia bacterium | reverse complement strand
CCGACCGGCTGGCCAAGGAGCTGGATGCCCGTGGGACGGTCGACGTCATCCGCCACGGGGTCGTCGACCTGGGCGTGACCATCCGGCTGGCGTTCTTCCGGCCGGCGTCCGGGCTCACACCGGCGCTGCTGGAGCGCTACGGCAAGAACCGGCTGACCGTGACCCGGCAGCTCCCGTACGAAGCCGGCTCGACCAAGACGTTGGACCTGTGCCTGTTCGTCAACGGCGTCCCTGTGGCGACGGCCGAGCTGAAGAACGCCATCACCGGGCAGGGCATCGACGAGGCGATCGAGCAGTACCGGAGCTATCGCGACCCCGCGAACCCGCTGCTGCGGCGGGCGGTCGTCCACTTCGCGGTCGACACCGAGCGGGTGGCGATGACCACCCGGCTGGCGGGCAAGGCGACCCGCTTCCTTCCCTTCAACCGGGGCCACCAGCCTCGGCGGCGGGAACCCCCCGAACCCGGACGGGCACCGCACCGCCTACCTGTGGGAGCGGGTGTGGCAGCGCGACGCCTGGCTCGACCTGCTCAACCGGTTCGTGCACGTCGAGCCGGTCCCGAAGGGGTCGAAGGCACCGGCGGCGGTGATCTTCCCCCGGTTCCACCAGTGGGACGCCGTCCTCGCCCTCACCGCCGCCGCTCGCGAGCAGGGCGCCGGGCACGACTACCTGGTGCAGCATTCGGCCGGTTCCGGGAAGTCGAACACGTTGGCGTGGCTGGCCCACCGCCTCTCCTCGCTCCATGACGAGGCTGACAACAAGGTGTTCGACAAGGTGGTGGTGATCACCGACCGCCGCATCCTCGACAAGCAGCTGCAGGAGACGATCTACCAGTTCGAGCACGCCCAGGGCGTCGTGGTGCGCATCGACCAGAACTCCCAGCAGCTGGCCGACGCGCTGGCGGGCGAGCAGGCCCGCATCGTCATCACCACGCTCCAGAAGTTCCCGTTCGTCACCGAGAAGATCGAGAGCCTCCCCAACCGGACCTACGCGGTGATCGTGGACGAGGCCCACTCGTCCCAGACCGGTGATTCAGCCACCGCGCTCAAGGCGGTGCTCGGCAACAAGTCGCCCGGGCCCGAGACGGACGAGCCGGCCGACCCGGCGGAGGACGCGCTGGCCGAGGCGGTGGCGGTGCGAGGCAGGCAGCCGAACCTGTCGTTCTTCGCCTTCACCGCCACGCCGAAGGCCCGCACCCTCGAGCTGTTCGGGCGCTACGACTCCGCCACCGACCGCCACGTGCCCTTCCACCTCTACTCGATGCGCCAGGCGATCGAGGAGGGCTTCATCCTCGACGTCTTGGCCAACTACGTGACCTACCGGACCTACTGGGAGATCGAGCGGGCAACTCCCGACGACCCGTCGTACGACCCGGGCAAGGCCAAGGCGGCCATCGCCCGGTTCGTGTCGCTCCACCCCCACCAGCTGGCCCAGAAGGCGGAGGTGATCGTCGAGCACTACCGGGCCAAGGTGCGCCACAAGATCGGCGGGAAGGCCAAGGCCATGGTCGTCACCGCCTCCCGCGAGCATGCGGCCCGCTACAAGCTGGCGCTCGACAAGTACATCAACGACAAGGGGTACCTCGATGTCGCCGTCCTCGTCGCCTTCTCCGGCAAGCTCGAACTCGATGGTGAGGACGTCACCGAGTCGTCGATGAACGGGTTTCCCGACACCCAGACGGCGGACCAGTTCGACACCGACCAGTGGCACCTGCTGGTGGTGGCCGAGAAGTACCAGACGGGTTTCGACCAGCCGAAGCTCTACGCCATGTACGTGGACAAGCCACTCACCGGGCTGGCCGCGGTGCAGACCCTGTCCCGGCTCAACCGCACCTACGACCGCGCCGGCATCCGCAAGGACGGCACGTTCATCCTTGACTTCCGCAACGAGGCCGAGGACATCCGCGAGTCGTTCGAGCCCTGGTACGGGGCCACCGTCGCCCCGCCGACCGACCCGAACCTGTTGTACGACACCCGGCACGACCTCGACCCCTTCGGTGTGCTCTGGCCGGACGAGATCGAGCGAGCGGTCGCGTTGCTGCTGGCCAAGGGCAAGGTGGCCCACGACCGGGTCCACGCTGCATTGGCGCCGGCCATCGACCGGTTCGCCGATCTGGCCACGGACGAGCAGGACCGGTTCCTCGACGTCCTCAAGCGCTTCCTCCGTACCTACGCCTTCCTGTCGCAGGTCGTCACCTTTACCGACACCAAGCTCGAGCGGGACTACCTGTTCTGCAAGGCCCTCGCCGCCTTCCTCCACACCGGAGGCAGCGAAGCCGTCCACCCCGAGGTGGAGCTGACCCACCTCAAGATCGAGCAGACCTTCGAGGGGTCGGTCACCCTGACCGCCACGGAGGGCGTGGTCACGACCATCTTCGGGAGCGGCAAGCTGCACGAGCCCGAGGCCGAACCGCTGTCGCAGATCATCCAGCGGCTCAACGAACGGTTCGGCACGACCTTCGCCGCCGAAGACGCGGTGGCCTTCTACGGCGCCATCGCCGACAAGCTCACGCAGCGGGCCGACATCCAGCGGGCGGCGGCGGTGAACTCGCCGGAGAACTTCGGGCTCCTGCTGGCCACGGAGTTTCTGTCCGGTGTGCTCGAACAACTCGGCGTCGCCGAGGACCTGGCGCTGTCCTACATCGACAGCCCAGCCATGCAGGCTGAGATCCTCGCCGCCTACCGGCCGTTCGTCCAGGGCAGGGGAGCGGTCCTCCACCAGGAGCACTGCAACCTCGTCGACCTCCTCGGGCCCGACAAGGAGTCGACCCACCTGGAGTACAAGGCCAGCCTCCGCACCCACG
Source organism: uncultured Acidimicrobiia bacterium (assembly GCA_963836205.1). GTDB lineage: Bacteria > Actinomycetota > Acidimicrobiia > Acidimicrobiales > AC-14 > JAXDMK01. Next base: position 274,538 of record CAWIIV010000014.1, on the reverse strand, counting down.
CGGCCACGGGCGAGACGTTCAAGCCCCTGGAGACGGCGTCGCTCAAGACGATCGCCGCCTTCCTGAACTCGCGGGTGGGTGGCACGCTGCTCATCGGCGTGGCCGACGACGGCTCGATCCACGGCCTGGAGGCCGACTACGCCAGCCGGTCCAAGGCCGACCACGACCCGAGGGACTGGTTCCAACAGCACCTCGCCAACATCATCTCGACCGCCGTGGGCGACGCCGCGGCCACGAACGTCCGGCCCTACGTCCACCACGTCGACGGCCACGACGTCTGCCGGGTGCAGGTCGACCCGTGCGGCTTCCCGGTCGACGCCAAGGTCATCTACCAGAAGCCCGACGGCCCCAAGGAGACCCGCACCGAGTTCTTCGTCCGAGTCGCCAACGGCACGAAAGCCCTCGACGCCGTCCAACGAGAGAAGTACATCCTGAGCCGCTGGAGCTCCAAGGCGCTCGGGGGCTGACTGCTTGCACCTTCAGAACAGGGTCGGTGGGTCGGCGACGTCCTTCGTTTCCGCAGGCTGGTGGGCGCCACCGACCACAGCGGGACGATCGTCGCTCGGCCGCGGGTTCATCAGGGAGTCGGCCCACGCCCGTATGGCAGCGTTCGGATCACCCGTCGCGAGCGCGTAGGCAGCCTCCGGACCCTCCCGCTGCGCCATCAGGGCGAGGCCATGGCGGCGAACCGACTGGTGTGGCCATCGGGTCGCCTCCCTGATCAGCAGCTCTTGGACCTGCGGCTTGAGATTGTGGACAGCGTCCAGGATTCCCGCCGCGACAGCGGCTCCACTACGGGCATCGAGCGTTCGGGCCCGGGTCAGGAGTGGACCCCATGCCGTCGGATCGCGCGCCACGACACGTGAGGCCGCCCACCTGCGCAGCGGCGGAACGACGCCGCGGCGGACAACGACGGGCCCCTCCGCCACAGACTCCTGCCATTCCGCTGTCGGATCGTCACCAAGGTCGATTGAGATGACTGCATCGCCTAACCAGTCGTCGGGGACCCGCCAGTAGACCGCGTCGTCGGCGGCGAGGAACGTTCGGGCCAAGATGTCGAGTTGCTCCTCGTCCAGCATGCCGGATCCTGCGATCCGACGGACAAGATTCCCGACGCCGCCACGCGAACGCCGGTCGGCCGAAGTGCCGGGCTCGGTGTCGTGGTGCTTCGTCAAGAGGTCGAACGGCTCGTAGGCGTCGGCGCCGACGTATCGGCGGGTGCAGGGCGAGGATGCGGTGAAGTTCGTCGGCGGTCTCGGCCGACCAGAGCTCGGCGACCTCGCGCATACCGTCCTCGGAAGGTGGGACCACCCCGCTGATCAGCAATCCACGACGGCGACGCCCGGATCAATGGCTTCGAGATCCGCACGATCCGAACTCAGGACGGTCGCGTGGTGGCGCCGTGCGCTTACCACCACCGAGGCATCCACGACATCGCTCGCTCCGGCCTGGCCGCACACCAACCCGGCTGCCTTCGCTCCGATCTCCGTGAGTACTTCGACCTCGACGCCTCGGGCCGCGAGAAACCGGCCGAGACGAGCCTGGCGCGGCCCACCTCTCCACACCTGGGCGAGAACGCCTGCCGGTACAACGAAGGTGCGGCCCTGTCGACGAGCGGTTTCGATCACCGTCAACGTGCGTCGGTCGCCTCGTTCCACGGCGATCAACGCCCCCGCATCAAGGACGAGCGTCACTCTGGACCGTTGCCGCCCGCGAGGCGCGTCGTCGCTTCAGCTAGCTCCGCCTCGGTGAGTGGACCGCCTGTCTCAGAGAGGAGCTCGGCGAGGACGACTTCCAGCTCCTCGCGTTCGATCCGGGCCTTGGCTGCTTCGTTGATCCACGAGCTCAGGGACTTGGCCTTGCCGGCGGCAACGTCGCGCCTGGCTCGGTCTGCGACCTCGGGTTCCAAGCTCACGGTCACCTTGGTTACGGTCATACTTTCATCGTACCAGGGCGATGGTTGCGGTGGACGGGCGGCCAGGTCTTACCGCGCGGCGCCGTTCCTCGCGGGCGAGCGCGTCCGGTGGAACGAAGCTCCGTCACGTACCTTCAAGTGGAGGTGGAGGGATTCGAACCCTCGTCCCCCGGACCCTCCATGGGACTTCTCCGAGCGCAGCCGACGATTTGTCTCGGGCGGTCGCTCGTCGCCGGCACTCGGCGACCGCCCCAGTCAGCGTGAATTTCCCCTACCGGCCCGCTGACACGTCCGATCGGGTGAGCCCCGCTTGATGACGTCCGGTTCCGGTCCGCAGGGCTGAGACCGGGAGAACGTCGCTGCTAGTTAGGCAGCGAGTGCCAGATGAGGCTTGGCGTTTGTTGTTTTTTCCGGCTCTTTTACGTGGCTCCGGAGACCACGGCTCGCTTCTCCCACTTCGTCGCCCGAGGTCGAAACCATGCACCCCCGTTGACTTGCAGGCTGTCAGTCTACCGCTCAGTCTGCCGAACGCCCGCGGGTTCCCCGACCTTCCCGCTCGCCCGACCCCCTGGTGTTCATCGCCCGCTCGATGTCGCGGTTGGCGTCGCGCTCGGCCATGGCCGCCCGCTTGTCGTACGACTTGCGGCCCCGGGCCAGGGCCAGCTCCACCTTGGCCTTCCCGTCCTTGAAGTAGACGGACAGGGGGACGAGCGACAACGCCTCCCGTTGCGTGCGCCCGCCCAGCTCGTCGATCTCGTCCCGGTGGAGGAGGAGCTTGCGGGGCCGCTCGGGGTCGTGGCCGCCGAAGCCGTCGGCCTGCTCGTAGGGCGATACGTGCACGCCGACCAGCCACAGCTCGTTGCCCTCGAGGCGGGCGTAGGAGTCCTTGAGCTGGATCTTCCCGTCCCGCAGCGACTTGACCTCGGTGCCCACCAGGGCGATGCCGGCCTCGACCACGTCGAGGATCTCGTAGTCGTGCCGGGCCCGGCGGTTGCTGGCCACGACCTTGTGTCCCTTGGGTGTGGCAGCGGGTGACATCGTGATCCGAGGCTACCGCCGGAGAGGGTGGAGATAGCCTCGACGGACCATGCTCCGACTTCCCGCCGCCCACCGCCAGGCCATGATCGACCACGCCGTCCGCGACCTCCCCAACGAGGCCTGCGGACTGGTGGCCGGGCCCCTCAACGGCGACGTGGTCGAGGCCGTCCACCCGTGCGCCAACGACGACGCCTCGCCCATCGTCTACACCCTCAACTCCCTCGACTTCCTGCGGGCCGACCGGGCGTCCCAGGCCGAGGGCCGGGAGATCGTCGGCGTCTACCACTCCCACACCCACACCGAGGCCTACCCGTCGCCCACCGACGTGGGCAAGGCGCCCGACCCCGGCTGGCACTACGTCCTCGTCTCGTTGAAGGACGACCCACCGGTGGTCCGCTCCTACCGGATCGTCGACGGGGAGATCACCGAGGAAGAGGTCGTCGTCGAGGACGCGTAGGATTCGTTTTTGTCCGTCAGGAAGAGTCGCAGGAGGCCCGAGTCGTGCCCGTCGAAGTCCGCCTGCCCACCGTCCTCCGCCAGCACGCCGGCGGCCAGTCGTCGGTGAAGGCCAACGGCTCCACCGTCGGCGAGGTGTTCGACGACATCGTCCGCCAGTTCCCGCTGCTCAGCGGCCAGGTGGTCACCACCGAGGGCACGCTGCACAAGTTCGTCAACGTCTACCGCAACGACGAGGACGTGCGCTTCATCGGCGCCCTCGAGCGCGCCGGTCGAGGACAGCGACGTCATCAGCATCCTGCCGGCCGTCGCCGGGGGCTGACGCCCCGCTCCGCTCCGACAATGCCGGTCCACCCGTCGGTCCTCGACCTGATCGGCAACACGCCGCTGGTGGAGGTCAGCCAGCTCAGCCCCAAGCCGGGCGTGCGCATCGTGGCCAAGCTCGAGGGCCAGAACCCGGGCGGGTCGGTGAAGGACCGCATCGCCAAGGCCATGGTGGAGGCGGCCGAGGCCGACGGCACCCTGAAGCCGGGCCAGACCATCCTCGAGCCGTCGTCGGGGAACACCGGCATCGGGCTGGCCATGGTGTGCCGGCTCAAGGGCTACCCGCTGAAGATCGTCCTGCCCGAGAACGTGTCGCCCGAGCGCCGGCAGCTGCTTGAGATCTTCGGCGCCTCGATCGTCCTGTCGCCCGGGTCGCAGGGGTCGAACGGGGCGGTGCGGCTGGCGCAGTCGCTGGCGGCCGACGACCCCTCGGTTGCCTTTCTGTACCAGTACGGCAACCCGGCCAACCCCCGGGCCCATTACGAGACCACGGCCCCCGAGATCATGCGGGACTGCCCCGAGGTCACCCACGTGGTGGCGGGGCTGGGCACCGCGGGCACGCTCATGGGCACCGGACGGTACTTCCGGGAGCACAAGCCGTCGGTGGAGATGTGGGCCGTCGAGCCGCCGGCGGGGGAGCTGGTGGAGGGGCTGCGCAACCTCGATGACGGGTTCGTGCCGCCCGTCTACGACGCCGCTTTCATCGACCGGCGCATCATCGTGCGACCCCGGGAGTCGATCGAGTGGACCCGCCGGCTCACGGCCGAGGCCGGCATCTTCGGCGGGATCTCGGCCGGCGCGGCCATGGCCGGCGCGGCCAAGGCGGCGGCGCAGATCGCCGAGGGTGTGATCGTGGTGATCCTGGCCGACGGCGGCTGGAAGTACCTGTCGACCGGCGCCTGGACCGACCCCATCGACGAGGTCGTGGAGAAGGCCAAGAAGATCATCTACTTCTGATAGCCACGGCCGGTTCTGACCAGCCACGGCCGGCGGAGCGAGCGCGACCGAGAGGTCAGTTCCGAGGCGGACACGACGGCAGGTCGCGGGGGAGTCCGGACCGGGCGTACCAGGTGTTGCTGAGGAATGCCTCCTCTCCGCCGGAGTCGATCATCACCCATCGGTCGTCGTCGTAGAACCCCGGCTCCCCGGGCGGACCATTTCGAACGACCTGGCCCTTGGTGACGCACAGGGTGTCGACGCGCTGACCGGGCTGGACAACGCCGGCTCCTGTGGCATCGGGGTCGCATTCGGGAGTCGCCGACGAGCAGATGTTGGTCGCCGGACGATCCCAGACGGTGATGGGCTCGGTCGGATCCTCGCCGGGGCCGGTTCCGTCGACCTGGGCGGTGAAGGCGGGAACCGGAGCCGTACGTGCATCGCCATCGTCACGGGTCATGACGATGGCCAGAAGCCGGGCGAGCGCGATGACGGTCACACAGAGAACCGCAGCCCACCGAATCCGCCGCCGATCGGCGCCGTCGGCTGAGACCTCGCTGGAGACCGGGCCGGCACCCGGGCCGGAGGCATCCGCCCGTTTGGATTGGGAGGCACCCCGCCGGGGCCGGTTGGCGGGTGTGGCTCGCTCCACCAACTGGAGGAGGCTGGGACCACTCGCCTCGCCACCGGCAAGGCCCCGGTCCGTCAGATGGCGATCGAGCGCGTCGAGCTGATGATTCCTTCGCTCCCACGGAAACTCTCCCTTCCGATATCGCCCGAGCGTGTGTTTCGACACCCCTGAGATCCGGGCGAGCTGGGCGAGCCCTCCGGCGTCGGTGATGGCGGCCTCGATCAGGTCGGTGGCCTCTCGCCGCGGGTCGTCCGGGGCGCCGGCGCCATCAACGTTCCGGTCGGGGTCTGAATCAGTGGCCACTGTCGCTCTCCTTCGCCGGGCAACGCTGGGGCTAGGAAAGCGTCCCAATAGGGGTCCCAGCACTGCCAATTGGAGTAATAAGATAAGAAAAGACATGAAAGATGCTTAAGACCGGTCGTTGCGGGAAGGGAGAACTCGACAAGAAGAGAGGAAGACATGAGTGAACCGCTCAGCAACAGCAGGGCCGTCCGGATGATGTTGGCATTGCTTTTCGTCATCGGGGTGGCGATCGGTGTCGGGATGGTACGAGGAGACCACACGCTGCTGGCGCAGAGGGCCGACGCCAGCGGGAACCCAGCCGACGTGCAGGCACCGGTGTCCGGCTCCATCAGCAGTGCCCCCGGTACCCACCACCGGGTGTACAGCGAGCCCCGCGGGGTGGGGCGGTCGGCGACGTGTCGCTCGACATCGCAACCGGCGGGGGTACCCCGGTGCATCCGCGTATCGGGTTCGGAGGGGCTCTCCAACTCACGGTGAACGGGGTCTTCGCCGCGTGCGGCAGCGCAGACGGCGGCAGTGCCGTGCGGGTGGATGTCACGACGGACGGCGAGACCGTCGGCAGCCTGGTGCTGGGTCACCTCAGCGGGGTCAGCGTGAGCCCCGGCCAGGTCATCGGTCCCGACACCCAGATCGGTGTCGTGGCGGACGGCATGGTTCCCAACGACAGCTGCTGGACCGGGCCCCATGTCCACGTCGAATGGGTGAACTTCCATCAGTACGGCTGTCACTACGGCGCCGCCGCAGGCGCCCAGGTAGGCGAGGGGACGGCACTCGGGCGCATCGGCGGGGCCAGCGCCACCGGGCCCGACCAGATCTGCGCCTAGACGTCCGAGCAACAAGGTTGCCGACAGATCGAATCCGATGCCCGCCCTCGTCGAGGGCGGGCATCGGTTCGCCACCGGGTAGCCGAGGAAGGGCGGATGTCCGGCCGCACGGCAAGGCGGCGGCAGTGGCATGGCAAGGCGCCTCCCTGATGCTGACGACTGTCGGATCGACCGACCGAAGTCGAACCAGGAGGACTCAGGATCATGCGAAAGATCATCGCCGCCGCCGCTCTTTCAATCGCTTCACTCTTCGTCGTTGCCGGGCCCGCCAGCGCACTCTCGCCCGGAGGAACTGTCTGCTACACCGCCGACGGCACCCCGGTCGTCAACCCACCCAACCCCGACGACTACGACTTCTGCGCCACCAATCCCGGCTCCGGGGGGTCCGGCGGGGGTGGCGGAGGCGGGCCCGTGCTTTGCACCGTCGACGTGTACTCGGGGGGCTACAACGACGGCCTGGGATCGACCGGCCCGTACACCGTGCGCAGCTGCTCGCCGATCATGCCCTTCCAGGGTTAGGACCGTGCGCCAGGGCCGTCCGCACCGGCCACGCCGCGTGCGCTACCAGATGACGGGCTTGAGCTGGCTGGTCGTGAAGTGCAGGGCCGGGGGCAGCGGGCCGTGCGGGGGGATGCCGTGGCACCAATCGGGCATGGCCAGCGGGTCGACGCAGGGGCCGGGCGCGGACGGGACGGCGGCCGACGCGGACGAGGCGCCGGCGCCCACGATGCCGGTCGTCACGGCGACCGCCAGGGCGGCGGCGCCGATCAGGCGGCGGAAGGACACGTTCATCGGTTCTCCTCTCTCCGACCACCCCGTCGGGGCGTCGGCAGGAGGAGCCGCGACCGTCACCCGCCTTAACAACACTCGTGGATTGGGCCGGTCAGCCGCTCTCGCAGCCGATCCCGTCGTAGTCGGCGTCGAACCCGTGGGGGTCGGTGCCCACCACCGTGAAGCGCCGGTAGGAGACGTCGGCGCAGTCGAGGTCGGGCGGTGCCGGGGGGATGCAGACGCCGGGATACGACGGGTGGCAGCCGCTGGCCGCAACGGGTACCGGTTCCTCGACGACGGGCGCCGGGGCAGGAGGCGCGGTCGGCACCGGCTGCGGGGCCGCCGCCAGCCGGGCGATCGTGGCCGGCGGGGTTGTCGGCGGCGGGAGGGTGGGCGGCGGGGCCTCGGTGGTGGTCGTCGGCTCGGGCGCGGGCGCGGCGGCGGGGCCGGCAGCCGGAGCCGTCGTCGTCTCGACGGGTGGGGCGGCGACGGCACTCGTCGTCACAGTGTCGGGCTCGGCGCAGGCGCCCAAGCCACAGCCGACCAGCAGAAACAGCATCGCCGTACGTCTTCGCATGCTGCCCCTATCGGCATCGGACGGCCGACCTGTAGCTCGGGTCGGCGCCGCCCGGCGGATGTGGCAAGGTTCGTCAGGTGGGAGCGGACCCGATCGACGAGGCCACGTTGCGCGTCACCGTGCTCGGCTGTTGCGGCTCGTTCCCCGGCGCGGGCGGGGCGTGCAGCGGGTACCTGGTCGACGACGGGACGACCCGGCTGTGGCTCGACGCCGGGTCGGGGACGATGGCCAACCTCCAGACCCACATCTCGTTGGCCGACGTCGACGCCCTCGTCCTCAGCCACGAGCACCCCGACCACTGGCAGGACCTGGAAGGACTCGTGATCGCGCTCCAACACCACGTGAAGCGCCGGGACTTCCCGGTGTACGCCCCGTCCGGCCTGCGGAAACGCACCTACCACCCGAGCGAGCCGTGGGTCGCCTGGCACGACGTCACCGACGGCGACCGGGTCGAGGCAGGCGGGCTCACGCTCACCTTCTCCCGCACTGATCACGGCCCGGAGACGCTGGCCGTGCGGGTCGACGGCGCCGGGTCTCTCGGCTACTCGGCCGACACCGGACCCGGCTGGTCACTCGAAGCCCTCGGCGCCGGGCTCGACCTGGCCCTGTGCGAGGCCACCGTCCCCCTCGCCGAGGAGGGCAAGCTCCAGCACCTGAGTGCCCGCCAGGCCGGTTCGTCGGCCCGGGCGGCCGGGGTGCGCCAGCTCGTCCTCACCCACCTGTGGCCCTCGCTCGACCCCGAGCAGTCCCGGGCCGACGGGTCCGACGCCTTCGGTGCGCCGGTCGAGGTCGCGTCCACCGGCGCTTGCTACGCGGTGGCCTCATGACCGTCAGGGCTGACGGGCGGGGACCGGAGGACCTGCGGCCGCTCTCGTTCGACCGGGACTTCACCGAGTTCGCCCTCGGCAGCGTCCTCGTCTCGATGGGCAAGACCCGGGTGCTGTGCACCGCCTCGGTCGACGAGCGGGTGCCGCCGTGGATGCGGGGCAAGGGCACGGGCTGGGTGACGGCCGAGTACTCGATGCTGCCCGGGTCGACGCCCGACCGCAGCGACCGCGAGGTCAACCGGGGCAAGCCGTCGGGGCGGACCCAGGAGATCCAGCGCCTCATCGGCCGCTCCCTGCGGTCGGTCACCGACATGGCCGTCCTCGGCGAGCGCCAGGTGGTCCTCGACTGCGACGTCCTCCAGGCCGACGGAGGCACCCGCACCGCTTCGATCAGCGGCGCCTACGTGGCCCTCCACGACGCCTTCACCCGCCTGGTCATCGCCGGCCGCATCCGGGCCAACCCCCTCACTGCCGCCTGCGCGGCGGTGTCGGTGGGGATCGTCGACGGCATCGCCCTCCTCGACCTCGACTACTCGGAGGACGTGCGGGCCCAGGTCGACATGAACCTGGTGATGACGTCGGCCGGGCGGTTCGTGGAGGTGCAGGGCACGGCCGAGGGGCTGGCCTTCTCCCGGTCCGAGCTCGACGACCTCCTCGGGCTGGGCGAGAGCGGGATCGCCGAGATCCTCGACGCCCAGGCCGAGGTCCTCCTCACGCCGCCGCCCCCCCGTCCCAAGCACTAGCGCCGGCGCCCGTGCGGCTGGTCCTCGCCACCGCCAACCCCCACAAGGCCCGCGAGATCGCGGGCCTGCTGCCCGGGGTCGAGCTGGTGCCCCGCCCCGAGGCGGTGGGCGACGTGGACGAGACGGAGGACACCCTCGAGGGCAACGCCCGGCTGAAGGCGCGGGCGGTGGCGGCGGTGGCGGGCGAGCCGGCGGTGGCCGACGACACCGGCCTGGAGGTCGACGCCCTCGGCGGACGTCCGGGCGTGCTGGCGGCCCGGTACGCGGGGGAGGGCGCCACCTACGCCGACAACGTGGCCCTGCTGCTGGAGGAGCTGGACGGCGTCGGCGTGGCCGAGCGGCGGGCCCGGTTCCGCACCGTGGCCCTGGTGGCGTGGCCCGACGGTCGGGAGGTGGTGGCCGACGGCGCGGTCGAGGGCCACATCGCCGTCGAACCCCGGGGCGGGCGTGGGTTCGGCTACGACCCCGTCTTCGTCCCCGACGACGGCGACGGACGGACCTTCGCCGAGATGACGATCGAGGAGAAGGCCGCGGTTTCCCATCGGGCCCGGGCCTTCGCCGCCCTCCGGGCGGAGCTGGGTATCGGGCTCACGTAGGGTTGCAGCGGGCGAGGACTGCCCAGGCCGTCGTCATGGAGTTCCTGCGCGCGCCTCGCTGAACAGGAGCCCGACGTGACCAGCACCGCACCCGCACCAGACGACGCCCCCTTCGCCGATCTCGGTCTCCGTCCCGAGCTGCTCAAGGCGCTCAGCGAGCTGGGCTACGAGGAGGCGACCCCCATCCAGCGGGAGGCCATCCCGCCCCTGCTCGAGGGCCGCGACCTGCTTGGGCAGGCGGCCACCGGCACGGGCAAGACGGCCGCCTTCGCCCTCCCCGTCCTCCAGCGGATGGCGGCCCGCGAGGGCCGGGGCAAGCACCCGATGGCGCTGGTGCTGGTGCCCACCCGGGAGCTGGCCATCCAAGTGTCGGGGGCGATCCACCGCTACGGCCGGGAGTTGGGCGTGCGGGTGGTGCCGATCTACGGGGGCCAGCCCATCGTCAGCCAGCTGCGGACGCTCGAACGGGGGGTCGACGTGGTGGTGGCCACGCCCGGCCGGGCCCTCGACCACATCGGTCGGCGGACGCTCCACCTCCAGGACCTCGAGATAGTGATCCTCGACGAGGCCGACGAGATGCTCGACATGGGCTTCGCCGAGGACATCGAGACGATCCTGGCCGACACCCCCACCAGCCGGCAGACGATGCTCTTCTCGGCCACCCTGCCGCCCCGGATCGACGGGATGGCCCGCCGCCACCTCAAGGACCCCGTCCGCATCCAGATGGGACGGTCGAGCACCGAGCCGGGCGAGACGCCCCTCGTGCGCCAGACCGCCTACGTGGTGCCCCGGGCCCACAAGCCGGCCGCCCTCGGGCGGGTGCTCGACGTGGAGGCGCCGGCCGCGGCCCTCGTCTTCTGCCGGACCCGGGACGAGGTCGACCAGCTCACCGAGCACCTCAACGGCCGGGGCTACCGGGCCGAGGGCCTCCACGGGGGCTTGACCCAGGAGCAGCGGGACCGGGTGATGGGGCGCCTCCGGAGTGGCACCGCCGACCTGCTCATCGCCACCGACGTCGCCGCCCGGGGCCTCGACATCGACCACCTCACCCACGTCATCAACTACGACGTGCCGTCCGCCCCCGACTCCTACGTCCACCGCATCGGCCGGGTGGGCCGGGCCGGGCGGGAGGGGGTGGCCATCACCCTGGCCGAGCCCCGGGAGCACGGGATGCTCAAGACCATCGAGCGCGTCACCAGGCAACGGATCGCGGTGGAGAAGCTGCCCACCATCGCCGACCTGCGAGCCCGCCGGCTGGAGCTGACCCGGGCCGCGCTGGAGGAGTCGATCCGGGAGGACGACCTCGAGCACTTCCGGGTGGTGGTGGAGTCGCTGTGCGACGAGTTCGACGTGATGGAGGTGGCGCTGGCGGCGGTGAAGCTGGCCCACGAGGCGAGCGGGGCGGCGGCCATGGAAGAGGAGATCCCCGACGCGGCCCCCCGCCCGGGGCGTGACTCCGGAGGGGGTGGTGGGGCTGGGCGTGACGGCCGTGACGGCGGTGGGCCGCGCCGGGGCGACCGCCGGGGCCGGGCGCCGGCTGCGGGGATGACCCGCCTGTTCATCAGCGCCGGGCGGGCGTCGGGCATCCGGCCCCAGGACCTGGTGGGCGCCATCGCCGGCGAGACCAACCTGAGCGGGCGCGACATCGGGGCCATCGAGATCGCCGACCGCTTCTCGCTGGTGGAGGTGCCGGAGGCGTCCGCCGACGAGGTCATCGACATCATGCGCAACGCCAGCATCAAGGGGAAGCGGACGATGGTGCGCCGCGAGCGCGACGAGGTGCGCTGAGCGTCAGGTTGTCTCGTCGGGGTCGGTGACGAAGTCGATGAGGCGCTCGACGGCGCCGACGAGGGCCGGTTCGAGGTCGGCGTAGGAGCGGACGGAGGCGAGGATGTGGCGCCACATGGCGGCCGGGTCGCCGACGCCCAACCACTCGCACACGCCGGTCTTCCAGTCCGTCCCCCGGGGGATGTCGGGCCAGGTGAGGATGCCGACCGCGGCCGGCTTCACCGCCTCCCACACGTCGACGAAGGGCGTCCCGGTGACGAGGACGTGGGGGTGGCGGACGGTGGCCGCCAGCCGGGCCTCCTTGCTGCCGGGGACGAGGTGGTCGACGAGCACGCCCAGGCGGTTGCCGGGCCGGGGCCGAACGCGTCGACCACCGCGGCCAGGTGGTCGAGGCCGTCGAGCCGCTCGACGACGACGCCCTCGACCCGCAGGTCGTCGCCCCACACCCGTTCCACCAGCTCGGCGTCGTGGACGCCCTCCACCAGGATGCGGCTGGCCCGGGCCACCTTGGCCGGCTGCCCCGCCACCGCGATCGACCCCGACGGGGTGACGGCCGCCGCGGCCGCGGCCGAGGCGCCGGTGGCGGTGGCCGCGGGGCCGGCCGTGGGCGGACGAGGCTGACGGCCCGGCCCTCCACGTCGAAGGCACCGGGCGTGGGGCGGAAGACCCGTTCCAGCCCGGTGCCGCCCCGGACGACCACCCCGTCCCCCTCGGACCGCACCAGCACCCCGGTGAAGCCACTGGCCCGGTGGCGGACGGCGAGGCCGGAGGTGGCGGGGACCTCGGGATAGGTGGCCCGCAGCCGGGCGGGTCCATCGACGGGTCCCGAGAGGATTCCGGCCCAGGGGTCTCGATTAGTCACCGCGCCCGACCGTACGGGGGCCAACCGTCAAAATCGTGGACCCTGTAAGCTTCAGAACCATTGTAATGCATCGATACTGTCTCAGGGGCATGGTAGTATCGAACATATGATCGGTAATCAGGTCTGCGAACTGCTCACGGGACTAGAGGCGGTGCTCAAGGCCCTCGACCCCGAAGGCCTCGGCGGGGCCGAGTCCTTGGAGCTGTTCGCCACCTTCCATCGCATCGAGCGGCTGGGGGCGGCGGGGAAGGCCTTGTGTGCCCGGCGGGTGGCGGCGTCCCAGGCCTGGTTCTCCAGCGGGCATCGCTCCCCTTCTCATCTCATCGCCGACGCCACCGGAACTTCGGTGCGTCACGCGGTCGACCTCCTGGAGGCGGCCGAGGCCATGCGCGATCTGCCGGCCACGGAGGAGAAGTTCCGCTCGGGTTCCCTCACCGAGCGGCAGGCGGTCGAAGTGGCCACCGCCGCCGTGGCCGACCGCTCGTCGGAGGCGGAGTTGCTGGAACTGGCCGAAGTCGAGTCCTACGTCGAGTTGCAACGGGCGGCGGCGCGGGTGCGGGCGGCGGCCACCGACGACGACGAGCGCCACCGCCGGGCCCATCGGCGGCGCCACTTCCGCCACTGGGTCGACGTCGAGGGTTCGTTTCGCTTCTCGGGGAGCCTCACTCCCGAAGCGGGCGCCATCCTGGTTGCCGGCTTGGAGCCCCACCGCCAGGCGATCGCACGGCGGGCGGCCGAAGGCGACCGGGATGGGACGGGCAAGCGCCGGCGGGACTCCGACGCCGCGGTGGCCGCCGACGCCCTCGTCGAGATGGCCCGTCACGCGGCCGCCGCCCAGCCGGCCGACCCCTTGCGGCCGATGCCCTCCGCTTTGATCCACGTGCGGGTCGATCACGCCGCCCTGGTGCGGGGTCACACCGAGCGAGGCGAGGTGTGCGAGGTGCCGGGCGTCGGCCCCGTCACCGTCGGCTGGGTCGGGAGCCTGCTGGCCGATGCCCTGGTGGCCGCCTTGGAGGTCGACGACGGCGAGGTGCTCAAGGTCGCCCATCTGGGCCGGGTCATCCCCGCCCGGGTTCGGACCGCGCTGGTCGAGCGTGACCGGGCCTGCGTGGTGCCGGGCTGTTCCGCCGACTCCGACCTGGAGATCGACCACATCCGGCCCATTGCCTCCGGCGGCCGCACCGAGTTGGCCAACCTCTGCCGGCTGTGCCGGTTCCACCACTACCTCAAGACCCACCACCGATGGCGCATCTCCCGGCAGGGCAAGCGATGGCTCTGGGAGGGCCCGCACGGCCCACCCCCTGACCCCGACGCAGCCCAACCCGAGCTGGCCCCGGCCGCCGGCTAGGTCGCCGTGCCCGCCAACCGTTCCGGCCGCGGCCGCTGGCCAAACGGGCGTCCTGTCCGCCAACTCGAGGTGGCCGCCGCCGGCCGCCAGGCACCCCGCCCGCGGACCCGACGGGCCTCGGCCGGCGGCCACCAGGCACCGCGCCCGCGAACCCGAAAGGGCCTCGGCCGGCGGCCACCAGGGCACCGCGCCCGCGAACCCGAAAGGGCCTCGGCCGGCGGCCACCAGGCACCGCGCCCGCGAACCCGAAAGGGCCTCGGCCGGCGGCCACCAGGCCCCCCGCCGAACCGACTGGCCTCGGCCGGGGGTCGCCTGCGGGCCGGGGCTTCTGAGGCGGCTACGGGATGACGGTGCCCTCGGGCAGGAGGCGCTCCCCGTAGTACACCTGCCAGCCGTGGTAGCCGAGGTAGGTCCGCTCGTCGGCCTCCATCTGCTGGGCGTAGACGGTGACCGCCCGCACGTAGCGGCTGGAGTTGTTGTAGGAGAAGAGGGCGCCGGCCATGCCTGCATCCCCCTCGCTTGGGAGGGCGCCGTTGGCCCGGAGCAGGCGGGCGGCGGCGAGGATGGAGTCGGCGGTGGACTCGATGTCGCCGCCCTCGCCGTAGATCTCCCACGTGGAGGGGATGAACTGCATCGGGCCCTGGGCGCCGGCCGAGCTGTCGCCCCGGATCCGGCCCATGCGGGTCTCCACCAAGTGGATGGCGGCCAGGTACTCCCACGGCACGCCGAGGGCGGCCTCCGCCTGCCGGTAGTGGTCGAGGAGCACCGGCGCCGGCTCGGGCGTGACGATGCGCCAGTGGGGGAGGGGCCGGTCGGGGTCGACGGGGCCGGCCAGGGCGGTGAGGTCGGTCGCCGCGGCCAGGTGGGCTTCGGTGGCGTCACGGATTCGGTCGGGAAGCAGGGCGAGGGCCTCGGCCTCCAGCTCGGGATGGAAGACGAGCTCTCGGACGGCGGCCTGCTGCACCTGGCCCCAACGGTCCATTTCGGCGTCCGGCGTGGACGGGTCGTGGATGGCGGTCTCGGACGCGATCAGGTCGGCCGCCACCCGGAAGGCGGGGGCAAGGGTCGTTGTCGTCGGGGCGGGGGCGGGCGCGGTGGCCGGGGTGGCGGGGGCGGTGGTGGTCACCGGCGCGGCCGCCGGTGCGGGGTCGTCGCCGCCGCCGGAACAGCCGGCCAGCCCGGCCACGGCCAACGCGGCCAGCGCCACCGCCCCGGCGCGGCGGGCCGGTCGCCGTCGAGCGACGGACTTTTCCTCACGCTCGACCGGCTCGTCCCCGCCGGGCTCTAGCCTGGGTCCGTGGCCGGCAAGTACCTGATCAGGACGTTCGGATGCCAGATGAACGTCCACGACTCCGAGCGGCTGGCCGGCGTGCTCGAGGCCGACGGCATGGAGCCCACCGACGACGTCGAGCAGGCCGACGTCGTCCTCCTCAACACCTGCTGCATCCGGGAGAACGCCGACAACAAGCTTTACGGCCACCTGGGCCACCTTAAGTCGGTCAAGGACCGTCACCCGGGCATGCAGATCGCGGTGGGCGGCTGCCTGGCCCAGAAGGACCGCGACCTGATCCAGAGCCGGGCGCCCCAGGTCGACGCCGTCTTCGGCACCCACAACGTGGGCCGGGCGGTCGAGCTGTTGCGGGAGGCGGCCGCCGGCGGGTCTCCGGTGATGGAGATCTTCGACGAGGCCCGGCCCCTCGTCGAAACGGATTGGGACGAGACGGCGCTGCCCGTGCGCCGGGGGCTGCCGTACACCGCCTGGGTCACCATCCAGATCGGCTGCGACAACTCGTGCGCCTTCTGCATCGTCCCGTCGGTGCGGGGCAAGGAGATCAGCCGACCCTTCGACGCCATCGTGGCCGAGGTGGAGGGCCTGGCCTCGGCCGGCACCGTCGAGGTCACCCTCCTGGGCCAGAACGTGAACTCCTACGGCCGCGACCTCACCCGTCGCCGGCCCCTGTTCGCCGAGCTCCTCCGGGCGGTCGGCGCGGTGGAGGGGATCCGGCGGGTGCGCTACACCAGCCCCCACCCCAAGGACCTGCGGCCGGAGACGGTGGCGGCCATGGCCGAGGTGGCCACCGTGTGCGAGCACCTCCACCTGCCGTTGCAGTCGGGCAGCGACAAGGTGCTGGCAGCCATGCACCGGGGCTACACCGGCCGCCGCTACCTGGAGAAGCTGGCCGGGGCCCGTTCCGCGGTGCCCGACCTGGCCGTCACCACCGACCTCATCGTCGGCTTCCCGGGCGAGACCGACGACGACTTCGAGCGCACCCTCGAGGTGGTGGCCGAGGCCGAGTACGACAGCGCCTATACGTTCCTGTTCTCGCCCCGGCCGGGCACGGAGGCAGGCGAGCTGCCCGCCGATCGGTTCGTGCCGGCCGAGGTAGCTGCCGAGCGCTTCGAGCGGCTGCGGGTGGTGGTGGAGCGCTCGGCCCTGGCCAGGCACCGGGCTCGCATCGGGCGCACCGAGGAGGTACTGGTGGAGGGGCCCAGCAAGCGCGACCCGTCGGTGGCCACCGGCCGCTCCCGGCAGAACAAGCTGGTGCACTTCCCGGTGGCCGACGGGGTGGTGCCCGCCGCCGGCACCTTCGCCGACGTGCTCATCACCGCGGCCGCCCCCCACTACCTCACGGGTGAACTGGTGGCCGTCACCGCCCGGCCCCGGCACCGCACCCGCATCCCGGTGGCGGTCCTCTGACGCACGCCGGAGTGAACGGGGCCGATCCGGGACGGATCACGTCCCGACGGGCCCAGCAATCCGGCGAGGGCGGATCCGTCGACACCGCCTGGGTTTCACGCACTCGTAGCGGTGTGATCGGGAACGATCCGTCCCGGATCACCCCGCTCCGGACGCACAGAACCACGTTCGCGGCACCGGTGGGGACGTGACCGGGGCCGATCCGGGCCGTAGAACGGCAACCCTTCGTCACCTGGCGCTGGTCGGGCCTACGGCGTCGGGCAAGTCGGCCCTCGCCCTGGATGTCGCCCGCCGGCTTCGCGACGTCGAGCTGGTGTCGGTGGACTCCATGCAGGTCTACCGGGGGATGGACATCGGCACGGCCAAGCCCACCGCCGCCGAGCAGGCCGAGATTCCCCACCATCTCCTCGATCTGGCCGACCCGACGGAGGACTTCTCGGTGGCCCGGTTCCAGGCGGAGGCGGACGTGGTCATCGCGGACATCGAGGCCCGGGGCCACCGGGCCCTGCTGGTCGGGGGCACCGGGTTGTACCTCCAGGCGGTGGTCGACGGGCTGCGCCTGCCAGGGCAGTGGCCGGCGGTGCGGGCCGAGCTGGAGGCGGAAGCAGAGCGTGATCTGGCGGCGGTGGGGGCGATGCACCGGCGGCTGGCCGACGCCGACCCCGCAGCCGCGGCCCGCATCGAGCCCGGGAACGCCCGCCGCATCGTCCGGGCCCTGGAAGTGACCCTGGGCAGCGGCCGGCCCTTCTCCTCGTTCGGACCCGGGATCGACGCCTACCCGGCCGCCACCCGCTTCCGCCTGGCGGGGGTGTGGCTGCCCCGGGCGGTGGTCAACGAGCGCATCCAGGCCCGCTACGACGAGCAGGTGGCGGCCGGGTTCCTCGACGAGGTGCGGGCACTCCCGGATGGACTCTCCCGCACCGCGGGCCAGGCCCTTGGGTACCGCGAGCTCCTCGGCCACCTGGCCGGGGACGCCACCCTCGCCGCCGCGGTCGACGAAGCGGTCGCCCGCACCCGGCAGTTCGCCCGCCGGCAACGGTCGTGGTTCCGCCGCGACCCTCGGATCACGTGGCTGGGCGCGGCCCGAAATCCCGTCGATCTCCTTCCCGCCCTGCTGGGAGACTGGTCCCGCGCATGAAACTCGAGAAGTACCACGGCCTGGGCAACGACTTCCTCGTCCTCATCGACCTCGACGGCCTCCATCCGGTCGACGGGGCGACGGCGCGCGCCCTGTGCGACCGCCACCGGGGCGTGGGCGCCGACGGCCTCATCCGGGTGACGGTCGGCCCCACCCCCAACGCCTATGTCATGGAGCTGTACAACGCCGACGGGGGACGGGCGGAGATGAGCGGAAACGGGATCCGGTGCCTGGCCCTGGCCCTCGTCGACGCCGGCCTGGAGGCGGGCCCCGAGATCGCCATCGCCACCGACGCCGGGCCCCGGCGGGTGGTGGTCGGGGCCGGCGGCGCCATCAGCGTCGACATGGGGTCTGCCAAGGCCGAGCCGGGCCCGGGGCAGTCGCTGCTGGTCGACATGGGCAACCCGCACGCAGTGGTCGAGGTCCAGGACCCCTACGACGTCGACCTCGGACGGGAATCCCTTCGGTACGGACGCGACCTCAACCTCGAGGTGGTCGCCGCCGGCCCCGGTCCCGACGAGCTGACGATGCGGGTGTGGGAGCGAGGTGTAGGGGAGACCCTGGCGTGCGGCACCGGCGCCTGCGCGGCGGCCGTGGCCGCCCACACGTGGGGGATGGTCGGCGACCGGGTGACGGTCCACCAGCCGGGCGGCGCCGTCCAGGTCGAGCTCGGGGACCATCGGATCGTCCTCACCGGGCCGGCGACCTGGGTCGCCACCGTGGAGGTGCGCTGATGTCACTCATCGAGCGGGGGCGCCGGGAGCGCATCCTCCTCGTCGGCGTCGCCGTCCCCCCCGCCTCCCTCGACGACGCCGAGGCGTCGCTCGACGAGCTGTCGGCCCTGGTCGACACCGCCGGCGCCGACGAGGTCGACCGCGTCCTCCAACGCCGGGACGCGCCCGACCCGGCCACGTTCGTGGGCAAGGGCAAGGCCGAGGAGCTGCGGGAGCTGTCGTACCAGTACGACACCGACACGGTCGTCTTCGACGAGGAGCTGACCCCGGCCCAGAGCCGCAACCTGGAGAAGATCCTGGGCCGCACCGCCATCGATCGCACCGCGGTAATACTCGACATCTTCGGTCAGCACGCCCACAGCCAGGAGGGAAAAGCCCAGGTGGAGCTGGCCATGCTCCGCTACCGGCTGCCCCGGCTGCGGGGGAAGGGCAAGGGCCTGAGCCAGCAGTCGGGCGGCATCGGCACCCGCTTCGGCGGCGGTGAGACGAAACTGGAGATCGACCGCCGGCGCCTGCTCCGGCGGATCAGCAAGCTCGAGTCCGACCTCAAGGTGCTCACCAAGAACCGGCGGACGCAGCGCAAGGCCCGCACCCGTTCCCGGCTGCAGACGGTGGCCATCGTCGGCTACACCAATGCCGGGAAGTCCACCCTCCTCAACCGCCTCACCGACGCCGGGGTGCTGGTGGAGGACCGCCTGTTCGCCACCGTCGACCCCGCCACCCGCCGCCTCGACCTGCCCGGCGGGGAACGGGTGCTCCTCTCCGACACCGTGGGATTCGTGCGCAAGCTGCCGACGCAGCTGGTGGAGGCCTTCCGCTCGACGTTGGAGGAGGTGGCCGAGGCCGACCTCCTGGTCCACGTGGTCGACGCCTCGGCGGCCAACCCGGAGGCGCAGATGGCGGCGGTCGACACCGTCCTGCGGGAGATCGGGGCCGACGAGGTGCCGGTGCTGGTGGCGTTCAACAAGGCCGATCTGGCGGGCGACGAGGTCAAGCGCCTGCTCGACCGCCACCCCGGCTCGGTCGCCCTGTCGGCCGTCACCGGCGAGGGGATCGAAGGGCTGCTCGACGCGGTGGGGGAGCGGCTGCGGCTGCTGTCCCGCACGGTGGAGATGCTCGTCCCCTACGAGCGGGGCGACGTGGTGGCCGCTCTCCACCGCCAGGGCGAGGTGCTATCGGAGCACCACGAGGACGACGCCACCCGCCTGCGGGTCCGCCTCCCCGACCCCGAGGTCAACCGCTACGTGGATTTCCTGGCGTGACGGTCAGCCCCCCCGGGTTCCAGCCGCCGCCCTACCCGTACGACCGCCTCGACCGGCTCAAGCCCCTGGCCGCGGGGCACGAGGGCGGCCTGGTCGACCTGTCCATCGGCACCCCGTGCGACGCCCCCCCGGCGGAGGTCGTGGCCGCCCTGGCCTCGTCGGGGGCGGAGCGGGGCTACCCGTCGTCGGTGGGCACCCCCGCCTTCCGGGAGGCGGCCGCGGGCTGGATGCGGCGGCGGCTCGGGGTCGACGTGCCGGTCACCGACATCGCCGCCTGCATCGGGACGAAAGAGCTGGTCACGGCCCTGCCCCAGTGGCTGCACCTGCGGGACCCGGGTCGCGACACCGTCCTTTACCCGGCCGTGTCGTACCCGTCCTACGAGATGGGGGCCACCCTCGCCGGCTGCCGGGCGGTGGCGGTCGACGTGGAGGGCGGGCGATTCGACGCCATCGACCCCGACGACGCCGCCCGGGCCCTGTGCCTGTGGGTGAACACGCCCGGCAACCCCACGGGCCGGCTCACCGACCTGGGGGCGGCCGCGGCCTGGGGCCGGGCCCATGGGGTGCCGGTGCTGAGCGACGAGTGCTACGTGGAGTTCACGTGGACCGACCGGCCCCGCACCATCCTCGAGCACGGCGCCGAGGGGGTGCTGGCCGTGCACTCGCTGTCGAAGCGGTCGAACCTGGCCGGGCTGCGGGCCGGCTTCTACGCCGGCGACGCCGACCTGGTGCACTTCCTGTCGGAGGTCCGCAAGCACTCCGGGGCCATGGTGCCGGGGCCGGTGCAGGCGGCGGCGACGGTGGCGCTGGGCGACGATGCCCACGTCGACGCCCAGCGGGACCGGTACGCCGAGCGCCTCGCGTTCTTCCGCCGGGTGCTGGCGGAGGTGGGCGCCCACGCCGACGCGCCCGCGGGTTCGTTCTATCTGTGGGCCGCCGCGCCCGGCGGAGACGCGTGGGCGCTCACCGCCTGGCTGGCCAAATGGGGAGGCGTCCTGGTTGCCCCCGGTGACCTGTATGGCACCGCCGGTGAAGGCTATGTACGGGTCGCGCTGGTGCAGCCCATGGACCGCCTGCAACTGGTGGCCGACCGCCTGCGGGGCGCGCCGGAAGGGGTCACGGGAACCGCCTGAGGCGGGGAGGGACACCCTGCCGCCTGGACCGCGGTCCGTCGCCCACTCCCCGTGGCGATGCGTTGTACCCCTCGCAGATCGGGCGGTAGGGTTGGCCCATCGGTTGGTGTTACGAATTCGGCATCCAGATTTGCCCCGGGTGCAAGGCGGTCATGGTCGCCGGCGATGCATCCTGCACGTGTGCCAAGTGCGGCCAGGAGTGCGGGGGGCTATTTCGGGGCTGCCAGGAGGTCTGGGACCGCGGGTCGGCGGCCATCAGTACCGGTCCCCGCACCAAGGCCGATCCCGGCCGGGCCGCGGCGGCAGCCCAGCTCGCCGTCGCAACAAGCCCCGCGCAACCGGTGTCGCCCCCACGGGTGCGGCCGGCCCAGCCCGTCCCCGGCCGCCCGGCGGAACCGGCGGTGCCCAGGGCCGCCACAGCCGCCGCCGCGGGCGGCACGGCCACCGCTACCGCCACCGCCACCGCGCCCCGGTCGGCCCCGAAACCGGCTCCGGCACCGTCATCCACGCCGGTCGCAACAGCCTCCCGCGGAGGAGGCGGCGGCGGGGATGAGTGGCCCGCCCCGGGCGAAGGCCTTCCCGATCCCGCAGTCCCGTCCCGGTCCCCATCTCCGTCGCCGTCGGCTCCGGCGGGGTCGGGATCGCCGCCCGCCCCGCCGCCGCCGCACTCACCGGCGCAGCCGTCCCAGGCCGCCTCCCAGCCGATCGTCTCGGCCCCGGGCGTCCCCCTGTCAGAACCGCCGCCGAGCCCGCTGCCGGGCCGGGGGTCCGGTCAGCCGGAGGTGCTCGTGTCCGACAGTCAACGACCCCCGTCGTACGGGCCGACGCCCGAGCGCGAAGGCGACATCGCCACCCGGCTGCGGGCGCTGGCCTCCAGTCCCTCCGACCCCGAGAGCCTGCGCCGGGGGCTGTTGTGGGTCGCGGGCGAGGTCCAGGCCTGCGAGCAGGCGCTGCGCCAGGCCACCGACCAGGTGGCGTCGGTCTCCAGCCGGCTGGCGGTGCTGGAGGCCCGGGAGCAGGCCACGGCCCGGGCCACCGCCGGCATCGACAGCTTCCGCCGCGAGTTCGTGTGGCTCACCGGTGAGGTGCAGGCCCGCAACGCCGACCTCACCCGCACCAGCGACCGGGTGACGGCCCTGGAGACACGGGACGCCCACGACGTCCGGGGGGAGCTCGACCGGTACGCCACCGAGGTGTCCGGCGCCGCCGACTTCGCCGAGCTGGCCCGGGCCGCGCTGCGCAGCGCGTTGCTCGAAGGCGCGGTCCGCGAGCTGCGGGACGAGATGGAGAAGGTCACCCACGACCTGCTCACCAACCAGCAGGCGGCCATGGCCCACGTGGCCGGGCGCACCGCACCCCTCGAGGGCGCCCTCCACGAGCTGCGGCGCGAGCTCGACCGGGTGGCCGACGAGTCGGCGGCCACCAACCACGCCGTCCGCACCGAGATCTTCAACCACGTCACCGCCCTCGACCAGCGCCTCCAGGGGGTGGAGGCGATCCCCTCCGACCTCGACGGGATCTACCGGGAGGTCGACCGCCTGTCGGGCCACCTGTCCGACGGCCAGGGGGTGCTGGCCGAGATCATCGACCGGCTGCGGCCGCTGGAGGACGCGGTGGTTGCCGCCCGCCAGGAGCTGCTCGACGCCCGGGGCGTCCACCCGTCTCCCGCGGCCCGCTTCGACGCCGACGAGCAGTACATCACCGGCCGCCTCGACGCCCTCGAAGGCGACATCACCGGCCGCCTCGGCACCGTCGAGGTCGACGTCACCCACCGCCTCGAGTGGTCGAGGAGGATGTCCTCCGCCGCCTGCACGCGGCCGACGAGCAGCTCCTGGCCCACTTCGACACGATCGACGACCAGGTCAACCGGCGCATGGAGGGGGTGGCGTCCGACATCGGCAGTGTCGGCGGGCGCATCGACGTGGTCGGCGAGCGCGTCGACCTGGCCGAGGAGCGCCTCGACATGGTGGGCGAGCGGGTCAACGGGGTCGACGAGCGGCTGGCGGCCATGGCCGCGCTCACGTCCGACATCGAGGGCATGTACCGGGAGCTCGACCGGGTGGCCGAGCTGACCCTGTCCCGCGACAGTGCGCTGGCCCAGATCGCCGACCGCACCACGCCGCTGGAGATCTCGGTGGCCAACCTGCGCCAGGGCTTCGACCGCCTGGCGGGCGAGGTCATGGTGGCCCAGCAGGGCGTGCTCAGCGGTGTCTCCGACCGTGTCGACGGCGTCGCCGACCGGGTGGGCTCGCTCGAGCTGCTGGTCGAGCAGGTGGCCGAGCTGGGCCAGGAGCTGCAGCGGGTGGCGGAGGAGGCGGGGAGCGCCCAGCAGGCGGCCCTGGCCGCCACCACCGAGCAGCTCGGGCTGGCCGGCCGCCTGCGCATGCTGGAGAGCCTGCCGGCCGACATCGAGGGCATGTACCGCGACTTCGAGCGGGTGGCGGAGGCCACCGCCGCCCGCGACGATCGCCAGGGCGACGTGTTCGAGCGCCAGCTGGCGGTCGACAACGCCCTCGCCGACCTGCGGGCCGAACTGGAGCGGGTGGCCAACCAGGGCCAGAACACCGAGCTCGACCTGCGCCGGCGCATGGCCGGCCTGGAATCGGTCACCAGCGACCTCGACGCCCTCTACCGGGAGCTGGGCCGGGTCACGGCCCTGGCCACCGACCACGAGGACCGCTCGGCCGGCTTCGAGGCCACCATCTCCGGCGTCCGCGACTCCCTGGGCGACCTGCGGGAGCGGATCGAGGACGAGCGCATCTACACCACCGAGCAGGTCAGCGGCCTGTGGGCCCGGATGCGGGCCGTCGAAGGCATCCCCACCGAGGTCGAACGGGTGTCCACCGAGATCGAGAAGCTGGCCCAGGCCGTGAGCCGGGCCCTCGGCGACTCCAACGAGACCCTCGACAGCGTCGCCCACCGGGTGCAGACGCTGGAGAGCCTGCCGGCCAACCTCGACGGTCTCACCCGCGACATCGAGCGCCTGGCCGACGCCGCCCGCCAGCGGGAGGAGCAGGTCGATGGCCTCCGCGACCAGATCGACCCGCTGCGCGAGGCCCTGGTCGACGTCCGGGGCGAGATCGAGCGGGTGCGCACCGACATCACCGCCACGGGCGCGGCCCGCCTGACCGAGCTCGACGGCCGCATCGGCCACCTCGAGTCCCTTCCCCGGACGGTCGACGACGCCCTCCGCGACGTCACCCGCACGTCGGAGGAGGTGGCGGCCAACCACCAGGCGTCGTTGGCCAGCGCCAGCGCCCTGCTCCAGGACTTCAACGACCGGCTGCGGGCCCTCGAATCGCTGCCGGCCGACATGGAGGGCCTCTACGCCGCCCTCTACCGGGTGGCGGAGTCGGTCAAGGCCCTCCGCGAGAGCGCCCATACCTGAGCTACCACTACAGGCGGGGGATCTCGTACAGGGGTGACGGGTAGCCCTCGCTGGTGACGAGGAGGGCGTCGCCGTCGAGGCGGTAGGCGATGCCCTCCACCTGCGCGAGGCCGGGAAGGGTCACCGCCGCCGGTCGGCGGTCCCAGATGGAGTCGAAGGGGGCCCCGGGGTCGAGGGTGAGCTCGAAGCCGCCGCCGAGCGTGCAGAGGGCCACCCGCCGGCCGTCGGGGGAGATGTCGGCCCCCGTGGCCAGGCCGAACAGGCCCAGCCCGACGGTGCCGACCCGGCTGAGGACGCCGTCGCCGGCGCCGGCCCGGTAGACCCCGGAGTCGCCGACGTCCTTGACGACGATGTAGATGTCGCCGGTGGTCGGGTGGACGATCAGGCTCTCGGCGTTGTGGCGCCCGTCGTCGTAGCGCAGGCGGATGGCGGTGGCGGGGGCCGTGGTGCCGCCGCCGGCTGCCCCTGCTGCGGGGGTGCCGGCCGCCGGCACGGTCGGCTCCGCCACCCGGTAGACCACCAGCTCGTCCCGGGACAGGGTGTTGTCGCCGATGTCGGCGACGTACAGGTAGTGCTCGGCGGGATCGGGGCCGGGGCCGGCGGCGATGTCCTCCCAGTCGCGGTTGGCGGCACCGGCGACCGTCCATCCCCCGCACGACCCGCCGTCGGGCTCGACGCAGAAGAGCACCGGGGGTTGGTCGGAGTCGTTGTGGGTCCACAGCCGCCCGGGGTGGCGGCGGGACGCGACCAGTCCGCTGCTCTCGGCGACGTCCTCGTCGGCAATCTCGCCCCGCAGCACGGGCGGGCCGAACGCCAGCCGGGCGGCGGCCGTGGTGGCCGGGCTTGTGGTGGCCGTCGTCGGCGCGGCCGGTGGCGACGACCCGCCGCAGCCGCCGGCGAAGAGGAGCGCGATGGTCGCAGCCGCTGTCGCGGCCGCCATTCGGGTCCTCCTCTTGCGTCCACCTCCCACCGGCCCATCATGACCCTCGGCCGGGTGCCAAGATGGCGGGATGACGCGCTTCAAGAAGGGCGACACGGTGATCATCACCGAGGGCGACTTCAACGGTCGGTGGGGTGTGATCGTCGACAAGGACATCATCGGCGACGAGCTGACGGTGGCCCTCGGCGAGAACGGCGGGGAGATCCGCACCCACGAGTCCCACGTGAACAAGGTCGAGGACGACTGATCCGGCCGGTCCGGGCCCGGCGGGCGCCGGTCGCCCGGTAGGCGGCCGGTAGGCTCCGCCGGTGGCCGACCTCCAGTCGCAGATCGCCGAGCTCTGGGAGCGCCGGGCGGATCTCTCCCCGTCCGACACCGATGCCGCGGCCGTGGTGCATCAGGTCATCGACCTCCTCGACCGGGGCGAGGTCCGGGCCGCCGAGCTCGACGAGGCCACCGGCGAGGTGATTGTCCACGCCTGGTTGAAGCAGGCCATCCTCCTGCTCTTCCGCCTGTCGGAGATGCAGACGATCGAGCTCGGCCCCTTCGAGTACGCCGACCGCATCCCCCTCAAGAAGGGCTATGCGGCCAGCGGCGTGCGAGTCGTCCCGGGGGGCTCGGCCCGGTGGGGCTCGTTCCTCGACAAGGGCGTCGTGCTCATGCCCGGCTACGTCAACATCGGCGCCCGGGTGGGCGCCAACACCATGGTCGACACGTGGGCCACCGTCGGCTCGTGCGCCCAGGTGGGGGCGAACGTGCACCTCAGCGGCGGTGTCGGCATCGGCGGCGTGCTCGAACCGCCCCAGGCGGCGCCGGTGATGATCGGCGACGACTGCCTCATCGGTAGCCGCTGCATGGTGGTGCAGGGGGCGCGGGTCGGACGGGGCTGCGTCCTCGGCGCGGGGCTCATCCTGTCGAACACCATCCCCGTCATCGACGCCGAGACGGGCGAGGAGCTGGGCCGGGGCATCGTTCCGCCCTGGTGCGTGGTGGTCACCGCCACCCGGCCCCGGAAGTTCGCCGGCGGCGAGTTCGGCCTGCCCTGCGCCCTGGTCATCAAGCACCTGCCCGAGGGCTCCCGCCACGACAAGGCCGCCCTCGAGGGCCTCCTCCGCCAGCACGGCGGGGCCGGCCTCTGATGACCGGCCGGCTCGAGCGCCGACCTCCCAATGTCCGATTTGATCGAGCTCACCGCCGAGCTGGTCGACATCCCGTCGGTGAGCCACGACGAGCTGGCCATCACCGACCACCTGGCCGCCCGGCTGGCGGCCGCCCCCTGGCTCGACGTCACCCGGGTGGGCGAGAACCTCGTCGCCCGCACCCACCTCGGGCGGCCGCAGCGGCTGCTCATCGGGGGCCACACCGACACCGTCCCCCCCAACGACAACCAGCGGGCCCGCATCGACGGCGACGTCCTCTGGGGCCTCGGGTCGTGCGACATGAAGAGCGGGCTGGCGGTGATGCTCGAGCTGGCCCTCACCGTCCCCGAGCCCGCGGTCGACGTGACCTACGTGTTCTACGAGTGCGAGGAGATCGACTCCAAGTACAACGGGATCGAGCGCCTGTTCCGGGAGCGTCCCGACCTGGTGGTGGCCGACGCCGCCATCCTGGCCGAGCCCACCGGGGCCATGGTGGAGGCCGGCTGCCAGGGGACGATGCGGGTGGTCGTCACCCAGACCGGCGTGCGGGCCCACTCGGCCCGGCCGTGGCTGGGGGTCAACGCCATCCATCGCCTCGGACCGGTGCTGGCCGCGGTCGCCGCCTTCGGGGGGCGCCGGGTCGAGATCGACGGGTGCCTGTTCCTCGAGGCGCTGTCGGCCGTCGGGATCGAGGGCGGCGTGGCCGGCAACGTGGTGCCCGACCGGGCCCGCGTCGTCCTCAACCATCGCTTCGCCCCCGACCGCACGCCGGAGGAGGCCGAGGCCGGCCTGCGGGAGATCGTGGGCGACGTGGACGACTTCGAGATGGTCGACTTCGCGGAGGCGGCCCCGCCCGGTCTCGGCCACCCCCTGCTGAAGTCGCTGGTGGAGGCGAGCGGCGGTCCGCCCCGGGCCAAGCTGGGTTGGACCGACGTGGCCCGCTTCGCGTCCCGGGGCGTGCCCGCCACCAACTTCGGCCCCGGCGACCCCAACGTGGCCCACGCCGCCGACGAGCGGGTGACCCGGGCCGACCTGGAGAAGGTGCATTCGGTACTGCACCAGCTTCTGGGCTGAGTGACCTGCTGGGCCTCAAGTCGGCCCTGGGCTGAGCCGATGAACGGTTGGTGCCGCTCCGGAGGCTGGGGGGATTCGTCGGCGTGGTCGTCGCGCTGGCGGCCGTCGTCGCCCTGCCGGCGCCGGCGAGGGCCAGCGACGACCCCTTCTTCGATCGCCAGTGGGCCCTCGAGCAGATCGGGGCGCCCCGGGCCTGGACAGTGACGAGGGGGGCGGGGGCCGTCATCGGCATCGTCGACTCCGGCGTGGAGGCCAGCCATCCCGACCTGGCCGGCAAGGTGGCCTTCACCGCCGACTGCCACAACCGGCTGGCCTGCGTCGAGGGCCTGGGGAACACCGACGCCGACGGCCACGGCACCCTCATCGCCGGGGTGGCCGCGGCCGGCACCGGCAACGGACGGGGTGTGGCGGGGGTCGCGCCCGACGCCCGCCTGGTGGTGGCCAAGGTCCTCGGGCCGGGTGGGGCGGGGCGGGCGGAGGACATCAACCTCGGGATCCGCTGGGCCGTCGACCGCGGCGCCCGGGTGGTGAACATCAGCCTGGGCGACCCCAAGGCCTTCACGTCCCTCGGCGGATCGCCCCTGCGGGCGGGCATCGACTACGCCTGGAGCAAGGGGGCGGTGCCGGTGCTGGCCGCCGGCAACTACGGCGGGGTCAGCACCGAGAACTACGGCACGCTGAACGCCCTCGTCGTCGGCGCCACCGACCGCACCGGGGCGGTGGCGTCGTATTCGAGTGCCATCGGCAACGCCAAGTGGGGCCTGGTGGCCCCCGGGGGGTCGGGCCAGCCCGGTCCCGACAACAACGTCATCTCCACCGTGACGGGAGGCGGCTACGCCTCGTCGGCGGGGACCTCGATGGCGGCGCCCCACGTCTCCGGGGCGCTGGCGCTGCTGCTGGCCCAGGGCCTGAGCCCGTCGGCGGCGGTGGCCAAGCTCCTGGCCACGCTCGACCGGGTGTCGTGCGGTACCGGCTGCCAGGGCCGGCTGAACGTCGGGGTCGCGTCGGGCGCGGCTGCTGCCTCGGCGACGACGACCGTGGCGCCGGTGGAAAAGATCTCCCCGCCGACCACCGTCGCCGCTCCGACGACTGTCGTGTTGGCGCCGACGACGACCACCACCCCCGTCGCCCCCGCCGCCTCCCGGGTGGCGCCCGCGGAGCCGGCCGGCCTGGCTGCCAGCACCGCCGCTCCCCTGAAGCCGCCACCCGGCCTCGGCCCGTTACCGACCAGCGTCGCCGTCGGCCTGCTGCTCACCGTCGCCGTCGCCGTGGCCGCGGTGTGGACCCAACGCCGCCTCACCCCCGCCGTCTCCTACCGCCGCTGAGTTCGTGGGCACGAAAAGGTGCGCGTAGCACCCCTTTTCATGCCCAAGACAGCCACGGAAATGGCGAGCGAAGCGGCCGCCCCGGCGCCCGTCAGACCCGGCGCATGACCGTGACGACCTTGCCGTAGATGGCGACGTCGTTGGCGTCGAGCTCGATGGGTTCGAAGGCGGCGTTGGCCGGCAGGAGCACGACCTTGTCGCCCTTGCGGCTGTAGGTCTTGACCGTCGCCTCCTCGCCGGGGATACCGGCCACGACCAGGTCGCCCTTGGCCGCCTCCTTCTGCTGGCGGGCGACGACGTAGTCGCCGGGCAGGATCCCGGCGTCGATCATCGACTCGCCCCGCACCCGGAGCATGAAGACGGGGCCGTCGCCGGTCCAGTCGGCGGGGACGGGGAACGCCTCCTCCGCGTTCTCCTGGGCCAGCACGTCGGTGCCGGCGGCCACGTCGCCCACCAGGGGCACGTGGCGGACGGGGCGGTGCTCGATGGGCGTGGCCGAGTCGGCGTCGTAGCGGACCTCGATGGCCCGGGGCTTGGTGGGATCGCGCCGGAGGTAGCCCAGCCGCTGGAGGGTGGCCAGGTGGGCGTGGACGGTGGACGTGGACGTGAGCCCCACCGTCTCGCCGATCTCGCGTACCGACGGGGGGTAGCCGTGGTCACGCGTGTGGGACACGATGCAGTCGAGGATCCCCCGCTGGCGCTCGGTGAGTGCCGGATCGGTCACAACGGACTCCTTCCTGACGGGTTGCCTACGAAACATGGGCGGCCTACGAACGTGCGTTCGTCTGGACTGTACCAGGGGCCGCGTCCGAGTACAAACATCTGTTCGGCGGACCTTGACGGGGAACAGGCGTTCGTGGTCTACTGGCCAGGTCCGAACGTACGTTCGTCAGGAAAGGTCAGTCCATGGTTGCGGTCCAGCACCGGCCCCGGTCGGTCCCCCGGCAGATGTCCGCCCGGCAGATGTCAACCGTCGAGGTCGTCTCGGTGACGTTCGCCCCTCGCCGGGCCCGGCCGGCCGCTTCCCCCGCCTTCGAGCGGCCGTCCGCCCGTCGGGTGGCGAGGCCCGCAGCCCGAGCCGCAACCCGCGGTTCCGTTTCCCCCAGCACCTATCGCCGGCGGCAGGCCCTGGCTGCCGGCGCGGTTGCCGCTCTCTCGGCGGTCGCCTCCGTCGTGCTGGGTGCGCTCGGGGGCGGCTCCCTCACCGCCCCCGAGCGCCCGCTTCCCGTCGTCGCCGGCCAGGTCTACGAGGTCCAGCCGGGCGACACCTTCTGGGCCCTCGCCCGCAGCATCGATCCCGCCGGCGATCCCCGGCCCCTTGTCGACCGCATGGTCGCGGAGCACGGCGGCCCGTCGCTGGTCGTGGGCGAGCAGATCCAACTCCCAACCGTCGACTAGACCGCCCACGGTTCCTGGGCATGAAAAGGTGCGTCTGGCGCCCCTTTTCCGACCCAGGAAGGTCAGGGCTCGGTCGCCGGTTCGACTTGGCGGGTGTCACGCACCGGCACGCCGGGCGCCGGATGACGCCGCTCCTTGCGCACCTTGTCCGGCACCTGGAACAGGCGCAGCACCGTCACCAGGCCGATGCCGCCCACCAGGTTGCCGAGGGCGGCCCAGCCCGCGGTCTGCACCCAGTCCACGTAGCCGAACGGGGCATGGCCGGTGTGGAGGGCCGAGAACATCAGCAGCGAGTTCACGATGGCGTGGTTGAGCTGGCCCCCGGCCAGCAGGAAGGCACCGGTGATGGCCGGGATCACCTTCACCGCGGGGGAGTCGGTGCCCTGCTGCATCCACGTCATGAGGGTGATCACCGTCCCGCCGATCACGGCCAGGGCCATCGACCGCACGCCGATGCCGAGGTCGACGTAGTAGCCGCCGGCATCGTTGGCAGTGGCCGCCATCTGCGGGTAGCCGCGCAGGATGAGCCAGGTGAAGATCCAGCCGCCGGCCAGGTTGGCCACCAGCGTCCCCGCCCACAGCCGCAACAGCATGCGCAACCGGGCCTGGCGGGCGATCACCGTGGTCACCGGCACCAGGAAGTTCTCGGTGAACAGCTCGCTGCGGGCCAGCGTGAGGGCGATGAAGCCCACCGAGAAGGCCACCCCCGCCAGGAGTTTGCTGTGGGTGGCCTCCTCCACCAACAGCAGGGCCAGCACGCCCGTCCCCACGTCGATCCCGCCCACCAGGCCGGTGGCGAGCAGGGGCAGAGTCGGCCGCCACATCCGCCGGCGGCCCTCGTCCACCGATCGCAGGAAGGCGTCCTCCACCTTGCGTTCGGCGACCGACCCGCTCTGCTCACCATCGGCCGCCGCCGCCGCCGATGTGTCCTCGCCGCGGCCCTCCCGGGCGTGGCCGCGCGGCGTGGTCTGGGCCATCGCCGCGAACTACCCCGAGGCACCGGCGGCAAACAACGGCGGCGGCCGATCGCGCCCATGGCGGGTAGCGTCGGAGTTCGTGCGGTGCCCCGGTTGCGCCCATCTCGACGACCGTGTCATCGACTCCCGGCAGGCCGACGACGGAGCCGCCATCCGCCGCCGGCGGGAATGCCTGGCCTGCGGTCGCCGTTTCACCACGTTCGAGCGGCTGGAGGAGGCGCCCCTCGTCGTACGCAAGCGGTCGGGGTCGGCCCAGCCCTTCTCCCGGTCGAAGGTGGTGGCAGGCATGCGGGCGGCGGCCAAGAACCGGCCCGTGGGCGACGAACAGCTGGAGGCGGTGGCAGTCGAGATCGAGGAGCAGGCCCGGCTCCGGGGGTCGGAGGTCACCAGCGCCGAGGTCGGCCGCCTGGTGCTCGACCGCCTCCGCCGGCTCGACGAGGTCGCCTACCTGCGCTTTGCCAGCGTCTACAAGGTCTTCGAGGATCCGGGCGACTTCCAGCGGGAGCTGGGCCTGCTCACCGAGGCCGGTCCGCCCAGCCCTGGCTCCGTCCCCGACGTGGCCGGCACCGACCCGGCCGCACCCCCTTCCTGAAATCCACAGGCTGACCACAGGCCGACCACAGGACTGTTGCCCTAGCGATCCACAGGACCGCGGCGCGAGGGTGGTCGGCGTCGGCATATCGTTGACACGAGTGGAATTACGAACGTAGTATTATGGGCACATCTTGTGGCTCGCCTGTGTCGAGACGCGACATGTAGTGGTTGTAGTGGTAGTGACTCACTTCCCCTGAGACACAACTTCGTGGTGGGGCGGCCTGGCGGCCGGCCGCTGAAACAGGAGGAACTCCGTATGGCTCTCGCTCCCGAGCAGACCGGCATCGGCATTCGTCGGCATTTCTCGACCGAGGGGATCGACCCCTACGACGAGGTCACCTGGGAGCGGCGAGACGCCCGGATCACCAACTACCGCGACGGCACCGTCGCCTTCGAGCAGTTGGGCGTCGAGTTCCCGGTGGGGTGGTCGCAGAACGCCACCAACATCGTGGCCCAGAAGTACTTCCGGGGCACCCTCGGCACCCCCGAGCGGGAGTGGTCGCTGAAGCAGGTGATCAACCGGGTGGTGTCCACCGTCACCGCCTGGGGCCGGCGCGACGGCTACTTCGTCGACACCACCGAGGCCGACGCCTTCCGCGACGAGCTCACCACCCTCCTGCTCCACCAGCGGGCCGCCTTCAACTCCCCGGTGTGGTTCAACATCGGCGTCATGGGCGCGCCGCAGCAGGCCAGTGCCTGCCAGCCCTACGACGCCCTCGTGTCCACTCCCGAGGGTTTGGTCCCGATCGGCCGGTTGGTCGAACAGGGAGCCATCGGTGCCAAGGTGTTCGACGCCCACGGCCTAACCCAGGTGGTGGCGGTCAAGGCCAACGGCCGCAAGCCGGTGCTGCGCATCCACACCAAGGCCGGCTACCGGCTCGACGTCACCGCCGACCACCTCGTCTGGCGGTCGAGCGGTGATGCGTCCGGTCGGTTCGTGCCCGCGGGCGAGCTGCGGGCCGGCGATCAGCTGGAGTGGCACCGCACTGAGTCGTTCGGCGAGGGCGAGATCTCCAGGCAGGCAGTGGCGGAGGCGGCGCTGGCCGGCTGGTTGCAGGGCGACGGGTTCGTCGGGAAGTACGAGGGCACCAACCGCTCGCTCACCATCGAAGCGATGACCGTCACCCCGGCCGAGAAGGCCTGGGTGCTCGAAGCCATCGACACGGTCTTCCCGGACGTTCACCGCCACGAACGCACCGTGGTCACCGCCGACCCCAGCCTCGACTGCCGGCGCACCCGCCTCTACGGCGCGCCCCTGGCCGACTTCGTCGGGCGCTGGGACCTCATGACCCGCGGCGTCGACATGACCGTCCCCGAGCACCTCTTCACCGCCCCCCTGCCCGTCGTGGCCGCCTACCTCCGCAGCCTCTTCCAGGCCGAGGGCTATGTGTCGGTCCGTCCGCCGAGCGCGGTGGTCGGGCTGGCCATGATCTCCCAGTCGCTGGTGCGGGGAATCCAGGCGCTGCTCCTGCGCTTCGGGATCTTCTCCCGGGTGCGGTTCGCGGCCGACCGCCGAGCCGACCGCAAGGGCTGCCTCGTCCTGAGCATCCGCACCGCCGGCGACCGCCGCCGCTTCGCCGACGAGATCGGGTTCGTCGACCCGTCCAAGGCGGCCAAGCTCGAGGCCAGCCTGGAGCTGCCCGGCCTGGCGGCCCTTCCCGCCAAGCGGCTCGAGATCGAGCGGATCGAGGAGATCGGGGAGACCGAGGTCTACGACATCCAGACCGAGAGCGGCGAGTACCTGAGCGGCAACGTCCGGGTCCACAACTGCTTCATCCTCGCTGTCGAGGACACGATGCGGTCGATCCTCAACTGGTACACGGAGGAAGGGATCATCTTCCAGGGCGGGTCGGGGTCGGGCGTCAACCTGTCCAACATCCGGTCGTCCTACGAGCACCTCAAGGGCGGCGGCACCGCGTCCGGGCCGGTGAGCTTCATGCGGGGCGCCGACGCTTCGGCCGGCACTATCAAGTCGGGCGGCAAGACCCGGCGGGCGGCCAAGATGGTCATCCTCAACGCCGACCACCCCGACGTCGAGGACTTCATCTGGTGCAAGGCGGTCGAGGAGCGCAAGGCCCGGGTCTTGCGCGACAACGGGTTCGACATGGACCTCGACGGCAAGGACAGCCACTCCACCCAGTACCAGAACGCCAACAACTCGGTTCGCGTCACCGACGAGTTCATGCAGGCCGTCGTCGACGACGCCGACTGGCACCTGCGGGCCGTCACCACCGGCGAGCCCATCCGCACCATCAAGGCCCGCGACCTCTTCCGCCAGATCGCGGAGGCGGCCTGGGAGTGCGCCGACCCGGGCATGCAGTTCGACACCACCATCAACAAGTGGCACACCGCCTCCAACACCGGCCGCATCAACGGGTCCAACCCCTGCTCGGAGTACATGCACCTCGACAACTCGGCGTGCAACCTGGCCAGCCTCAACCTGCTCCGGTTCCTGAACGACGACGGCAGCTTCGACGTCGAGGGGTTCCGGGCCGCGGTGCGGGTCGTGTTCACCGCCCAGGAGATCCTGGTGGGCAACGCCGACTACCCCACCGAGCGCATCGCCGACACGTCCCGCCGCTTCCGCCAGCTCGGCCTCGGCTACGCCAACCTGGGCGCCCTGCTCATGGCCCTCGGCGTGGCCTACGACTCCGAGGCCGGGCGGGCGTGGGCCGGCGCCATCACCGCCCTCATGACGGGGGAGGCCTACGCCACCTCGGCCCGCACCGCGGCCCGCATGGGCCCCTTCGCGGGCTACGCCCAGAACAAGGAGCCGATGAACCGGGTCCTCGAGATGCACCGCGATGAGATCAGCGTCATCGACACCTCCCTCGCCCCCAGCCCGGTGCTGGCCGCGGCCCGCGACGCCTGGGACGACGCCGTCGGGCTGGCCGAGGTCTACGGAGTCCGCAATTCACAGGCCAGCGTTCTGGCCCCCACTGGAACGATTGGCCTGATGATGGATTGCGACACCACCGGCATCGAGCCCGACCTCGGCCTGTGCAAGACCAAGAAGCTGGTCGGCGGGGGCACGATGTCGATCGTCAACCAGACCGTCCCCCGGGCCCTGCGGCGCCTGGGCTACGGCCCCGGCCAGGTCAACGACATCCTGGCCTACATCGACGAGCAGAAGTCGATCCTCGGCGCGCCCCACCTGTCGGCCGACCACCTGGGCGTCTTCGCCTGCTCGATGGGCGACAACGTCATCCACTACCTCGGCCATGTGCGGATGATGGCGGCCGTCCAGCCGTGGATCTCGGGGGCCATCTCCAAATGCGTGTCGGCCGACACACTCGTCACCACCACCGACGGGCTGGTGCGCATCGGCACCCTCCACGACGGGGAGGCCCCCGATACCTTCCGTCACGAGATCATCGAGGTGGCCTCGCTCGACGGCACCCAGAAGACCGACGCCTTCTACTACGGCGGTGTCCGCCCCGTGTGGCAGGCCGAACTGCGATCTGGACACCGAGTGGTCGGCACGCCCAACCACCGCCTCCTGGTGGCCGCCGAGTCCGGCCTCGAGTGGCGGCAGCTCGACGAGATCGCACTCGACGACTACGTAGCCGTCCAGTACGGCTCCGAGTTGTGGTCGCAGCTGGCGGCCCGCTTCGATGGTTTCGTCCCATCGGCGAGGCACGGAAGCCAGAAGAACGTCGTTCTGCCACAGGAGATGACCTCCGAGTTGTCCTTCCTCCTTGGCGCGTACGCCTCGGAGGGCCACACCACCCGATCGACCTGGACCATCACCATCACCAACTCGGTCGAAGCGGTCCTGGAGCGGGTCGCCGCCGCCTGGCGGTCCGAGTTCGGCCTCGAAGCCAGGATCGTGCGCCAGCCAGGCAAGTGCCCCGGCGTCCTGGTCTCGTCAAAGACTGTGGTGGAGTTCCTCGAGTACCTCGGCTGCGGCGCTCGGGCGTCGTCCAAGCGCATTCCGGACGCCGTTCTCCGGTCGCCCCGGGAGATGGTGCTGGCGTTTCTCCAAGGCTTGGCCCTCGACGGCTACGTCTCCGTAGGCACCGCCCCCAAGTGGGGAATCTGCCTCGACTCGGCGCCGCTGCTTCACGACCTCCAAGCCGTCCTCACCAACCTGGGGGTTGTCCACGGTCGCGTCTCGAAGCGCAACAAGATCAACGGCAAGACCTACGATGAGGTCTACGCCACCGGTGAGCACGCCCGGCGGCTGGTCGAGTTGGTCCCCTTCCTCGAGCCGGACGAAGGCCATGCGGGCGGCCGCCATTTCGACCCTGGTGTTCGGCAATCGCGCCACGGCCGATGTGGTGCCGGGTGTGTCGCCCGAGGAACTTTTCCGCCTGTTGCCGACTGATGGCGTGCGGGCGGAGTTCAGCTACTTGTGCGATAGCCGCACCCGTCACGTCACCCGGCGATCGTTGGAGCGGGTGGCGCGTGTGCCCGGTGTCGTTCTGCCGCCGTGGCTGCGCACCGTGCTCGACGACGACATCCACTTCAGCCCGGTCCAGTCGGTGGGGCGGGCGGCCGACCGCGAGGTCTTCGACCTGTCGGTGCCCGCCACCCACGCGTTCGTCGGAAACGGCATCGTCAACCACAACACGGTCAACGTCCCCGAGACGATGACGGTCGACGAGGTCGAGCAGCTCCACATCGAGTCGTGGCGGCTGGGGATCAAGGCGCTTGCCATCTACCGCGACAACTGCAAGGTGGGCCAGCCCCTCTCCAGCACCAAGACCGACAAGGCCATCGCCGAGGCCGCGGCCAAGCTCATCGAGACGGTGGTCGTCCAGCAGCACCAGCCGCCCGACCGGGAGCGCCTGCCCCGGATGCGGCACTCCAAGACGTTCTCCTTCCGGGTGGCCGACTGCCACGGCTACGTGACGGTGGGGGAGTACGACGACGGCCGTCCGGGAGAGATCTTCCTGCGGGTGGCCAAGCAGGGCTCCACCTTGGCCGGGATCATGGACGCCTTCGCCATCTCCGTCAGCCACGGCCTCCAGTACGGCGTGCCCCTCAAGGCGTTCGTCGACATGTACACCAACATGCGCTTCGAGCCGGCGGGCATGACCGACGACCCCGACATCCGCTTCGCCAGCTCACTGGTCGACTACATCTTCCGCCGGCTGGCGGTGGAGTACCTCACCCACCAGGAGCGGGTCGACCTCGGCATCCTCACCATCGACGAGCGCATGCAGCCGACGCTGCCGGGGGTGGAGGAGCAGGCCACGCCCAACGCCATCGGCTCCGAGGTCGTCCCCGACCCGGTCGGCCCGGTGGCCAAGGCGGCGGTGGCCATCGCCAAGGCGGTGCCGGCGGCCCTCGACGCCCAGGCCCAGGCGTCCGACGCGCCCTACTGCTACCAGTGCGGCATGGTCATGCAGCGGGCCGGGGCCTGCTTCGTGTGCTCCAGCTGCGGCACCACCAGCGGCTGCTCCTGACCGGCACCGACCCAGGCAGTCAACTGCTCCCCATCCCGGGCGACGACCGCGCCGCCCACATCGCCGCCGGCGCCTGATGACCCCTGGTGCCGGCCCCCAAGGTCCAGGTCGACCGGACGCCGCCGACCCGGCCGGGCGGGGCCGGGCCGCGGCCGGTGCTCGACGCCGGGGTGGTCAGCAATGCCCGGGCCGTGCTCCACGAGCTGAGCAACTACCTGGGCGTGATCCTCAACTACACCGACCTCGTCCTCCAGTATCCCGACCACCCGGCCGAGGTCGCCGGCGACCTGCTCCAGATCCGCCTCGCCGCCCGACGCGCCGCCGCCCTGGCCCGGGAGCTCTCCGCCGCCCTTCCCCGACCCGACGCGCCGCCCGACCTCGCCTCCCGCCCCGGTCGGTGACCGGCCTTCAGGACCGCACCGGCACTGCCGATAGGAGAAGTGATGAAGACCGTTCTCGTGGTCGACGACGATTCCGACATCCGGACGCTGATCACGTGGAAGCTGTCCCTCGCCGGCTACGAGACCATCGGTGCCGGTGACGGCGAGGCGGCGCTGCTGGCGGCCAACGGCGGCTCGCCCACCGCTCCCGGAGTCCGCCCCGACCTCGTCCTCCTCGACTGGACCATGCCCAGGATGAGCGGGATCGAGGTGTGCGAGGCGTTGCGGGCCGAGCCGGCCACCGCCGGGCTCCCCATCATCCTGCTCACGGCCAAGGCCCAGGAGTCGGAGCTGGCCCGGGGCCTGGCCGCCGGTGCCGACGACTACATCGTCAAGCCCTTCAGCCCGAGCGAGCTGCTCAGCCGGGTGCGGGCCCTCCTCGACGGGGTCGACGCCCGCCAGCCGTAACGCCCGACGGATCAGGACGCCCGACGGATCAGGACGCCCGACGGATCAGGACGCCCAGACGGTGCAGGGCGCGCCGGGACCGGGTCAGGCCAGCCGCTCCAGCTGGTCGCCGTCGAGCGACCACACCTCCACGCCGTCGAGCATGCCCCGGCGACGGGCCACCCACCGGGTGACGAGGTCGAGGTCGTGGCCCACGAGGAGGAAACGGCGATCGGCGGCGGCCACGTGGCTCATCACCCACACGTGCTCCGAGAGGGCGGCCGTCTTCCAGTCCGCCGACTCCATCCCCTCCAGCCACACGACCTCGCCCACGATGCGGCCGTTGCCCGAGACCAGGGGGAACTCGGCCTGGCTGCCGGGCAGGTCGGCCGCGCGCGTGCCCAGGGCCGTGCCCCACCGGGCCAGCAGCACCTGGCGGGCGTGCTCGACGAAGCCGTCGCGGGGCGGGCGCTCCCGAGGCGGACGCTCCCGTTCCCGCCGCCGGGGGAAGAGGTCGGCGAAGGGGTCGGACACGGGCAGCACGCTACGCGTGTCCAGAGTCGGGTGGGTCGGGCTCAGGTGCCGCGGACGACGACCAGGCTGTCGGCCGCCGACTGCGCTCCCCACACCTCGCCCGGGCGCCCGAGGATCTGGCGGACGTCGGACGGCACCGCGGGCAGGTCGAACGACCGGAACGTCTCCGTTGCCGGGTCGAAGCGGACGAGGGTGTTCGCCCCGAAATCGCTGAGCCAGACGGCGTCCTCGTCGTCGACGTAGACGGCGTAGGCCTGGGGCCCGTCCCCGGGCAGCTTCCATTCCTTCCACGAGCCGTCGGCAGGGTCGTGGCGCGCCACCTGGCCTGCGTTCCACTCGCTGACCCAGATCCGGCCGGCGGAGTCCGACCACACCCGGCGGGCACCCTGACCGTCGGTCGGCGGGTCGACGGGGGTGGCGGCACCGGTCATTCGGTCGACCCGGGCGATGTGGCTGCCGGCGAGGGAGGCGTACCAGACGTCGCCCCCGGGCGTGACCGTGATCCCGTACGGGCCCCGGCCCCGGGGCGAGGGGAAGACCTCGACCGTGGCCGCGGTCGGGTCGAGGCGCCCGTGGAAGCCGGCCTGGCCGGTGAACCACAGGATGCCGTCGGGGGCAAAGACGGCGGTGTTGAGGTTGACGTTGGGTGTCCCTGCGGGCAGGGGGAAGCGGCGGACGGCGGAGGTGGCGGGGTCGACCCGGACGATGGCGTTGAGCCCGCTGTCGGTGATCCACGGGGCCCCGTCGGGGCCGACGATCACGCCGTGGGGCGACGAGCCCGAGCCCAGGTCGACGTGGGTCGTCTCGCCTGTGGCCGGGACGAGCCGGCCCAGCTCGCCCGAGCCCTGGGCGGTGTACCAGACGTCGCCGTCGGGCGCGGGGGCCACGTCGTGCGGGCGGGAGCCGTCCGGCACCGCGTAGGCGGTGACCACCGGATCGGCGACTGCCGCCGTCGACGGCGAGGTGTCGTGGCCGCCGCCGCCGGGGCGGTGGTCGAGGGAGAGGGAGAGTCGGCGTCGCCGTCGTCGGACGACGACGAGCACGCGGGGACGACGGTGACCAGGAGGCACAGGGCCAGGGCCCGGGCTCTCACGGTCGGTTCAGCCGCCCGCGGTCACAGGGGCCGAGGTCACAGGCGCCGAGCTCACAGGCGGTCGAGGAAGTCGACGAGGGCGGCGTTGAAGGTGTCGGGGTCCTCCATGTTGCTCAGGTGTCCCGCTCCCGGGATCACCACCAGCTCCGACCCCGGGATCCGCTCCTGCCACACCCGCACCACGTCGGGGGGCGACGGGGCGTCGTGGGCGCCCACGAGGACCAGCGTCGGCACCTTGATGCCGACCAGGGTAGGCAGCGAGTCGGGCCGCCCCTTCATCGCCTCCAGGCCGCCGACGAAGCCGGCCGGGGGGTTCGACGCCATGATGCGGCGGACCTGCTCCACCAGTTGGGGCCGGTTCTCCATCGTGTCGGGGGCCAGGAGCCCGCCGAGCAGGGTCTCCACCAGGGCCTCGGTGCCCTCCCGCCGCACCTGGTCCTGCTGGTCGGTGCGGCGCTGGACGACCTCGGGCGTGTCCCGCCCGGCCCGGGTGT
This sequence comes from uncultured Acidimicrobiia bacterium, assembly GCA_963836205.1. Classification (GTDB taxonomy): domain Bacteria; phylum Actinomycetota; class Acidimicrobiia; order Acidimicrobiales; family AC-14; genus JAXDMK01. The sequence goes on along the minus strand of CAWIIV010000014.1, from coordinate 234,440 downwards.
CGGCCAGCACCAGCCCGGCCAGGAGGTCGAGGTTGCGGGGGATCAGCGAGAAGGCGACGTAGCCGCCCATCGACAACCCGCCCAACACGATGCGGTCGAGGCGCAGAATCTGGACCAGGCCGAGGACCTGGCGCACGTAGTCGGCCATGGAATACGACTCGGCGTCGTCGGGGGCGGAGGACTTCCCGAACCCCTTGAGGTCGGGGACGATCACCCGGCGGTTGGCGGCCAGGCACGCCACCTGGGGCGCCCACATGTCGGAGTGGAGGGGGAAGGCGTGGAGGAGGACCACCGGCGGGTCGCCCACGCCCACGTCGACGTAGTGGAGCTGGACCCCTTCGACGTCCACGAACGGCACGGGCCAACGCTATCCGCCCGACCCGGCGACGCGTACCCTTGACCGCGTGCGTCCGGGAGTGGTGGTGCTTGGCGGCCTGCCCGGCGCGGGCAAGAGCGTCCTCGCCGCGGCCCTCGCCGAGCGGCTGCCGGGGGCCCGGGTCATCGACAAGGACCAGGTCCGCCACGCCCTCTTCGCCCCGTGCGACTACTCCTCGGCCGAGCGGGACGTGACCTTCTCGGCCATGCTCGACGCCGCCAGCTACCACCTGGGCCGGGGCCGGCTGGTGATCTTCGACGGGCTCACGTTCTCCCGGCGGACGGAGGTGGACGCGGCCGAGGCGGTGGCGGCCGAGGCGGGCGGGTTCTCGGCGGTGGTCGTGTGCGACGTCCCCGTGAGCGTGGCCATCGAGCGCTGCGAGGCCGATGCCGCCGCCGGCCGCCACCTGGCCGGGAACCGCGACGGCGACCTCGTGCGCCGGGTGGCGGCGGAGATGGAGGAACCGCCGGGGGCCTACCTCACGGTCGACATGACCACCGACCTGGAGGCGGTGGTGGCCCAGGCCCTGGCCTACGTGGAGGACCTGGCCAGTTAGCCTTCAGCCGAGGGTCACGCAGCCGCCGGCGGCCAGGCCGTTGCCGTCCTCCGCCACCGACGTGCACCGTTGGTGGTAGGTCTTGACCCCGGCGAAGGTGTCGGCGGAGGCGTCGACGAACAGCTCCACGTCGTCCGGCCCCAGCACCCGGTAGATGGTGGTGATGGGCTGGCCTTCGATGGAGAAGGCGGTGACGGTGACCTCCTTCTCGGTGCCGTCCCGGAAGGCGGCGAGGAAGCAGTCCCGAACGGCCTGGTCGGCGGCGGCCACCGGCTCCCCGCCGACCTGGTAGGAGCCGCACGACGGCATCCGCCGGCGGGACTCGGCCGAGTCCGACAGGCCGTCGTCGCCACCCCCGCCCCCGCCGCAGCCGGTCGCCACCACCAGGGCGAGTACCAGGCCGGTGCCGAGTGTCCGTGTCATGGAAGTCAAAGGTAGGTTGCCGCGATGGCCCCCTACCTCCTCCCCGACGAGCCGGTGACCTCGGTGGAGCAATGGCGGGCCCTGGGCGGGGGGAAAGGGCTCGACGCGGCCCGCAAGCTGGGCGCCGAGTTCACGATCGACGAGATCAGCCTGTCGGGGCTGCGGGGACGGGGCGGCGGCGGCTTCCCCACCGGACGCAAGTGGGCCGGGATCCGCAACCAGGAGGGCACCCACCGGTACGTGGTGTGCAACGCGGCCGAGGGCGAGCCGGCCACGTTCAAGGACCGGGCCATCCTCCGCCGCAACCCGTACCAGGTGGTCGAAGGCATCGCCATCGCCGCCCTCACCGTCGACGCCCGCGAGGCCTTCGTCGGGATCAAGGCCAAGTTCACCACCGAGATCGAGCGCCTGGCCCGGGCCCTCGCCGAGATGCAGGCCGAGGGGCTGGCGGGCGACGTGGCCATCACCATCGTCGAGGGTCCCGAGGAGTACCTGTTCGGCGAGGAGAAGGCGATGCTGGAGGTGATCGAGGGCCGCCCGCCGATGCCCCGCATCCTTCCCCCGTACGAGCACGGCCTGTTCGCCACCGCCCCCCAGATGGGTTGGGAGGCAGCCACGCCCCAGCCCGGCCACGCCGATGCCCACCTGTCGAACCCCACGCTGGCCAACAACGTGGAGACGCTGGCCAACGTCCCCCACATCCTGGCCCGGGGGGCGGAGTGGTTCCGCACCATGGGTACCCAGGCCTCGCCCGGTCACCACGTGATGACGGTGGTGGGCGACGTGGCCCGTCCCGGCTACGCCGAGGTCGACCTGGGAACGCCGCTGTCGGAGGTGATCGAGATGGTCGGCGGCGGGCCCCGCGACCCGGCGGTTCCCATCAAGGCGGTGTTCTCGGGCGTGGCCAACGCGGTGGTCACCGCCGACCGCCTCGACACGCCGGTGTCCTACGAGGCCATGGCCGCCATCGGCAGCGGGATGGGCGCCGCCGGCTACGCCGTCTACGACGAGAGCGCGTGCATGGTGGAGGTGGCCTTCCAGTTCTCCCGGTTCCTGTACGTGGAGTCGTGCGGGCAGTGCCCGGCGTGCAAGCTCGGCAGCGAGGAGATCACCTTCCGGCTGAACGAGATCGAGGCCTGCCGGGGAACCGAGCAGGACATCGCCGTCATCGGCGCCCGCCTCAACGAGGTCACCGATGCCAACCGTTGCTACCTGGGGACGGAGGAGCAGATCGTCATCCGGAGCATCCTGCGGGCCTTCCCCGAGGAGTTCGCCGCCCACCTGGAGGGTGACTGCCCGCGCCCTCGGTCGGACCTCGTCGTCCCCCTCATCACCGACCTCGCCGACGGCGTCGTCCGCTACGACGCCCGCCAACCCCGCAAACGCCCCGACTGGACGTACGAGTAACCCCAACCGGTGACGTTCTCGGTCGTCCCAGGCCCCTTTTGTGTCACCGGTTCGGTCCACCCTCCCAACCGGTGACGTTTTCGGTCGTCCCAGGCCCCTTTTGTGTCACCAGTTGGGCGGGACGGGCCGGACGGCTTTGGGCAGGTCAGCCGCCTTCGGTGGCGGCGGCCTTGGCGGCGGCCTTGGCCTTGGCCGCGGCCTTCTTGGCGGCGGCGGCCTTCTTGGCCTTCTTGGCCTTCTCCGCTTCCTTGCGGGCGGCGTCGGCGGTGGCCCACTCGGCGGTGGTGGTGTCCTCGATGACGGCGTCGGCGGCCAGCTTCTTCACTGATCGGATACCGGCCTGGGCGGAGGCCTTCGTCTCGTAGGCCTCACTCGTCGCCACCACCTGGCCGTTGGTGGACACCAGGTTGAAGCGGAACTTTCCGGTGGAGCCCTTCTTGATCACGAACTTGCCCGGCATTGAGCCTCCTGTTGTGAGTCTGGCTGCCGCCCCCCGGCCACGCCCCGGGGCAGCATACCCAGCGTCCCCGGCCCCGTCCCGGACCGTCCCGTCAGCGCCGCTTGCGGAGCAGCCCGAACACCCCCCGGGCGACGGTGTTGATCATCGAACGCCCCTCCCGCGACTTCAGGTAGCCGACCACCGCGTTGTCGTCCTTCTTCTTCTTGGCCGGCGCCTTGGCCTTGGGCTTCGGGGCGGGGGACGGGGCCTTCTCGCCCACCTCGGCTTCCGCCCCGGCCTCGGCCTTTTCGACCGCAGCGGCCTCGGTCAGGCGGGCGCCCAGCTTCTCCCGGGCCGACTCCCGGTCGATCTCGGTGGCGTACTTCGACCACAGCGAGCTGTCCTTGGCCGCCTGGTCGACCGCCTCCTCGCCGATGGCGGCCATGAGCGACGTGGGCGGCCGCATCCGGGTCCACACCACGGGCGTCGGCGCCCCCCGCTCGGACAGGATCGTCACCATCGCCTCGCCCGTACCGAGCTGGGTGAGGTCCTCCTCCAGGTCGTAGTCGGACGTCTTGGGATAGGTCGTCACCGCCGCCTTCAGGGCCTTGGCGTCACGGGGGGTGAATGCCCGCAAGGCGTGCTGCACCCGGTTGCCGAGCTGGGCCAGCACCTCCTCGGGGACGTCGTCGGGGAGTTGGGTCACGAAGAACACGCCGACCCCCTTCGACCGGATGAGGCGGACGGTCTGGGCCACCTGGTCGAGGAACGCCTCCGACGCGTCGTCGAACAGGAGGTGGGCCTCGTCGAAGAAGAAGACGAGCTTGGGCTTGTCGAGGTCGCCGACCTCGGGCAGGTCGTGGAACAGCTCGGCCAGCATCCACATGAGGAAGGTGGAGAACAGCTTGGGCTTGTCCTGCACCGCGGCCAGCTCCAGGCACGACACCACGCCGGCGCCCTCGGGGGTGCAGCGGATGAGATCGGACACCTCCATCTCCGGTTCGCCGAAGAACGCCTCCGCGCCCTGCTCCTCCAGCTCCACGATCTTGCGCAGGAGCACGCCTGCGGTGGCCGACGACAGGCCGCCGATGCCCTCCAGCTCCGCTTTCCCGTCGTCGCTCACCAGGTACTTCAGGACCTCCCGGAGGTCGGCCAGGTCGAGCAGGGCCAGCCCGCTGTCGTCGGCGTAGCGGAAGACCAAGGTCAACGACGACGACTGCGTCTCGTTGGCGTCCATGACCTTGGCCAGCAGCTGGGGCCCGAACGCCGACACCGCCGCCCGCACCGGCACGCCCGGGCCGTGGCCGCCCAGGGAAAGAAAGGTCACCGGGAACCCGGCCGGGCTCCACTCCAGCTCCATCTCCTCGACCCGGGACGTGACCCGGTCGCTCACCTCGCCCGGCCGGCTCAGGCCGCTCAGGTCGCCCTTGACGTCGGCCGCGAACACCGGGACCCCCATCGCCGACAGCTGCTCGGCCATGAGCTGGAGGGTCTTGGTCTTGCCCGTGCCGGTGGCGCCCGCGATCAGCCCGTGGCGGTTGCACATGGCCGCCGGCACCTGGACCACCGCCTCCGGCAGCACCGTCCCCCCGAGCATGGCCTTGCCCAGCTCCACCGCCGGACCCTTGCTGGCGTAGGCCGTAACGATTCGCCCCGTGAACTCGATTTGATCAGGCATAGGTGCATCAGGCATACGGCAGAACTTACGACCGGTCGGCAAGCAGAGCCCGCGCCGCCGCCCGTCCCGGGGTCCCGGCGATGCCACCTGTGGGGCTCGTCCCGGCCCCGGAGACGTAGAGGCCGGCGACGGGCGTGCGGTGGTCGCTCAGCCGGCGCGTCGGGCGGAACGGGCCGAGCTGGTCGAAGGCGAGGTCGAGATGCATCGGATGGGCGCCCACCCAGCCCTCGTCGCCTTCCATGACGTCGGGCGTGCGCACCGCCACCCCCTGGATGCTCGACCGGAAGCCCGGCGCCCGCTCCTCCATCACGTCGAGGGCCCGCTCGACGAACTCCTCCCCGCGGGCGGGCCAGCCGCCGCGTACCCGGGCGGGGGCGGCGGGGCAGGCCAGGTAGACGGTGTGGTGGCCTTCGGGGGCGAGGGTGGTGTCGACGGCCGAGGTGGTGAAGGCGTAGAGGGGGAGGACGGACGGCAGCTCGCCGGCCTCCGAGGCCGCCCACGCCGACGACAGGTCGTCGAGGTGGTCGACGAAGCTCTGCAGGCCGTTCCAGTCCCCCGGACGGCAGCCGGGATAGGGCGGGAGGCGGTCGGTGGCGACGTGCACCAGGGCCTGGACGACGTTTCCCCGCCGGGCCGCGGCCAGGTCGGTACCTGCCCGGCCGCCGAGCGGGGGGTCGAGCAGTCGGAGCATGGCGACCTGGGGATCGATGGCGGTCACCACCGCGCCGGCCTCGACCCGCTCCCCGCCAGTGGTGATGACCGCCTGCACCTGCCCGTCACGGGCGTCGATGCGGGCCACCCGCACACCCACTCGCAGCTCGCCGCCGAGGCGGCCCAGCCGGGTGACGAGGGCGTCGGTGAGGCCCTGGGCCCCGCCCTTGGCGTGCCACTGGCCGAACAGGTGGTAGGCGGCCTGCCACCAGGCGAAGACGGCACCGCCGGCCACGTCGGGGCCCATGGCCGCGTGGGCGGCGAAGGCGGCCACCGGGCCCCGGGTGAGGTCGCTGGGCAGCCACTTCCGCAGCAGCGAGTCGTAGGGCCCGACGGCGTCGCGGACGGTGCCCAGCGGGTGCCGGCCCAGGGCCCGGGCGCCACTGGCCAGCCGCCCCGGCAGCTCGCGGGCCGACAGCTCACCCCGGATCGCGGGCAGCACCGTCCGCACGACGGGCACCGCCTTCCTCATGAAGGCGGCGTAGGCCCGGGCCTCGTCCGGGCTCGACTCGGCGATGGAGTCCACCGTGGCCTCGATCGAGCGGAAGAAGCGCACCCGGCGGCCGTCGGCGTGGACGGCGATCGAGAAAGGGTCCATCTCCTGGTAGACGAGGCCGGCACCGGCCAGGTCGAGCTCGGCCGGGATGGTGGTCATGTTGACGATGTTGTGCGCCACCGAGTGGGTGTCGAAGAGATACCCGGGCACCGTCTCCTCGCTGCGGGAGCCGCCGCCGGGCCGGTCGAGGGCCTCCAGTACCACCACGTCGAGTCCGGCCCGGGCCAGGTAGCAGGCGGCGACGAGCCCGTTGTGCCCGGCTCCGACCACGACGACGTCATGGCGAGTCACCGGAGCCAGTATCGCGGGCCCGCCGGTGGGGTCCGGATGGACGGGTTCCGGCACATCGGTAGTAGCTTCCAGCCAGGAAAGTTTGTACGTTTGCATCGGCGGGAGATAACCGAGCCGGCAGAGGGCCGCGGCTCGGGGAGTAGACGGGCATGCCCGCCATCGGGCATGGTATGGGCCCTCGGTCGTGGGGAACCAGGTCGGGACCACCGAATCTGGGTTGCGAAGGACCAAAGGAGCGGACGTGGGGAAGCGAGTAGCTCGAGTACTCATGGGGGTGGTTGTCGCGAGTGCGATGCTCGTCACCTCTCCCGTTCGGGTGGAGGCGCAGCTTTCGACGCAGCCATTCGCGGCCTACGGCAACGCCACTGCCGTGGCGCTCAACGCGTTGGCGCTGGGGGCGACGCAGATCGCCAACACCCAGGTCGCCAACTCCGGGGGAGTGGTCAACTCCACGGGCCTGGGCGGCACGGTCAACAACCAGTTCGGCCAGGCGGTCCAGCCGCCCCAGCCGGCCGGCAAGAACGCCTACGGCCGCGGTAGCGGCGTCGAGCTCGGTCTGGCCACGCCGACGGTGCAGGCCACCGACGTCAACCAGCTGAAGCTCACCCAGGTGGCCGAGGCCAACGCCCCGCCGCCCAGCGTCCTGGTCGACAAGCAGACGCTCATCTCCCTGCCCGGCCTGCTGACGGCGTCCACCGCCCGCGGCCAGGCCCAGGCGACGTACGACCCGGAGTTCTGCCCCGTGGGCCGGCCCCTCACCTTCGGCCTCGGCTACGTCGAGAACCTGCAGGTGCTTCCGGGCGCAGGCGGCGGCCTCGTCGGCACCAGCTCCACCGGCAACTCCGTCACCCAGACCCGCACGGTCACCTACATGGTGCCCAACGGCGACGGCACCTACGGCGTGGTCGCCGAGTCGCAGGCCGTGGTCGCCCCGGTCAGCGTGGCCGGCACCGGCATCACCATCGACATCGCCGGCCCGATCGGGTTCCGCACCACCGCCACCGGCAAGGCGGGCGACCCCCGTAACGGCGTCACCTACACCGGCACCCCGGTCCTCACGGTGCGCCTCAACGCCATCTCGCTGCTCTCGCTGAGCCTGCAGGACCTGCTCGGCGCCGGCGGCGTCAACCTGCCCATCCCGCCGCTGCTCACGCTGCGCCTCGGCGCCCCGCCGGTGGGCCTCAACGGCACCGGCGCTCCCGCCGTGGCCGCTGACGGCACGTCGGCATCCGGCTCGGCCGACACGCTGCGCATCCAGCTGCTCACCCTGCCCGGCATCAGCGCACTCGACGTCGGCCTCGGCCACTTCGAGGGCGCGGTCAGCGTCCCCGCCGGTGGCGTCCGGTGCAACCTGCCGGTCAGCAAGGTGGCCAACCCCGACCCGGTCGCAGTCGGCCAGGACGTGGTCTTCACCATCAGCATCCCCAGCGACCCGGGCCTGTTCAACGCCCTGTTCGCCTGTGACCTGGTCAACATCCGGGCCGTCGACACGGTCGAGGTGGCCAGCGGCACCGTCACCTTCACCATCCTGGGCGCCGACAAGGGCGGGGTCGTCGCGGCCGACGGCAGGAGTGTCACCTGGGAGAACCTGGGGAGCTATGCCCTGGGCGATCCACCGATCCAGCTCAACATGACGGTCCGCATCAACAGTGCCTCCGGCAACGCCGTCATCCGTGACATCGTCGATGTCAGCGCCGCTCTCGGCAACTGCCGGGGCCGGGCCGCCGGCGACGACCTGGTGCTCGGTAGCGGCCAGATCGAGGGCAACGCCATCACCGGACGGTTCGTCCTCAACGGGCCTACCATCTCCGGTGGCAACCTGGCACCCACCGGTGGTGACGCCACCCCGTTGGTCATCGGTGGCTTCCTCGCCCTGGGTGGGCTCGGGCTGATCCGCCTGCGCCGCACGCTCATCCAGCGCCGCATCTGACCCACAGCACCGCAGAGCAGTGCTCAGAGGGCCGCGACCTCAGGTCGCGGCCCTCTGTCGTCACCAAGAAGGGGCCCGCGACCTCAGGTCGCGGCCCTCCTGCTGTCGATACCTCCATGGTGGTCTCACCTTCGCCTGAGAGGCGCTCTCGCCAGCGCCACCGGGACCGGTCGTGCATCAGGTCCAAAACGGTGGAGAATGGTGCCGTGATCAGGCGACTGGTGACGCGGGTTTCCGCGATCGCGCTCGTGGGCGTGATGGCAGCCGGCTGCGCCGACTCGGGCTACAAGTACGTGAAGGCGTCCACCAACAACGCCTATTACAAGATCCCCGAGAAGTGGGAGCTGTTCGACAAGCAGCAGGTGATCGCGTCCACCGGGGCCCAGCTCAGCGCGGAGGAGGAGAGCGGCCTCCGCTACCTCGCCATCTTCGACGCCGATCCCAAGCCGTCGCTCGAGCACGACCTGCAGACGGCCGCCCACCCCTTCGGCGTGGTGCGGGTCCGGCGCCTCAACATCGAGGAGCGCGACACCTTCTCGCTGGCCGCCCTCCGCAACGAGGTCATCCCCATCGACGAGATCCTCGACAAGGAGATGGGCGACGTCGAGGTGGTCGACGGGCCGCACACGCTCACCCAGGACGACGGCCTGCGGGGCACGCGGATCGTCTACACGGTGCAGGGGACGCAGAACTCCTTTACCGTCGATCAGACGGGCCTGGTCGACCCCGCCACCAACCAGGTCTACTTCTTCATCGTCGGCTGCACCGCCGACTGTTACTCCGCGAACCGGCGGACGATCACCGAGATCGCCGATTCCTGGACCGTCAAGCAACCGTGAGCAGGGAGCCGTGATATGAGTCCGACCGGCACACCTCCGGGGCTGGCCTGGCCCTCCTCCGATACCGGGCCCACGCCTCCCCCCGAGTACAAGGGCGAGCGGGAGGAACCGCGCACCCGCAAGCCGATGTCGACCTGGGACCGCTCCAAGTTCCTGATCGCCCTGGGACTGGTGTGGTTCGTCCTCTTCTGGGCGACGGTGATCGACAACCCGATCATCCCGATCGCCGACGCCTTCAACCAGGCCCTCCAGGACCGGTGGTGGCTGCTGCTGCTGATCCTCCTGGAGTGCCTGCGCCAGCTCCACTACGTGGTCAGCGAGCACTCGGCCGGCTACAACCAGTTCTGGGCCCAGGGCGTCTTCGGCGGAATCGAGAAGAAGTCGGGCAAGCTCAACGACTGGACCCGGTTCCGCATGGCCCGGGCCATGAAGTGGCTGGCGCTGCTGGCCCTGGTGTCGATCATCCTCGGCGCGGCCAACGACCAGTCGCCCGTCCTCGCCCTGTTCGAGCTGCCGAGCACCATCTGGTCGGCGATGCCGCTGGTGCTGCAGGTCGTCTTCTACATGTTCATCATGGTGATGCAGTTCGTCGCCATCTTCTGGTTCCTGTCCAAGGGGGGCGTGGAGACGTACTTCCCCGACGACATCAAGACCCGGTTCTCCGACGTCTGGGGCCAGGACCCGGTGGTCGAGCGGGTCAAGGAGAACATGCTCTTCCTGGAGGCGCCCGACGCCATCGAGGAGAAGGGCGGCTACGTCCCCGGCGGCCTGCTGCTGTGGGGTCCCCCCGGCACCGGCAAGACCCTGATGGCCGAGGCGGTGGCGGGTGAGACGGGCAAGCCCTACGTGTTCGTCGACCCCGGCGCCTTCATCCAGATGTTCATGGGCGTCGGCATCCTCAAGGTCAAGTCCCTGTTCCGCAAGCTGCGCAAGCTGGCCGTGCGCTACGGCGGGGTCATCGTCTTCTTCGACGAGGCCGACTCCCTCGGCAGCCGGGGCCAGATCTCCGAGGGCGGACCGCTTTCGGGCCAGGGCTTCGGCGCCGCCGGCTCGCCGTTCTCCCACGCCGCTCACACCGGGTGCAACGGCATGTCGTACCTGTCGCAGGACACCGCCTCGCTGCTGTTCCGCAACGCCATGGAGCACAGCACGGGCGACGAGCCCCGGCGCGGCGTCCGCAACCGCATCATCGCGGGGATGGGCGGCGGCGGGGGGATGGGCACCCTCCAGGCCCTGCTCACCGAGCTGTCGGGCCTGAAGAAGCCCCGCGGCTTCATGAACCGGGTGGTGCGGCGCACCCTCGGCATGCGCCCGAAGCCGCCGCCCAAGTACCGGATCATGGTCATGATGGCCACCAACATGCCCCAGGCGCTCGACGAGGCCCTGCTCCGCCCCGGCCGCATCGATCGCATCTACAAGGTGGGTTACCCGTCCAAGGCGGGCCGGATCCGCACCTACGAGGGCTACCTCGACAAGGTCCGCCACACCCTCACGCCCACCGAGATCGACAAGCTGGCCACCATCACCCCCTACGCCACCGGGGCCACGATCAAGGACCTCGTCAACGAGGCCCTGATCAACGCCATCCGCGACGGCCGGGAGGAGATCCGCTGGTCCGACGTGGTCAAGGCCAAGCAGCTCAAGGACCTGGGCCCGCCGGAGGACGTCGAGTACATCGAGCGCGAGCGCCACGCGGTCGCGGTCCACGAGGCCTGCCACGCGGTCACCGCCTTCCGGGTCCGCCGCCACCTCACCATCGACATCGCCACCATCGAGAAGGGCGGCACCTACCTGGGCATGGTGGCGTCGATCCCGCCCGAGGACCAGTTCACCCGCTGGCGCACGGAGTACGAGGCCGACGTGATGGTGGCGTTGGCGTCGCTGGCGGGGGAGCGGCTGTTCTTCGACGGCGACAACTCGTCGGGCGTTTCCGGCGACCTCGAGAGCGCGACCCAGATCGCCACCCTCATGGAGGGCTACTGGGGCATGGGCTCCACCGTCACGTCCCACGGCGTCACCCAGAAGGTCGGCATCGGCGGCGGCGGCCGTCCGGGCAAGGGCGGCGACGGCAAGGGTCCCAAGAACGAGGCCGATTTGCTCCACGGCGGCCTGGGCGAGCGCATCGAGGCGAATCTGGAGCAGTTGCTCAAGCGGGTGGACGAACTGCTCAGGGCCAACCGCATCTCGGTGCTGGCCGTCGCCCACGCCCTGGAGACCCACAAGACGGTCACCGGCGACGACATCGAGGCCATCATCGAGGGCCGGCCCGGACCCCTGATCGACGGGCGGGTCTACGCCGACCCCGAGTTCGCCCGCGTGGTCGAGGAGTACCACGTCCAGGCCATCGCCGCCCACCAGGGCCACGGCGTCTTCGAGATCCCCCTGCCCCGGCTCAACGGCCAACGCCGGCCCGACGGCGGGCTGGAGCCGATCGTGGTCCGCCCCGACGGCACCTACGCGGGGCCGTCGCCGTGGTCGCGGCCGCCGAGTGTGGCGCCCGTACCGCCGGTGCCGCCGATCATCCCCCCGCCGCCGCCGGTGTGGCCGGACACGGTCGAGGACACCAACGGCACGGTCGAGGTCCACCGGCCGGTCGAGGGCAACGGGGCGGTCGACGCCACCGGTCCCGACGCCAACGGTGCCGCCGGAGACGCGCCCGCCGGGACCGAGGCTGCCGGGAACGAGCTGGCGGGAACGAGGGCGCCGGGAACGAGGCTGGCGGGAACGAGGCCCGGGACCATCCGGCCGAGGACTGAGGCCTGAGGACAACCGAGCTCACCCTCGACACGTCGGGGCGCCCGCTCACCGACCTCACCGAGGGGGTCGCCCAGTTCTGCCGGCCCCTCGGCGACGGGCTGGTGCACGTCTTCGTCCCCCACGCCACCGCCGGGGTGGCCCTCATGGAGCTCGGGTCGGGTTCGGAGGCCGACCTGGCCGAGCTGCTGGAGCGGTTGCTGCCCCGCGACGACCGTTACCGCCACCGCCACGGCGCGCCCGGCCACGGCGCCGACCACCTGCTGCCGGTGCTGGTCAGCCCGTCGCTGTCGATCCCGGTGGCGGATGGCCGGCCCCTCCTCGGCACGTGGCAGAGCGTGGTGCTGGTCGACCTCAACCGCGACAACCCCCGACGCCGGGTGCGGCTGAGCTTCCTCCCCGGCTGACGGTCGGCGGCCTCGTCAGGTCAGGTCGAGCAGGGCCCGGAGGTCGGGGGCGCGGACCACGCCCTCGGGTAGAGGCGGGGCCAACGCCTCCAGGCCCGACTCGCGGGCCCGCTCGGCCTGGTCGTCACGGAACAGGTGCACCGGGCGGATACCCGCGGCCAGGGGCCCTACCACGTCGGGGCCCCAGGTGTCGCCCACGAAGAGGGTCTCCGGGGGCTCCAGCCGGCAGCGGTCGAGGGTGTGCTCGAAGATGCGGGGATGGGGCTTGCGGGCGCCGGCGTGGGCGGACGACACGATCTCGTCGACCAGGGTGTCGAGGCCGACGTTGGCCACCTGCTGGGCCAGGTCCCAGTCCCAGTTGGAGCACACGGCCAGCACCAGCCCCCGCCGGCGGAGCTCGGCCAGGACGTCGGCGACCTCGTCGTAGGCGGCGAGGGTGTAGGTCTTGGAGGCCCGGTGGAGGTCGGCCACCAGGGGCTCCAGCTCGTCGTCGCCGACACCGCAGGCCCGGGCCCGGATGCGCAGCCGTTCGAGCTCCCAGGCCACGTAGGCCTCCCGGCTGGCCGAGTGCTCGACGTGCTCCTCGCCGTCGACCGCCCCACCCACCCACTGGCTGCCCCATACCGCCCCCGGGCCGGGCAGTCCCCGGCGGGCGAAGATCTCCTCGTGGGTCTCGCCCCACACGACGGCCCGGGCGAGCGTCCCGTAGAAGTCGAAGAGCACCCCCCGGACGTCGGCCACGGCGACGATGCTCGCACGGCCGGGAGCACCGTCCCGAACCGGTGACACGAACGGTTGCCAGGGCGACCGAAAACGTCACCGGTTGGAGAGCCCCTCCGAACTGGTGACACGAACGGTTGCCAGGGCGCCCGAAAACGTCACCGGTTGGAGGGCGGGCCCGCGGCGGGCGGGCACCGAGGGGGGAACGGCTCGGCCCGGCGGTAACGTGGCCTTTGTGACCGCGATTCGGGGCCGGCCCGGCCGACGATCCCCGAGCGGCGCCTCCAGGGTCTGACCTATGGATACCGTCACCCTGCCCATCCTGGCCGTGGTGGCCGGGCTGCTGTCGTTCAGCTCGCCCTGCTGCCTGCCCCTCCTGCCCGGCTACCTGTCGTACGTGTCGGCCCTGCCGGTATCGGAGCTGGGCGAGCGCCAGGCCCGGGGCGTCACCCTCAAGGCGGCCCTGCTCTTCGTGGGCGGTTTCAGCCTCGTCTTCACCGCCCTGGGGGTGGGGGCCAGCCTGCTGGGGAACATCTTCCTCCGCAACCAGGACACCATCGTCCGGGTCTTCGGCGTGGTCATCGTGGGCCTCGGGCTGTCGACCCTCGGCGTGCTGCGGGTGCCGCTCCTCCAGCGGGAGAAGCGGCTCGACATGGCCCGGGTGCCCCGGGGGGCGGCGTGGGCGTTCCCCCTCGGCATGGCCTTCGCCGCCGGGTGGGCGCCGTGCATCGGACCGGTGCTGGCCACCATCCTGGCCACCGCCGCGGTCAGCAACGGGGGGGCGGTGTGGGGCGGCGTCCTCCTGCTCCTGTACTCGGCCGGGCTGGGCGTGCCCTTCGTCCTCCTGGCCCTGGGGTTCTCCAAGGCCACCCGGTCGTTGGCCTGGCTGCGGCGCAACGGGCGGCGGATCGAGATCGCGGGCGGACTGCTGCTAGTGGCAGTCGGTTTGTTGTTCCTCACCGGGCGCTGGCAGGGTTTCTTCGTCCCCCTGCAACGCTGGTTCGCCCGCCTCGGATGGCCGCCCGTATGACTCCCGACGACAACCCGCCCAGCGACGACGACCGCCCGTCCGCCGACGACCGCCCACCTGCGAACGACAGCCCCACGGTCACCGGCATCCGCCGCACCCGGCGGGCGCTGTGGATCGCGGTCGGGGTGGCGGTGCCGGTGTTCCTCCTGGTCGTCGTGCTCGCCACCCGGCCCGAGGCCAGCACCCGGACGGTGCGCTCGCCGCTGCTCGGCAAGCCCGCCCCGGTAGCCGAGTCGGCCACCATCGACGGCGACGCGGTCAAGCTCTCCGACCTCAAGGGGAGATGGGTGGTGGTGAACTTCTTCGCCACCTGGTGCGTCCCCTGCCGGATCGAGCACAGCGAGCTGGTGACGTTCCACGAGACCCACCAGGCGGCCGGCGACGCGGCCGTGATCGGGGTGGTCTTCAGCGATTCGTCCCAGGCGGTGAAGGAGTTCCGCGCCGACGAGGGGGGGGAGTGGCCCATGCTCACCGACCCCGGGGGCAGCATCGCCCTCCACTTCGGGGTGAGCGGGGTGCCGGAGTCGTTCCTCGTCGACCCCGACGGCATCGTCCGGTCGCGGATCCTGGGCGGGGTGCGCGCCGTCGACCTCGACCGGCTGTTGGCGGAGGGTCTCGCCGGCGGATGACCGACGCGGCCGGCGGCGATCTCTTCGGGGCTGCCATGAAGGAGCGGCTCAAGCGGCAGGCGCCCCTCGCCGCCCGCCTGCGGCCCCGCACCCTCGACGAGATGGTGGGCCAGGAGCACCTCCTCGGCCCGGGGGCGCCCCTGCGGCGGCTGATCGAGGCCGACCGGCTCACGTCGGTGATCCTGTGGGGACCGCCGGGGACGGGCAAGACCACCCTCGCCCGCCTCATCGCCGGCGTGACCTCCCGTTCCTTCGAGACCCTGTCGGCCGTCAACGCCGGGGTGAAGGACGTGCGGGAGGTGGTGGCCCGGGCCAAGTCCCGCCTGGGCGAGCAGGGCCAGGGGACGATCCTGTTCCTCGACGAGGTCCACCGCTTCAACAAGGCCCAGCAGGACGCCCTCCTCCCCCACGTGGAGGACGGGCTGCTCACGCTCATCGGCGCCACCACCGAGAACCCGTACTTCGAGGTCAACGCCCCGCTCCTGTCGCGCTCGAGCCTGTTCCGGCTCCACGGCCTGTCGCCGGAGGCGGTCCGGGCGCTCCTCCACCGGGGCCTGGAGGCGGAGCGGGCCACGGCCGACGACGAGGCCCTCGACCACCTCGTCAACCGGTCCGACGGTGACGCCCGCACCGCCCTCAACGCCCTCGAGGTGGCGGTCGCCCTCGCCGGCGACAAGCGGGCCGTCACCCTGGCCGAGGCCGAGGCCGCCCTCGACGCCCGGGCCCTGCGCTACGAGCGCGACGACCACTACGACGTGGTCTCGGCGTTCATCAAGTCGATCCGGGGATCGGACGCCGACGCCGGCCTCTACTGGCTGGCCCGGATGCTGGAGGCGGGGGAGGACGCCCGCTTCATCGCCCGCCGGCTGGTGATCCTGGCGTCGGAGGACGTGGGCATGGCCGACCCCATGGCCCTGGTGGTGGCCGACTCCGCGGCCCGGGCGGTGGAGTTCGTGGGCCTGCCCGAGGCCCAGCTCAACCTGGCCCAGGCCGTGATCCACCTGGCCACCGCACCCAAGTCGAACCGGGTGACGCGGGCGCTCGGGGCGGCGATGGACGACGTGAAGAACCGGCCCGCGGGAGAGGTGCCGGCCCACCTGCGCAGCTCGGCCTACTTCGGGGCCCGCAAGCTCGGTCACGGAGTGGGCTACGACTATCCTCACGACGACCCGCGGGTGGGTGCCCCAGACGTACCGCCCCCCCGGGCTGGAGGGAAGGGTCTACTACCAGCCCTCCCCCCACGGCTTCGAACAGGAGATCGCCGAGCGCATGCGCCACACCGACGCCGGGCCCGACGACCAGTGAGCGTGGAGGTGGCGGCCCTCATCTTCGTGGTGGCCACCGTCATCGGCGCCGTCGGGCTGGTGCTCGTGCTCTACGCCGCGTCCCGCACCCTGGCCACCATCGGCCGGGTGGTCGACGACGTCCACCGGGCGGCCATGCCGGCGCTCGCCGACGCCCACGTCGCCGTCCAGAAGGCGTCGTTCGACCTCGACCGGGTCGACGACCTCCTCACCACCGTCGAGGGGATCGCGGGGACGGTCGACGGGGCGTCCCGGCTGGCCCACAACACCATCGGCAGCCCGGTGGTGAAGGCCCTGGCCACCGGGGCCGGCGTGGCCAAGGCCTGGCACCGGTTCCGGCAGAAGCCGTAGCGGCCGCCAACCGGCCCTCGGGGGCGGTAGCGTCGAACCGTGTTCAGACGGTCGATCCTCTTCATCCTCGCCTTCGCGGTCGGGTATCGCGTCGCCTACGTGATCGTCGACACCGCCGGCCGGGCCACCCTGCGCATCCCCTGGCGGGATTCCCCCCGCCTCCTGGTGGACGGGGCCACGTCGGCGGTGAAGGGGCGGGTGGCGCACGTCCGGGCCGCGGTCGACGAGGGCAGGCAGACCGCCCGCCAGCGCGAGCGCGAGCTGCGCGTCGAGAACCACCTGCGGCAAACGTCCTAGTCCGGCGGCCTTCAGACTCCCAAGTCACACTCCCGCTTCCTTTAGGCTGCGGTCCGGAATGGATGCCCAGCAACTGCGGAAGGCCTTCGTCGAGTTCTTCGTCGAGCGCGGCCACACGCCCGTGCCCTCGGCCGGGCTGATCCCACACCACCCGGCCGCCCCCCTGCTCACCAACGCGGGGATGAACCAGTTCATCCCGGTGATGATCGGGGAGGAACCGGCGCCCTACCCCCGGGCGGTGACGGTGCAGAAATGTTTCCGCACCCAGGACATCGAGATCATCGGCGACACCACCCGCCACCTCACCTTCTTCGAGATGCTGGGCAACTTCAGCTTCGGCGACTACTTCAAGGAGACGGCCATCCCCCTGGCGTGGGAGCTGGTCACCAGCGTGCTCGGCCTCGACCCCGCCCAGCTGTGGGTCACCGTCCACCTCGACGACGAGGAGGCGGAGACCATCTGGCGCGACTCGGTGGGCGTGGCCCCCGATCGCATCCAGCGCATGGGCGACGACAACTTCTGGGAGATGGCCAAGGGCAAGCCCGGACCGTGCGGACCCTGCTCCGAGATCTACTACGACAAGGGCGAGGAGTTCGGCGACCCCGGCGGCCCCCTCGACGGCGGTGCCGAGCGCTACGTCGAGATCTGGAACCTGGTGTTCATGCAGTACCGGCGCCAGCCCGACGGCTCGCTGGTCGACCTCCCCACCCGCAACATCGACACCGGCGCCGGCCTGGAGCGCATCCTGCCCGTCCTCCAGGGCGTGTCGACCGTGTTCGACACCGACGTGGTGCGCCCCGTGCTCGACGCCGCCGGGCGGGCCATCGGCCGGGCCTACGGGTCGGATCCCAAGGTCGACCGCAGCCTGCGCATCCTGGCCGACCACGGCCGGGCCATGACCATGCTCACCGCCGACGGGGTGTTCCCGTCGAACGAGGACCGGGGCTACGTCCTGCGCCGCATCATCCGTCGCGCCGTCCGCCACGCTTTCGGGCTGGGCGTGGAGACGGCGGTCACCCCCACCCTGGTCGACGCCACCGTCGACACCCTCGGCGTCGCCTACCCCGACCTGATCGCCCGCCGCGACTTCATCGTCGGCGTGGTCGGCCGGGAGGAGGAGGCCTTCCGGCGCACCCTGCGCTCGGGCTCGGCCATCATCGACGACGAGCTGGCCCGGCTGGAGGCGGCCGGGGAGACCACCCTGGCGGGCGCGGTCGCCTTCCAGCTGCACGACACCTTCGGCTTCCCCCTGGAGCTCACCCTGGAGGTGGCGGGCGAGCACGGGGTGGAGGTCGACGTGGCCGGGTTCAACGCCGAGATGGCCCGCCAGAAGGCGATGGGCAAGGCCGCCCGCAAGGGTCCCGCGGGCGCCACCGACGACGAGCGCCGGGCCGCCTACCGCGGGCTGGTCGACGAGTTCGGGCCAGGCCGGTTCACCGGCTACGACGAGACGGAGTCGGAGGCCCGGGTCCTGGCCGTGCTGGCCGCGCCCGAGGGCGAGGGCGATGCCGTCGAGGTCTTCCTCGACCGCACCCCGTTCTACGCCGAGGCCGGTGGCCAGGTGGG
This sequence comes from uncultured Acidimicrobiia bacterium, assembly GCA_963836205.1. Lineage (GTDB taxonomy): Bacteria > Actinomycetota > Acidimicrobiia > Acidimicrobiales > AC-14 > JAXDMK01. The sequence continues at coordinate 216,176 of CAWIIV010000014.1, read as the reverse complement.
CGACACCGGCTCCATCACCACCCCCACCGGCAGCCTGGAGGTGCTCGACACCACCTATGCCCTCCCCGGCCTCCGCCGCCACCTGGCCCGGGTGGTGGAGGGCGACGTGTCCCCCGGGCAGGACGCGGTGGCGGCGGTCGACGCCGCCCGCCGGGAGGCGATCCGCCGCAACCACACCGGCACCCACCTCCTGCACTGGGCGTTGCGGGAGGTGCTCGGCGCCCACGTCAAGCAGGCCGGCTCCCTCGTGGCCCCCGACCGGCTCCGCTTCGACTTCAGCCACTACGCCGCGGTCACGGCCGACGAGCTGGAGCGGATCGAGGACCTGGCCAACCAGCAGGTCATCGCCAACGAGGAGGTGCGGGCCACCGAGATGTCGCAGCAGGAGGCGGCCGAACGGGGCGCCATCGCCTTCTTCGGCGAGAAGTACGGCGACGTGGTCCGGGTGATCGAGGCCGGCCACCGGTCGATCGAGTTGTGCGGCGGCACCCACGTCCACGCCCTGGGCACCATCGGGCCCATCAAGATCCTGGGCGAGAGCTCCATCGGGGCCAATCTGCGCCGCATCGAGGCCGTCACCGGCATGGCCAGCTTCGACCGCATCCGCGACGAGCGGGCCACCTTGGGCCGCACCGCCACCATGCTGCGGGTCTCCCCCCCCGAGGTGCCGGAGCGGGTGGAGAAGCTGCTGGAGGAGCAGAAGGCGCTGGCCGACCAGGTCCGCCAACTGCGCAAGGCGGGTGCCTCCGGGCGGGCCGGCGACCTGGCCTCGGGCGCGGTCGACGGGGTGGTGGTGGCCCGGGTCGACGGCACCACCCGCGACGACCTCCGCGACCTGGCCCTGGCCGTGCGCGACCAGTCCGGCGTGCGGGCGGTGGTGCTCGGCGGCGCCCCCGAGGGCGGCGGCGTGGCCCTGGTGGCGGCGGTGGCCAAGGACAGCGGCCTGCTGGCCTCCGACCTCATCGCCGGCGCGGCCCGCACCGTCGGTGGGGGTGGGGGAAAAAACCCCGACCTCGCCGTCGCCGGCGGCCGCGAGCCGAGTCGCCTCGACGAGGCCCTCGACCAGGCCCGGGCCGCGGCGGGGGTCGCATGAGGGTCGTGGGCTTGGACCTGGGGAGGCAGCGCGTCGGGGTGGCCGTGAGCGACTCGGGGGGGGTGACGGCCGTCCCGTCCACCACCGTGGCGCGCACCGGCGACGAGGCCCGCGACCGGGCCCGGCTGGTCGCCGAGATTCGGGAGCTCGGCGCCGAGCGGGTTGTCGTGGGCCTGCCCCTCTCGCTCGACGGGTCGGAAGGGCCGGCCGCGACGTGGGCCCGGACCGAGGCCACCGCCCTGGCCGCGGCCCTGGGGGGCGACGTGGCCGTCGAGCTGTTCGACGAGCGGCTGACGACGGTGAGCGCCCAACGCTCGCTGGCCGGGGCCGGGGTCACGGGTCGGAACCGGCGCCGGGTCGTCGACCAGGTGGCGGCGGCCGTACTCCTCCAGGCATGGCTCGACGGCGGACGGGGCCTCGACGGCGGACGGGGCCTCGACGGCGGAGTCGGACGGGGACTCGAGGGCGGAAGGGGAACGGGGACAGCCGGGTGACCCGCCGCAGGTGGCCTTACGTCCTGGCGGCGATGTTCCTGGCCTTCGTGGTCGCGGTGGGCGCGGCGGCCTTCTGGTACCAGCGCCAGGTCGACCCGCCGGGCCAGCCGGGGGCGGAGGTGGCCATCACGGTGGAGCAGGGCATGTCCACCGGGGAGATCGGCACCCTCCTGGAGCGCACCGGTGTTATCACCAGCGCCTCGGTCTTCCGGTACTACGTGAAGCTCAACGGCCTGGGCACGGTGGAGGCGGGCGACTACACGCTCCACCAGCGGGAGTCCATGGCCGCCGTGGTCAAGGTCCTCGAAGGGGGGGCCGAGGTCGACAAGGGTGTGCCCCTCACCATCCCCGAGGGCCTCACCCTGAAGGAGGTGGCGCAGCTCGTCGGCACCCTGCCCGGGCGGTCGGCCGACCGGTTCCTCCAGGTGGCCGCGGGCGGCACGGTGCGCTCGCAGTACCAGGGCGCCGGCGCCAGCCTGGAGGGGCTCCTCCTCCCCGAGACCTACTTCTTCGCCGTCGAGGACGACGAGGTCGCCATCCTCCGGCGGATGGTGGAAGCCTTCGACGCGCTGGCCACCCGCCTCGACGTCAACGGCGCCGCCGCCCGGATGGGTGTCACGCCCTACCAGGTGATCGTGGTCGCCTCCATGGTGGAGCGGGAGGCCCGGGTCGACGAGGACCGGGGCAAGGTGGCCCGGGTCATCTACAACCGGCTGGAGATCGAGATGCCCCTGCAGATCGACGCCACCGTGCAGTTCGCCCTGGGTAAGCAGAAGGACGTGCTCCTCTTCAGCGACCTCGAGATCGACTCTCCCTACAACACTTACAAGGTGGCCGGCCTGCCCCCCGGACCCATCGCCGCCCCCGGGCAGGAGTCGCTGGCGGCGGCGGTCGCGCCCACGCCCGGTTCCTGGCTCTACTTCGTGGTCATCGACGACAACGGCCTGCACACGTTCGCCGACAGCCTGGCCGAGCACAACCGCAACGAGGCCCTCGCCGAGCAAAAGGGCGTCCGCTGAGCTCGCCCCGGTTGGAGGCCGGCTGCCGGACGTACCTCGCCGGCATCATCGGCAGTCCCGTCGGCCATTCCCGTTCGCCCGCCATCCACAACGCCGCCTTCCGAGCCCTCGGGCTCGACTGGGTGTACCTGGCCTTCGAGGTCGCCCCCGGCCGGGTGCCCGACGCTCTGGCCGGCATGCGCGCCCTCGGCATCCGGGGGCTGTCGGTGACCCTGCCCCACAAGGAGGACACCGCGGCCGCGGTCGACGTGCTGTCGGCCACTGCCGCCGACCTGGGTGCGGCCAACACGGTGGTGGTCGACCACGACGGCCGGCTGCGGGGCGAGAACACCGACGCCGCCGGATTCCTCGCCTCCCTGGTCGACGCCGACGTCGAAGTGGGCGGCCGCCGCTGCCTGGTGCGGGGCGCCGGGGGGGCCGCCCGGGCGGTCGTCTGGGCGCTCGCCGACGCCGGCGCGTCGGAGGTGGTGGTGGTGCCCGGCCGCGACCCGGTCCGGACCAAGGCGGTGGTCGACCTGGCCGGCGCCGTCGGCCGGATGGGTGCCGCCGACGAGGTCAGGGCGGCCCAGATCGTGGTCAACGCCACCCCTCTCGGGCTCGACGGGGGACCGGAACTGGCGTTCGACCCCGCTCAATTCGGCCCCGGCCAGGTGGTGGTCGACCTCATCCCCCGCGCCACCACCGCCCTGCTGGAGGCGGCCGCCGCCCGGGGGGCGACGGTGGTCGACGGCCTGGGCATGCTCGTCCACCAGGGCGCCCTCGCCTTCCAGCTCTGGACCGGATGCGAGCCGCCTCTCGACGTGATGCGGGCCGCCGCCCGTTCGTGAAGACTGAGGTCTACATGGGGACCGGGGCGGGGTGAGGGCATGGGCGGCGGTCGCCCTCGGCGTGGTGGGACTGGCCGTGGGCCTGCTGGTCGACGTCCTCGTCGAGCGCATCCCCGCCAAGAAGCCGCTGCGGCCGCTCGGCCTGCGCCTGCGACCTGGCTCGCGGCGCACGCTGGTGGTGCAGGTCGCCTGCGGCCTGTTGTGGGCGGCGGCCACCCTCCGCTTCGGGGCCGACTGGGCCCTGCCCGCCTACCTGGTGTTCTTCACCTCGCTGCTGGCCATCAGCGTCATCGACTTCGACCTCCACATCATCCCCAACCGCCTCGTCTACCCGACGATCTTCGTGTCGGTGCCCCTGCTGGCGATCGCGGCCGGGGCCGAGGGTGACTGGGGCCGGCTGCGCCAGGCGCTGATCGGGGCCGGCCTGGCCTGGCTGGGGCTGTTGATCGTCCACCTCATCTCGCCCGCGGGGATGGGCTTCGGCGACGTGCGGCTGGCGTTCGTGCTGGGGCTGTTCCTCGGCTGGCTCAGCCTCCGCCACGTGCTCACCGGGGTCTTCCTCGGCTTCCTGTTGGGGGCGGTGATCGGGGTCGGCCTGGTGGTGACGCGGATCCGCACCCGCAAGGACGCGGTGCCCTTCGGCCCGTTCCTTGCGGGCGGCTCCGTGCTGGCCGTCCTCTTCGGCGACCAGATCATCCGCATGTGGTTCGGGGGCTGACCCCCGGCTGCCTGGCGTCGGGTCAGTCGCAGTTGCTGGCGAAGTAGGCCTGCACCCGGCCCACGGCGGCCTGGAAGTCGGCACCGGCCAGGCTGTTGGCCGCGGCCTGGATCTTGGCCGCTTCGTCCGCCGACGGCGCCTGTCCGCTGGCGGGGTTGTAGCCGGCGTCGGCCAGGACCTTCACGAAGCCGTCGTAGCCGGCGGCGACCGTCTGCAGGTCGCTCCGGATCTCCGACGGACCAGAGTCGGCGAATGCCTTGAACTTGTCGACCGACTCCCGCAGGCTGGCCGAGGTGCCGGTGAGGGCCAGGGGGATGTCGGTGGCGGCCTGGGCCATGGCTGTCGCGGCCTCGGCGCACCGGGCCCGGTCGTCGGCGTTCCCGTTCGAGTTCCCGCTGGTGGTGGCCGTCGACTCCACGGTCGTCGCCGTCGACGCGGTGTCGCCGTCGTCGTCGTCGCCGCAACCGACCAGCGCTACCGCTCCCACAAGGAGCACTCCGACGAACTGACGGAATCGCATCTCGCGGTCATCCTCCTTGGGAAGCCCACCAGCCAGCGTGGGGTCTCGTCTCGACGCTACTGCCGGGACCTCTACCCGAACGAGCCTTGGGGCAGTCGCACGCAACTCCCTGGGATCGAGTGTCGCCGCCGGTAGATTCGTGGGCGTGCTCCGCTTCCTCACCGCCGGCGAATCCCACGGGCGGGCCCTGCTCGTCACCATCGAAGGGCTGCCCGCGGGGCTGGAGATCACGGCCGAGGAGATCCAGGCCGAGCTGGCGCGCCGCCGCCTGGGCTACGGCCGGGGACCGCGGATGCGCTTCGAGCAGGACGAGCTCACCATCCTGGGCGGCGTCCGCCACGGGCGCACCCTCGGCTCGCCGGTGGCGTTGGAGATCGGCAACACCGAGTGGCCCAAGTGGGAGCAGGAGATGTCGCCCGGCCCGGGGAAGACGGAGAAGCCCCTCACCCGGCCCCGCCCCGGCCACGCCGACCTGGCCGGCATGCAGAAGTACGGCTTCACCGACGCCCGCGACGTGCTCGAGCGGGCCTCGGCCCGGGAGACGGCGGCCCGGGTGGCGGCGGGCGCCTGTGCCAAGGCTCTCCTGTCCCACCTCGGCGTGTCGATCCTGTCCCACGTCATCCAGATGGGGTCGGTGGTGGCCAAGTCGCCCGCCAATGGATCGGGACGGCCGAGGATGGTCGACCTGGCCCGTATCGACGAGTCGCCGGTGCGGGTCAACGACCCGGCCGACGAGGAGGCCATGATCTCCGAGATCAAGGCCGCGGCGAAGGAGGGCGACTCCCTCGGCGGGGTGGTGGAGGTGCTCGGCTACGGGGTGCCGGTGGGCCTGGGCAGCCACGTCCACTGGGACCGCCGCCTCGACGCCCTCCTGGCCCACGCCCTGATGAGCATCCCGGCCATGAAGGCGGTGGAGATCGGCGAGGGCTTCGACGGGGCCGGGCGGCGGGGATCGCAGGCCCACGACGAGATCTTCTGGGACGCCGGGGAAGGCGTCTACCGGCGGGAGACGGCCCGGGCGGGGGGGGTCGAGGGGGGGATGTCCACCGGCGACCTGCTGGTGGCTCGGGCCGCCATGAAGCCGCTGTCCACCCTCAACCGGCCCGTGCTCAAGACCGTCGACGTGGAGACCAAGGAGGCCACCGTCTCGTTCAAGGAACGCACCGACGTCACCGCGGTGCCGGCCGCGGGCGTGGTCGCGGAGACCATGGTCGCCCTGGTGCTCGCCGGCGAGGCCCTGCGCAAGTTCGGCGGCGACTCGGTGGCGGAGCTGGTCCGCAACCACCGGTCGTTCATCGACTCCCTCAGCTAGTGGCCGACCCGGTGGCGCCCCCGTCGTCGATCGTGCTGGTGGGGATGATGGGCGCGGGCAAGTCGGCCGTCGGGCGACGCCTGGCCCGCCGCCTCGACTGGGAGCTGTTCGACAGCGACCGCCAGGTGGAGGCCATGACCGGCCGCACCGTCCCCGAGATCTGGCGGTCCGACGGCGAGGCCGCCTTCCGCCTGCTCGAGCGCCAGGTGCTGGCCGACGCCCTGGCGTCTTCGACCCCGAAGGTGGTGGCGGCGGCCGGGGGCGTGGTCCTCGACGAGGGCAACCGGAACCTGCTCCACGACCATCGGCCGGTGGTGTGGCTGCGGGCGCCGGTGGAGACGCTCATCGCCCGGGTCCGCAAGGGCGAAGGCCGGCCCCTTCTCGCGGGCGACCCTGCGGGAGCCATGCGCCGCCTCGACGCCGAACGCCGGCCGCTCTACCAGCAGGTCGCCGACCTCGTCGTCGACGTCGACAACGACCATTCCGCCGACCACGTCACCGAGCGCATCGTCCAGGCCCTCGGCCTGTCTGCGCTCGCCCGATGATCACCGTCCCCGTCGACCTGGGTGAGCGGTCGTACGACGTGCTCGTCGGCCCCGGCGCCCGCCACCGCCTCACCGAGGTGATCCCCACCGGCGCCACCCGGGCCGCGATCGTGGCCCAGGAGGGAACCGACTTCCCGGTCGACGCCGGCCTCGAGCAGTGCACCTTCCTCCTCGACCCGGGCGAGGACGCCAAGTGCATGGAGAGCGTGGAGGAGCTGTGCCGGGCCTTCTCCCGGTGGGGCCTCACCCGGTCCGACGTGGTCGTCGCCGTGGGCGGGGGGGTGGTCACCGACACCGCCGGCTTCGCGGCGGCCGTCTACCACCGGGGGGTGAGGGTGGTGCACGTGTCCACGACCCTGCTGGGCATGGTCGACGCCGCCATCGGGGGCAAGACGGGCGTCAACCTGCCCGAGGGAAAAAACCTGGTGGGGGCGTTCTGGCAGCCGTCGGCGGTGCTGTGCGACATCGAGCTGCTCGGCACCCTCCCTCCCCGCGAGTATCGCAGCGGGCTGGGGGAGATGGCCAAGTACGCCTTCCTGGGGGTCGACAACCTGCCCGACCTTCCGTTGGACGAGGCGGTGGCCGCCTGCGTGCGGTGCAAGGCCGACCACGTCGGGCCCGACGAGCGCGACACAACCGGCCGCCGGGCCCTCCTCAACTACGGCCACACCCTGGCCCATGCCCTGGAGACCACCGGCCACTACGACCTCCGCCACGGCGAGGCGGTGGCCGTCGGGTTGGTCTTCGCCGCCCGCCTGGCCCGCCGCCTGCGACGGGTCGACGACGAGCGGGTCGACGAGCACCTGGCCGTGGTCGACGGCTACGACCTGCCCTCGGTCCTGCCCGCCGACGCCGACACCACCGAGCTGGTCCAGGTCATGGGCCGCGACAAGAAGGTCGCCAGGAAGGGTCTGGACCCCGGCCACCTCACGTTCGTCCTCGACGGCCCCCGCGGCCTGGAAGTCGTGGACGACGTCGACTCGGGCGCGGTCGCCGCCGTCCTCGACGAGGAGATGCGCCCGTGACCGCCGACACACCGGCAACCGGTGACGCTGAAGGTCCTCAGAGGGCGGAAAGTGTCACCGGTTCGGAGGGGGAGGGGGGGCGGCCGATCGTCCTGCTCCTGAGCGGGGCCAACCTCAACCTGTTCGGCCGGCGCGACCCCGAGTTCTACGGCACCGACACGCTCGACGACTTCGTGGGCCGGGCCCGGGCCGCGGCCGACCGCCACGGGCTCGACCTCGAGCACCTCCAGTCCAACTTCGAGGGCGAGCTGGTGGAGGCGATCCACGCCGCCCGGGGGCGGGCGGCGGCCGTGATCGTCAACCCCGGCGCCTTCGGCCACTACGCCTGGTCGCTGCACGACGCCCTGGCCGCCTTCGACGGGCCGGTGGTCGAGCTCCATGTGTCCAACCCCTACGCCCGGGAGCCGTGGCGGCACACGTCGGTGATCGCGCCCGTCGCCGACGGCACCGTGGCCGGGTTCAGAGGCCACGGGTACGAACTGGCCGTCGAGGCCGTGGCAAGGTTGTTGGGATGACTTCCCTTCCGAAGATGGACGTCGCTGCTCGCGTCGGGCGGCTGCGGACCCGGTTCGACGAGGCCGGGTGCGACGCCCTGCTCGTCACCCACATGGTCAACGTCCGCTACCTCACCGGCTTCACCGGCTCCGCCGCCCTCGTGCTCCTCACCGCCGACGGGATGCTCTTCGTCACCGACGGCCGCTATGGCGACCAGGCCGTCGAGCAGCTCACCGCGGCGGGCGTCGACTTCCACCTCCACGTGGGCCTCACCGGCGGGGCCCAGAAGGACTACCTCCAGGCGGCGGCGGCCGGGATCCCCCGGCTGGGCCTGGAGGCCGACGCCGTCACCTGGGCCCAGCAGCGCCGCTACGCCACCGACTGGTTCCCCGAGGCCGAGCTGGTGGCCACCGAGGGCCTGGTCGAGGACCTGCGCCGGACCAAGGACGCGGGCGAGGTGGCCCGCATGGCGGAGGCCGCCCGCATCGCCGACGACGCCCTGGCCAAGGTCCGGCCCCGCCTGGCCGAGGGCCCGACCGAGCGGGAGATCGCCCTCGACCTCGACTTCGAGATGCGGCGGCTGGGCGCGGCCGGCTCCTCGTTCGAGACGATCGTGGCCTCGGGTCCCAACGGGGCCAAGCCCCACCACCGCCCGAGCGACCGCCGCATCGGCCCCGGCGAGCTGATCGTCATCGACTTCGGCGCCATCGTCGACGGCTACTGCTCCGACATGACCCGCACCCTGTGCGTGGGCGAGCCCGCCACCGCCACCGCCGCCCGCATGGCCGACGTGGTGGCCGAGAGCCAGCGGGCGGGCGTCGACGCGGTCAGGGCGGGCGTGGAGGCCAAGGCCGTCGACGAGGCCTGCCGGGCGATCATCGCCGAGGCGGGCTGGGCCGACGCCTTTCTCCACAGCACCGGCCACGGCGTCGGGCTCGACATCCACGAGATGCCCCGGGTGTCGTCCCTGTCCACCGACACGCTGGGCGCGGGCTGGGTCGTCACCGTGGAGCCCGGCGTCTACCTGCCCGAGTACGGCGGCGTCCGCATCGAGGACACCGTCGTCGTCACCGAGGAAGGCTGCACCGTGCTCACCAACGCCCCCAAGGATCTGGTGGTGGCCTGACGTGCCCAACGTCTCCACCAACGACCTGAAGAACGGCATGGCCCTCCAGCTGCCGGAGGGGCTGTTCACGGTCGTCGAGTTCCAGCACGTGAAGCCGGGCAAGGGCGGCGCCTTCGTGCGCACCAAGCTCAAGAACGTGCGTACCGGGGCCGTCCTCGACCGCACCTACCGGGCCGACGAGAAGCTCGAGCAGACCAACATCGACAAGCGGGAGATGCAGTTCCTCTACCGCGAGGGCACGTACCACGTGTTCATGGACAACACCACGTACGACCAGATCCACGTCGACGAGGACGTGATGGCGGTGTCGTCCAAGTACCTCAAGGAGGGCGACTCGGCCATCCTCCAGGTGGCCAACGAGGACGAGGTGGTGGGCGTCGACCTCCCCGCCGCGGTCGAGCTGGCGGTGGCCGAGACCGAGCCCGGGGTGCAGGGCGACCGGGTCTCGGGTGCCCGCAAGCCGGCCACCCTGGAGACGGGGCTGGTGGTGCAGGTGCCCTTGTTCGTCAACCCCGGCGACCGCATCAAGGTCGACACCCGTTCGGGCGACTACCTGACGCGGGTCTAGGGCGGCTCGTCGTGGTGCGCGCCCTGGCCGCCACCCGCCGCCAGGCCCGGGAGCGGGCCCTGTCGTTGCTCTACGAGGCGGAGACCAAGGGCGTCACCCCGGCCGCGGTGGTGGCCGACCTACCGGTGGAGCCGGCCCCGTTCGCGTCGGCGCTGGTCCTCGGCGTGGGCGAGCACCAGGACGAGGTCGACGGGTGGATCGTCCGCTTCGCCCGCGACTGGGCCCTCGAGCGCATGCCCGCCCTCGACCGGGCCCTGCTCCGCATGGGCGTCTACGAGCTGGCCTTCCGTCCCGACGTGCCCACCGGCGCCGTCATCTCCGAGGCCGTCGAGCTGGCCCAGCGCTACTCCACCGACGACTCCAGCCGGTTCGTGAACGGGGTCCTGGCCGCCATCGCAGCCGAGGTCCGGCCCGGCTCCAGGGCCGCGTCGGTGGTCATCGGCCCCGCGCCCGACCTGCCCGAGCCGGTCCCGTTCGACGAGGAGCCCGACGAGCTGTGAGGAAACGCCTGGTGGTCCTGGTCGTCCTGACTCTCGTGGTCGTCGTCGGGTACGCCGTCTACGCCTTGGTGATCGACGACGACGGGGGCCGCCGTCGGGACGCGGCCGTCACCGAGGCCGACAACGGCGGCGAGGTCGTCGTCCCGCCCAACGAGCCGTTCGTCCTCGACCTCCAGGGCTCACCCGACGCCCCGTGGAGCCTGCCCCAGGCCAACGCCGGGTCCCTGGCCGTGGTCAACTCCCGAGTGGAGCCCGACGGGTCGGTGACAGTCACCTACATCCCCCTCGAGGTGACCGCCGGGGTGGTGGTGTCGGCCGAGCGCACCACCGGGGGAACGCCGGAGCGGTTCGAGGTCACCATCCGGGTGGTGCGGTAAACTGCGTCCAGCCCGTTAACGCCGGTCCCGAGAGGCCGGCACGGACACCGAGGAGCCAGGATTTGGCCGAACGAGAACGCGCTGCGACGCCCCCGTACGGGGGCGTTTTCGTTGCCCGCAGCCAGGTGATGGACGCCGAGGACCTGCGCCGGGCCGTCACCCGCATCGCCCACGAGATCGTCGAACGCAACCACGGCCTCGACGGGGTGGTGCTGGTGGGGCTCCAGACCGGGGGCGTGCCCCTGGCCCGGCGCCTGGCCGAGGCCCTGACCCGGGTGGAGGGGGTGGACGTGCCGGTCGGCAGCGTCGACGCCACCTTCTACCGCGACGACATCGGGCTGCGGCCGGTGATGCCCCAGGCCGTCACCGACATCCCCGTCGACCTGTCGGGCCGGGTGGTGGTGCTGGTCGACGACGTGCTCTTCACCGGGCGCACGGTGCGGGCCGCCCTCGACGCCCTCAACGACTACGGCCGGCCCCGGGCGGTGCAGCTGGCGGTGATGGTCGACCGGGGCCACCGGGAGCTGCCCATCCGCCCCGACTTCGTGGGCAAGAACCTCCCCACCCGCCGTGACGAGGTGGTCGACGTGCGCGACGACGGGGTCGACGTGGGGGTGAAGAAGTGACCGCCCGGGTGGCCCAGGTCAATCCGCCTGGGCACCTGCTGTCGGTGGCCGACCTGGGGGCGGACGGGATCGAGGAGGTGCTCCGGGTCAGCGACTCCTTCGTCGAGGTCAGCCAGCGGGCCATGCCCAAGGTCCCCGCCCTGCGGGGCAAGACGGTGGTGTCGCTCTTCTTCGAGGAGTCCACCCGCACCCGGCTGTCGTTCGAGGCCGCGGCCAAGGGCCTGTCGGCCGACACCATGAACTTCTCGGTTTCCACGTCGTCGGTGAAGAAGGGCGAGTCGCTCCGCGACACGGTCCAGACCATCGAGGCCATGGGGGTCGACGCCATCGTCGTCCGCCACTCGTCGGCGGGCGTGCCCTGGCAGGTGGCGTCGTGGGTCGACTGCTCGGTGATCAACGCCGGCGACGGCTGGCACGAGCACCCCACCCAGGCCCTGCTCGACTGCTTCACGATCCAGAAGGAGCGGGGCCCTCTGGGCGGGCTGCGCATCGCCATCGTGGGCGACGTCAAGCACTCCCGGGTGGCCCGGTCCAACGTTTTGGCGTTCTCCATGCTCGGGGCCGAGGTCACCCTGGTGGCGCCGCCCACGCTGCTCCCACCGTCGTTGGACGGGTGGCCGGTGGCGGTGAGCCACGACCTCGACGCGGTCCTGCCCAAGGCCGACATCGTCTACCTGCTGCGCATCCAGGCCGAGCGCCAGTCGGAGGCCTTGCTCCCGTCGCTGCGGGAGTACACCGCCCGCTACGGGCTGACCCGCGATCGTGCTCGGCTGCTGGCCGACGACGCCCTGGTCATGCACCCCGGCCCCATGAACCGGGGGGTGGAGATCGCGGCCGACGTGGCCGACCTGCCCCGGTCCACCATCACCCGCCAGGTCGCCAACGGCGTGGCCGTGCGCATGGCCGTCCTCTTCCTCCTGCTGGGAGCGACGCCCAAGTGATCGTCATCCGGGGGGGAACGGTGGTCGACGCCACCGGCTCGCGGCGGGCCGACGTGGCCGTCGAGGGGCGCGTCGTGGTGGCGGTGGGCGAGGCGCTCGACGTGCCCGCCGGCGCCCGGGTGCTCGACGCCGGGGGGTGCGTGGTGGCGCCGGGGCTGGTCGACCTCCACGTCCACCTGCGCCAGCCGGGGCGGGAGGAGGCGGAGACGGTGGAGACGGGGGCCCGGGCCGCCGCCCTCGGGGGGTTCACCGCGGTGGTGGCCATGCCCAACACCGAGCCCGCCATCGACTGCGCCTCCGCGGTGCGGGAGGTGCTGGAGCTGGGCCTCACGTCGGTGTGCGACGTGCGGGTGGCGGGGGCCATCACCAAGGGCCGGCGGGGTATCGAGCTGGCGGCGATGGCGGAGATGGCCGAGCTCGGCGTCCGCCTGTTCACCGACGACGGCACGGGGGTGCAGGACGGGCGGCTCATGCGGCGGGCGCTGGAGTACGCGTCGGCCCTCGGCGTCACCCTGGCCCAGCACTGCGAGGACGCCTCCCTGGCCGCGGGGGGCCACATGCACGAGGGGGAGTGGTCGTCGCGGCTGGGCATGCCGGGCGTGCCGGCCGAGGCCGAGGAGTTGATGGTGATGCGCGACATCGCCCTGGCCCGTCTGACGGCGCCTTTGGGGAGCCGCATGCACTTCCTCCACCTGTCGACGGCGGGGTCGATCGCGGCGGTGCGGGCGGCCAAGGCGTCGGGGCTGGCGGTGACGGCCGAGGCCGCCCCTCACCACTTCACGCTGACGGACGCATCGGTGGCCGGGTACGACTCGGTGTTCAAGGTCAATCCCCCGCTGCGGACGCCTTCCGACGTGGCCGCGGTGAAGGCGGGCCTGGCCGACGGCACGGTCGACGCCATCGCCACCGACCACGCCCCCCACGCGCCGGAGGACAAGGAGCGTCCCTTCGACCACGCCCCCCCGGGGATGCTGGGCCTGGAGACGGCCCTCGCCCTGGCGCTGGGCGAGCTCGACCTGCCCGTCGAGCGGGTGCTGGCGTTGCTGTCATGGCAGCCGGCCCGCATCGCCGGGTTGGAGGGGGTGCACGGCGGACCGGTGGCCGAGGGCCGGCCGGCCAACCTGTGCGTGATCGACCCGTCGGTGGTGTGGGTGGTCGACCCCGACGCCCTGGCCAGCCGCAGCCGCAACACCCCCTACGCCGGCCGCAAGCTCACCGGCCGGGCCCGCCACACGATCCTGCGAGGCGAGCCGGTCGTCGTCGACGGCGAGGCCCAACGGTGACGCCCCAAGCCGCAACCGGTGACGTTTCTGGTGGTCAGGACGACCATTTTCGTCACCAGTTCGAGGTCGGGCGACAGCCGAGGCGGCGGGAAGCGCATCTGGTGCTGGCCGACGGGACGACGTTCGAGGGGGAGGCGATCGGGGCCGAGGCGCCGGGAGGTGTCGCGACCGGGGAGGTCGTGTTCAACACCGTCCTCAGCGGCTACCAGGAGGTGCTCACCGACCCGTCGTACGCGGGGCAGGTCATCGCCTTCACCTATCCGCACATCGGCAACTACGGCGTCAGCGCGGAGGACGCGGAGAGCGGGCGGGCCTATTGCCGGGGCGTGATCGTCCGCGACCTCACCGAGCGCCCGTCGAACTGGCGGTCGAGCCTCGACCTCGACTCGTGGCTGAAGGCGTCGGGCGTCCCCGGGATCACCGGAGTCGACACCCGTCGCCTCACCCGCCACATCCGGGAGGCGGGGGCCATGGCGGGCGCCTTCGGGACGGCCGACGAGGTCACCCTCAAGGAGGCCGCGCTCAACGAGCCCGGCACCGACGGCGTCGACCTGGCCGCCGAGGTGACCACGGCCGAGGCCTACTCGGTCGGCGCCAATGGGAGCGGAGACAGGCCCCTGACCGTCGTCGCCTACGACTTCGGCATCAAGGCGAGCATCCTGCGCATGCTGTCGGGCCTGGCCACGGTCGAGGTGGTCCCCGCGTCCACGACGGCCGCGTCCGTGCTCCTCCGCCGGCCCGACGGCGTGTTCCTGTCCAATGGCCCCGGCGACCCGGCGGCCGTCACCTACGCCATCGACGCCATCCGCGACCTGCTGGAGACGGGCGTCCCCGTCTTCGGGATCTGCCTCGGCCACCAGCTCATGGCCTCGGCCCTGGGCGGATCGACGTTCAAGCTCCCCTTCGGCCACCACGGCGGCAACCACCCGGTGAAGCGGCTGCGGGACGGGGCGGTCGAGATCACCAGCCAGAACCACTCCTACGCGGTCACGCCCGGCTCGGTCGCCACCGCCGACGTCACCCACGTCAACCTCAACGACGGGGTCATCGAGGGACTGGGCTGCCGCGACGTGCGGGCGTTCAGCGTCCAGTACCACCCCGAGGCGGGCCCCGGCCCCCACGATGCGAGATACCTGTTCGAGGACTTCCGCCGGCTGATGACCGACTGATGCCGAAGCGCACCGACATCAACTCGATCCTGCTCATCGGGTCGGGGCCGATCGTGATCGGGCAGGCGTGCGAGTTCGACTACTCGGGCACCCAGGCCTGCCGGGTGCTCAAGGACGAGGGCTACCGGGTCATCCTGGTCAACTCCAACCCGGCCACGATCATGACCGACCCCGACTTCGCCCACCGCACGTATGTCGAGCCCCTCGACTGGGAGACGGTGGCGGCCGTCGTCGAGCGGGAGCGGCCCGACGCCATCCTGCCCACCCTCGGCGGCCAGACCGGGCTCAACCTGGCCATGGCCCTCCACGAGCGGGGCGTGCTGGGGGAGTTCGGCGTGGAGCTCATCGGGGCGTCGGCCGAGGCCATCCGCACCGCCGAGGACCGGGAGCGGTTCAAGGCGGCCATGACCGAGATCGGCCTGGCCGTCCCCCCGTCGGGCTTCGCCTACGCCGTCCACGAGGCGGCCAAGGTGGGCGACGAGATCGGCTACCCGGTGATCGTGCGGCCCTCGTACATCCTGGGGGGCAGCGGCACGGGCATCGCCCACGACTCCGACCAGCTCACCGCCCTCGCCGAGATCGGCCTGGCCGCCAGCCCCATCTCCGAGATCCTGATCGAGCGCAGCATCGCCGGCTGGAAGGAGTACGAGCTGGAGGTCATGCGCGACCGGGCCGACAACTGCGTGGTCGTGTGCTCCATCGAGAACTTCGACCCCATGGGCGTCCACACCGGCGACTCCATCACGGTGGCGCCGGCCCAGACCCTGTCCGACGTCGAGTACCAGCGCATGCGTGACGCCGCCTTCGCCTGCATCCGGCGGATCGGCGTCGACACCGGCGGGTCCAACATCCAGTTCGCGGTGAATCCGGTCGACGGCGAGATGGTCGTCAT
The DNA here is from genome assembly GCA_963836205.1 of uncultured Acidimicrobiia bacterium. GTDB lineage: Bacteria > Actinomycetota > Acidimicrobiia > Acidimicrobiales > AC-14 > JAXDMK01. Next base: position 200,646 of record CAWIIV010000014.1, on the reverse strand, counting down.
CGAGATGAACCCGAGAGTCAGCCGGTCGTCCGCCCTCGCCTCCAAGGCCACCGGGTTCCCGATCGCCAAGATCGCGGCCAAGCTCGCCGTCGGCTACACCCTCGACGAGATCGCCAACGACATCACCCGCAAGACCCCGGCCTGCTTCGAGCCAACCATCGACTACGTGGTCACCAAGATCCCCCGGTGGGCGTTCGAGAAGTTCCCGGGCGTGCCCGACGTGCTCGGCACCCGCATGCAGTCGGTGGGGGAGGCGATGGCGATCGGCCGCACGTTTCCCGAGTCGCTGCAGAAGGGGCTGCGCTCGCTGGAGCACGGCCGGTGGGGACTCAACTGCGATCCCGCCGAGGCCGCGTTCGACGACCTCGACGACGCCGAGCTGGTGGCTCGGGCGGCGGTGGCCACGCCCGACCGCCCCTTCCAGCTGGAGGCGGCCCTGCGCCGGGGGATCAGCGTGGAGCGGTTGTACGCGGCCACGGGGGTCGACCCGTGGTTCCTCGACCAGATGGTGCGCATCGTCGACCAACGGGCCGAGCTGGCCACCATCGGGTTCGACGGGATGACCAGGGCCGACTGGCGCCGGGCCAAGCGCCTGGGCTTCTCCGACCTCCAGCTGGGCTACGTCTGGGGAGGCGTGGCCGAGGACGTGGTGCGGGCGGCCCGGCTGGCCCTCGGCGTGCGGGCCACGTTCAAGACGGTCGACACGTGCGGGGCCGAGTTCGACGCGGCCACGCCGTACCACTACTCCACCTACGAGGACGAGGACGAGGCCCGCCCCGGTTCGCGGCCGACGGTCGTGATCCTCGGGTCGGGGCCCAACCGCATCGGGCAGGGGATCGAGTTCGACTACTGCTGCGTCCACGCCTCCTTCGCCCTGCGCGACGCCGGCTTCGACACGGTGATGGTCAACTGCAACCCGGAGACGGTGTCCACCGACTACGACACGTCCGACCGGCTGTTCTTCGAGCCCCTGACGCTCGAGGACGTGACCAACATCCTCGAGGTCGAGCAGCAACCACATGCCTCCGGAGCCGGCGGGCTCGCCGGTGTCATCGTGGCCCTGGGCGGGCAGACGCCCTTGAAGCTGGCCGGCCGTATCCCCGAGCACCTGATCCTGGGCACCCGGCCGTCGTCCATCGACGAGGCCGAGGACCGGGAGCGGTGGAGCTCGCTGTGCGCCCGGCTGGAGATCCCCCAGCCGGCAGGCGGCACCGCGGTCGACGTCGACCAGGCCCTGGCCATCACCGGCCGCATCGGCTACCCCGCCCTCGTGCGCCCGTCGTACGTGCTGGGCGGGCGGGCCATGGAGATCGTCTACGACGACGACGGGCTGCGCCGAGCGATGGCCGAGCTCGCCGGCTTCGGGTCGCTGGGCCGGGAGGGTGGCCTGTCCTTCGAGCGGCCGGTGCTGGTCGACCGTTTCCTGGAGGACGCCACCGAGGTCGACGTCGACTCGATCCGCGACCGCACCGGCGAGGTGTTCATCGGCGGGGTGATGGAGCACGTGGAGGAGGCGGGGGTGCACTCGGGCGACAGCGCCTGCGTGATCCCGCCCCCGACGCTGTCGGCCGACGTGATCGAGGTCATCGAGTCCCACACTCGCGCCATCGCCGACGCCCTCGACGTGTGCGGGCCCCTCAACGTGCAGTACGCGGTGAAGCAGGGCCAGGTGTTCGTCATCGAGGCCAACCCCCGCGCCAGCCGCACGGTGCCGTTCGTGGCCAAGGCCACCGGCGTGCCCCTGGCCAAGGTCGCGGCCCGGGTGATGGTGGGGGCGACCCTGGCCGAGCTGCGGGCCGAGGGGTTGCTCTGCGCGGCGGCGACGGGCGGGCACGTGGCCGTGAAAGAGGCGGTGCTGCCCTTCAACCGCTTCCCCGACGCCGACACCCTGCTCGGGCCGGAGATGCGGGCCACGGGCGAGGTTATGGGGATCTCGAGCACGTTCGGGCTGGCCTTCGCCAAGAGCCAGGCGGGGGCTGGCGACCGGCTGCCCACGGCCGGCACCGTCTTCCTGTCGCTGTCCGACCGCGACAAGGCGGGGGGCCTGCGGGCGGCCCGCCGGTTCGTCGACCTGGGCTTTTCCGTCGTGGCCACGTCGGGGACGGCCCGCTACCTGGAGGAGAACGGGGTGACGGTGGCCGACGTCGTCCCCCTGCTCGGCCATCCCGGGCGTTCGGCCGTCGAGCGCATCGCCCACGGCGAGATCGACCTGGTGGTCAACACTCCCCGGGGCCGGGGGCCGCGGGCCGACGGGGCCTACATCCGCACCTCGGCCAACGTCCACAAGGTCCCCTGCCTGACCACGGTGGCGGCGGCCCTGGCCGCGGCCAACGGCATCGCCGACGTGGCCGTGCACGGGTCGTCGGTGCGGTCGCTCCAGGAGTACCACGGACGGTGAGCCGGACCGTCGACCTCGCCACGCGGGTCGGCGACGTCGTCCTTCCCAATCCCGTGCTGGCCGCGTCGGGGACGGCTGGCCACGGGGCCGAGCTGGCCGCCTACTTCGACCTCTCGTCGTTGGGGGCGGTGGTGGTGAAGTCGCTGTCGGCCGAGCCGTGGGCGGGCAACCCCGCGCCCCGGGTGCACGAGACCGAGGCCGGGATGCTCAACAGCGTCGGGCTGCAGAACCCGGGGGTGGAGGCGTGGTTGGCGGAGGAGCTGCCGGCCCTGGTGGCCACCGGGGCCCGGGTGGTGGCGTCGATCTGGGGGACGACGGTGGCCGGGTACGAGAAGGCGGCGGCCGCGCTCGCGTCGGCGGCGCCGGCCTCGGTCGTGGCCGTCGAGGTCAACCTGAGCTGTCCCAACTTGGAAGGCGGGCGGCACATGTTCTCGTCCGACCCGGGGGCCACCCGGGAGGCGATGGCGGCAGTGGTGGCCGCAGTCGGCGCGGGACGGCCGGCGTGGGCGAAGCTGAGCCCGAACGTCACCGACATCGTCGAGATCGCGGTGGCGGCCCGGGACGGGGCGCGGCCGCCCTCACCCTGGTGAACACGGTCAAGGGCATGGCCATCGACCCCGCGACCCGTCGGCCGCGCCTGGGTACCGGCGGTGGGGGACTGTCGGGGGCGGCAATCCGGCCGGTGGCGGTGCGGGCCATCTTCGACGTGCACGCGGCCCTGCCGGACGTGCCGCTGGTGGGGGTGGGGGGCGTGGGCACCGGCGAGCACGCGGTGGAGCTCCTCCTGGCGGGAGCGTCGGCGGTGCAGGTGGGGACGGCCACGTTCGAGGACCCCCGGGCCTGCACCCGGGTGCTGGCCGGGCTGGAGGCGTGGTGCCGGCGCCACCGGGTGGCGCGGGTCGCCGATCTGGTAGGACAGGCGCATGGAGCTCCGTGACCGCCTGATCCTGGCCCTCGACGTCGACGACCTGGTCCTCGCCCTCCGGCTGGCCGACCAGCTGCGACCGTGGTTCGGGGTGGCCAAGGTGGGACTGGAGCTGTTCACCGCCGCCGGGCCGGACGCGGTCACGTCGGTCGCCGACGCCGGGTTCAAGGTGTTCCTCGACCTCAAGCTGCACGACATCCCCACCACCGTGCGCAAGTCGGCCCGGGTCGCGGGGGCGCTGGGCGCGACCTACCTCACCCTCCACGCCCGGGCGGGCGCGGTGATGCTGCGGGCGGGCGTCGAAGGGTTGAGGGAAGGGGCGGCCGCCGGCGGGCTGCCCGAGCCCACCGCCCTGGCCGTCACCATCCTCACCAGCGACGCCGACGCCCCCGCCCACATCCTGGGCGGCCGGGTGGCGGCCGCGGTCGAGTCCGGCTGCGGGGGCGTGATCGTGGCCGCGTCCGACGTCCACGAGGCCAAGCAGCTTGCCCCCCGCCTGCTGGCGGTCGTCCCCGGCATCCGCCTGCCCACGGGCGACCCTCACGACCAGGCCCGGGCCGCTTCCCCCCGCGACGCCTTCCTCGAGGGCGCCGACATGCTCGTGATCGGGCGGGCCGTCACCGAAGCCGCCGACCCCCCGGCGGCCGCGGCCGCCCTCCACGCCGCCATCGTCGGCGGAGGCGGCGGTTCATGACAACGTATATGCTTCTGTGATGGCGTATGCGGTCAAAGACGGCGGTTACACCTACGACGATCTCGACTTGCTTCGCGACGAATTAGGCGTCGCCCACCTGGAGCTCGACCCGTGGGGATGCCTGATCGTGACACCAGCCAGCGACCAGCACGAGAGGGCGGTGACACGTCTCGCCTACGACGCCAGCCACCAGCTCGGGCTCCCACGAGGGTGCGTCTTCGTCAACGGGCTCGGGTGGATCGTCCCTGGCGGGAGCGGGTACCTCAACGTGCCCGATCGTCATCGTGGTCGACCCGAGCTGGACGCGCATCGACGGACTCCATATCGACCCGCCCCCCCTCCTCGTGGTGGAGGTGGCGTCGCCATCGACCAGGGGAGTCGACCGCACTCGGAAGCTTGACGACTACCGGCTCGGAGGCGCTGGGGTCTATGTGCTCGTGGACCTCCCGGGCGCCGACCCCCCCACGTTCGAAGCCCACGACTTTTCCGTCGGGCAGGTTCTGACGGGGAGCGGTGGCATCGACCTGGTCGTCGCCGGCCGTCCCCTTCGCTTCGACCTCATGGACCTCGGCGGCTAACAGCCACCTCGGCGAAGGCGAGGCAGGCGTTGTGGCCGCCGAAGCCGAACGAGGTGGAGAGGGCGAGGGTGAGGTCGGGGGCGGGACGGCCGAAGAGGGCCACGTGGTTGAGGTCGCACTCGGCGTCGGGGTCGTCGAGGTTGATGGTGGGCGGGAGGAACCGGTCGTGGACGGCCAGGATCGTCACCATCGCTTCCAGGGCCCCCGCCGCGCCCGCGAGGTGGCCGGTCATCGACTTGGTCGACGACACCGGCACCGTCGCCACCGCGTCGCCGAGAGCCAACTTCAAGGCCCGGGTCTCGGCCGCGTCGTTCAGGGGCGTTCCGGTGCCGTGGGCGTTGACGTACCGGACCTCCGCCGCAACCCGGCCCGCCCGCTCCAACGCCAGACGCACGCAGCGGGCGGCCTGCATGCCGGTCGGGTCGGGTTGGGTGACGTGGGCGGCGTCGGCGGTGGCCCCGTATCCGGCCAGCTCGGCATAGATCCGTGCCCCCCGGGCCCGGGCATGGCCCAGCTCCTCCAGCACCAGCACGGCCGCGCCCTCCCCCGACACGAACCCGTCGCGGTCGCGGTCGAACGGCCTCGACGCGGCCTCGGGGTCGTCGTTGCGGCGGGACAGGGCCCCGATCACGCAGTACATGGCCATCCCTACCGGGGTGATTGCCGCCTCCGTCCCGCCGGCGAGGGCGACCACCGCGTCGCCCCGGCGGATCTGCTCGGCGGCCTCGCCGATGGCGTGGGCCCCGGAGGCGCAGGCGCTGACGACGGCGAAGTTGGGACCGCGGGCACCGAGGTCGGCCGCCACCAGGCCGGCCGGCATGTCCACGAGCATGCCCGCGGCGGCGAAGGCGGAGATGCGCCGGTAGCCGCCCTCGGCGTAGGCCAGGACCGCCTTCTCGAACATGCCCAGGCCACCCACGCCGGTGGCGATGATCACCGCCGTCTCGTCGGCGATGGGCGCCACGTCGATGCCGCTGTCGACCACCGCCTCCCGGGCCGCGGCCACCGCCAGCTGCACCGGCCGGCTCGTCCGGCGGGCCTCCTTGTGCCCGAGCAGGGCCACCGGATCGAAGCCTTTCACCTCGCCGGCCATCTGCGACGGGAGGTCGGACGGGTCGAAGGCGGTGATCCGGGCCACGCCGCTCCGTCCCTGGCGGAGGGCGTCCCACGTCGACTGCCGGTCGTTCCCCACCGGCGAGACACAGCCCATCCCCGTCACCACCACCCGCACCCGGGCCCGGCCGTCGGTCACGACGACCCCGCGGCCCGCAGCACCAACGCCGCGTTCTGACCGCCGAACCCGGAGGCGTTCACCAGCACCGTCCGCAAGAGGCCCGCTCGGGGACATCCCATCACGTGGTCGAGGGCGCAGTCGGGGTCGACGTGGTCGGCGTCGAGCCCTCTCGTGGCCGGCAGGACCTGGTGGCGGAGGGCGAGGGCGGCCACCAGCACCCCGAACGCCCCCGCCGCCCCCAGCCCGTGGCCCAGCGCCGACTTGGGGGCGGTGACGGCCAGCCCCGGCTCCGGGCCGAACACCGCCCGCAGGGCCCGGACCTCAGCCACGTCGCCCTGGGCGGTGGCGGTGGCGTGGGCCACCAGGGCGTCGACCTCATCCGGGGCTACGCCCGCGTCGGCCAGTGCCCGCGCCATGGCCGCCGCCGCCCCCCGCCCGTCGGGATGGGGTGCGGCCACGTGGTGGGCGTCGCCCGCGCTCCCGCCGCCCGCCACCACCGCCAACACCTGCGCCCCCCGGGCGCGAGCCCGATCCAGCCGCTCCAGCACGAACACCGCCGCCCCCTCGGACGCCACCATTCCCTCCCGCCGCAGGTCGTAGGGCCGGCACGCCGAGGCCGGATCGTCGCCGGCCGGCGCCAGCGCCCCCGCGTTGACCAGCGACCCCAGCAGCAGCGGCGACAGGGCGGCGTCGGTACCTCCCGCCAGCACCACCTCGGCGTCGCCCCGCTCGAGGACGCGCATCCCGTCGATCACCGCCTGGACGCCGGCGGCGCAGGCGCCGACCCCGCCGAGCACGGGCCCGGTTGCCCCCAGGACGATCGAGGGCTGGCAGGCGGCCATGTTGGCCCCGTAGATGGGCACGAAGAAGGGGCTGACCCGGTCGGGACGGGTCGCGGCGGGGCCGGCCGCGGCCTCGGCCTCGATCAGACCGCCGGCGCCGGTGTGAACCACCACCCCCAGCCCGTCTCCGGAAGAGCCGGTAAGGCCGGCGTCGGCCAGGGCCATGATCGAGGCGGCCACCGAGAACTGGCTGAACCGGCCCATGCGCCGGGCCTGCCGGCGGTCGAGGAAGTCCTCGGCCCGGAACCACCCGGCCCGGCCGATCACCTCGCAGCCCGTCCGCCGCAACGCCTCGGGCGCCGCCTCCAGCCCCGAGTCCCCGGCCAGCAGCCGGGACCAGGTGGCGGCGGCGTCGCCCAGGGGGGTGACCGCGCCCGCGCCGGTGATGGCGATGGTGGACCGCGGCCCAGGCCCCTCCCGATCCATCCCGGCCGTCACCGTACCCGGGCGCCGATCGGGCCGGTCGCCTTCATCCGGTCGCGATCAGCCGGCGGACGAGGTAGCCGAGCCGGACCGGCGTCGACCGCACCCGTCGCTCCAATCTCCGCGACCGCCGCCGCCACCCGGGTGCCGTCCGCACCGGGGGCGTAGAACGAGCGCACGACCACACCCGCCTCGGCCCGGTCGTGGATCGTCCGGGTGAAGCGGCGGGCTTCGTCGGACCGGAGGGTGAGGCCGGCGGACGCGAACCGGCCGGCCACGGTGCGGGCGTCGAGGTCGGACGGGTAGCCGGTGGTGGCCTGGCCGAGGGCGTCGAGGATGTCGGCGAACACCGACCCCGCGCCGGCCGACCGCATGGGGACGGTTGCGGCAAAGGTCCCCCCGTGACGCAGCACCCGCCGGACCTCCCCCAGGACCCCGTCCAGAGGGGCCAGCAGCATGAGCGCCATCGACGAAACGACCGCGTCGGCTGCACCGTCGGCGACCGGGACCGCGGTGGCCCGGGCCCGCACCAGCAGCCCGGAGGACGACACCGCCCGGGCGAGGGCCAGCTCCCCGGCCGACTGGTCGACGCCGACCACTGCCGCCGCCGGGAGGAGCCGAGCGACAGGCCCGCTCCCGCAGCCCAGGTCGACGACGGTGGTCGCGCCGGCCGAAACCACTTCCACCAACCAGTCGTACGGCGACCGCCCGTCGTCGTCCCGGGCGTCGGACAGGACCTGCTCGGTGATGCCCGGGTGGCCGTCGTGGTAGTCGGCCAGGTAGGGCTCCCAGTCGTCAGCCATCGAGAACCCGGGCTCGGGCCTCGTCGGCTCCTGCGGCAAGCACGCCCGGCCCCGACCCTCAGCCGCCCTCGACCCCGAGCCGGCCGTCGTGCATGCGCAGGACCCGGGTCGCGAGGCGACGGGCGAGGGTGACGTTCTGCTCGACCAGGACGACCGCGGCGCCCCCGGCGGCCAGCGCCAGGAGGGCCTCGCCACAGGCGTCGGCGAGGGCGGGGGACAGGCCGGCGGAGGGCTCGTCGGCCAGCAGGACCCGGGGCCCGGCCGACAGCACCCGCCCGATGGCCAGGAGCTGCTGCTGGCCGCCGGACAGGCCGGCCGCGGGCTCGTCCAGCCGGGCTCCGAGGTCGGGGAACCGCTCCAGCCACGCCTCCCGCCGGGCGCGGACGCCGTCCAGCTCCGGGCCGGAAACCCCCAGCTCGACCGCGGCCAGGTTCTCCCGCACGGTGAGGGACGGGAACACCCGCCGGGTCTGGGGGAGAAGGCGCAGGCCGAGCCGGGCCCGGCGCTCGGCGGGCAGGCGCCCGACGGGACGACCGTCGAGCTCCACCTCGCCGGCCCGGGCCCGCAGCAGGCCGGCCACCGCCAGCAGGAGCGACGACTTCCCCGAGCCGTTGCCGCCCAGCACCGCCACCACCTCGCCCGCCTCCACCTCGAGGTCGGCGCCCTGCACCACCATCGTCGGCCCCCACCCCGCGTCCAGGCCCCGGGCCGACAGCCGCGTCACCGGGGGCCGAGGGCGGCGGCGAGGGCGGGGTGGCGGGCCACCTCGTCGTAGGTGCCGGACGCGACCACCGCCCCGTCGGCCATGCCCACCACCCGGTCGCACACCCGGTCGACGAGGGCGGGGTCGTGCTCCACCACCAGCACCCCGCAGCCGGCGCCGGCCAGCGACCGCACCAGGGCCACCAGCCCCTCCGCCTGTTCCGGGTCGATGCCGGCCGCGGGCTCGTCGAGCACCAGGTAGGAGGGCTCGGCCGCCACCGCCCGGGCCAGCTCCACCCGTCGCCGTTGCCCGAGCGACAGCCCTTCCACGGGACGGTCGTCGAACCCGGCCAGGCCCACCGCGGCCAAGACTTCCCGGGCCCGCTCCCGCAACTCGCGCTCCCGGCGGCGGAACGAAGGGGGGCGCAGGCAGGCTGCGGCCAGCGACGGCCGCACCCGGCGCTGGGCGCCGACGACCACGTTGGCCAGCACCGGCTGGCCCTCGAACAGCCGCAGGGACTGGAACGTGCGCACGACCCCGGCGGCGGCGAAGCGGCGGCTGGAAGCGCCGGTGAGGTCGACCCCGTCGACCGCCACGGTCCCCCCGCTGGGCGCCACCGCCCCGCTGGCCAGGTTCACCAGCGTCGTCTTCCCCGACCCGTTGGGCCCGACCAGCCCGACGACCTCCCCCCGGGCGACGGCCAGCGACACTCCCACCACCGCGTGGACACCGGCGAAGTCGCGGGACACGCCCCGCAGGACAAGCCCGCCGCCGCCGTCCTCCCGCGCCCGGCGGGTCACCACCGCAGGGCGACCCGGCGGCCGAGTACGGCCAGGCCGCCGAACAGGCCCAGGCGGGCGGCCACGACCACCAGGATGAAGGCGCCCGTCACGCCTTCCGACAGTCCCCCGTAGCCGGCCAGGCGGTCGACCAGGGCGGTCATGAGGACGGCGGCGCCCACCGTCCGACCGAGGCGGCCCTCGCCCGCGACGAGCACCACCAGGATGACGGTGACGGTCTGGGCCAGCCCGAACGACACCGACGACACGAACCCGTCCTGCACCGCGTACACCGCGCCCGCCACCCCGGCCAAGGCCGCGCCCACCGCGAAGGCGAGGATGCGCAGGCGCCCGGTGCGTATTCCCAGGGCGGCGGCCGCCACCTCGTCGTCACGCAGCGCCGTCCACGATCGGCCGAGGGGCGAGTCGCGCAGGCCCCGCACCAGCACCAGCGAGGCCAACGCCAGCCCCAGGGCCACCGCGTACAGCCCCCGCGAGTCGAGCGTGGTGCCGAACACCGACACCAGGGGGATGCCGGAGATGCCGGCGGACCCGGCGGTGAAGGCGGTGGTGTTGAGGTACAGGGACTGGAGGATCTCACCCGCGCCCAGGGTGACGAGGGCGAGCACGTCGCCCCGCACCCGCAGGCCGGGCAGTCCGACCACCGCCCCTACCGCGGCCGCGGCCAGGGCCGCCGGCACCAGCGCGGCCCAGAACGACCATCCGTGGGCGGTGGTGAGCTGGGCCATGGTGTAGGCGCCGATGCCCATCAGCGGAGCGTGGGCCGCCGACAGCTGCCCGGAGAGGCCGTAGGTGACCTGGTAGCCGAGGGCCAGTATCACGGCGATGGCGGCGGTGGTGCCCAACCCATAGCCCCGGTTGCCGCCGATCAGCACCGGCACCCCCGCGACGAGGACGAGGGCGGCCACCGCCGCCCCCATCCTCACCCCTGGCGTCCGCAGCCGGCTCAACCTCCGAGCGCGATCTCCTTGACCGCTCGCGGCCCCGTCTGCTCGTAGCCGGTGAAGAACTCGGGCTTGCCGCCGACGATCTTGAAGACGTACAGCCGTCCGCCGATGCGGGAGCCGTCCGGACCGAAGGCGAGCGCGCCCACACCCGTGTCGGCGATGGAGATCTTTCGCAGGTACTGCGGCAGGTCGGCTCGGCCGGAGGCGCCGGCGGCGAAGGCGGCGGCCACCGCCCGCACCCCCTCGTAGGAGAACACGGCCGGGTCGGGGATCACCGACTGGCCGGTGAGGGCCAGGTACCGGTCGCGCAGGGATGTGGTGGCGGGCGTGTCCCGGCTGGCCAGGGTGGGGGTGTTGCCGACAACGCCGTTGGCCAGCGGCCCCGCTGTGGTGAGGAACGTGTCGTTGTTGGTGATGCCGCCCGGGTCGAAGATGGGTACCTTCAGCCCGAGCTCGTCGGCCTGGGTGACGATGAGAGCGTCGAGGTTGGCCAGGCCCACCATCACCAGGGAGTCGGGGTTGGCGTCCTTGATCCTGGCCAGCTGCACCCGGAGGTCGGTGTCGGACGAGGTGAACGACTCCTTGGCCACCGGGTCGATCCCCTTCTCCTTCAGCCGCTCCACCACCAGATCGGCCACGCCGTCGCCGTAGGTGCCGGTGAGGTTGATGATGCCGGGCCGGGTGTGCCCCGCCTTGAGCAGCTCGTCGGTGACGGAGAAGGAGTAGGCGGGAAACGTCGGGGGCACCACGAAGATCGACTTGGCGTCCTTGGCCGCCTCCAGGATCTTGGGCGACGAGGCGTAGGCGGACAGGTACGGGAACGCTTCCCGGCTGGCGGTGGGGGCCATGGCCACCGAGACGTCGGAGATGCCCGACCCGACGAAGGCGACCACGTCCTCGTCGTCGATGATGGTGCGCATGTTGCCGGCCCCGTTGGCGGGCACACCGGCGTCGTCGAACTCCTTGAACACGATGGTGGCGCCCTTGAGGGGCCCGCCGGCGATGCCCCCGGCGCCGTTGACCTCCTCCGCCGCCAGCTCGGCCCCGTCACGGATCTTGTCGCCGGTGGGCTTGGACGATCCCGAGAACGGGCCGCCGAGGGCGATGGTGACGGTCTTGGTCTCGCCACCGCCGAGCGCAGGCGAGTCCGCGTCGTCGCCACACGCGCCCGCCACCAGGGCCAGGACCAACGCCAGCGCCGGGAGTCCCAGCCGCCACCTCTTCACGATGGGTGTCCTTTCGATGCGCTTCGGGATGGGCGAGGTCAGACGGTGCGCAGGCGGCCGCCGGCCAGCACCCCGCGGGGGACCAGCAGGAGGACGCCGATGAGCAGGGCGAAGGTGGCCACGTCGCGGAAGCGGGTGGACAGGTAGCCGGACACGAAGCTCTCCACCGTGCCCAGGGCGAGTCCGCCGAGGACGGCGCCCCGCACCCACCCCATCCCGCCCAGCACCGCGGCCACGAAGCCCTTGAGGGTGGCCTGCCAGCCGAGGGCCACGAACACCTGGCCGAAGAAGGAGGCGAACAGCACCCCGGCCAGCCCACCCACCATGCCCGCCAAGGCGTAGGAGGCGGACAGGGTGCGGGTGACGGGCAGCCCCGTGAGCCGGGCCAGCACCGGCTCGTCGGCCACCGCCCGGATGCAGTGCCCGACCGCGGTGCGCCGCAGCACCACCGCCACCGCGACCGGAACAAGGACGCCCGCGGCCAGGATCCACCAGCCGGCGGCGGGCAGGCGGTAGTCGGCGAAGAGGTTGGTGGGGCCACCGGCGAAGAGCGAGGGGAAGGGGCTGGCGCCCTCGGGGTCGGCCCGGACGGCGATGTTGCGCACGACGAGGGCCACGCCCAGGGCGGGAAGGAACCCGAGCCCGGCCATCCCCGCCCGCCGACGCGACGCCACCGGCGAGTAGACGGCCAGGTGGGCGACAGTGCCGAAGGCGGCCGCGGCCAGCACCGCGGCCGTCACGGCCACCACCGAGGCGCCGGCCAGCGACGACATCCCCAGACCGACGTAGGTGGCCAGCATGAGCGAGTCACCGTGGGCCAGGTTGAGCTGGCCCGACGTCCGCAGGACGAGGCTGAGGCCGAGGGCGAAGAGGGAGTAGAGCAGGCCCAGGGTCAGGCTCGTCACACAGACGGTGAGGAACAGTTCCATGGGCGCGGGGACGATATCAGTTTCTCTTGATACAGACCCGGCCCCGCCCGTACAGTCTCGGCCATGGTGACCGCCGTGACCCAGAACGAAGCCGAACGACTCTCGGAGGACCTCGCCGTCATCGCCGAGCCCCACCGCATGCTCATGCTTCGCCACCTGCGCCGCGGCCCCCGCAGCGCCGGTTACCTGGCCCAGGCAGTGGGGATGTCGCAGCCCCTGGCCGGCTACCACCTGTCGGTGCTGCTCAAGGCCGGCCTCGTCACCAAGAGCCGGCGGGGCAACTTCAGCTGCTACGCAGCCGACCGCGACGGGCTCCAGGAGCTGCACCGGCGGGTCGGCCGGCTCGTCGGCGCGTCGGGGGCGGTGTCGGAGGCCCCGCCCGCCGACGACCCGTGCTGAGCCCCGACGGACCCAGCCCCCAAGGACCCAGCCCCCAAGGACCCAGCCCCCAAGACCCAGCCCCGACGGCCCCGATTCCGACCACCTGAACCCCGACGGCCTGGCGCTCGAGCCCTGGCTGGGCACCCAGGTGCGCTGCTATCCCGACCGCGTGCGCACCATCGTCGAGGCCCTCGACCGGGCCGTCCGCCTCCACCCCGACGCGGTGGCCCTCGAGACCCCCGAGGGCGACGTCACCTACGCCGAGCTGGCCCAGCTGGTGGAGGGGGCGGCCGAGCGCCTGGCCGAGGAGGGGCTGGTGGCGGGCGACCGGCTGGCCGTCGCCCTTCGCAACGGCCTCGACATCGTGGTCGCCATCTGGGCCTGCGCCCGGGCCGGACTCGTCTTCGTCGGCCTGTCGACCCGGCTGTCGCCGACCCAATGGGCGTACATGCTCTCCCACTCGGGAGCGACCCTCGCCCTCGCCCACCCCGAGTTCGCCGACGGCCTGCGGGAGGCGGCGGCGGAGGCGGGACTGGCCGCCGACCGGGTGCGGTCGGTCGGCGACCACCTCACCGGGCGCCGCCGCCCGTGGCGGGGCGAGGACGGTGCCCTTCCCCGACGAAGACGCCACCTACGCCGTCATCTACACGTCCGGCACCACCGGCCGGCCGAAGGCCAGCCAGGTCGTGCACCGGGGCACCATGCACTCGGCCATCGCCTACGTGCGAATCCTCGCCCTCACCGCCGGCGACCGCACCGCCATCGTGTTCCCGCTCTACTACGTCACCGGCCACGTGGCCCAGGTCACGCCGATGATGCTGGTGGGGGGAACGTCGGTGACGGTGGCCGAGGTCGTGCCCGCCGAGTTCGTCCGCCTCATCGGTCGGCGCCGTATCACCTATCTGATGGTCGTCCCCTCCATCTGGCCCCTCCTCCTGCGCGATCCCGACTTCACCTGGCCCGCCCTGGCCCACGTCGAGATCGGCGCCTTCGGCGGCTCGCCGGTGCCCCTCTCCACCGTCGCCGCCCTCCGCCGGCGGATGCCCCAACTCCGGCTCTACGACGCCTACGGGCTCACCGAGACCCACTCCCCGGCCACCATCCTCCTCGACTCCGAGTTCCGCCGGAAGCCGGGCTCGGTGGGCCGGCCGGTGCCGTGCGCCGAGGTCCGGGTGGTCGACGACGACGGTTGCGACGTCCCCCCCGGTGAGCCGGGGGAGCTGTGGGTGCGGGGGCCGATGGTGACGCCCGGCTACTTCGGCGACCCCGTCGCCACCGGGGACGCGATCACCGACGGCTGGCTGCACACCGGCGACTACGCCCGGCTCGACGACGAGGGCTACGTCTTCATCCTCGACCGCAAGAAGGACATGATCATGCGGGGAGGCAACAAGGTGTACTCCGTCGAGCTCGAATACCTGCTGGTCAGCCACCCCGACATCGCCGAGGCGGCCGTGTTCGGGGTGCCCGACCGGTTGGCCTACGAGTCGGTGGCGGCCTACGTCGTGCCCGCCACCGGGCGGGCGGTCGAGGTCGCCGACGTCCAGACATGGGTGGCCGGCCACATGGCCGACTACGCCGTGCCCCGCCACGTCCGGGTCGTCGACGTGATCCCCCGCAACCGCACCGGCAAGATCGACAAGAAGGCCCTGAGGGAGACCATGAAAACGGAGTTGGGGAACACCACGGAGTTGGGCGCACGACGGGAACCGGATCGAGCGGCCCGATGAGCGACATCGAGGTCCAGTTGCGCAAGGTGGCGGCCGCCCACCTCGACGTCGACCCCCGACGGCTGCTGCCCGGCGCCCGCCTGGGGGAGGACCTGTGCGTCGACTCCCTCGACGCCATCGAGCTCACCATGGTGCTGGAGGACGAGTTCGACATCGCCCTGCCCGACCGGCTGGTGTCCGCCGTCCGGACGTACGGCGACATCGTCACCCTGGTGGAGCGCCAGGTGGAGGCCAGGCACGGCGAGGGCGGAGACTAGGTTCGTCCGACGTGCCGGTGATGAGCCCGACCGAGACGCTGGCGTTCCTCGGCGAACGCCGTCACCTCGTTCGGCTGGCGACGGTCGACCCCGACCACCGTCCCCACGTCGTCCCGCTCTGGTTCCTGCCGGTCGAGGGGGCGCTGCTCATCACTCCCCGGTCCCAGGCCGCCTGGCTGTCCCACCTGGAGACCAACCCGAGCGTGTGCGCGGTCGTCGACGAGGACGTGCTCCCCTACCGCAAGGTGGTGGTGTCCACCGACGCGGAGATGCTCCACCGGCCGGGCGACGACGCGGCCTGGCGCGACACCTACCGCACACTGTGCCTTCGGTATTGGGACGAGGACGAGGTCGACCCCTACCTGGCGTCCACCATCCACGTCCGGCGGGCACTCGTCTCCATCCCCTTTCGCCTGGGTACCCCCGAGATCCAGACCTGGCGGCTGCCCGTCGCCGACGAGGACCCGAGGGGTATCTGGGCCGCCCGCTACGGCCGGCCCATCCTCGGCAGCGGCGCCTCCTCCGCCAACTGCTGAGCGGCCCCGGCCCCCTTGGGGGGGCCGCGGTCGCGCCCCGGCAGCGCTCGGGCTGGTCGCGCTAGGGTTCGGCCCA
Source organism: uncultured Acidimicrobiia bacterium (assembly GCA_963836205.1). Classification (GTDB taxonomy): domain Bacteria; phylum Actinomycetota; class Acidimicrobiia; order Acidimicrobiales; family AC-14; genus JAXDMK01. The sequence goes on along the minus strand of CAWIIV010000014.1, from coordinate 185,164 downwards.
TGCCGCTGCCCCCTCCTTTGTCACCCGAGGCTCGCCAGAAGGCGCTCGACAAGGCCGCAGCCGCGCGGCGTCAGCGCGCCGAGCTGAAGGACAAGCTCAAGATGGGTTCGCTCACCTTGAAGGAACTGATCGAGCAGGGTGAGAACGACGAGGTCGTCGGGAAGATGAAGGTCCTCACGGTGCTGGAGTCGCTCCCCGGCGTGGGCAAGGTGCGGGCCCGCCGCCTGATGGACGAGATCCGTATCAGCGAGGCCCGCCGGGTGCGCGGCCTGGGCGCCCAGCAGCGGGAAGCGCTGCTCAAGCAGTTCCCGTCCAACACCTGAGACGACGGCTCCCGAGACAACGGCATCTGCGGCCCCGGACGCGCCCGGCTCCCTGATCTTCGTCATCGTCGGCCCGTCCGGCGTGGGCAAGGGGGCGGTGGCCGCAGGACTGATGGCGGGAGTGCCCGGGCTGTGGCTGAGCCGGTCGTGGACCACGCGGGCCCGCCGGGGTTCCGACGCCCCCGACGCCTACGTTTTCGTCGACCGGGCCACCTTCGACGCCGAGCGCGAACGGGGACGGTTCCTGGAGTGGGCCGAGGTGTTCGGCAACCTCTACGGCACGCCCGTGCCCGCCCCGCCCCCGGGGACCGACCTGCTCCTCGAGATCGACGTGCAGGGCGCGGCCCAGGTCAAGGGGCTGCGTCCCGACGCGGTCGTGCTCTGCGTGCGGGCGCCGTCGCGGGCGACCCAGGAGGAACGGCTGCGCAAACGGGGCGACGACGAGGCCGTGATCGCCCGCCGCCTGGCCCTGGCCGACGCCGAAGAGGAGGCGTGCCTGGCGGTGGCCGACCACGTGATCGTCAACGACGACCTTGGCCGGGCCACCGAGGAGGCGGCTGGTATCGTGGAATGGCATCGGTCGCGGCGATCGTGACCTCTGGGCCAGCCTTTTCGCCGCCACCACCCCAGTGAGCCAGGAGTCAAGCATGTCCGAGCGCGCCAGCATGATCCACCCCCCGATCGAGGACCTGCTCGACAAGGTCGACTCCAAGTTCAGCCTGGTCAGCCTGGCCGCCAAGCGGGGCCGGCAGATCAACTCCTACTTCAGCCAGCTGGGCGAGGGCCTGGGCGCCATCGTCCCCCCCCAGGTGGCCTCCGTCTCCCGCAAGCCCCTCACCATCGCCCTGGAGGAGATCGCGGCCAACAAGATCACGTTCGTCCGCATCGAGGAGCCGGTCGAGGGCGAGGAAGCCCCCGAGGCGTAACCCGCGATGGTCGAGGTCGCCGGCGCCCGCGTCCTCCTCGGGGTGTGCGGGTCGATCGCGGCCTACAAGGCGGTGGAGGTGTGCCGGCGGTTGGTCGACGCCGGAGCCCACGTGGTGCCGGTGATGACCGCCGACGCCGAGCGCTTCGTCGGTGCCGTCACCCTGTCGGCCCTGGCGTCGGAGCGGGTGCGCACGTCGCTGTGGACCTCCGACGACGGCGAGGCCGTACCCCACATCGCCCTGGCCCGCTCGGTCGACGTCGTGCTGGTGGCTCCGGCCACCGCCCGCTTCCTCGGCGCCTACGCCGCCGGCATCGCCGACGACCTGCTCACCAACGTCCTGCTCGCCACCACCGCGCCCGTCGTGGTGTGCCCGGCCATGCACACCGAGATGTGGGAGCACCCCGCCACCCGGGCCAACGTGGCTGTGCTGCGGAGCCGTGGCGTCCAGGTGGTCGACCCCGGCGTGGGTCGCCTGGCCGGGGGCGACGAGGGTGCCGGCCGCCTGCCCGACCCCGCGCGCATCCTGGAGGCGGTAGCCGCCGCCCTCGCCGCCCTCGCCGACCATCGGCGGTCGTCCCCCCCGACCTGGCCGGAAGCCGGTTCCTGGTCACGGCCGGCGGCACCCGCGAGCCCATCGACCCGGTCCGCTACCTGGGCAACCGCTCGTCGGGCAAGCAGGGGGAGGCGGTCGCGGTCGAGGCCGCGTCCCGGGGGGCGTCGGTGGTGCTGGTGACGGCGGCCCGCGACCGCGCGGCCCCGCCCGGCATCGACGTGGTGGTGGTGGAGACGGCGGCCGAGATGGAGGCCGAGGTCCTGGCCCGGGCCCCGTCGGCCGACGTGGTCGTCATGGCGGCGGCGGTGGCCGACTTCCGGCCCAAGGCGGTGGCCGACGCCAAGCTGCGCAAGGACGAGGGTGTCCCCGACATCGTCCTCGAGCCCACCACCGACATCCTGGCCGCCCTCGGCCGGGCCCGGCGGCCGGGCCAGGTCCTCGTCGGCTTCGCGGCCGAGACCGGCGACCCCCGGCCCCGGGCCCGGGAGAAGCTGGCCGCCAAGGGCGTCGACGCCATCGTGGCCAACGACGTCACCGCCCCCGGCGCCGGCTTCGGCCACGACACCAATGCGGCCGTGATCCTGGAGGACGACGGCGCCGGCGGAGTGGCCGAGACCGACGTGCCCCTCGCATCCAAACGGGACGTGGCCGCGGCCGTCGTCGACATGATCGCCCGCCGTCTCGGTGGCCGGCCGACGGTTGAGTAGCCTTCTCCACCCATGAGCAGCAATTACACGTTCACCTCGGAGTCGGTCACCGAAGGTCATCCCGACAAGATGGCCGACCAGATCTCCGACGCCATCCTCGACGCCATCCTCACCGAGGACCCCACCGGGCGGGTCGCGTGCGAGACGCTGCTCACCACCGGGCTGGTGGTCGTCGCCGGCGAGATCACCACCCGGGCCTACGTCGACATCCCCAAGATCGTGCGCCAGACGGTGTGTGGGATCGGCTACGACCGGGAGTCCTACGGCTTCGACGGCAACACGTGCGGGGTCATCACCGCCATCGACGAGCAGTCTCCCGACATCAGCCAGGGCGTCACCACCGCCTACGAGGTGCGGCGGGGCACCAGCGGCGAGGACCAGATCAGCTCCCAGGGCGCCGGTGACCAGGGGATGATGTTCGGCTTCGCCTGCGACGAGACCGAAGACCTCATGCCCCTGCCCATCTGGCTGGCCCACCGCCTGGCCCAGCGGCTGTCCGAGGTGCGCAAGGCGGGCGTGCTGCCCTACCTCCGGCCCGACGGCAAGACCCAGGTCACGTTCGAGTACGAGAACGGCCGTCCGGTGCGGCTCAAGACGGTGCTCATCTCCAGCCAGCACCAGCCCGGCCTCGACATCGAGACCCTGCTCAAGCCCGACCTGCGGGAGCACGTCATCAATCCCCTGCTGCCCGAGCAGTTCGCCCACGACAAGTACCAGCTGATGGCCAACCCCACCGGCAGCTTCGTGCTCGGTGGCCCCCACGCCGACACCGGCCTCACCGGGCGCAAGATCATCGTCGACACCTATGGCGGCGCCGCCCGCCACGGCGGCGGGGCCTTCTCGGGCAAGGACCCGTCGAAGGTCGACCGCTCGGCCGCCTACGCCGCCCGCTGGGTGGCCAAGCACATCGTGGCCGCCGGCGCCGCCCGCAAGTGCGAGATCCAGGTGGCCTACGCCATCGGCGTGGCCCGGCCGGTGTCGATCATGGTCGAGACGTTCGGCACCGAGACCGTCGACCCGCTGAAGATCGCGGCCATGGTCAACGAGGTGTTCGACCTCCGGCCGGCGGCCATCATCCGCGACCTCGACCTGCGCAAGCCCATCTACCGGCGCACGGCCGCCTACGGCCACTTCGGCCGGAGCGACAAGGAGTTCACCTGGGAGCACCTCGGTCGCCTCGACAACGTGAAGAGCGCGCTGGGGCTGTAGCCCAACTCCCGCTGCTCACATGGCGGTGTCGATGACGCCGTCCCGATCGACCTTGCGGAGACGTCCGCTCCCGGTCTCGGTCACGTAGACGACGCCCTGGCCGTCGACCATGATGCCGGTGGCCGTGTCGAGCTGGGCCGCCGTGGCCAGGCCGTCGTCGCCGGAATGGCCCGGGATCCCGGTGCCGGCGAGCGTCTGGATGACTCCGACGGGCGAGATCACCCGCACCGTGTTGCCGTCGGCCACGTAGAGCGTGCCCGCGTCGTCGACGGCCAGGTTCCGGGGGGCGGTGAGGCGGGCCTCGAGGGCGGGACGACCGTCGCCGAACAGTGGTTGCACGACTGAGGCGGCGGTGCCGTCGCCCACGACCGTCTCGATCGTCCCGTCGGGACCGACCCGCCGCACCCGGTGGTTGCCCTGGTCGGCGATGAGGATGCCCCCCTCGCCGTCGGAGGCGATGCCGGCGGCCGCGATCTGCGCCTCCCGGGCCGGTCCGCCGTCACCGGAGAATCCGAGCTGGCCGGTTCCGACGACGAGCTCGAAGGTGCCGTCGGCCACGACGTGGTAAATGCTGCCGGCCAGGTCGGGCCCGACGGCGGCGAGCAGGCCGGTGGCGTCGAAGTCCAGGCCCCGCACGATCGGCCGGTCGAGGCCGGGAACGACGATGGGCAGGTACTCCAGTCGCTGCCCGTCGGACGACCCCTGGTACAGCCGCCCGTCGGCGGCGAAGACGACGTCACCGGTGGGCTCGACGGTGACCGCGTGGAGGTCCTGCAGGGCGGCGCTCACCGGTGGGCCGCCGCCCGCCGGCCGGGCGATGGCTCCGGGCTCGAAGATCGACCTGTACGAACCGGTGCCCGGCACCAGGCGATACACCGTGGCCCGGCCGGTGTCGACGAGGAACGCCCCGCCGGAGCCGTCGAGGTCGATGCCCTCGGGCGAGAGGAAGGCGCTGGCGTCGTCCTGCCCACCGCCACCACCGCCTCCGAGGCGGGAGATCACCAGGGCGACGACCGCCACCGCGATGAGTGCGGCAACGACCAGGACCGGCGCGCGCACCGGCGGCCGGCGGTGGGCCGGCGGTCCTGAAACCGGCGTTGGGGTTGCCGGGGGGCGGGCCGGCTGAGGATCCGGTGCGGTGGGAGGCGGCGGGGTGGAGGCAGCCGCGGTCGCCAAGGTCGGCGGTGGGGACTCGGGTGCCGGAGCGGGCGCAGCTGGCGGGGCTGCGGTCGCGAGCGCGGGCGCGGGTGGCACGGCTGTGGGCGCGAAGGCAGGTGCCCCGGACTCGCGTGACGGGGCGGACTCGGGTGACGGGGCGGGCACGGGGGACGGGGCGGACTCGGTTGACGGGGCGGACTCGGGTGACGGGGCGGACTCGGGTGACGGGGCGGACTCGGGTGACGGGGCGGACTCGGGTGACGGGGCGGGCGCGAGCGGGGCTACCGGCGCCGGCGGCGGGCGGCGGGCGATGGCGATGGCGCCGTGGCCGGAGAAGCTCCGCTGCGGGAGCTGGCGGCCCTCGTCCCGGAGCCGCCTGTACACGTACTCGTAGAGATCGTCGAGGCCGACGTAGCCGTCGCCGTCGCCGTCGGCGGTGGCGCCCAGGATCCCGTCCACCACGTGCTGGGTGAACAGGCTCGTCCCGTTGCGGCGGTCGGCGTCGTTGGCCAGCTGGCCGCTGCGGCTGCTCGTGAGCAGGAAGCGACCGCTGCCCCGGAGGCTGTCGGGCATGGACCCCGACTTGAAGGCGCCGCTGTAGCAGCAGTCGAGCAGGATGATGGTCGTTCCCGCGGCCGAGCTGTCGATCATGGCGTTGACGGCGGCCGCGTTGACGGCGGTGGCGCGGGCCACGTCGGTACGGGTGTCCCTGGTGGCGAGCAGCAGCTGGTTGTCGAGGGTGAGCAGCCCGTGGCCGCTGTAGAACAGCAACAGCCGGTCGTCCTTGCCGGCGGAGGCGAAGAACGTCTCGAGTTCGATGAGGACCTCGGTCATCGTCCGCTCCGGCACCATGCGCACGTCGCCCGGTGCGAACAGGCCGACCGCGGGGTCGGTCAGCGCGTCGCGCAGCAGGGCGACGTCGTTCACCGGTCCTTCGAGGGGCTGGAGGTTGTGGCTGTCGTTGGGGAAGGTGGAGTTCCCGATCAGGAGGGCGCGGTATCGAGGGTCCACCCCGCACCTCCGATCCTGTTGGCCGCGGCCGCGGCGAGGATGGCTATGGCGTTGTCGTCGATGGCGTCGCCGCTCACCGTGATGCGCTGGACCCCATCCCCGTCGGTCCAGGTGATGTCGAGGCGGCGGGTGCGGTCTCGCCCCAGCCAGGCTCGGAAGAACTGGACCGCGGCGGTGAAGGCGCCCGCCGACCCGAGGGCGAGGATGAGCGACTCGGGGCCGCCCTTGGTGCCCTGGCCCGGCCGGATCTCCCGCCGCACCCCTCCGACCTCCTGCTGGAGCGCGACCGCCATGGCGCCCACCTGGCTTCGCCACCGGTCATCGTCGGCGTCGTAGCGATCGCTGCCGGCTTCGATGTGAATGGGAAACCCGTCGGCTGCTGACCCGTCCACGCCCTGCCTTCCCTGGAGATCCGGCCCGGCCAGGCTATCGACTCGGGGTTACCCTTCGCCGGGTGATCGCCCGGGTGGTGCCCGACGTGGCGGGCATCGCCAAGGTCTTCGACTACCTGGTCCCGCCGGCGATGGCGGCCGACGTCCGGGTGGGGACGATGGTGCGGGTGCCACTGGCCGGGCGTCGCATCGGCGGCTGGGTGGTGGCACTGTCGGACGAGGCTGCCACCGACCGTCCGTTGCAGCCGCTGGCCAAGGTGACGGGCTGGGGGCCCCCGGCCGACCTGGTCGACCTGGCCGACTGGGCCGCCTGGCGGTGGGCCGGCCGGCGCTCGGCGCTGCTGAAGTCGGCGTCGCCGCCGCACGCGGTGCGGGGACTGCCGACGGTCCCACGGCCGCCGGCCTCGACGGCACCATCCGCGGCGCCGGCCGGGTCGCTGGTGGCCGAGGCCTTCGCCGCCCGACCGGGCGTGGCCGTCGTCCGGACGCCGCCCGCCGACGATCTCCTGCCCTTCGCCCTGGAGGCGGCGGCCCGGCCCGATGCCCTTGTCCTGGCCCCGTCGCTGTCGGCCGCCGGGCTCCTGGTCGCCCGGCTGCGCCGGCAGGGCGTGCGGGTGGCGGAGGTCCCCCGCGACTGGGCCATGGCTGCGGCCGGTGGGTGCGTGGCGGTGGGGGCGCGGGCGGGAGCGTGGGCTCCCCGGCCCCACCTGGGGGCGGTGATCGTGCTCGACGAGGGCGACGAGGTCTACCAGGAGGAGCGGGCGCCCACCTGGAACGCCCGCGACGTCGCCGTCGAACGGGCCCGGCGGGCGGGCGTGCCGTGCGTCCTCACCTCGCCCCACCCGTCGCTGGAGGCGCTGGCCCTGCCCGGAGCGGAGCTGCTGGCCCCGTCCCGCGCCGACGAGCGGGCGGGGTGGCCCATCGTCGACGTCGTCGACCGGCGGGACGAGCCGCCGGGGTCGGGCCTCTACTCGTCCCGCGTGGTCGACCTGCTCCGCCAGGCCGGCCCCGACCGCCGGGTGGTCTGCGTCCTCAACCGCAAGGGCCGGGCCCTCCTGCTGGCGTGCGGGGCGTGCGGGGAGCTGGCCCGGTGCGAGGTGTGCACCGGCCCCATGGCTGACGCGGGCGACGGCGTCCTCCAGTGCCGTCGCTGCGGGGCCACCCGGCCGGTGGTGTGCACCAACTGCGGGGCGACCCGGATGAAGGCCCTCCGGGTGGGGGTGGCCCGGGCCCGCGAGGAGCTCGAGCTGCTGGCCGGGCGGCCGGTGGCGGAGGTCGTGGCGGGCGACGGCGGCCGGGTGCCGGACGCGAACGTGCTCGTGGGCACCGAGGCCGTGCTCCACCGGGTGGCCGGCGCCCACGCGGTCGCCTTCCTCGACTTCGACCAGGAGCTGCTCGCCCCCCGCCACACCGCCGGCGAGCAGGCGTTGGCCCTGATCGTCCGGGCCGCCCGCCTGGTCGGCGGTCGCAGCCGCGGCCCCGGCTCCGACCCCGGCTCCGGCGGGCGCATTCTGGTCCAGACCCGGCTCCCGGGCCACGAGGTCCTCGACGCCGCCGTCCACGCCGACCCGTCCCGCTTCGCGCTGGTGGAGTCGGCCCGGCGGGTGGCCCTGCGCTTGCCCCCGGAGACGGCCCTGGCCGTCGTGTCGGGCGAAGCCGCCCCCGCCTTCGTCCAGGGCCTCGGCGCGGAAGTCGAGGTCCTCGGTCCGGCCGACGGGCGGTGGCTGGTCCGCGCCCCGGACCACGTCGTGCTCGCCGACACCCTGGCCGCCACCCCCCGCCCCTCCGGCCGCCTGCGGCTGGAGGTCGATCCCCACCGGGTTTGAGCCCTTCCCTGACGGGCAGGGTTCCGGTACCGTGAACGTCAGACTTCGGGCGGTCCTCAAGAACAGGGGCCTGCCGGAAACGCGAGCAGGGGGTGGCTCGTGGTCGTGGGCAACCGGCCCGCACCCGACGCCTTCCGGGCGGAGGTGCTGCGGGTAGGCGAGGCGGTGCTCCTCGCGGTCAAGGGTGAGCTCGACGTGGCCACCACCGCCCAGTTCCGGGCCTCGGTGGAGGATCTCGACGACCCCGAGCGGCCGACGCTCGTCACCGTCGATCTCAGCCGATTGGACTTCATCGACGCCGCCGGCGTCGGCGCCCTCCTCTCCTTCCGCAACACGATCCACGGCCGCGGGGGCATGGTCCGGGTCCGCTCACCCAAGCCCCATGTCCGCCGGGTCTTGGAGCTGGCCGGCGTGGTCGACCTCCTCGACGCCGGCAGCTCGTCGCCCTAGCCCAGCTTCACGTCCGAGATCGCCCGGAGCACGACGTTCCGGCGATCATGTCAGCGCCCGCGGTTGGTGACACTGCGGGGCGTCCCGGGCCCCGATCAGCGGGCCACCAGGTGGCTCCGGGCGCGATGGACCGGCGGGTAGCCTCGACGGCGATGGCTCTCTTTCCCATCCGCACGTTTGGCGACCCCGTCCTCCGGCAGCCCGCCTTGGAGGTCACCGAGTTCGACGCCGACCTCCGGCGACTGGCCGACGACATGCTGGAGACCATGTACGAGGCGCCCGGCGTGGGCCTGGCCGCACCGCAGATCGGCATCCAGAAGCGGATGTTCGTCTACGACATCCAGGACGGGGCGGGTTGGGGGATCGTGGTCAACCCCACCCTCACCAACCACCACGGGGAGTGGGAGTACGTCGAGGGCTGCCTGTCGGTGCCCGACCTCCACTGGCCGATCCTGCGCCCCAGCCAGGTGCTGCTCACCGGGTTCGACGTCGACGGCAAGCCGCTCACCATCGAGGGCGACGAGCTCCTGGGCCGCATGTTCCAGCACGAGGTCGACCACCTCGACGGCATCCTGCTGCTGGAGCGGCTCGACCCGGTCCAGCGCAAGCAGGCCATGCGCGCCCTGCGCCAGCGCACCCTCGGCATCGCCGGCGTCTAGTGCGGCTGGCGTTCCTGGGGACGCCCGAGGTCGCCGTGGGCCCGCTACGGGCGCTGGTCGACGCGGGCCACGACGTCGCCCTGGTGGTGAGCCGTCCCGACCGGCGCCGGGGACGGGGTGGTGCCCTGCTGCCCAGCCCGGTGAAGGCGGCCGCCAGCGAGCTCGGCCTGCCCGTCACCGACAAGGTCGACGACGTGCTCGGCGTCGGTGCCGAGCTGGGCGTGGTCGTCGCCTACGGCCGGCTGATCAAGCCCCACGTCCTCGACGCCCTGCCCATGGTGAACCTCCACTTCTCCCTCCTGCCCCGCTGGCGGGGGGCGGCGCCGGTGGAGCGAGCCATCCTCGCCGGCGACGACGTCACGGGAGTGTGCGTCATGGCCCTGGAGGAGGGACTCGACACCGGCCCCGTCTACGCGTCGGTCGAGCACCCGATCGGCCCCGACGCCACCCTCGACGAGCTGCGGACGGCGCTGTCGGCCGAGGGGACGGAACTGCTCGTGCGCCTGCTGGCCGAGGGCCTGCCGGAATCCGACGCCCCAGGTCGGGGAGACCACCTACGCGGCCAAGATCGAACCCGAGGAGCACCACCTCGACTGGACACGGTCGGCCGAGCACCTTCACCGGGTGGTGCGGTTGGGCCAGGCGTGGACGACGTTCCGGGGCAGGCGACTCCTCGTGCCCCGGGCGTCGTTGGCCGCGGTCGAGGGCCGGGGGCTGGCCGCGGGCGAGCTCGACCCGTCCACCCTCGACGTGGGCACCGGCGGGGGAGGGGCGCTCACCCTGGTGGAGGTGCGACCGGAGGGAAAGGGCGCGCAGCCGGCCGCCGCCTGGCGCAACGGGGCCCGCCTCCAGCCGGGCGAACGCCTGGGGACGTGACCGCCGAGCCGTCGCAAACGATCGGGCACCTACCATCGGGGCCGTGGTGCGTCCTCGAAGCTGGACCAGACCAGCGGGTGTGAGTCCCGCCCGGGTAATCGCCGGAGAGCCCGGTAGCAGGCCCCGGTTCGTCGCCGAGAGGCGGCGGGCTGAGCGGGGCGTCAAGAGCCTCTTCGGAGGGAGCAAGCGTGCGGGCCGTAGCGCCACCAGGCGTGAGTCCTGCAGCCTCGTCAGATGTACAACGGGGGAGCCGAGCCGCTCATGTCACGGCCAAGGCCCACGTCCGACCGACTGGCGTTCCGGAATGCCCCTGGTCGGGTCCCCCCGGGGTATGGGGAGCGGCACGTACGCAAGGTCAGGTTCGGAAGGGGAGAGACCCGTCTGCGCAGCCTCGTCAGCAAAGACCGCTCGTATAAGCCAGTGGTGAAATCGAGCGGAGCGCAGCGGGAGTCCGACGGGGTCGTAGTACCGCCAGCCGGCGGGAAGGGCCCCGACTTTGGTCACGCCGACGATGGGGGTAAGCACAAGGGCATGGCCGGGACCGCCCGGTCCAAATCCCCCGCCGGGCAGACGCCCGTCGACAACGTGCGAAAACTCCAGAACCGGCTATGGGCTGCGGCCAAGCAGTCTCCGGGTCGCCGCTTCCACGCCCTGTACGACCGCATCCACCGGAGTGACGTCCTGTGGGAGGCGTGGAGGCGGGTCCGAGCCAATCGTGGCGCCGCCGGGGTCGATCGTCTGACCCTGGAGGCGGTGGAGGACTACGGGGTCGGGCGCATGCTCGACGAGCTTTCCCGTGACCTCCGTGCAGGCAACTACCGCCCGGCACCTGTGCGCCGGGTGGAGATCCCCAAGCCCGACGGCCGGATGCGGCCCCTGGGCATCCCCACCGTGCGCGACCGGGTGTGCCAGGCGGCAGCCAAGATCGTCCTCGAGCCCATCTTCGAGGCCGACTTCCTGCCGACCAGCTTCGGTTTCCGACCGAAGCGCTCGGCCACCGACGCCCTGGAAGCCATCCGGGTGGCGTTCCCCCGAGGACGGCAGTTCGTCTTCGAGGCCGACATCCGCGACTTCTTCGGCCAGATCGACCACGACCGCCTCCTGGTCGAGGTCGAACGGCGCGTCTCGGACCGGCGGGTGCTCAAGCTCATCCGCCAGTGGCTGCGTGCAGGGGTGCTGGTCGAGGGGGTGCGCTCCGAGACGGTCACGGGCACGCCCCAGGGCGGGGTCATCTCCCCGCTGCTGGCCAACGTCTACCTGCACGCCTTCGACCGGTCCTGGGCCGAGTCCGGCACCGGCGAGCTCGTCCGCTACGCGGACGACTTCGTGGTGTTGTGCACGACCCGGGAACAAGCCGATGAAGCTCAATTGCGGGCAGCCGCCATGTTGGGCGACCTCGGTCTGAGCCTGCACCCGGACAAGACCCGCGTGGTCGATCTTCGGGAGGGCAAGGAGGGCTTCGACTTCCTGGGCTGTCACCTTCACGCCCGCATGTCGGGTCGCCTGTGGGAGCAGCGGCGCATCGTCCGCTACTACCTGCACCGGTGGCCGTCACAGCGGTCCATGAAGCGGGCACGACTGCGAATCAAGGCCCTCACCGGTCGGAGCCGGCTCGGTTTGGAGTTGGAGGACGTGATCGACGACCTCAACCTGTTCCTTCGGGGATGGGGCAACTACTTCCGCACCGGGAACGCGGCCGACAAGTTCGTCTCCCTCGACCGGCACGTCGTGTGGCGGCTCAAGCGCCTCTTGATCAAGAAGCGGGGCCGCAACCTGCGAGCCGGCCAGGCCGAGCGTTGGACGCACGCCTGGTTCCACGACCAGGGCCTGCACCAGCTCATGGGCACCATCCGTTACCCGAAGGCTGCGTAACCATGTCCAGAAGACCATCGGTGAGCCGTGTGCGGGAAAACCGCACGCACGGAATCGAAAGGGGGAGGGGGAAACGTGCTCGTCAGCGAGCGGCGCGCCCCTGACAACCAATGACCCTCCAGGCCAAGGTGCTGACCGTCTCCGACGGCGTGGTCGGCGGCACCCGGCAGGACAAGTCGGGCGCGGCCCTGGTCGAGCGGCTGACGGCCGCCGGCTACGACGTGGTCAGCCACGAGGTCGTGGCCGACGGCACCGATTCGGTGGCCGACGCCCTCCGCCGCCTCACCGCCGGGTTCGCGGGGCTGGTGGTTACTACCGGCGGCACCGGCTTCGGACCCCGCGACCTCACGCCCGAGGGCACCGTCGCCGTCCTCGACCGCCACGCCCCCGGCCTGGCCGAGGCCATGCGGGCGACCAACCCCGACAAGGGCCGCCTGTCCCGGGCCGCGGCGGGCACCGTCGGCACCGCCATCGTCCTCAACACCCCGGGGTCGACGGCCGGGTCGGTGGAGACCCTCGAGGCCGTCCTCGACGTCCTGCCCCACGCCCTCGAGCTCCTCGCCGGCCGCCCCACGGAGCACCCGTGACCGCCCCCCACCAGGTCGAGTGTGCGAGAACGTACACATTTCGTACATTTCCGCACACTCGACCGACATGACCCGGCCCGTGACGGCGACGAGGCGGCCATGGACCGGGCCATCGCCCTGGCGGCAGGAGTGCGGACGTCCACGTCGCCCAACCCGTGGGTGGGGTGCGTGATCGAGCCGGGCGGCTACGAGGGGGCCACCCAGCCCCCGGGCGGGTACCACGCCGAGGTCGTCGCCCTCGACGCGGCCGGCACCCACGCCGAACGGGCCACCCTCTACACGACCCTCGAGCCGTGCTCCCACTTCGGCCGCACCCCGCCGTGCGCCGACGCCATCATCGCCGCCGACATCGCCCGGGTGGTCGTCGCCATCGAGGACCCCGACCCCAGCGTGCGGGGGGCCGGTATCGCCCGGCTCCGGTCAGCCGGCATCCAGGTCGACGTCGGCCTCCGGGCCGACGAGGTGCGGGCCCAGCTCGCCCCCTACCTCAGGCACCGCACCACCGGCCGGCCCTACGTGGTCCTCAAGCTGGCCGCCACCCTCGACGGGCGCACCGCCGCCGCCGACGGCTCCAGCCGGTGGATCACCGGCGAGGCGGCCCGGGCCGACGCCCACCGCCTCCGGGCCGAGAGCGACGCCGTCATCGTCGGCGCCGGCACCGTCCGGGCCGACGACCCGTCCCTCACCGTCCGCCACGTCGCCGGCACGGACCCCCTCCGGGTCGTCCTCGGCCACGCCCCCGAGGGCGCCAAGGTCCATCCCGCGCTCGAGCTCGAAGGCGAACTCGGCCCGATCCTCGACCACCTCGGCGGCCTCGGCGCCCTCCAGGTCCTGGTCGAGGGCGGGCCCACCGTGGCCGGCGAGTTCCACCGGGCGGGGCTGGTCGACCGCTACGTGATCTACCTCGCCCCCGCCCTGGCCGGCGGCGACGACGGCCGTCCCCTCCTCGCCGGCCCCGGCGCGGCCACCATCGACGACGTGTGGCGGGGCCGCATCGTGTCCGTCACCCGCCTGGGCGACGATCTGCGCATCGAGCTGGAGCCAACGTGTTCACCGGCCTGATCGAGGAACGGGGCCGCCTCCGCCAGCGCCACGACCACCGCTTCACGCTTCGAGGCGGCCGTCGTCCTCGACGGTACCCACCTGGGCGACTCCATCGCCGTCAACGGCTGTTGCCTCACCGTGGTCGACCTCACCCCCACCACCTGGTCGGCCGACGTGGTCGACGAGACCCTCTCCCGCACCACTCTCGGCGACCTCCGGCCGGGCGACCCGGTCAACCTCGAACGACCCCTCCGCCTCGACGGCCGCCTCGGCGGACACCTGGTCCAGGGCCACGTCGACGCGGTGGGCCGGATCACCAGCGCCGCCCCCCACCTGGGCGTGGCCAGCCCCCACACCCGCTACCTGGTGGAGAAGGGGTCGATCTCGGTCGACGGAGTCAGCCTGACGGTGGTTGACTTGACCGACGAAGGGTTCACCGTGGCCGTCATCCCCCACACGGCCGAGGTCACCACGCTGGGCGGCCGCCGGCCGGGCGACCGGGTGAACCTCGAGTTCGACCTCATCGCCAAGTACGTCGAGCGCCTCCTCCCGGGACGGTAACCAGTTGCCCTTTGCCCCCATCGACAAGGCCGTGGAGGCCTTCGGCCGCGGCGAGATCGTGGTCGTGGTCGACGACGCCGACCGGGAGAACGAGGGCGACCTCATCGTCGCCGCCGAGTACGCCACGCCCGAGAAGATCGCCTTCTTCCTCAACCACACGTCGGGCGTCATCTGCCTGCCGATGCTGGGCGAGCGCCTCGACGAGCTCGAGCTGCCGCCGATGGTGGCGGCCAACACCGAGTCCAACCGCACCGCCTTCACCGTGTCGGTCGACGCCCGCTACGTCACCACCACCGGCATCTCGGCCGCCGACCGGGCCGCCACCATCGCCACCCTCATCGACCCCGCCACCACACCGATCGACCTGGCCCGCCCCGGCCACGTCTTCCCCCTGCGCTACCGGGAGGGTGGCGTGCTCAAGCGGGGCGGGCACACCGAGGCCGCGGTCGACCTGGCCCGCATGGCCGGCCTCGTCCCGGCCGGGGTGCTGTGCGAGGTGGTCACCGAGGACAAGACGTCGATGGCCCGCCTCCCCGAGCTGGAGGCCTTCGCCGCCACCCACGGCCTGCTCCTCATCACCATCGCCGACCTCATCCGCCACCGGCGCCAGTCGGAGAAGCTGGTGAAGCGGGTGGCCGAGGCCCAGATCCCCACCGAGTGGGGCGACTTCACCTGCTACGTCTACGAGTCGCTCCTCGACGGGGACCAGCACGTGGCCCTGGTCCGGGGCGCGGTGCAGGGCGAGCAGAACGTGCTCGTCCGGGTCCACTCCGAATGCCTCACCGGCGACGTGTTCGGGTCGCTGCGCTGCGATTGCGGCCTCCAGCTGCAAGGGGCGCTGGAACGGGTGGCGGAGGCCGGCATCGGCGTCGTCCTCTACCTGCGGGGCCACGAGGGCCGGGGCATCGGCCTGGCTCACAAGCTGCGGGCCTACGCCCTCCAGGATCAGGGGTCGGACACGGTCGACGCCAACCTCCAGCTGGGCTTGCCCGTCGACAGCCGGGAGTACGGCATCGGCGCCCAGATCCTGGTCGACCTGGGCATCACCACCATGCGCCTGCTCACCAACAACCCGGCCAAGTACGGCGGCCTGGAGGGCTTCGGGCTCGACATCGTGGAGCGGGTGCCGCTCCAGTCGGTGCCCACCACCCAGAACCTGCGCTACCTCCGCACCAAGCAGCAGCGCCTCGGCCACCTCCTCGACGGGCCTCGAATGACAGGCGGCCTCGAATGACCACGTACGAGGGATCCCGCCGGGGCGAGGGCCTGCGCATCGGCGTGGTGGTGAGCCGGTTCAACGAGCTGGTCACCGGCCTGCTCCTGGAGGGGACGCTGGCCCGGCTGGCGGAGCTCGGCGTCGACGAGGCGTCGATCACCGTGGCCCACGTCCCGGGCGCCTTCGAGCTGCCTCTGGTCGCCCAGCGGCTGGCGTCGGCGGGCGACCACGACGCGGTCATCTGCCTGGGGGCGGTCATCCGGGGCGAGACCGACCACCACGTCCACGTCGGCGGACAGGCCGCTGCCGGCTGCCAGCGGGTGCAGCTCGACACCGGCGTGCCCGTCGTCCTGGGCGTGCTCACCACCGACACCCTGGAGCAGGCGATGGCCCGGGCGGGCGGCCCCCACGGCCACAAGGGCCACGACTCGGCGGTGGCGGCGGTGGAGATGGCCGACCTCCTGCGCCAGCTGCCCAAGGCTGGAGGCTGACCACGGTGCTGCGCCTCGTCCTCCCCAAAGGTTCCCTGGAGAAGGCCACCCTCGAGCTGTTCGAGTCGGCCGACCTGGCGGTCAACCGGTCGTCGTCGGTCGACTACCGGGCCACCATCGACGACCCCCGCATCGTCGACGTCCGCATCCTGCGCCCCCAGGAGATTCCCACCTACGTGGCCGAGGGCCTGTTCGACATCGGGATCACCGGCCGGGACTGGATCGAGGAGACCGGTGCCGACGTCGTCTCCCTCGGCCAGCTCCACTATTCCAAGGCCACCGCCCGCCCGGTCAAGATCGTGCTGGCCGTGGCCGGCGACTCCCCCTTCGACTCGGTGGGCGACCTGCCCCCCGACCTGCGGGTTTCCACCGAGTACCCCCGCCTCACCCGCCAGTACCTGGAGAAGAACGGCGTCACCCGGCCCGACATCCGCCTGTCGTACGGCGCCACCGAGGCCAAGGTGCCCGACATCGCCGACGCGGTGGTGGAGATCACCGAGACCGGCCGGGCGCTACGGGCGGCGGGGCTGAAGGTGATCGAGACGATCCTGGTCAGCTACACCGAGCTCATCGCCAACCCGCTGGCCTACGACGACCCGGCCAAGCGCCACGCCATGGCCCAGCTCCACACCCTGCTCCAGGGCACACTCGAGGCCCGGGGCCGGGTGTTGGTGAAGGTCAACGTGGGCGAGGCCGACCTCGACCGGGTCATCAAGATGCTGCCCTCGCTCAAGGCGCCCACCGTGTCGCAGCTCTTCGGGGGCACCGACTACGCGGTGGAGACCGTCGTCCCCAAGGCCGAGATCAACACCCTCATCCCCGCCCTCAAGGACGCCGGCGCCAGCGACATCATCGAGCTGCCGATCTCCAAGATCGTGCACTAGAGGCACGGTCGTTCCTGGGTACGAAAAGGTGCGCCAGACGCCCCTTTTCATGCCCACGAAGGCGGCGGGCGGTTCCTACGTCGGCGGCGACGTCGGCGGCGGCGGCGTGGCGTGGGACTTGGCCTCGACGAAGGCCATGCGCAGCTGGGCCAGGCCCTCGCGCAGGGGTCGCTCGTTGGGGCCGAAGCGGGGTCCGACGGCGTCGATGACGGCGGCCATGGCGTCGATTGCCACCTGGGCGTCGTCGAGCTGGGGCGGCTCGGGGCTCAGGTAGAGGGCGGCCAGCTCGAACAGGGCCATGGCGTGGTTGGCCACGACGACCGCCGCCGGGGTGGACAGGACCTGCTGCTGCATGAGCAGCATCTGTTCCGCCATCTCCTCGTCGGTGAGGTCGTCGGGGCCGGCGGGAGCTCCTCGGGGCTGGGGTCGGGGAGCCGGTTCGGGCTCCGGTCGACCGACTGGGCGCTCCCCCGACGGTGTCCAGATCGAACTCATGCTGCTACCCTAACCAGACAACTGAAGAACGGAAGCGGGGCCTACGGCAGAGATGCGACCGGCCCCCACCCGGCCACCACCGATCGAGGTACAGAGCGATCGCACCGGTGCGTCCAGGTCGATCGACCGCTGAGGCGGGCGTCGCTTCCTCGACGTCCGCCTCTGTACGCGTTTGAAGTCCGTAACCGTTCTGCATGAGGAGTGATGCCGCATAGCTGCACCGGAGAGTGGCGACCCCAGGATCAATGACCGGATCCGGGCGCGAGAAGTTCGTCTCGTCGACCCCGATGGCAACCAGTTGGGCATCAAGCCGTTGCCCGAGGCGCTGTCCATCGCCCGTGACTTGGAGCTCGACCTGGTGGAAGTGGCACCTCTCGCCGATCCGCCCGTCTGCCGCATCCTCAATTACGGGAAGTGGAAGTACGAGGCCGCTCAGCGCGAGAAGGAGTCACGGCGGAAGGCCACCAACGCAGCCATCAAGGAGATGAAGTACCGGCCCAAGATCGGCGGCGGTGACTTCGACACCAAGACCCGCAAGGTCGGCGAGTTCATCGACCAGGGTCACAAGGTCAAGATCACGATCATGTTCCGAGGCCGTGAAGTCGCCCACCCCGAGCTGGGGAAGCGCATTCTCGACCGCATCGCCGAGCAGCTCCCGACGGCCAAGGTCGAGGCCGCACCCAAGCTCGACGGGCGCAACATGATCATGGTGCTGGCCCCCGACCGTCGGGCTCGCCAGGCCAGCCAGGCCAAGTCCCACGAGCACGACGAGCACCCGCACGAGCAGGACCAGGGCACGGCGGCGGCCGGCAACGGCCAGACCTGACAGCCGCACATACACACGAGGGAAGAGCTGAACCAATGCCGAAGATGAAGACCCACCGCGGAGCGGCCAAGCGGTTCAAGGTGACCGGCACCGGCAAGATCATGCGCCGCAAGGCCTACCGGGCCCACATCCTCGAGAAGAAGTCCTCCGTCCGCACCCGTCGCCTGGCCCGCCCGGCCGAGGTCACGGGCGGCGACAAGGCGCAGGTCAAGCGGCTCCTGGGCCTCTAGCCCCCAGCTCTCCCCGACAGACTCCCCCCGAAGAAAGAAAGGTAGGAACGCCCATGGCCAGGGTCAAGCGCGCCGTCCACGGTCGGAAGCACCACCGCGCAGTCCTCGAGGCGGCCAAGGGGTACTACGGCAACAAGAGCCGCTCGTACAAGGCGGCCAACGAGCAGGTGATGCACTCCCTGCAGTACGCCTTCCGCGACCGCCGGGCCCGCAAGGGCGACTTCCGCCAGCTCTGGATCCAACGCATCAACGCCGGTGCCCGCCAGCACGGGATGAGCTACAGCCGCTTCATCTCCGGGCTCCGCGAGGCCGGGGTCGAGGTCGACCGCAAGATCCTCGCCGACCTGGCCGTCCGCGACGACGTCGCCTTCGCCGCCCTGGTCAAGACGGCCGAGGCAGGCAACGCCAAGGCCTCCGCCGACCGGGAGACCGCCGCCACGGCCGACGCCGCGGACACCGGTGACACCGACACCGAGGACAGCGCCGACGCGGAGGCCACCGCCGCATCGTGAGCCGGACCCCGTGACCGCCCCCCTCCCGGGGAACGGGCTGGGGTTCAAGCACAAGCGGGTGCAGCGGGTGCGGAAGCTGGTGCAACGCCACACCGCCCGCGAGGCGGAGCGGGCGTTCGTGGTCGACTCCCTGAAGGTCCTCGACGCCGCCCTCGCCGCGGGCGCGGCCATCGAGTCGCTCTACCTGCCCCCGGGAGGGGCCGACAACGCCGTCGTCGAACGGGCCCTCGCCGCGGGCATCCGGGCGTCCGACCTGGGCCCGGGAGTCCTGGAGCGGGTGGCGGGCACGGTCACTCCCCAGCCGGTGCTGGCCGTCGCCCCGTACGTCGACGTCGCCCTCGACACCCTGCGGGGGGCCGACCTGGTGGTGGTGTGCGTCGACGTCCGCGATCCCGGCAACCTGGGCACGGTGCTGCGTACGGCGGAGGCAGCGGGGGTGGGCGGGGTAATCTGCTGTGACGGCACCGTCGACGTCTACAACCCGAAGACCGTCCGGGCGTCGGCAGGTTCGCTGTTCCACGTCCGTGTCGTTGCAGGAGGGGAGCCCGAGGAGGTGCTGGCGACGCTGGGCGAGTGGGGACTGCACCGCATGGCCACCCGGCCCGCAGGCGGGCAGGCGTACCACCAGGCCGACCTGGCCCGTCCCACCGCCATCGTCCTCGGCAACGAGGCCGCCGGCCTGCCGGCGGCGCTCGACCGGCTGGTCGACGAGACGGTGACCATCCCCATGGCCGGGCGGGGGGACTCGCTCAACGTCGGAATGGCCGCCGCCGTCCTGTGCTTCGAGGCGGCCCGCCAGCGCGCCACATGAGCGTTCCCGTGCCGTCCGGACGGGACGAGCTCGACCGGTTGCCCGACGCCGTGCTGGAGTGCGACGCCGACCGCCGGGTGCGGGCGGTCAACACCGCGTTCGTCGCCCTCCTCGGCTACCCGGCGGACGAGATCGTGGGCCGCGACGTCAACGGGGTCCTGGCCCCCCGGGGGGCCGACGGGGAATGGCTGCTGGCCGAGGGGTGGCACCGGTCGACCCGGTTGGTGTCGGTGGCCCGCATCCCCGAACACGAGGTGCGGCTGCGGGCGGCCGACGGCACCGAGGTGCGGGTGATGCTCACCGGACGCTACGAGCGGGGGCCCGACGGTCGGGTGCGGGGCGCAGTGATGGTGCTCCGCGACGGCACCCGCCGCCGGCAGGCGGCGGCCCAGGGCATCGAGGTCATCTCCACCGTCAGCCACGAGCTGCGCTCGCCCCTCACGTCGGTGAAGGGCTACACCAGCCTGCTCCTCAACCGCTGGGACCGGCTGGCCGACGAGCAGAAGCTGATGATGCTGGAGCAGGTGCACCACGACGCCGACCGCGTCACCCGCCTGGTAACCGAGCTGCTCGACATCAGCCGGCTGGAGAGCGGCCGCCTTGTGCTGCGCCGGCAGATGGTCGACCTGGCCAAGCTGGTGGTGGTGGTGGTCGACAAGGTACGGATGATCGAGGCCGAGGTGAGTGCCGAGGTCGACTTCGACGAAAATTTCCCGCAGGTCTACGCCGATCCCGACAAGATCGAGCAGGTGCTGACCAACCTGGTGGAGAACGCGGCCAAGTACGCCGACCCCAAGGGCGTGCGGGTGCTGGGCCGGATCGTCGACGGCGAGGTCACGGTGGCCGTCGTCGACCAGGGCGAGGGCATCCCCGAGTCCGACCTGCCCCGCGTGTTCACCAAGTTCTACCGGCGGGCCGAGACCCGGCCCTCCGGCTCGGGCCTGGGCCTGTGGATCAGTCGAGGCCTGGTCGAGGCCCACGGCGGCCGGCTGGTGGTGGAGTCGGTGGTGGGCGTCGGCTCGACGTTCCGCTTCACGCTCCCGACGGCCGTCCCCGAGGAGCTCCTGTGACGCCGGAGGAAGTCGAGGAGAAGGGTCTGGCCCGGATCGCGGGCGCGGGCACGCTCGATGAGCTGCGGGTCGTCGACACCGAGGTGCTGGGCAAGCGCTCGGCCCTCTCCGGGCTCAACCAGCAGTTGGGGGCGATGCCGGCCGAGGAGCGCAAGGACGCGGGCCGGGCCATCAACGCCGTCCGCCAGGCACTGACGGCCGCGATCGACGAGCGGCGGGCGGTGCTGGAGGCGGCCGACCGGCACCGGCGTCTGCACGCCGACCGGCTCGACCTCACCGAGGTGGTGGGCGCGACGCCCCGGGGCCACCTCCACCTGGTCAACCAGACCCGCCGCCAGCTGGAGGACGTCTTCGTCGGCATGGGCTACTCGGTGGCCGAAGGCCCCGAGGTGGAGACCGACTGGCACAACTTCGAGGCCCTCAACATGCCCCCCGCCCACCCCGCCCGGGGGATGTGGGACACCCTCTACGTGAAGCTGGGCCAGCCCGAGTCGACCCTGCTACGCACCCACACGTCGCCGGTACAGATCCGGGTGATGACGTCGCAGCCGCCGCCGATCTACATCGTCGCCCCCGGCCGCACCTACCGCCGCGACACGCCCGACGCCCGCCACCTGCCCGTCTTCCACCAGATCGAGGGGTTGGTGGTCGACCGGGGGATCACGTTCGGCGACATGGCCGGCACCATCGAGGCCTTCACCACCGCCTACTTCGGGCCCAACATCACGTCCCGGCTGCGGCCGTCGTACTTCCCGTTCACCGAGCCCTCGGCCGAGTTCGAGGTGACGTGCATCTTCTGCGAGGGCAAGGGGTGCCGGGTGTGCTCGCAGTCGGGCTGGATCGAGCTGGGCGGCTGCGGGATGGTCGACCCCAACGTGTTCGAGGCCGTCGGTATCGACCCCGAGGAGTGGCAGGGCTTCGCCTTCGGCTTCGGGATCGACCGCTGCGCCATGCTCCGCCACGACGTCGACGACATCCGCCACTTCATCTCGAACGACATCCGCTTCCTGGAACAGTTCTGATGGCGGCGGCGATCGTTTCGTGCTCCCGGAGCGGGGTGGATCCGGCGGTTTCGGCTCCGATCACCCCGCTTGGAGTGATCCGAATCGCGGGAGGGGCGCGGGCGTGAAGGTTCCCCTCTCCTGGCTGCGTGACTTCGCGCCGTTTGGCGACGATGTGGACGACCTGGCGTCGTCGTTGTCGGAGTTGGGGCTGGTCGTCGAGGGCGTGGAGCGGGTGGGGGAGGGGCTCGACGGGGTGATCGTGGCTCGGGTGATGGCCACCTCGGTCGCACCCCGACGCCGACAAGGTGCAGCTGGTGGAGGTCGACGCCGGCGACGGGGCGACGCGGCAGATCGTGTGCGGGGCGTTCAACTTCGGGCCCGGCGACCTCGTGCCGCTGGCCACCATCGGCGCCCGCCTCCCGAACGGCATGGAGATCGCCCGCCGCAAGGTGCGGGGGCAGTGGTCGGAGGGGATGTTGTGCTCCCCCTCCGAGCTCGGCCTGGCCGACGATCACTCCGGGATCATGATCGTGGAGGCCGACGGCGCCGCCCCCGGCATGGCCCTCGCCGACGCCCTCGGCATCCGGCCCGACGTCGTCTTCGACCTCGACATCACCCCCAACCGCCCCGACGCGATGTCGGTGGCGGGCGTGGCCCGAGACCTGGCCGCCCACTACCGCCTGCCCTTCGCCATCCCCGACCCACCGGCCCTGGGCGACGGCCCGTCCCCGGCCACCGTCGTGGTCGAGGCCGCCGATCTCTCGGCCCGCTTCACCGGCACCGTGATCCGGGGGATCACCGTCGGCCCGTCGCCGAGGTGGCTGGCGGGGTGTCTCGTTCTGGCCGGGATGCGCCCGATCAGCAACGTGGTCGACGTGTCCAACTACGTGATGCTCGAGTTGGGCCAGCCCAACCACGCCTACGACCTCGACCGCCTCCCGGGTGGAGGACTCCTCGTCCGGCGGGGTCGGCCGGGGGAGACGATCGTCACGCTCGACGAGGTCGTCCGCCACGTCGGTCCCGACGACTGCCTCATCTGCGACGCCGAGGGCACGCCCGTAGGCGTCGGCGGGATCATGGGCGGAGCGTCGTCGGAGATCTCCGACGCCACCACCACCGTCCTGCTGGAGTCGGCCTGGTTCCGGCCCGAGGCCATCGCCCGCACGTCGAAGCGCCTGGGCCTGCGCTCGGAGGCGTCGGTGCGATTCGAGCGGGGCGTCGACCCCGAGGGTGCCGCCCGGGCCGCGGCTCGTTTCGCCCAGCTCCTCACCACCATCGCGGGAGGCGAGGTCGTCGGCGGCATCGTCGACGTCACCGATGCCGAGCACCTGCCCGCTCCCGTCACCGTTCCCGTCCGCACGGCCCGGGTCAATGCCATCCTCGGCACCGACCTGTCGTCCGACCAGGTCCGCGAGTACCTGGAGCCGATCGGCTTCAGGACGGGGCCGAGCGCCAACGGCACGTTCGCCGTCACCATCCCGTCGTGGCGGCCCGACAGCGAGCGGGAGATCGACGTCGTCGAGGAGGTGGCCCGCCACCACGGGTACAGCCGCATCCCCCGCACCCGCCCGCCGGTGGCCACCGTGGGGAGGCTCAACCCGTACCAGCGCGACCGGCGCACGGTGGCCGACATCCTCGTCGGCGCCGGGCTGTCGGAGGCGTGGGCCACCTCGTTCCTCGCCCCCGACGACCTGGCCCGGGCGGGCCTGCCCCCCGCCTTCGTCGAGGTGGAGAACCCGCTGGCGGCGGAGGAGTCCATCCTGCGCCCGTCGCTCCTACCCGGCCTGCTCAAGGCGCTCGTCACCAACGCCAATCATCGCCGGCCCGACGTCGCCCTCTTCGAGATCGGCCATGTTTTCCTGCCCCCGGAAGACGGCGAACGGCTGCCCCCCGAGCCCGAGCACCTGGCGGTGATGCTGGCCGGGCGCGACGCGGCCGAGGCGGTCCGCACCTGGCGGGGCCTGGCCGCGGGCCTCCGCCTCGACGACGTGCGTTTGCAGGTCACCACCCGCGCCGGCCTCCACCCCACCCGCACCGCGGGGCTGGTCGCGGGCGACGGCCTCGTCCTCGGCGCGGTGGGCGAGGTCGATCCCGGCGTGCTGGCCGCCCACCAGCTCGACGGCCCGGTGGGATGGATCGAGGTCGACCTGGGCCTGCTCCTGGACCAAACCGCTCGCCGCCCGTCGACCTACCGACCCATCAGCCGCTTCCCGTCGGCCGACATCGACCTCGCCTTGGTGGTCGACGAAGGTGTCCCCGCGGGCGACGTCGAGCGCACCCTGCGCACCGCGGCCGGCGACCTCCTCGAGACCGTCGAGCTGTTCGACGTCTACCGGGGGCCCGGCGTCGACCCCGGCACCCGCAGCCTGGCCTTCCACCTGCGCTTTTCCGCCCTCGACCACACCCTCACCGAAGATGAACTGGCGGCCCTGCGCCGGACGTGCATCGACGCAGTCGCGGCCCAGTGCGGGGGCCGCATCCGCGGCTGACGCTCCGGTCCCCGGTTAGGTGGCGCCGCCTCCGCGCCACTTGGCCGCGTTCTGCATCCGCTCCTGGACGCCGCCGAGCGACGCCCGGTAGGCCTGGCGCCGGGGCGAGAAGCGCAGCCCCTCCTCGTCGAACTCCTCGTCGGTGCGGGGCCGGAAGTGGACGGCCATGTACTCGGTGATGTCGAGGCCCTCGTCGAGCATCTTGCACGGCACCTCGAACAGGCAGACCGAGCACTTCTCGGGCGAGGGGTCGGGGTAGATCTCGATGTCGGCGTCGCGGACGAGGATGGCGTCCTCGGCCATGCGCCGGCTGATGGGCTCGAGCGTGGCCCGGGACCGGGTGATGTACGTGCGCCGGATGTAGTCGTTGCCCTCCCGCTGCACCACGTGGTCGGCGCCGTCGTCGGTGTACTTGCTCTCGATCGCCGCCGCCACCCGCCGGAAGTTGATGTGGCGGGCGCCCTTGGAGTGGTCGCGGATGTCCTCACCCGCGGGCTCGGGCGACGGGGCCGCCCCCTCGAGCTCGTCGCGCCCGATGCGCAGCTCGTTGTAGACGGTGCCGGCGATGCGCAGCTGGGGGTAGGCGATCTCCAGCGCCCGCTGGCCGAGCAGGGTGCGGGTGTCGTCGAGCAGGTCGTCCTCGTCGGTGAAGTTGTCCCACACGATCCGGTGGTCGACCACCCAGTACTCGTCGTCGGGGGTGGACATCACCTGGTCGACCCGCCCGAAGTAGCGGATCTCCCGCTTCAGGTCGACCGATCCGAGGTCGTTCTCGGGGTTGTCGGGGTCGGGGACCGCGGTCCAGATGTCCTCGTCGGCCAGGATCGAGTCGAGGTCGTCGGCGGTGGTGGCCCAGTCGAAGTAGCGGCTGAGGACGGCCTCACCCAGCTTCAGGTACTTCTCGAACTCCTCGTCCATCTCGGGCGTGATCTCGTGGTAGTCGCCGTAGGCGGTGCGGTCCTCGCGCATCTTGCGCTCGAATCCCTTGAGCGCCACCGGCCGCACGATGACCCGGCTCCAGTCGTCCATGGCCGGGAAGTACCAGACGGCGAGGGCCTGATGCATGGCCAGGTCGAAGTCGAACATCGTCGGCGGCTTGATGGGAACCAGGTTCTGGCGCAGCCGGCTGTCGAAGTCCCACTGGCGCCGGCAGGCGCGGAGGACCTCCATCTCCTTGGGACGCACCACGATCGTCCAGCCCATAGAGCAACTCTACCGAGGAGCAGCGCTTTCTCAACACACCCGCCGGTCGGGCTCCGTGGCCCGGCGCAGGCAGCACCTGGTGGAACCCCGGACCCCACGGCTGTCAGCGCCGAGTGCCGAGGTTCGGGGTTAGGCTTCGACCACAGGTGGCGAGAAATGCACCCGAAGCCCTCTCGTGCGTCGTTGAAAGGTAGGCCGCCGACATGCGACACAGCGTCGTGCTCCCTGGTGAGGGCGCCGAGTACGAGTGGGAAAGCGACCACGTCTTCGTCAAGACGCCGGTGGGGATGGCCGACGGACGGGTCACGGTCGTCGAGGACACCCTCAAGCCCGGATTCCATCTCCCCCGGCATCACCACCGCTCGATGGTCGAGATCTTCGTGGTCCTCGAAGGCGAGATCGTCTTCACCTTCGACGACGAGACGGTCACTGCGAGTGCCGGCACGACGGTCACCGTCCCCGCAGGCGAGTGGCACGAGGCTCACGCCCCCGACGGTGCCCGGCTGATCACCGTCTTCACCCCGGGCGGCTTCGACCTTTACCTCGCCGAGCTCGCCGCCCTCGGCGAGAAGCTCTCGGACGAAGACGTGGTGAACGCCTTGGGCGAGAAGTACGACATCTGGATGGAGTAGCGCCAAGTCAGCTCCCCGGCAGGGCGGTCACATCTGCGTCGTCACGGGGCTGAAACCGGTTTCATCGCGTCATGACGGCGTCCGGTCGCGGCGCCATTTCCCGACGGCGATATCGCATTCGAGCGAAATCTGCCCGCCGGCTTGACAGCGCGCCGGTCCCGCTGGAGACTTCCGCGCGAGCTGGGGGCTCGACGCAGGTGAAGGGCGGGAGGATTCATGAAGACCCGGTTCATGTCTGGGATCGTGTCCGTGGCCGTGTTTGCCCTCTTGGGGGCCGCCTGTAGCGACTCGGATTCCGATTCCGACACCGCGTCCCCCGGAGGGTCGGGGACAGAGACGGCAGCGGCCGAGACGGTGGGGCCCGAGCCGGCGGGAAATGCGGGTCCGCTGACCAACGGCCCCTGCCCCTATGACCCGATCGATGTCGTGAGGTTCGGGGGCCTTGATTTCGCGAACCCACCGGATGCGCGTTTCACCGATGCTTCGCAGACGCTCTCAGTGAAGTACTCGGATGCGGGCACCACCATCGGCGGATGCGAGGTGAAGCTCCGCTCCTACAACGGAAAGCTCATCGGCCCCACCATCCGGGCCAAGGCCGGTGAAACCATCGACTTCACGCTGAAGAACGAGCTGCCACTCGGCGATCCGGCCCGTGATATCGCCCAGGAGACGGCGAACGCGCACCTGATCATGGAGCCGAACTCCTTCAACACCACCAACATCCATACCCATGGCCTGCACGTTTCGCCGCAGGGAAACAGCGACAACGTCCTGATCGCGGTCGGGCCCGGTACCGACTTCCACTACCAGTTCAGGCTGCCGGCCGACCACCCCGCGGGCACCTACTGGTACCACGCCCACGCCCACGGCTCGAGCTCGATCCAGGTGGGCAGCGGCATGGTCGGTGCCCTCATCATCGAGGACGACGCGGCCAAGCTGCCGGCGTCCCTGCGAGAGGCCACCGCGCGCGAGAAGGTCATCGTCTTCGAACAGATCCTCTACGACACCCACGGCGCGGTCGACAACATCGAGGCCTCCTTCCCCGACTCCCCCGACACCAAGGTGTTCTGCGAAAAGGGCCAGGACAACTGCACGTGGCAGCACTCCAACCGGCGCACGGTCGTGAACGGGTTGATCGCCCCGGTCATCCGGATGCAGCCGGGAGAGGTCCAACGCTGGCGGTTGGTCGACGGCACCTTCCGGGAGAGCCTGCACCTCCGCCTCGAGGGTCACGAGCTCCACGAGATCGCGCTCGACGGCCTGTACACGGGCAAGGTCGACACGTGGGGAACCGACCAGAGCCTCCCCATGGAGTCCGGCTACCGCAGTGACGTCGTGGTCAAGGCCAGCTCCACGCCGGGCACTTACGAGTTCTACGACGCAGCGGTGCCGGCCGAAGACTCGGTGCGCGGCACCGCGGAGGACAAGGTGCTCCTCGCCACGGTGAAGATCGAAGGCGATCCGATCGACATGGCGCTGCCCACCGATGCCGAGATGGCGCCACTTGCGTTCAGGGCGGGCGAAGACCTGCGCACCAAGGTGAATCCGGCGGTAGGTGTGCAGCAAGTCCAGTTCCTGGTCGGGAGCGACCTCCAGGCTTCGGCCCAGCACTACTTCCAGGTCAACGGGCACGCCTTTACCGAGACGCAAATCCGGTACGTGGAGCTCAACTCGACCGATGCCTGGAGGATCATCGCCGAGGGCGACCCCGAGGGCGTGCCTCTCGACCCGGCACAACGAGTTCCCCCGGTGGAGCACATCTTCCACATCCACATCAATCCGTTCCAGGTGGAGCGGGAAGGACCGGAGGGCACGGCCCTGGTTTGGAGGGACACGGTCCTCGTACCCGCCCCTCCATTCGGGGAGCCGGCGGTACCCGTCTGGATCTACACCGACTACAAGGACTTCACCGGCACCTTCGTCATGCACTGCCATGTCCTCGATCACGAGGATCTGGGCATGATGGAGGCGGTTTCGGTGGTCGAGAAGCTCCCGGTGGCGGTGCATCACGAGTAGGAGCGCGCATCCCGCTCGGCACCGCGTGGGCGTCGTGCTCCATGCCCATCGGCGACTAGGGCGATAGGAACGAGGCCGATCTTCGGGCCCGGGTCGTTTGCGTAACGGCCCGGCTCGGAGCCTCGGCCGTGGGGGCCTCGACTGATGCGCTCGCTGCTCAATTCGTATTCGTCGACGACGATCATTCTCATGTTCGTCGGGGGCACGGTCGCCTTGGCGTTGGTCGGGGTGCTCGTGGCCAACAAGTTCTTCCCCAACCTGGCCGATGGTCCCTTCGAGGACACCGTCGACGGGCTCCGAGTGGTCTACGAGCTCGTCTTCGCGCTCATCCTCGCCTTCGTCATCGGCTCGGTTCTCGACAGCTTCTCGACCGCGGAGGCCTCGGTGGCCGCCGAGGCCTCCACCCTGTCCCACATGAAGCGGGCCAACGACGGGCTGCCCTTTGACCAGCAGCGACGGTTGGACTCAGGCATCAACCAGTACGTCCACGCCATCGTCGAAACAGAGTGGGACACCATGCGCACCGGCGACGGTGAAGGCAGCCCGCGCGCCTCAGCCGCCCTCGAGTCGTTGTACGCCCTCTACCAGTCCTACAGTCCGCCGCCGGCCGACGGGGTGGAAGCCGAGTTCTACAGCAAGGCGGTGGACCAGCTTTCAGAGGTGACCTCGGCTCGGCGGGAGCGCCTCAGCCTGAGCTCGTCCGACCTTCCCGCCCTGCTGCGAGTCATCCTCCCGCTGGGTGTCCTGCTCCTGCTCGTCTTCGAATACCGGTCGAGGATGCCGTTGCGACCCCGGTTCATACACATGGGCCTGCTCGCCACCGTGGTGTCGTTCTGTTACCTGCTCACCATCGTGATGAACTACCCGTTCTCGGGCGACGTCTCCGTCAGCAGCAACCACTTCAAGGCCGGCGCCCTGGCCACGTTCTGGGCGAGGGACGAGCCTCATGTCCTGGCCGACGACGAGATCAAGCTCGACCTCACGCCGAGCAAGTTGGCCGGTGTGTGGAACTCAGACACGTACGGGGTCGTCGTCATTCGTGAGGTCGGCGACGAGCTGCGGGCCGTGTACCGGCTCGGCACGGGGACGGTCGTCGGCCGGATCTCGCCCGATGGCGTGTTCCGTGGGTGGTGGTGTCACACGTCGACCCGTCAACCCCCCGACGACGCCGGCGACGTCGAGTGGACGCTGGCCTCGACACCGACCGGGGAGGTCGTTTTCGGGAGTTGGCGGTTCGGAACCGAGGAGCCGTTCCGCGGCGACTGGGACCTCGTCATGGTCGGGGGCTTCGAGCCGCTCGACCTGGCCCCCCGGTTCGACGACGAGACCCAGTTCTGCCGGCACCCCTGACCCGACCGGGCGCCCGTGAGCCCGGGTTAATCCGCTCGCATAATGATGCAGCGGTGTGTATGCTCGGCGGATGGCCGAAGTCGGGATCGTCGGGGGGTCGGGGTACACGGGCGCCGAGCTGTTGCGCCTGGCCCACGGCCATCCCCACCTCCGGGTGGCGTGGGCGACGGGTGACACCCAGGCCGGCACCGCCGTCGGCGCCCTCTACCCGAGCCTGGCCGCCGCCTACCCGACCATGGTGTTCGACTCGTGCGACCCGGCCATGGCCGCCGGCGTCGACCTCGTCTTCCTGGCCCTTCCCCACGGGGCGTCCCAGAAGCTGGTGCCCGAGCTGCTGGCCGCCGCTCCCGGCACCCGCGTCGTCGACCTGGCCGCCGACTTCCGGCTGAAGGACCCGTCCGCCTACCAGCGATGGTACGGCGAGGCCCACACCGCCCCCGACCTTCTCCCACGCTTCGCCTACGGCCTGCCCGAGCTGCACCGCAAGGACATCGTCGGTGCCACCGCGGTGGCCGCCCCCGGCTGCTACCCGACGGCCGCCGCCCTTGCCCTCGCCCCCCTGGTGGCGGCGGGGGTGGTCGAGCCCGAGGGGATCGTGGTCGACGCCGCCAGCGGGGTGTCGGGGGCCGGTCGCACCCTGCGCCACACGTCCCACTTCGGCACCGTCAACGAGGACTTCGTCGCCTACGGCCTCCTCGACCACCGCCATACGCCCGAGATCGAGCAGGCCACCGGAGCCACCGTCCTCTTCACCCCCCACCTCGCCCCCATGACCAGGGGCATCCTGGCCACCTGCTACGCCCGCCCCGCCGGTCCCACGTCGACCGCCGCCCTCCTCGAACTGCTCCGCGACACCTACGCGGGCGAACCGTTCGTGGTCGTCGGCGACGGGCCCCCGTCCACCAAGGCCGCCTGGGGATCGAACACCGCCCACCTCACCGCCCGCTTCGACCCCCGCACCGGGTGGGTGGTGGTCCTGGCCGCCATCGACAACCTGGTCAAGGGGGCGTCGGGGCAGGCCGTCCAGTGCGCCAACATCGTCCTCGGCCTCGACGAGACCGCGGGCCTGTCGCCGGTGGGGGTGTACCCGTGAGCGGCGTGACGTCTCCCGAGGGCTTCGTGGCTGCGGGCGTGGCTGCCGGGATCAAGGCCAGCGGCGATTCCGACCTGTCCCTGGTGGCCACCGACGACGGCCGGCCGGTCGTGGCCGCGGCGGTGTTCACCACCAACAAGGCCACGGCCGGGCCGGTGAACGTCACCCGCGCCCACCTGGCCGCCACCGGCGGACGGGCCTCGGCGGTGGTCGTCAACAGCGGCTGCGCCAACGCCGCCACCGGCGCGACCGGTGACGCCGATGCCGAGCGCATGTGCGAGCTGGTGGCTGCCGGCCTCGGGTGCGAGACGGCCGAGGTGCTGATCTGCTCAACCGGCCTCATCGGCTACTACCTGCCCATGGCCGCGGTCGAGAACGGCATCCCCGCCCTGGTGGCCGCTCGGCGGGCGGACGGGGGGCTGGCCGCCGCCCACGCCATCATGACCACCGACACCGTGCCCAAGGAGGTGTCGATCACGGTCAACGGCTACACCGTGGGCGGGATGGCCAAGGGGGCGGCCATGCTCGCGCCCGACATGGCCACCATGCTGGCCGTGTTCACCACCGACGCCGTCGCCGACCCCGACCTGCTCGTCGGGCAGCTGCGGGAGGCGGTGGCGGGTTCGTTCAACGCCCTCGTCGTCGACGGGTGCACCTCGACCAACGACACCGTGATCGTGCTGGCCAACGGCCGCTCCGGGCGCCCGCTCGACGCCTCGGTGCTGGCCGACGCCTGCAACGCCCTGGCCGAGCAGATGGCGGCCGACGCCGAGGGGGCCACCAAGCTGGCCCGCATCCGGGTCCACGGGGCGGCGTCCCACGCCGACGCCCGCCGCGCCGCCCGCAAGATCGCCGAGAGCCAGCTGGTGCAGTGCTCGCTGTTCGGCGCCGACCCTTACTGGGGCCGCATCATCAGCGAGCTGGGCAGTTCGGGCGCCGACTTCGACGGGTCTCGGGTCACGATCTCCTACGGCGGGGTCGAGGTTTGCCGGGACGGGATCGCAGCCGACCACGACACCGCCGCGGTGGCCGCGCACCTGGCCGACCGCGACGTCGTCATCACCGCCGACCTGGGCCTGGGCGAGGGCCGGGCGGCCATGCTCTTCACCGACCTCACCCCCGGCTACATCGACGAGAACATGCGCACCTCATGAACCTCACCACTGCCCTGGCCAAGGCCGCGGTGCTGGCCGACGCCCTGCCCTACATCCGCCGGTTCTCGGGCAAGGTCGTCGTCATCAAGTACGGCGGGGCGGCCATGACCGACCCCAGCCTGGGGTCGCTGTTCGCCCAGGACGTGGTCCTCATGCGGATGGTCGGCATTCGCCCCATCGTCGTCCACGGCGGCGGGCCCCAGATCGGCGAGCTGATGCAGCGCCTGGGCAAGGTGCCCGAGTTCCTCGACGGCCTCCGGGTCACCGACGCCGACACCCTCGACATCGCCCGCATGGTGCTGGTGGGCAAGGTCAACCGCGACATCGTGGCCAGCATCAACGTGCACGGGGCGCTGGCGGTGGGCCTCTCGGGGGAGGACGCCAGCCTCATCGTGGCCAGCGCCCGGTCGCCCGAGCTGGGCTTCGTGGGCGACGTACAGGGCGTCAACCCGGGCCTGCTCGAGCGCCTGATCGCGGAGGAGCTCATCCCGGTGCTGGCCACCATCGGCTCCGACGCCGAGGGGCAGGCCTACAACATCAACGCCGACACGGTGGCGGGGGCGGTGGCCGAGGCCCTGGGGGCGGAGAAGCTCGTCTACCTCACCGACGTGGTCGGCCTGCTGTCGGAGGTGGGCAACCCCTTCAGCCTCATCACCACCACGTCGGCCGACGATTTGGAGGCCCTCCTCGCCACCGGTCGGGTCAAGGGGGGGATGATCCCCAAGATCGTCTCCTGCGTGCGGGCCGTCCGCAACGGTGTCGGCCACGCCCACATCCTCGACGGGCGGGTGCCCCACGCCCTGCTCCTGGAGGTCTTCACCAGCGAGGGCGTCGGCACGATGGTGACGCCGTGAGTGCGGCGCCCGTTCTGTCCGACGTGCTCATGCGCAACTACGCCCCCCCGCCGGTCACGTTCGTGCGGGGGGAGGGGTCGTGGCTGTTCGACGCCGACGGGAAGGGTTACCTCGACTTCCTCGGCGGGCTGGCGGTCACGTCCCTCGGTCACTGCCACCCGGCCGTGGCCGACGCCATCGCCGAGCAGGCCCGCACCCTGGTCCACGTGAGCAACCTCTACGGCAACGTGGTCGGGCCCGAGGTGGCGGCCACCCTCGACCGCCTGCTGGGCGGCGGGGGACGCGTCTTCTTCTGCAACTCGGGCGCCGAGGCCAACGAGTGCGCCATCAAGCTCGCCCGCCGGTGGGGCGGCCCCGGACGCTACGGGGTGGTCAGCGCCTACGGGTCGTTCCACGGTCGTACCCTGGCCACCCTCCACGCCACCGGACAGCCGGCCAAGCACGAGCCCTTCCAGCCCTTGCCGCCCGGCTTCCGCCACGTCGCCCTGGGCGACCTCGACGCCCTAGCCGCGGCCATCGACCCGTCGATCGCGGCGGTGCTGCTGGAGCCGGTGCAGGGCGAGGGCGGGGTCAACGTGGCGCCCCGGGGCTGGCTGGCCGAGGTTCGCCGGCTGTGCGACGAGAAGGGCGTCCTGCTCATCGTCGACGAGGTCCAGACCGGCCTCGGCCGCACCGGCCGGTGGTTCGGGTTCGAGCACGACGGCATCCGGCCCGACGTCGTCACCCTGGCCAAGGCCCTCGGCAACGGCATGCCCATCGGCGCCTGCTGGGCCCGGGCCGAGATCGCCGACGCCTTCCGCCCCGGCGACCACGGCACCACCTACGGCGGCCAGCCCCTGGCCACCGCCGCCGCCCGGGCCGTCCTGGCGGTCATGGAGGCGGAGGACGTGCCGGCCCGCGCGACGCGGGCCGGGGCCCGCCTGACCGCCGGGCTGGCCGCGCTGCCGGGCGTGGTGTCGGTGCGAGGGCTGGGCCTGCTGCTGGCGGCCGAGCTCTCGCCGGACGGGCCGGCGGCGCGCGACGTGGCCCTGGCCGCGCTCGCTCGGGGCCTGGTCGTCAACCCGGTCACGCCCACCGCCATCCGCCTCGCCCCGTCGCTCCTCGTCACCGACGACGAGATCGACCAGGCGCTGGCCGTCCTGAGGGAGGTGCTGGCCCGATGAGACACCTGCTCGACGTCGACGACCTCGATCCCGCCGAGCTGGCCGACGTCCTCGACCTGGCCGAGCTCCCCAGCCCGCCGCCGCTGCTGGCCGGGCGGGGGGTGGCGCTGCTGTTCGAGAAGGCGTCCACCCGCACCCGGGTGTCGATGGAGATGGCCGTGGTGCAGCTCGGCGGGCATCCCGTGAGCCTGCGGGCCGAGGAGGTGGGCGTCGACGACCGCGAGCCGGCGGAGGACGTGGCCAAGGTGCTGTCGAGCTACTGCGCGGCCCTGGCCGCCCGCGTCTACCACCACGACCGGCTGGTGCGGATGGCGGGGGCGGCGACGGTGCCGGTGGTCAACCTCCTGTCCGACGACGCCCACCCCTGCCAGACGCTGGCCGACCTCCTCACCCTGCGCCAGAGCTTCGGCCGGCTCAAGGGGCTGACGGTGGCCTACGTGGGCGACGGCAACAACGTGTGCCGGTCGCTGATGAAGGCCGGCGCCCTGGCCGGGATGACCGTCCGGGTGGCCACGCCGGCCGGCTACGAGCCCCCCCGGCCCGATCCCGGCGACGGCGATGGTGTCGAGGTCGGCAACGACCCCTTGGCCGCGGTGTCGGGGGCCGACGCCGTCTACACCGACGTGTGGGCCTCGATGGGCCAGGAGGGCCAGGCCACCCGCCGCCGGGAGGACTTCGCCGGCTTCACCGTCGATGACGCCATGCTGGCCGCGGCCGCGCCCCACGCCGTCTTCCTCCACTGCCTGCCCGCCCACCGGGGCGAAGAGGTCTCGGCCTCGGTCATCGACAGCCCCCAGAGCGCGGTGTGGCGCCAGGCCGCCAACCGGGTCCATGCCCAGCGCGGCCTCCTCCTCTGGCTCCTCGGAGCCCGCTCATGAATGCCACTGCGGTGCGAACCGGTGACGTTTTCGGTGGCCAGGACCACCGGAGCCGTCACCGGTTGGCCCACCCCGTACGAACCGGTGACGTTTTCGGTGGCCAGGACCACCGGATCCGTCACTGGTTGGCGGGCGGCGCGTGACCAACGCCGGCGTGCCCCGGCGGGACCCCGTGATCGCGGGGGGCCCGTTGCGGCTGGCCAAGCCCCAGCGCCAGCACCGGTTGGCCCGCATCATCGAGGCCCAGGCCGTGTCCAGCCAGGCCCAGCTCGTCGACCTCCTGGCCGCCGAGGGCGTGGTGGCCACCCAGGCCACCGTGTCGCGCGACCTCGACGACCTGGGCGCGGTCAAGGTGCGGATGGCCGGGGGCGAGCCCATGTACGCCATCCCCGAGCACGCCAAGGAGCGGTTGGCGCCCGAGGAGCACCTCCGCCGGGTGCTGGGCGAGTGGGTGCTGGAGGTGGCCTATTCCGACAATGTCGTCGTCCTCCGCACCCCGCCCGGGTCGGCCCACGTGGTCGGCTCCGCCCTCGACCGGGCCTCGCTGCCCGACATCGTGGGGACGGTGGCCGGCGACGACACCCTCCTGGTGATCGCCACCGAACGGGCTGGCGGCCAGAAGGTGGCCCAGCGCCTGAGCCGGTTCGCGTTCGGCACCCCCGACCCCTCTGCCTCCCCCTCTGCCTCCACCCCCTCTGCCTCCACCCCCTCTGAAGGAGAAGACTGACCTGTGGCCAAGCGTGTCGTGTTGGCGTACTCGGGGGGGCTCGACACCTCGGTCGCCGTCCGCTGGCTGATCGAGGAGAAGGGCGTGGAGGTGATCGCCCTCGCCGCCGACGTGGGCCAGGGCGCATCCGACTCGCCCGAGACCCTCAAGGAGCGGGCCCTGGCCGCGGGCGCCATCGAGGCCTTGGTCGTCGACTGCAAGGCCGAGTACGCGGCTGACTTCGTCGCCCCCGCGCTCAAGGCCAACGCCCTGTACGAGGGCCGCTACCCGTTGGTGTCGTCGCTCTCCCGGCCGGTGATCGTCAAGCACCTGGTGGCCGCGGCCCGGGAGTTCGGCGCCGACGCCGTCGCCCACGGGTGCACCGGCAAGGGCAACGACCAGGTCCGCTTCGAGGTCTCCACCCGGGCCCTGGCCCCCGACCTGGAGGTCTTGGCCCCGGTGCGGGAGTGGGGGATGACCCGGGAGGACTCCCTCCACTACGCCCACCGCCACGGCATCCCCATCCGGGCCAGCAAGACCAGCCTCTACTCCATCGACGAGAACCTGTGGGGCCGGGCCATCGAGTGCGGCATCATCGAGGACCCCTGGGCCCAGCCGCCGGAGGACGTCTTCGCCATGACGGTGCCCACCGCCACCGAGCCCACCGAGCTGACGATCAGCTTCGAGACCGGCCTCCCGGTGGCGGTCGACGGGGTGCGGATGGCCCTCCACGAGCTGATCCCGGCCGTCGGCGGAGTCGTCGGCTCCTACGGCTGGGGACGGATCGACATGGTCGAGAACCGCCGGGTAGGCATCAAGAGCCGGGAGGTCTACGAGGCCCCCGGCGCCCTCGCCCTCATCCACGCCCACCAGGACCTGGAGGGGCTCACCCTCGAGCACGACCTGGCCCACGAGAAGCTCCGTCTCGAACCGAGGTGGGCGGAGCTGGTCTACGACGGGATGTGGTTCTCCCCCCTCAAGCAGGCCATCGACGCCTTCGTCGACGAGAGCCAGACCTACGTGACGGGCGACGTTCGCCTGCGCTGCGCCTCCGGCCGGTGCGAGGTGGTCGGCCGCCGCAGCCCGGTCGGCCTCTACGACCACGGGCTGGCCACCTACGACGCGTCCGACACCTTCAACCACGACGACGCCGCCGGCTTCGTCCGCCTCTGGGGACTGGGCGTGCAGACCTGGGCCAGCCGCCAGGTGCGCGGCGACTCCGGCTCCGGCTCCGGCGACGGGGGCTCGTGACCCTCTGGCAGGGACGGTTCGACGCCGAGGCGGCCGACGGCCTCATGGCCTTCACCGCCAGCCTGCCGGTCGACGTCCGGCTGGCGGCCGACGACGTGGCCGGCTCCAAGGCCCACGTGCGGGGCCTCCAGCGGGGGGGTCTGCTCACCGGTGAAGAAGCCGCCTCGATCCTCGAGGCCCTCGACACCGTGGGCGAGGAGCTGGCGGAGGGCACCTTCCGCTTCGGCCCCGGCGACGAGGACGTGCACACCGCGGTCGAGCGCCGGGTCACCGAGCTGGCCGGCCCCGCGGGGGCAAAGCTCCACACCGGCCGCAGCCGCAACGACCAGGTGGCCACCGACCTGCGGCTGTGGACGAAGCGGGAGCTGGTCACCGTCGCCCGCCAGGTGATCGGCCTCCAGCGGGTCCTGCTGGGCCGGGCCGAGTGGGCCCTCGACAAGGGGGTCTACCTCCCCGGCTACACCCACCTCCAGCGGGCCCAGCCGGTGCTCTTGGCCCACCACCTGCTGGCCCATGGATGGGCCCTGGCCCGCGATGTCGACCGTCTGCTCGACGCCCGTCGCCGGGTCGACGTGTCCCCCCTCGGGGCGGGGGCGTTGGCCGGTTCGTCCTTGCCCCTCGACCCGGTGGGCACCGCCCGCGACCTCGGCTTCGCGGCCACCTTCGACAACTCGCTCGACGCGGTGGGCGACCGCGACTTCGTGGCCGAGTCCCTGTTCGCCTTGGCCCTGCTCGGCATCCACCTGTCCCGGATCGGGGAGGAGGTGGTGCTGTGGTCGAGCGGCGAGTTCGGCTTCCTCCGCCTGGCCGACGAGTGGGCCACCGGCAGCTCGATGCTGCCCCAGAAGAAGAACCCCGACGTGGCCGAGCTGGCCCGGGGCAAGGCGGGCCGGCTCATCGGGAACCTGATGGCGATGTTGGTGGCCCTCAAAGGCCTGCCCCTCGCCTACAACCGCGACCTCCAGGAGGACAAGGAACCGCTCTTCGATTCGGTCGACCAGATGGGTCTGGGCCTGCTCGCCCTCACCGGGCTGCTCGACACCGCCCGCTTCGACGTCCGCCGTATGGCCGCGGCCGCCGACTCGCCCGAGGCGGCCGCGGTCGACCTGGCCGAGTGGATGGTGGTGCGGGGGGTGGCCTTCCGGGCCGCCCACGGGATCGTGGCCGAGTTGGTGCGGGAATCGCTCGACCGCCACGTCCCCCTGGCCGAGCTGGTGGCGGCCTCGCCCCACCTGGGGGCCGACGCGGTGGGCCTGCTGGAGCCGGGGGTCCCCGTCACCCGCCGCACCACGCCGGGCGGGGCCGGACCGGGTCCGGTGGCCGAGCAGCTGCGCCGCTTCCGGTCCCGACTGGACCTCGACGGGGAACGGCTGGCCCGCGGTTGACCGAGGCGGGTGCCCTGGCCCGGGACTTCTACCGCCGGCCCAGCCTGGAGGTCGCCCCCGACCTGCTCAACAAGCTGCTGGTGGTGGGCGACGGTCGGGCCGGTCGGATCGTGGAGGTGGAGGCCTACTGCGGCGCCGACGACCCCGCCAGCCATGCCTTCCGGGGCCGCACCGCCCGCAACGCGACCATGTTCGGTCCGCCCGGGCACCTCTACGTCTACTTCACCTACGGGATGCACTTCTGCGCCAACGTGGTCTGTGGCGCCGAGGGGGAGGCGTCGGCCGTGCTCCTCCGGGGCCTGACCCCGGTGAACGGCGTCGACGAGATGTGGACGGTCCGCCCTCGGTGCCATCGTGAACGGGACCTGTGTGCCGGACCCGCCCGCCTCTGTCTGGCCCTCGGGATCGACCGGGCGCTCGACGGCGCCGACCTGGTGACAGGCGACCGGGGCGTGGTGGTCGCCGACGACGGGACGCCGCCGCCCCTGGCGGTCGCATCCAGCGCCCGCGTCGGCATCCGGGTGGCAACCGAGCGCCCCTGGCGCTACTACGTCTCCGGCGCCCCCGGCCTGTCCCGCCCCGGCTGAGCCGACCGGCAGGGACGCTCGCGTCGCTCGCGCCGGCACCCGCCGCCGACGGCGTCCGCTCCCCCACCCGTCGCAAGGGCGACCTGCCTTGGTCGTCGCCGACCCGACGGTCGCCTGCGCCTACGGGCGGGGGACCAAACCCGAGGTGGTCGGTCGGGAGCGGGGTACGGTGCCGCGGTGCGGGCCACGTCGGGCGTGTTCGAGGAGTTGGAGTGGCGGGGCATGGTGGCCCAGGTCACCGACCCCGAGCTCGGCACCCGGCTGGGGGGGAAGCCGCTCACCTTCTACGTCGGCTTCGACGCCACCGCCGACAGCCTGCACGTGGGCAGCCTCCTGCCGCTGATGGTCACCGCCCGGTTGCAGCGGGCGGGGCATCGTCCGATCGTGCTGCTCGGCGGCGGCACCACCCTGGTCGGCGACCCCAGCGGCAAGGACGCCGAGCGCCCCATGCTGGCGGATGACCAGATCCGGGCCAACGCCGAGGGCATTCGCCGGCAGGTGGAGCGGATCGTCGGCACCGAGATCGACCTGGTCGACAATGCCGACTGGCTGCGTCCGCTGCGCCTCACCGACTTCCTGCGCGACGTCGGCGGCCACTTCCGGGTCAACGACATGATGGCCAAGGACTCGGTGCGGGCCCGCCTCGAGCGCGACCAGGGGATCTCCTACAAGGAGTTCTCCTACATGCTGCTCCAGGCCTACGACTTCTGGCACCTGTGCGAGCATCGCGGCTGCCGGCTCCAGGTCGGCGGCAGCGACCAGTGGGGGAACATCACCGCCGGCATCGACCTCATCCATCGCCGCTCCCGCGTCCAGGCCTACGGGATGACGTTCCCCCTGGTCACGCGGGCCGACGGATCGAAGTTCGGCAAGAGCGAGGGCGGCAACCTCTGGCTCGACCCCGCCCGCACCAGCCCCTACGAGTTCTTCCAGTTCTGGCTGCGGGTGGGCGACGCCGACGTCGGCCGTTACCTGCGCCTGTTCACGTGGCTCGGCCGCGCCCGCATCGAGGAGCTGGAGGCGGCGGTGGCGGAGCACCCCGAGCGGCGGGAGGCGCAGCGGGTGCTGGCCCGGGAGGTGACGACGGCCGTACACGGGCGGGATGCCGCCGTCGCCGCGGAGCAGGCGGCGGCGGCGCTGTTCGGCGGCGAGTTGGACGGACTCGACGGGCCGACCCTGCTGGAGGTGTTCGCGGAGGCTCCCGCGACCTCGCGGCCGCGGGCCGAGCTCGACGGCGACGGCCTCGGCCTGGTGGAGCTGCTGGTGGACACCGGGCTGGTGGCGTCGAAGTCGGCAGCGCGGACGGCGATCGACCAGGGCGGGGTGTACGTCAACAACCGGCGGGAGGCCGACGTCGACCGGCGACTGGGGCCTTCCGATCTGCTGGTAGGTTCGTACCTCGTGCTCCGGCGGGGCAAGCGCAGCTACCACTTGGTGCGCTTCGTCTGAGGGGTCCGTGCACGCCCCGCCCGGTTGCCAAGAGGCACCCGCGGTGGTACGTTAGGCAATTGCGCCGGACTGCGGCCTCGGGGAGACCCAGGGCTGCGAGCAGGTGAGAGGTCCGAGTGCCGAGGAAGTGCGAGTTCTGCCCGCAACCCTCGACCAGACAGGAGTGCACCACCGTCTCCGACGCGTGCCCCCCTGGCCAGCGCTCCTTGAAAACGGAACAGAGACAGCTTGTAAACGCCAGTGCGGGCGATCGCGTGCGATCGCATCAGTTTCAAGCACTGAACGGACAACGCGTCTGGAGCGATCCAGACGCCACAAACCGCTCTGTGCCAGTCGGGCCAAGGAGTTCAGTCACTCCGCGGCCTGGCTCTCCGATTTCACGGTTGGTTGCCCACTCATTTTTTGGGGGGACAGCTGGCCTGAGGTCTCGATGGAGAGTTTGATCCTGGCTCAGGACGAACGCTGGCGGCGTGCTTAACACATGCAAGTCGAGCGAGGTCCAACTGGTGGCAACACCAGGGACGGCCTAGCGGCGAACGGGTGAGTAACACGTGAGCAACCTGCCCCGAAGACTGGGATAACACCGGGAAACCGGTGCTAATACCGGATATCCCCATCTGGCCGCATGACCGGATGAGGAAATGAATTTCGCTTCGGGAGGGGCTCGCGGGCTATCAGCTTGTTGGTGGGGTAACGGCTCACCAAGGCGACGACGGCTAGCTGGTCTGAGAGGACGACCAGCCACACTGGGACTGAGACACGGCCCAGACTCCTACGGGAGGCAGCAGTGGGGAATCTTGCGCAATGGGCGAAAGCCTGACGCAGCAACGCCGCGTGGGGGATGAAGGCCTTCGGGTTGTAAACCCCTTTCAGCAGGGACGAAAATGACGGTACCTGCAGAAGAAGCCCCGGCCAACTACGTGCCAGCAGCCGCGGTAATACGTAGGGGGCGAGCGTTGTCCGGATTCATTGGGCGTAAAGAGCTCGTAGGCGGCTTGGCAAGCCGGGTGTGAAAACTCCAGGCTCAACCTGGAGACGCCACCCGGGACTGCTATGGCTAGAGTCCGGTAGGGGATCACGGAATTCCTGGTGTAGCGGTGAAATGCGCAGATATCAGGAGGAACACCGGTGGCGAAGGCGGTGATCTGGGCCGGCACTGACGCTGAGGAGCGAAAGCGTGGGTAGCAAACAGGATTAGATACCCTGGTAGTCCACGCCGTAAACGTTGGGCACTAGGTGTGGGGCCTTATCAACGGGTTCCGTGCCGTAGCTAACGCATTAAGTGCCCCGCCTGGGGAGTACGGCCGCAAGGCTAAAACTCAAAGGAATTGACGGGGGCCCGCACAAGCGGCGGAGCATGTGGCTTAATTCGATGCAACGCGAAGAACCTTACCTGGGTTGAACTACGTAGGAAAAGCCACAGAGATGTGGTGTCCGAAAGGGCCTGCGATAGGTGGTGCATGGCTGTCGTCAGCTCGTGTCGTGAGATGTTGGGTTAAGTCCCGCAACGAGCGCAACCCTTATCCTATGTTACCAGCGGGTTATGCCGGGGACTCGTAGGAGACTGCCGGGGTCAACTCGGAGGAAGGTGGGGATGACGTCAAGTCATCATGCCCCTTATGTCCAGGGCTGCACACATGCTACAATGGCCGGTACAAAGGGCTGCTATCCCGCGAGGGTGAGCGAATCCCAGAAAGCCGGTCTCAGTTCGGATTGGAGTCTGCAACTCGACTCCATGAAGTCGGAGTCGCTAGTAATCCCGGATCAGCAACGCCGGGGTGAATACGTTCCCGGGCCTTGTACACACCGCCCGTCACACCACGAAAGTTGGTAACACCCGAAGCCGGTGGCCCAACCCGTAAGGGGGGGAGCCGTCGAAGGTGGGATCAGCGATTGGGGTGAAGTCGTAACAAGGTAGCCGTACCGGAAGGTGCGGCTGGATCACCTCCTTTCTAAGGAGTCTTACTGCTCGACACGAGGCCTCTTCACTGAGGTTTCGTCACTCGAGGACTCCCAGTTGATCACTGGTCGACCGGCCCGACCGCAAGGTCTCGCTGGAAGGACCGCCGAGGTAGACGACCCATTCCGGGTCGGCCTCGACGTTTGTTTCTCGCATGTCTCTGTTCCGTTTTCTGGGGGCACTCGCCCCCTTCGGGGTCGTCCCCGCGCCGCTCCTTTCGAGGGGCGGCCGTTGGCGTCTCCAGCCAGCAAAGGCAATGCCAGCGCCTTCGGCGCTGACCGCTTGTCTGTTCCGACGAGTCGAAGGCGCCTTCGGTGCCGATTCGTCGGCCTCTTGAGAACTTCATAGCGAGCACGAGCATCTTTGATTCTCCAAGCTACAAAGAGCCAACGGTGGATGCCTTGGCGCCTGAAGCCGATGAAGGACGTGGGTGGCTGCGAAAAGCTACGGGGAGCTGCCGACCAAGCTTCGATCCGTAGATATCCGAATGGGGAAACCCAGCGCCCGTCATGGGGCGTTACTCCCGCCTGAATATATAGGGCGGGTAGAGGGAACCGGGGGAACTGAAACATCTCAGTACCCTGTGGAAAGGAAAGCAAATGCGACTCCCTGAGTAGCGGCGAGCGAAACGGGAAGAGCCTAAACCGGATTGGTGCAATAGCCTGGTGGCGTTGCCAGTTCGGGGTTGCGGGACCGATAGCGTGGGGCACCAGACCCACGAACTGAGTTACAAATCTGATGCCTAGCAGAAGCGTTCTGGAACGTCGCGCCGTAGTGGGTAAGAGCCCCGTATGCGAAAGGTATTCAGACTCAGATCGTCATCCCAAGTAGCGCCGGACCCGGGAAGGTCGGCGTGAATCTGCGAGGACCACCTCGTAAGGCTAAGTACTTTCAGGCGACCGATAGCGAACTAGTACCGTGAGGGAAAGGTGAAAAGCACCCCGGGAGGGGAGTGAAATAGTACCTGAAACCGTTGGCTTACAAACAGTCAGAGCGTCGTCTTGTGGGTTCGCCCACAAGGCCGTGATGGCGTGCCTTTTGAAGAATGAGCCGGCGAGTTACCGTAAGTGGCAAGGTTAACCCGTGAGGGGGAGCCGGAGCGAAAGCGAGTCTGAATAGGGCGTTCAGTCGCTTGCGGTAGACCCGAAGCCGAGTGATCTATCCATGGGCAGGTTGAAGCGGGGGTAAGACCCCGTGGAGGACCGAACCCACCATGGTTGAAAACATGGGGGATGACTTGTGGATAGGGGTGAAAGGCCAAGCAAACTCGGTGATAGCTGGTTCTCCCCGAAATGCATTTAGGTGCAGCGTCGGGTGATCAGCATTGGAGGTAGAGCACTGAATGGGTTAGGGGGCCTACAAGCTTACCGACCCCAATCAAACTCCGAATGCCAATGCTCACAGCCCGGCAGTGAGACCATGGGGGATGAGCTTCATGGTCGAGAGGGAAACAGCCCAGACCGCCAGCTAAGGCCCCAAATTCTAGGCTAAGTGGGAAACGATGTGGGATTGCACAGACAGCCAGGAGGTTGGCTTAGAAGCAGCCACCCTTAAAAGAGTGCGTAATAGCTCACTGGTCGAGTGGTCCCGCGCGGACAATGTAACGGGGCTCAAGCCTAGAGCCGAAGCTGCGGATTTCTGCGCTTGCGCAGAAGTGGTAGGGGAGCGTCGAGCGTGCCGTGAAGCGGGGGTGGAAACCGTCGTGGAGCGCGTTCGAGAGCGAATGCCGGCATGAGTAGCGAAAGACGAGTGAGAAACTCGTCCGCCGAATGCCCAAGGGTTCCTGGGGAAGGCTAATCCGCCCAGGGTGAGTCGGGAGCTAAGGCGAGGCCGAGAGGCGTAGTCGATGCACAACTGGTTGATATTCCAGTACCACCGTGTCCGCGCCCATTCCAAGACGGAAATGCTAAGGGGCTTGTTTCCTTCGGGAGACGAACCGACCCTTTCCGTGGCGGACAGCAATGGGGAGACGCAGGAGGGTAGGTCAACCCGGGCGTTGGTTGTCCCGGGGTAAGCGTGTAGGAGGAAGCCTAGGCAAATCCGGGCTTCATATACTCTGAGACGCGATGCCGAGCCGTTTCAGGCGAAGTGACTGATCCCATGCTGCCGAGAAAAGCCTCTAGCGAGCTGACATGGTGCCCGTACCCCAAACCGACGCAGGTGGGCAGGTAGAGAATACCAAGGCGATCGGGAGAACAGTGGTTAAGGAACTCGGCAAAATACCTCCGTAACTTCGGGAGAAGGAGGGCCTCATTAGGGTGAAGCACTTCGCGTGCCGAGCTCGAGGAGGTCGCAGAGAGCAGGGCCAAGCGACTGTTTACTAAAAACACAGCAGCGTGCGAAGTCGTAAGACGATGTATACGCTGTGACGCCTGCCCGGTGCTGGAAGGTTACGGGGAAGGGTTAGTCCGCAAGGGCGAAGCTCTGAACCTAAGCCCCAGTAAACGGCGGCCGTAAGGTCCAAGTTGCGGCCCTGGTGGAGTAATCCGCCAGACAAAAACTCTGCTATATGCTGGAAACCCCGTGTATCCGACGGTACTCGTTCATGTCGCACCCTCTTTGTAGAGTGTGTGGGGTGAGCAGTGACAATCCGATCGGTGCGGACAATCAGCAGGAAAGGCCCAGGTCCTCGAACTGGTTGGACCGGATTCCATCCGATGTAGGTCACTACATCGCGGGATTCGTCGATGGAGAAGGAAGCTTCAACGTTCCCATCCGTCGGAGTGGTGACCGTGGCC
Organism: uncultured Acidimicrobiia bacterium; assembly: GCA_963836205.1. GTDB lineage: Bacteria > Actinomycetota > Acidimicrobiia > Acidimicrobiales > AC-14 > JAXDMK01. The sequence continues at coordinate 140,561 of CAWIIV010000014.1, read as the reverse complement.
TGCCATGGCGGGTCTCGCTGTCGTTCAACGTTTCGCAGGTCGGTCCAGAAGCGCCATCGTTTCTGCGGCAGACCTTCGGAGTGGGAACGGTGCGAGGCCGCGGCGATGGTGTCTTCTACTTTGAAGTCACAAGGCCGACGGAGCTCGCGGTGCGGGTCTTCCCGTTCTTCGAGCGCTTTCCGTTGCGCGGCCCCAAGGCCAACGACCTGGCGGTCTTCCGTCAGATCACGAGCCTCGTCCAGTCAGATCGTCACCTGCTACCCGCAGGCATCATCGAAATCCTCGCATTGAGGAGCCCGATGAACCGCGGTGGCAAGCGACGCCGCACCGATGAGCAGATCATCGGTGTGTTGAGGTGTTGGGAATCCTCAGAGGCCATACGCAGAGCTCCGTCATCGAAGCTGACGGATGAAGATATGGTCCACCCCTCATAGCGATATGGGGATATAGGGAACTATAACGGTCCTAAGGTAGCGAAATTCCTTGTCGGGTAAGTCAAAACTTGCCCTACACGGAGGCGACTCCGTGAAAGAACCCGCTCATAACGGCGAAACCCACACCGTCTGCCTTGCCTCAAGGACAAGGCTATAGACGACGGGCAATGCCGTGGGAAGCCCTCTGCCTGAACTCAGGTATGGCCCCGTAACGACTGATCCCTTCGGGGAGAGGCGCCGGTCACTGTCATTCTCCCTAAGTAGTGTTGGGATGTGGCAAATTTACGGCCGACGCAATACGCGGGCGCTCAACCTGTCCTGGGGGATCTCTGATCCTCGAGGCCTTGATGAGATGAAGGCATAGTCTGGTTCCTCTGGAAACAGAGGATGGAACTGAAGTTCCGACCTGCACGAATGGCGTAACGACTTGGCTACTGTCTCAACCACTGACCCGGCGAAATTGAACTCCGAGTAAAGATGCTCGGTAGCTGCGACAGGACGGAAAGACCCCGTGGACCTTTACTATAGGCTGATGTTGAGCTTTGGTACGGATTGTGTAGGATAGGTGGGAGGCTAGGAAGCTGCGGCGCCAGCCGTGGTGGAGCCAACGTTGAAATACCACCCTGTTCGTACTGGGGCTCTAACCCAGGTCCGTTATCCGGATCGGGGACAGCGGCAGCTGGGTAGTTTGACTGGGGCGGTCACCTCCTAAAATGTAACGGAGGTGCCCAAAGGTTCCCTCAGGCTGGTTGGCAATCAGCCGTCGAGTGCAATGGCACAAGGGAGCTTGACTGCGAGACAAACACGTCAAGCAGGTGCGAAAGCAGGGCATAGTGATCCGGCGGTAGCGTGTGGAAGCGCCGTCGCTCAACGGATAAAAGGTACCCCGGGGATAACAGGCTCATCTTCCCCAAGAGTCCATATCGACGGGAAGGTTTGGCACCTCGATGTCGGCTCGTCGCATCCTGGGGGTGAAGCATCTCCCAAGGGTTGGGCTGTTCGCCCATTAAAGCGGTACGCGAGCTGGGTTTAGAACGTCGTGAGACAGTTCGGTCCCTATCCGTCGCAGCCGTAGGAGATTTGAGGAAGGCTGTCCCTAGTACGAGAGGACCGGGACGGACGCAGCTCTCGTGTGCCAGTTGTCCTGCCAAGGGCACGGCTGGTTAGCGACCTGCGGGTGGGATAAGCGCTGAAAGCATCTAAGCGCGAAGCTCGTTCCAAGATGAAATCTCCCACAGGGTTAACCTGGTAAGGCCCGTGGCCAGATGACCACGTTGATAGGCCGGAGGTGTAAGGATCGCAAGGTCTTCAGCCGACCGGTACTAATCGGCCGAGGGCTTGGGGATATTTTTGCTTGTGCTCGCTATCAAGTTCTCGGGAGAAATCCCGTTGACAACAGGTTTCCGGTGACTATAGCGGTGGAGTTACACCCGTTCCCATGCCGAACACGGAAGTTAAGCCCACCAGCGCCGATGGTACTTGGGGGGAGTCCCCCTGGGAGAGTAGGTCGTCGCCGGATTTCTTCAGGAGAAGGCTCCCCGTCGGGGAGCCTTCTCCGCGTTCGTAGGTAGTCTGCAAAGCATGGCTACCCGTCGTCCCCGGCCCGACGACGAGCCGACGCCCCCTGCCGGTCAGGGCGGACGACCGCCGGCACGAGGGACCCAGCGGCCCTCCGGGGCCCGGCCCCAGGCCGGACGAGCGGGGAGTGGGAGTGCCGATGCCGGGTCGCGCCGACCGGCGACAACCGGGCGGGGGCCTCGCCCGTCGGCCGGGTCCGAGGGTGAGCGCCGACCAAGCCGGAGTGATCGCCCGTCGGCCGCCGGGCCCGGGGCCCGGCCGCCTCGAGCCTCGTCAGCCCGTCCGTCGCCAGCCCGTCCGTCGCCAGCCCGTCCCTCGTCGGGGCGTCCCTCCTCGGCTCGGTCCTCGTCAGCCCGTCCGTCGTCGGCTCGGTCCTCAGACCGGCCCTCCTCAGACCGGCCGTCAGAGCGGCCCTCCTCAGACCGACCGTTCCCGGGGCGAACCTCGTCAGCCCGGCCCTCGACGCCTCGTCCGTCGACAGGGCGATCCTCGTCGGCTCGGCCCTCGTCCGATGGCGTCGATGGAGAGCGTCGACCGGTCCGGGGCGCTCGACCACCCACGGCCGACTCCGGCGCGTGGAGCGGAGGACGAGTCCCGGGATCGTCGTCGCCCCGTGACCCCCGCTCCGACCGCCCGCCGGTTCGCGGGCGTCCCACGTCGACCGGACGGGGTCCGGCCCGGTCCGGCGGTGACGACCCTCGATCACCCCGCCCGCCAACCGGCGGCGGTGACAGCGACAGCCGTGGTCGGAGCCCACGCGGCCAAGGGGCACGTCCCGCCGACGCCGGGCCGTGGTCGCCGCCCGGTCCCAAGGGATGGGGGAGTCTGGCCCGCAAGGGCGCCCACAACATGCAGGTGGCCGACGACCGGCCCCGCAACGACGAGTACGACAAGCGAGGGGGGCCGCCGCCGGCGTGGGAGCCGGAGGATTGGCAGAGGGAGGGCCCGGTGGAGACCGCGGCCGCGCTCGCCCCGGCCGGCTCGACCGGTCGGCCCCCGCCTGCACCAGAGCGGCCCCGGCGCAAGGCCCCCAAGCCGGTGGCCGACGAGCTCGTCCGGGCCGTCGGTGCCCCGATTGCGGTCAAAATGGAGGCTCGCCTGGTGGAGGCGGCGTCCGCCTTCGAGCGCGACCGCCCCCAGGACGCCATGCGTCTGCTCCGGCCTCTTCTGCGCGACGCGCCCGAGGTCCCCTCGGTGCGGGAGTTGGCCGGGCTGGCCTGTTACCGGCTGGGCCGGTGGGCGGAGGCGTCCCGCCACCTGGAAGCGTTCCGTTCCGCGACCGGGTCCTTCGAGCAACACCCGGTGCTGGCCGACTGTTACCGCGCCCTCGGGCGCTACGCCAAGGTCGACGCCCTGTGGGAGGAGCTCCGGGAGGCGTCGCCCGAGCCGGAGCTGATGGCCGAGGGCCGGATTGTCGCCGCCGGGGCCCTGGCCGACCGGGGCGACGTGAAGGGCGCGATCCGCCTCTTGGAGCGAGGCCCCCTCGAGCCCCGCCGGGTGGTCCGGCCCTACCACCTCCGCCTCTGGTACGCCCTCGCCGACCTCCACGAACGGGCGGGTGACGCCCCCCGGGCGCGCGAGCTCTTCAGCCGGGTGGTGGCGGCCGACGCCACCCTCGCCGACGCCGCCGAGCGCCTTCTCGCCCTTGACTGACCCGGCCGGCGCCGCTGTCGAGTGGTGGCCGCTCCGGTCGCACCGTGAGCCGAACCGAAGGAACCGATCCGACGACGAAGGCCGTCCACAGAGATGGCCGGACCTTCGAGCGGACCGAGGTGTCTCAGCCTCCCGATAGCCTTGTCGGCAGACGCTTCCCCCTCGTCTCCGGGCCTTCGCGGCCACGACAACAGGGGTGATGGCGATGACGAACGTGGTGGCGCTGGTGGGGCATCTGGCCCGGCCGGCCGAGGTGCGCGAGCTCCCGTCGGGCGACCGGATGGTCACCTACGAGGTGACGGTTCCCCGCCCGGGGGAGCGGGCGGAGAGCGTGCCGGTGGTGTGGTTCGATGCGCCCGCTCGGGCGGCCGAGCTGCCGGTCGACGAGCAGGTGGTGGTGGTCGGCCGGGTCCGACGGCGCTTCTTCCGAACCGGGGGCGCTACCCAGAGCCGCACCGAGGTGGTGGCCGACATCGTGGTCGCCGCCCGCCAGGCCAAGCGGGCCCGATCGGCGCTGGAGGCGGCCCAGGCCCGGCTGGACGCGGCGTGCACGTGAGGGGCAGGCGCCCCCGGGTCGGGCGACGGCGGAATCAGTCGTGGAGGCGGCGAAACACCAGGCCGGTGCGAGGCTTGGGGGCGAAGAACGTCGTCTTGGCCGGCATCCGATGGCCGGCCCGGGCCGCGGCCGCGATCTGGCGCACTGCCACCGGGCGCACGAACACGGCCGCCTGGGTCTTGCCGGAGCGCACCAGCTCGACGACGAGGGCGGCCGACTGGTGGAAGTCGAGGATGTGGTCGGGCAGGGCGGAGAGGGCGGCGTCGAGCATGGTGGCGTCGGGTTCGTCGGCGCTGTTCTCGTGGCCGCGGGGTCGCAGCAGCCAGGCCCGTTCGCCCACGACCAGCGCGAGGGCGCCGTCGGTGTCCATCCGCGTGGTGAGCCACGCGGCGGCGCCGGCGGGGGGCGGGTCGACCAGGTCCTGCACCTCGAAGAACCGGGCCAGGGCACCCACGAGATCGAAGTTGTCGGGCAGGCCGGAGATCAGCCGGTGGATCGGCTGTACCTGCAGCTGATCCTCGCTCAGCTCCACCACCAGGGCCAGAAGCATGTCGAAGTCGCCACTGGCCTTGCCGGTCGCGGCCCGCCGTTCGTCCCGGTAGGCGAGAGCGGTCTCGTACCGATGGTGGCCGTCGGCGATCACCACCGGCGCCGAACCCACCGCCTCGGCGATGGCCGCCACCACGCCGGGCTGGGTGACGCGCCAGAGCCGGTGGTGCACTCCGTCCTCGTCGGTTGCCCGCCCTACCGGCGGACCCGCCACCACACAGAGATCGGAGAGTCCCTCGGCCAGCGACAGGCCCCACACCGGCGACAGGTTGGCCCGGCACGCCCGTAAGAGGCGGAGGCGGTCGCCCTTGGGCTTGCCCATGGTCCGCTCGTGGGGGAGCACCCGACCCTCCTCGGGCAGCGACAGCTCGAGCGCGCCCAGGATGCCGGTGGTCTGGTGGGCCTGGCCCGACTCGTCGTGCCACCCCATCCGGTAGACGTAGAAGCTCGGCTCCTCGTCGACGACGAGGATTCCCTCGGCCAGCCAGTCGTCGAAGTGCCGGGTGGCCCGGTCGTAGCGATCGTCGTCGGCGCCGACCCGGCCCAACTCCACCGATACCGCGTTATAAGGGCTGCGGGCCTCCAATCGGGCCCGGGCCTCGTCGTCGACCACGTCGTACGGGGGGGCGAGCACGTCGGCCAGCTCGACCCGGTCGGGGTCGTAGCGGATGCCGGGGAAGGGCTGGAACAGGGCCATCGTCAGTACGCCGGCGTGGGGTCGACGGTGGCTGGCCGCAGGCGGTTGCGGAGCAAGAGCGCGACCAGCGCGCCGAAGGCGAAGCCACCGACGTGGGCCACCCACGCCACCCCCGCCGATGGATTGGTGAAGAACTGGAGCACGAACCAGAAGCCGAGCAGCCACTTGGCCTGGATGTCGCGGATGAGGACGAGGAGGAAGAGGAACAGGGTCCGGATGCGCACGTGCGGGAAGAGCACCAGATAGGCGCCCATCACCCCGGCCACGGCCCCCGACGCCCCGATCACGGGGATGGTGCTGTTGGGCTGGACCGCGATGTGGGCCGCACTCGCCACCAGGCCCGACACCACGTAGAACGCGAGGTAGCCGCCGACACCCATCCGGTCCTCGATGTTGTTGCCGAAGATCCAGAGGAAGAGCATGTTCCCGCCGATGTGCAGCAGGCTGCCGTGCAGGAACATCGAGTAGAGAAGGGCCAGGTAGACGCTCTTGTTGGGGAACACCTGAGGGGTCGAGTCGTTGTGGATGCAGGACTCGGTGTCGTTCAGGGCCAGGGTGCGACGAACCTCCTCCTCCGAGAGGGGCTCACCCTCGACCACTTCGCAGGGGATGGCGGCATGGGAGTACGTGAACTCGGCCTCGCCGTCGCGCGATTCGTTGGGCTGCTGCACCAGGAAGTAGACGCCGACGTTGATGGCGATCAGCAGCACCGTCACCGCCGGGAACCTGCGTGTCGGGTTGTAGTCCTTGAGCGGGATCACGCCTGGCCGAGCTTACGCTCGGCTGGAGGGTCGATTGGTACCCTCGACCCATGTCTGAGGATGAAGGGTTCCGCCGCTACGTGGAGGCGGGGATGGCCTGGTTCTCGGTGACGCAACAGAAGGCGGAGGGAATCCTGCGCGATCTGGCCGACTCGGGGGAGACGGCGGTGGGCCAGGCGCAGAAGGCGTTCGAGCGGATCGTCGAGCGCAGCCGTCAGGGCTCGGAGGAGCTGCGTGACCTGGTCCGGTCGGAGATCCGGGAGCAGGTGGCCGCCCTGGGTCTGGCTACCAAGGACGACATCGCCCGCATGGAGGCCAAGCTCGACGCCGTTCGCCCCGCAAACCCGAAGTCGCCCGCCGAGCCAAGACCGGAGCCGCCCGCCCGCCCCCCGGCCCCGACCGCCAAGACCGCAAGGCTCGGCAAGCCGGCCGCGACTACCCCCAACCCGGCTGCCAAGACCCCCAAGCCAGGCGCCAAGACCCCCAAGCCGCGTGTCGACGCGCCGAGCCGTCCGCCGCCAAGACCGCCACGCCGGTCCCGCCGGCCGCCAAGACCGCCACGCCGTCCGCCAAGAGGCGCGGGCCGGCCCCAGCCGCCAACACTGCCATGCCGGCCACGCCGGCGGCGAGGGCCGCCGCGCCGGCAGTCGACGCGGCTGAGCCGGCCTTCAAGCCGGCCGCCGGGAGGGCGACGCCGCGGAAGGGCCGAGCCGCGGGGCCGTCCGGGCCGTCCGCCCCCGAGAAGGCCTGAGCTCGCTGCGCCGGCGGCTGGATGCCGAGATGGTCAGGCGTGGCCTGGCGCCTACCCGTCATCGGGCGCGCCACGACATCGAGGCCGGCCGGGTGCGGGTGGGCGGCGTCCCCGCCGACAAGCCGGCCCGGATGGTCGCGCCCGACGACCGTCTGGAGATCGAGGGTCCCCCGGCCCGGTTCGTGGGCCGGGGCGGCGACAAGCTCGACGCCGCCCTCGACCGCTTCGACGTCGTCGTCGAGGGGCGGCGGGCCCTCGACGCGGGGTCGTCGACCGGTGGCTTCACCGACTGCCTCCTCCAGCGGGGGGCGGCGTCGGTGGTGGCGGTCGACGTCGGCTACGGCCAGCTCGACCTTCGCCTGCGCCAGGACCCCCGGGTGACGGTCGTCGAGCGCACCAACATCCGCGACCTCACGCCCGACCGCCTCCAGGCGGAGCCCTTCCCCCTGATCGTGGCCGACCTGTCCTTCATCTCCCTGCGCACGGTCGCTCCCGCCCTGCTCGGGCTGGCCGCGCCCGGGGCCGACCTGGTCGTGCTGATCAAACCCCAGTTCGAGGCGGGACGGGCCGAAGCCAGCCGCAACCGGGGCGTGATCCGCGACCCCGACGTGTGGTCACGGGTCGTCGCCGAGGTCGTGGCCACGTACGGCGCGGCCGATGCCGGTCTCCGGGGCCTGATGGTCTCGCCCCTCCGGGGAGCCGACGGCAACGTCGAGTTCCTCGCCCACCTCGGCGTCGGCCACCCGGGCCACCCGGGCCACCCGGGCCACCCGGGCCACCCGGGCCTCGCACCCGCCCTCCTGGCCGACCTCGTCGAGAACACCGTGGCCGAGGCGGTCCGGGCGGCCGAGCCAGGGGCGGACTGAATGGCCACCGTCGTCCTCGTCGTCCACCCCCGCCGCCCCCACGCCGGCGAGTACGCCCGCAAGGCGTCGGCCTGGCTGGCCGAGCGGGGCCACGCGGTGAACATGCCGGAGGACGACGCCGCCCACCTGGGTATGGCCGAGCTCGGTGCCGGCGCCAACGACCTGGCCGACCCGGCCGACGTGATCGTCGCCCTCGGCGGCGACGGCACCGTCCTCCGTGCCGTGCGGCTGGCGGCAGGGCCGGGCACGCCCGTCCTCGGCGTCAACCTCGGTCACCTCGGCTACCTGGCCCAGGTCGAGCCGGACGAGCTTCTGACCGCCCTCGAGCGCTTCCTGGCCGGCGACTACACCATCGAAGAGCGCATGATGCTGGCGGTCGAGGTCCGGCGGGCGGCGTCCGGCTCCGCCGCCGCCAGCGCCGAGATCCTCGCCCTCAACGACGCCGTCGTGGAGAAGCCGCGGCCGGGCAACACCGTCCACCTTTCGACCACCATCGGCGGCCAGCCGTGGGTCACCTACGCCGGCGACGGCCTCATCGTGGCCACGCCCACGGGATCAACCGCCTACTCGTTCTCCGCCCGGGGGCCGATCGTGTCGCCCCGGCTGCGGGCCATGGTCGTCACCCCGGTGTTCCCCCACCTGGCCCTCGACCGCAGCCTGGTGGTGGCCGGCGACGAGCCGGTACGGGTGGAGGTGGCCGACGACCGTCCCGCCGCCCTCACCGTCGACGGCCGCGAGCACGGGATGCTGCGTCGGGGTGACGCCATCGTCTGCCGCCCTGCGGCCCGGCCCGCCCGCTTCGTCACCTTCGGATCGCGGGACTTCTACGGCGTCCTCCGGGCCAAGCTGCGGGTGGCCGACCGCTGATGCTGGCCGAGCTGCACGTGCGCGACCTGGGGGTGATCGCCGACCTCACCCTCGTCCTCGAACCGGGAATGACCGCCCTCACCGGCGAGACCGGTGCCGGCAAGACGCTGGTGGTGGAGGCCATCGAGCTGCTGGTCGGCGAGCGGGCCGACCCCGTCCTGGTGCGCCCGGGGGCCGACGAGGCCCGGGTCGAGGGACGGTTCGTGATCGGCGACGACGAGGTGGTGCTGGCCCGGGTCGTGCCCCGCCGTGGGCGGTCGCGGGCCTACGTCGACGGGCGGCTGGCCACGGTGGCCGAGCTGGCCGAGATCGGCGCCCGGATGGTCGACCTCCACGGCCAGCACGCCCACCAGTCCCTGCTCGGGGGACGGGTGCAGCGGGCCGCCCTCGACCGCTTCGGCGCGGTCGACCTCGAGCCCCTGGCCGCGGCCCGGGCTCGGGTGAAGGAGCTCGACGACGCACTCGGCGCGCTCGGGGGCGACGCCCGGTCGCGAGCCAGGGAGATCGACCTGCTGGCCTTCCAGGTGGGCGAGCTCGACGCGGCCGGGATCACCGATCCGGGTGAGGACGAGTCCTTGGAGGTGGAGGAGGAGCTGTTGGCTGCGGCCGCCGCCCACCGTCAGGCGGGGACGGCCGCTCACGCCGCCCTGCGCGACGACGGCGGTGCCGCCGACGCGGTGGCGGTGGCGATCGAGGCCGTCGCCGGGCGGCGGCCGTTCGCCGAGATCGAGTCCCGGCTGCGCTCGGTGGCGGCCGAGTTGGACGAGGCCGCGGCCGACGCCCGCCGGACGGCCGACGCCATCGCCGAGGATCCGGAGCGGCTCGATCAGGTCCGGGGCCGGAGGCGACTGCTGAGCGAGCTCTGCCGCAAGTACGGTGAGCGGTTGTCCGACGTCTTGGAGTACGGGGCCGACGCTCGAAACCGGTTGGCCGAGCTCCACTCCCACGACGAGCGGGTGAAGGAGTTGGAGAAGGAGCGGATCGTGGCCGTGGCCGCCGTCGAAGATGCCGCCGCGGCCGTGGGTCGGGCCCGCCGAGCGGCGGCGCCCCGGCTGGCGGCCGCGGTCGAGCGCCACCTGAGGGAGCTGGCCCTGCCCCGGGCTCGGTTCGAGGTGTCCGTGGCCGACGACGACCCCGCGGGCGGCTCGGTGAGCTTCCTCCTGGGGGCGAACCCGGGGGAGGACGCCCTGCCCCTGGCCAAGGTCGCCTCCGGTGGCGAGCTGGCCCGCACCATGCTCGCCTGCCGGCTGGTGCTGAGCGACGCCCCGCCCACCCTGGTCTTCGACGAGGTCGACGCCGGCGTCGGGGGCCAGGCCGCCTTGGCCGTGGGCCGGGCTCTCGCCGAGCTGGCCGGTCCGGGGGCGGGTCACTACGGCACCGGGCACCAGGTCGTGGTCGTCACCCACCTGGCCCAGGTGGCCGCCTTCGCCGACCACCAGGTCGCGGTCACCAAGGACGAGCGGGACGGGCGGACGGTGGCCGACGTGCGTCCCCTCGGCGACCGCCAGCGGGTGGTGGAGCTGTCGCGCATGCTGTCGGGTCAGCCGTCGAGCGCCACCGCCCACGACCACGCCGAGGAACTGCTGGCCGCCGCGTCCCGCGCGGGGACGCTGATGGCCCGTCCCACCACCGACCCGACTGCCGACCGGGAGCGGTCGCGGCTGGCGCCCCGGCTGCGCCAGGTGTGGTCGCGGGCCAACGGCAACGGCCAACCCGGGGGGCCGGCCGCCCCCGAGCAGACGGGCGTGGCCGTCGGCCGGGCCCGGGTCGACCGCCGCACCAAGAACCTCATCCCCCGCCTGCTCCCGGGCGAGGTGGCCGTCATCGACCACGAGGACCTCGATCGGGTGGCGGCCGAGGGGCTCATCCGGGCCCAGGCGGCGGCGGTGGTCAACGCCTCTCGGTCGATCTCCGGCCGCTATCCCAACCTCGGGCCCCTGCTGCTGGCCGCGGCCGGCATTCCCCTGGTCGACGAGATCGGCAGCCAGGTGATGGACCGGATCGCGGAGGGCGACGTCCTGCGGATCGAGGGCGGCGCCGTGTCCCGCGACGGAGAGGTGGTCGCCACCGGCACCCGCCACAGCCTGGAGTCGCTCGAGGCCCAGATCGAGGTGGCCAAGCAGTCGATCGACGTCGAGCTGCAGGCCTTCGCCGAGAACACCCTCGAGTACCTGCGCCAGGAGCGGCACCTCCTCACCGAGACGCCCGTCCTGCCCGACCTCAAGATCGACATGGCCGGCCGTCACGTCCTGGTGGTGGTGCGGGGCGGGTCGGATTCCAGGGCCGACCTGCAAGCCCTGCGGGCCTACATCCACGAGATCCGGCCCGTCGTCATCGCCGTCGACGGCGGGGCCGACGCGGTGATCGAGGCCGGGCACCGGCCCGACGTCATCATCGGCGACTTCGACTCGGTGTCCACCGACGCCCTCCGGGGCGAGGCCGAGCTGGTGGTGCACGCCTTCCGGGGCGGACACGCCCCGGGGGCCGCCCGCCTCGACGAGCTGGGGCTGCCCTACGCCACCTTCGAGGCCGCCGGCACCTCCGAGGACGTGGCCATGCTGCTGGCCTACGAGAAGCGGGCCGAGCTGATCGTGGCCGTCGGCACCCACGCCTCGATGGTCGAGTTCTTCGACAAGGGCCGGGCGGGGATGGCCTCGACCTTCCTCGTGCGGCTGAAGGTGGGACCCATCCTCGTCGACGCCAAGGGCGTGAGCCGGCTGTACCAGAGCCGGGTCCGCACCCGCGACCTGGGCTTCCTGGTGGCGGCGGCCCTGTTCGCCATGCTCGTGATGGTGGCCGTGGCCCAACCCCTGCACGTCTTCATCCGGGCCTTGTGGTTCAGCCTCGAAGAGACCTGGCGCGCCCTCCTGTGATCAACCTTCGGTACCACGTCGTCTCCCTGGTGGCCGTGTTCCTCGCCTTGGGGATGGGAATCGTGATGGGGTCGACGGTGATCGACCGGGTCACCGTCGACGCCCTCAACAACAACCTCAACAACGTGCGGTCGGACGTGAACCGGACCCGGGAGGAGAACCGCCGGCTGTCCGACCAGGTCCGGGAGGGACAGGACTTCGCCGACCAGGCCCTCACCCACGTCGTGCGCGACCAGCTCCCGGGCGTGCCCGTGCTCGTGATCGCGGTCACCGGCATCGACCGCAAGCCGGTCGATGCCCTCCGCCAGTCCCTCGTCACGTCGGGGGCGTCTCTCCAGGGAACGGTGTGGGTGACGTCCAAGATGCGCCTCGACAACGACGGGGAGATCCGGGCCCTCACGACCGCCCTCACCGGCGCCGTGCCCACCACCACGGTGGCACCCGACGCCGGGGCATCCGGAGGATCGGCGCCGACACCCACGACCACGGCCGTCGCCACCGTCGCTACCGCCGACCAGGTGCGCCAGCAGGCCTTGGCCAGGCTCATCGCCGAGCCGGCGACGTTGGCGGCCATGGTGTCGGCCGGGTTCCTGTCCTACGAGCCGCCGCCCGAGATCACCGGCGCACCCCCCGCCCTGGGGGTGGTTCCGATCGCCGGCACCCGGTTCGTGGTCGTGTCCGGCGCCGGCGCCGAGGTCGGCGACGACATCCTCGCCCTCCCCCTGGCCCGGGCCCTGGCCACCGGTGACGGGCGGGCGGTGGCGGCCGAGGCGGGCCAGGACACCGACGGCGGCCGGGGCGTGTTCGTCGGCCTGCTGCGGGGCGACGCCACCGCCAACGGCAAGGTGTCCACCGTCGACAACCTGGAGTCGCCGATGGGCCAGGCCGCGGTCGTCCTCGCCCTCGAGGAGCTGGGCGAGGCCCGGGTGGGGCACTTCGGCGTGGGCCCGGGCGCCCAGCGCCTCCTCCCCGCCCTTCCTGCGTGACCGCCCCCCCGTCCCGGCGGGCGGCCTTCACCGGACCCACGGCCCAGGTGACGGCGGCCAACGTGGTGTCCCGCGCCACCGGCCTGCTGCGGGTGCTGGCCATCGGCGGCGCCCTCGGCACCACCTTCCTGGGCAACGTGTACCAGACGGCCAACCTCGTCTCCAACCTCCTCTTCGAGCTGCTGGCGGCGGGGATGCTCTCGTCGGTGCTGGTACCACCCTTCGTGGCCCTCCTCCAGGCCGACCGGGGCGGGGCCGACGGCGACGGCCGGCGCGACGTCGAGCGCCTGGCCGGCGCCCTCCTGGGGATGACGTTGGCGGTGATGGCCGTGGTCACCGTCGCCGGCCTGGTGGCCCGGCCGTGGATCATGCGCGCCCTCACCGTCGCCGTCCCCGACGCCGAGGTCCGCCAGGCCGAGATCCGCCTGGGGTCGTTCCTCCTGGTGTTCTTCATCCCCCAGGTGCTTCTCTACGTGGTGGGGGCGGTGGCCACGGCCGTGCTCCACTCCGCCCGCCGCTTCGCCGCCGCCGCCCTGGCTCCCGTCGCCAACAACCTGGCCGTCATCGCCACCATGGGCCTGTTCTGGGCCGTCACCCACGACGGGGGACGGGGCGCCGGCCTCCAGCTCGACCTCGGTCCCCGGCTGCTGCTGGCGCTGGGGACCACGGCCGGGGTGGTGGCCATGACCGCGGTGCCGGTGGTGGCCGCCTGGCGGGCGGGTCTGCGGCTGCGGCCTCGATGGGACCCTCACCACCCGGGGCTGAAGGCGATCGGCCGGGCCGGGCTGTGGGGGGCGGCGTCGCTGGCCGCCTCCCAGGTCCTGCTGGCCACCACGTTGGTCCTGGCCAACCGGGTGGAGGGCGGGGTGGTGGCGTTCCAGATCGCCTTCACCATGTTCCTGTTCCCGCACGCCCTGTTCGCCCATCCGGTGCTCACCACCCTCTACCCGCGCCTGGCCGCGGCTGCGGTCGAGCGCCGGTGGGCGACGTTCGCGGGTGCCCTCGGGCAGGGGGCCCGCACCATCGTGTTCTGGACCGTTCCCGCCACCGCCCTGCTGGCCGTTCTCGGCGGCCCCGCCCTGCGCCTCATCCGGATCGGCGCCCTCGACTCCGACGGCGCCCGCCTGGTGGCCGGCGTGCTCGCCGCCTACGCCTTCGGGATCACCGGCTACGCCGGGATCCACCTCCTCACCCGGGCCTCCTACGCCGCCGGAGACGTGCGGACGCCCGCCCTCGTCGGCCTGGGGGTGGCGATCGGGGGCTCCGCGCTCATGGTGGCCGGGTTCGTGTCCGCCACCGGCGACGGCCGGGTGGTCGTCCTGGGGGTGGCCCACTCGGTGGCGATGGTGGTCGGCGCCTGCGTCCTGCTGGTGCTCGTCCGCCGGCGGGTGGGCGAGCCGGTGCCGGTGGCCGCGGCCGGGGCCCGGGCCGCGTTGGCGGCGACGGTGGCGGCCGGGGCGGCGGCGGTCGTCGCCCGGGCGGTGGGCAGCGAATCCCGGGCCGGTGCCGCCGTCACCCTGGTGGTCGCCGGCGGCGCCGGGCTGGCCGCCTATCTGGGCGTCCAGCGGCTGCTGCGGGCGCCCGAGCTCGACCGCACCCACCTCGTTCCCGCCCTGGACGCCCCGTGACCACCAACGAGGTCGCGCCCGGCCGGCCGCGGGTGGTGGCCCTGGTGGCGGCCAAGGACCGGGCCGACACCGTCGGGGCCACCGTCGCCGCCTTGCGGTCCCTGCCCGACGTCGACGAGGTCCTGGTGGTCGACGACGGGTCCACCGACGACACCTCGTCGGCCGCGATCCAGGCGGGGGCGTGGGTGCTGCGCCTGCCGGCCAACGTGGGCAAGGGCGGGGCGGTGGCAGCCGGGGTGGCCACCAGCTCGGAGACCGACGTCTACCTGCTGGTCGACGCCGACGTCGGCGTCACCGCGGCCGCCGCCGGGGCCCTCCTCGAACCGGTCCTCGCGGGCCGGGCCGACGTGGTGATCGGGGTCCTCCCCGGGGCCGGCGGCCGGGGCGGGTTCGGGCTCGTGCGCCGGCTGGCGGCGGCGGGCATCGAGCGGGCCTGCGGCTTCGCCGCCCAGGCGCCGCTGTCCGGCCAGCGGGCGGTGCGGGGCGAGCTCCTCCGCACCCTCGAGTTGGCGGCCCGCTTCGGGTTGGAGACCGCCTTCACCATCGACGCCGTCCGGGCCGGTGCCCGGGTGGAGGAGATGCCGGTGGTCATGGACCATCGCCACACCGGCCGGCGCCTCCAGGGTTTCGTCCACCGGGGCCGGCAGGGCGTCGACATCGCCCGCGCCCTCTGGGTGCGGCTCACGTCGGCCCGGGTCCGGATGGCGGTCATCGTCGGCGCCCTGGTACTGGTCCTGCTGGGAATGGCCTGGTCCGGCTCGCAGTGGGAGCCCGACACGGTCGCCTCCACCGCCACCGCGTCCAAGGTGCTGCTGGTGGGCGTCCCCGGCCTGGGGTGGGACGACGTCGGCAACGGCACCATGCCCAACCTCGACCGGCTGATCGACGCCGGCTCCCTGGGGGCGATGAGCGTGCGCACGGGGTCGTCCCACCCGTCGGTGGCCGAGGGCTACGCCACCCTGGGTGCGGGCGCACGGGTGCGAGTGTCCGACGAGGCCGCGGCCCGGGTCGAGCCCGACGGAGACCGACCGATCGTGGTCGCCGACGCGGCCGACATCCGCCGGTCGGCGGGCCGCCACCTCCCCACCCTGCCCGGCGACCTGGGCGAGGCGCTGCACGCCGCCGGCCGCACGACGGCGGTGGTGGGGGTGTCCGACATCGCCGAGGGGCTGACCTGGCCGGGCATCCTCGAGGACCGACCGGCCCGGTTCCGACCGGCGGCGCTCGCCCTGATGGACCGGGCGGGCGTGGTCGACACCGGCCGGGTGGACACCGACCTCCTCATGCTCGACGCGGGGGCACCGTTCGACGAGCGGGCCGACCCCGAGCAGGTGGCGGGTGCCACCCTCCGGGCATTGGACGAGGCCGACGTGGTCATCGTCGACCCGGGGGACATGACCCGGGCCGAGGACTGGGAGGAGGTGGCGCTGCCCGGGTTCGGCGATCTGTCCCGCGACTTCGCCCTGGAGGACACCGACGCCGTCCTCGGCCGCATCGTGGCCGGACTCGAACCGACGACGCTGGTGCTGATCGTGTCGGTGGTCCCGCCCGACGAGGAGTGGCGGCTGACGCCGGTGGTGGCGGCCGGTCCGGGCGTGGTGCCGGGCACGCTGGCGTCACCGTCGACCAAGCGGCTGGGCCTGGTGACGCTCACCGACGTCGCCCCCACGGTGCTGGCGGCCGTGGGCGCGCCGGTGCCGGTGGCGATGATCGGGCACCCGCTGCGCTTCTCGACGACGGCGCCCCGGGTCGAACGCCTGGCCCGGCTCGACCGCGACGCCGCCTACCGGGAGCGGATCTACTTCCGGGTCGCGGCCGGGTTCGTCGTCGCCCAGGGGCTGGTCTACGCCCTGGCCCTCGTCGTGTTCGGTAGCCGGCGGAGGACCGGCCCGGCGGGGGCGAGGGCGGTAGGGACGGCCGGGGAGGCGGCGGCTGCCGGTGCGGCGGGGCCCGGGTCGGCCGGGACGGGGGCGTCGGGCCCCGGGGCGTCGAGGGACCGGACGTCGGGGGCCGGGGCGTCGGCCTTGTCGGGGCAGCCGGCGGGGGGCCGATGGCCGCTCCCGGACGGATGGTGGCCGACCGCGACCGATGCCGCCACCATCGTCCGCCTGGGCGTCATCGCTTTCGCCGCCTTCCCCCTGGCCACGTTCCTGCTCCGGGCGGTGCCGTTCGCCCCCGCCCTCGGCCCGGCCGGCGCCGGCCTCCTGGTGGCCATCGACGCCGCCATCGTGGCCCTCGCCGTCCGGGCCCGTCGCCACCCGCTGTCGCCCCTGGCGTGGGTGATGGGAGCGACCGTGGCCGTCCTCGCCCTCGACGTCGCCACCGGGGCCCGGTTGCAGACGGCCTCTGTCCTCGGCTACTCGCCCCACACCGCGGCCCGCTTCTACGGGCTGGGCAACAGCGCCTTCGCGGTGCTGGCGGGCACGACCATCCTGGCCGGTGTCCTCCACTTCGAGCGCGCCCCCGCCGGCGGGAGGCGCTGGTGGCGGTGGCCGCCCTCTTCGCCCTCGTGCTCGTCCTCGACGGCGCCCCCACCCTGGGCGACGACGTGGGTGGGGTCCTCACCCTGGGGCCGGTGTTCGCCCTCACCCTCGTGGCGTTGTCCGGCCGCCGGATCACGGGGCGGGTGGTGGCGGTGGCGCTGGTGGCCACGCTGGCCGTGCTCGGGATCGCGGCCGGCATCGACCTCCTCCGCCCGCCCGAGGCCCGCACCCACCTGGGCCGGGTCGTGGCCGACACCATCGACGGCCACGGCCAGCTCGGCACCACCATCGCCCGCAAGGCGGAGGCCAACGTCCGGGTGTTCCGGGCGTCGATCTGGGCCTGGCTGGTGCCGATCGTGGCCGCCTTCGTCCTCGGCCTGCTCGCCTGGCGGCTGCGGGTCGACGACCTGCTCCCGCCCCGCTCCCCCCGCCGCATCGGGGTGGTGGCCGCGGTGGCCGCCGGCCTCCTCGGCTGCGCGGTGAACGACTCCGGCATCGTGGTCACCGCCCTCGTCCTGGTCTTCGTGGCGCCCTTCCTGACCCTCCTCGCCCTGTCCGAGGACGGGAGCGGGCGGCGGCCGGCGCTGCTGGAGCCCGCCCTCGACCTGGACTCGCCCTCGCCGCCGCCCCCGGCCCAACCTCAGCCCACCGAGGCCCGGTGACCCAGGTGTCGGCCGGTCGGGCTGCGGCGCGCGACCGCGGGGTGGACCGGTGACGGCCGTCGCCGCGGGGCTGCTGGTCGGCCTGCTGATGGCCCGGCTGCTGTGGTTGGGGCTGGCTCCGATGTTCGAGTCCCCGAGCCTCACCCGTACCAACTACCGGGGCGCCACCCTGCCCACCGCCGCCGGCGTGGTGCTGCCCCTCGTCGTGCTGGCGGTCGAGGGGGGACGGGCCCTGGCTGCCTCCTTCGGCGTGGGCGACCTGGGCCTCAACCGACCCCGGGTCCTGGTCCTGGTGGCGGTCCTCGGCTACGGCGTCCTTGGCCTGCTCGACGACGTGCTGGGCTCGGCGCAGCACAAGGGCTTCCGCGGCCACGGAACGGCGTTGCTGGCGGGCCAGGTCACCAGCGGGTTGCTGAAGCTGGCCGGTGGTGGCGCAGTGGCCCTGCTCGTCGTGGCCCCTCAGGTCGGGCGTTCGCCGGGCCGGCTGATCGCCGACGCTCTCGTCGTGGCCCTGGCCGCCAACATGGCCAACCTCCTCGACCGGGCGCCGGGGCGCACGACGAAGGCCGCGGGCGCCATCTTCGTCCTCCTGCTGCTCGGCGTCGGCGCCGCCCCCGAGCTGGTCGCGGTGGCGGTGGTGGTCGGCGCCGCCGCCGGCCTGCTCACCGACGACCTCCACGAGCGGCTGATGCTCGGCGACGCCGGCGCCAACCCTCTGGGGGCCGTCCTGGGCCTGGCCGTGGTCCTGACCACCGGTGCGGGTGTGCGCGACGTGGTCCTCGTGGCCCTGGTGACCCTCAACGTGGCCGGCGAGCTGGTGTCGTTCAGCCGGGTGATCGACCTCTTCCCACCCCTGCGGGCCCTCGACCGCGCCGGCCGCCGCCGCTGACCCAGCCATTCGGGCCGTCAGCTGACCCCAATCCACCCGAGGAGCGGTCGAGATCGAGCGGCTGTCGGGTTGCGCCGCCAGCGCTTCTGGAGCAAAAGCGACACCAGATGTCGTTTTTGCTCCAGAAGCTCCAGCGCTTGCCTTGGTCAGAGGACCAATCCATGATCACGAACCGCACTGTCCGCTGACCCCCCCGCTCCTCCGCAACCTCCCGGGCCCGCGTTCCTGAGGGCCCGCGCTGACCGGGCCGCGCTCACCTGGTTCGACAGCGGGCCTTCCCGGGTGGGGCCGTTCTCGGCGGAGACGGCGTAGGTGTAGGTGACGCCGGCCAGTCCGGTGGCGTCGGTGTAGGTGATGGTCGTCCCGATGTCGGCGATCTTGGCGAACGAGCCCGTGCCGGCCTTCCGGTAGACGTTGTAGCCGGTGACCGGGCCGGTGGCGGGCGCCGACCAGTACAGCAGGACGCCCGATCCGAACGAGCGGGCGGTCAAGGTGCGGGGCGCGGACGGGGTGATCCCGGGGACGGTCGTAGTCGTGGCAGTCGTCGGCGGGGTGGTGGTCGGCGTGGTGGTCGGCGGCGGCCGGGTGGTGGTGGTCGTGGTCGGCGGCCGGGTGGTCGTCGTCGTGGTCGGCGGCCGGGTGGTCGTCGTCGTGGTCGGCGGCCGGGTGGTGCTGGTGGTCGTTGTCGGCGGTGGTGGGGGGTTGCCGGGGTTGGTCGGAGCCAGGAAGGCGCTGCTGGCCACGTTCCAGTGGGTGGCCAGCCACGAGCCGGCGGGCGGGTTGGTGTTGAAGTAGTCGTCGCCGTTGCAGTCGAGCAGGCGTTCGTTGACCACCGGGCAGACCTGGCTCATGGTGACGCCGGCGCCGTCGACGTAGCACATGCGGTCGGACTCGTCCCGGCAGTGGAAGCCACGAGTGGCGTGGGGTGCGCTCGTCTGCACCCCGCCCAGCATGTGGGTCAGCTCGTGGGCCTCGACCGACTCCGGGCGCCCCCAGCAGGCGTTGTCGACCCGTGCGAACGTGGCCCGCACCTGGGGGTTGGCGTTGTTGTAGTTGCTCGTCGACAGCCCGGGCGTCGCCGTAGCCCGGGTGTCGGTGTAGATCTCGCCCATGCCGCAGTAGGTGTTGTCGTCGACCCACGCCAGGTACTTGCGGTCGGTCCGGTTGAAGCCCTTGCCGGTCAACTCGTTGACCATGCCGGAAAGGCTGCTGATAGCCGCGAACGAGACCTCCGCCTTGGCGATCGCGAGGTTGCACCCGGCATCGGTGACGAAGCGGATGTTGCGGATCCCCTCCGGTCTTGGCCGCGCTGTCCTTGTAGATGGAGTTGGCCGCGGCCGCCCAACCGGCGAAGTTGGGGAAGTAGGTGGTCGACTTGTCGGTGCTGCCCTTCAGGCGCACGTAGAGGAGCTGGACCCGGTACCCGTCGCTCCCGGTGCCGTAGCAGGGGATGCCGGACTGGGCCGCGGCCACCCCCGGCTGGGGGATGGCGCCCGCCGGGTCGGCCGCGCCGAAGTCCCGGTGCACCCGCACGTCGACACCGTCGGGGGCGGGGTCGGGGCCGTGGGAGCAGCGGGTGCGGCCGAGGGGTGCGTCCTCGACGATCTCGAAGGCGTCGCCGCAGGGCCCCCCGGGGCGCAGGCGCAGCCCGTCGTAGACCATGCCCCGCCGTTCGTCCCGCAGGGCCTGGACCGTCTCGTCACGGGTCTCCCGGGACGGAGGAACGGTCTGGCCCTGTACCGGGGCGGCCGTCAGCAGGGTCGCGCCCAAGGCCACCGCGGTCAGCACGATCAGGAAGGTTCGGCGCAACGGTCACCCCCGAGGGACCGGCTCACGCTACCGGGGGGTGAGGCCGCCCGTCAGGCCGACCGGCCGCCCGCCTACCTCGCGGTCGCCGTCGACTGGTTCGACTTGGGACCTTCCCGGGGGCCGTTCTCGGCCGACACCGTGTAGGTGTACGAGGTCCCCGAGACGGTCCCGGTGTCGGACCAGCTGGTGACCTTGCCCAGGTCGGCGATCTTGACGAACGAGCCCGAACCGGTCCGGCGGTAGACGTTGTAGCCGGTCACCGGGCCCTTGGTCGGCGCCTGCCAAGTGAGGTTCACGCCCCGGGTGAAGACCGGTCGGGTGGCCTTCAGGTTCCGGGGGGCCGACGGCGTCGCCGCCACCACGGTGGTGGTCGTCGTCGGTGGCCGGGTGGTCGTCGTCGGGGGAACGGTCGTGGTCGTCGGCGGCACGGTCGTGGTCGTCGTGGTCGTCGTGGTCGTCGGCGGGATGGTGGTCGTGGTCGTCGGCGGCACGGTCGTCGTCGTCGGCGGGGGGACGGTCGTGGTGGTGGTGGTCGTCGGGTCGGACGGGGCCAGGAAGGCGCTGCTGGCGACATTCCAGTGGGTGGCCAGGTAGCTGCCGCCGACCGGGCTGGTGCTGAAGTAGTCGTCGTGGTTGCAGTCGAGCAGGCGCTCGTTGCTGGTGGCGCAGACCTGGTTCATCACCACGCCGCCGGCGTCGACGTAGCACATGCGGTCGGACTCGTCGGTGCAGTGGAGGCCGGTGGTGGCGTGGGGCGCGGTGCGCTGCACCCCGCCCAGGTTGTGGGTCAGCTCGTGGGCCTCGACCGGCTGCGACAGTCCCCAGCAGCCGTTGTCGGTGCGGGAGACGGCGCCGCTCACCTGCGGGTGGCCGTTGTTGTAGTTGCTGGTCGAGAGGCCGGGCGTGGCGGAAGGCTTGTCGTCGAGGTAGATCTCGCCGATCCCGCAGTAGGTGTTGGCGTCGGCCCAGGTCAGGTACTTGCGGTCGGAGCGGTTGAAGCCGAGCGCCTTCAGCTCCGAGACGTAGTTCGAGAAGTTGCCCATGGCCGTCGACGAGACCTCGGCCTTGGCGATCACCAGGTTGCAGGAGGCGTCGGTGACGTAGCGGACGTGGCGGACCCCGCCCGTCTGGGCCGCGCTGTCGCGGAACACGGCGTTGGTGTTGGCCGCCCAGGTCACGAAGTTGGGAAAGAGGGTCGCCGACCGGTCGACCGAGCCGGCCAGGCGGACGTAGACGAGCTGCACCCGGTACCCGTCGCTGCCCGTACCGAAGCAGGGGATCCCGGCCTGGGCCGCGGCCACCGCCGCCTGGGGCGCAGATCCGGTGGCCGACCCGAACTCCTTGCGCACCCTCACGTCCACCCCGTCGGGGGCGGGGTCGGGTCCGTGGGAGCAGCGGACGCGGCCGTTGCCGATCCTCTCGACGATCTCGTAGGCGTCGCCGCACGGGCCACCCGCCCGTCGCTGCAGCCCGTCGTAGACGAGGCCCCGGCGTTCGTCGCGGACCCCTTGCACCATCCCGGTCTGCGTCGCAGCCGCGGCCTGGCTGCTGGGGGCGGAGGACAGGAGCCCGCCCGCGAACGCGACGAAGGTCACGCTGACGACCAGGCGACGGAGAGTGGAAGGACGCATGGGAGATCCCCTCGGGAGCCGACGATGGGCCAATCCAGGCATCGGCCGCGGCCGCTGCGGCCTTGATGAGTCGTTTGGCTCCATACGGCGACGAATCCGGCGTATTTCTCGACGCCGAGCGCGCTCTACGGCACAAGATCACCATCAGCGGAGGAATCGACATGTCCATGTCACAAGGCGGGTTCGGGAACGGGAACGGCAACGGCAACGGCAACGGCGGGTCCGGATCGGACGAGCCATTCGAGACGACGGGTCGGTACGTCGTCACGTTCAGCGACGAGATCCAGGGCGACCCGGAGGCCCAGGCCGAGGCCCTGCGCTCGGTGGCGGGTAGCCAGAGCGTGGCCAGCACCCGTGACTTCGACGGGGGGGCGATGAACCTGGAATCCGTGTCCACGGCCGACGCCGTGGTCTACGCCGAGCTTGGCATGGCCGTGATCAGCGGCGACGGCGGCGGCACCGGTGTGGCGGGCATCTCCATCCTCGAGTCGGCAGCCGCCGACCCCCGCATCCTGGCCATCGAGCCGGAGCTGGTCATGCACGCCATCGACGAGGGCGCGGTCATGACCGTCGACTACCTGCGCGGCTACCGCGACGCGGCGGCGCACCTCTTCGACCTCTCCGACGCCATCGACGAGGGGATCGAGGCCATGGCGTTCGGCGCCTTCGCCGACAACGCCCAGTTCACGTGGGGGCTGCAGGCCACCGGCGCGTCGACGTCGTCCAAGCGGGGCACCGCCATCAAGCTGGCCGTGCTCGACACCGGACTCGACCTCCGCCACCCCGACTTCGTCGGCCGCAGCATCACCAGCCAGTCGTTCGTGCCCGGGGAGACCGTCCAGGACGGCCACGGCCACGGCACCCACTGCATCGGGACCTCGTGCGGCCCCCTGAGCCCGGCGGGCAGCCGCCGCTACGGCGTGGCCAGCGAGGCCGAGATCTTCGCCGGCAAGGTGCTCGGCACCAACGGCCGGGGCGACGACTCCACCATCCTGGCCGGGATCGACTGGGCCGTCCGCAACCACTGCCAGGTCATCTCCATGTCGCTCGGTGCCGACGTCCGGTTTGCGTCGACGGCCTACGAGACTGCCGGCCGCCGCGCCCTCGAGGCGGGGTCGCTGATCATCGCTGCGGCCGGCAACAACGCCGACCGGCCCAAGAACAAGGGCTTCGTCGGTGTCCCGGCCAACTCCCGGTCGATCATGGCCGTCGCCGCCATCGACCCCCGGTTCGGGATCGCCAGCTTCTCCGCCCGCAGCAATCCCTTCGCCCGCGGCGGCGGCGTCGACATCGCCGGCCCCGGCGTCGACGTCTACTCCACCACCCCGATGCCCAAGCGCTACGCCACCCACTCCGGCACGAGCATGGCGACGCCCCACGTGGCCGGCATCGCCGCCCTGTGGATCAAGTCCGGCGGCGGCACCGGTGCCACCCTGTGGTCGACGCTGGTCCGTACCGCCAAGCGCCTCAACCTCCCGTCGGTCGACGTCGGCGCCGGCCTGGCCCAGGCCCCCCAGTAATGGCCTCGACCGACGACGGGCAGCGGGTGACGGTGACGGTCGCCGACGGCGGACTGGAGCGCATCGATGACGTGGTCGAGCGGCTCAAGGGCGAGGGGATGGCGGTCGACCAGGTGCTCGGGTCGCTCGGCATCATCGTGGGGTCGGTGCCGGCCGAGAGGCGGGCGGCGATCACCGCCCTCGACGACGTGGCCGCGGTGGAGGGCGAGACGACCTTCGAGCTGGCCCCGCCCGACGCCGAAGTCCAGTAGCAGGCACGCTCGCAGGAGCCGGTCGCGCCGCGATCCGGGCCCGGGAGGCCCGGTTCCCGGCGCGACTCGGCGCGCTCGCCTGAGCGGTCAGTCGGTGTCGGTGCCCAGGGTGGTGCCGGCGGCCACGGTGGCGTCGGCGTCGGGCGGGGCCAGGGGCGGCGCCGATGGCAGCCGGTTGAGGGCGTCGATGAGCGATCGCAGGCGACCCTGGCGGGCCCGGTCGTAGCGCAGGACGAGCCGGGGCAGCTCGGGATGGTCGTCGTCGGCCACCTCCGCCGGCAACGGTCCGGTGGCCTCGATGTGGCCCTTGGTGACGATGTCGGCGAAGTCCCGGCCGAGGGCCTCCACCTCGTCGGCGGTCGGCGCCGCTCGCAGGCGGATCACCAGCCGCTGGCCGACGAAGCGGATCGAGTGGTAGTTGCGGAAGAAGCCGAGGATCTCGTCGCGGGCGACGGCGGCGTCGTCGGTGATCCGGTAGAGGGCGAGGTCGTCCTCCGAGATCAGGCCCCGGGCCAGCACCTCCTCCCGGATGAACCGTTCCCACGCCCGCCAGTAGGTGCCACCCGGCACCTCCAGCAGGACGATGGGGGCGGGGGCGGCCTTGCCCGTCTGGAGGAGGGTGAGCAGCTCGAAGGCCTCGTCGAGGGTGCCGAAGCCCCCGGGGAGGACGGCGAAGCCGGCGGATTCCTTCATCAGCATGAGCTTGCGGGTGAAGAAGTACTTCATCGACACCATGTTGGGGTCGGCGATCGAGCGCGTTGGGCGACTCGAACGGGAGGCGGATGTTGACGCCGATGGAGCGCTCCGGCCCCGCCCCCTCGGCCCCCGCGGCCATGATCCCGGGACCGGCCCCGGTGACCACCATCCAACCGGCGTCGGCCAAGTCCGCGGCCAGGTCGCAGGTCTGGACGTAGAGGGGGTCGTCGGGGAGGGTGCGGGCGGAGCCGAAGATCGTCACCTTGGGGACGTCGGTGAAGGGCGTGAAGAGGCTGAACGCCTCCCGCATCTCGCGGAGGGCGGCGTTGGTGATCTTGAGGTTGAGGCGCTGGGCCTCGTCGCCGGCCAGCCCGGCCACGGTGACGAGGATGTCCATGAGCTGATCTCGGTCGGCGGTGGCGCCGACCGCGTCGAGGACCTCGACCAGGAGGCGGTCGAGATCGGGATCGCCGGTGTTGTGTCGCGACTGGCTCACTGCGGCCGAGGCTACGGCCTTCCGTGCGCCTACCGGGCCGAGACCCGTCGACCCGAGGCCAGGTCGACCCCAGTCCCCGGCGACTATCTTCTCCCCCTCATGGCGGGTGCCTCGTCCGACCGGAGCTTCGACGACCTGGCCCGCAGTGACCTCGTCACCACGCTCGTGCGCGATCGTGACGGCGGCCGCCTGCTGGCCGATGGGCAGATCCGCGAGCTGGCCCGCTACCTCTCCCGGGAGCGCCTGCCCGAGGGGACGGTGCTCTTCGAGCAGGGCGACCGGGCCGCCAACGCCTTCGTGCTCGTCCGGGGACACGTCGTCGGCGCCGCCTCGTCCGCCACCACCGGCGAGATCCGCCGCTTCGTGGTCGAGCCGGGGGCGGTCGTCGGCGAGCGGAGCATGCTGACGGGCGCGCCCCATTCGGCCACCGTCGTCGCCCACACCGAGGTCGAGGTGCTCCGGGTGTCGGAGGACGCCTTCGCCCACCTGCTGGCGCTGGACGAACGGATTCCCCTCCGGTCGGCCGCCACCACTGGCTCGACGGCGACGGGATGTTGCACGGGGTCGAGCTCGGAGACGACCAGATCGTGTACCGCGACCGCTACGTGCTCACCAGGGGCCTGCTGGCCGAGCGGGCCGAGGGCAAGGCCCTCTGGCCGGGCGTTCTCGAATTGCCCCGCTTCGACCTCCCCCACGGCCTCCTGCTCAAGAACACGGCCAACACCGCCCTGGTGTGGCACGACCGGCGGATGCTGGCCCTGTGGGAGGGAGGGGCGCCCCACGCCATCCGCCTTCCCGAGCTGGCGACGGTGGGGCTGCAAACATTCGACGACCGGCTTCGGTCCGCCTTCTGCGCCCACCCCAAGGTCGACCCCGAAACCGGCGAGATGCTGTTCTTCGGCTACTCCCCCGTGGCCCGTCCGTACCTCACCTACGGCGTGGTGTCGGCCGCGGGGGAGTTGGTGCACTCCGAGGCCATCGACCTGCCGCGCGGCGTGCTGATCCACGACTTCGCCATCACCGCCCGCCACACAGTCCTGCTCGACATGCCGGTGGCCTTCAGCCTGGGACGGCTGCTGGCGGGCGAGCCGGCGTTGAAGTTCGACCCCGAGGGCACCAGCCGGGTCGGCATCCTGCCCCGGCGCGGCGACAACGCGTCGGTGCGGTGGTTCGAGATCCCGAGGTGCGTGGTGTACCACGTGGCCAACGCGTGGGAGGAGGGCGGCGTGCTCACCCTTCTCGGCTGCAGGATGGCGTCGACCGCCTTCTTCGTCCCTGGGGCGGGCGCGGCCAGCCCGGGCGCCGACGACGTCGCATACCTCCACCGGTGGCGGTTCGACCTGGGCTCGGGACGGGTGGAGGAGGAGTCCCTCGGCCACCGCCCCATCGAGCTGCCGACGATCGACAACCGTCGGGCGGGCCGTGCCGTGCGCTACGTGTACGCGGCGACGATCCCGGAGGTGCCGGGGTTCGTCGACGCCGAGGGCGACCTCGAACGGCCCTGCTTCGACGGGATCGTCAAGTACGACCTCGCCACCGGGGAGGAGACGACCTTCGCCTACGGGGCCCGTCGGTTCGGCGGCGAGCCCGTGTTCGCCCCTCGGCCGGGCGGGACCGGGGAGGACGACGGCTGGCTGTTGACCTTCGTGCACGACGAGGGCGCCGATCGCTCGGAGCTGGTGGTGCTCGACGCCCGGCAGGTGGCCTCCGGCCCCGTCGCCCGCCTGCTCCTGCCCCGACGGGTGCCGTACGGGTTCCACGGGATCTGGGTGACGGCCGACCAGATCGCGGCCCAGCGGCGACAGCCAGGCGCTGGCATCCCGGTTTCACAGCCGTCCGGTAGGGCAGACTTCGGGCATGCCCTCCGCCGTCCTGCTGGTTGTGACGTCGCTGGTCGTGCTGGTGGCCCTCCTGGCCGGTGTCACCTGGTTCGAGCAACGAGTCCTTTCGCCCCGGTCGATCATCCTCCACACCGCCCGTAGCCGCAGCGCCTCTCCCGAGCACGTCGAGGCCCTCGTCCGCAGCCAGGCCGAGCGCCTCCTGGAGGACGAGAACCTCACCCGTCCCCGACGCCGCCGCTGACCGACCCGTTTTCCACAACTCCAGGTATCTCACGGCCCCGGAGCGGATCAACACTGTGTCGGATCCAGCACCGACCAACGGCGGGGGGCGGAGATGTTCCATCAGGCGAAAACCAGCCAGCAGGGCAGCAGTGAGCGCGACAACGACGTCGTGCCCCTGCGGCCGCCGGCGACAGACGGGGCGCGGCTCACCGAGATCGACGATCCCAGGTGGCCGCCGTCGTTCGACCAGCTCCTCCAGGCGGAACGGCAGAGGCGGCGGCCGGGCGCGAAGGCCGCGGAGCTCCTCGAGTACGCCGACCTGAGGGCCCGCTACGAGGAGTACAACGGTGTGATCCTCGACTTCTACGTCTGCAAGAACGTCGAGGGTGCGGGCTCCATCCTCACCGATAGGCACGAGATCCGGGTGCGCTACCCGGCCGACGTGGCCGCCCTCCACCCCGGGCTGGAGGACGCCCTCTGGCGGGCGAACGCGCTGTCCCGTGAGGGCCACCAGCTGCTCACCGGGCGTCGGGCGAGCATCCTGGCCGCGATGGTCCAGTCGGTGTTCGTCTACCTCCTGGGCATCCTCGACTCGCTGGACCGGCGGGCGATCCTCGCCGTCGGCCTGTCCGGGCCGGAGTCGGCAAAGCGGATCGAGAAGTCCCTGGTCACGGCAGGCAAGGAGCTCGACCGGATCGCCAATCACCTGCGCCGGGCGACCCAGTCGATGGCGCAGAAGGAGTACCTCCTGGGCATGCTCTTCGGGCTCTTCGGCCTGTTCCCGCTGGCAGTGGGTGTCGGAATGGTGCACGGCGGGGAGGGCAGCGCGGCCCTGCTGCCGCCGTTCGTCGTGGTCGCGGGTGGTGCGGGCGCCATCATCAGCGTGATGTCTCGGATCAGCAGCGGGAAGCTCGCCCTCGACGGGCATGCCTCGCGCAGCCTCCTGCGCCTGACCGGCGCGGCCCGGCCGGTGATCGGCGCGGTGATGGCGCTGGTCGTCTACGTGGTGATCCTGTCCGGGCTCGTGCCGGTGGACGTGCCGGAAGAGGCCCCCGACTCCACCTATCTCTTCCTCGCCTTCTCCTTCCTGGCCGGATTCAGCGAGCGATTCGCCCAGGACATGCTCGCCCGGGCGTCCTCGCTGGCCATGCCCGGCGAGGAGGACGCCCCCGGCGCCGGCCCCGCGCTCGTCCCCGACCCGGTCCCGGACCCGGCGCCGCCCGCACCGCCGCCCGCACCCTCGCCCGCTGGTGCCAAGGGCGCCGTCGAGCAGCTCGGGAGCGCGGTTCCCGCCTGACCGGGGGCGCCGCGACGCCCAGCCCCGCCCTTCCGTCGGGTGCCGCCCTTATGGGACGATGGCACCGGTCCGTGCGATTCGGCGGATCGGGTCGAGCGGGAGGAGCGAGATGGCGAGGTTCCGGAGACCGATGGTGACGAGGCTGGGCGGGCTGCTGGCCCTGGTGCTGGCGGCATCCGTCGCCGCAGTCGGCCCGGTCGACGCCGCCCCCCGGCCGTTCGGTGACGCCAAGGTGCTGGCCCAGGTGCCGACCCCGCCCGGGTTCCCGGAGGGCATCGCCGTCTCCAACAACCTGGTGTGGGTCTCGGGGCCGGCCACCTTCGGCACCGCCGGGCAGGGGCCCTCGAAGGTGCTGCTCTACAGCGCCCTCACCGGCACCTTGCTGAGGACCTTCGACACCAAGGGCGAGAACCTGGCCCAGGAGCACGCCAACTCGTCCCTCGCCCTCGACCGGTCGGCGCGGGCCTACGTCCTCAACACCCAGTTGGGCGTCTACCGGCTCTCGGTCGCCGGCCAGCAGCAGCAGTACTCCACGCCGTTCCCCGACCTGAAGCCGTGCTCCACGGTGCCGGCCGGCACGCCGTGCTCGCCGACGCCGTTCGACGCCCCCGCCCTGCCCAACGACCTCGCCTTCGACGCCGCCGGCAACCTCTACGTGACCGACTCTCTCCAGGCGACCATCTGGCGGGTCCCGCCCGGCGGTGGCGTGCCCCAGATCTGGTTCCAGGACGTCCGCCTGGCCTCCGCGTCCTTCGGAACCAACGGCATCCGCCTCGACCCCGGTCGCACCAAGGTCTATTTCACGGTCACCGCCGACCTCACCAACCGGGCCTTCGTCTACACGCTGCCTCTGGTGGCCAAGCCGGCGGCGGCCGCCCTGACGGTGTTCCACGAGTACACCAACGGCGACGCCCCCGACGGCATCGCCTTCGGACAGGCGGGCCGGCTGTACGTGGCCATCGCCACGCCGTTCGCCTCGGGGGTGTCGATCCTCGCGCCCAACGGGACGGAGGTGGTGCGCCTGGCCAACCAGGGCAACCCCGTCTTCCCCTACGACTCCCCGGCCAACATCGCCTTCGACGGTACGGGCAGGATGCTGATCACCAACCACGCCTTCGTGACCGGCGTGACCAACCCGGAGCAGTTCACGGTCCTCGACGTCTGGGTCGCCGACAGCGGCAACCCCCTCGAGAAGCCCCTCATCCTCTGATCGAACTGCGGCCGATCGGTCGGGTCGAGTCTCCCCTGGTCGACCCGGCCGACGCTCCCAAGCAAGGTTTCGAGGGAGCGCCCGACGCCTGGCTCGTCTTCCACCCGTCGGTGGCGGAGGGCCTACGCGATCTACGGGTGGGGTCGGAGGTGATCGTGCTCACGTGGCTCGACCGGGCCGACCGTTCGGTGCTGGTTGTTCGGCCCCGTGACGACCCGTCCAACCCGCTGACGGGCGTGTTCAGCACCCGGTCCGCCGACCGGCCCAACCCCATCGGCCTCCATCAGGTCGAAATCCTCGCCGTCGACGGCACCCGGGTGCAGGTCCGGAACCTGGAGGCCGTCGACGGCACACCCGTCCTCGACCTCAAGCCCGTCCTCCGCCGGCAGGAAGCGCTGAGCGGCAGACCACGGCGGTCATCCGCAAGCCATTCCATCCACATCCCCGCCGACGGACGGTTCCTCGCCGCTGTCGCGCGCCACGACGACCGGTGCGGAAGCTACGTTGCCGGGCGTGCTGGCCCTCGCCAAGCGCGAACCGTCCGCGCTCCTGCTCGCCGCCCAGCTGGCGGCGGTGCTGGCCTATCCCTTCATGATCGACAACGACGTCGGGCCCCTGCATGCGCGGCGACGGCGAGTTGGTCGCCGCGCTCGTTGGATGCAAGGCCGGTGGCAGGGGGACGAGCCCGTTCCGCAGCCCCGTGCCCCGCGGCGACGTCGGCGAGAACCTGTCCCAGTGTTCACCGAAGCGTCGACCGGGGCGGTCACTTCGGGCAGGCGTTGATCCGCCGGCGGGAGGGTCGGAGCCCGACCGCAGGCGCAGCGACGACGCCGACGGCGACCACCAGTCGTTGGGGAGCGAGTGACGTGACGCATCTGGGGAGTTCCGCAGCACGGGAGTGTCGCGCGCGGTGTGTAGAGGGCGTGCAGGCGCAGCGACGACGCTGACGGCGACCACTCCGCCGAGTGCTGACCCGACGCTTCTGGGCACGAAAAGGGGTGCCTGGCGCCCCTTTTCTGACCCAGGACAAGGTCGGGATGGTGCCGAGGCCGGGTTCACGGACGGCAAGTGTTTCCCCGACGTGCCCGACCCTGGCCCCATCGTGACGAGACCCAGGTCGCCCGAGCGTTCTGGTCTGATGGGTCCAACCGAGGCCCGGGCGGCAGCACGGCAGTCTTGCTCGTTGGCGCAGACCCGCGTCGGGCCGAGGCCTCATGTGCGCGTGACAGTTGGGAAAGACAGCGGTCGGCTGATCCTTGATCCTCAACGCTTTTGGCCCCGTCGGTCCCGTCCTTCCGACGCGCCAGATCTGACTACCCGCCTAGGGGTTGGGCCGTCTGGGTGGGAGTATGCCTTCGTTGGCCTCAACGTATTTCTTGGAATGCTCCTTGTCGCGGCGACAGTAACGAGCGTCGATAGCGCGGGCGTCCTGGCAACTTTGGGCGTGCTGTTCCTGGGCGGTTACTGCTTGTTCACAGGCTGGCGAGGTAACCGCCTTGGCGTCTCGTATCGCGATCGCTGGATGCTCCTCTTTGGCGAGGTCATGATCGTTTCCGCTCTGATCGGGCGGGCGATAGTCGCCGCTCGAAATCTGCTGGGGTAGCTCGCCGGCGCGCCGGCGACCGGGGCGTCGGCAATGCCCGTCGGCGGTACGAGCGGTTACCCGACCGGCGTGGCGAGGTTGACGGAGTGGCCGAGAGCCTCAAGCTGGCGGACGAGGCGCTTGGTCTCCCGCTCAGGGTCGCGTCGACACTCGAACCAATCACTCCCGAGGTCCTGGTAGACAAAACGCCGGTGCTGAGCAGATGCCCCGGGTTCGTGCTCAAGGCGACAATCCCGGGTCCCGGCGGTCCCAGCGCCAGACTTGTTCGGGCTCGACGGCACCAAAAAGGGGACGACGACCGCGCCCGGCGGGGCGGCGCCAGCATTTCATGCCTGCCGCGTGACCGACCCGATCATGCTGACTTCTTGGTGTCGACCGAGATGATCGGCCGGCGCCGACGTGGCCGGCGGCGAGGTCGTTGAGGTGGCGGTGTCTCTCGAGAGGGTGATCAGGCGCTCCCGCGACCGGCCAGGCCGATCCAACTTGCTGACCACCAGCTGGTCGCCGGCACGGGTCGCGTACAGGCTGCTTGACGACCGTAGGTGAACAGCATCGGATGCGGTTGTGTGAGGATTCGTCTTGGGCCGCTCGTCGGTCGACGGCCCTTCGTGAGCCTCCGTCAGGCCAGCTTGAGATCGGCCGCCCCGAAGGCGGAGCTAAACCGTTCGCACCAGACCACCACCGATTCGAACGCCGACAGGTCGATGTCGGCCGCGAGGTCGTAGTTCTGGTTGCCCTTGTTTCCCTGAAGCCGGCCCAGGTTCACGAAGCCGTCGTCGAAGGCGCCCTCCGGGCCAGAGCTTGGGTTGGGGGAGAGGTAGAGGAAGAGGTCGGGGCCATTGTCGGTGTCGAGGTCCTCGAGGCGGACGATGCGCGTCCCGTCGGCCAGCTCGAGGACGCGGACGACGCCGGACGTGCCATGGTCGATCGAGATGAAGTCGCCCCGGGCCAACTCGACCGGCTCCGCGGGCGCCGTCGGCGTGCCCGCCGCGCCTGGCACAGCCGGATCGGAACCTCCGGGGTCGTCGCCTGGCGGCACCGCCGTGTCGGCGACGACCGTGGGGATCTGGTCGTCGACGCTCTCATCGATGAACAGCTTCTGAGGCTGGAACCAGAAAAGGACCAGAACGACCAAGCCGACGGCGACGGCCAGTACTGGCCACAACCACGCTTTCCTGCCGGTGGGTGTCAGGGACATGGGCATCACTTCTTTCGCCGCCTCTCACATACAACCACAGCTGCCGTCGAGGCGCTGTTCGCTGAGCAACGGGGAGATCGATCAATGAGCGTCCATGGCAGGCGTCGAACCGTCAATTCTGCCCTGGCTGGCGCGAGACCACGCCGAAACTCAACCAGAGTCCCACCCTCCTGCCCTTTTCGAGCGGCTCCGGGCCGCCGAGATCATCCGATCCCGCTCCAGCACTGGGGATGATCCTCGGCGCCCGGTTGCTCGGCGAGTCGGGCCCCTATGTCGGCCCGAAACCGACCTCACACCAACTGCCGACCCTCACACTCGGGGCCCGACCGTGGACTTCTTCATCTGGGTGGCGAAGATGTCCTCGGCGATCGTCAGGCCGAGGGGGACGCCGCCGAAGGGCAGGCCGGTGACGGGGTCGATCCGGCCCACGTCGGGGTCGTCGGCGCTGTCCACCACGAAGGCGTCGAACACCCAGTGCACGCCCAGGTACACGCGGCTGCGGCCGTTCTCCTCGATCATCTGCCACAGACCACCCGGGAAGTTGCGGACGTGGCGGGGTCGCACCGTCCCCTTGTTGTCCTTGTTGATCCCGTTCAGCTCTTCGGACACAAAGGTGAGGCCCTTGAAGAGCTTGTCGGGGCTGCGGTCACCCACCAACTTCGGGTCGTAGAACAGCCGGGTCATGTGGAGGGCGGCGGCGCCGAAGGTGGCGTGTCCGGATGGGTAGGCGGGGAACGGCGGCGTGTTGTTCTTGCCACCCGTCACGTTGGTGTTCGGCGCGCCGAAGGGCAGCCAGCTGACGTCGGTGTCGTTGTTGAGGTTGTTCCCGCCCACACCTGCGGGCCCCATCGAGGCGTCCAGCTCGCGGATGGCGACCACCGGCCGGCACAGGTCGTGGATGTACTTCTGGTCCCATGCCAGGATGCCGGCATCGGCCATGGCCACGTTGACGAGGGCGAACAGCCGGGCGTTCTGCGCTGGCGTGTTGGGCACTGCCCGCTTGAGGGCAAGCTCTCGGATGATCTGGTTGAAGAGCCGCGGCGGAGTGCCGATCCCAACCGCCCCGTCGTATGCCCAGTAGAGCCCGATCACGGTCTCGTCACCGGTGCGGCGGGCGTTGTCCGGGCCCGACGCCCCCAGTAGCTCGGGTGCCGCACCCCGGGAGCGCACCTGGCGGAGAGCTGTCCGGAACTCGTTGGTCGCCGGGTCGGGCGGGGGCGCCAGCTCGTGGCGGGCGGTGATGGCGAAGCCCTTGCTGCGGGCGCCGTAGAACGGGCCGTGGATGCCCTGGTCGGGGCCGTCGGGGTCGGGGCGGTGCGAGGTGTGGCCCATGGAGACGGCGTACCCGTCGTCGCTGACGCCAGGGTCGTCCTTCCGGTCCTTCAGGATGGCGGCGGCCACCAGCACGCCGAAAGCGTTGCCCTCGTTGAGCCCGGGACCGGCGAGGCCGGCAGCGGCGTGCTTGGCGTCGAAGAACGGCTTCTGGCTGGGGAAAAGGCTCGACAGGGTGCCATGGGCAGCCGCGGCGACAGCGGCGTCGAGCGAGGCGCCGGGGAGCAGCGCGGGCAGGGGGGTGAGGTAAGGAGGGAGAGTTGGGTCCGCCGACACACCCGCGAAGGCATCGTGCATGGCCAGATGCACGATGGCCAGGGCGCGTGCGCTCAGGACGGGGCCGGTCTGCTCCCGCTTGCCGTTGGTGTGACTCACCTTGTTGGCCTCAAGGGCCACATCGTTCCAGTACAGGATCGGGTCCATTGTGTTCACTTTCTCCTTCTAACCCTTGTGGGCTATCCGTTGTGGTTGAGAATCCGGGTGGCGGCGGCCAGGTGAGCGGCCAGCCAGGAGATGGCGATGTACACCGGGAAGCCCACGGCCACTTGGAGGACCCCCTCGATCACATGGGAGCGCGGCTCTGCGGTGAGCGCCCGGGCGGCCACGGCGGCGTCGTGGCCGAACAGGTCGGTGGCCCAGTTCGCGAGCGGCTTGCCCTCGCCGGCGATGAAGTTGTGCAGCGCCGGCCCAGGGGCGGTGACGAGGGCGAACGACGTCCCCAGGAGCACCGCGTAGAAGGCCAGGCGCCGGTACCCGGGCCGGTCGGTCGCCCGGGTCAGCCGGCCTGCCGAAGCGATCAGGAAGAAGATGACGGGGGTCAGGGCGACGAACCCGAGGGTCGAGTCCAGGAACCAGTGCGACACGTCGTTGATGGCGGGCCCCTGCTCGCCGCGGTAGATGGCGTGGAGCCAGAACATCACGACCCCGCCGCCGTAGGTCAGCAGGACGGAGGTGACCACCAGCATTCGTCGAGCCTGGCGGTCGACGTAAAAGTCCGCCGTGTCTCGCATCGTCGTGCGAGCCCAACGCAACAACGACGCCGGCCGGGTTGTCACCCGGCCCTGAATCCCATCCAGCACCAAAGATCTCGCCACTGAGCTCCCCAATCCGCCTTGGGGTCAGAACGACCCGCCTGTGGATACAGAGAGCCCCGAGTAGCGACCGAAATACGTAGAGACATCTGTCAATGGCCAAGTCGTCGTCCGCCTGGTGGCCAGCAGAAGTCCCCACCCCTCCGGGCGTGATTCAGGTCATCGGGGGCTTCGGGCGTCCTCCCTTCGAACGGGCTACCTGCATGCGGAACGATTCCCCCTCGGTGACCACGGGCGGAACGCAAAGCTCGTCTTCAGCACGTCGCTGCGCTGAGCGCCACCGCAGCCGGCATCTACAGCCGTCCTGAGTGGCACCGACGCGGGCTGTGTCGACCGCCCGTGAGTGCAGAAGTGTCGAGCATTGAAGACCGCCCTGTTTTAGCTATGATGGTCGCCGTTCGGCTTCTTGGGACCATGCATCGCAGGCAAGACCGGTGATGCCCGGCTCTCGTGTGCTTCAGACGACGGATGGACAGCCCGTTGCGGCTGTAAATACTAGACATGTAGTGCGATGCTCGCTACGCTCGCCGCGGGAGGTGGGCGACGATGACCGCAGCGGCACGGAGGGCGGCGCTGGAGGCGAAGGGGCTCGTCCATCCCACCCCCGAGGCTGTGACCGCCGCCCTCTTCGACGGCCGAATCCTGTTCTTCCTGGCCGAGGACAAGGTCCAGGTGAAGTACGAGATGCTGCGGGCCCACGTCGTCGACGGGCTGACCGTGACCTCGGCGGCCGCCACCCACGGTTACTCCCGGGCGTCGTTCTACCTTGTCGCGGCCGCCTTCGCCGACGCCGGCATGACCGGGCTGTTGGACGAGCGCCGGGGCCGGCGAGGGCCGCTGAAGCTGCGTCCCGAGGTGCTGGAGTTCATCACCGGTGCCGACCCCGCACGCTCGGGGGCGGAGCTGGCCGAGGAGGTGGCGTCGCAGTTCGGGGTTTCGATGCACCGGCGCACCGTCGAGCGGGCCCGGCGGCGGTGAGGTCGTTCTGGCCGGCGGCGGAAGCGGCCCAGTGCGACTACGAGATCCTGCGCGAGGCGGTGCTGGCCGGCGACCAGGTCCTGACCATCGCGGCTGGGCGCTTCGAGCGCCGGGGCCCGCCAGAGCCTCCTGCGCCGCCGGGGCCCGGCGACGACGATGGTCCGCGGCCGAGGCCGCCGTACTTCGCGCAGCGGCTGTCGTAGCAACCCAGGACGACCACGACGGCAGCCCAGACGAGTGACGCTTCCAGGGGAGGTGGGCCGAATCGGCGCACTCCTGCGCCGCAGCGTCCGTGGTCGCCCACCGAGATCGCTTCGTTGGGAAACGGAACGTGTGCTCGGTACCTCAGGCTGAGCGGCAGTTATGCGGCCCCGGCCCGCTCGACCCGGCCGTACAAGGTCGTCCGTTGGCGCAAGGGCCGGCCTAACGGCTCGACGATCGCCTGGAAGTCGTCCTCGGCCATGCGTTGGCCGTGGCTGGCACCGGCGGCCCTCGAGATGTTCTCGTCCATGAGGGTGCCACCGAGGTCGTTGGCGCCGGCGAGCAAGGCCTGCCTCGACCCGACCGCGCCCATTTTCACCCACGACACCTGCACGTTGGGGACCAGTTCGCCGATACGCGATGCGGGCCACCGCGTGCATGAGGAGCGCCTCCCGGAACGTCGGGCCCCGCCTCGACTTGCCTTGGAGGAACATCGGTGTGGCCATGTGGACGAAGGGCAGGGGGACGAACTCGGTGAACCCGCCCGTCTCCTTCTGCAGGTCGCGGGTGCGCAGCAGGTGGCGGGCCCACGAGACCGGCTGCTCGATGGCCCCGAACATGATGGTGATGTTCGAGCGCAGGCCGATGGAGTGGGCCGCCCGGTGGGCCTCCAGCCACTCGTCGGTGGTGATCTTGTCGGGACACAGCACCCGGCGGACCTCGTCGTCGAGGATCTCGGCCGCGGTGCCGGGGAGGGTGGCCAGGCCGGCGTCCTTCAGCCGCCGCAGGTAGTCGACCAACGGCTCGCCCAGACGGCGGGCGCCCTCGGTGACCTCCAGGGCGGTGAAGCCGTGGACGTGGATGCCGGGGGCAGCCTCCTTCACCGCCCGGCAGACGTCGATGTAGTAGTCGCCGTCGAAGCTCGGGTGGATGCCTCCTTGCAGGCATACCTCGGTAGCACCGAGGTCGACCGCCTCCACCACCCGGCGTTGGATCTCCTCGACCCCCAGCAGGTAGGGGTCGCCCCGCAGGTTGAGCGACAGCGGTCCCTTGGAGAAGGCGCAGAACCGGCACTTGAACGTGCACACGTTGGTGTAGTTGATGTTGCGGTTGGCCACCCAGGTGACCTCGTCGCCCACAATCTGGCGGCGGAGGTCGTCGGCCACCTCCGCCACCGCCACCACCTCCCGGCCCCGGGCGCCGAAGAGGATGACGATCTCGTCCTCGCCCACCTCCTGGCCGGCCACCACGCCGGCCAGCACCTCGGCCACCCGTCCACCGGCCGACGGGAACGCCGGCAGCAACCGGGGCGGCACCGACTCGCAGCCCGCATACCACCGGTCGAGGTCGCGGCCCAGGCCGTGGGCGTCGGACGCGGCCAGCACCGCCGGGCGCACCGCGGGGTCGAGCCACCGCTCGGCGGCCAGGGCGAACTCGGGATAGATGGTGAGGCGGGGGGCGAGCTCGTAGCCGGCGGCCTCGGTGGCCGCCCGGAGGACGTCGAGGGCGGGCCACGGCCGCTCCGGATTGACGTGGTCGGGCGTCACCGGCGACACGCCGCCCCAGTCGTCGATGCCGGCGGCCAGCAGGGGAGCGAGGTCGTCGGACAGGTTGGGCGGGGCCTGCAGATGGATCTCGGCCGGGAGCAGGAGGCGGGCGGCGGCCACCGTCCACACCAGCTCCTCCGGCGGGCAGGGGGCGGCCGACCACATGGCCGTCCCCGCCTTGGGCAGGAAGTTCTGGACGATCACCTCCTGCACGTGGCCGTGGCGGCGGTGGTTCGCGGCGATGGCCTCCAGCGCCTCCAGCCGGTCGGCTCGGGACTCACCGATGCCCACCAAAACACCGGTGGTGAACGGAATGCCCAGCTCGCCCGCCGCCTCCAGCGTGGCCAGCCGGCGGGCGGGGCTCTTGTCGGGTGCCCCCCGGTGGCAGTCGAGGCCGGCATTGAGCGTCTCGATCATCATCCCCTGCGACGCCGACACCGTCCGCAGCCGGGCCAGGTTGGCGGCCGACAACGCGCCCGCGTTGGCGTGGGGGAGCAGCCCCGTCTCGGACAGGACCAGTCCGCACATGGCGGCCAGGTAGTCGACCGTCGACCCGTAGCCGGCGGCGGCGAGCCACTGCCGGGCTACCGGGTACCGGTCCTCGGGCGCCTCGCCCAGGGTGAAGAGGGCCTCGTGGCAGCCGGCGACGGCTCCCGCCCGGGCCACGGCCAGCACCTCGTCGGCCGTCATGAACGGCGCCGCCACCCGGGCCGGCGGCTGGGCGAACGTGCAGTAGCCGCACCGGTCGCGACACAGGTGGGTGAGGGGGATGAACACCTTGGGCGAGAACGTGATGCGGGTGCCGGTGGCCGCGTCCCGCCGGACCGATGCCGCGGCCACGAGGTCGCCGACGGACGCGGCGAGAAGCTCGGCGGCCGTCATGGCCTCCACCCTACGAGACGAGGCTGACGAAGAAGCGCCGGTGGGCTTGCGGGATAACCTCCCGGGCGGACTCTCGGGTGGGGAGGAGCTAGGCGCTTGGACACACTGCATGGGCGCTTCCGGGCGACGGCGGCGCGGCAGCCGGAGGCCTTGGCAGTTCGCGGCGCGACCGACCGGCTCAGCTACCGCGAGCTGGACGCCCTCAGTGACCGGGTGGCGAGCGAGCTGGAGCGGGCGGGGGTGGATCCGGGCTCCTTCGTCGCCATCCGCCTGGCCCGGGGGCTGGCGATTCCCGTCGCCATCCTGGGCGTGCCCCTCACCGGCATCGGCAAGATCGACCGCACCGCGCTCGCCGCCCCCAAGCCGTGAGCGCGCCGCCGCCGCCCTCCGCCGGACCGCCGCCCTCCGCCGGGACGCCGCCCTCCGCCGGACCGCCGCCCTCCGCCGGACCGCCGCCAACCGCCGGACCGCCGCCCTCCGCCGGACCGCCGCCGCCCGCGGTGCCGGGGGCTTCGGCGTGGTTGCCGGCCTCCCGGGCGCGGTCCAGCGCGGCGGTGCGGCTGTTCTGCCTGCCGTACGCGGGGGCGGGGGCGTCGGCTTTCAGGGGGTGGGCCGATGTTCTGCCCCAGGTGGACGTGTTGCCGGTGCAGCTCCCCGGGCGCGAGGGCAGGATCCGCGAGTCGCCGGTGGTCGATATCGACGACCTGGTTGCCGCCATCCGGCCGCACACCGCCCGTCCCTACGCCGTCTTCGGTCACAGCTTCGGGGCCCGGCTCGGCTTCGAGCTGTGCCGGGAGCTGGTCGCCAGCGGCGCGCCCAACCCGGTGTGGCTCTTCGTCTCCGGTGCCCACGCTCCCCAGCTCCCCCGCCTGAAGGACCCCGCCTCCGTCCTGCCCGACGCCGAGCTCATCGCCCGGGTGACCGAGCTGGGAGGCACGCCGCCGGAGATCTTCGACGACCCCGACATGCGGGGTCTGGCCCTGCGAGTCCTCCGGGCCGACCTCGGCTACGTCGACCAGTACCTCCTCCGGGAAGGCCCGCCCCTTCCCTGCCCCTTGACGGTCTTCGCCGGCGATCGCGACCCCGAGACACCGGTCGACGACCTCTTCGCCTGGGGGGATCTGACTGCGGGCCCGTTCGCCGTCCGGGTCCTTCCCGGTGACCACTTCTTCCTGCACTCCGCTCGGGCCCGGCTCGTCTCGTCCATCGCCGCCGACCTGGCCACCGGGGCCGTGGGTACCGCCCGAGTGTCCGTGCCCGCCCTGGAGGCGGGCGAGGTCCATGTGTGGCATGCCCGGACCGACGAGTTGGCGCTCTCCGATCCCGGGCTGCGCCGGTACCTCTCTCCCGACGAGGTCGCCCGGGCCGACACCTTTCGGTTCGCCCGCCACGCGTCCCGCTTCGTCCGGCGGCGGTGGCTGCTCCGGCGTCTCCTGGCCGCCTACGGCGCCGATCCCGGCGTCGGAGCCATACCAACCGGCCCCAACGGCAAGCCGGAGGCTCTCGCCGACGGCCGCCTGCGGTTCAGCGCCAGCTCGTCTGACGGGTTGGCCACCGTGGCCGTCGCCCGCGACCACGATGTCGGGGTCGACATCGAGCGCCTGCGCCCGGTCGGCAACCGCCACCTGA
Organism: uncultured Acidimicrobiia bacterium; assembly: GCA_963836205.1. Taxonomy (GTDB): domain Bacteria; phylum Actinomycetota; class Acidimicrobiia; order Acidimicrobiales; family AC-14; genus JAXDMK01. Next base: position 100,894 of record CAWIIV010000014.1, on the reverse strand, counting down.
TGGCGGCGATGGTGCTCACTCAGCAGGAGCAGGCCGGGCTGGCCGCCGTTCCGGAAGGAGAGCGGGACGCCGCCTTCCTGCGGCTGTGGACGGTGAAGGAGGCGTTCCTCAAGGCTCTCGGCACCGGGCTCTCCCTCGACCCGGCCCTGGTGGAGGCCCGCCCCGCCGGACCGGGCCGATGGGTCGTCTCCGGGCCCGACCCCCACGCCTCCTGGTCGGTGTCCGCCGTCGACGCCGGCCCCGGTGCGATCGCATCCCTCGCGGTGCCGATCGACGCCCAGCCCCGGTTGCGGGTGCTCGCCCTGTCTCCGGGGAGTCTGTCGTAGCGATCGTGGCGAGCACGACCTACGACCAGAAGTCGTCCCAGGCGTACTGGTCGCCGGGGTAGATCCAGATCTCGTCGAGGGTGCCGTCGCCCATGCGCCAGACGTGGACGTTGTCCATGGCCAGGGTCTTGCCGTCGCGCTCGGCCAGGTCACGGAGCAGGCCCACGCCGCGGTCGCCCGCGACCAGGACGGTTCGCGGCTCGAAGCGGATGGTGCCGCCCGACCGCTCCGCCAGCTGGCCCACGTAGCCGGCCACCGCCCCCTTGCCCACGTAGTCGCCCGCCACCGGGCTGTTGCCGGGCACGTGGCCGATCACGTCGTCGGACAGGAGGCCGAGCACGGTCCCGAAATCGCCGGCACCGAGGGCGTCATAGAGCGCCTGCAGGACCTGGCGGTTGGTGGTGTCGTCCAAGACTCGGACGATACCCCCGGCTACCGCAGAACGCGCCGCCTCCGTGTTGCGCCCGACCCGAACGCCTCGTAGTCGGCGACGAGGGGCACAGCCGCGTAGGCGGTGAGCCCGAGGGCGATGAAGCCGAGCTCGTTGACGGCGATGGCGTCGGTGAAGGCGGACAGGGTGGCGATGGCGAAGCAGGCCACGGCGACGATCAACAGGATTCTGGTCATGAGTGGTCCGTACCCCGATGGGTAGGTTCGCCACCACGTGCAGGGAGCCCGGGGAGGAAGCCGCATGATCGTCCGAAGCCGTCCGTGGAACGTGGCCGCCGTCCTGAGCATCGCCCTCATCGCCGGCCTCACCGCCTGCGGCGACGACGCCGAGAGCGCCGACATCGCCGACGCCTGCGAGGCCCACGGGGCCATGAGCGTCGGGTACACGAAGGTCCTCACGAGCACGCCCGAGCCGCCCGACGGGGCCCCGCCGCCCGCCGAGCTCGTCGGCCAGGTCCAGGCCGCCTACGACGCCAACGTGGCCGGCCCTCTGGCCACCCTCGTCGGTAGCGCGCCCGACGAGGTCAGGGACGAGGTCGGCGAGGTCGCCACCAAGTCCCGGGAGTTCCGGGCCACCGCCGACCGGTCCGTCCTCCTCAGCAGCGACTACTCCGACCTCATCGGCACCGTCGACGCCTACATGCACGAGAACTGCACCGGCGCCAAGGCGACGGTGGATGCCGTCAACTACGCCTACGAGGGGCTCCCGGCGACCCTTCCCGCGGGCACGGTCCGCATCGAGATGGAGAACACCTCCGACGAGGCCCACGAGATGCTGGTGTTCAGCAAGAACCCGGGGGTCACCGAGTCGTTCGACCAGATCCTCGAACTGCCCGACGACCAGGCCGAGACCAAGGTCGCGTTTGCCAACGCGGTGAGCACCGATCCCGGCCAGACGGCTTACATGGTGACCGCCCTTCCCGTCGGCGACTACCTCTTCATCTGCAACTACGGCAAGGGGACCACCGACGACGACGACCCCACCACCGCCGAGCCCCACTACACCCTCGGTATGAAGCAGGAGGTGAAGGTCGCCTGACGGGCGGGGCTGCGGCTCCGGTCAGGCCTCCTCGCCTGCGGCCGCGGGATCGACGAGCCACACGATGCGCTCGGCCCGCACCCGGGTCGCGGGGCAGGCCAGGTCGCCCGCCCGCACCCGGGCGAACGCCTCCCGCTTGGCCTCCCCGGCCACCGTGAAGATCACCAGCCGGGCCCGGGCGATGCCCGAGTAAGTGAGGGTCATGCGGGCGTGGGGGTTGCGACCGTGGGGGTCTTCGTTCAGCGCCACCAGGCGGCCGGGGTCGGCGTCGAGGGCGGGGGAGTCGGGGAAGAGCGACGCGGTGTGGCAGTCGGGCCCGAGCCCGAGATGGACCACGTCGAACCGGCCGGCGCTGACCACCCGCTGCTGGTAGGCGTCGGGCCCTTCGTCGCAGCGCATGGGGTAGACGGCGTTGGCCGCCCCCACCCGTTCGAGCAGGGCCTCCCGCACCAGCCGCTCGTTGGAGTCGGAGTGGCCGGGCGGGACGCAGCGCTCGTCGCCCCAGTAGACGTCGACCTGCCACCAATCGATCTGGTCGGCACCGTCGGCGGCCAGCTTCTCGTAGCAGCGGCGGGCGGTGGCACCTCCCGAGACGGTGAGGGCGAAGCTCTCCCCGGGCCGGGTGTGGAACGCCTCCACCACCCGCTCGGCGAACTCGGTGGCGACGTCGTCGACGATGATCAGCTCGCCGTTCATGGCAACTCACCGTTCATGGCATGCGGCCCGTTCACGCTCACGCCGCGCCCCGGAGCTCGCGGGCTCCGGCCAGGGCCTCCTCGTAGGGCTCGTCGTGGCCGACGTTGGTGAGGGCACCGGCGAGGGCGAGGGCCGGCCACCGCTCCTGCATGGTGAGCACCTGCTCCAGGTGGGGACCGTCCTCGATCCGGACGGTGGCCGTGAGCACCCGTTCGGCGCCGGCGCGGGCGACGCAGAAGGTGGCCCGCCGGCCCTGGTGATCGGTGGCGTCGACGCACACCGACACGTGGGGCGCCGGCTTCAGCTCGACCCGGGCCGGGGTGAGGCCGAGGCGGCGGAGGAGCCATCCCCCGAGTAGCTGGCGGGGGCCGGCGTTGCCCCCCACCTGCACCCGGTCGACGCCGTCGAGGAAGGGCCGGTTGACGGAGCCCTCGAACAAGCCCGCCAGCAGGCTGCGCCACGGCGCCAGGCGGATCCACGACAGGTCGGTGACGGGCAGGCGCCGGGCCAGGACCGCGGCCCGGGCCAGCACGTCGCCGCCGCCCTCGTCGGCGGCCCGGCTGTCGACCACCAGGCGGTCGGCCACGTCGAGGAGGGGATCGCCGGGGGCGGGCAGGCTGGCCGGCAGCCACACCACCAGGGGGACGTCGGGCAGGGCGAACGGGCCCACGATGGAGTCGAGGTGGTACCGGGCCGGGCCCCGCACCAGCAGGCGGACCTCCTCGAAACACACCGCCCGGCCGTCGTGCTCGAGGGCGTGGACCCACAGGGCGGCGTCGACGCCCGTGCCGCCGTCGCCCGCGGGCTGGCCGGGGTCGCCCTTCTGCAGCACCACCACCAGGGTGCGGGACGGGTGCCTGATCCCCAGGTCGTGGATGGTGCCCCGTACCAGGTCGGCCTCGGCCTGGCTCTGGGTGACGGCCACCAGGGTGAGCACGCTGGCCCGAACCGCCGCCCGTTGCTCGTGGCGCCGCAACCCCGACAGGGCCCGCTCGACGTCGCCGATGGAGACGTCGTCGGCCTCCCAGGTCCCGATGGTGGTCGACGACGCCTGGCTCACGGCCGTCGCCAGCCGCGGCCGTCGCGGCGAAGGAGCTCGTCGGCCTCCTCCGGGCCCCAGCTACCGGCCTCGTAGCGGGCCAGCGGCACGTGACCTTCCTCGAACGCCTCAAGCACCGGGTCGACGATACGCCAGGCCTGGGCCACCTCGTCGGAGCGGATGAACAGGGTCTGGTCGCCGAGGAGGGCGTCGAGCAGCAGCCGCTCGTAGGCCTCGGGCGTCTCCTCCAGGAAGGCGGCCCCGTAGAAGAAGTCCATCGACACCGACCGCACCCGGAACGCCTGGCCCGGCACCTTGGCCCCGAAGCGCAGGGTGATGCCCTCGTCGGGCTGCACCCGCAGCACCAGGGCGTCGGGGTCGAGGCCCTCGGCCTGGTTGGCGGCGAAGGGCAGGTGGGGCACCCGGTTGAACTCCATGGCCACCTCGGTGACCCGCTTGGGCAGGTACTTGCCGGTGCGGACGTAGATCGGCACCCCCGCCCATCGCCAGTTGTCGACCCGCAGGCGCATGGCGATGTAGGTCTCGGTGGTGCTGTGGGGGTCGACCCCCTCCTCCTCCCGGTAGCTCTTCACCTCCTGGCCTTCCACCCAGCCCTTGCGGTACTGGCCCCGCACGACCTCGAAGGGCACCTCCTCCGGGGTGAGGATGTCGACCGCCTTGAGCGCCTTCACCTTCTCGTCGCGGATCCCGTCGGCGTCGAACGTGGCCGGCGGCTCCATCAGGGTGAGGGCCAGCACCTGCATCACGTGGTTCTGGACGATGTCGCGCAGGGCGCCCGCCCGCTCGTAGAAGCTGCCCCGGTGGCCCACCCCGAGGGACTCGGCCACCGTGATCTGCACGTGGTTGACGTAGCGCCGGTTCCACAGGGGCTCGAAGATGGCGTTGGCGAAGCGCAGGGCGAGGACGTTCTGGACCGTCTCCTTCCCCAGGTAGTGGTCGATCCGGTAGACCTGCGACTCGTCGAAGGACCGGTGGACGATCTCGTCGAGCCTGGCTGCCGACCGCCCGTCCCGCCCGTAGGGCTTCTCGATGACGATGCGCACGAACCCCTGGTCGGACGGGGCCTTGTTGAGGCCCTGGGCGCCGAGGCCCTCGACCACCGTCGGGAACGTGTCGGGCGGGGTGGCCAGGTAGTAGAGGCGGCTGCCGGCCGTGCCCCGCTCGCGGTCGAGCTCCTCCAGCACCTCCTTGAGCCGGGCGAAGGTGTCGGGCGAGCCGTAGTCGCCGGCCACGTAGCGGAACCCGCCGGAGAACGCGTCCCACACGTGGCGGACGTCGTCGCCCCCGCCCTCGCTGCGCTCGTCGAGGACCGTCTTCATCATCCGCTGGAGGAACTCCTCGTCGTCCATCTCGGTGCGGGCCACGCCCACGATCGAGAACGACGCCGGCAGCAGCCGCCGGAGGGCCAGCCGCTCGACGGCCGGCATGAGCTTGCGGCTGGTGAGGTCGCCCGACGCGCCGAAGATGACGAGGACGGCAGGGGGCGCGACGCGGTCCGCCGTCTTCTCGGCCAACGGGTTGTCCGAGCTCACGCCGCCAATGCTACGGCGCCCTGGATGTCTAGGGCTCGGGCCGCCTTCGGCGGACTGTTTCCCGTTCCGACCAGCGTTCGGCCTGGCGGCCGCGCTGGTCGGTTAAGCGCAGATCTCGTCGGTGTCGGAGAGGCCTTCGTGGCCGGACCAGATCACGGACACCTTTCCGTCCTGGATCCCGAAGATCATCTCGAACCCCTCCTGCATGGGGTCGTCGGGGGAATGGACGAGCCTGCCCTCACCGTCGGTGAGCCGCTCCTCGATCCCCGGGTGGGCCTGACGGACCTCGGCCAGCGTGCTTCCGACCCCGATGCCGGCTGCGGTGCGCACGCTCGGCGCGGCGACGGTGATCACGTCGACGCGGTCGTCGCCGTCGGTCGACACGAAGGCCACCCCGGCCGGGCGACCGGCGGGCGAGACGCTGGCGCACGACTCGCCCTGGTCGATGACGGTGGCGATGCCGCTGTACCGCTGCACCTCGGCGAAGGTGAAGTCCAGGCCGATCGGTCCCAGCTGGCCGGGAGCGAGCACCGATGCGTCGTGGAGGCCCACGTACTCCAGCTCGGGCTGCACCGCGCCCAGGAGCTCCTCGGTCAGGCCTACCCGGCCGTCGTCGCCCTCGTGGCGGACCTGGACGATGAGGTCGGTCGACTCCGCGCCCTGGACCGTGAGTGAGTGCAACCTCCCCGCCACCACCGCCTCGGTGGTGCTCGGGTTCCAGTCCGCGCCGGGCCGCTTGCTGCGCACGACGACCTTGCCCGACTCGGTGGCGATGACCTCGACCGTCACCCGGCTGCCCTCGCGGATGAGCCGGAGCTTGACGACCCGGTCGGTGCGGGACCCCGTCACGTAGTGGATCGAGCCGCCGTTGATGAGCTGGGCCAGGCTCACCCAGCCGCCGACGCCGCCGGCGGTGTAGCGCATCGCACCGGCGTTGCCGACCCATGCCGGCAACCCGTCGTCGTCGATGGTGAGGCCCCGGTTGCCGAGGTACGACGCCGCCACCATCACCGGGTCTGTCCACCAGGGCTGGTGGCCGTCGTCGACCTGGGCCTGAATCGTCTCCAGCTCGGCCGCCGTCTCCGGGTAGATCGTGCCCGAGTGGAAGCCGGACGACAGCATCCCCGTCTCCGTCGGGCCGCTGCCGCTGCCGGCCGTGGTCGGGGCCGGCCCCTGCGGCACCACGCTGCCGCCCGGTCCGCCGCTTCCGACCTGTCCCGGTATGGCTTCGATCGGCCCGACCGTGGACGGGCTGGCCGACGAGAACGGGAGGCTCGTCGTGGTGCCCGTGAGGCGGGGTGGACCGCCGGTGGCGGCCACGTTCTGGTCACCGGCGTCGGGGACGGCCAGGGTGACCATCGCGACGGCCACCGCCACCGCCGCCAACGAGAAGCCGGCGACCAGGGACATGGTGGCGGTGCGGGTCCGCCGTTGCCGGCGGTCGATGCGGCGGGTGATCGACGGCCAGGCGTCGAACGACGGCTCCACCACGTCCGCCCGGCGCTGCAGCGTGTCCCGAAGCTCGTCCTCCACCATCACTGCTCCACCACCTTGCGCAGCTCGGCCAGGCCCCGGTGCAGCAGGGACTTCACCGTGCCCGGGCGGCAGCCGAGGGCGACCGCGATGTCGGCCTCGGACAGGTCCTCGTAGAAGCGCAGCACCAGGGCCGCCCGTTGCCGGGGCGGCAGGGCGGCCAGCGCGTCGAACAACTCGTCGGGTTGGGCCACCATGCCCTCGCCCACGGCCGACGGGTGGCGGCGGTAGGCCCGTTCCAGGGCCAGCCGGCGCAGGTGCGACCGGCAGGCGTTGACCACCGCCGTGCGCAGGTAGGCCCGGGGGTGCTCGGCGTTGTCCCAGTGTCGGTGCATGCGGGCGAAGGCGTCCTGCACCAGGTCCTCGGCCACGGTGGTCGAGCCGACCATCAGGTACGCCAGTCTCACCATGGGTACGTATCGCTCCCGGTAGAGGTCGGCCAGGGAGGCGGGCGGAGCGAGCACGACGACCGGCGCGTCGTCACTCTCCCGCTCCTCGTCTGCCGTCTTCTCGTCTGCGGCCGCCACCTCGCTCCTCACCCTCGCACAGACGCACGACGGCCGCCGCCGGTTCCCCGGGGCTATGTGGTTCGGAGCATCTCCGCGCATTCGGGGGCGGCGGTGCAGAGGAGGACGGCCTCCTCCAGGCGGGTGATCTTGATCAACCGGCGGATGGGCGAGGTCTCGGGCACCGCCAGCGCCACCCGGCGACCGGAGCCGGCGAGGTGGGCGGCCAGCTCGAAGAAGACCCGCACGCCCCCGCTGTCGACGTAGCGCACCTCGGTGAGATCGAGCACCAGGCCGATGGCGGTGTCGGGCAGAGCCCGGAGGATGTCGGCGCCGAGGTCGCCGGCCGAGCCGAAGTCGATGTCGCCCTCGATGCGGGCCACGACGACGCCCCCGTCGACGCCCCAGTCGTCGCCGTCGTCGCCCAGGTCAAGTCGCATCGACAACCGGTTCCGCACCCAGGCAGCTGTTGACCAGCCGGCGGCGCATCCGGATCTCGGTGGCGTCCAGCCCGCCTTCGACCTCGGTGTCGTCCATGAACTGGCGCATGATGTCGAGCCCCCGCCCCCCGGGCGCCGACGGCCGCCGCTCGCGCCACCCGCCGGAGCTGCGCACCACGATGGAGACGTCGCCGTTGAGCTCGGCCCGGAGGTCGAAATGGGTGGCGCTCGAGGCCCCGTGGCGGATGGCGTTGGCGCACGCTTCCGAGGTCGCCACCAGGATCTCGAACGCCTCGTGGTCGGTGACGCCCCCCGCCGCCAGCCACCGGCGCAGGGTGGCCCGCAGGGGGCGCAGGACCCGGGCCTGGCTGGGCAGCTGGAACTCGAGCGTCGGCCCCAGCGCCAGCCACCGCACGGCCAGGATGGCCATGTCGTCCTGGGCCGGTCCCGCCTCCCGCAGGTGGGCGGTGAGGTGCTCGCACAGCGCGTTGACGTCGTCGGGGCCGGTGAGCAGGTCGGATCGCAGCCGGTCGAGCCCGACGTCGAGCGCCATGGTGCGGTCCTCCACCAGGCCGTCGGTGTAGAGGATCAGGGTCGAGCCGGGGGTGAGGACCAACTTGGCCTCGGTGTACTCGGCGTGGCCGATGGCGCCCAGGGGCACGCAGACCGCATCCTCCAGAAAATGGGTGCCGCCGTCGCCCGTCCCCACCAGCGGCGGGGGGTGCCCGGCGTTGGAGTAGCAGACCTCGCCGGTCTCGGGGTCGAGCACCATCACGACCACCGTGGCCATCTGGTGGGGCGCACCGACGTCGCGCAGGAGCCGGTTGAGCAGGGACAGGACCTGGGCCGGTGAGCGGCCCTCGACCACGTAGGCCCGCAGCCCGTTGCGCAGCTGGCCCATCAGCGACGCCGCCGGCACGCCCCGCCCGACGACGTCGCCCATGGCCAGGGCCAGGCGGCCGTCGGGCAGGGCCAGCACGTCGTACCAGTCGCCGCCGACGTCGACGTCGGGCCCACCGGCGAGGTAGCGGCTGGCGATGGCGATCCCCGGTAGCTCGGGCAGGACCTCCGGCAGCAGGCTGTGCTGGAGGGTCTCGGCCGCGGTGCGTTGGCCGGCGTAGAGGCGGGCGTGCTCGACCGCCACCGCCGCCCGCCGGCCCACCTCCTCGGCCAGCGACACGTCGTCGTGGTCGAGGACGCGGCCCGACTCGGCGGACGTGCTCAGCGAGAGGACTCCGAGGGGACCGTGGGGACCGACCAGCGGCACCACGATCGCCGATGCCACCGCGACCCCCGCCGCGGCCGGCCCGTCCGAGTCGGCACCGAGCACGATGCTCCGGCCGGTGCCGAAGCAACGGGCGACCGGCTCGTCGGCACCGGCGGCGGCACCGGTGGCGGCGACCGGCGACCGGTCCGCCCCGGGATCGCCCCCGGCGGCCACGACGGGACGGAGGAGGCCGTCGTCGCCGGCGAGGAACACGTCGCAGCGGTCGGCCAGGGCGGGCACGACGATGCCGGCCATTTCGTCGAGGATGCGGTCGGCGTCGAGCGACGAGGCCAGCGCCCGGCTGGCGTCGGCGAGCACCGCCAGCCGGCCCTGGGCCCGTTCCGCCAGCTCGCGGGACTTGCGCTCGGCCTCGTAGAGGCGGGCGTTGTCGATGGCGACGGCGGCGTGGGCCGCGATCCCCTCGACCAGGCGTTCGTCGACGTCGGAGAAACGAGCCGGCTCCGGATGCCAGAGGAACAACCCCCCGAGCACCTCCCCCCGCGCCGACCGTACGGGCACCGCCAGGTAGCTGCGGACCGGCGGGTGGCCGTTGGGCAGGCCGAAGTGGGGCGGGGTGTGGCCGTAGCGGGGGTCGCGGGTGACGTCGTCGAGGCGCACGGTGCCCTCGCCGGCGAAGTTCGGGCCGAACACGGCCGTGTCCCTCGGCATGGGGAAACCGGTGAACGCCTCGGTGGGCACGCCGGAGAGCGTGGAGAGCATGTACGACTCGCCGCGGGCATCGACGACGTTGTAGAAGAACGCCCCGGAGGCAGCCGCGGTGACTTCGGTGGCGGCGTCGGTGACCGTCTGCACCACCGCCCGCAGGTCGAGCTCGGCGGCGACCGTCCGCCCGACGTCGTTGAGCGTCTCCACGATGCGGGTTTCCTCCCGCAGGCGTTCCTCGGCCTCACGCTCCCGGTCGAGCAGGTTCTCGTCCAGCCGCCAGGTCACGAGGCACGCCACGCTGATGCCGGTGATGAAGAAGGCGTGGATGGCCGCCCACTTCCAGGGGTGGTTGAGGGCTGCGTAGTGGTTGAAGACCGACTCCGGATCGAGCGCCCCGAGGATCCCGTGGTGCACGAGCACGTAGCCGATGGCGGCGAGGAAGCAGACCCAGTCCTGGTACAGAGCCACCACCGCGACCATGACGAAGAAGTGGAAGTGCATCTCGATGACGCCGCCCGACAGGTGCACCAGCACCGCGGAACACGACAGCAGGCCGATCGAGGCGGCCGCGCTGCGCTGACGGCGGTTGAGTCTCGGCGTCGTCGCCAGCAGCGCGGTGAGGGGGACGACGGCCCCCTCCATGAGCACGTGGGTGAGTCGGAATCCCCTGCCGATGGCGAACAAAGGGATCAGGGCGGCGTGGGCCCACAGGAGGACGAGGATGCCGCGATGGCGGCGGGACCAGAGGTCCTCCGGCAGCGTCCGCCCCTCAGGCAGCGCATTCCGGATTCGCCGGTAGTCGACCCCCACGGTTCCCCCCTTTCCCGCAGGGACGGATGCTAACGACAAAAGCGCCCCGAAGCCGTCTTCCCGGTCGCGCCCACGGGCGGCGGCGGCGACGTGGTCAGCGCGCCCGTCGGGCCAGGGCCTCGCCGTCGACCACGGTGATCCGGCCCCGGCTGGCGGTGATCGTGCCCGACTGGAGCTCCCGGCGCAGGACCCGGTTGACGGTGGCCCGGGTGGTGCCGGCCAGGCCGGCCAGGTCCTCCTGGGTGAGGGGGATGACGCCGCCATAGGTCGCCGCCAGCTCCTCCAGGCGGCGCAGGATCCGGGTGTCGGCGGGCACGAAGAGGGCCTCCAGCAGCCGGGCGTCGAGGCGGCGGATGCGCTCGGCCAGCACGTGCAGGAGGACTTCCGAGACCGACGGGTCGTGGCTGCTCAGCTCGTCGAACACGGCCCGGTCGAGGACCAGCGTCTCGGTCGCCTCCAAGGCGACGACGGTGGCCGTGCGCCGGGCGTCGGTGGCCAGGAAGGCGAGCTCGCCCACCACGTCGCCGGCGCCGAGGAGGTCGACCGTGAGCACGTCGCCCCGGGGCGTGGTGACCCGCACCGCGACCCGTCCCTTGGCGAGCAGGTGCAGCGTGGTGGCGGGGTCGCCCTCGTGGAAGAGCACCGACCCTCTCGCGAACCGGCGCCGCCGGGCGGCCGAGAGGACCCGTCGCACCTTGTCGTCGGGGACGTCCCGCAGCAAGCGCCATTCCACGTGCGCCCGACCCTACCGGGGCAGGCCCGCCGGCCCGGGCGAGTGTGTCCGCCGTCACACCCGGAAGGTGATGGTCGGCATCGTCGCCGACGGCGTCGCTGACCAGGCTGGTGACGACGGTCGGCAACGACGGCCGGGACTGGAGCAGGAGCTATGCGGAGCGAATACCCATCCTCGACTCACCCCACGAGGGCGAACGTGGCCAGGGCGGCGGAGCGCCGTAGTGACAGGTAGCAACCGCGTATCAGCGGGCCGCGTCGGCGCTCTAAGGAAGGAGTCGTGCCGCGGTGGACGGTAGGACCGGCGGATTCTGAGACTGGGGGCAGGGCGAGATGTGGAAGATTCGCAGGGCATTCTGGAATTGGCTGACGGTGAAAAAGTTCCGGGCCAACGAGGAGCAGTACGCACCGCTGCCGACCGAGAGCGCGCGGAAGCTGCGCACGATCCCGATGCGGGTGCGCTACCCGGGGATCCCGATCGACAACATCCTCGTCGCCAACCACGTGCCGGATGACGAGTACAACCGGTTCCGGCTCGGCTTCTGCCGGGTCCAGGCCTTCCTGTACCGGGTCTTTCCTCCCGGACAGCCGGGGCTTCCCTCGATCAGCTCCGACCCTTCGCTCGCCATGGCCTCCGCCTACGGCCGGACGCACCGGAAGTCGAAGTTCCCGGTGCCGGCGCTGCCGGAGGAGTACCGGGGCCAGATCAACCTCGGGCAGCTCGCCGTCGCCGGCCCGTACTCCTACTACCTGCAGGCGGTCGACGCGAGCGATCCCCTCACCTCGTACGAGTGGGACTTCCGGGACCTGGGCCGGTACGAGCACCACCAGGGCCTGCGCTCGCTCGGTGTGCGGGTGCGGTTCGAGGTCGACGACGACCAGCGGGGCCTTTCTGCGGTCGAGATCGACTGCGAGCTGGGTGTGGTCACCCCCAGCCACCCGTTGTGGGAGCAGGCCCAGCGCCTGGCGCTGGCCGCGGCCACCAACCACCTGACCCTGGTTCGCCACTTCAACTGGGTCCACCTGGCGGCGGTGGCCCAGAGCTCGGTGGCCAGCCGCAACTGGCTTCCGGCAGGCCACCGACTCAACCGTCTCCTGTGGCCCCACCAGTGGGGCACCCAGTACTCCAACGAGCTGGTCACCGAGATCCTGCTCATGAAGGGCGGCGACTACGAGAGCGTGTTCAGCTTCACCCACGATGGGCTGTGTCACCTGCTGTCCGACACCTACGGCGACCACGACATCGCCGCCTTCGATCCCGATGCCGACGCCGACCGGCGGGGTCTTTCGATGGCGCCCTTCGACCAGCCCTCGCTCGAGAATCGTCGGGCCCACTTCGACGTCATGTACCGCCACGCCCAGCGCTACCTGCACGTCGCCTACCCGTCCGACGCCGCCCTTCGGGCCGACCCGGCGGTGGTGGCCTGGATCGCCGACCTCAACCGTCGGCTCCCCGGGGGCGTCGGGGGCGTGGTGAGTGCGCAGATGACGGTGGACGAGGTGGCCCGGCTGGCCGCCATCCTGATGTTCGTCGGGACGGTGGAGCACGACATCATGGGTTCCGGGCTCTGGAACTACCAGGTGTGGCCCCACGTCCAGCCCGTCCGGGTGCGACGGGACGGCCGCCGCGTCCCTGTCGACGTCTACCAGCGGTTGGTGAACGTCAACCTCATGCTCAACGTCCAGCGGACGCCGATCCTGCACGACTTCGGCTACCTGGCCGTCGACCAGGCCGGCAGGGCCGCCTTCGACGCCTTCCGGGCCGACCTGGAGGAGCTCGAGGCCAAGATCCGGAAGGAGGAGCACGCCTACTGGCGGGTGTCCCCCGAGAAGCTGGAGGCGAGCGTCAACGGCTAAGTCTCGGGAGGGGGGGCGGGGCCCCTCCCGAACCCTCCCCCGGCGGCGGAGCCGGCTTGGCGGGCCGGCGGGGGTCGGGTCAACCGGGGCGACCGCCTGCGGCGGGGCGGCCGCCCCGGTTCTCGTTGTCAGCGAGTGCTCAGGACCTTCGTCGCCTGGCGTTCGAGTGGGGTCAGCCCCAGGGCACGCGACGTGGTGAGGGCCTGGCGGACGAGCGACCGGGCCTGGTGGGCGTCGGTGGGGAGGTCGCGTTGGAGGAGGACGCCGGCCCGGGCCAGGTGGGTGCGGGCCAGCCAGGCGGGGGCGGGGATGGCGGCGTGGGCCCGCTCGGCCCGGGCCAGGCTGGCGTCGGCGTCCTCCAGGCGGCCGAGGGTCGCGGCCAGCAGGCCCATGTAGTACGACACCGAGCCGCCCGAGCTGAGGCCGGTGCAGACCGCCTGGTCGGCGAACGGCTCCAGCAGCGCGAGCAGGACGCCCGCCCCCACCCGGTCCTCCAGCAGGTGGCAGACGTAGGCGGCCTGGGTCACCGTCCGCAGCCAGTAGGGCTCCTGGCGCAGGTCGGTGAGCTGGCCGAGAAGCCGTTCGTAGGAGGCTCGGGCCTGCTCGAGCTCGCCCAGCTCGGCGTGGAGGAGGGCCAGGGTGGCCTGCAGCGACGTGACGCCGGGGTTGGCCGCCGTCACCCGGGCCACGCCGTCGGCGACGAGGTCGAGCGTCCCCCGCTCGAAACAGACGTTGAACACGTGGACCGCGTGGAGGAGCACCGCATCGGGGTGGCCGGTGGCCAGGCCCAGCTCCAGGGCCTGGTCGGAGACGGCCTCGCTGCGCTCCACCTCCCCCGCCAGCAGGAGCCGGTTGGCCCGCAGGATCATGGTGAACCAGCGGGCAGTGGGCTGGCCCAGCTCGGCCGCCAGCCCCTCGGCGGCGTCGAGGCAGCGGTCGGCCTCGGCCACGTCGCCGGCCTCGATTGCCGCCGCGAAGCGGTGCCACGATCCCGCGCACACCAGCACTGAGTCGCCCAGCTCGCCGGCCACCTCCAGCAGCTCGCGGGTGAGCGCCAGGCGCTCGGCGACGGTCGTCGGCGCCCAGATGGCCACCACCCGGGCGAGGAGGACCTCGGCCAGCGTGGCCCGGTCGCCCAGGCGGCGGGTCATGGCCAGGGCCTCCGCGCTCACGACGCGCCCCCGGTTGGGATCCTGCCCGTAGACGACCTCCACCGCCAGCCGGGCCATGAGCCGGGCCCGCACCGGGCTGTCGACCGGCTCCTGGGCGTCGAGCGCGGACTCGAGCATCGCCACTCGGTCGTCGTCGACGCCGCCCACCGTCGCCCACAGGCCGCGGTGGTTGGCCAGGGCCGACTGGGCCAGGGCGTCGGCATCGCCCAGTTGGCGGGCCAGCCGGCCCGCGGCCAGCAGCGTCTCCCGGTGGGCGGGATCGCCCGCCAGCCGCTGGGCCCGGCCGAGGCGCATGAGCAGGTCGAGGCGACGGGCGTCGTCGTGGGCCTGGCCGCCGACCTCCAGCAGCTCCAGCGCCCGCAGGTAGTACGACGCGGCCTGGTCGTTGGCCATCTGCTCCACCGCCCGGTCGCCGGCCCGCACCGCGTAGTCGAGCGCCTTGCCGGTGGTGGCGGTGGGCATCGAGGCCTGGGCGTAGTGGTGGGCCAGGGCCGGAAGGTACTCCTCGATGCGTCCCCCGTGGATGTGCTCGATGGCCTCGCCGATCTTGCGATGAAGCACCACCCGGCGGGCGGCGGAGAGCTCGCCGTACACCGTCTGGCGGACGAGGGCGTGGGAGAAGCGGTAGCGGGCGGCCGGTCCCGACGGCTCCAGCAGCAGCCGGGCGTCGAGCGCCTCCTCCAGGGCCGACAGCACCCCCTCCTCGTCGAACTCGCCCGCCGCCTGGAGCACCGCCAGCTCGAAGTCGGTGCCCTGCACCGCGGCCAGCCGCATCACCGTGTTGGCCTGGTCCGACAGCCGGGCCAGGCGGCGCCCGACGACGTCGCGCACCCCCTCGGGGATGCCCAGCTCCTCGATGGGTCGGGCGACACCCCAATGCCCCCCGTCGACCACGACCGCCCCCGTCTCCACCAGGTGGCGGAGGACCTCGCGGAGGAAGAAGGGGTTGCCCTGGGTCTCGGCGTGGATGGCCCGGGCCAGGGCCTCGCTCTCGTCGGCCAGCTGGTGGCCGGCCGCCTGCTCCACGAAATCCATGACCTCGGCCTCGACCAGCCCGTCGAGTGACAGCCGGCTCACCCGGGGGTGGCGGCGGAGGTCGCTCAGCATCCCCACCAGGGGGTGGTCGTGGGTGAGCTCGGTGTCGCGGTAGGTGCCGACGACGACGATCCGGCCCAGGCCGCTGGAGCGGAGGAGGTGGCGCAGGAGGAGGAGGCTGGGCCTGGCCGCCCACTGGAGGTCGTCGAGGACGAGGAGCAGCTGGCGGTCGTCGGACGCCCGCCCCAGCCACGCCGCCACCGCGTCGAACAGGCGGTACTGCTCGGTCTCGGGATCCGACCGGATGGGCGCGGGCAGGCCCGGTACCCGGGCCGTCAGCTCGGGGACCAGCCGCACCAGCTCCCCGCCGTAGCGACCGAGGGAATCGTCGAGGGCGAGGTCGGGGGAGTGGTCGACGAAGTGCCGGAGCGCCTCCACGAAGGGCTGGTGGGGGACGGGCAGGTCCTCGTCGCACCGGCCGGCGAGCACGGTGGACCCCGCCTGGTGGGCCCGGCTCGCCATCTCCGCCGCCAACCGGGTCTTGCCGACCCCCGGCTCGCCGGCCAGCAGGACCAGTCGCAGCTCGCCCGACGCGTCGTCGTCCCAGACGGCCTGGAAGCGGTCGAGCTCGGTGTCGCGGCCCACGAAGATGGGGCTGATGTCGGTGAGGAGGGCGGGCAGTGGCACCGACGACACCGGGAGCGGCTTCCAGACGACCTCGAACGCGTCCACCGGCGTCGGCAGTCCCTTGAGGCGGAAGCTCCCCAGCTCCACGAACCGCGTCCGGTCGGGGTCGTCGGCGACGATGCGGACCACGTCGGATGCCACGATCTGGCCGCCGCCGGCCGCCGCCACCAGCCGGGCCGCCTCCACCACCGGCGTGCCCACCACGTCGCCGTCGTCGAAGCTCACCTCGCCCAGGGCGAGCCCGACGCGCATGGCCACCGGCGCCCCGCCCTGGCGGACCTGGCGGTCGACGCTCTGCTGCATGGCCACCGCGCAGGCCACGGCGTCGGTCGCCGACGGGAAGGTGGCCAGGATCCCGTCGCCGAGGGTCTTGATCTCGGTGCCCCGGTGCTGGTCGACGACCTCACGGAGGCGGGTGAAGTGGTCCCGCAGGAAGTCCCGGAAATCGCTCCGCCCGAGGGTGGCCATGAGGTCGGTGGACCCCACCAGGTCGGTGATGACCACGGCGGCCATGGCCGCCGAGCGCCGTTCTCCCACATTCCGAGTGTAAGCCCCGGTCCCGACCTGGACATGGGGTTTGTCCGCGGGACCCCGCCGGCAGTGGACCGCCCCCCTGAGGGGGGCGGTCAGGTCGGCGAGTCGCCCGGGGCCCCGGATTTGTCAGCCTGGAAGAGCACCACGGACGCGGTGAAGCCGTGGACGAAGTTGCGCCCGCCGATGGGGCCCAGCTCGCCGGCGCAGAACATGCCGGCCAGGGGGACCCCGCCAAGGCTGGCGGACACCACCGAGGCGTCGTGGTCGGGGGTGGGGAACATGTGCGAGCCCCGCCCGTTGCAGGTGAACAGCAGGGCCGCGTCCGACGTGCGGGCGCCCAGGAGCTGGGTGAGGTCCTCGCCCGCCGACCCCGCGTCGCGCACCTGGAACTGGAGGGTGGCCCCCACCTCGACCAGGTCGTTCACCATGATCGCCCCCGCCCGGGGGTCGGCGCCGAGGACGTTGCGGATCAGGAAGTCGCCGCGATCGAAGTCGACCTTGCGCTCATCGATGACCCGGCCGATGTGGACGAACTGCGACAGGAGCCGGCGGTCGGCGTCGGTGGCCCCCGCCGCCACCTCCTGCAGACGCTCCAGGGCCGGCTTGCCCCCCAGCTCGAACACCACGTTGTCCTCGGCCCGGGTGACGGCGAAGGGTGTGCCCACCGGCCGGCACCCCTGGGACACCACCGTGGTCACCGTCAGCGACGACGGCAGGAAGGCGCCCACCGCGCCCGTGCTCACCACCCGGTCGTCGACGACCAGGCGGTTGCCCCCCGGTCCCCGGGCGGCGGAGGCCATCCCGCCCACCACCGGCAGGCCCGGCCGATCCTGGTCGTGGCGGAGGAGGAACGAGTCGGTCGGGAAGCTGAAGGGGTCGGGGATGAGGAACAGGGCGCTCGGGTCGTCCTCGATCTCCTCCGGCCAACCGGTGACCGTCTGCCCGTCGGGTGTCTCGACCACGGTGAGGTGGAAGGGCGTGACCGGCCCCGTCATCCCCGCCCAGAGGGAGACCCCGGGGGACTGCTCCACCTCGCGGCCGCCACCCACCACCGACACCGCGGCGCAGCCGAGGAGGGCGCCCGGCCGCAGCATCTCCCGGATGGCCTTGGCCGCGTCCTCCAGCGCCCCCGCGTGGGGCGGGGTGACGAAGAGAAGGGCCAGGTCGGGCGGGTTGTCGGGCCCCAGGGCGTCGAGGACCTGGCCCAGGACCTCTCCCACCGCCACCGCGGGCGACGGGTGCTGGGACAGTCCGGCCGCGAACCGGTGGCTGCCGGTCACCCCGGTGCCGGCAGGAGGGTCAACGGCACGACCACGGTGGGGCCGCCCACCAGGCGGACGTGGGCCTCGATGGTGCCGTAGTCCTCGTACTTCATGTCGCCCTTCACCAGCTGGCGCCCGAACTTGCCCGGCTGGACGTTGACCGGCTGGGCGTTGCGGGCCACCTCCTCGCCCGCGGCGTCGAGGAAGCGCACCTCCATCGTCCCCTGCCCGGGCTCGTCGGCCCGGCAGCGGATGAAGACGATGAGGTGGGGCGAGATGGTGACCGGCGGCGGCGAGGGTGCGGCCAGCGAGAACATCACCCCGGTGAGATCGAATCGGGTCGCCGGACCGGGCACTTGCCGCATATCGATGCCCTCGACGAAGAGGGCCGACACGATGTCCATGGCCCCGAAGGTAGCCGTCCGCTCGTGAACATAGGATGGGGGTCTCTGTGAGCGGCTCGACCCTGCCCGGGGATGGCCCGGCCGCCGCCCAGCGAAGGAGTTCTTGATGAGCGAGTCCCAGCAGTGGCGTGACCTCGGCCAGCAGTTCCGGGTCGACGCAGTGAAGATCAGCGGTGCGGCCAAGTCCGGTCACCCCACCTCGTCGATGTCGGCCGCCGACTTCATGGCCGTGCTGGTCACCAAGTACCTGCACTACGACTTCAACGATCCCAAGAACCCCAACGCCGACCACCTGATCTTCTCCAAGGGCCACGCCTCGCCCCTGATCTACGCCATCTACAAGGCCGTGGGCGCCGTCGACCAGGAGGAGATGGACACCTACCGCCACATCGGCAGCCGGTTGGAGGGCCACCCCACCCCCCGCCTGCCGTGGGTCGACGTGGCCACCGGCTCCCTCGGCCAGGGCCTGCCCATCGCCGTCGGCGTGGCCATCGCGGCCAAGCGCCTCGACCGACTGCCCTACCGCACCTGGGTGATCTGCGGTGACTCGGAGATGGCCGAGGGCTCGATGTGGGAGGCGGCCGCGGCCGCGGCCTACGAGGAGCTCGACAACATCACCGCCATCGTCGACGTCAACCGCCTCGGCCAGAGCCGGGCCACCCGCTACGGGTGGGACATCGACCCCTACAAGAAGCAGTTCGAGGCCTTCGGCTGGCACGCCATCGAGGTCGACGGCCACGACGTCGACGCTGTCGACGCCGCGTTCGCCGAGGCCGTCGCCGTCACCGGCAAGCCCACCGTGATCCTGGCCCGCACCAAGAAGGGCCGAGGGGTCCAGGCGGTCGAGGACCAGCTCAACGCCCACGGCAAGCCCCTCGAGGACATCCCCGGCGCCATCGAGGAGCTCGGCGGCGATCGCGGCATCACCGCCACCGTCCCCAGCCCCCCGCAGAACGGCAAGGCCCACGTCTTCGAGACCTCCGGCGAGCTCAAGCTCCCCGTCTACGAGCTCGGTTCGTCGATCGCCACCCGCAAGGTCTACGGCGAGGCCCTGGCCGCATTGGGCCACGCCCGGGCCGACGTGGTCGCGCTCGACGGCGAGGTCTCCAACTCCACATTCTCCGAGATCTTCCGCGACGCCCACCCCGACCGCTACATCGAGTGCTTCATCGCCGAGCAGCAGATGGTGGCCAACGCCATCGGCATCCAGGTGCGGGGTTGGATTCCCTACGCGTCCACCTTCGGCGCCTTCCTGGCCCGGGCCTACGACTTCGTACGGATGGCCGCCGTCAGCCGGGCCCGGATCAACCTGGTCGGCTCCCACGTGGGCTGCTCCATCGGGGAGGACGGCCCGTCGCAGATGGCTTTGGAGGACATGGCCTCCCTGCGGGCCATCCACGGCAGCACGATCCTCTACCCGTGCGACGCCAACCAGACGGCGAAGCTGGTGGCGGCCATGGCCGACCTCGACGGCATCGTCTACCTGCGCACCACCCGGGCCAACACCACCACCATCTACGGCCCCGACGAAGAGTTCCCGATCGGCGGCTCCAAGGTGGTGCGCTCGTCCGACTCCGACCAGGTCACCATCGTGGGCGGCGGCATCACCGTCGGCGAGGCGCTGAAGGCGGGCGACGCCCTGGCCGCCGAAGGCGTCAACGTGCGGGTGGTCGACGCCTACTCGGTCAAGCCCATCGACGGTGCCGGCATCTGCGCCGCGGTCCAGGCCACCGGGGGCAAGATCGTCGTCGTCGAGGACCACTGGCCCGAAGGCGGCATCGGCGAGGCCGTCGCCGGCGCCCTGGTCGACGCCGGTCTGGCCGTGTCGATCGTCCGCCTGGCCGTCTCCGGCATGCCCACCTCGGGCAAGCCCGACGAGCTGCTGGCCGCAGCGGGCATCGACGCCTCCGCCATCGCCGACGCGGTGCGCGGCCTGCTGAAATAGTCCCGCCCTTCACGAACCGGTGACGTTTTTCGGTCCTCTGGCAACCGAAACCGTCACCGGTTCGATCAGGTGGAGACCAGTTCGGCTTTGCGCTCCCGCAGCGTGGCCCAGCCCACGCGGCGCAGGGCCGACACCAGCCACCAGCCGGGGTCGAACTGCCCCCTCGTCTCCGACAGGCGGGCCGAGGTGGGGGCGTGGTGGTGGTTGTTGTGGAGGCCCTCCCCGGCGGTGAGCCAGGCCAGCCACTGGAGGTTCCCGGCCTGGTTGGGATGCGGCCGGCGGCCGAACGTGTGGCCGGCCGCGTTCACCGCCGAGCTGAGGGCCAGGTAGGCCACCGCGTGGACCAGGCCGGCCACCAGCGCCAGCCACGGGCCCATCACCACGACCAGCACGGCCAGGCCGACGCCCAGCCCGAGCAGGGCGTGGTCGAAGAGCACCCGGTCCCAGCGGTCGGCGGGCAGGTCGCGGGAGTAGCGGGCGACCATGGCCGTGTCGGCCGCCGCCTTGCGGTAGAGCGCCACGTTGCCCACCTGCACCGCGAGGAAGCCGAGGAGGACGGGGGAGTGGGGGTCGCCCTCCTCGTCGGTGTGGGCGTGGTGCTTGCGGTGCACCGCCACCCACTGGCGAGGGCGGATCCCGGTGGTGATCCACGTGAGGACCCGGAAGACGGCGGTGACCCCGGGCGAGAGGCGCAGGGCCTTGTGGGCCAGGGCCCGGTGGAGGTAGGTGGTGGTCACCACGTTGGCCAGCTGGGTGACGGCGAACGCGATGAGCAGGGCGAGAGGAAGGGATCGGACCATTGCCTCACGGTAGCCTACCTACCGGTAGGTAGGCACATCGCGGAGGGAAACCGCCATGCGTGCGGCGGGGCACGGTAACGTGGCCGCAATGCTGCCCGACGACGTCGCGGGTGCGCGCGTTGTCTAACGGCAAATCCAGCCCGTTGGCTCCGGCCCGAGCATCGTCGGCTTCCGCGCCCCTGACCACGCGTGACGCCATCCTGGTCGAGGCCCTCCGTTGCTTCTCCGAGCACGGCTACGACGGCACGTCGCTCAACGAGATCGCGACCGCGGTGGGCATCCGCCGGCCCAGCCTCCTGCACCACTTCCCGTCCAAGGAGGCGCTGTACCGGGAGGTGTTCGAGAGGGCCCTGGCCGACTGGTACCAGCGGGTGGAGGAGGCCACGGTCGCCAACGGCACCGCCAACGGGTGGGAGCAGGTCGACCGGATCCTCACCGCCGGCTTCCAGTTCTTCGTGGCCCACCCCGCCTTCGTTCGTCTGGTGCGGCGGGAGGCCCTGGAGGACGCCGGCCGCCTCGGTGCCGAGCTGGGTGCCGGCCTGCGGCCCCTGTTCACCCGGGCGGTGGTGTTCTTCGAGGGGGAGATGGCCGCCGGCCGGCTGCGGGCGCACGACCCCGAGCAGCTCTTCTTCACCATCTACGGGGCGCTGCTGAGCTACTTCAGCGACGTTCCCTTCCTGGAGGACCTCCTGGGGGGCGACCCCCTCGCCCCCGACGTCCTCGAGGCCCGCCTCCAGCACCTCCGTTCCATCTTCCGGGCCGCACTCCAGCCGTAGTGGTCGGAACGGGGCGGCCCCTCCGGGTCGGCGCCTTCCGTGACGACTCGAACCGGTCGCGACCACGAGCGAGGACACGCACACATGAGTGAGAAGCCCGAAGCCGGGGAACGACCACGTGAGCGCTGACGCGCTGGAAGAGGGCGGCAAGTTCGACGCCTTCCTCGCCATCGTCCTCGGCATCGCGGCCATCGCCGCGGCGTGGACGGCATTCCAGAGCAGCTCCCTCGGTGGCGACGCGCAGACGCTGCAGAACCAGTCGATCAAGACCAGCGACGAGGCCAGCCAGCAGTTCACCGACGGTACGCAGCAGCAGGCCACGGACCGGGCGCTGTTCCTCGAGTATGCCAAGGCGGTACAGGACGACAACGAGGATCTCGCCGGCTACCTCAAGGACAGCCTGATGGACGAGAACCTGGCGACCGCGATCACCTGGTGGGAGGACCAGCCGGAGACAGAGGAAGCGGCCGCCTCGCCGTTCGTCGAGGAGAACCCGGCGTACGTCGTCGCCGGCCATGTCGAAGGCGAGCGGCTCGACGAGAAGGCTGCCGGAGAATTTGCCAAGGCCGGCGATCTCAACGGCCGCGGGGGCAAGTTCGAGCTCGCCACCGTCCTGTTGGCCGTCGCCCTGTTCCTGTTCGGCGTCGCGTCCGTCTTTCGCGTTCGCTCCATCCGGTACGGAGCCGCGGGCGTCGGCGTCGGCATCCTCGTGCTCGCCCTGATCCGGGTCGTCGACCTGGGCTATCACGGCGGGATGTAGCGGCGAGGCGGACCGGCCGTCGGCGGATTCGGACGATTGTGACCTTTGGCACCGTGCTGGGCCCGAGTTCAGGCGTATCCTTCGGTGACGGCGGCACGTCGACCGACGAATGTCCGACCCGTAGCCGCCCGATCGAGGTCAAGGTCATGGTTACGGATTCCGGGATCACAGTGCTGGTGGTCGACGATCAGCCGATTTTCCACGAGATGGTGAAGCGCGTCCTCGCCCAGGAGGACGACATGTCGGTCGTGGGCGTGGCCGGGACGGTCAGGCAGGCCCTGGCCCAGGCCCACGAGCACCGGCCCGACGTGGTGCTCATGGACCAGCAGCTGCCCGACGGCAGGGGCACCGATGCCGCCGGCCGCATCAATGCCGTCGTCCAGAGCGCCCGGGTGGTGATGGTGACCGCGTCCGCCGACGACCAGACGCTCGCCGCGGCCCGGGAGGCGGGATGCGCCGGCTACATCCTGAAGGACCGCCTCCTCCACGACCTGCCCGAGGCCATCCGCGCCGCCCACCGGGGCGACGTGGTCCTCCCCGCGCACGGGGTCGACCTGTTCCTGGCGGAACTGATCTCTGATGACGATGTGTCCACCTAGCTGCCGGCGGCCGACGTCAGGCGGGGTCGGGAGGCGGCGATGACCGGACGTGCAGTGGGGCAGGACCGAGCCGACGGCCCGACGATCACCGTCGTGCTCGTCGACGACCACCAGATGTTCGTGGAGAGCCTGGCCAGCCTCCTGTTCCGCGTCCCGGGCATCAGTGTCGTGGCCGCGGCCACCAACGGGGCCGAGGCCCGGGCCGCAGTGCGGGCCCGCCGGCCCGACGTCGTGCTCATGGACTACGAGCTGCCCGACGGGCGGGGCACCGACCTGGCCGCGGAGATCGTGGCCGAGAACGCCTCCACCAGGGTCGTCATGCTCACCGCCACCGACGACGGCAACGTGGTGGCGGCCGCCATCGCCGCCGGGTGCTCGGGCTACGTCACCAAGGACCGGGCCGCGGACGACGTCGTGACCGCCGTCCGCCTGGCCCACGCCGGGGAGCTGGTCATGCCGCCACCGGCGTCCCTCTCCCACCTGCGGTCGCAGGTGGGCTCCGACGGGTCCGGCGGCGAGGAAGCGCGGATCTCGAAGCGGGAGCTCGAAGTCCTCCAGCTCATGGCCGAGGGCCTCACCACGGCGGCGATGGCGGCCCGGCTGTTCGTCAGCAGCCACACCGTGCGCAACCACGTGCAGCACATCCTGGCCAAGTTGGGGGCCCACTCCAAGCTGGAAGCGGTGTCCATCGCGGTGCGATCGGGTCTGCTGATCTACCGCTGATTTCGCCGGGCGGAAAGCGGCTGGACCCGGGCGGGATGGGTCAGCGCGACACGCTGAGGCCGGCGAGGGTGGCGACAGCGATCTCCGCCGCCTGGCCTTCGCCGTCGGCGACGTGGGTGAGGACGCGCCGGCCCGACGGCCCGAGGGCGGCCAACCCGGTGGCGGCCACCTCGCTCATCTGGCGGGACGGGCCGAGGAGCGTCGCCCGCAGCACGGGAAGCGCCTCCACCGCCCCGATCTCGCCCAGCGCCCACAGGGCCTGGAACCGGACCGGCGTCGGGCTGGTGTCGAGGCAGGCCAGCAAGGGCTCCACCGCCCGGGGGCTGCCGAGGCGGCCCAGGCACTGGGCGGCGCGGGCCCGCACCTCCGACGAGGGATCGGAGCGCAGGATCTTGATCACCTCGTCGACCGCGGCCAGCGCCTGGAAACGGCCCAGCAGCTCCACCGTCACCGCTCGAATCGGGACCGAGCTGCTCCGGGAGCCCTGGCGGAGCACGGCGATCGGGCACTGGCTGATGCCGGACACGGCGCTGACCACCACATCGGCCGGCAGGGCATGAGGGCCTTCCAGGCAGGCGAGGAGGGGACTCAGTGCGGTGGCATGGCCGAGGCGCCCGAGGCCGCGAGCCGCCGCCCATCGGACCTGGGGGTTCGGGTCGTGGAGCAGCCGGACGAGGTCCGGGACCGACGCCGACGTCCCGGCCTCGCCGATGAACTGGCCGGCCCGGGCCCGAACCGAGGCCCGCCGACTCCTCGTGTGGCGCCGGGCGACGTCGAGCGAGCCCCGCTGGTGCAGCAGGCGGGCCAGAGTGTCGTGCTCGCTACCGCGGAGCTTCGGCAGCAGCGATCGGGCCATCGCCTCGAGCGCCCGCTGCTGGAGCGGGTCGAGGGCGTCGATGGTGGCCCCGTCGATGTTGCCGCGGTCGATGGCCTCCAACAGGATCGGGCGGACTGAGGTCTCGGCCCGGGCCTGGCGCTGCTGCCGCCGACGCCGGCGCATCACTGCCGACGCGGGGGCGCAGACCGCGGCCGCGACGACCAGGGCCAGGGCCAGGAGCAGATCGCCGCCGATCACGACGGAACCCCGGACCGGATCTCGGACCGGGCGAGCACCGCTTGGACCCGGCTGAGCATCTCCCGGGGGCTGAACGGCTTCTTGATGTAATCGTCGGCGCCGGCGGCGAAGCCCCGCTCGACCTCGGTCTCCTGGGCCCTTGCGGTCAGCATGATGATGGGCAGGCGAGCCGTGGCCGGGTTCGCCCGGAGACGGCGGCAGATCTCGATGCCGGTCAGGCCGGGCATCGTCCAGTCGATGAGAACGAGGTCGGCGAGCGTCCCGGATGCGTCGCCGTCGAGCGCCAGGGCCAGCCCCGTCCTGCCGTCGCCGGCGGCCTGGGTCGCGTACCCGGCGTGGGCGAGCTTCCAGGTCACCACGTCGCGGATGTCGGCGTCGTCGTCGAGGACGAGGACGGTCTTCATGGCGCCTCCCTGTCGTCCGTTGGTGGCGCCTGCTGACGCCGGTGCCTACATTCTGCAATCGGCACCGGGGCTGCCGGCCTTGAGGCGCACCCCTCCGGAATGGGGGGTCGGGTCGCGAAAACGGGATACTTGCATCATTCCGTCGGGGCCCATTCTCATCGTCGACGACCACGAGCTGGTGGCCGGCATGCTGGCGTCAGCCCTGCGTCAGCAGGGTCTGGAGGCGGAGGTCGCCACCGCCGCTACGCCCGAGGCGCTGCTCGACGACGCCCGGCGGACGAGGCCCGCCGTGGTGCTGCTCGACCTCGACCTCGGCCCGCCACTCGGGAGCGGGCTCGACCTGATCGGACCACTGCTGGCGGCGGGGGCGACGGTGGTGATGGTCACGGGGGTCACCGACCGGGCCCGGCTGGGGGCCTGCCTCGAGGCGGGGGCAGCGGGCGTGGTCTCCAAGGCGGTGGGTCTGCCCGACCTCCTCACCGCCGTGTCCCGGGCCGCGAGGGGCGAGTCGGCCCTCGACCCGGCAGAGCGTGACGGGCTGTTGGCCGCGCTGCGGGCCCGCCGGCTCGACGAGTCCCACCGCCTGGCCCCGTTCTGGTCCCTGAGCGGACGGGAGCAGGAGGTCCTGGCCCGGTTGGTGTCCGGGGAGCAGGCGGAGGCGATCGCCGCCGGCAGCTTCGTCTCGGTATCCACCGTGCGCAGCCAGATCCGGGCCATCCTCCTCAAGCTGGGCGTGAAGTCCCAGCTGGCGGCAGTCGCCCTCGCCCGCCAGGCGGGCTGGCCCCCCAACCAGCCCTAAGCGCCGCCACCGGGCCCCGTTTCCGGTGGCGGAATCATCAATCTTGACGATGCCCGGTCGCGCCCCGCGTCCGATCAACCCGGGGAAAGGCGCGTCAGGCCCGACGCCTGGCCGGAGGGAGCAACCCATCGTGCACGTTCGGATTTGGACGCCCCGGAGGTCCGGATCGGGCCGGGGTTCGCCCGGGCGCCGGCGCGACCAGCGGGGCGCGGTCGTGGTCGAGGCCGCCTTCGTCCTGCCCGTGCTCCTGCTTCTCATCCTGGCCCTGATGGACGGCGCCTACTTCATCTACAGCCGCCTCAGCGTGTCGAACATGAGCCTGAGCGGTGCCCGCGCCGGCTCGACCGAGGGCAACGACGCCCTCGCCGACTTCCACGTCCTCCAGGCGGTCAGCCGGGGTTCGGGAGGGGTGCCCGCCTCCGACATCCGGACGATCGTGGTCTACCGAGCGGCCGGTCCGGGCACCCCGGTTCCGGACGGATGCAAGACCGGCAGCGTGAGCAATACCTGCAACCGTTACGTCGGCGCCGACCTGGCCCAGGCCTCCGAGGTGTTCGGCTGCACCGGCACGCCGGCCAAGATCGACACCTCCTGGTGCCCGACCGCGCGCAAGGTGGCGCTCGCCGGCAGCGGCGGCCCGCCCGACTACGTCGGCGTCTACGTCGAGGTGGAGCGGGCGGAGCTCACCGGCATCTTCGGCCACACCGCCACCCTCACCTCCACCAGCGTCATCCGCCTCGAGCCGAGGTCGAAGACGTGAGCCGCAGGTGCCGGTGCCGGGGCGAGCGGGGGGCGATGATCGCCGAATTCGCCCTCACCCTGCCCGTCATCGCGGTGCTCGTGTTCGGGGTCATCGAGTTCGGCTTGGCGTGGCAGGACAAGCTCACGGTGCAGACCGCGGTCCGGTCGGGGGTCCGGGTCGGCAGCGGCGAGGGCGCCTCCGCCACCGCCGACAAGAACCTGCTCCTGGGGGTGGGGTCGGCGGCCAACCCCATCGGGTTGGACAACGTCACCTGGGCCGTCGTCTACAAGTCGACGGCGACCGACGGTGCCGTGCCTTCGGCCTGCACCAGCCCCGCGCCTCACAGCGTGACCGGGTCGTGCAACGTCTACACCGGCGCCCAGCTGGCCCAGGTCGTCGACGGCTCCGCGCCCGCATCGTGGTTCGGCTGCGGCGCCGCCGCCCTCGACCGCTACTGGTGCCCGACCACCCGTCAGGACATCCAGCGGATGGGGACCGACCAGCTCGGACTGTGGATGGAGGTCACCCATCCGCAGACGTTCGGGTTCTTCGGGCCGACGCTCACCCTTCGCGACCGGGCCGTCATGCGCCTCGAGCCGAGGGACACGTGACGACGGGTGGGAGGACGGTCGGGGCCACCCGCGGTCGCGGTCGGGGTGAGCAGGGGGCGGTCATCGTCATCCTGGCCGTGGCCCTGCCCGTGCTCATCATCTTTGCCGCCCTCTCCGTCGACGTCGGGGGCTGGTACGCGCGCGGCCTCCACCTCCAACGCACCGCCGACGCCGCCGCCCTGGCCGGGGTGGTGTGGATGCCGGACTACCAGCAGGCCCGCACTGTCGCCCTGGCCGAGGCCGCCCAGAACGCGGTCAGGCCCACCTCCACCATCACCGTGAACGTGTCCCAGGACGAGACCAACCTCCAGCGGCTGACTGTGTCGATCACCGACACCAACGCTCCACGGTACTTCTCCGGCGTCTTTCGGGGCCGCCAGACGCTCACCCGCTCCGCCACCGCCGAGTACGTGACGAAGGTGCCCCTGGGCAGCCCCAAGAACACCTTCGGCACCGGCAACCTGAACCCGGGCACCGCCGACGACGAGAACTTCTGGGCCGCGGTGAACGGGTATTGCGCGGGGCACGAGAGCGGCGACCTGGTGATGGCCCGGAACGAGTCGTACACCATCGCCACCGGGCCCGCGGTCCAGTGCAACAACGGCTCGGCCCAGACCGCCGACTACGACCCCGACGGCTACCTCTACGCCATCCGGGTCCCCTCGGCCCAGCCGTCGCTCAAGCTCGAGGTCTACGACGCCGGCTACGACAACGTCGGCTCGAGCCCCGACCTCAACCTCACCTCCTCACTCGCCCCCGAGAACCAGGTCGTGAGCACGGTCTACGAGGTCTACGACACCGACGACACCCCGTTCGACTCCGGGGACAACCCGCTGCTGACCACCACCACGGTCACCGCCGCCAACAACGCCACCTTCAAGAACACCTGGGTCCGCATGCACACGTGGACCAGCCCGGCTGCGGGCACCTACTACCTGCGGGTGAAGACGTCGGTCCAGACGGGGGAGAGCCGGGCCTCCAACGGCTTCGGCCTGCGGGCCTTCGTCGGCAGCTCGTTCTCGCTGTGCACCACCATCTCCGGCAGTCCCGGCTACTCCGCCAGCTGCCCCCAGATCCACGGCGTCTCCGACATGTCGATCTACGCCAGCCTGGGCGGGGCCGCGGGCTCGACCGCCACCTTCTACCTGAGCCAGGTCGACGCCGTCCACGCGGGCAAGACGATGCGGGTGCAGCTGTTCGACTCGGGCGAGGGTGCGTCCAGGATCGAGGTGCTGACGCCGGCCGGGGCCCCGGCCACCTTCGACTGGAGCACGCTGTGCAACCCCCCCACCCCACCGTCGGGCTCGGTCTGCTCCGGCACGGGAGTCACCTTTCTCGACGTGAGCGGCACCGGCGCCCAGCCCTACAGCGGCCTGATCGGTACGTCGAAGTACAACGACCGCAAGATCACCCTCAGCATCAAGCTGCCCGCGACCTACCCCGCCGGGTACGGGGGGAGGGTGTGGTGGCAGATCCGGTACACGGTGGGATCCACCTCCACCGACCGCACCACCTGGTCGGTGAACATCGTCGGTGACCCGGTCCACCTCGTCGGCTGACACGTCGTCGGGCGTGTGCCGTGACCGGCCCCGATTCATCAATTCTGATGATGGGGCGGCCGGGCGATCTTCCGAGGATCGGACAGTGCGAACCGTGTCGGACCCGTGCCCGAACGCTGGCGTCGGCCGGGCTCCTTCGTCCCCGCGCCCGCCGCCAACCAGGAGCCCAAGACCATGATCAAGCGCCAGAAGCTCATCGGGATCGTGACGTCGGTCGTGCTGGCGGCCATCGGAGCCACCCTCCTGGTGGTCTACGTCCGGGGCGCCGACGACCGGGCCACCAGCGGCCAGGAGCTGGCGGACGTGCTGGTGGTCGCGGAGACGATCCCCATGGGCACCAAGGCGGAGGAGATCGGGGCCCTCGTCCGGGTCGAGAAGATGCCGACGAGGGTGGTGGCGGACGGTGCCCTGGCCAGCACCGGTCCCCTCGCGGGCCAGGTCGCGGTCGTCGACCTGCTCCCCGGCGAGCAGCTCGTCCGGGGCCGGTTCGCGTCGCCGTCCGAGGTGAAGCAGGCCGGCGTGCCCGAGGGCATGCTCCAGGTGACGGTCACCATGGAAACGGTCCGGTCGGTGGGCGGGCAGGTGCGCAAGGGTGACACCGTCGCCGTCCTGGTCTCCTTCGACGAGCCGGAGACCACCCACATCATCCTCCACAAGGTGCTGGTGTCCGACGTCCGCGACGCCGACGGCATCTCCCTCCAGACCACGTCGGCCGACGCCTCGCCCGTCGGCAACCTCTTCGTCACCCTCGCCCTCGACGCGCCGTCGGTGGAGAAGGTCGTGTTCGGAGCCGAGCACGGCCGGCTGTGGCTGGCCTGGCAGCCGGTGGCCTCCGGTGAGGGCGGTACCCAGGTGGTCACCAAGGCGGCGGTGAACTTGTGACCGGCGGTGAATCAGTGGGCGGAACCGTCCTGGTCACGCCCGACACCACGTTCGAACTCCAGGTCAAGCGGGCCTTCGACGGCGAGCTCGAGGCGAAGCGGTGCTGGGACGACCAACTGGCCTGGGCCGACCCGGAGACCTCGCTCGCCGAGATCGCCCGCTGCGGTCCCGACCTGGTCGTGATCGGGCCGGGAGTCCCAGCCGTGGTGGGGCTGGCCCTGGCCGAGGCGTTCGCCGTCCTTCGGCCCGAGATCGGCGTGGTCCTGGTGGCCCGGCCGACGCCCCACCTCTGGGCCCAGGCCCTCCAGGCCGGGGTCCGGGAGATCATCTCGGTGGGGGCCGACGACGACGAGATCCGGGAGGTGCTCGGCCGGGCGAGGGGAAGCGCTGACCGCCGCCGTACCCAGGCGCCGTCCGAGGTCCGCCACGACGGATCGCGCCGCGGCCGGGTGATCACCGTGCTGTCGCCCAAGGGGGGTTGCGGGAAGACGACGGTGGCGATCAACCTGGCCGTCACCCTGGCCGCCCTCGGCCCCGGCAAGGCCGGCCCCGGGAGGGCCGGTACCGGGAAGGTCGCGCTCGTCGACCTCGATTTGCAGTTCGGCGACGTCGCCACCGGCCTCGGGATCGGACCGCAGTCGACCATCGCCGACGCCGCCCGGGCCGGGGCCCACCTCGATGCCACCAACCTCAAGGTCCTCCTCGAGCGGCACTCCTCGGGCGTGTACGCCTTGGTGGGACCGCACTTCCCGGCCGAGGCGGACGAGATCGCGGCGACGACCGCCGACCACATCCTCGACCTGCTGGCGTCCGAGTTCGACTACGTGGTGGCCGACACCTCCGCCGGGCTCGACGAGTTCACCCTTTCGGCCGCCGAGCGCTCGACCGACCTGGTGTTGGTGTGCATGAACGACGTCCCGAGCGTCCGTGGCCTTCGCAAGGCGATCGACGTCCTCGACCTGCTGGGCATGACCAAACCTCGCCGGCACCTGGTCCTGAACCACTCCGACGACCGGGTCGGGCTGACGGCGCGCGACATCGAGGCGACCCTCGGGATGCCCATCGGCACGTCCGTCCCCACGTCGCGATCGATCCAGATCTCCATCAACCAGGGCTCGCCGGTCGTCGACTCCGATTCCCGGTCGGCGGCGGCGCGCGCCTTCGCCGAGCTCGGCCAGCGGTTCGCCCCCCTGCCCACGCCCGAGTCCGGCGCCCGACGCCTCGCCCGAAAGGACCGCAGATGAAGCTGAACGAGCGGCTGAAGCAGGTGGGCGCCATCCTCCCCCCGGAGCGCGGACCGGACGAGCTGCCGCCCGTCCTGGCCGTCAGCCGCGTCGGCGGCACCGACCCCCGGTCGGCGGTCGACCCCCTCCTCGCCATCAAGCGGCGGGCCCAGGAGGCGCTCTACACCCGCCTCGGGGGGCGGCTGTTCCGCGCCGACCTCACCGAGGACCAGCTCCACCGCCTGGTGAAGGAGGAGCTCACGTCGGTGCTCCTCGCCGACCCCGCCCCCCTCTCGTCCGCCGAGCGGGCCCGCCTCCTCGACGAGATCACCGAGGACGTGCTCGGCTACGGACCCCTGGAGCAGTTCCTGTCCGATCCCGGTGTGAGCGAGATCATGGTCACCGGCACCCGGCCGATCTACGTCGAGCGGGCGGGCCGGCTGTACGCCACCACGGCCCGGTTCCTGTTCGACGACCACCTCCGGCGGGTCATCGAGCGCATCGTCGGCCAGGTCGGCCGGCGGGTCGACGAGTCCTCACCGATGGTCGACGCCCGGCTGCCCGACGGAAGCCGGGTCAACGCGGTGCTCCCGCCGCTCGCCCTCGACGGCCCCACCGTCACCATCCGCAAGTTCGCGGCCGAGCCCTACGTGGTCGACGACCTCATCCGGCTGCGGACGTTCACCCCGCCGGTGGCCGAGCTCCTCTCCCTGTGTGTGCTGGGCCGGCTCAACATCCTGGTCAGCGGTGGTACCGGGACGGGCAAGACCACCCTGCTCAACGTGCTGTCGTCGTTCATCCCGGAGGACGAGCGCATCGTCACCATCGAGGACTCGGCCGAGCTCCAGCTTCACCAGGACCACCTCGTCCGGCTGGAGGGCCGGCCCCCCAATCTCGAGAACCGGGGCGAGGTCACCATCCGCGACCTGGTCCGCAACGCCCTGCGGATGCGCCCCGACCGCATCGTGGTGGGTGAGGTCCGCGGCGCCGAGGCCCTCGACATGCTCCAGGCGATGAACACCGGCCACGAGGGGTCGATGTCGACCCTCCACGCCAACACCCCGAGGGACGCCATGGCCCGGCTGGAGACGATGGTCCTCATGGCCGGGATCGACCTGCCGTCCCGGGCCATCAGGGAGCAGATCGCCTCCGCCATCCACCTCGTCGTCCACCTGACCCGGTTGCGGGACGGAACCCGCCGGGTGACCCACCTCACCGAGGTCACCGGCATGGAGTCCGGCGTGATCACCATCCAGGACATCTTCACCATCCGGAATGAAGGCATCGGCGAGGACGGGCTGATCCGCTCGTCGATCGTCCCCACCGGCCTGCGCCCCGCCTTCGCCGACCACCTCAAGGACATCGGCCTGCCGGTGCCCGCCCGCCTCCTGGCCGACCCCGAGCCCGTCCGGGCGGTCCGGCGGTGAGGACCCGGGCCCGCCTGGCCGCGATCGTGCTGGCCGCGGTGGCGGTGGTCGTCCCGCTGCGGGCGGCCGCCGGTGCGTCCGCCGCCCAACCGGCCGCGGCCCCAGCCGCGGCCGAGGAGTCCCCCCGGGTGTCGGCGGCGGGCGTCGTCGCCGCCGGTGCGTCCGCCGCCCAACCGGCCCCGCCCCCTGCCGCGGCCGACGACGGGCAGTTGGAGCTCGGCTCGTGGGCGTTCGTCATGGGCGTGGCGCTGTGCGCCATCTCCCTCTTCGCCCTCACCCTGGCCACCACGTCGGTCTGGGCCCCCCGGGCCCGGGGCCTCGCCCGCCGCCGGCTCGACCTGTCCGGTGCCGCGGTGCGAGCGGAGGCGTTCGGCGAGACCGTCCTGCGCCGGGGTGGCGGCCATGCCCGGGTCGGTGCGCAACTGGAGGCGGCCGGTCTCGACATCCGGCCCGGCGAGCTGTTCGTGGCCACGGCCAGCGGCGGCCTCGCCCTGCTGGCCGCCGGGTGGGCCCTCGGGGGAGCTATCGTCGGCCTCCTCCTCGCCGCCACCAGCCCCGCGGTGGCGCGCGTCGTGCTCGAACAGCTGGCCCGCCGGCGGCGGTCGAAGTTCGACGCCCAGCTGGCGGACACCCTGGAGCTCATGGCCGGCAGCCTGCGGGCCGGCCACGGGCTGGCCCAGGCGGTCGACACGGTGGCCAAGGAGTCCGAGTCGCCGACGTCGGAGGAGTTCCAGCGGGTCACCATCGAGACCCGGCTCGGCCGCGACTTCGTCGAGTCGCTCTCGGCCCTCGCCGGCCGGGCCCGGAGCGAGGACTTCAGCTGGGTCGTTCAGGCGATCGAGATCCAGCGGGAGGTCGGTGGCGACCTGGCCGAGATCCTCGACACCGTCCGGGAGACCATCCGCGACCGCACCCGGGTGCGGCGCCAGGTGTCGGCCCTCAGCGCCGAGGGCCGGCTATCGGCCTGGGTGCTGATGGTGCTGCCGTTCGGCCTCGGGGGCATGGTGGCGGCGACCAACCCGCACTTCATGCAGCCGCTGTTCACCACCGGAACCGGCCACGTCCTGGTGGGGGCGGGGGCCGTCCTCATGGTCGTGGGCGGAATCTGGCTGCGCAAGATCGTCAAGCCCGTCTTCTGACCATGCCCGCCTTCTGACCATGCCCGCCTTCTGACCATGCCCGCCTTCTGACCATGCCCGCCTTCTGACCATGCCCGTCTTCTGAGAGGAGCGACCAGTGCCCCTGTACGTCTTCGCCGCAGTCGTCGCCTTCGCTGTGTCGCTGCCGATCCTGTGGTTCGTCCTCGCCGCCGACCGGGTGCCGCGCCGTCCCGTCAGCCGCAACCTCACGGCCGGCCTGGCGACGGGGACCGACCTGCGAGGGATGGTGCTCTCCCAGTCGTGGGCGGAGCGGATCCTCCGGCCGCTCATGCACTTCGTCGGCCGCCCGGCGCGGGCGCTGAGCCCGTCGCGCATGGTCGCCAGCCTCGACCGGAGCATCCAGACCGCGGGCAAGCAGTGGCACGTCGAGCGGGTGCTCGTCATCAAGCTGGGCCTGGGCGGCCCGCTGCTGGCGGCCGGCGTTGTCTGGGTGTTGCGGGACCCGTCGGCGACCCACGTCCTGGCCGCGGTGTCGGCCGGCATCTTCGGCTACCTCGGTCCCGACGTGGTCATCTCCCGGCTGGCGGCCGCCCGCCAACTCCGCATCGCCACCGAGCTGCCCGACACGCTCGACCAGCTCACGATCTGCGTGGAGGCCGGTCTGGGCTTCGACGCGGCCCTGGCCCGTTCCGCGAAAGCGGGCCGCGGCCCCCTCGCGGCCGAGCTCAGCCGGCTCCTGCAGGACTTCCGGGTCGGCGTCCCCCGGACCGAGGCGTTGGCGAACATGCTGGCCCGGACCGACGTGCCCGAACTCCGCCAGTTCGTCCACGCCGTGGTCCAGGCCGAGGCCTACGGCGTCCCGATCTCGAAGACGCTCCGGGCCCAATCCGCCGAGCAGCGGGAGAAGCGCCGCTTCCGGGCCGAGGAACGAGCCATGAAGCTCCCCGTCAAGGTCATCTTCCCACTCGTGTTCTGCATCATGCCGACGCTGTTCATCATCATCATCGGCCCCGCCTTCATCCGCCTGGCCACCGATCTCGGCTGACCCGACGCCCGGCACCGACGTGCCCGTTGTTCGTCGCGGCCGTCGGCCAAGCGGAAGTGCCTGTCGCACTCCGCTCCGCCTTCGGATTGGCCGTCTATGTGCTGTCGTCGATCTCGAGATAGATGATCTCGATCGCCCCATCGGGGGCGACGAGCGTGAAGAGCGCCAGTTGGCGGACAAGAACGCCAGTGGCGATCAACACGCGGACACCAGGGATGCCCTCGACCTGCAGCGTGGCCACTTCATGGTCCACTGCGAGCACGTCGATGAGTGGCGGGATCTCGTGGAGGAGGAAGTCCGCAGTCGAAGGTGCTCCGGAAGCACTTCGTTCAGCGGGAAGTAGCTCGTCGAGCCGGTCGAAGAAGGAGGGCGAGACGCGGACCTGCCGCCGTTTGCTCAATCGACGGCGGGACGATCGAGCTGCTCGGCCAACCGGCCGGCGGTGGCCTCGATGCGGCGACGGAAGTCGTCGGGGAGATGGTCGAGATTGGTCACGATGTGCTCGCGCACGATTCGCGCTCTCTCGTCCGGCGACATCTCGTCGAGTTCCGCTGCGGTGATCAGCCTCGGCGCGTCAGCCACCCCCCAAGGGTACTTCGAGGGCTCGTCGGCGCGGGGCTCCCCAGGTGCCCGCCGAACGCTGGTGCCGGTCCCGCGCTTCGATGTCAACCGCCTGCCGAGTCCTGAAGCACGAGCAGGAACGACGCTCTGGGCGCGTTGTCGATCGCCTCGCGGCAAGGGCCCCGCGGCATGGGCCGAGGGCGCGCCCACGCGGGCATAACCGCTGATCAGGGTCCAGAACCTGGACGGCGTAGGGGGACGCCGACCTCCGACCGACCAACGGGAATCTCAGGTCAGGTCCGTGTGAGCGTGGCGCTCCCGTCGAGTCGGGCCAGCTTGTGGGGGTTGCGGATGGCGTAGATGCGTGTGATCCGACCGTTCTCGACGGCGAGGCTCACCGCGGTGTCGACCTGGCCCCCGATGTCGATCAGGATGCCCGGTGATCCGTTGAGCCACACGGGCGTCGCCTCGAAGTCCAGTGAGTGGGCCGCGCCGATCAGGAAGGCGGCCACCCGTTCCGCACCCCGGATCGGGCGACGAGCAGCGGCGGCCAAGCCTCCGCCGTCGGCCACGGCGACGACGTCGGGGGCGAGGACGTCGAGGAGGCCTTGCAGGTCGCCGTCTCGGACGGCGGCGAGGAACCGATCCACGGCCTCCGGCCTGCTCCGTCGTGCCGACCGGAATCCGCGGCCGCCGAGCGGCGACGTGGTCGCGCGCCCGATGGGCGATCTGGCGGACGGCGGCGGGTGACTTGCCGACCGCCTCTGCGATCTCGTCGTAGGGGGTCTCGAACACCTCGCGCAGTACGAACACGGCCCGCTCCGCCGGACCGAGGGTCTCGAGCACGGTGAGCATCGCCATCGAGAGGCTCTCGGCCAGCTCGATGTCGGCGGTGACCTCGGGGCCCGTCAGCAGCGGCTCCGGCAGCCATTCGCCGACGTAGTCCTCGCGCCGTCGGGCCAGGGTCCGCAATCGGTTCAGCGCCTGCCGGGTGACGATGCGGACCAGGTAGGCCCGCGGATCGCGCACCGTAGCGAAGTCGACGTCGGCCCACCGCAGCCACGTCTCCTGGACGACGTCCTCGGCGTCGGAGGCGGAGCCGAGCATCTCGTAGGCGACGGTGAACAGCAGGCTGCGGTGGCGCGCGAACGCATCCTCGCTCATACCGAGGTCGCGTACCCCGCGGCGGGTTGCGCCAACGGCATCGTGCACGCCTTGGAGAACCCTTGGGCCTCGATCCCCAGCGCCGTGTTGCACCTCGTGGACATGTTGGCAAACGCGACCGAGGCGGTGAGCTCCACCATGGCCGGCGCACCGAGCTGCTCGAGCAGCCGGGCGGACAGCTCGTCGGTGACCCGCGGGGGCGTCTCGCTCATCGCCTCGGCGTACTCCATGACGTCACGCTCCAGCGTCGTGAACACCGTCGACTCGCGCCACCGGGGCACCTCGCTGGCCTTGGCCTCGTCGAGCCCCTCGTTGTGGGTGTGGAAGTAGTTCAAGTCGAGGCACCACGAGCAGCCGACCAGCGAGGCGACCGTCATGTGGGCGAACGACTTCAGGTTGGGATCGAGCTGGTCCCACTTCTGGGCCTTGCGGCCGAGACCGGTGAGGCTGGTGAGCACCCGTCGGTTGTGCCACATCACCTCGGCCGGCTCGGGGACGTCACCGAGCAGCTTCCGGGTGAATCGCTTCAAGAGGTACCCGTACAAGCCGGTGATCTCCGCCTTGGGAATCCGTGTCGTGCTGGACATGCGTCCTCCTCCTGTCGATGGGATCGACATGAAGACACCGCCCGCACCCCGCATGTGACAGGACACTGGGAAGAGGAGTGGATCAGGCAGCCGGAGCGGCCGCTCCGAACCAGGCAACAAGGGCTTGCGGCAGCTCTGGGTCCGTGAGGTCCCCTGCCCAGGCGACGTACCCGTCGGGTCGGATCAACACGGCCGGTGGAGCAGCGACCTCGCCCAGGACCGGGAGCTCCCACCCGCCATCGTGGCTGGCGT
Organism: uncultured Acidimicrobiia bacterium; assembly: GCA_963836205.1. Classification (GTDB taxonomy): domain Bacteria; phylum Actinomycetota; class Acidimicrobiia; order Acidimicrobiales; family AC-14; genus JAXDMK01. Next base: position 63,852 of record CAWIIV010000014.1, on the reverse strand, counting down.
CGACCGAACGGACTCGATCCGCCCACGGAGAGATGTCGAAACCGCCGGGCTCTCCGAGGTTGAGGAGCACGGGCCGGGCGTCGTGCAGCAGGGTGAACACCCGGGTGGGGCCATCCGGGGTGCGCAGGTCGAGGTCGGGCATGCGCCGCCCGAGCAGCGGGTGCCCCTCTCCGAGGTCGTAGTGGATGTCGAGACCGGAGATCATCCCCGCGATGCGCCTGCGGGGCTCGTCCATGCTCAGCTGCTCCATCATGGTGTCGCGGAGGGCCCGGCTGCGCTCGTCGATGCGGCTGAGCGCGACCTGGCGCCATCGTGTTGTGCAACACCCGGGCCCCGACCGGGTGCCGTTCGGCGTGGTAGGTGTCCAGGAGGCTTTCGGGTGACGTCCGGTTGACCACCTGGGCCAGCTTCCATCCGAGGTTCACGGCATCCTGCACGCCCGTGTTGAGGCCCTGGCCACCTTGCGGGCCATGGATGTGGGCGGCGTCGCCGGCGAGCAGCACCCGTCCCTCGCGGTAGGACGCCGCCTGCCGGGTCATGTCGGTGAATCGGGAGATCCAGGTGGGGCTGTGCACCCCGAAGTCCGTCCCGTAGGCGGCGATGAGCGTCTCGCTGAGGTCCTGGAGGGTGGGCTCGCGGGTGTGTTCGACATCCTTCTCGAGCAGGACGACCCGGTACGGCCCTCCACCCGTTTCGGGGTTGACGGGACCGAGGCCACCACCCTCGGGGCGCATACCGACCTCTGGCTTCTCGTCCATCTCGACCTCGGCGATCATGTAGCTGGTCGTCGGGTCCCACCCCGGGAAGTCGATGCCGGCCGCCTTGCGGACCAGGCTGCGTCCTCCGTCGCACCCGACGAGGTACTCCGCCCGCAGCGACGTGTCGCCGGACAGCTCGACATCGACGCCGGTGTCGTCCTGGGCGAAGCCCACCACCTCGCAGCTGGCGAAGGATCGGAACCCCGAGCTCCTCGACCCAGCCGGCCAGGATGCGCTCGAAGTGGCTCTGCCAGAGGCCGAGGATGTAGTTGTGGCGGGTGGGGAAGTCGCTGATGTCCAGAAAGGTCCCGGCGTAGCCCACGAATGGATGGACCTTCCCCGCCGAGAGGAATCGTTCGGCGACGCCACGCTGATCGAGCACCTCGATGGTGCGGGCGTGCAGTCCCCCGGCTCGCGAGCCGTCGAGCTCCTGGCTGGCACGCCGTTCGACGATGACGACGTCGATCCCCGCCAGCGTCAACTCGGCCCCCAACATGAGCCCGGTCGGGCCACCTCCCGCGATCACTACAGCATGTTCTGGCATCGGCGCTCCCAAGGTTCTGGCCGTGATCGGCTCAGACTGACGAATCAATGGTCAGCACGATTGGGTCGCTTGCGGCAAGCCCCCTCCCTCGCGGTACGGTGTTCATGGCGGCGACCGGCGGGGCGCGAGCACGAAGTCCCTTCGTCGGATGCGATCATCGGCGCTGTGCATGCCGACGTCAGGGCCCTGCTGACGGAGGGGACGACGGCCCTCCGGATCGGTGATTCCTCAGCTGCGCTCACTGCCTTCGCGGCCGCCGTCGCGCTCGACTCGTCGGGGACGACGTTGGAGGCTTTGGCCGCGGCCCTCCATCAGCGGGACAACTACAGCCGCGAGAGCCGCGACATGTACGAACAGGCGTACCGGGCCTTCCGCGAGGAGCGCGATGCGCTCGGGGCGTACCGGGCGGCGCGGAATGATCAGCTTCCACCACGGCGCGGTCCTGAACGAGTGTCGCCGGGCGGGTCAGCGTGGGCAGCCGGGAAGTCGCGCTAATGGGGCACCGTCGATCTGCGCGGCTACTTCCGGCAGCCTTTCGGCGCGGGATGGGGACTCGTCGGCGACGCCGGATACCACAAGCACCCGATCACTGGGATGGGCATGACCGATGCCTTCGTCGACGCCGAACGCATCACCGTCGCCCTCGACCAGGCGTTTTCCGTGCGCCAGAGCTTCGAGGACGCGATGGGTTCCAACCCAGAGGACCCGCGACGAGCACGCCATGGCGATGTACGACATGACATGTCAGTTCGCGACGCTCGAACCGCCGCCGGTCGAGATGCAGCAACTCCTCGGGGCCGTGAGTACGAATGACGACGCCAGCGCCGACTTCGTCAGCGTGCAGGCTGGCACCCTCCCCGTCCCGGAGTTCTTCGACCCCGAAACGTCGGTCGCATCATGGCCCGGCGGCAGGCCCCGCCGCGAGCCGAGGAGCTCTCGCAGATCTCTGCTTGAGAATCCCCTGGGCAGGGGGGCATGATCGATTGTCCCGGTCGGGTGGATGGATCAGCTCAGGCGACGACAAGGTGCCGTGGTCCGGCGGGACTGCCGGTGTAGCCGATCGGAACGTCGCCCACCGAGCGATACCAACCGGGGGCCACGAACCGGGCCCTCGTCAGGATCCGGAATGTTGAATCGGTCCCCGGTAGGCGACCCACTCTGTAACGAATGCCGGACGGGTCAGGCATCGGACGGGCCAATCCGACATCGGCACCTGTGCGGTCCCTACGTCAGGGTCGCCTGGAGAGCTCCGGCATCCATGTGGGGCAGTTTCATGGGGTTCGGAGCGCTTCGTCGCGCCACCGGCGGACGCTCATCACGTCGAAGCGCGTGCCGACGAAGGCGATCTCTTTTGCTGGCCAAGCACCGGTTTCCCGCTGTCGGCGCAGGAGCTCGCGGATCTCCATCCACTCGATGGTGCCAGACCTGTCGCCGATGAGGAGCATCACGGGGAATGCCTGGTCAGCCCAGTAGTCGGCGTGGCGGGGTTTGTGGATCCGGAAAACGCGAGTGTTCGTCGCGCTCACGATCCCGGAGGTGAGAGTCGCCCGACTTGAGCTGTAAGTAGACCTTTCTCCCGCTGGCCTGGCCGAGGTCGGTCTTGAACTCGACCTCGACATCGATGCCGTGGTCGCCGATGGTGACCTCGCGGGCGATCTGCCCCGCTCGGGCGACGGTCGAGTAGACGTCGCCGACGAGCATTCGCCCGCGGCTCTCGTTGTCCAGGACGCTGCTCGACCCGGCCCGCAGGGCGGCGACTTGTGACCGCAGGTCGTCGCTCGCGAGCAGCTGCTCGATCTCGTCCCACAGCGGAATGCGGGCCTCGCAATCCTGGCAAGCGATGTCAGGCTTGTTGTCGAGTAGGCGCTTGAGCGCCGTCGCCCGGTTCTCGACCGGCGTACCACAGGTGGGGCAGATGTAGGTACGCAGGCGCGCCACGCGTCTGGCGTTGCCGTCGAGGTGGTCCTGGACGTACTTGGCGAAGAGCACCTGGTAGCCCCGCGGGTCGAGGGGTCGCAGTGGAGATCTAGCAACCGTCTGGTTTGTCAACAGTCTTGTGGAGCCGCGGTGAAGTAGGCGTCCGTCGAGGGGCGCGTCGATCCGGTTCGGGGTGATTTCCGGTTCGGCGGCCTCCCTCGCGGCACACGCTGACATACGCGACCTCGCCCGAGGGCGGGTCAGGCAACCACGTTCGCGCTCGCTTCAGTGGGAGGGACCCGGCGTCATGCTAGAAGCGACGTTCCCGAAGGACGTCGTAGCGCACTCGACATCGGTCCGGGCCCCCCGCCGCCGATCTCGGGGCGTTTCAGCCCCGAGAGCGTCTGGCGGTGGTGTTGTCGGCCTCACCCCCTTCGGGCACGCTGGTGGCCGGCGGCGGGCACGTCACGTCGTTCTGGTGGGCCCGTCGGGTCTTCGCCATGGCGGTCATGCCCGCCGCCACCGACTCGGTCCATCGGGCCGGGTCGTAGGGCAACTGGTCGCGCAGCATGGCGAAGGCCAGGCGGTGGGCCCGATGGCCGACGGCGACGGCCGCCACCGAGGCCGGCTTGCCCGAGTCGAGGATCCGGCGGCGGTAGTGGCGGAAGTCGGCCTCGTGCTGGGCCAGGCCCCGGCCGAGCTCGATGATCGCCTGGCGCAGCTCGACGGAGCCTTCCCGGCTGATGTGCTGGCGGGACCGGGATTTCCCGGCCGACTCGTACAGCGTCGGGACCAGGCCCGCCGCCCGGTAGGCGGCGGCCGCGTTCGGGAACCGGGCCGGGTCGCCGATGCCGGCGCCGTAGTTCGAGGCCCGCACCACCGCCACCCCGGGCAGGGAGGTCAGTATCCGCGCCGGGGTGTCCGCCAGGACCTCGGCCAGGGACACCTCGGCGGCGACGATCCCGGCCTCGAGGCTGGCGAGAAGAGCCAGGTCAGCGGCTAAGACCCTGCCCAGGACGGCCCGCTCTGCGGCTGGCAGGCGCAGCGCCACCCGGGCCGCCTCGACAACCTGGGTGGCCTTGGGCCCCGACAGCGTCACGCCTCGTCGGGCCACGAAGCGACGCAGGCCCTCGATCCCCTGGCGCCGGACGCGGTCGGGGTCGCAGATGTGGGTGACGATCACCCGCCCGGCGCGGGCGCCGAGCAGGTCGGAGAAGCAGCCGTCGAGGCCGGGGAAGACCAGGTCGAGCTGGCCGATGACCTGGTTGGCCAGCGCCACCCGGGCCGACACCTTGCGCCGGCGGTGGGCGACCCATGCGCCCTGGGTGGCCAGGGCGTCGGTGCGCACCGCCGGGGGGCGGCCGGCGCCACGGATCATCAGCTCGGCCATCGCCCCCAGGTCCCGGGCGTCGCTCTTGAGGCGGCGCAGCAGCTGCTGGGACCGGGCCTCCTTCACCGCCGCCGGGTTGAGCTCGACGACCTCGTGGCCGCCGGCCCGCAGGCGGGCCACGAGCGTGCGGTGGTAGTGCCCGGCCGATTCCACCCCGACCCGCACGACCTCGGCCGAGCGCGTCGCCTCGGCCCGGGCGATCGCTCCCGACAGCACCGCGAACCCGGTCTCGGTGAGGACGAACTCGAAGGGCGCCACGACCATCTCGCCGTAGTGGTCGGCGACGAGCGCCATCGCCGACGACTTGCCGACGTCGACGGGCACCACCAGGCAACGCTCGGGGTCACGCCCGCGGATACGGGCCATGAACTGCGCTTGAAGCTGTCCTCCAACGTGGGCCATCGGAATCCTCCTGTGAGGTCGGGGTTGCCGACTCCACGCTGGGACCCCTGCTCAAGCGAGTGGGGGACCCTGTCGGAGGTGTATCAGCGCACCCGTACCGTCCGACTTCGCCACCAGGCGTATCCCGATCTCGTTCCCTCCGAGGGTCGTGAAGTCGGCGGCGTTGCGCCACAACTCGGCGCTGGTGAAGGGCTCGGTGTGGTGGAGCCTGACGACGAGCGTGGCGTAGACCTCGTCGAGGTATCCGTCGAAGCTGTAGGTCATGAAAGCAATCGGCTGGGTGGGACGGTCGGGTCGCTCCCGGCGGAAATAGCTGGGGAACACGAGCGTGGTCGGCCGCTTCCCCTTCGGGTCCTGGTCCCTCAAACAGATCGCACGTTCGACGAGCTGCTTGTGCATGGCCCGCAGCACGATTGCTTCGTCCGCCTGCGGCAGACGGACGAAGTCGCTCGGATAGGCGAGGTCACCGGCCAGAACCCGCTCCTCCAGGATGCAGCCCCGCTCCTGGGGGTCGTCGCGGAAGCTGCGGATGACGGCCTGGGCGTAGGCGTTGAGCAGCTCGGGCTGGAGCAGGACGTAGTCGCCGAAGTCGAGCGGCATGACTGCGCCCGGCCCGGCTAGCAGCCCGATTACGGCGTCGAGCTCCTCGGGCCGGAGGTCGTCGACCCGCCCCGCCAGCCAGTCGCGCAGGACCTTGACCGATGTGAGGACCCGTCCGCTGTCGCGCAGGGCGAGGATCTCCTGCTTGAGCCTCCGGAATGTTTGGGGCGACGACCGCCACGGGACCCTCGACCAGTCGATAGCGGCGAGGACAACGTCCCGAAGCTCGTGGCAGCCGACGTCGTCCTTTGCGCTGGTCTCCACATAGGCGCCGAAGCCGGCTGCGTCCCGAAACTCTTCGAGCTCGTCGGTGCTCAGCCTCACCGGGTTGATGTCGGTACGGGCCGCCACGAGGATCCGGGGATAGTCGCGTCCGCTCGACGCAAGTGCACGGTTCCAGTCCCACAGGCGGGCCACGACGTCGTCGCGTTGGCCGTCGAAGACGAGCACGGCGAGCGCGGCGTCCCCCAGGTACAGCTGGTGGATGAGCCGCTGATCAGCCTGTCCACCGAAGTCCCACAACCAGATCTCCCGATCCAGATCCTGATTGCCCGGCCCGGCGGGGGAACGCACCGGGAGCCAGGTTGCCCACGCTCCGACCGTGGACTCCGAGTGCTCCCAGCGATCGTGGGCCAGCCTCATGGCCAGGCCGCTCTTGCCGGCCTGGCTCTCGCCGACCAGCACTACCTTGGCGTTTGAGTAGGTCACGAACTTGGTCGAGGGGCCCTGGAAGCTAGCGATCAGCTCAGCCGGCCAGATCCGCAGAACGCCATTGCCGGCCGCCGAGAGAACCGTGCTGCCGTCTGGGTGGTAGGCGATGCTGTGCACCCATCCGCTGTGGCCTTCGAGCACCCGCTCGCAGGCGCCGGCAGTCATGTCCCACACCCGCACCGTTTCGTCGGAGCCGCCACTGAGGGCGCGGGCGCCGTCGGGGTGATAGGCGACGTTGTGCACCGACTCGGTGTGTCCTTCGAGGATCCGCTCACAGGCGCCGCTCGCCAGGTCCCACACCCGCACCGTGCGGTCGACGCCGCCGCTGAGGGCGTGGGCGCCGTCGGGGTGGTAGGCGACGCTGAGCACCGAGCCGGCGTGTCCTTCGAGGACCCGCTCACAGGCGCCGCTGGCCAGGTCCCACACCCGCACCGTGTTGTCGCCGCCGCCGCTGAGGGCGTGGCCGCCGTCGGGGTGGTAGCCGACGCAGAAAACCATGTCGGTGTGTCCTTCGAGGACCCCTTCGCAGGCGCCGCTGGCCAGGTTCCACACCCGCACCGTGCGGTCGACGCCGCCGCTGAGGGCGTGTGCGCCGTCGGGGTGGTAGGCGACGCTGAGCACCGAGCCGGCGTGTCCTTCGAGGACCCGCTCACAGGCGCCGCTGGCCAGGTTCCACACCCGCACCGTGCGATCGTCGCCGCCGCTGAGGGCGTGGGCACCGTCGGGGTGGTAGGCGACGCTGAGCACCGAGCCGGTGTGGCCTTCGAGGACCCGCTCACAGGCGCCGCTGGCCAGGTCCCACACCCTCACCGTGCGGTCGCCGCCGCCGCTGAGGGCGTGGCCGCCGTCGGGGTGGTAGCCGACGCAGAAAACCATGTCGGTGTGTCCTTCGAGGACCCCTTCGCAGGCGCCGCTGGCCAGGTTCCACACCCGCACCGTGCGGTCGACGCCGCCGCTGAGGGCGTGGGCACCGTCGGGGTGGTAGGCGACGCTGTCCACCGGGCCGGTGTGTCCTTCGAGGACCCGCTCGCAGGCCCCGCTGGCCAGGTCCCAGACCCTCACTGTGCGGTCGTGGCCGCCGCTGAGGGCGTGGCCGCCGTCGGGGTGGTAGGCGACGCTGAGCACCGAGCCGGTGTGGCCTTCGAGGACCCGCTCGCCGGCCCCGGTGGCCAGGTCCCACACCCGCACCTTGCCGTCGATGTCGCCGCTGAGGGCGTGGGCGCCGTCGGGGTGGTAGGCGACGCTGTTCACCGAGCCGGTGTGTCCTTCGAGGACCCGCTCGCAGGCCCCGCTGGCCAGGTCCCACACCCGCACCGTGCCGTCGATGTCGCCGCTGAGGGCGTGGACGCCGTCGGGGTGGCAGGCGACGCTGTTCACCGGGCCGGTGTGGCCTTCGAGGACCCGCTCGCAGACCCCGGTGGCCAGGTCCCACACCCGCACCTTGCCGTCGATGTCGCGTGAGGGCGTGGGCGCCGTCGGGGTGGTAGGCGACGCTGAGCACCGAGCCGGTGTGGCCTTCGAGGACCCGCTCGCCGGCCCCGGTGGCCAGGTCCCACACCCGCACCTTGCCGTCGATGTCGCCGCTGAGGGCGTGGGCGCCGTCGGGGTGGTAGGCGACGCTGTTCACCGAGCCGGTGTGTCCTTCGAGGACCCGCTCGCAGACCCCGGTGGCCAGGTCCCACACCCGCACCGTGCGGTCGTGGCCGCCGCTGAGGGCGTGGGCACCGTCGGGGTGGTAAGTAACGCAGTACACCGGGTCGGTGTGGCCGAGGGAGAGTGCCAGACGAGGGGCTTTCGGGTCGTCGTCCTGAGCTGGCGCAGCCACGGCCGCGGCGGCGGGCCGGCAGGCACGGATCAGTTGCTCGATCGCCTCCTCGTTGGGTGTTCGCCAGTCGATCGCCATGAACTGGGCCAGCGAACCGCGCAGGGTGACGTCGTCGAGGCGCAGCGGGATGAACCGGCGGTCTCGGTTGAGCGGGTCACGGAACCGGAACGTTCCGCTTTCCAGCGCCGCCCAGTCGGAGGCGAGCGCCCACCGTGAGAAGCAGAGGACGAGGACAGCGGAACCATCCAGTCCGGCCTCGATCCGGGAAGGGATCGAGTCCCCCGGCTGGATCTCCCAGTCGTCAAACCACACCCGCAGCCCGCGATCTCGCAGCCGCCCGGCAAGGTCCCGCACGACTTCCTTGTCCGCGGCGCTGTGGCTCAGGAAGACGTCGTGGGTGCCGGTCACCGACCCATTATGAACCCTCGCCGACGATACCGCCGATCCATGCTGGGCCCCTCCTTCGCGCCAATCAGTCCGTGCAGATTGGGCTCGGGAGCCTCGGATCCAGGGTCAGCCTGGCGCACGGAACGAGTTCGCGGCGCTCGACCGATCACGCGCAAAAACGTCGTCGCGGCTTGCGGGTGATATCGCCCTCAATGTCGGGTCGGGGACGGCCGGCTTGGCGAATGAGAGTCCAGAAATGGCGAGGCGACTGCTACGTGTCGATTCGGTCGGGAGCGCACACCCACGATGGCGGGGTCGCCACAACTCACGCTCCTACGGCCTGGCAGGACCTTGCGCCCGGCGCGATGGCAGCGCAGTGTTGGCGCCATGTACAACGACGGTCACCGCGAGTTTCAGGACCGATTCGACAGTCGTCGCATCGCCGACCGGCTGGAACAGGTCACTGTGCACGCCGAACTGTCCGACGGGGATGTCGCCTTCATCGAGGCGAGCTCCATGTTCTTCTTGGCGACGGCGGACGACGAGGGGTGGCCCGACGTGTCGTACAAGGGCGGTCGGCCCGGCTTCGTCCGCTGCCTCGACCGCCGCACGATCGCCTTCCCGTCCTACGACGGCAACGGCATGTTCCGGTCGCTCGGCAACATCGTGGTCAATGACCGCGTGGCCCTGTTGTTCGTGAACTTCCAGCAGCCGGACCGGCTGCGGGTGCATGGGACAGCGTCCGTGGCCGACGCCGACCCGCTGCTGTCGACGTGGGAGGGCGCTCAGGCCGTGGTCCGCATCACGGTCGTGCGTGCGTTCCCCAATTGCCCGAGGTACATCCACCGCATGATGCTCGACCAGCTGTCCGTGTTCGCTCCCGCTCCCGGCCATCAGCCACCGGAGCCCGAGTGGAAGGCGATGAAGGAATTCCGCGACTACCTGCCTGGAGCCCGCCCCTCCGAGTAGTAAGTCGAACTCGGAAGAAGCCAGGCGCCCCAAACGCTGGCCGACTCCCGCGTCGAGGGTGGCCGACCCCATCCGAGATTGACGGGACCCGAGCGCTCATCACGGGCGGAGGTCGTCCGACAACGCTTCGTCGGGAACGTTTGCGTTTCGCGGCGGCGACGGCGGCTAGCCCGGCACGGCCAGCCCGCCACCGACGAGGACCTGAGCGACCTCCGGGGACGCGCCCCGCAGGCAAAAACGGCCGTGGTGGCGCCCCGACGCCTCCATGGCAGTCCGCAGGACGTCGGCGCCCGCCCGGTCGAGGAACGACAGCGAGATGAGGTCGACGACCACCGACAGGTTGCCTTGGGCGTCGATGAGGTCGTCCAGCATCCGGGCCAGCAGGGCGGCGTCGGCCCGCTCAAGCCGTCCGTCGAGGGTCAGTACGACGGTTCCATGGTTGCGGCCGATGACGATCGTGAGGTGCGACGCCATCGAGCAGGCGGTGCGCCTGCCCTCGAGGGCCGGCTCGGGAGCGGTCACGGTCGGGTTCATCCGGGAAGGGTCGCCGATGCCGGTGCCCGCCAGTAGGGCCGAAAGACCCTATTTTGGCGGCCAACAGCGTCCGACAATAGCTAGGGCAAGGTGCTGCTGCGGCGCGCACACGAGTGGCCGAGACCGAGGAGACGAGGATGGCGTGCTGGGCCCCGGCGGGCGGGACGGCGGGTGGTCGCCGGTGATGGAGGCGCGCTCCGGGCGCTTTCGGTTGTCGGTGGCCCTCCTCGGCCTGCTCCTCGTGATGACCGTCCTGGCCACGGCCTGGGTGAGCAACCTGGTCCGGGCTCAGGAGGCGCGCCTGCTCGATGAGCGGGGGGCGGCCGCCGGCCTGGTGCTCAGCGCGTCCGTCGCCAGCATCGACGCCCAGCTGGGTCAACTGGGGTGCGGCCGCAGGCGTGATCGACGTCGTCCCCGACGCGTTCGCAGACGCGGCCAACCTCCAGTTGGCGGCCGCGCCCACTACCCGGGCCCTGGCGTTGCTGGCTCCGATCGGCGGCGGGTTCGTCGTGGAGGCCGCAGCCGGCCCCAACCTGGTGGTCGGGGAGATGGTCGACGGGCCCCGGGCCGTCGCCGTCGAGCAGGCCGCGGCCGGGCCGAAGAAGGTGACCACCCCGGTCTTCACCGACGGCCCGGATCACGCCATCGGCTTCGCCGTCGGGGCGCCCACTGCCCCGCCGGGCAAGGTGGTCTACCGCGAGGTCCTGGTCGTCCCGGGGGCGCCCACCCGGTCGACCGCCAGCGCTCCGTTCGCCGAGCTCAAGGCGGAGCTGTACGCCGCTCCTCAGGCGGATCCGACCCAGCTGGTCCTGGCCACGGCCGACCGCCCGGCGCCCGGAGACCTGGTCTACCGGCAGACGATCGCGGTCGGAGACAGCCAGTGGCTCCTCGTCGCCTCGCCCAGCCGTCACCTGGTCGGAGCGCTGATGGCCCGTCTCCCATGGCTGGTCGGCGCCAGCCTGGCCGCCGGGTCGCTCCTCGTCGCCGGCCTGGTCGAAGTCCTCGCCCGCCGCCGCGACTACGCCTTGGGCCTTGTCGACCGGCGCACGGCCGAGTTGCGGGACTCGTTGGAGTCCCTGGAGGTGGCCCGCCGGGAAGCGGCCGCGGCGCGGGACGCGGCCATGGAGGCCTCGTCGCTCAAGTCGCAGTTCTTGGCCAACATGAGCCACGAGATCCGTACCCCGCTCAACGGCGTGATCGGCATGACCGGGCTCCTCATGGACACCCCCCTCGACGACGAGCAGCGGGAGTTCGCGGAGACCGCCCGCCGGTCGGGCGAGGCGCTCCTCGAGCTCATCAACGAGGTGCTCGACTTCTCCAAGATCGAGGCCGGCAAGCTCGAGCTGGAGGCCAGCGACTTCGATCTGGGCATGGTGGTGGAGGACGTAGCCGAGCTGTTCGCTCCCGTCGCCCAGCGCAAGGGGCTGGAGATCACCACGTCGACCGATCCCGACGTGCCCGCGGCTGTCTCCGGCGACCCCGGCCGGGTGCGCCAGATCCTCTCCAATCTGGTCAGCAACGCGGTGAAGTTCACCGACTCGGGCGAGGTGGCGGTGACGGTCGCCACCGAGCCGGGGAGCGACCCGCCCCGTCTCCGCTTCTCGGTGCGCGACACCGGCGTCGGCATCGACGAGGCCACCCAGGAGCGGATCTTCGAGGCCTTCACCCAGGCCGACGCCTCGACCACCAGGCGCTACGGCGGCACCGGCCTGGGCCTGGCCATCTCCCTGCGGCTGGCGGAGATGATGGGGGGCACGCTGGGCGTCGACAGCCGGCCGGGCACGGGCAGCACGTTCTGGCTGTCGGTGCCGCTGGAAGCGGCGGCCGACGTCAGCCGCCCGCCCACCGACCGCCAGGCCCTGGCCGGGCGGCGGGTGTTGATCGTCGACGACAACCCCACCAACCGCACCATCCTCGAGCGCCAGACGGCGGCCTGGGGCCTCCAGTCGTCGACGGTGGCCGGCGGCGTAGAGGGGCTGGAGTCCCTGCGCCAGGCGGCCGGGGCGGGCCGGGCGTTCGACGTCGTTCTCCTCGACCTGAACATGCCCGAGATGGACGGTCTGGAGGTGGCCGCCGCCATCGCCGGCGACGAGACGTTGGCCGAGGCCAAGGTGGTGATGCTCACGTCGGTGGGCAGCATCCACGTCGCGTCCGCCCGGATCGCGGCCACCCTCACCAAGCCCGTCCGCCGGTCGCAGCTGTTCAATGTGATCGCCTCCGTCCTCGGCGTCGAGGCCCGGCTGCCCTACAACGAGATGTCGGCCCCGATGGCGTCCGAGTCGTGGCTGGCGGCGCCCGGCCTGCGGGCCCTGGTGGCCGAGGACAACGCCGTCAACCAGCGGGTGGTGGCGGCCATGCTGGGCCGGCTCGGGTTCCGGGTCGACGTGGTCGCCGACGGCAACGAGGCGGTGGCGGCGTCGACCCACCTGCCCTACGACATCGTCCTCATGGACTGCCAGATGCCCCACCTGAACGGCTACGAGGCCACGGCCGAGATCCGCCGCCGGGAGAGGGACGGTTTCCGGGTCCCCATCGTGGCCCTCACCGCGTCGGCCATGGCCGGCGAGGAGGAGCGGTGCCTGGCCGCGGGGATGGACGCCTACGTGGCCAAGCCGGTCCGCATCGAGCACCTGGGTGAGATCCTCCGGTCGCTGCTGGCGGATCGGGGGACGACGGGACCGGATGGGACGGCGGCGGTGGCGACGCCCGAGCCCGTGGTCGTGCCGGCCGACCTCGACGCCGCCGTCTTCGAGCGGATACGAGCCCTGGGCGACGACCTGCTGGTGTCGATCGTCGCCGACTTCCGGCGGGGGACCCCCGACGACATCGCCCGGCTCGAGCAGGGCCTGGCCGAGGCCGACGCCGACGCCGCGGCCCGGGCCGCCCACCGGGTCAAGGGCACCTGCCTCATCCTCGGCGCCATCCGGATGGGGGCGGTGGCCGCCGAGATCGAGTCGTCCGCCTACGACGGAGACCTCGCCCGGGCCGGAGAGCTGGTACCGGCGCTGGCGCGGTCGTTCGACGATCTGGTGGCGACGCTGGAGGCGTCGGTCTAAATCCCACCCCGGGGCTCGGGTGCGGCGGCGGCCTCGCGGACGGCGCGGGCCAGCTCGTCGAGCCGGGCCCCCTTGGCCACGAAACCGGAGCAGCCGGCCTCGAAGGCCTCGGCCCGGGCCGCGGCGTCGTCACGCCCGGTGAGCATGACCACCCGCAACCCGGGGAGCGCCTGGCGCAGCTGGCGGGTGCCGCTCGCCCCGTCGCCGTCGGGGAGCCAGTAGTCGATGACCACCACGTCGGGGATCGTGTCCAACGTCGCCCGCAGGGCCTCCTCGATGGTCATGGCCGTGCCGACGACGTTTATCCCGGGCTCGGCCTGGAGCGCGGCGGCCAGGGCTCGGAGCACGAGATCGTGGTCGTCGACGAGCACGACCCGGATCTGTTGGGTGATGTCGTCCGTGGCCGGAGGTTACCGGTCGGGCTGCGGGCGGTTCTCCTTGCGCAGGACGAACTTCAGCCCCGACCACACGTCGGTGACGGCGCACACCTTGGTGTCGACCCACCCGAGCGGCAGGCAGACCTCGCGCAGGACGTTCTCGGTGAGGTCGGTGGCCATGCCTGCCGACTTCTTGGGCCACGCCACCCACAGGGCACCGGCGGGTGGGAGATGGGCCGCCACCTGGGGGAACCGGGTGGCCAGGTCGCCCCGGGTGGTGACGAACAGGAGGGCCAGGTCGACGCCGGCGCCACCTCCGCCACCGGCCCCGTCTCCGCCTTTGCCTGCCAGCCGGCGGACCAGGTGGACGCCGTCGGGCAGCGGGTCGAGCTCGGGACCGAACCCGTCGGGGGCGCCCACCAGGGCCACCCGGAAGCCCTCCTTGACGCCGAGCTTGCGGGGGAGCGGGGTCCCGGAATAGCCGGCCGTGGTCCCGGGCACGGTGTCCACCGTAGTGTTGGCCCCGGTGGAGGTCGACGCCCAGTGGAGCTAGACGCGCAGCGCGGGCGGGTGAAGGTGCCCCGTGTCCTCGACGGTGCCGCCGCGTGGAGTTGGCGGATCCTCGTGGTCGTGGCCGCGGTCGCGGTGGCCGTCCTCGTCCTCATCAAGCTGTACGTGGTGGTCGTGCCGGTGGTGCTGGCCCTGTTCCTGGCCGCGGTGTTGGAGCCCCTGGCCGCCCGGCTGCGGCGGCGGCGCTGGCCGGCCTCGTTGGCCGCCGTCACCGTCTTCGTCGGCGCCCTGGCTGTGATCCTGGCCGCGCTGGTGTGGATCGGCGCCAGTGTGGCGTCGCAGTTCGACGACCTCGGGATCCAGATCGACAGGGCAGTCGACGACGCCAAGGAGTGGGCCCAGGGCGAGCCCCTCAACTGGTCGCAGGAGAAGGTCGACGAGCTGGAATCCGAGGTGCGGGAGACCGTACGCCAGGCGTCGGGCGGGGTGGCGGAGCAGGCCGCGGGCCAGGCCCGGCTGGCGGGCGAGGTCCTGGGCGGCATCGTCCTGCTGCTGTTCACCCTCTTCTTCGTGATGAAGGACGGGGCCAAGATGGCCGACTGGCTCCTCCTGCGTGTACCACTCCGGAACCGGGACGACCTGGTGGCCATCACCCGCCACTCCCGCTTCATCATGAAGCAGTACCTGGTGGCCACCGCCGCCACCGGGTTCATCGACGCGGTGCTGATCGGCGTCGCCCTGTGGGTGCTGGGGGTGCCGCTGATCCTGCCCCTGGCCGTGCTCACCTTCCTCGGCGGCTTCATCCCCCTGGTGGGGGCAAGCGTGGCCGGCCTGCTGGCGGCGGTGGTGGCCCTCGTCACCAACGGCCTGGGCACCGCCCTGCTGGTGGTGGCGGCGACGGTGGCCGTGCAGCAGATCGAGGGCAACCTCCTCCAGCCCCTCATCCTGGAGCGGGCCGTCCGCCTCCACGCCCTGGTCACGGTGTGGGCAGTGTCGGCGGGGCTGTTGGTGGGCGGGCTGCTGGGGGCGTTCATCGCCGTCCCCCTCGTCGCCATCGCGGTCGGCGTCGGCAGTCACTTCCGCTCGGCCAACGGGGCGGGCCGCGAAACCCGGCCGGCGCCGGAGGAGGAGGCGGCGGCCGGGACCGCTCCCCTCGGAGGACTGGGCGTGGCCGATCCACCCGGGCCCGGAACCGAAGGCTGAACTCGGACCGACCGCGGCAACCGGAACCGGTGACGAAAATGGGTCGTCCAGCAACCATTTCCGTCACCAGTTCGCAAGACCCGTCGATCGACCGCCTGCGCCAACGCCACCAGGCCTCGGATGCGGGTCGCCGTTACCGGTCGGCCAGCATCCGTCCCGGTCCGGAGGCGGACGAACCCAGGGCCGCCTGGGCGGCGGCGACGGCCCGGGCCACCGACCCCAGTCCGAGAGCGTCGGCGGTGGCCCCCGCCTCCTCCAGCAGGCGGGGCGCTCCCGCGGGGCGACCGTCGGCGATCAGCGAGCGGGCCCACGCCAGGCGGGTGCGGGCCAGCCACGCCGGCGCCCCCACCTGCTGGTGGATGACGGCGGCCGACGCGAAATGCCCGTCGGCGTCCTGGTGGCGGCCGAGGGCGGCGGCCAGCAGTCCGAGGTAGTGGTCGACCGACCCGCAGTAGGCGAGTGACGAGAGGGTCACCAGCTGCCCGGCGTAGGGGGCCATGAGCTCGGCCAGGCGGGCGGCCCGCCCGGTGTCGGCCAGGTGGGCCGCCACCGCCGCGCAGTTGGCGACGATATGCAGCCAGGTCGGCTCGAAGGCGAGGTCGGCGAACTGGTTGGCGGCCAGCTCGTCGAGGAACGCCTGGGCCTTGGCGTCGTCGCCCCTCGCCACCGCGCACCGGGCCTGCCACGACCGCAGGAACCACCACGAGTCGGGATCGCGGGTGAGGGCGATGCGCAGCGGCCGCTCCCACCGCCCGAGCAAGCCCCGCTCGAAGGCGATCTGGAGCCGTTGCACCGACAGGAACAGGTCGGCGTCGGGCTGGCCCGCGGCCTGGCCCAGGTGGAAGGCCTCGGTGGCCAGCCGCTCGGCGTCGTCGAAGCGCCCGTCGAGGATCGCCCGGCTGGCCCGCATGTAGGCCGCGTACCAGAGCATGGTCGGTTGGTGGACGGCCGCTGCGGTTTGGTCGAAGGCGTCGAGGCAGGCCGCCGCCTCCTCGGCGTCGGCCGCCTCCATGGTCGCCACCGCCCGCCAACCGTGGGCCTCGCAGTGGAGGACGGGGTCACCCAGCCGGTCGGCCAGGGCCAGGAGCTCGGCGGTGTCGGCCAGCCGCTCGGGGAGGGTGCCGGGATCACCCCGGATGGTGTTGTAGCGGGGGACGAGGACCTGGGCCAGGGTAGGACCGTCGCCCAGGCGGCGGGCCATGGCCAGGGCCTGGTCGCTCAGGTCGCGGACGGCGGGGGCGTCGCCCGAGTACACCAGCTCCACCGCCAGCCGGGCCAGGAGGCGGGCGCGCAGCGGGCTGTCACCGGGGTCGAGGGCGGCCAGCGCGTCCCGGAAGGCGGCGACTCGCTCCCCGTCCACCTGACGGGTCGCGCTCCAGAAGCTGCGGGTGTTGGCGAGAGCGGCGGTGGCCAGCCGTTCGGCGTCGCCCAGGTCGCGGGCCAGGGCCGCCGCCTCCAGCAGGGTGGCCCGGTGGGCGGGGGCGCCGCAGCGGCGCTGGGCTTCGCCCAGGGCGAGCAGGAGGTCGCACCGCTGGCGGAGGCGGCCGACGGGGTCATCGACCTCCACCGCGTCGAGGAGGTCGAGGGCCTGCCGGAAGTAGGCGGCGGCGTCGTCGTGGGCCAGCTGGCCCAGCGCCTTCTGCCCGGCCAGGGCCGAGTAGGCGACCGCCCTGGGGGCGCCGCCCATCGCCGCCGCCCGTGAGAAGTGGTGGGCCAGCTCGGCCAGGTGCTCGTGGGTCCGTCCCGGGTGGAGCCCCTCCACCGCCTCCGCCACCCGGCGGTGGAGCTGGCCCCGCCGGGCGGCGGTGAGCCCGTCGTAGAGGGCGGCCCGCACCAGGGCGTGGGTGAAGCGCTGCCGGAGGCCGGGGCCGGGGCCGGCGATGTCGACCACCAGCCCGGCCTCCACCGCCTCCTCCACGCCCGCCAGCACGACCTCCTCGTCGAAGCCCGCCGCGCCCTGGAGGACGGCGAGGTCGTACTCGGACCCGATCACCGACGCCACCAGCAGCAGGCGGTTGGTGGTGCCCGACAGCCGGTGCACCCGTCGGCGGACGACATCGCGTACCCCCTCGGGGACGTCCAAACTCTCCGTTGGGGCGGTGGCCTCGCCCGACTCCTCCACGTGGCGCACCATCTCCCGCATGAACAGCGGGTTCCCGGCGGTCCCCGTGTGTATCGACCGGGCGAGGGGCGCGCTCTCGTCCCGGCCGGTGACTGCCCGCACGAAGCCGTGGACCGCGTCCTCGTCGAGGCCGCCGAGCACGATCCGGGTCACGTGGGGTAGGCGTCCGGGCTCGCCCAGCACCTCGGCCAGCGGATGATGGTCGTCGACCTCGGTGTGGCGGTAGGTGCCGATGGCGAGCACGGCCATGGGCTCCGACCGGGTGACCACGTGGCGCAGGAGGAGGAGGGTCGGCGCGGTGGCCCAGTGGAGATCGTCGAGGACGAGGACAAGGGGGGCCCGCCGGGAGAGCCTGGCGAGGGCCCCGGCCACGGCGTCGAACAGGCGGAAGCGGTCGGTCTCGGGGTCGGACGACACCGGCCGGGGCAGATCGGGCACCAGGTCGGCCAGGTCGGGGACGAGGCGGACGAGCTCGCCGCCCTGTCCTCCCAACAGCGACGGCAACTCGTCGGGCGGAACCTGGCGGATGGCGCGGGACAGCGCTTCGGCGAAGGGTTGGTAGGGGACCGCAAGGTCTTCGTCGCAGCGTCCCACCAGGACGTCGGCTCCCTCCCGGTGGGCGATGCGGGCGTGCTCCATGGCCAGACGGGTCTTCCCGATGCCCGGCTCCCCGCCCAGCAGGACCAGCCCTGGCCCCGCCACCAGCGCGGCCTGCCACGCCGCCCCCACCCGGTCGAGCTCGGCCTGGCGCCCGACGAAGGGGTAGCCGTCGTCGTCGACGGCGAGCGCAGACGGCGGTCGGGGCGACGGGCGGAGGTCCTCTCCTCGCGCTTCCCTCGGCGGCCGCCAGTCGAGCTCCGGCTTCTGCAGGAGCACCATCTCCTCCAGCCGTTGGAGGGCGGGGGACGGGTCGATGCCCAACTCCTCGGCCAGGTTCGTGCGCAGCCCGGCGAAGGCCCGCAACGCCTCTGCCTGGCGGTCGGACCGGTACAGCGCGAGCATCAGCTGCGCCCACAGCCCCTCCCGGAGCGGGTTGGCGTCGGCCAGCCGCCGCGCCTGGCCCACGACGGAGGCATGGTTGCCGAGGGCCAACTCGGCCTGCACCCAGTCCTCGGCCGCCGCCACCCGCAGCTCCTCCAGGCGGGTGGCCTCCTCCCGGGCGAAGGGCTCGCCGGCGAAGTCGGCGAGCACCCGGTCGCCCCGCCACAGCCGGATGGCCTCGCCCAGCAGGCGTGCGCCCTCGGCCACCGAGCCGGCGGCGATCGCCTGCCGCCCCTGGCCGACCAGCCGTTCGAACCGGGTGGCGTCGAGGTCGTCGTCGCCGACGTGCAGCACGTAGCCCGGCTTGCGGCTCTCGAGGACGGCCTGGGGGTCGTATCCGCAGCCGGCCAGCACCTGCCGCAGGCGCGACACCTGCACCTGGAGGGCGGCCGCGGGGTCGGCCGGCAGGTCGCTCGGCCACAGGTCCTCGACCAGCCGGTCGGACGGCACCAGGTGGTTGGCGTCGACCAGGAGCATCGCCAGCAGCGCTCGCTGCTTGGGCCGGCCGAGGTCGACGGCGCGCCCGTCGTGCTCCACCTCGAGGGGTCCGAGCACTCGGAACTGCACCGTCCCAAGTGTACGACCGCCGCCGCCACTGGCCTTGTCCTGCTCCGCGCCTGCAGCGCGGTCGACCGCCGGCCGACGGGCCTGCGTGACAACCGTGTCCTCGTGGCCGGCGCCCGCCTCCTCTCGCCCGCATCGGCGCTGTCCATTCGCCGTCGGCCTCCACCTCACCGCCCTCGTAGCAGTCCAGCTCTAGCTGCGTTACACTGTCTTTCGATGGCTCTCACGCAGCGACCTCCTCTCACCTACGAGGAAGTGCAGCGCTTCCCCGACGACGGCAACCGGTACGAGTTGGTCGAGGGGGTGCTCCTGGTGACGCCCGCCCCCAACGCGGAACATCAGAGCGTCGTGGCAAACCTCATGTTCGCCCTGAAGGCGGCGTCGAACGAGGAGCACTTCGTCGTGCCGGCGCCGTTCGACTTCGTCGTGAGCGAGATCACGTACTTCGAGCCCGACATCGTCGTGGCCCTCGATGCCTACGTCGGCGACGACCGTCTCGAAGCCACGCCACTCCTCCTGGTCGAGGTCGGGTCCCGAAGCACCCGCCTCATCGACCTCGGCACCAAGCGCCTGGCCTACGAGGCCGCGGGTGTGCCCGAGTACTGGCTGGTCGACCCCGACGAGCCCAGCCTCACCGTCCTGCGCCTGGTCGACGGACGGTACGTCGAGGCGGCCAAGGTGGTGGGCGGCGAGCCCTTCGCCGCCACCTACCCCTTCCCGGTCACGATCGTCCCGTCGAAGCTCGGCCGCCCTCGCCGCACCCCGTCGTCCTGACTACTTCGCGCCGTCGAGCTCGGCCACCAGGCGTTTCGGAGCCCGCACCCGCCAGGCGTCGGTGAGGAGCTCGCGCAGCTCGTCGACCTCGACCGCGCCCATCCGCACCAGCACCATCGGATGACCGTCGTAGTGGGGCGTGGTGGTGAACTTTCCCGGTTCGGCGGCCAACATCGCCCCCTTCTCCTCCAGGTCGGCCACCCAGACGACCAGCAGGTCACCCTCGTCCCGGATGCGGGCGAACAGCCGGTCCTTCACCCGGAACCCCGGGGTGCCGTAGGACGGCTTCTCGGTGGTGGCCGGCAGCGACAGCGCGACCCGCCGGACGTCCTCCTCGGTGACCACCGCACCATCCTGCCATGACATCGTTACACTGTCTTTCGATGGCTCTCGCACCGGCCTGGTCGGCACCCACCACCTACGCCGAGTTGCAGCGCTTCCCCCCCGACGGCCGCCGCTACGAGCTGGTGGAGGGGGTGCTCCTGGTGACGCCGGCCCCCACTGCCGACCATCAGGTCTTCGTCAAGAACCTGGTGATCGCCCTCGATGCGGCGGCGGGGGAGGAGCATCTCGTCGTTCCCGCACCGTTCGACTTCTACGTCAGCGAGGTCACGTCGTTCCAGCCCGACATCGTGGTCGCCCTCGATGCCGACGTGGGTGAGGCCCGGCTCGACTGCCCCCCGTTGCTCCTCGTCGAGGTCGGATCGCCGAGCACGCGCCTGCTCGACCTCGGCACCAAGCGGCTGGCGTACGAGGCGGCCGGCGTGCCCGCCTACTGGCTGGTCGACCCGGACGAGCCCAGCCTCACCGTCCTGCGCCTGGTTGCCGGCCGCTACCAGGAGGAGGCGAAGGTGACCGGCGACGAGGCTTTCCAGGCGACCTATCCGTTCGCGGTCACTATCGTCCCGTCTCGGCTCGGCCGTCACCGGCGCGGCGCGTAGCCGCCGTAGGGTACCGCAGCTTCGTCATGCATTGACATTCGTCGATACATTTGCCAAGATCGCATCAATCGACAACGACGAATGTGTCCGGAGGTAGTGATGTCCCGAGTGCAGCTCGCCCTGAACGTGTCCGACCTCGACGCGGCGGTGGCGTTCTACTCCAAGCTCTTCTCGACGGAGCCGGCCAAGCGGCGTCCCGGATACGCCAACTTCGCCGTGGCCGAGCCGCCCCTCAAGCTGGTCCTCATCGAAGGCAGCGGCCTGCCGGGCACGCTCAACCACCTGGGCGTGGAGGTGGAGGGCACCGACGAGGTCGCCGCCGCCGCCGCCCGCTTCCGGGCCGAGGGCCTGACCGTCGCCACCGAGGATCAGGTGTCGTGCTGCTTCGCCCTGCAGGACAAGGTCTGGGTCGACGCTCCCGACGGCGAGCCGTGGGAGATCTACACCGTCCTGGCCGACGTGGAGACACCCGAGGGCGGCGGCCTGCGCACCGTCGTCCCCGGCGACGCCATGTGCTGCGGGTCGGCTCCCCAGTCCGCCGCGCGCTGCTGCTGAGCGCCCGCCCAGCCTGGCCGGGCTGGAGGCTTCTGCTCCCGGACGACCTGCCGCACCCGGGACCCGGAAGTGTCACCAGTTGGACGGCAGCTGCGAACCGGTGGCGCTTTCGGTCGCCAGGGCGCCCGAAAGCGTCACCAGTTGGACGGCAGCTGCGACGTGACGGGGCCGCCGGGGCGGGCTCGGCGGTCGGCAATAGATTGGCCACCGATGCCTGAGCCCCCCTTCCCCGATCCGTTTCACGACCGGGGAGCCCGGATCTGACCGCACATCGGGCCCGCGCCGTTCTCCTGGCAGTGGTGCTGGCCTCGCTCGCCACCCCCGCCGCCGCCCAGCCGGACACCTCCGCCGACCCCCAACCGGCGGCCCTGGTCACGCCCGTGTTCAGCCTGCGGCGGCTTCCGGGTGTGGTGTCGCGGACGGTTGCCGACGCCCGTCTCACCGGCGACCTCGACCGGATCACCACTGCCGGCGGGCTGGGCGAGGCCACCGACCACACGTGCGTGGCGGTCGAGGATCGGTCGGGGCGGACCGTCTACGCCCGCCAGCCCGACGAGCCCCTCATCCCGGCCTCGGCCCTCAAGCTGGTGACGGGAGCGGTGGCGCTGGCCAAGATCGGCAGCGACGCCCGCCTCACGACCGAGGTGCGGGCCTCCACCACGCCCGCCAATGGCACGGTGGCCGATCTGTGGCTGGTCGGCGGCGGCGACCCCCTCCTGGCGACGGCGGACTTCGCGGCCGATGGCGGCTACGACGGCCAGCCCCGGGTGGCGACGCCGATGGAGGACCTGGCTGACCGGGTGGTCGCCGCCGGCATCCGCACCGTCAGCGGCCGCATCCTGGGCGACGACAGCCGTTATGACGACCTGCGGCTGGTGCCGACGTGGCTGCCCCGGTACATCGCCAACTTCGACGTCGGTCCCATCTCCGCCCTTACCGTCAACGAGGGCCTGGCCACGTTCCCGCCGGCCCCGTCCTACGCCCTGTCGCCGGCCAACCTGGCCGCCGACGTGCTCGCCGGCCTGCTGCGGGCACGGGGGGTCACCGTCGGGGGCACGGGCGTGGGTCGGGCCCCCGAGAGCGCTCCCGTGGTGGCGACGATCGAGTCGCTCCCCCTCGACGAGGTGGTCGGCGCCGTCCTCCAGCACAGCGACAACATGGGGGCGGAGATGCTGGTCAAGGAGCTGGGCGTCCGCTTCGGGGGGGCGGGCTCCACCGCCGCCGGACTGGCCGTCATCCGTGACCACCTGACCGCCGTCGGGGCGCCCCTCGACGGCGTGGCCACGGTGGACGGGTCCGGCCTCGACCGATCCGACCGCCTGACCTGCCGGCTCCTCCAGCAGATCCTGGCCACCGCCGGCGAGGGGAGCGAGCTCGACCGGGCCCTCCCCGTGGCCGGCACCAACGGCACCCTGTACAAGCGCTTCCTGGGCACGCCGGCGGCAGGCAAGGTCCGGGCCAAGACCGGGTCGCTCCTGGGCGTGGCTGCTCTCACCGGCTTCGCCACCGGGGCCGACGGGGGGACGCTGCGCTTCTCGCTGCTGGCCAACGAGCTGCCCAGCGAGGCGGCCGGACTGGGCCTCCAGGACCAGCTGGCCAACGTCCTGGCCGAATATCCCCAGGCCCCGGCGCCGGACGTCGATCGGCCCCCGATGAGCGAGCTGCCGATGTTCCCGCTGGGGACGGTGCTGTTCCCGTCGATGATCCTGCCCCTGCACGTGTTCGAGCCGCGCTACCGGGTGCTGGCCCGGCGCTGCATCGACGGCGACGGGGAGCTGGGCGTCGTCCTCATCGAGCGGGGGAGCGAGGTGGGCGGGGGCGATGTCCGTTGCCACGTGGGCACCCGGGCCCGGGTGCTGCAGGCGGCCGAGCTGGCGGACGGGCGGTGGGTGCTGGGCCTGGTCGGGGTGGAGCGGATCCGGGTCGACCGTTGGCTCCCCGACGACCCCTACCCCCGGGCCGAGGTCAGCGCCTTCGGCGGCGAGCCCGCGGGACCCTCGGCCGCCGATCGTCGCCACCAGGTCGAGCGCCTCCTGCGGCGGGTGCTCGCGCTCAAGGCCGAGCTGGGTGAGACGGCCACCCCGGCCACGGTCGTCCTCGACGCCGATCCCGCGGTCGCGGCCTGGCAGGCGGCGGCCCTGGCGCCGCTCGGCCCGTTCGACGCCCAGCGGGTGCTCGAGTCGGGACCGGCCGACGACCGGCTGGCGCTGGTCGCTTCGCTCCTGGAGGACGAGGCGGTCGTGCTTGCGCAACGGTTGACGGGGGGATAGGAACGCGCATGGCCAAGCGCACGAAACGGAGCCCGGCCGGCGACAAGAAGGCCGCCAAGGGGTCCAAGGCTCCGGCCGACGGCGGCTTCCTGTCCGACGTCTCCGACCTGTGGCAGCTGGTGGTGGCCTACTTCAAGCAGGAGACCATCGAGCCCATCAAGGGCCTGCAACGGTTCGTGGCCTACGGCCTGCTCGGAAGCCTGGCCATGGGGCTGGGCGGGGTCCTGATCGTCCTCGGCCTCCTGCGCCTGCTCCAGACCGTCGACGCCTTCGACGGCAACTGGTCGGTCGTCCCCTACCTGATCACGCTCGTGGCCGCCGGTGGGGCCGCGGGCGCTGCCGTCAAGGCCGGCAGCCGCGACCGGAAGAAGGCCAAGGCGTGACTGCCAGCGAGAACGGACGCATCACCCGGGCCGACATCGAGGCCAAGCTCCGCGAGCTGCGGGGCGACGTCGAGGACACGGGCGAGGCGGTGGTCGAGAAGGGCAAGGCCCTCGTCGGGGTGGCCGCGGCCGGCGTGATCGGCTTCGTCTTCCTCCTTGGGGTTCGCCGGGGGAAGAAGAAGAGCACCGTCGTCGAGATTCGCCGGGTGTGAAGTGCTGACCCGCCTGCGCCGGCTGGGGCTGGCCCGCGGCCTGGGCAAGTCCAATGCCTGGCTGGCGGTGGGGGTCACCGCCTGGGCCCTGCAGACGCTCAAGCGGTTCGCGACCAAGGAGCCGAAGGTCGTCTTCTCCGAGAAGCTCAAGCCCGGCGAGCGCCTCGTCATCTCCCACCTGCCGCCCGACCGCTGATCCACCGGCCCTGGTCCGCGCGACCAAGATGGTCCCGACATGAGATCGGGTGAGCCGTTCGCGGTCGGCGACAAGGTGCTGGTGGTCGACAGCAAGAACCGGCGCTACCTGCTGACCCTCCGCGAGGGTGGCGAGTTCCACACCCACGCCGGCGTCATCCCCCACGCCTCGTTCGTGGGCCAGTTCGAGGGCACCACCCTGCGGTCCACCTCGGGCGCCCGCTACCTCACCCTGCGGCCGACGCTGTCGGACTTCGTGCTGTCGATGCCTCGGGGCGCCCAGGTGGTCTACCCCAAGGACCTCGGCCCCCTCCTCATGCTGGCCGACGTTCGGGTGGGCGTGCGCATCCTGGAGGCGGGAGTGGGGTCGGGGGCGCTGTCGATGGCGATGCTGCAGGCCGGCGCCTCGGTCACCGGCTATGAGATCAGGGCCGACTTCGCCGCCGTCGCCCTGCGCAACGTCCACGCCTTCCTCGGCCCCGACGTCGACTACCGGATCGAGGAGCGCGACGTCTACGACGGGATCGACGATGCTGCATCCGATGGGGAAGGCCTGCACCGGGTCGTCCTCGATCTCCCCGAGCCGTGGCGGGTCGTCAAGCATGCCGAGGCCGCCCTGCACCCGGGCGGCATCTTCGTGTCCTACCTGCCCACCATCGGCCAGGTGGCCCAGCTCCACGAGGCGCTGGACGCGAGCGCCTTCGGCCTGGCCCAGACGATCGAGGTCCTCCAGCGGTCGTGGCACGTGGCCGGCCAGTCGGTGCGCCCCGACCACCGCATGGTGGCCCACACCGGCTTCCTCACCTCGGCCCGGTTGTTGGTGCCCGACAGCTCCCTCCGGATGGCCGACATTCCACCGGTGCCCGACGACGCCCAGCCTTTGCCGGACGACGCCCAGCCTTTGCCGGACGACGACCCGCCGGTGCCCGGCGACGACCCGCCGGTGCCCGAGAACTGAACGCTCTCGACCTCGCCGTGGTGGCGGTCGTGGTCAGCTCCATGGTGGGCGGCCACCGGCTGGGGCTGGTCACGGGGGGGACATCCTGCGTGCTGCTCGTCCAGGCCCTGGTGCTGGCGACACTGGCCGTGCCGCCGGTGGTCACCTTCCTGGGCGGCACCGACCCCACCGTCCGGCTCATCATCGGCGCCTTCTTCTTCGTCGGCGTCGGCTACGGGGGCCAGTACCTGGGCCGGCTGGCGGGCACCCGCTTCCGGGCCGAGCTCCCCCTCGGCGCCTACCTGCCCTTCGACCGGGTGGCGGGGGCGGCGGCGGCGCCGTTCGTGGTCCTGCTCGGGCTGTGGCTCCTCGTCCTGCCCGCCCTGTCCGACGTCACCGGGGCGCCCGCCCGCCTGGCCCGGCACTCGGCGGTGGCCCGCGTGGTCGACGCCGTCCTGCCCGACCCCCCCAACGCGTCCCAGGCCCTCCGCCGCCTGGCCGGGCCCGCGGCCAGCCCCCAGGTCTTCGGCGGCCTCCTCCCGTCCCTCGACACCGGCCCCCCGCCCGCCTCCACACCGTTGACGGCGGCCACCGTCGCCCGGGTGACGGCGAGCACGGTGAAGGTGGAGGGCACCGCCTGCCGCTCGGAGCGGGACGGGTCCGGCTTCAGCGTGGCCCGCGACCTGGTCATGACCAACGCCCACGTGGTGGCGGGGGTGGACGACTCCTTCGTCGTCCGCCCCGACGGCACCCGGCTGGCGGCGACCCCGGTCGCCTTCGACCCCGACCGCGACCTGGCCCTCCTGTCGGTGCCGGGACTGGGCCAGCGGCCGCTCTCCATCGCCGACGGCGCGGTGGGCACCACGGTGGCGGTCTTCGGGCATCCGGAGGGACAGGCCGAGGTCCGGGTGTCGCCGGCGTCGGTCCGCCAGCAGGTCCGGGCCGTGGGACGGAACCTCTACGGCACCGACGTCGTCCGCCGCAGCGTCTACATCCTCGCCGCCGACCTGGCCCCGGGGGACTCGGGGGCGGGACTGGTAAACGAGGACGGCCACGTGGTCGGGGTGGCCTTCGCCATCGCCCCCGACCGGGACACGACCGCCTACGCCCTCAGCGCCGAGGAGCTACGGCCCCTGCTGGAGGTCGCCCGGGCGGATCCAGTAGACACCGGACCCTGCCTAGGCTGAGCGGCTATGGGAGATGAAGCGGCCATCACCGACGAGGAGTGGCGCCAGCGACTGACGCCGGAGCAGTATCAGGTGCTGCGGGGCAAGGGCACCGAGCGCCCGTTCACCGGCAAGTACGTCCACGCCAAGGACGACGGCATGTACACCTGTGCCGGCTGCGGAGCACCGCTGTTCAGCTCCGACACCAAGTTCGAATCGGGGACGGGCTGGCCCAGCTTCACCGAGCCGGCGGTGGCCGACGCGGTCGAGCTCCACGTCGACAAGAGCTACGGGATGCGCCGCACCGAGGTCGTCTGCAAGCGCTGCGGTGGGCACCTGGGCCACGTCTTCGACGACGGCCCCGGCCCCACCGGCCAGCGCTACTGCATCAACTCCTGCTCCCTCGACCTCGACGTGACCCCGCCGTCCTGAGGCCTACCAGCGGTGGGCGACGTCGAGGACGATGCGGCTGTGGGAGCCCGGCCCGGCCAGGGTGAACACCCGGAAGGGCAGCCGGGCCCGGACGCCGACCCCGAAGGCGGTTGCGCCCTCGAAGCAGCCGCCGAACTTCACGTCCCGCAGCGTCTGGTAGCCGGTGACGTCGAGCCGGTCGCCGACCCGGCCCGGGTAGTGCAGGTGGCCCAGCTCGTCGAAGACGTTGCTGAGCAGCACGACGTCGATGTAGGCACCCCCGGCCAGCGGCAGCACGGCGCCTTCGCCCTGGGTCCGCACCTGGGAGACGTAGCCGACCCGGTAGCCGGGAGCAGGCCCGTCGATCTCGAAGACGACGCGGTCGAAGCACTCGTGCCTCCCGGCCCGGACCTGCCCCAACGGCGCCGGGCCGTGATCGCCTGCCGTCTTGGTCAGGCTGCCCCATGTGATCCCGCAAGAGGGACCGGCGTCGGCCCGAGCGGTGGTGAACGCGAGGGTGGCCACGGCAATCGCCAGGGCCGCCAGCAGACCGGTGCTACGTCGGGGAACGGACATGACGGTTGACCTCCCGAGGGCGTCGAAGTTGTACACCGACACCATCGGCCCCCAAGGCAACGAAACATTCTCAGCCGTGTAACAACCAGGTCACAGCGCGCGAGCCCCCGACACCGCCCGGGAGCACACCCGTGGGACGATGACGGCCGAACGAGGGAGGCGGCCGTGTCCGACGGGAAGATGTTGTCAGCGGGTGATTTCGGCCACGCCTTCAAGGGGTTCCTGGAGCAGTCCCTCTCGCAGGCGACGGCGGCCGAGCCGTTCTTCCGAGCCCGGCTGGCGACCCATTTCGGCGGGCCCCCGACGAGCGCCCCCATCCTCAGCGAGCAGTTCCCGATGCACGACCACCCCAACTTGCAGCTGGCGCTCGACGCCTACCTGAGCGAGACGGGGCGGACGTTCGAGCTCCTCGGCGTGTCCGTCCAGCACCGGGCGATGTTGGCCCTCGGCCTCGGCGACCTGGCCGCAGCCGGCAGGGGTGGGCTGTTCGCGGAGGGCACACCCCAGGAGGGACCGGTCGACTACGTGAACCTGGTTGCCGGCCGGGACGAGAAGATCGCCTGCGTCCAGTTCGGGCTCTACCTGATCGGCGCCCGGCCTGGTGGCGACGGCGAGGCACCTCTCGCTGTCCTGGTCCGCGGCCCCGATCCCCGGGGCTATGGACAGAGCGGAACCGTCGTCGAGGTCATGGCCGGCGACCGGGCCGCGGCCGAGGCCTTCCTCGCCGACCTCCGGCTGCGGATACGCCGTCGCAACGTGTACCGGGGACGGGTCGTCTCGCTGGTCAAGCAGCAGATGGGCCCGTTGGAGGTGAAGTTCCACCAGCTCGCCCCGATCGACCGTGACGCCATCGTCCTACCGGCAGGCGTCCTCGAGCGCATCGAACGGCAGACGATCCGGTTCGCCCAGCTCAGCCAACGCCTGCTGGCGGCCGGCCGGCATCTCAAGCGGGGACTGCTCCTGTGGGGCCCACCAGGCACGGGCAAGACCCTCACCGCCATGTACCTGGCCCAGCAGATGCCCGATCGCACGGTCCTCGTCCTCACCGGGCAGACGCTCGGCCTGATCGAGGCCTCGTGCGCCATGGCCCGTCTCCTGCAGCCGGCAACCGTCATCCTGGAGGACGTCGACCTGGTGGCCGAGGAGCGGACCCGCCAGGGCACGGGTACCAACGCCGTCCTCTTCGAGCTCCTCAACCAGATGGACGGACTCGGCGACGACGCCGACGTCTTGTTCATTCTCACGACCAACCGGCCCGAGCTCCTGGAGCCGGCCCTCGCCTCCCGTCCCGGCCGGGTCGACGAGGCGATCGAGGTGCCGCTGCCTGACGGCGCCTGCCGGTCGAGGCTCATCGACCTCTACAGCCGGGGGCTGACGCTCGACCTCGTCGATCGCAGACGGCTGGTGGAGCGAACCGAGGGCGTGAGCGCCGCTTTCGTCAAGGAGCTCCTGCGCAAGGCGGCCCTGTTCGCCGCCGACGCGTCGGACGAGGATCCGATTCGAGTGACCGACGAGGACCTCGACCGGGCGTTGTTCGACCTGGTCGTCGAAGGGGGCGACCTGGTGAAGGCGCTCCTGGGTGGCGCACCCACCCGTGAACCACGGCGTGGGGACTGCGGCTAAGGACGCCGGCCCGGCGCGGCGTCGGCGGCCGGTCCTCGATCAGTACAACTCGATGAAGATGCACTCCCCGGGGCACTCCTCGGCCGACTCGATGGTGCCGTCCTCCTGGCCCGCGGGCACGACCGCCAGGGCCTCCGTCCCGCTCCCGTTGAGGGTCTTGCCCCCCTCCCGCACGTAGGCCAGGCCGTCGTCCTTGAGGGTGAACACGTCCGGTGCGATCTCCTCGCACAGGCCGTCGCCCGTGCAGAGATCCTGGTCGATCCAGACCTTCATGACCATGGTGATCGTGCCCCTCGTGTCGTCGCCCGATGTGGCGCCTGCTGTGTCGCCTGAAGTGGCGAAAGTCGTCTGACAGACAATTTACCCGGAAATCGCCGGGAAAACCAGTCAGAGTCAGATCGGTCGGCGTTGCGGGGGGTCCGGTGTATGTTGGCCCCGAGGACCCATCGTGGAGCCGGCTGGAGGAGGTGGTCCACTCGAGCAACTCCGAGTACGAACGTCGACTGGGCTCCTACGAGCAGCAGGTCGGCACCCTGCTCGAGCAGGTCAAGGTGCTGGAGGAGGAGGTCGTCCAGCTCCGGCGCAAGCTCCAGGACGCCCCCAAGCGGGTCCGCACCCTCGAGGAGCGCCTGCTGGAGACCAAGGGCCAGCTGGCTCAGGCCGTCTCCCAGAACGAGAAGCTCTCCTACACCCTCCGCGAGTCCCGCGAGCACATCGCCGAGCTGCGCCGGGAGGTGGAGAAGCTCACCCAGCCGCCGTCGGCCTACGGCACGTTCCTGGCCCGCAACGACGACGGCACCGTCGACGTCTTCTCGTCCGGCCGCAAGATCCGGGTCGCCCTCCACCCCGAGCTCGACGACGACGAGCTGGTCCGGGGCCAGGAGGTCGTCCTCAACGAGTCCCTCAACGTGGTCATGGCTCGGGGCACCGAGGTCAGCGGCGAGGTCGTCACCCTCAAGGAGCTCCTCGACGACGGCGTGCGGGCCATGGTGGTCGGCCGGGCCGACGACGAGCGGGTCGTCGAGCTGGCCGACAAGCTCATCGGCACCAAGCTGCGGGCGGGCGACACCATCCTCATGGACCCCCGCACCGGGCTGCTGCTCGAGCGCCTGCCCCGTCCCGAGGTGGAGGAGCTGGTGCTGGAAGAGGTGCCCGACGTGTCCTACGCCGACGTGGGCGGCCTCGACGACCAGATCGAGGCCATCACCGACGCCGTCGAGCTGCCCTTCATCCACCGGGCCCTGTTCGAGGAGTACAAGCTCCCCGCCCCCAAGGGCATCCTCCTCTACGGCCCCCCCGGCTGCGGCAAGACCCTCATCGCCAAGGCGGTGGCCAACTCCCTGGCCCACAAGGTGAGCGAGGTAACGGGCGACAAGAACGCCCGCAGCTACTTCCTCAACATCAAGGGTCCCGAGCTGCTCAACAAGTACGTGGGCGAGACCGAGCGCCAGATCCGGCTCGTATTCCAGCGGGCCCGGGAGAAGTCGGAGGAGGGCTGGCCGGTCATCGTCTTCTTCGACGAGATGGACTCCCTGTTCCGCACCCGGGGCACCGGCATCAGCTCCGACATGGAAGCCACGATCGTCCCCCAGCTGCTGGCCGAGATCGACGGCGTGGAGACGCTGAAGAACGTGATCGTGATCGGTGCCTCCAACCGGGAGGACCTCATCGACCCCGCCATCCTCCGTCCCGGGCGGCTCGACGTGAAGATCAAGATCGAGCGGCCCAACGAGCAGGCGGCGGCCCAGATCTTCAGCCGCTACCTCATCGCCGACC
Organism: uncultured Acidimicrobiia bacterium; assembly: GCA_963836205.1. Lineage (GTDB taxonomy): Bacteria > Actinomycetota > Acidimicrobiia > Acidimicrobiales > AC-14 > JAXDMK01. The sequence goes on along the minus strand of CAWIIV010000014.1, from coordinate 33,123 downwards.
TGCCCCTCGACGCGGGCGAGGTGGAGTCCCTGGGCGGCGGCGACCCGGCCAAGGCGGTGGCTGCCATCATCGAGCGCACCGTGGCCGAGATGTACATGGACGACGACGCCAACCGGTTCCTCGAGGTCACCTACCAGAACGGCGACAAGGAGATCCTCTACTTCAAGGACTTCTCGTCCGGGGCCATGATCGAGAACATCGTCCGCCGGGCCAAGAAGCTGGCCATCAAGCGCCGGATCGCCGGCGGCACGGGCGGTATCCGCACCTCCGACCTGCTCGAATCCATCAAGCAGGAGTACAAGGAGCACGAGGACCTGCCCAACACCACCAACCCCGACGACTGGGCCAAGATCTCGGGCAAGAAGGGTGAGCGCATCGTCTACGTGCGCACGCTCCTGTCCGAGGGCAAGGAAGCCACCGGTGGCCGGGCCATCGAGCGCGTTGGCACGGGCCAGTATCTCTAGCTGTTTCCCGGCCCATCGGTTCCCGATGGGCCTGGTAGGGGGATAGGGTCCCGCGATGGCTGTTCGCAAGGTCTGCGGGATCGAGACCGAGTACGGGATCATCCTGCGGGGCGGGGAGTCCAACCCCATCACGGCGTCGTCGCTGCTGATCAACTCCTACGTCTCCCGCCTCCAGCGCAAGGTGGCATGGGACTTCGAGGACGAGTCGCCCGGCCGAGACGCCCGCGGCTTCTCCCGGGAAGGGCCGTCGGCACCCGAGGTGGAGACCCACCTGGTCAACGCCGTGCTCACCAACGGTGCCCGCTACTACGTCGACCACGCCCACCCCGAGTACTCCACGCCCGAGTGCGCCGACGCCCTGGAGCTGGTGCGCTTCGACAAGGCCGGCGAGCGCATCCTGGCCCGGTCGATCGAGGACGCGTGCGACGTCCTGCCCCCCGGCCAGACCATCGCCGTCTACAAGAACAACTCCGACCGCAAGGGCAACTCCTACGGCACCCACGAGAACTACCTCATGGACCGGGCCGTGCCCTTCGCCAAGGTCGTGCACCACATCCTGCCCCATTTCGTGTCCCGGCAGATCTACACCGGGGCGGGCAAGGTCGGCTCCGAGGCGCCCGGGGTCACGTCGGCCGACGTGCCGTTCCAGCTCACCCAGCGAGCCGACTTCTTCGAGGAGGAGGTCGGCCTCGAGACCACGCTGAAGCGGCCCCTGGTCAACACCCGCGACGAGCCCCACTGCGACTCGCTCAAGTACCGCCGCCTGCACGTCATCGTCGGCGACGCCAACCTGGCCGAGGTCTCCACGTTCCTCAAGGTCGGCACCACGTCCATCGTGCTGGCCATGATCGAGGACGACGAGCTCCTCGGCCTCGACCTGGCCCTGGCCCATCCCATCCCCGCCCACCGCCAGGTGTCGTACGACCTTTCGTTGCGACGGCCGGTGGAGCTGGCCGACGGTCGCCGGATGACGGCCCTCGACATGCAGTGGGAGACGCTCGACCGGGCCAAGAAGTACGCCGAGAGCCGAGGCTTGGAGGCGGTCGGTCCTGATGTCGGGCGGATGGTGCTCGATCGCTGGGAGGCGGTGCTCACCGCCCTCGAGGACGACCCGTGGTCGCTGGCCGGGCAGCTCGACTGGGTGGCCAAGCGGCGCATGGTGGAGGCCTACAAGGACCGCCACCGCCTGGGCTGGACCGACCCCAAGCTGGCCGCGCTCGACTTGCAATACCACGACGTCCGCCCCGGCCGGTCGCTGTTCGCCCGCCTGGGCCTGGAGCGTTTGACGACCGAGGCCGAGGTCGTCGAGGCCATGACCGAGCCGCCCCGCTCGACCCGCGCCTACTTCCGCGGTCGCTGCCTCCAGCGGTGGGGCTCGTCGATCGCGGCCGCCAACTGGGATTCCCTGGTGTTCGACCTGGGCACCGACCCCCTCCGGCGGGTTCCGATGATGGAACCGCTAAGGGGAACCGCCGCACACGTCGATAGCTTGTTCGAGACGTGCCGAACCCCGGCCCAACTGCTTGAGGCCCTGGGTTCGACGTAGAAGGAGTCGTCATGCCGGAACGAGAGCAGAAGCGCAAGGCCACCACCAGTCGCACCGAGGACGTCGTCGAGGAACTCCCGGCCACGTCCAAGCAAGGCGACAAATTGAAGGCCGAGCTCGACGATCTATTGGACGAAATCGACGAGGTCCTCGAAGACAACGCCGAGGAGTTTGTACGAAGCTACGTTCAGAAGGGCGGCCAATAAACGTTATATACAAGTCGGAATAGGCTTGAATAACGAACGCCTGTTCGGCTACAGTGCGGACATGAAGATCTGCAAGAAGTGTGGAGTCGAAAAGCCGCTGGGCGAGTTTTACCGGGCGGCAGGCATGCGGGACGGCCACCGCGGCGAGTGCAAGGCGTGCAACCTCGCAGCGAAGCACCAGCGGTACGTTGCCGACCCCTCCGTCGCTATTGCGCGGGTGAAGCGGTGGCAGCAGGAGAACGCCGATCGGTTGAACACCTACAGGAGGGTCCGGCGCGAGGAGCCGGCTGTAAAGCGAGCGGAACGTGCCGGGCATTTGAGGCGGAAGTATGGCATCACCATCGAGCAATACGACGAATTGTTGGCACGGCAGGGCGGAGGCTGTGCGATTTGCGGGCGGGAGCCGCGGCCCGACATCAGCCTGCACCTCGACCACGATCACGAGTCGGGGCAGCTCCGCGGCATCCTCTGCTTCCGGTGCAACAACGCCCTGGGCGACCTCGACGACGACGTCTCCCTCCTGCGGGAAGCAGTTCGCTACCTCGAGTCGTACCTTCCGATCGACGACGAGGTCGCCTTCATACGGGAGCGGGCCCGGCAGCTCCGGCGACCGGCCTGAGCGGCGGCCGATCCCGGTGCCCATCCGGCCCAAGCTCGACCGCCGGCCCCTCAACGAGCCCCACCCGAGCCGGTTGGCGGCCGACCACCCCCAGCGCCAGCGCATCCTCGACGCCCACCAGCGGGCGCTCGACAAGGGCGAGTTCTCCTACATCGACCCGGTCACCGGCTTCTACGTCTTCACCGCCGCCGCCCACGTGGCCCGGGGCAATTGCTGCGAGTCCGGCTGCCGCCACTGCCCGTACGTGCGCTAACCCGCCCCAACTGGTGACGTTTTTGGTGGCCAGGGCGACCAAAACCGTCACCAGTTCGAGGGGGGGGCTACCCGCAGCCGCCTTCGGTGTCGCAGGCGCAGTTGGCGGTTTCGGTGGTGACGATGGCGTCCATGACCGCGTCGACCACCTTGTTGTAGTCGGGCTCGTGGTCCTGGTCGACCACGTACTCCACGTAGCGGACGTGGCCGGAGCCGTCGATGACGAAGATCGCCCGCTGCAGGGCCCGCCACTCCTTGATCAGCACCCCGTAGTCGCGCCCGAAGTCCTCGCTCCGGTGGGCCGAGGCCTGCGGACTGCGTACCCCCGCGTCGCGCATCCAGCGGGCCTGGGCGAAGGGCAGGTCCATGCTCACCGTGAGCAGGCGGGCGCCGTCGAGCTGGTAGTCGAGCTTCTTGGTCTGGACGTCGCACACCGGGGTGTCGATGGAGTTGATGACGTTCAGCACCCGTACGAAGCCCTTGGTGTCGGAGAGGCGGACCGTGTGCATGCCCTCGTCGTCGAGGGATTCGAGCTCGAAGTCGGGGGCCAGGTCTCCCGGCGCCAGTTGCCGGCCCACGACGGTGAGCGGCTGGCCGGCTTCCTCCGCGCCTCCGACCCGTTCCTCGACCTCGGTTTCTCCCATGGGGCGACAGCGTACCGGCGGGCTAGCCTGCATTTCCGATGACACTTCCCTTCTTCGGGCAGGGACAGGACCCCGGGCCCAGCTTCTCCGAGCTCCTCCGGCGCAGCGGTCTGAACCCGCCGGTGCCGACCACGGCGATGGCCCCCGACCGCATCGTCCACGCCACCACCATCGTGGCCATCGTCTACGTCGACGGCGTCCTCATGGCCGGTGACCGCCGGGCCACCGAGGGCTACAGCATCGCCGACCGCGACATCGAGAAGGTCTTCCCCGCCGACCGCCACTCGGGCGTGTCCATTGCCGGGGCGGCCGGTCCGGCGGTGGAGATGGTGCGCCTGTTCCAGACCGAGCTCGAGCACTACGAGAAGGTGGAGGGCATCGCCCTCAGCCTGGAGGGCAAGGCCAACAAGCTCGGCCACATGGTCCGCGACAACATGCCGCTGGCCATGCAGGGCCTGGCGGTGGTGCCCATCTACGCCGGCTACGACCTGCGCCGGCGGGTTGGACGCATCTTCAAGTACGACATGACCGGCGGCCGCTACGAGGAGACCGACTTCCACGCCACCGGCTCCGGTGGCCGCGACGCCCGCACAACCATCAAGCTCGGCTACCGCAAGGGCCTCGACCGGGCGGCCACCATCGAGCTGGCCGTCGAGTCGCTCTACCAGGCGGCCGACGAGGACGCCGCCACCGGCGGTCCCGACCCGGTCCGTGGCATCTACCCGACCGTGGCCACCATCACCGCCGAGGGCTTCGCCCGGGTGAGCGACGCCGAGGTGGCGGAGCGGTTCCAGCACCTGATCGCCCGGATGACCGAGGGCCAGCGCAAGTGAGCGCCCGCCGCGGGACAGACGGGAGGTCGAAGCGATGAGCATGCCGTACTACGTCGCGCCCGAGCAGATCATGAAGGACCGGGCCGACTACGCCCGCAAGGGCATCGCCCGGGGCCGGGCCCTGGTCGCCCTCAGCTACGACGAGGGCATCCTGCTGTGTGCCGAGAACCCGTCCCGCACCCTGCACAAGGTGGCCGAGATCTACGACCGCATCGCCTTCGCCGGGGTGGGCAAGTTCAGCGAGTTCGACTCCCTGCGCACCGCCGGCATCCGCCACGCCGACCTCAAGGGCTACAGCTACTCCCGGGAGGACGTCGACTCCCGCTCCCTGGCCAACGCCTTCGCCCAGCTCCTGGGCAACGTCTTCACCCACGAGATGAAGCCGATGGAGGTCGAGATCCTGGTGGCCGAGGTCGGCTGGCACCTCGCCGACGACCAGATCTTCCGGATCTCCTACGACGGCACCGTGGTCGACGAGGAGCACCGCACCGTCCTCGGCGGCGACTCGGTGGCCATCTCCGACCGCCTCAACGCGGCCGCGGCCGACGACGCCACCATCGACCTGGGGGCCGCCCTGCGGGGAGCGGTCACCGCCCTGGCCGGCCCCGACCGCACCATCCCCGCGGTCGAACTCGAGGTGGCCGTCCTCGACCGGGCCCGCACCCACCGGGCCTTCCGCCGCCTCACCCTGGCCGAGCTCGAACCCCTTCTCACCGCCCCCGCCGGGTAGGGCCCCGGGCTCTCTAGAACGCCCGCACGAACAGCACCGCCGCCATCACCACGATGGCGCCCAGCACGATCCACAGCTCGCGGGGCGTGGACGGGTCGCCGGCGTCGTCGATCACGTCGAAGGCCGACTCCACCTCGTCGACCAGCAGCAGCTCCTGGGCCGCGGGCAGGTCGTCCTCGTCGACGAACACGTGCACGTCGCCGATCGGATAGATGCCGTCGACGTTGCCCCGCAGCTCGATCGTCATGCCCTCGACACCGAGGCGGGCAGCGATCACCCGGGCGTGGAAGCTGCTGGCCACGGTGGCCAGACGCACCATACGGGTCCGTTGCACCCCATCGACGGTACCGTGGTCCGCACATGGACCGTCGCATCTTCGGCCTCGAGAACGAGTACGGCGTCACCTGCACCCTGCGGGGCCAGCGTCGGCTGAGCCCGGACGAGGTCGCCCGCTACCTGTTCCGGCGGGTGGTGTCGTGGGGCCGGAGCAGCAACGTGTTCCTGGAGAACGGGGCCCGCCTCTACCTCGACGTCGGCAGCCACCCCGAGTACGCCACCCCCGAGTGCGACTCCATCGAGGACCTCGTCGCCCACGACAAGGCCGGGGAGCGCATCCTGGAGAGCCTGCTGGCCAGCGCCGAGCAGCGCCTGCGGGAGGAGGGCATCCGAGGCGTCGTCTACCTGTTCAAGAACAACACCGACTCCGCCGGCAACTCCTACGGCTGCCACGAGAACTACCTCACCAGCCGGCGCGACGACTTCGGCCACTACGCCGAGGTCCTCATCCCCTTCTTCGTCAGCCGCCAGATCTTCGCCGGGGCGGGCAAGGTGCTGAACACGGCCCGGGGCGCCACCTACTGCATCAGCCAGCGGGCGGAGCACATCTGGGAGGGCGTGTCGTCGGCCACCACCCGGAGCCGGCCCATCATCAACACCCGCGACGAGCCCCACGCCGACGCCGAGCGCTTCCGCCGCCTGCACGTGATCGTGGGCGACTCCAACATGAGCGAGTACGCCACCTTCCTCAAGATGGGGTCGACGAGCATCCTGCTGCGCATGCTGGAGGACCCGGGCGTCGTCCTGCGGGACATGACCCTCGACAACCCCATCCGGGCCATCCGGGAGATCAGCCACGACACCACCTGCCGGCGGCGGGTGCGGCTGGAGAACGGGCGGGAGCTGAGCGCCCTCGACATCCAGAAGGAGTACCTGGGCCGGGCCCTGCGCTACTCCGAGAGCCGGGGCCTGAGCCCGATGGAGGAGCAGGCGCTCAAGATGTGGGAGCACTGCCTGACCAAGATCGAGGTCGACCCCCTCCTGCTCGACCGGGAGGTCGACTGGGTCATCAAGCACAAGATGATCGAGGCCTACCGCGACCGTCACCAGCTGCCCCTGAGCCACCCCAAGGTCGCCCTCCTCGACCTCCAGTACCACGACGTCAACCGGGAGCGGGGCCTCTACTACCGGATGCAGGAGCGGGGCATGGTGGAGCGCATCTGCACCGACGCCCAGATCGAGACCGCGGTCACCACCCCGCCCCAGACCACCCGGGCCCGCCTGCGGGGCGAGTTCATCCGCAAGGCCAAGGAGCGCAAGCGCGACTACACGGTCGACTGGGTGCACCTGAAGCTCAACGACCAGGCCCAGCGCACGGTGCTGTGCAAGGACCCGTTCAAGTCGCGCGACGAGCGGGTCGAGAAGCTGATCGCCTCGCTGTAGGTGCCCAGCTTCCGCACGGGTGTCGTAACGGCCGTTCGGGGTGAGCGACCGGGTTTGCAGCGGGTGGAGGTCGACGGGGAGCCGGCGTACGTGCTCACCCAGCTCATCGGGACGGTGGCGGTGGGAGACCGGGTGGTCGTGAACACGACTGCGGCCGACCTCGGCCTGGGCACCGGCGGGTGGCATTTCGTCCATTGGAACCTGGAGCGGGAATCGTGGTCGGAGCCGGGACCGGGGACGGTGATGAAGCTCCGCTACACCAGCCTCCAGGTCGACACCGGGGCGGCCGAGGACGACATCGGCCTGCCCGCCGCCGTCGATCTGGGGCGAAGGCCGGTGGTGGCCTGCACCCTGCACAGCCAAGTGGCGGGCGTGGCCGCCGGCTTCGGACGGGCTGCCCCCGGGCGCCGGCTGGTCTACGTGATGACCGACTCGGCCGCCCTGCCCCTGGCGTTGTCGGACCTGGTGTTCGACCTGCGGGAGCGGGAGCTCCTGGCGGCCACGGTGACGTGCGGCCAGGCGTTCGGGGGCGACTACGAGGCGGTGAGCGTGCCCTCGGGCCTACAGGTGGCCGTGGCCATGGCCGGTGCCGACGCGGTGGTGGTCGCGCCCGGCCCGGGCGTGGTCGGCACCGGCAGCGAGTACGGCTTCGGCGGGGTGGAGGTGGCGGCGGTGGTCGACGCCGCGTCCCACCTGGGGGGACGGGCGATCACGGCCGTGCGATTCTCCGACGCCGACCCCCGCGACCGGCACCGCGGTGTGAGTCACCACACCACCACCGCCCTGGCCCTGGCCGCGTCCAAGCCGCTGGTGGCCGTCCCCCGGGGCGACGCCTTCGAGGGGGTGGAGGTCGACGTCCCCGACGACCTCGACTTCGGGTCGGCCACCACCATGGGCCGGACCCCGTCGCAAGACCCCGGGTTCTTCCGCTGGGCCGCCGCCGCCGGCGTGCTGGCGGCTCAGCTCCTCGGCTGAAGGCGGGCCAGGGTGGCCGCCCGGAGCTCGGCGGTCTGGGCCTGGACGGTGAAGAAGGCGGCCTCCCGCAGGAGCCGCTGGGCGGGATTCGACCGCAGGATCGCCCTCCCGCCGCCGGCCACCACCAGCGCCGTCGCGGCCCGGACGGCCAGCTCGCAGCTCCACGCCCGGGCTCCGGTCAGGGCCGCCAGGTGCTCGTCGTCGGTCCGGTCCTCGTCGAGAAGGGCGTAGGCGTGGCCGCGGCACTCGTCGAGCTCCGCGTCGAATGCGGGATCGCCGAGGAGGCGGCAGCAGGTGCGGGCCACGCCGAAGGCCGGGGGCCGGGGACGGGCGGAGGTCAGCCGGTCGGCCGCCCGCCACGCCCGGTAGGTCTGCACCGAGATCACGTCGTCGGCCGCCACCGCCACGCCGTCGAACCGCAGGCGGACGGTGGCCGACGCGTTCATGGCGGCCAGGGCCAGCGGCGCCGAGGCGCGGACCCCGGGCGGCGGCGAGGCGCCGTCGAGCAGGAAGAAGGCCACGTCCCCGTCTTCCTTGGGGTCGCCGATGCGGGCCGCCACCGCGAACCGTGTCGGCCAGTCCCCAGGACGTGACCCACGGGGCCTCGCCGTCGACCACCAGACCACCGCCGGCGGCCGGCCGGGCCACCACCGCCGGCGGGTCCGGCCGGCGGAGGTAGGCGAAGGCGATGCCGGCCAGCAACTCGCCCGAACGCAACCGGCCGAGCGTAGGGTCGTCCGCCCCCCGGGCCGCGGCCAGCAGGCGCACGGGCGTGTGGTGTTGCTCCCAGACGAACGACGTCACCCCGCACGCCCCGGCCAGCGTCTCGTGCACCTCCCGGGCCACGGCGGGGGCCAGCCCGAGCAGGTCGTAGAGGCCGGCGTCGGCCAGCAGCCGGAGGTTGGCCCGGGGGACGATCGGTGCCTGGTCGGTGGCCTCGGCGGTCGCCGCCAGGACCTCGGCCGCCGCGACGGCGGCCGTGATCGGGTCAGGTCGCGAGATCAGTCGGCAGTGTCGGCGGGGCGGGGGCGGACGCAGTAGGTGCAGGTGGCGTCGCCGGCCATGGTGTGAGACACCCGGGTGACCTCCACGTCGGGTCCCAGGACCTTGCGGAACAGGGCCAGCTCCATGGCGCACACCGCCGGGTACCGCTCCGCCACCCGGTGCACGGCGCAGTTGTTCTCGATGAGCACCAACACCTCGCCGTCTCGGTGCCACTCGGCCTCGTACCCGGCCCGGTCGCGCACCTGGGCCAGGGCCGCCACCCGGTCGTCGAGGGTGGACGCGTCGGCCAGCTCGTCCTGGTACTGGACGGTCATCTTCTCCCGCCGGTGGCGCAGGACCTCGTCGAGGCCCTGGTCGCCGGACTGCTCGAACATGTCCTCCAGCAGCTGGAGCACGAACGTGTCGTAGCTCCGGGGCAGCAGCTCCATGCCTTTGGGCGACAGCCGCCAGCCGTTGGGCGGACGCCCGACCCGGTGCTCGCAGCAGGCCGAGCGCTCGACCAGGCCGTCGAGCGCCATGCTCTCCAGGTGGCGGCGGATGCCCATGCCGGTGAGGCCCAGCTCGGCCGCCAGGTCGGTCACGGTGATGCCCGGGTGCTTCCGAAGCAGGAGGAGCAGCCGGGACCGGGTGGTCACGCCTCAACGGTACCGGAAGCGCCGGGGGCCGCTTCACTGCGGGTCCGCCCGTACGATGGGCGGCCCATGCATCGCCTCGAGCGGCTCATCAACCTGGTCGCCGCCCTGCTGGAGGCCGAGCGCCCGCTCACCACCGACGAGCTGCGCTTCCGGCTCCCGGGCTACGCCGAGAACGACGCCGCCTTCCGGAGGGCGTTCGAGCGCGACAAGGAGGCGCTGCGGGAGCTGGGCGTGCCCCTCGTCACCGAGGCCCTCGATCCCCTCCACCCCGAGGTCCTCGGGTACCGGGTCCCCAAGGACGCCTACTACCTGCGTGATCCCGGCCTGGAGCCGGACGAGCTGGCCGCCCTCCACCTGGCCGCGTCGGCCGTGCGGATGGAGGGCGCCGACGGGGTGGCGGCCCTGTGGAAGCTGGGGGGCGAGCTGGCCGAGCAGGGGCCGGCCCCGGCGGTGGGGTCGGTGGCGGTGGCCGCCCTCCCCGGTGCCGACCACCTCGCCGTGCTCTTCGGGGCCATCTCCGCCCGCCGGCCGGTGACCTTCGACTACCACCGGCGGCCGCGGCGGGTCGACCCCTACCGGCTGTCGTTCCGCACCGGCCACTGGTACCTGGCCGGCTTCGACCACGGCGCCGGCGCCGAGCGCTCGTATCGCCTCGACCGGGTGGAGTCGGAGGTGGCGGCCGCGGGCGAACCGGCCAGCTTCCCGCCCCCGCCGGCGGCGACGGCGGCGCCCCCGGCCTGGGCGATGGGGGAGGGCGACCCGGTCGGGGCCCGTCTCCTGGTCGACGTCGAGCAGGCGGGGTGGGCCGTCGGCTTCGTGGGGGCCGACGCGGTCGAGGAGCGGCGGGACGACGGGTCGGTCGTGCTGGCCGTCTCGGTGACCAACCGGCCTGCGTTCCGGTCCTTCGTCATCGGGTTCCTCGATCACGCCGAGATCCTCGGCCCCCCGGATCTACGGGCGGAGATGGTCGAGTGGCTGGAGGCCCAGTGCCCAGGTTGACATGCCCAGGCTGAGCGCCGACGACCGCCTCCAGCGGCTGCTGGCGGTGGTGCCGTGGGTGGCGGCCCGGGACGGGCCCCGCCTGGCCGACGTGGCCGGCCGCTTCGGCTGCCGGGAGGACGAGCTGGTCGACGACCTCCAGCTCCTCTTCCTGTGCGGGCTGCACCCGTACACGCCCGACATGCTCATCGACGTCGACATCGCCGACGGGCGGGTGTGGATCCGCTACGCCGACTACTTCGCCAAACCCCTGCGCCTCACCCCGGCCGAGGGCCTCGGGCTGCTGGCCGCCGGCCGCACCCTGCTCGCCACCCCCGGCGCCGACGCCGACGGACCCCTGGCCCGGGGCCTGGCCAAGCTGGCCGGGGCGCTGGGCGTGGGGGTCGACGAGGCGGTCGAGATCTCCCTCGGCTCGGCGCCGGAGGGCGTGATGGCGATCCTCCGGGAGGCGGTGGCCACGTCCCACCAGGTCGAGATCGAGTACTACGCCTTCGGACGGGACGAGTGGACCACCCGCACCGTCGACCCCGCCACCGTCTTCTCCGCGTCCGGCCAGTGGTACGTGTCGGCCTGGTGCCACCTGGTCGACGACGAGCGCCTGTTCCGGGTCGACCGCATCCGCACCGCCCGCCTCCTCGAATCGGGCTTCTCCCCGCCGGCCGCCCCCCGCGAGCTGGCCGTCTACCGGCCCCGTCCCGACGACCCCCGGGTCACGCTGGAGCTGGAGCCGGCGGCGGCGTGGGTCGTCGAGCAGTACCCGGTGGAAAAGGTGGAGCCGGTCGGTGACGGGGGACGGGTGCGGGTCACCCTGGCCGCCAGCCAGCGGGCGTGGCTGGAGCGGCTCCTCCTGCGGCTGGGACCGGCGGCGCGGGTGGTCGACGGCGACCAGACGGTGGCCGCGGCCGCCGCCCGACGCATCCTGGACCGCTACCGGGCCGGGTAGCCTCGGTCGGGAATGACCAACCCCGGTCCCGCCACCACCGACACCCCTTCGTCCACCAAGCGCTCTGGAGCCCGGAACCTCGTCGAGTGGGTGGTCGTGGTGGTCAGCGCCCTGCTGGTGGCGGTGCTGGTGAAGACCTTCCTGGTCCAGGCCTTCTACATCCCCTCGCCGTCGATGACCCCCACCCTCCAGGTCGACGACCGGGTGCTGGTGAACAAGCTGAGCTACGACCTCCACGGCGTGGACCGGGGCGACATCGTGGTCTTCAAGAGTCCCCAGCCGGCGCCCGAAAAGGACCTGATCAAGCGGGTGGTCGGCCTGCCCGGCGAGACCGTCGAGGGCCGCGACGGGCACGTGGTGGTCGACGGCAAGGAGTTGAAGGAGTCGTACCTGCCCGACGGCGTGGAGACGGGGACGTTCGGGCCGGTGACGATCACCGACGACCACTACTGGGTCATGGGCGACAACCGCCCCAACTCGAGCGACAGCCGGGTCTTCGGGCCAATAAGCGAGTCGCTGATCATCGGCAAGGCCTTCGTCAAGGTCTGGCCCCTCGGCTCGTTCCGCTTCTTCTAATGGGCCGCTTCTTCTAGTGGCCACCGACCCGGAGCCCACCGCCGAGGAGCCGCTGGAGTCGTTCTACGGGCTCGATGCCGACGAGGTGCGGCGATTGGCCGAGGCGACGGCGGATGCGGAGGAGGTCGCGGCGGCGGCGGCCGCGGGCGGTCGCGAACCCCGGCCCCGGTCCGACGCCGGGAGCGGGCGGAAGCGGACAGTGACGGGGGCACTCATGGCCGGCATCGCCATGGGCCTCCGGGAGGTGTTCGAGCCCGAAGTCCACGACCGCACCGCCGTCGAGCAGCCCGCCCCCGAGCAACCCTTGGAGCCCCAGAAGTACGAGATCCACCTCGACCCTGTGGCGCCCGAATCGTCCTTCGCCATCTACCGCCCATGGGTCGACGGCGTCGTCGACCCCGGCGATCCCGGCGACCCCGACAAGCCCGACCGGCCGGACAAGCCTGCGGCCGATGTCGCCCCCCGGCGGCCGCAAGGGGGCGGCGCCGGGGCCCTCGGCGGCTGACCCGCCCTCACCCGGCGGGATCGACGGTGCGAGTCACCACCACGTGGGCGCCGATCCCGTCGATCTCGAACTCGTCGCCCTCCACCTCGAAGCCCGAGCGCTGGTAGAAGCCGAGGGCCGGTACCCGGGCGTTGCACCACAGCTCGCCGCCACCCTCGGCGGCCACGTGGGCGACCGACCCGTCGAGCACGGCCGACGCGAAGCCCCTTCCCCGCACCTCGGGGTCGGTGGCCATGCCCCGCAGTCGCCACGCCGACCGACTGGGACGGTTGGGCCGGGCCTCCCGGTAGAGCGACGCGATCGACACCAGCCGGTCGCCGTCGAACCCGCCCAGGTGGAGGGTCTCGGGGTGGTCGTCGCGGGAGTACGCCGTCTGCTCGAAGCTCTGCCCCGGTCGCAGGACTGCGTGGCGTAGGGGCCGGGTCTCCTCGGCGGTGATAGGTCGGACGACGGGAGTGCTCACCCGACGATCTTGGTCGCTGGCAGCCCCCCTGCCGTGCCAGGGCTACGAGTCGGCCGGTTTGGCGGGCGGTTCCGGGCGGACCAACCGCGTCGCCAGCTCCCGGAGCTTCACGTTCATCCGCTGGGAGGCCCGCCGCAGGACGTCGAAGGCCTCGTCCTCGGACACGTTCTGGCGGGCCATGATGATCCCCTTGGCCATGCCGATCACGTCGCGGGTCAGGGCCATGCTCTCCAGGTTGGCCTGCCGGTGGGCCGTGGCCAGGGCGACCGCGGCATGGGCGGCGAAGACCGACCCGACGGCGACGTCCTGGTCGTCGAACGCGTTCGGCCGGGTGCTGTAGAGGTTCAGCGACCCCATGGTGTCCCCTTCGGCGAAGAGTCGCAGCGACAGGATGCTCTCCACGCCAGTCGCCTCGTAGGCCCGGCGGGCGAACAGGGGCCAACGGGCCTCCTGCGACAGCGATCCGGTGACGAACACCTGGTGCTCCCGGATGGCGTCGACGCAGGGCCCTTCCTGGGTCTCCGACTGGATAGCGTCGACCGCGCGGGTCAGCTCGTGGGTGGTGACGTGGGAGGTGACGAGCTTCTCCGTCGCGATCGAGATGCCGGCCGCCTCGCAGTCGGGCACCGACTTGACCGCCAGTTGGCAGATGCGGTCGAGGGTGTTGACCACGTCGTGTTCGTCGAGGAGGACGCGGGCCACCTCGGCGAAGGTCTCCGCCAACTCGAGGTCGTGCTTCGGGCCGCTCGCCACTGCGCCCACCCTACGACCGTCTCACCCCGTAGTGGGCAGGCGGGTCGGCCGCGCCGCCTCGTAGGCGGTGATGGCGTCGGCGTGGCGGAGGGTGATCCCGATGTCGTCGAGGCCCTCCAGGAACCGCATCTGGGTGAAGTCGTCGAGGGGAAAGGTGGTGGCGATACCGGCCGACGGGGCGGTGAGGGTTCGGGCGGCGACGTCGACGGTGATCTCCAGGGTGGGGTCGGCCTGGACCGAGTCGAGCAGGGCCCGGCCCACCTCGGCGCCGACCTCCACCGGCAGCAGGCCCGCCTTGGTGCAGTTGGACCGGAAGATGTCGGCGAAGCGCGGGGACACGACCACCTTGAACCCGTGATCGAGCAGACCCCACACCGCGTGTTCCCGGGACGAGCCGGTGCCGAAGTTGGTGCCGGTCACGAGGATGACGGCGCCCGCGTGCTCGGGCCGGTTGAGGACGAAGTCGGGGTCGCGCCGCCAGTCGGAGAACAGTCCCTCGCCGAAGCCGGTGCGCTCCACCCGCTTGAGCCACACGCTGGGCATGATCTGGTCGGTGTCGACGTCGGACCGGTCGAGGGGGACCGCGGTGCCGGTGACGGTGACGACGGCTTCCATGGTCATGAGACATCCCCTGCAATGAAATCGGCAGGTGAAGCGAACCGGCCGGCGATGGCGGTGGCGGCCGCGACCGCCGGGGAGACCAGGTGGGTGCGTCCGCCCGGTCCCTGGCGGCCCTCGAAGTTGCGGTTCGACGTCGACGCGCACCGCTCGCCGGGGGCCAACTTGTCGGGGTTCATCCCCAGGCACATGGAGCAGCCCGCGGCCCGCCATTCGAAGCCGGCGTCGAGGAAGACGCGGTCGATGCCCTCCGCCTCCGCCTCTGCCTTCACTCGCATGGACCCGGGCACGACCATGGCCCGCATGCCGGGCGCCACGTGGCGGCCGCCGATCACGGCCGCCGCCGCCCGCAGGTCCTCCAGCCGGGAGTTGGTGCACGAGCCGATGAAGACGGCGTCGACCGCGACGTTGCGCAGGGGTGTGCCGGCGCGCAAGCCCATGTAGGCGAGCGCCCGCCGCCCGGCCTCGGCCTGGATGGGGTCGTCCATGGCATCGGGGTCGGGCACGTGGCCGTCGAGGGGGGCGACCTGCGACGGGTTGGTGCCCCACGACACGTGCGGCACCATCGCCCCGGCGTCGAACACGACCTCCGTGTCGAAGGTGGCGCCGGCGTCGGTGGCCAGCGCCCGCCAGTCGTCGAGGGCCTGCGCCCAGTCGGCCCCCTCGGGGGCGTGGGCCCGTCCTTCCAGCCAGGCGAAGGTGGTGTCGTCGGGGCTGACCATGCCCGCCTTGGCCCCCGCCTCCACCGACATGTTGCAGATCGTCATCCGTCCCTCCATCGACAGGGCCCGGATGGCCGAGCCCCGGTACTCGACGATGTGGCCGACGCCGCCCCCAGTGCCGATCCGGCCGATGACCGTGAGGATCACGTCCTTGGCGGTGACGCCGGCGGGCAGGTCGCCCTCGACGGTGATGGCCATGGTCCCCGGGCGGCGGGCGGGGAGGGTCTGGGTGGCGAGGACGTGCTCCACCTCGCTGGTGCCGATGCCGAACGCCAGGGCGCCGAAGGCCCCGTGGGTCGACGTGTGGCTGTCGCCGCACACCACCGTCATCCCCGGCTGGGTGAGGCCCAGCTCGGGGCCGATGACGTGGACGATTCCCTGCCCGGGCGACCCCATGGGGTGGAAGGTGATGCCGTACTGGGCGCAGTTGTCGGTGAGCGCCTGCAACTGGCGGGCGGAGATGGGGTCGGCGAGGGGGAGGTCGAGGCCGATGGTGGGCGTGTTGTGGTCGGCCGTGGCCAGGGTGAGGTCGGGGCGACGGACGGTGCGCCCGGCGAGGCGGAGGCCGTCGAACGCCTGGGGGGTGGTCACCTCGTGGATCAGGTGCAGGTCGATGTAGAGCAGGTCGGGTTCGTCACCGGTGCCGGGGCGGACGACGTGCTGATCCCACACCTTTTGGGACAGCGTCCGCGGTTGCCGTCCCATATTCTGGGACGCTATTCTTGCCATGTGGGAACAGTATCCGGAATCGGAGTCCTCGACAAGGCGGTTTCCATCCTCGACGCGCTGGGGGCGCAACCAATGGCGCTGAACGAGCTGGTGGAGGCCACCGGCCTGCCCCGGGCCACGGCCCACCGGCTGGCCGTGGCGCTGGAGGTCCACGGGCTGGTCGGGCGTGACGCCGACGGCCGCTTCGAGCTCGGCCCCCGGCTCACCGGTCGGGAGCTGCCGGTACGGGCCCGGCCCGCCCTGGAGCGGCTGCGCGACGCCACCGGCGAGAGCGTGCAGCTCTACGTCCGCCGGGGCGACCGCCGCCTGTGCGTCGCCTCGTTGGAGTCTCCCCACGGCCTGCGCACGATCGTCGCCGTCGGGGCGTCCCTACCGCTCGACGTGGGGTCGGCGGGCAAGGTCCTCCGGGGGGACCCGTCCGTCGACGGTGTCGGGTGGGCCGAGAGCGTCGAGGAGCGGGAGCGGGGCGTGGCGTCAGCCAGCGCCCCGGTGACGGGTCCCGGCGGCGAGGTCGTGGCCGCGGTTTCGGTGTCCGGCCCCATCGAGCGCACCACCCGATCTCCGGGCGACCGGTACGGCCCCGCCCTGCTCGAAGCGGCCCGGGCGGTGGAGCGGGAGCTGGCGACAGACTGAGGCTCGACGGGGGAAAGGCTGTGCGCAGCTCGCCAGCAGCCTATGGAAAACCCGGGACGACCCCACAAAAGCGCAGTTCACCGGCGTTCCTGTCCGCTGTCGACGCCGGGTTTCAGGGCAGGGAGCGCGACGAGCGGGGGGTTGCTGTCCCAACCAATCGGTACAACAGGTACCGATGACCGAAACGTGTTCGATCGAACTGAGGGCGAAAGGCGATGGCCGGATGAGGCTTGCACGGCGGGGCGCGACATGACACCCGAGGAAGCCGAGGTGCCCGCGATGAGCGTTCGCGCGGACGCAGCCGCCCCAGTCCTCGCCGAAGCTCCCGTCGAGGCATGGCTCCCCGCGTCGCGGGATGAGCTCGAGCAGCTCGAGGCGCGCGCGCGAGTCCGGTTGGCCGATCCCACGTATCGGCGGCGGATCCAGGCAACCGACGCGCTGGCCAGGAGCATCGTCGAGAGGCAGCGGTAGCGCCCCGCGGCGATGGCGTGGCGATGGCGGGTCGTCTACGAGGACGCAACTCATCGGCTGGATCAGGCGCGACCTCCCGCCGCACCTCGAGATCTCTCGCTGGGTCCGCCGGCGGACGGATCGATCCCCTCGATCGACCCTGAGCGTCCGGACGACCTCCTCGCCACCCATCCCGGTGGCCAACGCCGACGTGCTGTACATGGCCCCTCTCGGAGGAGTCGATCATGCTGGTGAGGGACTTCACCAGCATCTGACGGGCCGCTCCGCAGCCACCTCTTGGGTCGGAAAAGGGGCGCACACAGCACCCCTTTCATGCCCAGGACGCCTCAGCCGGCGGTCGTCACGCGGCGGCACGCGTCCACCACCGCGGCGGCGAAGGCGGGTTGGTCGGTGACGAAGACGCCGTGGTCGCCGTCGAGATGGACGACGTGGGCCCCCCGGATGGCCGCGGCCAGGGCCAGTTGCCGCGGCGTGGGCACCAGCACGTCCCTCGAGGTCACGACCACCGCGGTGGGCACGTCGACCCCTCCGATCCACGCTTGCGACGAGAACCGGCCCAGGGCCGCGGCCCACGCCAGCATCACCGCCGGGCGGTGGCGGGCCAGCTCGGCCTCGGCCCAACCGGCCCAGGGCGAACCCACGAACCGGGCCCGGAGGGTGCTCCCCACGAACTTCCCCGCGACCGACGGCACCACCCGCCCGGCCACCGACGCCGCCGGCAGCAGCCCCGACAGCACCCGCTCCCGCACCGTTTCCGAGAACACCGCCGCCGTCGCCCCCAGCACCAGCCCCGCCACCCGCGACCGGTGCCGCCGCCACAGCAGCTGCGCCACCGCCCCGCCCATCGAGTACCCGACGGCCACGAACCGCTCGACGCCCAACCCGTCGGCGACGGCCACCACGTCGTCGGCCAGGTCGTCCAGCCGGCACCGGCCGCCGGCCAACGACCGGCCCCGGGCGTAGCCCCGGTGCTCCACCGACAGCACCCGGAACCCGGCCAAGCCCAACTCGTCGAACACGGCGAACCAGTTGAGGTCGGCCGCCGCCGTCAGCCCGTGGAGCAGCACCATCACCGGCGCTCCCGGCGGCCCCGTCACCTCCCGGACGAACGTCGGGCCCACCAGTCGCCCGGGGGGCAGGGCGGGCCCGGCGGTGTCAGACCCTCGACGTTCAGGCCTCGACGCTCAGCCCTCGACGTCGACGATCTCGACGGTGAGCGTGGCCCGGGGCGCCTCGTAGTCGACCAGGTCGCCGGAGGAGCGGCCCATGAGGGCCTTGCCCAGCGGGGACGCGGGGGAGATCACCGGCAGGTCGTCGCGCCGCTCCTCGATCGAGCCCACCAGATAGCGCTCGACCTCGTCGTCGCCCTGGTAGCGCAGCGACACGATGGTGCCGCTGGTGACCCGCCCACTGGTGTCGCCCCCCTGGATGATCTGGGCCTTGTCCAGGAGCTGCGTCAGCTGGCGGATGCGAAGCTCCATGCGCCCCTGGTCCTCCCGGGCGGCGTGGTAATCGGCGTTCTCGCTGAGGTCACCGAGCTCGCGTGCGGTCTGGATGCGGTTGGCCACTTCGATGCGACCGCGGGTGGTCAGATCGTCGAGCTCCTCCCGGAGCCGCTGGTAGGCAGCCTGGGAAAGCTGTGTGTCGTGCATGCCCCGACGCTACCGCCGGTTTTGCCGTGCCGGTCGCAGGTCGTTTGGCTACACTCGGGCAGGCATGACCCGGTACTCGATTCCCGTACTTCCGTAGCGCACGCCGCCCCGCTGGCGTGTGCTCGACCGTCCACCCCAGGTGGGCGGTTTTCTTTTTTCTGACGTTCTGAATCAGGGGTTCGCCGTGGGACACAACATCGCTGTCATCGGTGGTGACGGGATCGGGCCGGAGGTCGTGGCCGAGGCCCTGACCGTCGTGCGCGCCGCGGGCGTCGACCTCGACATCGTCGACTACGACCTGGGTGGCGACCGCTACCTGCGCACCGGCGAGGTCCTGCCCGACTCCGTGCTCGACGAGCTGCGCAACGTCGACGCCATCCTCCTGGGCGCAGTCGGCTCGCCCGCGGTCAAGCCCGGCATCCTCGAACGGGGACTGCTCCTGCGCCTGCGATTCGAGCTCGACCTCTACGTCAACCTGCGGCCGTTCCTGGCGCCCGCGGCCACTATCGACGCCATCGTGGTCCGGGAGAACACTGAGGGCGTCTACGCCGGCGAGGGCGGGTTCCTGCGCAAGGGCACGCCCCACGAGATCGCCACCCAGGGCTCGGTGAACACCCGGCGGGGGGTCGAGCGGTGCGTGCGGTTCGCCTTCTCCCAGGCCGAGGCCCGCCCCCGCCGCCACCTCACCCTCGTCCACAAGACCAATGTCCTCGCCTTCGCCGGCGACCTCTGGCAGCGCACGTTCGACGAGGTGGCCGCCGAGCACCCCGACGTCACCACCGCCTACTGCCATGTCGACGCCGCCTGCGTCCACCTGGTGGAGCGCCCGAACCGGTTCGACGTGATCGTCACCGACAACCTCTTCGGCGACATCCTCACCGACCTGGCGGGGGCGGTGGCGGGGGGGATCGGCACCGCCGCCTCGGCCAACCTCAACCCCGACCGCACCGGACCGTCGCTGTTCGAGCCGGTCCACGGATCTGCCCCCGACATCGCCGGCACGGGCACGGCCAACCCCTTGGCCGCCATCCGGTCGGCGGCCATGATGCTCGACTTCCTGGGCGAGGCCGACGCCGCCCGCCGCATCTTCGACGCCTGCGACGCCGTGATAGCCAGCGGCACCACAGGCACCACCACCGAGATCAGCAACGCCGTCCAATCACATCTCTCTGGCCCACAGTTATCTGGGAAAGGTTGAAGGGGTAATGCCACTGCAAACGGTCGACAAGATCTGGATGGACGGTGAGCTGGTCCCCTGGCACGAGGCCAAGGTCCACATCCTCACCCACTCGCTGCACTACGGCAGCGGCGTGTTCGAGGGCATCCGGGCCTACAGCACCTCCCAGGGGGCGGCCGTCTTCCGCCTCACCGACCACATCAAGCGGCTGTTCACCAGCGCCAAGGTGTACCTGATCGACATCCCCTACTCGGTCGACGACCTGGTCGAGGCGGTGAAGGACACGGTGCGGGCGAACAACCTCGACGCCTGCTACATCCGTCCCATCGTCTACCTGGGCTACGGGGAGATGGGCCTCAACCCGCTGCCGTGCCCGGTCAACGTGTCGATCGCGGTCTGGCCGTGGGGGACGTATCTCGGCGACAAGGGGATCAGGGAAGGCGTGCGCTGCAAGATCTCCAGCTGGCAGCGCCACGATCCCAACGCGGTGCCGGTGGCGGCCAAGGGGACCGGGATGTACGGCAACTCGTCGATGGCCAAGGTGGAGGCGCTCAAGGCCGGCTACGACGAGGCCATCCTCCTGTCGCCCCAGGGCTACGTGAGCGAGTGCACGGGCGAGAACCTGTTCATCGTCAAGCACGGACGCCTGCTCACGCCGCCCTCGGCCGCCGGCGCGCTGGAGGGGATCACCCAGGACTCGGTGTCCACCATCGCCCGCGACCTGGGCCACGAGGTGACCGAGGCCAACCTGCTGCGCACCGACCTCTACCTGGCCGAGGAGGCGTTCCTCACCGGCACCGCAGCCGAGGTGGTGCCCATCCGATCGGTCGACGATCGGGAGATCGGCGAGCCCGGCCCCATCACCAGGAGCATCCAGGAGACCTACTTCGCCACCGTCCGGGGCGAGGTCGACCGCTACAAGAACTGGCTGGAGCACGTGAATGTCTGACCCCTCTGTGCCCGCCAACCACGGGCGTGAGAGCCTCTAGCCATGTCCGCTCCCGAGAACGTGCCCGTCCTGTTGGCCGACAAGGCCCGCTCGCGGTTGGCGATCCCCCCGGCCCGGGCGTGGAAGGCGGAGCGTCCGGGTGACCTCACCGGACGCCAGCCGGGCGGCCCCAAGCTCGGGCGCCAGGGACCCGACCAGGGGTACGCCCTGGTCCTGGTGCGGCGCTTCGCCGACCGCCTCCAACTCGCCCCCGGCGAGCATGCCCACGACGTCGAGGCCGGCTGTGTGGGCGTGGCCATGGCCCGGGCCTCGCTGTTCGGCCGGGCTCCGGTGATCCACGACCTCGACCTCGCCTTCACCGTGTGGGGTTTCCTCGGCGACGCCCCGCCCGAGCTGGTCACCTACCGCAAGCCGCTGTTCTCGGGCGCGTCGCACCACTACTGGGACCAGCGCAAGATCGTCGACAAGGTTCCCGAGGCCACGCTGCGGATGACGCCGGCCCAGGTCCGCACCCGGCTCTCCGACTGGCGCAGCCTGCTCGTCGTCTGAACGCGACATGGACGCGGTGGCGGTAGCGGCGTCGATCGAGGACGAACTGCGGGCGGCCGGGACACCCGAGCGGGCGGAGGGCGAGAAGCGCTACCTGAAGTCCGACCTCGGCTTCCTCGGTGTGACTGTGGGGCAGGTACGCACCGTCGTGCGCCGGGTTGCCCTCGCTCTCGATCGCGAGTCACTGCTGGCCGTGGTCGCCGAGCTGTGGACGGGGCCCCTGTTCGACCGGCGGCTGGCGGCGGCGGTGCTCCTCGACGCCCGAGCCGACCTGCTCGAGCCGGCCGACCTCGCCCTCGTCGAGCGCCTCATCCGGGTGTCCCACACGTGGGCCCTGGTCGACGTCCTGGCTGGCGACGTCGCCGGCGCCGTCCTCGACCGCCACCCGGACGCGGCCGCCGAGCTCGACCGGTGGGCGGCCGACGACGACTTCTGGGTCCGCCGGTCGGCCCTTCTGGCCCTGCGCACGCCCATGAAGGGCGGCCTTCCCCTCGACCGCTTCCTCCGCTACGCCGACGCCATGCTCGACGAGAAGGAGTTCTTCGTGCGCAAGGCCATCGGCTGGGTCCTGCGGGAGGAGGGCAAGCGCCGCCCCGACGAGGTCGTCGCCTGGCTCGCCGCCCGCACCCACCGGGCATCGGGCGTGACCATGCGGGAGGCCGTCAAGTACGTGTCCCCCGAGGATCGGGAGGCGCTCATGGCCGCCTACAAGGACCGGCGGCCGGTTTAGGCTTATTTCGGTGACGCTCGACGAGATCGAATGGAACCCCGCCGCGACCGGTGTCGGTTCCCTGCTGATGACCGAGCGGGGACTGCCCAGGGACGAGCTCGGTCACCCGTACCAGCCGCTGTTCTGGTTCGCCGGCGGCGGCACGATCCTCGGACTGGTCGTCGACGCCGACGACCACGTCCTGGCGTGGGGCGGCGACTGCGCCGAGGAGCTGGCCGACCCGCCCGAGTGCCAACGGGTACCCGACGCCATCGAGCGGGCGGCCCGCAAGTGGTGGAGCGAACAAGAGACGACCGGACCATGACCCGAGGACACGTGATCACGATCACGCCGACCGCCGTCCACGTCGAGGTCTCTGTCGGCGGCGAGTTGGTGGCCGAGTCCGATCGGCCGGTCCTGCTCGAGGAGACCGGCCTGCCCACCCGGTACTACCTCCCTGCCGACGACGTCCGCACCGATTTCCTGCGGCCGACTGCCACCCGGACCACGTGCCCGTTCAAGGGCGAGGCGTCGTACTGGTCGGCGGTCGTGGGAGGGAAGGTCCACGAGGACGTCGTCTGGAGCTACCCGAAGCCGATCCCGGGCGCCGAGCGGATCGCCGGCCTCCTGTGCTTCTACCAGGAGAAGGTCGAGCTGACGGTCGGCGGCTGATTCTCAGGCGGCGTCGGCCGCACGCTGCAGCTCGGCAATGTCGAGCTTGCCCATGGCCAGCACTGCTTCCATGACCCGCTGGGTCTTCTGGGTGTCGGGGTCGCGCAGCACCTCGTTCATCAGCGTGGTGGGGACGATCTGCCACGACACGCCGAACCTGTCCTTCAGCCAGCCGCAGGGGCCCTCCTCACCGCCGTCGGACAGCGCGTTCCAGAAGCGGTCGATCTCGTCCTGCGACTCGCAGTTCACCTGGAACGAGATGGCCTCGTCGAAGGTGAACTCGGGCCCGCCATTGAGGGCGAGGAAGCTCTGCCCGTCGAGCTCGAAGTCGACCATCATGACCATGCCCGCGGGACGGGGACCGGCCGAACCGTAGTGGGCGACGTGGACGATCCGGGAGTTCTCGAAGATGCCGGTGTAGAACTTCGCCGCCTCCTCGCCCTCGGTGTCGAACCACAGGCAGGGGGTGATCTTGGTCAACGTCGCCATGGCCAATGTCCTCTCGTGTCGTCGGCTCCCGTTGAGACGAAGGGCGGCGCCGGAACTCATCGGCGGCCCGGATGGCGGTGAACCGCAGATGGGTGGATACTGCCCGGGTTCGCCCTCGGCGACCGCCCGTCGGACTCCACACACACGGCGAAGGGAGAGATGAAGCCCACTCTTCGGCGGCTCCCGCTTCGGCGACTCGTCGCGGCCCTCGTCGTGATGGTCCTGTCGCTGACGGGTTCGGCCACGCTCACCCCGTCGCCGGCCACCGCCGAGGACAACTACCCGGCCAAGGGTGTCATGGACGCCTACATGGGCTTCTGGGCCAGCCAGGGCCACCGGGGAGAGGCCCAACTGTGTCTCTCGGCCCTGTACGCCACCTTCTTTTACGCGGAGAACGTCTGGGGACCGTCGGTCGGGCTGCGCACCGGTGCCGGCGCGGCCCTGTTCGGCGTGTACTTCAACGGCCCCGTCGGTGGCCGGTGTCCCGGGCTCGGGTGGGGCGGTGGCACGAGGTTCAGCTACGGGATCTCGTGCATGGGACCCAGGGGCGTGAGCTGCCCCGAGGGCGCGGGGCCGTATGTGTCGGCTCGGTTCATCCCGCCCGGCACCACCGGCCAGTCGTCGAAGAACATCGGCCTGGGCGCCGAGGGTCAGAGCTCGGCGTCGCTCATGTATTACGTGTGGGCGCACGAGAGCGGCCACCAGTGGGCGTCCCGCACGGGATTCGCGGGCGAGCTGGACGAGTGTTACGCCGACCGGTTCGCCGTCGCCATGGGCGCCCGCAACTTCTTCGGGCAGTGCGCATGACCCGCCGACCGCGGCGGCATAGTTCCGGCGCCGCTGTACCCTCGGGACGCGTGGGGAACGGTGAGCGCCATGCGTAAATGGATAGCGGCCGCCGCAGTGGCGGCCGTCGCCGCTCTGGGGTTGGTCCTGTTGGCCCAGTCGGGCGACGACGATGAGACCACGTCGACGACCGTCTCGACCTCGTCCACGATCACCACCCTTCCGCCCGGCCCCGGCGAGACGACGACGATACCGGTGCCCTACGACCCCAACACGGGGATCATCGGCACCGTCCCCCCCGTCGACCCGAACGCGGGCGAGGGCACCCTGAGCACCGGAGGCACCTGACCCGCCCGGTCCCCTGAAACCCATTGACTGATCCGTGGGTCAGTCAGGACAGCATGGGTGGTCGCCGAGCTCGAGGGTCCTGGGCCGTCGCCCTCCTCGTGGCGGCAACGGGCTGCACGTACTCGGTCTCCGACCCGCCGTCGGTCCGGTACCTGCCCCTGGAGGATGCCCGCCGCTACGTCGACGGCCAGCACCACTACCGGATCGATCTCGAGCTCCGCAAGGGGGGAAGCGCTCCCGCCGCCGTCGCCACCGAGACGACGTCACTCACCCTCGAGCTGACCGAGCACGTGTCGACCAGTGACGGCGCGCTGACCCGGGTGTCACTGGTAGTCGACCGAGCCACCGCCGTCGGCCACGACGCCGACGGTGAGCGGGAGGCGGCGCGGGGCCGGTACCTCGTCATCGCGCCCCGGGAGACACTCTGGGAGATCGAATTCGGCGGTGGGGCGCTTGGCACCGAAGGCCAGGTGCGGGCGGCCGACCTCGCCCTGCTGGCCCATCTGATGGCGCCGACCGAGCCCAAGCAGCGGCCGGACGTGGGCGGCGCCATCCCCGAGTACGCCGTCATCGACACCGGCTGGTCCAGCCGCCGACTCGATCTCCGGGGCTCCTCGGTCCTGAGCGCCTTCGACCGCGTCGAAGGGCGGGCGGTCTCGCGTTACGTCGGCACCCTGGCGGGCCAGGCGCCGGTGTCGGTCGAGATCGGCACCGGACCCGCCCCGAGCCTCGTGTACACCGAACCGCCCCTCGGCTGCCTCTTCTTCCTGCTCGACTTCTGTAGCGTCCCGTCCCCCTACTGGTCCGCGGTCTACCAGCCGACGGTCGACATGACAGGGCCGATGGCGATCACCCAGGAGGGACTCGTCCATCGGGACAGCGGCCGCCTGCTCCGGCTCGACGGCCGGGGATCGGCCCGGATCGGTGGGACGATGCCGCCCGTCGACCCTCGCCTCGGCGGGTCGTTGTCGGACGAGCTCCTCCTGATCAGCGCCAGCCCGGTGGCGCTCGACCTCGAGTGGACCTTCTCCGTACGGCTCACCGATCCCTGGCCGAAGGACCCACTTCCCACCGCGGTGGTGGTCGGCGCCGCCCTCTGCCTGGCGGCGGTGGCCCTTTCCCACCTGGTGGCGCTCATGGCCACCGTCGGTGTCTGGCCCTTCCCCGGCCGGCGTCAGTAGGCCTTGGCCACGATGGCGACGAGGTCGGGCTCGGCCGACGACTCGGGCACGCCGCCGTCGGCCCGTAGCAGGCAGCGGACGCTCACCGCGTCCTTCGCCAGCTCGTCCTCGTGGCCCCGGACCTCGTCCCACGGCACCCGCACGAACCCGGACGCGGCCGCCTCCTTGGCCTCGGCCAGCGTCGACGCCGACGACGTGCGGGACTCCCGCCGCTCCTGGGCCTGACGCAGGAGCGAGGCCTGGATCTCGCCGAGCACCCGGACGACGGTGGCGGCCAGCCCGTCGAGCGACACCGGCAGCTTGCCCGGCTCGTCCCGCCGCACGAGGGTGGCCGTGCCCGCGGCCAGGTCACGGGGCCCGACCTCGATGCGCACGGGCACGCCCTTGACCTCCCACTCCACCGCCCGCCGACCGAACCCGGTTGCCACCCGGTCGTCGAGTTCCACCCGCACCCCGGCGCCCCGCAGCTCGGCGGCCAACGACGCCGCCCGCTCGCCGGCCCCGTCCTCGTCGCGCACCAGGAGGATGACGGCCTGGATCGGGGCCAGGCGTGGGGGCACCCGCAGCCCCGAGTCGTCGCCGTGGCCCATGATCAGCGCCCCCACCAGGCGGGTCGACACCCCCCACGACGTCTGCCAGGCGTGCTCCGCCGTCCCGCTGTCGGACTGGAACGTGATGTCGAAGGCCTTGGCGAAGTTCTGCCCCAGCTCGTGGCTGGTGCCCATCTGCAGGGCCTTGCCGTCGCCCATCATCCCCTCGATGGTGTAGGTGGCGTCGGCCCCTGCGAACCGCTCCCGCTCCGTCTTGCGCCCGACCACCACGGGGAAGGCGAGCACCTCCCGGGCGAAGTCCTCGTACACCCCATGCAGTATCCGCAGGGCGTAGTCCCGGGCGTCGGACTGGGTGGCGTGGGCGGTGTGGCCCTCCTGCCAGAGAAACTCGGTGGTGCGCAGGAAGATCCGGGGCCGCAGCTCCCAACGCACGACGTTGGCCCACTGGTTGATGAGGAGGGGCAGGTCGCGGTAGCTCTGGATCCACTTGGCGAAGAAGACGTTGATGATCGTCTCGCTGGTGGGCCGTACCACCACCGGCTCCTCCAACTCCTTGCCCCCGCCGTGGGTGACGACGGCCAGCTCGGGGCTGAAGCCCTCCACGTGCTGGGCCTCCCGGCGCAGGTAGGACTCGGGGATGAACAGGGGGAAGTAGGCGTTCTTGGCCCCGGCCGCCTTGATGCGGTCGTCGAGCTCACGCTGCATCCGCTCCCAGATGGCGTAGCCGTAGGGACGGATCACCATGGTGCCCCGCACCGGCCCGTTCTCGGCCATCTCCGCCTTGGCCACCACGTCCTGGTACCACTTGGGGAAGTCCTCGGACTGGGGGGTGAGCACCGGCGCCTTTGCCATCGTTCGGAGGGTAGTGGCCTACCGTGGCCGCTATGACCGACGTTAGGGTGCGCTTCGCCCCCGCGCCCACTGGTTTTCTGCACGTCGGCAGCGCCCGGGCGGCCCTCTTCAACTGGCTGTACGCCCGTCACGTGGGCGGCACGTTCGTCCTCCGCATCGAGGACACCGACCCCGAGCGCTCCCGTGACGACCTCGTCGAGGGTATCGAGCGGTCGCTGAAGTGGCTCGGACTCGACTGGGACGAGGGCCCCTACCGCCAGTCGCAGCGTATGCACCTGTACGCGGCCGCGGCCGACCGCCTGGTGGCCGACAGGGCCGCCTACTACTGCGACTGCACCAAGGACGAAATCGCCGCCCGCAACCCGTCCGGCGGCTACGACGGGTTCTGCCGCGCCCTCGGCCTCGGTCCCGGTCCCGGTCGGGCCCTGCGTTTCCGCACCCCCGACGCCGGGGAGACCGTCGTCCACGATGTCATCCGGGGCGACGTGGTGTTCGAGAACGAGAACCTGGAGGACTTCGTGGTCCTCCGGGCGGGTGGGGAGCCCATGTTCATCCTGGCCAACGCGGTCGACGACGCCGACATGCGGATCACCCACGTCCTGCGGGGCGAGGACCTCCTGTCGTCGACCCCCAAGGTCCTCCTCCTCCGCCACGCCCTCGGCTACGACCCGGCCGACGACCCCCTCTACGGCCACCTGCCGGTGATCGTCAACGAGAAGCGCCAGAAGCTGTCGAAGCGCCGCGACGACGTGGCCCTGGAGGAGTTCCGGGAGAGGGGCTACCTGCCCGAGGCCATGCGCAACTACCTGGCCCTGCTCGGGTGGGGGCCGCCCAGCGGCAAGGAGATCCTGCCGGTGGGGGAGATGGTGGAGGAGTTCCGCCTGGAGGACGTGCGGCCGTCGCCGGCGTTCTTCGACGTGCAGAAGCTCGACCACGTCAACGCCGAATACATCCGGGCGTTGCCCGTGCACACCTTCGTCCGGGACGCCCTGCCGTGGCTGGAGGCCGACCCCCCGTGGCCGCCCGAGAACTTCGACCTCGCCGTCTTCGAGGCCATCGCGCCCCACGTGCAGGAGCGGGTGCGGACGCTGTCGGAGGTGCCGGCGATGGTCGACTTCCTGTTCCTCGACCAGCCCGAGATAGACCCCGGCGCCTGGGAGAAGGCGGTGGTGAAGGCCAAGGACGGGGCCGCGGTGCTGGAGGAGGCCGCCGCCGCTTACGCCGCCCTGGCCGAGTGGGCGACCCCGGCCCTCTACCAAGCCACCCTCGCCGTCGGGGAAGTCCACGGCTTGAAGCTGGGCAAGGCCCAGGCGCCCATCCGGGTGGCGGTCACCGGGCGGACGGTGGGGCCGCCGCTGTTCGAGTCGTTGACCGCACTGGGACGGGAGCGCACACTCGAACGGATGCATGCGGCGTTGGCGACGCTCCCGGATTCATGACGGGGAGGACGTGATCCTGGCCTACCCGGCGGTGAAGCTGGCGATCAAGGTCGTGGCCGGCCTGGTCGTGGCCGGCGTGCTGTACCTGGCCGTCACCTTCGCCCAGGTCTACCGGGCCGCCCGCCGCGACGATGCCCAGCCGGCCGAGGCCATCGTCGTGTTCGGCACCGCCCAGTACGACGGCGAGCCGTCGCCGGTGCTCGCCGCCCGCCTCGACCACGCCATCGAGCTCTACGAGCAGGACCTGGCGCCGGTGGTGGTGGTCACCGGCGGCAACCAGCCCGGCGACCGCTTCACCGAGGCGGCGGCGTCGGCCGACTACCTGTTGGAGCGGGGGGTCCCCGATGAGGACGTGCTGCGGGAGGTGTCGGGCACGTCGTCGTGGCAGTCGCTGGCGGCGGTGTCGGAGTTCCTCGCCGAGCGCGACATCGACGAGGTCCTGCTCGTGTCCGACCCGTTCCACTCGCTGCGCATCACGGCCATGGCCGACGAGCTGGGACTCGACGCCCACTCGTCACCCACCCGCACCAGCCCCATCGCCGGCATGACCGAGGTGGGCTACATGGCCAGGGAAACGGTGGCGGTCGCGCTCGGTCGGATCATCGGGTTCCGGCGCCAGGCCAACGTGGAACGGGTGGTGCTGGACAAGCCGTGAGGTAGGCTCGCGGTGCCCTTCGGGGGTGGTGTAATCGGCAACACAACAGGTTCTGGCCCTGTCATTGGGGGTTCGAGTCCTCCCCCCCGAGCCAATCGTTCCGCAAGGATGCCCCTCTCTCCACGAGCTGCGAGCCACCGGCGGGCTCAACCCGGTCCGAGCCCGCCGATCGCCGTTGGCCAGCCTGTAGAGTGGAACGCCCGTGGTCAGGCCATTGCCGCGTGCCACCGGGGCCCCATCGTCTAGAGGCCTAGGACAGGACCCTCTCAAGGTTCAGACACGGGTTCGAATCCCGTTGGGGCTGCCAGTCACCGGTCCGAATGCGCCGGGCATTCGGACTCGGGCTCGTCCTAGGAGACGGGTACCTCGCCCGTCTGGGCCAGGAGCTCGTAGATCTCCTCCAGGGAATCCAGCTCGTCCCGCGGCTCGGGCCGGCGCCGACTGCGGAAGGGGACCCGTGCCAGCAGCCGGGTGATCACCTTCATGGCCCCCCGATCATGGCCCCGATCATGGCCATTGGCCGTTGTGGACGTAGAAGCCGCGGCCGGTCTTGCGTCCCAGGAGGCCGGCCTCGACCATGCGGGAGAGCAACGGCGGGGGGGCGAACAGCGGCTCCTTGAACTCCTCGTACAGGCTCTCGGCCGCGGCCATGGTCGTGTCGAGGCCGATGAAGTCGGCCAGGGCCAGCGGGCCCATGGGGTGGTTGCAGCCCAGCACCATGCCCGTGGTCGATGTCCTCGGCGGTGGCGAAGCCCGACTCGAGCATGCGGATGGCCGAGATCAGGTAGGGGATGAGCAGGGCGTTGACGATGAACCCGGCCCGGTCCTTGGCCCGGATGACCCGCTTGCCCAGCACGTCCTCGGCGAAGGCCTGGGTGGCGGCGGCCGTCTCCTCGCTGGTGAGCAGCGACGACACCAGTTCCACCAGGGTCAGCACCGGCACCGGGCTGAAGAAGTGCAGGCCCACCACCTGCTCCGGCCGGCCGGTGGCCATGGCCAGCTTCATGATGGGGATGGCCGACGTGTTCGACGCCAGGATGGCGTCGTCGGCCACCACCTTGTCGAGGGTGGAGAAGACCTCCAGCTTGAGCGGCTCCGACTCCGACACCGCCTCCAGCACCAGCTGGCGGTCGGCCAGGTCGGCGAAGTCGGTGGTGAACCGGATCCGGGCGAGGGCGGCGACGGCATCCTCGTCGGACAGCTTGCCCTTGCGCCGGGCCCGTTCCAGGGACTTGACGATTCGGGCCTTCCCCGCGGCCACCGCGTCGGTGTCGACCTCCCGCACCACCACGTCGAGCCCGGCCCGGGCGCACACCTCGGCGATGCCCGATCCCATGAGCCCGCAGCCGACGACCCCGACCCGCTGGATCGCGGGATCCGCGGCGGCCGTCACGCCACCCTCGGCTCGACCGCGTCGGGGTCGAGGCCGTAGCGGGCGATGGCGTCGGCCACCTCTTCCGGCTTGGCGTCGTCGGTGTCGGCCAGGGCGGCGAGCACGGCCACCACCACGTGGGCGGTGTCGGTCTCGAAGTGCCGGCGGAGGGCGGGCCGGGAGTCCGACCGCCCGTAGCCGTCGGTGCCCAGGGTGACCAGGTGGCCCGGGACCCACCTGGCCACCTGGTCGGGCACCGCCTTCATGAAGTCGGTGACGGCCACGAACGGCCCCTGGGTTCCCGACAGGGCCTCGGTGACGTAGGGCGTGCGGGACAGCTCGGTGGGGTGCAGCCGGTTCCACCGGACCGCGGCCAGGGCGTCCTCCCGCAGGGCCTTGTAGGACGTGACGCTCCACAGCTCGGCGGCCACGTCGTGCTCGTCGGCCAGCAGCTGCTGCGCCTCCCGGGCCGCGCCCTGGGCGGTGCCGCTGAACAGGATGACCGCCGGTCGCGACGGCCCGTCGGGCGCCGCCGCGAAGCGGTACAGCCCCTGGAGGATCCCGTCCTCGAGCTCCGGGGCCCGGCATGGCCGGCATCGGGTAGTTCTCGTTGTAGAGGGTCAGGTAGTAGAAGACGTCCTCCGGGTCGTCGCCGTACATGCGGGCCATGCCGTCGCGGACGATGGTGGCCACCTCGTAGGCGAAGGCGGGGTCGTAGGCGGCCAGGTTGGGGACGGTCGACGCCAGCAGCAGGCTGTGCCCGTCCTGGTGCTGGAGGCCCTCGCCGTTGAGGGTGGTCCGGCCGGCGGTCGCGCCCAGGAGGAAGCCCCGGCCCCGCATGTCGCCGAAGGCCCACATGCGTCGCCCACCCGCTGGAAGCCGAACATCGAGTAGAAGACGTAGAAGGGGATCATGGGCTCGCCCCACGTGGCGTAGGCGGTGCCGGCGGCGGTGAACGACGCCATCGCCCCCGCCTCGGAGATGCCCTCCTCCAGGATCTGGCCCTCCGCGCTCTCCCGGTAGGCGAGCTGCATGCCCCGTCGACCGGCTCGTAGCGCTGGCCGCCGGGGGCGTAGATCCCGACCTCGCCGAAGAGCGAGTCGAGCCCGAAGGTGCGGGCCTCGTCGGGGATGATGGGGACGATCCGCCGCCCGACGGTGGCGTCGCGCAGCAGGGACCGCAGCAGGCGGGCGAAGGCCATGGTGGTGGAGACCGCCCGGTCGCCGGAGCCGCCGAGGAGGTCGTCGAACACGGCCGGGGCCGGCTGGCCGGGCGGGTTGGCCGCGACCAGCCGGCGGGGGACGGCGCCCCCGAGGGGCGGCGGCGGCCTCGGAGGTAGTCGTCCTCCGGCGAGCCCTCGGCCAGGCGGAGGTAGGGGGGTAGCCCGGCAGCGAGGGCCTCGTCCGGCACCTGGTCGGTGAGGCCGAGCGGTCGCGCAGGGCGGCCAGCTCCGGCTGGCCGATCTTCTTGATCTGGTGGGCCGCGTTGCGGGACTCGATCTCCGGGCCCAGGCCGGCGCCCTTGACCGTCTTGGCCAGGATCACCGTGGGCGAGCCCTCGTGGGCCACGGCCGCGGCGTAGGCCGCGTAGAGCTTGGCCCGGTCGTGGCCGCCCCGGGGCAGCGTGAGGAGGGGCGCGTTGTCGGCCAGGTGCTCGACCATCGCAGCAGGCGGGCGTCGCCGCCGAAGAAGTGTTCCCGGGCGTAGGCCCCGCCCTCCACCGCGTACTTCTGGAACTCGCCGTCGAGGGTGACGTTCATGCGGTCGACCAGCGCCCCGTCGATGTCGTTGGCCAGCACGTCGTCCCACCGGGAGTCCCAGATGACCTTGACCACGTTCCAGCCCGCGCCCCGGAACACCGACTCGAGCTCCTGGAT
Source organism: uncultured Acidimicrobiia bacterium (assembly GCA_963836205.1). Taxonomy (GTDB): domain Bacteria; phylum Actinomycetota; class Acidimicrobiia; order Acidimicrobiales; family AC-14; genus JAXDMK01. Next base: position 826 of record CAWIIV010000014.1, on the reverse strand, counting down.
GACCTTGCCGTTGCCCCGCACCGGGCCGTCGAGGCGCTGCAGGTTGCAGTTGACCACGAACACCAGGTTGTCGAGGCCCTCCCGGGCGGCGATCGAGAGGGCGCCGAGGGACTCGGGCTCGTCGCACTCGCCGTCGCCCATGAAGCACCACACGTGCGACCGGCTGGTGTCGACGATGCCGCGGTGCGGCGAGGTAGCGGTTGAAACGGGCCTGGTAGATGGCGTTGATCGGCCCGAGCCCCATGGAGACGGTGGGGAACTCCCAGAACTCGGGCATCAGCCGGGGGTGGGGGTAGCTCGACAGGCCGCCTCCGAGGCGACCATTGCACCGACCTCACGCCGGAAGCGGTCGACCTGGTCCTCGCCCAGCCGGCCCTCGAGGAAGGCCCGGGCATAGATCCCGGGGGTGGCGTGGCCCTGGAAGAAGACCTGGTCGCCGGGCGGCCCCCCGTTGGAGCGGTCCTCCCGGCCCCGGAAGAAGTGGTTGTAGCCCATCTCGTAGAGGCTGCAGGCCGACGCCGGCGTCGACAGGTGGCCGCCGATGCCGTCGGAGCGCAGGTTGGCCCGGGTCACCATGGCGGCCGTGTTCCACCGGACGAGGGCTTCGATGTGGGCCTCGGCCTCGACGTCGCCCGGGTAGACGGGCTGGTCGGCGGCGGCGATGGTGTTGACGTAGGGGGTCGAGACCTCCTGCCCGCCCGCCCGTTCGAGCAGGCGGCCGACCAGGACACGGGCCGCGCCCGGCCCGTGGGCGTCGACGACGTCGTCGAGCGAGTCGAGCCACTCCCGGGTCAGGGCCGGGTCGACGTGGGGGAGCTGGCGGGTC
>CAWIIV010000013.1:0-80086 GCA_963836205.1 uncultured Acidimicrobiia bacterium | reverse complement strand
TCCCACAGGACGTCACTCCGGTGGATGCGGTCGTACAGGGCGTGGAAGCGGCGACCCGGAGACTGCTTGGCCGCAGCCCATAGCCGGTTCTGGAGTTTTCGCACGTTGTCGACGGGCGTCTGCCCGGCGGGGGATTTGGACCGGGCGGTCCCGGCCATGCCCTTGTGCTTACCCCCATCGTCGGCGTGACCAAAGTCGGGGCCCTTCCCGCCGGCTGGCGGTACTACGACCCCGTCGGACTCCCGCTGCGCTCCGCTCGATTTCACCACTGGCTTATACGAGCGGTCTTTGCTGACGAGGCTGCGCAGACGGGTCTCTCCCCTTCCGAACCTGACCTTGCGTACGTGCCGCTCCCCATACCCCGGGGGGACCCGACCAGGGGCATTCCGGAACGCCAGTCGGTCGGACGTGGGCCTTGGCCGTGACATGAGCGGCTCGGCTCCCCCGTTGTACATCTGACGAGGCTGCAGGACTCACGCCTGGTGGCGCTACGGCCCGCACGCTTGCTCCCTCCGAAGAGGCTCTTGACGCCCCGCTCAGCCCGCCGCCTCTCGGCGACGAACCGGGGCCTGCTACCGGGCTCTCCGGCGATTACCCGGGCGGGACTCACACCCGCTGGTCTGGTCCAGCTTCGAGGACGCACCATGACACTGAATTTTAGAGCGTCAGAATCAGCGGGTCAATGATCACCGGCTGTAGCGGGCGGGCGTATGTGGCTGCCAAGGCGGGGCGGCAACCTCGGCCCGTGGCCCGGGTGGCGCTACAGCACGTAGTAGGTCTTCGGGGGGAACCGGGGGTCGAAGGCCTCGAGCGGGCCGCAGAAGTTGCCGAAGCCAGTGCCGCCGGTGACCAACGTGGCCGTTCCCGATCTGGCTATGTGCACATGGGGGATGTTGCCGTCGATGTGCACCCCCTGGCAGAGGAAGACGATGTAACCCTTGAACTTGCCGCCGGGACAGCCGGCGTTGAAGCCGGTCGGGAGCGGGCCCAGCGGGTTGAAGATGGTGCCGGCGTCATTGTGGCTGTAGAACACCCGATCGAAGCAGTTGGGAACCGTCGGCAGACCTCCGCATTTCCCGTTCCCGTCGTTGTCGATGCAGACCTGGAACGCAACGGCGCTCCCGGCGACGATGTCGTTGACCCGGATGGCGTTCCCGGTGCCGAAGGGGACGCACGCGCCACCCGTCCCCGAGTTCGTCCCCGGCCGGCAGACGACGGTGCCGACATCGACCGACGCCTCGCCTCCCACCGGCTTCACGACGACCGTGGCTCCGCCGTTGTACGTCGCTGCAACCGCCACGGGAGCGTCCAGGCCGATGAGGATGAGCGACATCGCGCAGGCGAGGGTGACCAGCCGGCGCAGGTGCATCGATCGGCGACGACGTGAGGAGCGCGTCATCCTGGCCTTCAACGCATTGCTGTCACGCATCCGAGTCCTCCTCGACTACGACGCCGCCGTTGGCGCTCCGCCGATCCTCCCTCCGGCCGCGTTACCGCGGCGTTACCGGTACTCACGTGCTGGCGGGCGACCCGATTTCGATCGTCGACAGGAGCGCCCTGACCCGAGCGCTGGGCTCCAGCCGCAGTTCCGCCCACAACAGGACGCGTAGTCGTTCGAACTGGTTGAGGGCCTCGCCATTGTTGCCCTCGGCCAGGTGCACCGCTATGAGGACGCCGTGGGCACTCTCCCGCAGCGGTTCCGCTCGCACCGCCGCCCCGGCAGCCAGCACGGCCTCCCCGTAGCGCCCGGCCCGGGTGAGGTGGCCGGCGAGAGCCTCGAGCCCGTGGAGACGACGTTGGCGCCAGTCCTCCGCCTCGACCACCACCCAGTCGTCGTACCAACCCGGGAGCAGCTCGGCCGACAGGACGACGACCGACGTCGGGCTGAGCTCCGACGGCGTCGGCGGACCAGGTGCCAGCAGGCGTAGCGCCAACTCCCGAGCGGCCAGGATGTCGACCGGAACACCTGACTGGAGCTCGAGGTCGACGGCATCGGCCCGCACCGCCTGGTGCCCCGTCGCACCCAGACGAGACAGGGCGGAGCGCAGGTTGCCGAAGGCATGGACCTCGGAGGCTTCCGGCCACAGGCTGCCCGCCGCCGCTGCCCTCCTCACCGCGCCTCCAAGGGCCAGGAAGGCGAGGAGGCGCTGCGCGCTGCCGGGCAGCGCGATCCGAGTGTCGCCGTCCCGCAACTCGAAGTGTCCGAGCAGGGAGAGGCTGAGCGAGGCCGTCCGTGCGCTCGCGAGCTCGGGGGGCGGCTGCGCGTGCACGCTCACCCCGGGCTCGTGTTTCGAACTCGGGCGGTACGCATCGCAACGCCGCCGTCAGACTGCAGTACTCGACCCATCCGCCGTCTCCCCGACCGGCCCGACTCTGGACCGTCAGCGTCAGCGTACCGACGGAGCGCCGATACCGCCGATCACGGCCGCGCCGTTACTCGCCGTAGCGGGCGGTGGGGTGGCCCGGACGCATGGTGAGGCCGGTGATCTCGTCGCCGATGTAGACGACCTGGAGGTGGGCGACGCCTCGCTCGAAGACCAGGGTCAGGTCGTGCATGACGACGCCCTCGCCCGGCTCGACGTAGGCGCCGAGGTGCTCGGTGGCCTCGGCCCACAGCTGCGCGACGGCCGGCACGGCCACGATCTCCCGCAGCTCGGGCTTGATCGCGGCTTCGATGCCGTCGAGGTCGCCGCTGGTCAGGGCCTGGATCACGTCGTTCGGGGTCATGGGGCCATTGTCGTCGCTCGCAACGTCCCCATCGGAACCCGCGGCCTGGTCACCTACCGAGACTTCGCCGGCGTCGCTTCGAGCTGCTCCCGCTGTTGGGCCGGGGGGCCGCCTTGACGCCCAGGCCCGCCGGCACATCTCCTGTCAGGCGGGCCCCGGTCGAGCCAGCTACGTGACGTCGCGACGCATGGTCCGGACCACGCCGGCGGCCAGCGGGACCGCCACCCAGAAGAGGACCGAGACCGTGATCTGCGGAACGTGACCTCCCCATTCGTTCTCGAGCACCCAGTTCCACGTTGTGGACATGTCGATCCACTCAGCCACCAGCTTCGATGCGGCGCCGAGCAGGGCGAACGCCGCGGGAACGGCGAAGGAGGCGGCGATCGCAGTCGCCGAGCTCTGCAGCAGCGCCCCGAGCGCCACGCCGGCGAGGACATTGAGGAGCACGAAGAGCAGGTACCCGATGATGGCGCCAGCGGTCAGGTCCGCCTCCAGGGCTCGCCCCGAAGCCGACGCCAGCCCGAGGCCGGCGGCGGTGAGCGCCCCGCCGAAGACCGCCGCACCACCACCCAGCAGCAGCGACGCCGCCAGCTTGGCGTTGACGACGCGGATGCGCCGCGGTTCCTGGGTGAAGGTGGTGAAAACGCTGCGCTGGCTCCATTCACCGGTGAGCATCAGGATCGCCACCACTGGCAGCAGGATGGACAGTGCGAGGGCGGCGACGCGGAGGTAGCTCGTGTGGGTCTGGTCGAAGCTCGTGGGGGCGAGGACCGGCGCCAGCATCATCCCGGCGGTCGACAGTGCCACAAGTGCGAGGAGCCAGCGGGCGGCGCGGGTATCGGTGGCCTTGGCCCACTCCGCCCGAACAAGCCGTGGGAACGGGATGGGCCGGAGGCCCGACGACAGTGCCGTCTCGGCGCCGTACGTGCGGGGGGGGATGGTCATGGTCATGCTGCAGCCTCCTGGGCGGTGGCCGCCTTGGCGGCGGTGAGAGAGAAGAACAGTTGCTCCAGCCCGTCTGTCTCGGATCGACGCAGCTCGGTGAGCAGCACCTGGTGGTCGCGGGCGACGCCCGCCACCACCTCGGTCGTGACCCGACCACCGGAGGCGTCCACGGCGAGCACGTCATCCGGGCCTGCGACGTAGTCGATCCGCGCCGCACGAAGTGCGGCGGCCAGCGCGTCGGGGTCGGGACTGCGCACGAGGATGGTGGAGCTGGCAAGCAGCTCGTCCAGCCGACCGGCGGCCACCACCGCACCGTCGGAGATGACGACGAGGTGATCGGCGGTGGCCTGCACCTCATGCAGGAGGTGACTCGAAAGCAGCACCGTGCCGCCCCGGTCTGCGAAGTCGCACAGGAGCGTTCGCATCCAGGCGATGCCCTCGGGATCGAGCCCGTTCGCCGGTTCGTCGAGGATCAGCGCCGCCGGTTCACCGACGAGGGCCTGGGCCACGCCGAGGCGCTGGCGCATGCCCAGTGAGTAGGTCCCCACGCGCTTCTCCGCGGCATCGGCGATCCCGACGAGGTCCAACAGGTACTCGACCCGCCTGGTGTCGACGTCTGCCAGCCGCGCCGCGATGGTGAGCGTGGCCCGGCCGCTGCGCCCGGGATGCATCGCAGACGGGTCGAGCAGCGTCCCGACCACGCGGGTCGGGTTGGGCAGCTCGACGAACGGTCGGCCGTCGATGGTCGCCGTTCCGCGATCGGGTCGCACAAGCCCGACGATCATCTTCAGCGTGGTGGACTTCCCGGCGCCGTTGGCCCCGAGGAACCCGGTTATGGTCCCGGGTTCGCAGCGCAGCGAGACGTCGCGAACGACCGGAACCTTGTTGTACCTCTTGGTGAGAGCGGTTGTCGTGATCATGTGGCCAGCCTGAGCCTCCCGAGGCGCCGGCGCATCGGGAGGACGGCCACGATCCGATGTCCGAAAGGACGTCGACCGCCACGGACTTCTCGCCTTTCGTTGGTTGCAACGTCGACTTTCGTCGATGTCGCACGGGCGCCCGGCACCCTACGCTCGGGTCATGTCCTGGCTACGCAGATGGTGGGCCCAGACCGCTCCGACGGCGATACTGGCACCCAGCGACCCGGCCCGTCCCGACACTGTGGGGCCCAGGACAGCGCGCGACTGGTCCGTCGACGCCGCTGCGTTCGTCGTCGCCGTCGCTCTCGGCGCCCTCGTCCTGAGCGTTACAGTGGCCGACACCGCCAATCGGATGACTTCGGGGCGAGTGGCCACCGACGCCGCGTTGGGAGCGCTGAGCTGTCTCTCCCTGTGGTGGCGGCGCCGCTGGCCCTTCGGGGTGGCGCTGGTTTGCGTGCTGTTGGGCGCATTCTCGACATCGGGAACGGTCGCCGGTCTGCTCGCACTGTCCTCGCTGGCTGTCCACCGCCACGTCCGGCCCGCCCTGCTCGTCGCCGCGCTGTTCGTTCCGTCCGCAGTGGTGTGCTCGATCTGGCTCGGGCGGACCACTACCTGGTCGGTGATGCTGCCGACAGCGGCGCTCGCGGCCGCCGCAACCGGATGGGGCATGTTCGTCCGCGCCCGGCGTCAGCTCCTCTCCACCCTGCGCGACCGAGCCAAACGTGCCGAGGCCGATCAGCTCGTCCGCGCCGAAAGTGCGCGCCTGGCTGAGCGAACCCGCATCGCGCGGGAGATGCACGACGTGCTCGCCCACCGCATCTCCCTGGTGGCGCTGCACGCCGGTGCCCTCGAGGTCGCACTCGACCTGCCTCCCGCCCAGGTGCGGGAGAGCGCGGCGCTGTTGCGCTTGACGGCCCACCAGGCGCTGGAGGAGCTGCGGGACGTGATCGGTGTGCTGCGGGAGGACCAGGGGCAGGAGCGGGCGCCGACGGTGCCGCAACCGACGTTGGCGGACATCCCACGCCTGGTGGAGGAGACTCGCCGAGCCGGCGCCAAGGTCGACTTCGAGATGGAGGTGGAGGTGGACGATGCGGCTGGTGCACCTGGCCCCTTGGGTCGTGACGCCTATCGCATCGTGCAGGAGGCCCTCACCAACATCGGCAAGCACGCCCGTGGCACCCACGCCCGGGTGCGGGTGGCGGGAGCGCCGAACCGCGGGCTGCACGTCAGCGTTCGGAACCCAAGCGCACTGGGCGCCCACGCCCGTCCGCCTCTGCCGGGTTCCGGAACCGGCCTCCTCGGTCTGCAGGAGCGGGTGACCCTGGCCAATGGCGTCCTGGTGCACGGACCGGACGCATCCGGTGACTTCGTCGTCGAGGCTGACTTGCCGTGGTGAAGGTCCGGGTGCTGCTGGTCGACGACGACGCCTTGGTGCGCGCCGGTCTCCGGATGATCCTGTCGTCGTCACAGGAGCTGGAGGTGGTGGGCGAGGCGGCCGACGGCGCCGACGCCGTCGCGGCTGTGCGGGCGCATCGACCCGACGTCGTCCTGATGGACATCCGAATGCCGGGGATGGACGGCATTGCCGCCACGTCGGCCCTACGACGGCTCGCGAACCCACCGCACGTGATCGTCCTGACCACCTTCCAGGCCGACGAGCAGGTCATGAGCGCGCTCCGGGCCGGCGCCGATGGGTTCCTGTTGAAGGACACAGCGCCCACGGAGATCGTCAACGCCGTGCGCCTCGTGGCAGCGGGAGAGGCGATGCTCTCCCCGTCGGTCACCCGCACACTTCTCTCCCACCTCGGCCACGACGAAGCCTCAGATCGCCGACGAAACGCGGCCCAGCGCCTGACGTCGCTCACTGACCGGGAGCGTGAGGTGGCGACTGCGGTGGGCTCCGGTGCGTCCAACGCCGAGGTTGCCGCATCTCTGTTCATGAGCGAGGCCACCGTCAAAGCGCACGTCTCGCGCCTTCTCACCAAGCTCGAAGTCACGAACCGGGTGCACATCGCAATTCTCGTGCACGACGCACAGCCGTGACCTTGCCGTTGGCCCGTGACGGATTACGACATGCTGGCCGCGTCCAGCCTCCGAGTCGAATCTCGCCGGCCGAAGATGTCGGCCGGTAAATGGGTACGTTCCCTCGTAGGCAACCTCCTCGCGGCCGTTACCGTGGGAATCACGCCGACATGGCCGCCGGTCGACTCATCATCGTCGATGTCTCCACCAACCGCACCCTCCGCGTCTGGCACGAGGGTGGTGAGGAAGGGGCAACACTCATGTCCGTGCTGAAGGACCGGAACCCGGTGCCGTGAAAGGCTTGGCGGTGTGCTGACCGACTTCTACGGCTCGTTCGCCTCGATCAGTTTCACCATCCTCGGGCTGTGGTTCGTGGTGGCCCAGACCCGCTACGCGGACTGGATGTCGAGCCCCGAGCACCGGCGGCGGGCGTCGGCGGTCTCGCTCCACTTCGCGTTCCCGGGGCTGATGAGCCTCCTCTCGCTCGTCGACCCCCAGGACGCGAGCCTGTGGCGGTTCACCTTCGTCGTCGCCGGCACCCTGGGGGCCGTGGGCCTTACCGTCGTCAACCGGGGCCCGTCGTCGCACCGGGGCGGTCCGATCGTGGGCCTCATCCACTGGATTTCGGTCGGCCTCTACGCCGTGATCGCGGCCGTCGCCCTCCTCCCCGACTCCCTCGACGACCTGGGCATCACGATCCACCCGCTGCGGCTGGAGGCCATCCTTCTGTCCCTCCTCGTGTTCCTCGGCGTCACCCTCGCCTGGCTGCTCATGTTCGAACCCGGCGACCAGCCCGACACCGAGGCGGGGACTCCCACCTGAGCTAAGCGGGACGCGCCGGAGCAGCCGGGTCGGCGAGGGCCCGGGCCATGGAGAAGTAGCCCAGGCTGCGGTAGGCGTCGAAGCGTTGGGCGGTGTAGAGCTGGTTCGACGTCGGGTCGCACGGGAACGACTTCCACCGCCGATGGGCCTGGAGCACGTCGACCGGCGCGTCCTCGGGCACACCCGCCTTGACCAGGACCAGCGTGCCCTCGGTCCCGTCGTGGTAACGGATGGGGCACACCACGTGCGTCCGGCGGACGAAACGGGCCGCGTCGCCGGTGGCCTTGGGGTCGGGAGCCATCACCCGGGGGTCGATGTCGATGTCGACGGCCAGCTCCGACCGGGCGATGGCGACGGCGTCGGCGATGGTGCCGAACGTGTCGATCGACTCCCCCGACGCGTCGACGGACCAGATGGTCGTGCACCCCCGCCGCAACAGCTCGACCAGGCCCAGGTTCTCGTAGTGGCCGCCGTCGCTGACGTAGACGAAGCGGGCGTCGAGATGGTTCTTGCCGAACAGCTCCCGCACCAGGTAGCCGGGGCGGGGGCTGATGCGGACCACCTTCTGCTTCCCGTCGTCGGCCAGGTTGGAGTCGAAGCGATCGCCGATGTCCTCCGCCTTCAGGATTCGCCGGGGGTTGGGGATCCAGACGCCGAGGCGCACGTTGAGCAGGGCGAGGAGGAAGCGGAGCGGGGGGCGAGTCATCTTTCCCATCGACGGGGAGATGGCGGCGCCGCTGATGCTCATGGCCGAGGGGAGGGTGAAGTCGCGGGCCCGCCGGCCGACGGCGGCCTCGTAGTCGGCGGTCGGCATGGTGTCGGTGACCGGGCCCCCGATCTCCTCCGCCCCGAACACGAACCCGCCCACGTTCGACCCGGTGGCGGTGGCACCGTAGTCGGAAACGTTGACCGCGGCGCAGATCGAGGAACTTCGGCAGGTGGGGCGGCTGGGAGTCGGACAGCTTGTACAGGGCCGAGAACGGCCTCGCCTCGGCCCGGACCGTGCCGTCGGCGTCCCGCATCCGGCGCAGGGCGAACGAGGCCGACAGCCGGCGCTTGTACAACGGCTGGATCGACCACGACACCAGGTCGGAGAAGTAGTACATGACGGCCAGGAGCAGGGCCAGGGCCGCGACCCAGGCGATCTCGGAGGCCCGGTTGGCGGAGGTGGCGACGGTGTCGGCTGCCCCCAGGTTGACGAGGAACACGGCCAGTGAGAGGAGCAGGAGGGGCCCGAACACGGTGGCCAGCAGGTTCTGGAGGTAGACCCGGAACCGCAGGGCGAGGGCCCGGCCCTTCTTGGCCAGCCACCGCCCGGCACCCTCCACCGTCGACGCCGAGGTCGCCCGCGCCCGCAACGCCCACAGGGCGGTGGCGACGGCCCCCGCCAGGCCGCCGCCGCCGGCGACCCCGAGTCGTTGGGTGGAGCGCATGGTGGCCTCCGCCTCGGTCACCGAGTCGCCGCCGGCGTGGCCCAGGTCGGCGAGCACGTCCCGGATGAGCTCGAGGAGGTTCGGGATGGCTACGACCACGATGGCAGCCACGATCCCCGTCTTCAGCAGGCGGGAGCACCAGACCACGGTCCGCTGGCGCGCCTCGTCCGAGTTCCACCGGACCGCGATCTGCACGAGCCCCACCAACAGCCCGAGCCCGATCAGCACGACCGGCAGCAGCCAGGCCAGCGTCGGGAGGTGGATGCTGACGTCGCTGGCGCCCGCGTGTCGGCGCAGGCTGGGGAACACCGCTCCGTAGATCCAGCCCGCGGGGCGGAAGACGAGGTGCAGGAGGAGGGCGAGGAACAGGATGTTGAGCAGGATGCCGCCGACGAGGCGCCCCGCGTAGACCAGGCGGCCGCCGGGGCCGTGCACCAGGTAGGTGGTGTGGTCGCGGAGGAACTGCTCCTCGGGTGTGCCCCGGGCGAAGGGATCGTCGGCCGCCACCGCCGACTCGCACCCGGGCTCGCCCGGCAGTCCGCCCCGGGCCACCATGGTGACGGCGGTGGCGATGTACGACCCCCCGGAGACGGCGGCCAGGTAGTCGGCCTTCCCCGGTCCGGTGAGGATGCCGTTCTCCTGCATCGACTGGAGCGCGCCGAGCCCGTAGGCGGCCGCCCGGATGCCGCCACCCGAGAGGCAGATGCCCGACGTCCCGGGTTTGCCGGCAGCCGCGCACACCTGGCTGTCGGGCACCGCCGCCCTCCGTGCCTCGGCCATCCACCGCCCCCTTCTCGAGGTCAGTCCGGAAGCTAGTGCGAACCGTTGAGGTTTCGCCTCTGACGGGGCGGCGGTCTCTCTACCGTCAGGTCAACGCTCAGAACGCCGGGCGCCGGTTGCCGTCCCACGGTCGGTGGGCCGCCCAGTGGGTGAGGATCTCCTCCACCTCGCCCGGCTCGAAGTGGCGGTCGTAGTAGGGCCGGCAGCCGCGGCGCTTCCCGATAGCGGCCAGTACGGGCAGCAGCACGTGCTGCACCGCCGGCGGCGGGGTCTTGAACTCGGCGACCTCCCGGTAGAACTGGCCGGTCACCGCCCCCTGGAGCGGCCGCGGCCGACCCTTCTTGTCGGTCTTGCCCTCGACGGCCAGGCCGCAGAGGGTGGCCAGGATCATCTCGATGCCCAGGGCCGGGGTGGCCCGGGCGATGGTCTCCGCGGGCTCGTCGCCGACCACCCAGAAGTCGTGCCACAGCCCCCGGGGCAGCACCGCCGACTCCCCCGGGCCGAACTCCCGTTCCTCCTTGCCGATCGCGGCCCGAATGCGGCCCTTGACCACGGTGACGAGCTCGTCCTGGTTGGGGTGACGATGTACCCCCGGCGGCCGGGTGCCCACGGGCAGGTATCCCCTGCCCTCGACGTAGGCCCCGCCCGTGGCCGAGCCCCTGGTCACCTCCACGTAGGTCTCGCCCGTCACCGGGTTGTGGATCGATCGCCCCTTGGCCATGCGTGCCCCCTTCCCCCCAACCATTCCTTCCCACTGCACATCGTCGCGCCCCGTACCGTTGCCGGCATGGAGACCACCAGGCTGGAGGCGTTCAGCGACGGCGTGTTCGCCATCGCCATCACCCTCCTCATCCTCGAGGTGCGCCTGCCGGCGGCGAACGGGGAGTCGCTGTCCCACCGCTTGTCGGACGCCTGGCCCGGCTACGTCGCCTTCGTGCTCAGCTTCCTCATCATCGGCATCATGTGGGCCAACCACCACGCCAACTTCCACATGATCGAGCGCACCACCCACGGCCTGGTGGTCGCCAACCTCCTCCTGCTCCTCAGCATCTCGTTCGTGCCGTTCCCGACCAAGATCCTGGCCGAGGAGCTGCGCCACGCGGGCTCCGACCAGACGGCGGCGGCCGTGTTCTACAGCGCGTCGTTCGTGGTGACGGCGGCCTTCTTCAACCTCATGTGGCGTATCGCGGCCACCGGGAACCGGCTCATCCGGCCTGGGTCGGAGGCGGCCGCGGCCGTCGTGACCCGGCGCTACCGCTTCGGCGTGCCCAGCTACCTGGCCGCCACCCTGGCCGCCGTCTGGAGCGTGCCCCTGAGCCTGGCCATCCACGGGGCGTTGGCCCTCCTCTACCTCCTCCCCCAGCGTGACCGGGGATCGACCGGGGTAGGGGGCGGGACATGACCGTGTCGATCCGAGACCGCGTCGACGTCGAAGCGGTGGTGGGGGCACTGACGGGCGCCCTGGACAAGGTCGGCAGCCTGACCGCGTCGGGACTGATCAAGGCGGTCGACGCCCCCATGCAAGCCCTCACCCGGCGGGCGGCGGAAGCGGCGGTGGCCGACCCCCGGCCCCTGACCGACGAGAAGGCGCTGGCCCGGTCGTTGGCGGAGGCCCCGGACTCCCCGGCCTTCGGCCCCGCATCGGCGACCGCCACCGCGGTGGCGGCCAAGGTGGTCAAGCGGTTCGGGAAGCTGAAGTTCCTCGCCAAGCGGACACCGATGTGGGTCGTCGCCGCCGCCGGACCCGCTCTGTACACGTCGGTCACCCGTGGGGTCGATGAGATCGGCATGATCGCCTCCCTCCTGGTCCATCGCACCCGGGCCGCGGGGATGGAACCCGACCCCGAGCGGGTGCGGCGAGCGGCGGTGCAACTGGCGACGGGGGCCACCGTCGACACCGGAACCGACGCCCGCCACGGTCCGCTGGTGCTGTCGTGGCTCACCCGGGCGGCCCGGGCCGCGCTGCCCTTCGGTGCGGGCGTGGCCACCCGCGGTCCGGCCTCGCTGGCGGCAGCCGCCGCCCGGGTCCCCCCGGCGGTCGTGGCCCGGGCCGACGAGGTGGGCTCACGACCGACCTGACGCCTGCCGCCACCGCCACCCTCGAGGTCTACGAACGGCGGGCGGACGACTACCACCGGCTGCGCCAACCCCGTCACCAGGCCCGGGCCTCGGCCCTCGTGGCCCGGGCTCTCCCCGGACGGCTGGTGCTCGACGCCGGTAGCGGGCCCGGGAGCTATACGCCGCAGCTGGGCGCCGACTCGGTGGCTCTCGACCTGTCGCCGGCCATGCTGACCCGGGCGCGGGACGCCGGCGCTCGGCACCTCGTCCGCGCCGACCTGCGGGCCCTCCCCATCCGGAGCCGCTCCCTCGGCGGGGCCTGGTCGCGCCACAGCCACCTTCACCTGCCCAAATGCGATCTGCCCCTGGCCCTGGCCCGCCTCCACTGGGCCATGGACGTGGGCGCGCCCCTCGTCATGAGCCTGTGGCGGGGCGACGGTGAGGGCGTCGTCGGACCCGAGGAGGACGAGGACCTGCCCGGCCGCTTCTTCGCCCGCTGGCAGGCGGACGAGGTGGCGGCGGTCGTAGCGGGGGCCGGCTTCGACGTGGAGCAGGTCTCGCTGGAGGGCGAGAGCGTGTGGGTCGACGCCCGCCGAGCCCGCACCCTCGCCGACACCGTTGGTCCCGGGATGGACGTGCTCGTCTGCGGCCCCAACCCGAGCGTGGTCGCAGCCGACGCCGGCCTCGGCTTCGCCGGGCCCACCAACCGGTTCTGGCGGGCGGCCCTGGAGTCGGGCCTGGTGTCCGGGGTGAAGGATCCCCTCCGGGCGCTCCTGGTGGACGGGGTGGGCATGACCGACCTGGTCAAGCGGGCGACTGCGGCGGCCGCCGAGCTGCACCGGGACGAGTACCGATCCGGGGCGGAACGGGTGCGGGGGCTGGTGGGCTGGCTCCGTCCCCGCCTGGTCCTGTTCGTCGGGCTGGCCGGGTGGAGGGCGGCCGTCGACCGCCGGGCCCGTCCGGGTCTCCAGGACGAGCCGTTCGCCGGTGTGCCCGCCTACGTCATGCCCTCGACCAGTGGCCTCAACGCGGCCACGCCGTACGCCGAGCTGGTGGACCACATGGCCGCCGCCTGCGCCATGGCCCGTCCCCCGACCGCGTAGCGTCAGGGGGTGGACGACGCCCCGCAGGCCGACGAGCCGGCGTCGATGCCAGTAGACGCTGGCGTCGAGGCGGGCGGCGGCGGGTCCCACGAGGCCCGCGCCACGACCGCCGACGCCGAAGAGCCCGGTGCGGCCGAGGTCGGGGCCGGCGGCGACGCCGAGCCGGCCGGCGTCGTCGTTGCCGTGGGCGGGGCCGACGACGAGCTGCCGAAGCCGTCGCGCCGCACGCTGATCCTGCTGGTCACGCCCATCGTCATCCTGTCGACGGCGGGCACCATCGCCTCCGCGTTCATCCCTGCCCTCGCCGCCCGCCACCCGCTCCTGCTCATCACCCTCGATGCCCGCAACCGGATGCTCGTCCTCGCCCGCGAGGTCGACCCGGTGTGGTTCTTCCTGGTCGGCTTCCTCCGGCGCAGCCTCAGCGACCCGCTCTTCTACATCCTGGGCCGGCTCTACGGCGACCGGGCCATCCGCTGGCTGGAGAAGAAGGGCGGCGGCGGGGCCCTCGTCACCCTCACCGAGGGTTGGTTCCAGAAGGCGTCCTACCTCATGGTCTTCCTCTTCCCGGGGGCGATCGTCTGCGCCCTGGCCGGCGCCACCAAGATGAGGCCGTGGGCGTTCGGGGCCTGCAACGTGGCCGGCACCATCACCTCGCTGATCATGATCCGCGTCTTCAGCGACGCCATCTCCAGCCCGGTCGACGCGGTGGTCCGCTTCTTCGACCGCAACCTGGTCGTCACCACCGTGGTCAGCGTGGCCCTGGTGATCCTGTCCCTCGTCCTCAACAAAGTCCAAGGCAAGCTCGACGCCGACCTGGACGAGCTCGAGGACGACTCCCCCCCGCCACCGCCCCCGTCCTGACAGTTCCTTCTCTCCGGCCGGGCGCCGGGTTACGGTGGCTGTCGCACGCACCTCGCATCGCAGCCCCCCGGACCCTGGAGCTCGAACTGAGGAGGACAAGTGGTCGACGGGCCGTACCTCGGCATCTCCCGGCGGCGGTTCATCCAGAGCGCAGCCGGCCTCACCGTGCTGGCCGCCTGCGGCAAGAACGGCACGTCCACCCCGACCGCGTCGACGGTGGTCACCGACGTCACCTCCACGCTCGTCCAGCCTTCGACCGCCCTGTCGGGCGACCTCAAGATCCTCCAGTGGAGCCACTTCGTGCCCCGCCACGACCGGTGGATCGACCCCTTCGCCCAGACATGGGGCGGCCAGGTGGGCGTCAACGTGAGCATCGACCACATCAACCAGGCCGAGCTCCCGGCCCGGGCCGCAGCCGAGATCTCGGCCGGTGAGGGCCATGATCTGATCGAGTTCATCGGGCCACCGGCGGCGCTGGAGAAAGGCGTGCTCGACCTCACCGACCTCAACCAGGAGGCGGTGAAGCGCTTCGGCAAGCAGGTCGAGCTGTGCACCCGCAGCACCTTCAACCCCCAGACCGACAAGTTCTTCGGCTTCTGCCACGGCTGGGCGCCCGACCCCGGTGACTACCGCAAGAGCCTGTGGGAGAAGGCGGGCCTGCCCAACGGCCCCAGCACCTACGACCAGCTGCTCGAAGGCGGCGGACGCATCAAGGCCGAGCAGGGCATCCAGCTCGGCATCGGCATGTCGAACGAGATCGACTCCAACATGGCCGCCCGCGCCCTCATCTGGTCCTACGGCGGATCGGTGCAGGACAAGGACATGAACGTCGTCCTCAACTCCGACGAGACGGTGGAGGCCGTCGACTACATGGCCCGGCTGTTCAAGGCGGCCATGACCGACGAGGTGTTCGGGTGGGGCGCGGCCTCGAACAACCAGGGACTCATCGCCGGCAGCCTGTCGTACATCCTCAACTCGATCTCCGCCTACCGCACGGCCCAGACGAGCAACCCCGACGTGGCCGCCGACGTGTACTTCACCTCTCCCCTGAAGGGGGCGGAGACGGCTCTCGCCAGCGAGCACGCCATCCTCATCTACGTCATCCCCAACCACGCCAAGAACCCCGACGCGGCCAAGGAGTTCATCCTCCACCTGGTGGCCAACTACGCCCAGAACACCAACAACAGCGAGCTGTACGACTTCCCCGCCTTCCCGAAAACGGTCCCTCAGCTCCCGGCCTGGCTCGACAACGACCCCTACGGCTCCCAGCCGGCGAACAAGCTCGCCCTGCTCAAGGACGCCGAGAAGTGGAGCACCAACGTCGGCCATCCGGGACCGGCCAACGCCGCCATCGGCGAGGTGTTCGACACGTTCGTCCTACCCAAGATGATGGCCCGGGCGGCGCGGGGCGAGCTGAGCGCCAAGGACGCGGTGGCCGAGGCCGAGGTCGAGGTCAAGAAGATCTTCTCCAAGTGGCGGACGGAGGGGCTGGTCGGCGGGAACACGTAGCCCCCGGCATGGCGACGGTCGAGGTCACGCACCTCACCAAGCAGTTCGAGGGCAACGCCACCCCGGCCGTCGACGACCTCGACCTGGCCACCGGCGAGGGCGAGTACCTGGTCCTGCTGGGGCCGTCGGGGTGCGGCAAGACCACCCTGTTGCGGCTGATCGCGGGGCTGGAACATCCCACCGCGGGCGAGGTGTTCATCGGCGGCGAACCCATGGTGGGCCTGCCGCCGCGGGCCCGAAAGATCGCCATGGTGTTCCAGAGCTACGCCCTGTACCCGCACAAGACGGCGAAGCGGAACATCGAATTTCCGCTGCGGGCGGCGAAGATGCCGGCCGAGGAACGGGCCAAGAAAGTGGAGTGGGCGGCCGAGCTGCTGGGGATCACCCGCCTCCTCGGCCGCCGACCCCGCCACCTGTCCGGCGGCGAGCGCCAGCGGGTCGCCCTGGCGAGGGCCCTGGTGCGGGAGCCCGACGTGTTCCTCCTCGACGAGCCCCTGTCCAACCTCGACGCCAAGCTGCGGGCCACCGCCCGTGACGACCTCAAACAGTTCCAGGACCGGGTCGGCACCACGACGATCTATGTCACGCACGACCAGGTGGAGGCCATGGGGCTGGGCGACCGCATCGCGGTCATGAACGAGGGCCGCATCCGTCAGCTGGGCACCCCGTTCGAGGTCTACGACGACCCCGCCGACACCTTCGTGGCCACCTTCCTCGGTTCGCCGCCCATGAACATGGTCGAGCGGGAGGACACCATCGTCGGCTTCCGGCCGGAGGCGCTGCTGCCCAAGGGTGTCGTCGACGCCGACGCCGATGCGGTCACCGTCGCCTTCGACGTGTCCCGGGTGGAGTACCTGGGGGCCGAGCGGCAGGTGATCGGGACGATCGACGGCCTCGGACCGCCCACCCGGGCCATCGCCCTGCTGCCGGCCAACGTGTCGGTGCCGGTCCCGGCGGGCGAGACGTCGGACTTCGTCGTCCGGGGCGCCGACCTGCGCTTCTTCGACAAGGCGACGGGCCTGCGGATGGCGCGGCGCCGCCTGTGACCGCGCCCGAGGTGGCCGCCGAGCCCAGGGAACGGCGGCCTCGGTACCTGCTCGATCGGGAGGGGCTGCTCGGCCCGATCCTGCTCCTGCCGGCGGTCGTCTACATCCTGGCCCTGGTGGCCGTCCCGTTCTTCCTGGCCATCGGCTACAGCCTGAGCGACGTCACCGTCGGCGACCCCAGCTTCGACTACGTGGGCCTGCGCAACTTCCGGGCCGTCCTCGACGACCCCGTGTTCCTCAAGGCGCTGCGCAACAGCCTGTTCATCACCGTCGTCACCATGGTCCTGGTCCTGATCCTGGGCAAGGTCATGGCCCTCGTCCTGGTCAAGGACTTCCGGGGCAAGTGGCTGGTGCGGTTCCTGGTGCTCCTGCCGTGGACGACGCCCGTCTCGCTGGCCACCATCGCCTGGCTGTGGCTGCTCGACTCCCTGTTCAGCCCCATCGACTGGACTCTGCGCTGGCTGGGGCTGCTGGAGGGCAACCTCCACTGGCTGGGCAACGACACCCTGGCCATGGTGTCCGTGATCGCGGTGCAGGTGTGGCGGATCGTCCCCCTGGCCGCGGTGATCATCAGCGCCGGGCTCATGTCCATCCCCCAGGACATCAACGACGCGGCCGAGGTGGACGGGGCCGGGTTCTGGCGCAAGCTGTTCCAGGTCACCATCCCCCTGACCGCGCCGGTGATGGCGGTGGCGACCCTCTTCGGGGCCATCCTCGTCTTCACCGACCTGAGCGTGGTCTACGTGCTGACGAGGGGCGGGCCCATCGACGCCACCCAGACCCTCCCCACCTGGGCCTTCTTCCGGGGCATCACCGGCGGCGACCTGGCCCAGGGGGCGGCGGTGGCCCTCTTCCTGCTCCCCGTCCTGGTGGCCATGGCCGTGCTCATCCTGCGCGCCGTCCGCCGCATGGAGACGATGTGACGACCCCCACCCCCGCAACTGGTGACGTTTTTGGTGGTCCTGACCACCAAAAACGTCACCAGTTGGCGGGGCGGTACGAGCGGCGGCGGCGCTGGGGCCGGGTGGGGCTGTATGCCATCGTCGTCCTCCTCACCCTGTTCGCCGCCTTCCCATTCGTATGGGGAGCGATCACCTCGTTCAAGGCCAACCAGGACCTGTACAGCCGCGACAACAACCCGTTCCTGTTCAACTTCCCGCCCACGTTCGAGCACGTCCGCCTCCTCCTGAACGACACGCCGTTCGGGACGTTCGTCTCAAACACGCTGCTGGTGGCGGTACTGGTGGTGGCCATCACCCTCGCCGCCAGCATCCCGGCCGCCTACAGCCTGGCCCGGCTCAACCTGCGGTGGGGTGGGGCGATGGGCATCGCCATCTTCTTCGTCTACCTGATCCCGCCGTCGCTGCTGTTCATCTCCCTGTCACGGGTGGTGTCGCAGCTGGGCCTCCAAGACTCCCGGTGGGCGCTGGTGGTCGTGTACCCCACCATCACCATCCCGGTGTCGGTGTGGCTGCTCATCGGCTTCTTCAAGTCGATCCCCCGCGACATGGAGGAGCAGGCCATGGTCGACGGCTACAGCCGGCTGGGGGCGTTCGTGCGTACCGTGCTGCCCCTGTCGTTCCCGGGGATCGTCGCGGTGGTCGTGTTCTCCGCCACCCTGGCGGCCAGCGAGTTCATCTATGCCCTGGCCTTCGTGTCCCGGACCAGCCAGAAGACCATCGCGGTGGGGGTGCCCACCGAGCTGGTGCGGGGCGACGTGTTCTTCTGGCAGTCGCTCCAGGCGGCCACCATCCTGGTGGCGGTGCCCATCGCCCTCGTGTTCAACGCCTTCCTGAAGCGGTTCGTCGCCGGCTTCACCATGGGGGCGGTGAAGGGCTAGCCCTGCGCGTCAGCCCGGGGGACTGGCGGTGCTGCCGAACAGGGCCGGCCGCCACTTGGTGCCGATGCCCCGCACGACGATGCTGGGCGTGCGTCCGCACAGCTCGGTGACCTTCCGGGGGTCGCCGGTGAGAATCAGGCCACCGCCGGCGGCGGCGCAGACCGCCACCACGCTCCCGTCGGCGTGGTCCTCGGTGGCCCGGCCGGCATCGGCCAGGATCTTGCCGATACGGCGGGCGAGCGGGCGATCGGTGGGGATGACCGCGATCCCGCCCTCCGCCCCCAGGCAGGCGTCGACGGCCTGGTCGCCGGCGACACCCCGGTAGAGCTCGGCCAGGGCGGCCGCGGGCACGACCACCTGGGTGGACGTCTCCGACGCGGCGGTGAGGGCGGCCCGCACCGTACGCTCCTGGTCACCCCCCCGGGCCAGGGCCGCCACCGCTTCCGAGTCGAGGACGACGGCGCTGACCTCGCCGATGCGACGGAACTCCTCCACGTCGGCCGAGTCGACCGGTCCCCGCTCGGCGGTGAGGATCCGGAGCAGCCGGGCCAGGGCGGCCGCCCGCTGCCGCCGCTCGACCTCGTTCTGGAGGACTTCGTTGACGGCCGCCGACAGGACCTCGTCGTCGTCGCCGAGCACCTCGGTGACGATGGGGTCGACCGTGATCGTCCGGCGCCGCTTTCCCTTGGGCATACCAGGCACAGTTCTAGCCCCCGGGCCGACATCGAACGGCACGTGCCGCTCAAGTCGGCCTCTGACCCACCCGATACTGGTAGGTGAGAGCCGACAGACGGTCCATACGGCGGCGATGAAGGTTGTCCGGCGAAGGCTGACAACCGCGAGGAGGAACCCCGATGTCGGACGACCCGACCAACGAGTCCGTGCCGTGGATCCTGAAGCACGCCGCTGAACGGCGGGGCGACGGGACGGAGGCCAACGGCACCGCCGCCACTGCCCCGATCGACGAGGCCCCTGCCGAGGAGGCGCCGGTCTCCAAGTTCCGCCGGGTGTCCGGCGTCACCGCCGCCCCCACGGTGGCCCCGGCCCGCACGGCCGCGCCCGCAGCCCGGGCCTACGCCCCGCCGCCCTCCCCGCCCCCCCGGGACTGGGACGACGAGGTCGACAGCTTCCGCCCATCCCCCCGGGCCTACACGCCAGCGTCGCCCCCGCCCCCGCCGCCCAGCCGGCCGGCACCCTCGTCGCCCGGGTACAGCCCCTACGCCCCGAGCCCGTCCAGGCGGAAGATGGGCGGCGGCATGATCGCCGCCATCGTCGCGGGCGTCCTGGTCGTGGGTGGTGCCGGCGCCGGCGGCGTGCTGCTCGTCACCAAGGGCGGCGCCCCCTCCCGGGCCGAGTTCGTGTCCAAGGCCGACGACCTCTGCCGGCCCGCCAACGGCCCCATCGCGACCATCGTCAAGCCCACCAGCTACCCCGAGCTGGCCACCGCGGCCGGGACCCTGACCACCACCATCGACTCCCAGCTGGGCCAGCTGCGGGCGCTGAAGCAGCCCGGCGGGTCGGCCAAGACCGAGGTCGCCGCCGTCTACACGTCCCTCGAGGGCGCCAGCGCGGCGGCCAAGCGGATCCAGGACGCGGCCGGGCGCCAGGACGACGCCGCCACCGTCGCCGCCACCAAGGACATGTCGTCCGCCGCCGGCGAGGCGCGCACCAAGGCGACCACCACCGGCTTCGCCGCCTGCTCCATCGGGATGCAGACCGGCGTCGACGCCGTCTACGGCGGCACGCAGTCGGTCATGAAGGCCGGCTTCGTCGCCCAGGCCGACGTTCTCTGCCGGCGGGCGGCCGACGACATCTACGACGTCGAGGTCGACTTCGAGGACGACGCCGCCTTCGTCGCCTTCATCGGCCACGCCAACGGCGTGTTCGACCAGCTGGTGGCCGACATCAAGGCCCTGCCCGTGCCGCCGGGCGACGATGCCACGCTGGCCGAGCTGTTCACCGCCCAGGACAAGGTGCAGGCCAAGAGCCGGGAGTTCGAGGACGCCGCTGGCGACGAGGACTTCGACCGCCTCGACGCCCTCGACCGGGAGCTGACCACCCTGACGACGGCCGCCGACGCCAAGTGGGACGCCTACGGACTGGGGAGCTGCGGCTCCAACTTTGGCTTCTGAGCCTGGCGCGACGCAGCCAAGGCGTCGTACGGGTTGGAGGATGGCGGCGGCGGCCGCCGTGTGTTGGTTGGTGGCCGCCGCCGGAGGCGGCCGAGCGAGGTGAGACGGCCCCGGAGCTGCTGCTCCTCAGCTACACCCTCGACCTCGGGTTCTTCGAGCGGGCCGAGCTCGGCCTGGCCCAGTCCCTCGGGGCCCGGGCCACCGTGGTGGGCCACGCTGCCATGGTCACCCACGACCGGTGGGCGGTGCGGCGGGGCGGTCGCAGCTACGTCGCCGGGCTGGCCTCGTGCTCGGGTGCCTTCCATCCCAAGCTGGTCGTGATCGCCGGCGCCGAGCGGGTCACGGTCGCCGTCGGCTCCGGGAATCTGACGATGGCGGGCTGGCAGGCGAACCACGAGCTGTGGACCGTGGTCCACGGTGGGCCCACCGCGGCGCCGGCGACATTCGCCACGTGGTGTGGTTCACGGCGCCCGACGGACGCTACGCAAATGCTTCGACCACGGTCTCGATGATGGCGTGTACGCCACTCCAGTCGTGCGCCGCTCGGACAGCGGGATCGTGCAAAGCCTTCTTGGCGACATCGAGGAAGGCCTTTTGCACGCGCCTCTTCTCGTGATCGGGGAGGGAAGCTTGGTAGCGGTTCAGTTTCTTGACGTAGCCGGTCCACTGCACGGGTGTCAATTCACCGTCCACAGTGAGCAGGCCGCGCCCCAGATACATCTCAAGTGAGCCGGCGCACCCGTTGAGATCTGCCAGCACGATGCCATCCTGAGGACCCAGGGACGGGTAGGAATCGAGCAGAGGAATGGCCGGATAGTGCCGAATTCGATAGTTGCCCGGCAGACGGTCGTTCCTTATGTCCGCCAGAGCATCGTGCGCTGCCGTGTCATTGTCGGCGATGGCGACAACCCGCGTTGGCGACTCCCGCTCCCTCCTCAAGGCGAGTAGGGCTTCGCGCAGCGGCGGCCGGCCCCGGCCCTCGCTCGCTCTTCCTCGCGGCGACGGACCCGGCCACGCCAGGCTCCGGACCTGCGGGCCCACGCCTGGTGACGGGCGGGGACGGTTCCGCTCCTATGCCGCGGTGGGAACCTTCGTCTCGCGCCCTACCTAACCGACCGAGCCTTCCATGTTGAGCTCGACGAGGCGGGACCACTCGACGGCGTAGTGGTCGCCACCACGATCCTCATCCGGCGGCGGCGGCGCCTGACCCGGGACTGGCGGGCGGTGGGACCGCGGCTCTCCAGCCCTCGACGAGGCCACCGCGGCGGACCAGAAGGCGACCTCTATTTCCCGCTGATCGCCTCGAGGATCGGCAGGCGGGCGGCCCGGCGAGCGGGGAGGACGCCGGCGGCCAGGCCGGCGCCGGTGGCGGCGGCCACCAGGCCCAGCAGCTGGCCGACGGGGATCACCAGCCGCGACACGCCCAGGTCGTGCATCGCCCCGACCAGGGCCCAGCCGAAGAACACGGCCACCACCACCCCGAGCACGGAACCGAGGCCGGCGATGATCACCGCCTCCGACCGCACCATCGACCGCAGCTGGCTGCGGGCCATGCCGACGGCCCGCAGCAGGCCCAGCTCCCTCGTCCGCTCGTGGATCGACAGGGCCAGGGTGTTGACGATCCCGAGCAGGGCGATCACCACCGACAGGGCCAGCAGGGCCGTCACCGGCACCAGCAGCTTGTCGACCTGGGCCGCCTGCGCGGCCAGCACCTGGTCGCGGTCGCGCACCTCGACGTTGGGGAAGTCGACCAGTGCCTCCTCCACCGCGTGGCGGCCGGCCTCGGCCGAGATCCCAGGCGCCAGCCGGACGTCGACCTCGAGGCTGAGCTGCTGCTTGAAGTTGTCCTTGAACGCGTCCAGCGAGATCACGTAGTCGCTGCGCACCGCGGTCGAGGTGAACGTGTCGGCCAGGCGCATGGGCTGGGTGCCGGAACGGGCGAAGGTCATCGGCACCTCGTCGCCCACCGTCCAGCCGTGGCGCTCGGCCACGCTCTCCCGCACCAGCACGCTGTCGTCGTCGAGCCGGCGCAGGGCGGTGTTGGCCTCGGGGTCGAGCTGGTAGGCGTCGGTGATCGTCTCGGGGTCGACCGCCACCAGCGTCCGTGTCCGGCCCTCCAGCCCCCACTGCCCGCCCCGGATCTCCGACACGGTGGCCACCGCCTTGTTCTTGCGCAGGGTGTCGCCCACCGCGGTAGGCACGCCGCCCTGGGCACCGGCCGCCGTGCGGGGGGTGACCACGAAGTCGGCCCGGAGGGTGTCCTGGATGGTCTGGCTGGCCGAGCTCTTGATCGACGCAGCCAGGATGGCGACCACGCCCACCAGGGTGATCCCGATCATGAGGGCGGCGGCGGTGGCCGATGTGCGCCGGGGGTTGCGTATTGCGTTCTCCCGGCCCAGGCGGGCCGGCTCACCCAAGATGCGGACGAGGGGGAGCCCGATCAGGCGAGCCGCGGGCCCGGCCACGAGGGGCGTGAGCATGGCGATTCCGACCAGGATGCCGGCCGACCCCAGGCCGATAGCCAGCAAGGGCGTCTGGACCTCCCCGAACAGGCCGATGAACAGCGCACCCAGGCCGACGAGGGTGACGCTCAGCCCGGCGCCCACCCGCCGCCCGACCGAGCCCGCCTCGTCGCTGCTGCGACCCACGATGGCCGCCATGGGCGAGACCCTGGTGGCCCGGCGGGCTGGGATGACGGCGGCGGCCACGGTGACGACAACGCCGGCCATCAGTCCGAGGGCGGCGGTGCGGCCCCGGAACACCACCGGCGCCGACGGCAGCTCGAAGCCGATCATGCGCATCAGCGCGAGGAGGCCGTGGGCCGCACCCAGGCCGAGGACGATCCCGACCGCGGAGGCGACGACGCCAACGGCGAGGGCCTCGGTCAGCACCGAGCCGAGAATGTGGCGGCGGCTGGCCCCGACCGCCCGCAGCAGGCCCAGCTCCCGGGTGCGCTGGGCGACGAGGATCGAGAAGGTGTTGAAGATGATGAAGGCGCCGACCAGGAGCGCCACCGCGGCGAACATGAGCAGGGCCGTCGTGAGGAAGCCTAGGGCCTTGGTCCACGACTCCTGGGCCTCGCGGGCGGCCTGGTCGTAGGTGACGACCTCGTAGGTGTCGGGGAGGGCGGCGCCGATGCGGGCCCGCATGATCTCGGGCGAGACGCCGGGCTCGGCCTTGACCGGGATGGCGTCGAGCGTCCCCGCCTCGCCCAGGAGCTGCTGGGCCGTCTCCAGGTCGAAGCTGGCCGTGGTCGACGCGAGCAGGTCCTCCACCTTGCGCACGCCGGCGATGGTGAACTCCCGCACCAGCCCCTGGAACAGGATCTTGATCTGGTCCCCGAGGTGGAAGCCGTCCTTGGCCGCGGTGACGTCGTCGATGACGACCTCCCCCGGTCCCGCCGGGGCCCGGCCCGCGACGAGGGTGTCGTCAGGCGAGAACGAGGTGCCGACGGTGGGCAGGCCCGAGGGGTTGATGGCCTTGCCGTCCTTGTCGACCAGCCCGGCGAAGCCCATGACCTGGCCCCACACCTTCTGGACCCCGGGGATGGCGGCGATCACGTCGAGGAGCGACTCCGGCAGCGTCTCCCGCTCCGGGAGGGTGGTGGCCTGGGCCGTGAACTGGGCGCTGGCCCGCACCACCACGTCGATCTGGGCCGACGAGGTCGACGCCCGGTCGAAGGCGGCGTCGATGGTGTCGGTGAGGACGAAGGTCCCCGACACCAGGCTCACCGCCAGGGCCACCGCCGCTGCCGTCCGTAGGAGGCGGCTGCGGTGGGCCAGCAGTCCTTTCAGTACTCGCCACATGTCCCGTTCCCCCCGGTCGAGTGTGCAATCGGTGCGGGCCGCCGTCCGGTTTTGGGCGGGCGGTCCACGGTCGCTAGGCGCCGAGGCGCTTCATGTGGTCGATGGCCCGGTCGGCGGTGGGCTCGAGCATCTCGTCGACCACCCGTCCGTCCTTCAGGAACACGATGCGGTCGGCCACCGCGGCCGCGGCCGGGTCGTGGGTGACCATGACGATGGTCTGGCCGAACTCGTCCACCGCCAGGCGGAGGAAGGCGAGCAGGTCGGCGCCGGTCTGCGAGTCGAGGTTGCCCGTGGGCTCGTCGGCGAAGATGATCTCGGGCCGGGTCACGAGGGCCCGGGCCGCCGCCACCCGCTGCTGCTGGCCGCCCGAGAGCTCGTTGGGCCTGTGGTGGAGGCGGTCACGGAGGCCGATGACGTCGACGATGCGGTCGAACCACTCCTTGTCCGCCTTCTTGCCGGCGAGGGCGAGGGGCAGGGTGATGTTCTCGGCCGCCGTGAGCGTGGGCAGGAGGTTGAAGGCCTGGAAGACGAAGCCGATGCGGTCGCGCCGCAGGCGGGTGAGGCGCTTGTCGTCGAGGGAGCCGAGCTCGGTGTCGCCGATGTAGACCCGTCCGAAGGTGAGGGAGTCGAGGCCGGCCAGGCAGTGGAGCAGGGTGGACTTCCCCGAGCCCGACGGGCCCATGATCGCGGTGAACTCGCCCCGACCGATCTCCAGGTCGACCCCGTCGAGGGCTCGCACCGAGTTCCCGTTGCGCCCGTAGACCTTGGTGGCGTCAACCACGTGAGCGGCGGTGCGGCTGCCCAGGAAGTCCTCCTGGGGAGCGGCGGCGGTGAGGGGCCCGGCGGTGAGAAGCATTGTCATGGCGATCGGCTCCGATTCTCAGATTCTCAGACGAGCTTGGATGCGTAGGCCGGGCAGTACATGGAGACCGCGGTGCGCACGGCGTAGTCGGCGGCGGCGGCCGACACCGGCACGTAGGCCGAGACCATCGAGAGCCCGGTGGCCTTGACCTGGGTGAACGTCTGGCCCTGGTCGAAAGCGGTGCACACCTGGTTGCCGACCTGAGCCACGTGGGCGGGCGTGATCTGGAAGAAGAAGGGCAGCTGGACCATGCTGCTGATCCCGGCGATGGCCGACTGCACCTGGGCCGCGCTGGGCACGGTGCGGGGGGCGAGGGCGGGCACGGTGACGGGCGGGGCGGTGACCGGCGGGGCGGTGACGACCGGGGCGGGCACGGTGGTGACGGCAGCGGTGGCCTTGGGCTTGGGGGTCGTGGGGGGCGTGGTGACCTCGACCTCGACCACGGGGGCGACTTCGGCGACAACCTCGGGAGCGGCAGCGGCGGCGGCGGCGGCGACCACCTCGGCCGGGGCCTCGACGGGGGTGACGACCTCGACCGAAGCGCTGGTGACGCCCGGGGGCGGCTCCTCGGCGTTGATCAACCCGGGTACCACCACACTGCCGCTGGCGGCCACGGCCAGGGTCACGATGGCTGTCGCCGCCCAACCCATGAGACCCATTCCTTGTCTCGTCCTAGGGAACATGTCGCCTCGCTCTCGATTAACAGTTTCTTTACTGAACCTTGGTATGCGTAAGTAATCGGCTCATCGCCAAGATGCCTGTAGAGAGAGTTGGCCGAGGGTTGTGAAACTGGTCCAAATGGCCCATACACCGATCGTCGACCCGGCCGATCCACTGGTGGCGGACTACGTGGGGTTGTCCGACGCCGAAGCCCGCCGGCGGATCGAGGGCGGGATCTTCGTCGCCGAAGGGGTGCTGGTCATCGAGCAGCTCGTCCGGTCGCGGTACCGGGTGCGGTCGTTCCTCGTCACCGAGCGGGGCCTCCGGACGCTGGAGCCGCTGATGGCCGGGGTCGACGCGCCCGTCTACGTGGCCACCCAGGAGGTGATGGAGGCCATCGCCGGCTTCCACTTCCACCGGGGGGCGCTGGCCGTCGCCGACCGGGCCCCGCTGCTCGACCCGTCTGAGGTGGTGGCGGGGGCGACTCGGCTCCTGCTGGTCGAGGGCGTGAACGACCACGAGAACCTGGGCGCCCTGTTCCGCAACGCGGCCGCCTTCGGCGTCGACGCCGTCCTCCTCGACCCCACCACCGCCGACCCCCTCTACCGCCGCTCGGTCCGGGTCTCGTCAGGCCACGTCCTCCGCATCCCGTTCGCCCGGATGGAGGACTGGCCGTCGGTCGCCATCGCTCGGCTCCAGGCCCGAGGCATCGAGGTCCTGGCCCTCACCCCGTCCGACGACGCCGACGACCTCCGCACCTTGCCGCCGCCGGCGACGGGCGTCCGGAGAGCCCTTCTGGTCGGCGCCGAAGGCCCCGGCCTGTCGGCGGCGGCGTTGAGGGCCGCCGACCGCCAGGTCCGAATCACGATGGCGTCCGGGGTCGACTCCGTGAACGTGGCGACAGCCGCCGCCATCGCCCTCCACCACCTGGCCGTTTAGGTCTCCGCGCGACCGCGACTCCCCGCCTACAGATCGAGCAGGGTGTCGAGGCCGACCGTCAGGCCCGGGTGGTCGGCCACCGCCTTGACCGCCAGGAGCACGCCGGGCATGAAGGAGTCGCGGTCGTAGGAGTCGTGGCGGATCGACAGGCTCTGGCCGGTGGTGCCCAGGAGGACCTCCTGGTGGGCCACCAGCCCCCGCAGGCGCACCGAGTGGACCCGGATGCCCGCCGGCCCGGCGCCGCCCCGGGCACCCTCGACCACGGTGCGCTCGGTGGGGTCGGCGGCCCAGTCCGACGACCGGGCGGCCATGCGCTCGGCGGTGAGGATGGCCGTCCCCGACGGGGCGTCGACCTTCTGGTCGTGGTGGAGCTCGATGATCTCGGCCGTCTCGAACCACGGCGCCGCGATCTCGGCGAAGCGCATCATCAGGACCGCGCCGATGGCGAAGTTGGGGGCGACGAAGCAGTTGCTCCTGGTGAACATGGCCGCCAGCCGGTCGAGGTCGTCGGGCAGCCACCCGGTGGTGCCGACCACCGCGTGGATTCCGTTCTCCGCGCACCAGGCGAGGTTCTCCCGGGCCGCGTCGACGTGGGTGAAGTCGACGGCGACGGTGGCGCCTGCCTGCAGGATGGCGTCGGCGTCGGGCGACATCTGCAGCCCGCCGACAGGTGCGCCGGTGACCTTGCGCAGGTCTATACCTGCGTGGAGCGGGTCGACCCCGGCCACCAGCTCCAGCCCCGGATCCCCGACCACGGCGCGGCACACGGTGGACCCCATCCGCCCCCCGGCGCCGAAGACTCCGACCTTGATCGTCACGCCGGTGACCCTACTTCCGCCAACTGGTGACAGATCCCGGGGTCCTGGCCCCGAAAAACGTCACCGGTTCGCTCTAGGCCACCCGTTCGGCGAAGTCGTCCTCGGAGAAGGGGCCGACGACGGCGAGGGTGCGCTCGTTGCCGAGGACCCGGTCGATCACCCGGCGGACGTCGTCGTGGCCGACGGCCTCGGTGCGGGCCACCAACTCGGCGAAGGGGACGACCTCGCCGTGCAACAGCTGGCTGCGCCCGATGCGGTTCATGCGCCCGGCCGAGTCCTCGAGCGACAACGCCAGCGACCCCTTGAGATGGCCCTTGGCCACGGCCAGCTCCCGGTCGGTGATCCCGTCGGCCACCAGCTTGTCGAGCTCGAGGTCGATGAGGTCGAGCACCTGGCGCGCCCGCCCGGGGGCGGTGCCGGCGTAGATGGCGAAGGCGCCCGTCTCCATGTAGGCGGCCGGATACGAGTACACGGAGTACACCAGCCCCCGCTTCTCCCGGATCTCCTGGAACAGCCGGCTCGACATGCCCCCGCCGACGATCTGGTTCAGCACCGCCAGCGCGTAGCGGTCGTCGTCGCCCCGGGTGAGCGAGCGCATCCCTACGATGATGTGGGCCTGCTCCGTCTTCCGGCGGACGACGCCCAACCGCCGGGCCGGGGCCAGGCCGGGGACGACCCGGGCCGGGGCATCGCCCGGACGGCCCCCGAAGCGGCGGTCGACCCCTGCCACCACCAGGTCGTGGTCGACGTTGCCGGCCGCGGCCAGCACCATCTTCGGCGGCCGGTAGCGGGTGTTGAAGTACGACCTGATCTGCTCCGGCGTCATGGCCGTGATCGTCGACCGCTCCCCCAACACCTCCCGGCCCAGGGGGTGGTCGGGGAAGACCGCCTGGTGGAACACCTCGTGCACCAGGTCGGACGGCTCGTCGTCGTTCATGTTGATCTCTTCGAGGATCACCTGGCGCTCGGCGTCGACCTCGTCGCCCCGGAAGGCGGGCGAGTCCATGATGTCGCACAGGATGTCGAGGCCGAGCTCGACGTCTTCGTCGAGCAGCCGCGTGTAGTACGCGGTGTACTCCTTGGTGGTGAAGGCGTTCATGTCGCCCCCCACCGCCTCTATCGACTCGGCGATGTCCTTGGCGCTGCGGGTGTCGGTGCCCTTGAACAGCAGGTGCTCGAGGAAATGCGACGCTCCCGCCTCGACCGGGGTCTCGTCACGGGACCCGGCGTCGACCCAGAACCCCAGCGTGACGGAGTGCGAGTCGGGCATGGCCTCGGTGACGACCTGCAGGCCGCTGTCGAGGCGGGAGGTGCGGAGCAAGCGACTACCGCCGACCGCCGCCACCACCACTGCGGCCGGGTCGACGGTCGCGGTCGCGGTTGCGTCGGGGACCGCCGCCGTCGCCACCGCCGCCACCGGTGACCACCTCGGCCGGGCCCAGGTCGCCGAACTTCGACTTGGCCTCGGAATCGAACGCCTCCTCGAAGGAGACGAACTCCCGGCCCGACGAGTCGGCCGCCGGCCGCTCCTCACGAGGCGCCCGCTCGGGACGGTCGCCCCGGTCACCCCGGTCGCGATCACCCCGGTCACCCCGGTCACCCCGGTCGGACCGCTCGGCGCGCGCCGGACGGTCGTCGCCGTTGGAGGGGGCCACCTCGCCGTCCTCGCCCACCGGGGAGAGGGCGACCTTGCCCTGGGGGTCGACGTCGTCGACCCGCACGATGATGTCGTCGCCGAGGGAGACCACGTCCTCCACCCGCTCGACCCGCTTGCCCCGGCCCAGCTTGGAGATGTGGACCAGGCCGTCGCGGCCGGGGAGGATGTTGACGAAGGCGCCG
Organism: uncultured Acidimicrobiia bacterium; assembly: GCA_963836205.1. Classification (GTDB taxonomy): domain Bacteria; phylum Actinomycetota; class Acidimicrobiia; order Acidimicrobiales; family AC-14; genus JAXDMK01. The sequence goes on along the minus strand of CAWIIV010000013.1, from coordinate 50,964 downwards.
AACTTGGTGATGTTGACCACCTTGCCGGTGTAGACGTCGCCCACGTTGGCCCGGGGCGGGTCGAGGATCAGCTCGATGCGGCGACGGGCCTCGTTGACCGCAGCCCCGTCCTTGGCCCCGATGGTGACCGTGCCCACCTGGCCGTCGTCGTCGACGTTGATGTCGGCGCCGGTCTCCTGCTGCATGGCGTTGATGACCTTGCCCTTGGGACCGATGACCTCACCGATCTTGTCCATCGGGATCTCGAAGCTGATGATCTTGGGGGCGGTGTCGTTGACCTCGGGCCGGGGCTCGGCGATCGTGGCCAGCATGACGTCGAGGACCTTCATCCGGGCCTCGTAGGCCTGCTGGAGGGCCTTGCCGAGCACGTCGGCGGGGATGCCGGCGATCTTGGTGTCGAGCTGGAGGGCCGTCACGAAGTCGGCCGTGCCCGCGACCTTGAAGTCCATGTCGCCGAACGCGTCCTCGGCGCCCAGGATGTCGGTGAGGGTCGTGTATTTGCCCTCGGCGAACACCAGGCCCATGGCGATGCCGGCCACCGGCGCCTTGATGGGCACACCCGCGTCCATCAGCGACAGGGTGGAGCCGCAGACCGACGCCATCGACGTGGAGCCGTTGGACGACATGCAGTCGGAGACGACCCGCAACGTGTACGGGAACTCGTCGATCGGGGGGACGACGGGCAGGAGGGCCCGCTCGGCCAGCAGGCCGTGGCCGATCTCCCGACGCTTCGGGCCCCGCATGAACCCGGTCTCGCCGGTGGCGAAGGGGGCCATGTTGTAGTGGTGCATGTAGCGCTTGGAGTCGTCGATGCCGATCGTGTCGAGCATCTGCTCCATGCGGGGCATGCCCAGGGTGGCCACCGAGAGGACCTGGGTCTCGCCCCGCTGGAAGAGGCCGGAGCCGTGGGCGGTGGGGATGAGGCCGATCTCGGCCGAGAGGGGCCGGATCTCGGTGGGGCCCCGGCCGTCGATGCGCATGCCCTCCTCGACGATGCGCCTGCGCACGATCCGCTTCTGGAGGGCCTTGACCGCGGCCTTGATCTCCTTGTCGCGGCCCTCGAACTCGGCCTTGAGCTCGTCCTTGATGGCGGCGATGGCGGCGTCGGTGGCCAGGTTGCGCTCGGCCTTGCTGGAGATGGCGCTGGCCTCGGCGATGCGCTCGGCGCCGACCTCGACCACCCGCTGGTAGACGTCGTCGGCATAGTCGACCTGGGGCACGTAGGGCACCGGCGGCTTCTGGCCGAACTTGGCGACCAGGTCGTTCTGGGCGTCGATCGACTCCCTGATCCAGGTCTTGGCCGCCTCCAGCCCCTGGGCGATGACCTCCTCGGTCACCTTGGGGGCGCCGTCCTCGTAGATGCGCCAGGCGTCCTCGGTGCCACCGGCCTCCACCATCATGATGGCGATGTCCGATTCACCGTCGGCATCGGCGTCGAGGGCCCGGCCGGCCACGACCAGCTCGAAGGTGGACTCGTCGCCGTCCTGGTAGGTCGGGTGCGGGATCCACTCGCCGGAGGCGGTGAAGGCCACCCGGACCGCCCCGATGGGGCCGTCGAAAGGGATGCCGGAGATCATCAGGGCCGCCGAGGCGCCGTTGATGGCCAGCACGTCGTGCGGGTTCTCCTGGTCGGCGCCCAGGATGGTGCCCACGATGTGGACCTCGTTGCGGAAGCCCTCGGGGAACGAGGGCCGCAGCGGCCGGTCGAGCAGGCGGCAGGTGAGGATGGCCTGGTCGGTGGCCCGGCCCTCCCGGCGGAAGAACGAGCCCGGTATCTTGCCGGCGGCGTACATCCGCTCCTCGATGTCGACGGTGAGGGGGAAGAAATCGACCCCTTCACGCACGCTGCGGGATGCGGTGGCGGTGCAGAGCACCATGGTGTCGCCCAGCTGGGCGAGGACCGCCCCGTCGGCCAGCTGCGCCAGCTTGCCGGCCTGGAAGGACATGGTCTTGTCGGTCCCGCTGATCGGGGACGAAACGGAAACAGGTTCCGTCATTGTGTGTCGCTCCTTTGCCTCGTTGGAGGCGTTGTCCGGAGCGAAGGCCAGTTCCCAGTTGTCAGCCACCCGAGCGACGGTCTCGGCCCGGGGAGCTGGCGACTGGCAGCTGACTCGGTCGCCCCTTCTGGTGTTGGCTTGAGAAAATGCGAACAGCGGCACCCGAACATGTGGGTGGGACGCTCTTCAGTGCGAGTTACCGGCGCAGGCCGAGCCGGGCAATGAGAGCCCGGTAGCGCTCGACGTCGTTCGCCTTCACGTAGTCGAGAAGGCGGCGACGGCGGCCCACCATCATCAACAGGCCACGCCGACCGTGATGGTCTTTCTTGTGGTCCCGCAGGTGCCCGGTGAGGTGGTTGATCCGCTCGGTGAGGAGCGCGACCTGAACCTCGGGGGACCCGGTGTCGGTGTCGTGGAGCCGGTACTCGCCGATGGTGGCGGTTTTGTCGGGCATACGCTTGCTGTGATCTTCCTCGTCCCCGGCGTGGCACCCAGGGAAGTTGACCCAGGGCACGAGCCGATTGCGGACGCGCCTGGCAGTCGCCCAAGCGCTCGTCAAATGGTACCAGCCGGTACGGTCGGGTCCCGATGCTCGTCGTCAGCCGGAGCTGCCGGATCCCCCTCGACGAGCTGGAGTGGCGCTTCTCCTCCTCCGGCGGCCCCGGCGGCCAGCACGCCAACACGTCGAACACCCGGGCCGAGGTCCGCTTCGACGTGGCCAACTCCCCCTCCCTCGGCCCCCGCCAACGGGCCCGCCTCCTGGAGAAGCTCGGCCCGGTCGTCCGGGTGGTCGCCGACGACGAACGCTCCCAACTCCGGAACCGCGAGCTGGCCCTTTCCCGCCTCGCCGCCCGCCTGGCCGAGGCCCTCAAGACCGACCGCCCCCGGGTGCCGACCCGGCCGTCCAAGGGCGCCAAGACCCGTCGCCTCGAGTCCAAACGGCGCACGTCCGAGCGCAAACGCCTCCGAGGCCGGCCCCCCGATCCCGAGTAGGAACCGCCGCCGGCCCGGTCGGCCGATGTAACCGACGCTGCGGCCCGGTGGTCCACGTCTGGGATGCGGCACTCGGGGCAACGGCGGCGGATCTGGGTCGTCGGCCCGGCGGCGGTGCTCTTCGGTCTCGCTACCGGCGCGTGCGGCCGGCCGGTCACCCGCCAGCTCACCGAAACGCCCGCCTCGGCCGCCGATGCCGGTGGATGGGTGGCGATGGCCACCACGCTGGCGGTCCTGCTGGGTGCTGCGACGGCCGCCGTCGCGGTGCGGCTGCGATGGGACGGTCGAGGGGACGCCGAGGGTGTCTCCTCGCCGATGGCGGCCGCCGCCTGCACGGGCGCGGCGGCAACCGCGTTCGGCATCCTCGCCTGCCTCCTCTTCGGCGTCTATCACCTGATGCTGGCGGCGGCCGATCCGTCGACCCCGCCGCCCCGGTCGCTCGTCGAGATCACCCACGTGAGCTCGTCCGACGACGACCCCGCAGTGGCCGCCCGCAACGACGCAAACCTCCTCCTCCTGTTAGCGGCGACGCCGGCCGTCGGCGCCCTCACCTCCGTCCTGGCGACCGTCACCATCGCCTACCGGCGCCCGTCGGAGCTCCGCGGCCCCTCCCTGGCCCTCATCGCCACCTTCGGGACGCTCCTGCTCTCGCTGCCGCTGGTGACACTTGCGTCCTCGTTGCGCACCCTGTCCAACCAGGCCGTGGGCGTCCGGGTCGTGCCGTTCCAGAGCCTGCCCGCGATGCTCGCGGTGATCGCGGGGCTGAGCCTCGTGTCGAGCGTGGTCCTCGAGCAGGCGGCGGAGTAACCCCGCTCAGTACCCCAGGCGGTCGAGGGCGGCGGGGCGGCGCTGCCAGTCCTTGTCGACCTTCACCACCAGCTCCAGGTAGGCGCCGGGGTCGAGCTGGGCCCGAACCGCCTGGCCGACCTGCTTGAGCACGAGGCCGCCCTTGCCGATGACGATGCCCTTCTGCGACTCCCGCTCGACCAGGATCTCGCAGCGGATCCGGGGCCATTCCCACTCCGTCACCCGGCAGGCGATGGAGTGGGGCATCTCCTCCCGCACCACCTTCAGCAGCTCCTCCCGCACCAGCTCCGACACCCAGAAGCCGTCGCCGGCGTCGGTGATCATCCCGTCCGGGTAGTACTGCGGACCCTCGGGCATGCGCTCGATGATGGCGCTGACCAGCACTTCCACCCCTTCGCCGGTGCGAGCCGAAACCGGGTAGTAGGCCGACAGCTCCAGCTCACCGGCCTTGGTGAGCTGGGAGAGGACCTCGTGCTGGGTGGCGGCGTCGACCTTGTTGACCACGCAGATCGCCCCCGACGGCAGCCGGGAGGCGACGAAGCGGTCGCCCTTGCCCAACGGGGCGGTGGCGTCGATGACCAGGACGGGGACGTCGACCTCCGACAGGGCACCGGTGGCGGTGGCGTTGAGCCGCTCCCCCATCACCGACTTGGGCTTGTGGATGCCGGGCGTGTCGACGAACACCACCTGCACGTCGGGGCGGTTGAGGACGCCCCTCACCTCGGTACGCGTGGTCTGGGGGGCCGTGGCGGTGATCGTCACCTTGGTGCCCAGGATGGCGTTGAGCAGGGTGGACTTGCCGACGTTGGGCCGCCCCACGAGGGTGGCGAACCCAGATCTCATGTGACCGACCTCATCCCTCGTCCGATTGCGTGCCGTCGCCGTCGGCCGACGACCCCGATCCCGCCCCCGACGCCGACGCCGGAGCCGACGCCGGCTCCCGGTGGAGCGGGGTGATGCGGACGCGACCGATGCGCCGCCCCTGCATCTTCTCGGCGGTGAGGCGGTGGCCGTCGAAATCGACGCTCTCCCCCACCACCGGGACATGGCCGAGCAGGTCGAGCAGCAGCCCACCGACCGTGTCGTAGCCCCCCTCGGGGAGGTCGATGTGGATCAAGTCCTCCAGCTCGTCGATGGGCATGCGGGCGTCGACCCGGAACTCGCCGCCGCCCAGGTCCTCCACCTGGGCCTCCTCCACGTCGTACTCGTCGACGATCTCGCCCACCAGCTCCTCGATGAGGTCCTCCAGGGTGACGAGCCCGGCCACCCCGCCGTGCTCGTCGACCACGATCGCCAGGTGCTGCTTGTGCTTCTGCATCTCCGGGAGCAGCTCGGCCACCCTCTTGGTCTCGGGGATGAAGTTGGCCGCCCGCACCAGCTCCCGCACCGGCTCGTCGCCCTTGCCGTCGTGGGAGGCACGGATGAGGTCCTTGGTGTAGAGGATGCCGACGATGTCGTCGATGCCCAGCTCGTACACGGGGATGCGGCTGTAGCCGGCGGCCAATGCCACCTCCAGGGCGTCCTCCACCGATGCCCGGGCCTCCACCGCCACCATGTCGGGCCGGGGGACCATGACCTCCCGCACCACGGTGTCGCCGAACTCGATGATCGAGTGGATGAGGCGGCGCTCCTCCCGTTCGATCACCTCGCCCTCGGTGGCCACGTCGACCGTGGCCAGCAGTTCCTCCTCCGACACGAACGGGCCCTGCTTGAGGCCCCGCCCGGGGACGAGGATGTTGGCCAGCCCGATCAGTATCCGGGACAGCAGCCGCACCGGGGGGAAGGCGACGATGGCGGCGATGATCGGCGCCACCCGCAGGGCGGCCTGGTCGGGGTGCTGGACGGCGTAGGTCTTGGGCACCGCCTCGGCCAGCACGAAGATGACGACCAGCTCGAAGATGACGGCCAGGAACACGCCCAGGGCGCCCGCCCACCGTTCGGCCAGGACGCCGACCATGCTCGCCGCGCCCAGGTGGCAGAGCAGGACGAGGAGCAGCACCGGGTTGAGGAAGCGCTCGGGGTGCTCCACCAGCCGCAGCAGTTGCTTGGCCCCCCGCTTGCCCTCCTCGGCCAGGGTGAGGGCCCGGATGCGGCTGGTGCGGGTGAGAGCCGTCTCGGCGATGGCCAGCACCGAGGCCATGCCGATCAGGGCGAAGATCGCCATCACCATGATCGCGTCGGTGCTCACGCCGCCTCTCCCGCCGCCGGCCCGCCTCGTGGAACAGGCCGGTCGATCCCCGGCCGGCTCGTCACTGCTGGGTCACCGCTTTTCGGTGGAACCGGTCGAGCATCTCCTGCTCCCGCTGCTCCATGTGGGCTGCCTCCTGCGCGTCCTCGTGATCCATACCCAACAGGTGCAGCACGCCATGGACGATCAGCAGGGCCATCTCGTCGTCGTAGGTGCCGGCGTGGCCGGGGGCGTTGCGGCGGGCGACGGCCGGGCACACGACCACGTCGCCCAGCAGGCGGGGGACGTCGCCCAGCTCGGGCTCGTCGGTGGGGCCGGGGCCCAAGGAGTCGGGCGAGCGGGGTCCGGCGGGACCGGCCTCGAGGGCCTCCTCCTCGTCGATGGGAAAGGCGAGCACGTCGGTGGGGCCGGGCTTGTCGAGGAAGCGCAGGTTGAGCTCGGCCATGGCCGGTTCGTCGATGAACAGGAGTGAGACCTCGGTGTCGCCCCGCACCCCCTGGGCCTGGAGGACGGCCTTGGTCAGGTCCATCCACCGCACCGCGTCGACTGGCTCGTCGGACTGCTCGTCGGCGGCGAAGACCTCCAGTGGGCTCACGATGTTGGCTTCATTGGGGTCGGCCTCGTTTGGGGGTCGCCTCATTGGGGGTCGCCCGCTCGTAGGCGTCGACGATGTCCTGGACGATGCGGTGGCGCACCACGTCCTTCGACGTGAGGTGCACGAACGCCAGGCCCTCGATGCCGGTGAGGACCTTCTCCAGGCCGAGCAGGCCGCTGCGCCCGGCGGCCAGGTCGACCTGGGTGACGTCGCCGGTGACGACCGCCTTGGACCCGAAGCCGATGCGGGTGAGGAACATCTTCATCTGCTCGGGGGTGGTGTTCTGGGCCTCGTCGAGGATGAGGAAGCTGTCGTTGAGCGTGCGCCCCCGCATGTAGGCGAGGGGGGCGACCTCGATGGTCTCCCCGTCGAGGAGGCGCTTGGCGCCCTCGGGGCCGAGCATGTCGTAGAGGGCGTCGTAGAGGGGGCGCAGGTAGGGGTCGACCTTGGCCAGCATGTCGCCGGGAAGGAAGCCCAGCCGCTCCCCCGCCTCCACCGCCGGGCGGGTGAGGATGATGCGGCTCACCTGCTTGGCCTGGAGGGCCTGCACCGCCTGGGCCACGGCCAGGTACGACTTGCCGGTGCCGGCGGGGCCGATGGCGAAGGTGATCACGTTGCCGGCGATGGCGTCGGCGTAGCGCTTCTGGCCGCTGGTCTTGGGGCGCACGCTGCGGCCCCTCGCCGAGCGGAGGACCTCGCCCGACATGACCTCCGACGGCTTCTCGTCGGCCTTGACCATCTCGATGGTGCGGCCCACGTCGGCCGCGTCGAGGCGCTGGCCCCGGCCGAGGAGGAGGACGAGCTCGTCGAAGAGGCGTCCCACCCGGTCGGCGTCGTCGCCGCTGATGGTGATCTCGTTGCCCCGCACGAGGACGTCGGCCTCGGGGAACGCGGCTTCGATCAGCCGCAACAACTGGTCACGGTGGCCGAGCAGCTCCACCATGAGGTGGTTGCCGGGGACGAGGATCTTGACTTGGGTGGGGGACACGGGTGTTGCGTCAAGGGTACCGGGCTCGGGTCAGCCCGGCGGCCACCCCATCTTCTGGCCGCCCAGCACGTGCAGGTGGAGGTGGGCGACCGAGTTGAGGGCGTCGTCGCCCACGTTGAACACGAGCCGGTAGCCCCGCTCGGCCAGGCCCTCGCGGCGGGCCACTTCCTGGGCAGTGAGGACCATGTCGGCCAGGACGTCGGCGTCGGCGGCCTCGACGGTGGCGGCCGACGTGATGTGCCGCCGAGGGACGACGAGCACGTGCACGGGCATGGCCGGCTGGATGTCGCGGAAGGCGTAGGACAGCTCCGACGAGGCCACCGCGTCGGACGGGATGTCGCCCGAGACGATCCGGCAGAAGACGCACTCCGATGCCATTGGTAGTCAGGGGCGCGTTGCCGGCAAGGCCAGCACGTTTCCCCATCCCCCTTTCAATCCGTACGTGCGGTTTTCCCGCATACGGCTTTCCGACGATCTTCTGGACATGGTTACGACGCCTTCGGGTAGCGAATGGTGCCCATGAGCTGATGCAGGCCCTGGCCGTGGAACCAGGTGCGGGTCCAGCAGTCTGCCTGGCCTGCCCGTAGGTTGCGGCCCCGCTTCTTGATGAGCAAGCGCTTGAGCCGCCACACGACGTGTCGGTCGAGGGAGACGAACTTATTCGCCGCGTTGCCGGTGCGGAAGTAGTTGCCCCACCCCCGCAGGAACAGGTTGAGGTCGTAGATCACGTCCTCCAACTCCATGCCGACCCGGTTCCGGCCGGTGAGGGCCTTGACCCGCTGTCGTGCCCGCTTCATCGACCGCTGCGACGGCCAGCGGTGGAGGTAGTAGCGGATGACCCGCTGCTGTTCCCACAACCGGCCCGACATGCGGGCGTGAAGATGACAACCCAGGAAGTCGAAGCCCTCCTTGCCCTCCCGGAGGTCGACCACACGGGTCTTGTCCGGGTGCAGGCTCAGGCCGAGATCACCCAGCAGGGCCGCCGCCCTGGCCTGGGCCGTCTCGGCCTGGCTGCGGGTCGTGCACAGCACCACGAAGTCGTCCGCGTAACGGACGAGCTCGCCGGTGCCGGACTCGGCCCAGGACCGGTCGAAGGCGTGCAGGTAGATGTTGGCCAGCAGCGGGGAGATGACCCCGCCCTGGGGCGTGCCCGTGACCGTCTCGGAGCGCACCCCCTCGACCAGCACCCCGGCACGCAGCCACTGGCGGATGAGCTTGAGCACCCGCCGGTCCGACACGCGCTCGCCGACCAGTGACAGCAGCCTGTCGTGGTCGATCTGGCCGAAGAAGTCGCGGATGTCGGCCTCGAAGACGAACTGCCGTCCTCGGGGGAAGGACACCCGGATGGCTTCCAGGGCGTCGGTGGCCGACCGCTTCGGGCGGAACCCGAAGCTCTGGGGCAGGAAATCGGCCTCGAAGATGGGTTCGAGGACGATCTTGGCTGCCGCCTGGCACACCCGGTCGCGCACGGTGGGGATGCCCAGGGGCCGCATCCGGCCGTCGGGCTTGGGGATCTCCACCCGCCGAACAGGCGACGGGCGGTAGGTGCCTGCACGGAGGTCACGGGAAAGCTCGTCGAGCACGCGCCCGACCCCGTAGTCCTCCACCGCCTCCAGGGTCAGTCGATCGACCCCGGCGGCGCCACGATTGGCTCGCACCCGCTCCCACGCCGTCCACAGCACGTCACTGCGGTGGATTCGGTCGAACAGGGCGTGGAAGCGGCGACCCGGAGACTGCTTGGCCGCAGCCCATAGCCGGTTCTGGAGTTTTCGCACGTTGTCGGTGGGCGGCTGCCCGCCGGGGGAGTTGGGCCGGGCGTTCCCGGCCATGCCCTGGCGCTTACTTCCGTCTCCGGCGTGACCGAAGTCGGGGCCCTTCCCTCCCGCCGGGTTCATCCCGGCGATCAGCGGTACTACGACCCCGTCGGACTCCCGCTGCGCTCCGCTCGATTTCACCACTGGCTTATACGAGCGGTCTTTGCTGACGAGGCTGCGCAGACGGGTCTCTCCTGTTCCGAACCTGACCGTGCGTACGTGCCGCTCCCCGTACCCCGAGGGGACCCGACCAGGGGCGTGTCCGGAACGCCAGTCGGTCGGACGTGGCCTTCGCCGTGACATGAGCGGCTCGGCTCCCCCGTTGTGCGTTTGACGAGGCTGCAGGACTCGCGCCTGGTGGCACTACGGCCCGCACGCTTGCTCCCTCCAAAGAGGCTCTTGACGCCCCGCTCAGCCCGCCGCCTCTCGGCGACGAACCGGGGCCTGCTACCGGGCTCTCCGGCGATTACCCGGGCGGGACTCGCACCCGCTGGTCTGGTCCAGTTCTCAGGACGCAACATGGGGATCACGGTAGGCCTTCGCTCCCCGTCCAACCTTCTTGGGCCAGAAAAGGGGCGCCAGACGCACCTTTTCCGGCCCACGAACGTCCGGCAAGCGCGGCACGGGTAGCGTTCGGCGGTGCTCGACGATCTCGAGCGGTGGGCCGCAGGGGCGCGGGCGCAGGAGGCGGCCGAGGCTCGCGTCCGCGAGCGTTGGCTGCGGCAGGCGGCGGAGGAAGAGGCGTCGTTCGCCGGGCTCCTGGTCGACCTGGCCGAGGACGGGCGGCCAGTGTCGATCACGACGGTGACCGGGCGGCGCCACCGCGGCCCGATCGCGGCGGTGGGCGCCGATTTCGTAGCCGTCGCCGGGCCCGAGAACCGGCTCGTCCTCGTGCACCTGGCGGCGGTGGCCGAGGTGCGGCCCGGCACCGGCACGCGGCGTCCACAGGCGGCGGCGGGAGCCGACCGAGGCCGCGGTGCCAACGCCGAGGGCGTGACCTTGGCCGAGGTGCTGGCCCAGGCGGTCGCCACTCGTCCCCGGGTGGCGGTGGTGCTCGGAACCGTCACCGTGGTGGGCGAGCTGCGGGCAGTGGGCACGGACGTGCTCACCGTCCGCACCGACGGTGAGCCGCCGGGACTCAGTTACGTGACGTTGGCCTCGGTGTCGGAGGTGTCCCTCTTCGACTCGGGGTAGAGGTGCTCCAGCGACCCGGGGGCGATCCGGGACGACTGGATGAAGGCGTCGACCTCCTCCTGCTTGAGGCGGATGACCCGCCCGAACTTGTAGGCCGGCAGCTCGGCCTCGTTGATGAGGCGGTAGAGGGTACGCACGGTGACCCCGAGCCGACGGGCCGCGGCAGCCGTGCTCATCCAGCGGATGTCGTCATCAGGCATGTCCTGATCGTACTGCGCTCCCTCGCTCATTTGTGGGATCTCATGAGCTTTCACACGCTCGACGTCCAAAGGCGGCCGGAGCGACGCAATCCACAGGTTCTCCCGAGAAAATCCTCAGGGTTATCCCCTTGTGTGCGTTCCATGGCCTTTCATATCCTTGGGGTCGGTTCACGCAGCGGACCAAATGCACGACACTGGCGCCGGGGGGAGCGAAGGTGGCGACGAGAACGGCGACGCGAGCGCGACGCGATGGGTCCATCGACGGCGGCGGCGGGAGTGGGAATGGCGACGCCACCGGCGGCCGGAACGTGCAGCGGCGGCGGGGGTTGCCCGGCAGCCGGGCGGTGGTCGGCGGCGTCCTGGTGGCGGCGGCGGGGGTCGGGCTGTTCTCGGCGGCCACCACGGCCGGACGTCAGCCGGGGCATCCCTACGTGGTCGCCCAGCGGGCGCTCACCGCCGGCGCCCGGCTCGAGCCTGGCGACCTGGCCCTGCAACGCATCGAGCTGCCACCCGGCCTGCGGGCGCGCGCCTTCGACGACCCGGCGCTCCTGGCCGGGTCCACCCTCCTCGCCCCCGTGGGAGCGGGCGAGCTGGTCCAGGTCAGCGCCGTCATCGCCGGAGGTACAACCGCCGGCAGCCGCGAGCTCACGTTCACGGTGGAGCGGGGTCGCATCGGGCCCACCATCCGCGACGGCGAGCGCATCGATCTCCTCGCCACCTACGGCACGGGCGACGACGCCTACACCCTCGTCGCCGGCCGCGACCTGCCCGTCATCACCGTAGACCGCACCCGGGTCGGCGTGGGCGAGACCAGCCCCGTGTTCGTGACGGTGGCCGTCACCGACCCGGCCGGCGCGCTCGCCCTCGGTCACGCGACCCAGGTGGCCAAGGTCACCGTCGTCCGCACCACCGGGGCCACGCCCGCCGACGGCGCCGGGGTCGCACCCACCTACCGGGCGCCCGGCCCGTGATCCCCGGCGAGCGCTTCGTGGTGCTGGGGCTGGCGCCGCCCCGGGCCGCGTGGTTCCGGTCGGTGGGCGTGTGGGCGACGTCGGGTGCCCTGCCGGCCGAGTTCCTCAAGTGCGTCTCGGCCGAGGAGGCCCGGGCCCGGCTGGCGTCGGGGCGCCCGTTCTCGGCCCTGGTGGCCGACGCCGGCCTGCCCACCGTCGACCGCGACCTGCTGGCCGCGGCCGCCGCTGCCGACTGCGCCGTCCTCGTGGTCGACGACGGGCGGGCCACCCGCGACTGGCAGGCCCTGGGCGCGGCCCGCGTGCTGTCGCCCGTCGTTCACCCGCGACGAGCTCGTCACCGCCCTCTCCGCCTGCGCCCGCACCATCCGGCGGGGCGACGCGGCCCCCGCCGACCTGCTGGCCCGTCCGCCGCTCGCGTCGTGGCGGGGGACGGTGGCCGCGGTCACCGGTCCCGGCGGGACGGGTGCGTCCACCGCGGCCATGGCCCTGGCCCAGTCCCTGGGCGACGACGTGAAGGCGCTGGGCACCGTCCTGCTGGCCGACCTCCGTCTCAATGCCGAGCTGGCCATGCTCCACGACGTCCGCGACGTGTCCCCCGGCATCCAGGAGCTGGTCGAGGCCCACCGCTCGGGCCAGCCGTCGATCGACGCCGCCCGAGGCCTGGCGTGGGGGGTCGACGAGCGCCGCTACCACCTGCTGCTCGGACTGCGCCGGCCCCGCTTCTGGCCCGCCCTGCGCCCGCAGGCGTTCGAGGCTGCCTTCGACACCCTGGGCCGGGCCTACCGGGCGGTCGTGTGCGACATCGATCCCGACCTCGAAGGGGAGGACGGCGGGGGCTCGATCGACGTGGAGGAGCGCAACGTCATGGCCCGCACCGCCGCGTCCCGGGCCGACGTGGTGTTCGTCATCGGCGGGCCGACGCTCAAGGGCGTCCACGGCCTGGTGCGGGTGATCACCGACCTGATCGCGTTCGGCGTCCCCGCCCACCGCATCGTGCCCGTCTTCAACCGTTCCTCCCGCTCGCCCCGGGCCCGGGCCGGCCTGGGCACGGCCGTCGCCGAGTTGGCCGGGGCCGCCACCGGCGCCTTCCTCGCCAGCCCCGTCCACCTGCCCGAGCGCGACATCGAGAGCGATCTCCACGACGGCCGCCGCCTACCGGCCGTCCTCGGCGCGCCGCTGGCGGGAGCGCTCAACGCGGTACTCGAACGAGCCACCGAGCGGGCCTTCGGCAGCGAAAGCGGTACCGGCACCCCGGGTGGTGAGCGGGTCCGGCCCGGGTCCCTCGGCCGGTGGGCCGACGACGAGGCCGCGGTCTGATGGGGGCGAGCGAGCTGTCGCCGCTCCAGGAGATCGAGCGACGGGTCCAGGAGCGAGCCGGCGACCTCGCCCTCGACATGGCCGACGACGACGGCCGAGCCCGGCTGCGCGCCCTGGTCGACGACGAGGTCGCGGGCTGGTCGCGCGACTTCAAGCGGGGCCTGCGGGCCTTCGACCTCGCCGAACCCGCACTGGTGGCCACCCGGGCCTACCGCAACCTCGCCGGCTACGGACCGCTGGAGCCCCTCCTCGCCGACGACGACGTGTGGGAGATCATGATCAACGGCCCGGACCAGATTTTCGTCAAGAGGCACCAGGGACCGAGCAGCTACCACGACGAGGTGTTCAACGACGACGAGCACGTCGTGCGCACCCTCACCAAGATCCTCGACGACGCGTCGGGCAGCCATCGCAAGCTCGACCCCGCCGAGGGTCTGCAGGACGCCCAGCTCGAGACCGGCGCCCGGCTCCACATCGTCCACGGCGACGTGGGGCGCGACGGCCACACGCTGGTGAACATCCGGAAGTTCACCGGGATCCCGTTCCGCTCCCTGGACGAGCTGGTCGAGCTCGACATGCTCGACACCCGGGTGGCCGACTTCCTGCGGGCCTGCGTGCGGTCCCGGCTGTCGATGATCTTCTCGGGGGCGCCGGGGTCGGGCAAGACCACACTCCTGTCGTGCTGCGCGGCCGAGCTCGACCCCACGCTGCGGGTCGTGGTCGCGGAGGAGGTGTTCGAGGCCGACCTGCCGCTTCCGAACGTGGCCAGCATGCAGACCCGCCCCGCCCGCCAGGATCGACGGGAGGTCGACCTGCGCCGGCTGGTTTCGGGGTTCCTGCGCATGGCCCCCGACATCGCCGTGGTGGGCGAGGTCCGCGACCGGGAGGCCCTGCCGCTGCTGCTCACCCTGTCGTCGGGCGTCAAGGGGTTCACGACCATCCACGCCGGCTCCGCCCGCCAGGCCCTCACCCGGCTGCGCTTCATCTGCCAGCTGGCCGACACGTCCAACGAGCTGCCCATGTCGGCGTTGAGCGCCCTAGTGAGCGAGGCCATCGACGTCGTCGTCCACTGCAGCCGGGTCCGGGGGAAGGTCCGGGTCCACGAGGTGGTGGCGGTGGAGGAACTGCAGGTGGGGCCGGACGCGATGCAGTTCACCGTCACCGAGCTGTTCGCCCGGCCGACCGTCGACGAGCGTCTCGAATGGACCGGCAACCTGCCCGTCCGGGCCGCCCGGGCCTTATCCGAGGCCGGCTACGACGTCCGCCTGCTCCTCGATCCCGACGCCGAACGGCGGGCCGCCCCTACGCGGCCCCGGGTCGTCACCGGCCTCGGGCGCCCGCCCGCCGGCACCGTCAACCGGCTCCGGGAGCAGTGATGCCGCCGCTGCTGATCGCCGTCGCCGGGGCCTGCGGGGTGTTTTTCCTGTACACCGCGTTGGTTCTCGGGTGGGAGGGCGTCGGCGTCGGCCCCCGCCGCCCGGGTCGCCGAGTGCGCCGGCGGCGGGCGGAGCAGTGGCTGGTGCAGGCCGGCCTCGACGGGGTGAAGCCATCCGAGTTCCTGGGCGTGATGGGGCTGCTCCTCGTGGTGGGCACCGGGCTCACCTTCGCCGTCTTCGGCGCCTTCCTCCCGGCCCTGGCCGTGGGTGCGTTCGCCGCCACGTACCCGGGCGCGTCCTACCGCAGCCGGCGCCGGCAGCGCCGCCGGCGGGCCGCCGAGGGGTGGCCCCGCATGATCGAGGAGATCGCCCTCCTCACCGGCTCGCTCGGCCGATCGATCCCGCAGGCCCTCTTCGAGGTGGGACGGGGTGGTCCGGAGGAGATGCAGCCCGCGTTCGAGGCCGCGTCGCGGACCTGGCTCGTCACCACCGACTTCGCCCGCAGCGTCGGGGTGCTCAAGGCGGGCCTGGCCGACGCCACCGCCGACGCCGCCTGCGAGACGCTCCTGGTGGCGCACGAGGTCGGCGGCAGCGACGTCCAGCGCCGGCTGGCGGCCCTGGTCGAGGACCGGGTGGCCGATGTCCACGGGCGCAAGGACGCGGCGTCGAAGCAGGCCGGGGTCAAGTTCGCCCGCCGCTTCGTGTTGTTCGTCCCGGTGGGGATGGCCCTGTGCGGGCTCACCATCGGCAACGCCCGGGCCGCCTACGGCACCCCGTTCGGCCAGATGGCGACGGTGTTCGCGGTGGCCATGGTCGGCGCCTGCTGGCTGTGGTCGGGCCGGCTCCTGCGGCTGCCGGAGGAGGAGCGGGTGTTCGTTGACTGACGCCCGCCTCGCCGTCGCGTTGGGGCTGGCCCTGTGGGCGGGCACGACGCTGGTGCTCTCCGAGCTGCGCTGGTTCGCCCGTCCCACCCTCGTCGAGCGCCTACGGCCGTACTCCCCCGGCGGCCTGGGCGCTCGGCGGCGGCGCGAGGGCGTGCTGTCGGTGGAGTCGTTCCGGGAGGTCATCCGGCCCTTGAGCCGGGCCCTGGGCGAGCGGGTGGCGGCCGTGTTCGGCGTCACCGAGGACCTCGCCACCCGGTTGCAGCGCATCCATTCACCGCTCGACGTCACCGCCTTCCGGGTCCGTCAGCTCGGATGGAGCGGCGTCGGATTCGTCGTCGGCTCGATGCTGGCCGCTACTGCCCGGCCGCCGGCGGTGGTGGCCCTGCTGTTCGTCCTGGGCGGGCCGCTGCTGGCGTTCCTCATCGTCGAGCAGCAGGTGGCATCGGCGTCCGAGCAGTGGAAGCGGCGGCTGATGGTGGAGTTGCCGGTGGTGGCCGAGCAGCTGGCCATGCTCCTGTCCGCCGGCTACTCGCTGGGCGCAGCCCTCAACCGGTTGGCGGCCCGAGGACGGGGTGCGGCCGCCTCCGACCTGGGCCGGGTGTGCGCCCGCCTCCGCCAGGGGCTCACCGAGACGGAAGCCCTGCGGGAATGGGCCGCGGTGGCCGATGTCGAGGCCCTCCATCGGCTGCTGCCGGTGCTCGCCCTCAACCGGGAGGCGAGCGACCTCGGCCGGCTGCTGTCGGAGGAGGCTCGGGCCATCCGCCGCGACCTTCAACGGCGCCTGATCGAGACCGCCGAACGCCGGGGCCAACAGGTGTGGATCCCGGTCACCATCGCCGCCCTCCTGCCGGGGGTGGTCTTCATCGCCATCCCGTTCCTCGAGGCACTCAGCCTCTTCTCGTCGTCCTAACAAACGAGTCGTAACACGCGAAAGGAGTTTCAAATTGCAGGAGCAGCTCATGCGGGCCTACGTCTGGGCCCGGTGCCTCACGACCACGGTGACCGCCCGCGACGAGCGCGGTGAAGGCGTGGTCTCCTCCGCCATCGCGGTGCTGATCTTCGCCGCCCTGGGCGCGCTCATGTGGGTCGGGTTCCAGAACATCTGGGGCAATGCCAGCAGCCAGACGTCGACCCAGATCGACTCCATCGGAAGGTAGGCGGAGGGTGCCGGGCCTGGCCCGGCGAGGATTCGTCCGAGCCGCCTGCGGGCAGTGGCGGTCGTGCTCGTGGTCGGCTCGGACGGCCCTTTTCCGCTCGGAGCGCGGGAGCGGTCCCATTTCGTCCTGGTTGGCCCTCCTGGTCTTTCTGGGATTGCTGCTGTTCGCGGTGCAGGCGTTGTTCAACTTGTACGCGACCTCGGTGGTCACCGCGGTCGCGTACGACGCGGCCCGACGGGTGGCGGTGGCAGATGGCGGGACCGGGAACGTGGCCCAGGCGGAGGCGGACGCCCGGCGGGCGCTCGGGCGGTACGGGGAGCGAGTGACGTTCGATTGGAGCGGGTCGGGCGGGGAGTTCGTGGTCCTCTCGGTGCGGGCGCAGAACCCGACGCGGCTGTTGCCGGCGATGGCGGGGCCGTTGGCGTTCGACCAGATCGACCGCACGATCCGGGTGCGGGTGGAGGCGTTCCAGCAGACCGACGTTCCGACTGGATCTGAACGGTGACGGGGCGGGGCGAGTCGGGCCGGGGCGATTCGGGCCGGGGCGAGTCGGGGCAGGGCGAGTCGGGGCGGGGCGAGTCGGGGCGGGGCGAGTCGGGGCAGGCGGCGGGGCTGGAGGCGATCGTGTTCGGGCTGCTGACGTTCGTGGTCGGCGTCCTGCTGGCGGCCAACGGGTGGGCGGTGATCGACGCCAAGATGGCGATGTCGGCCGCCGCCCGGGAGGCCACCCGGGCCTACGTCGAAGCCCCGGAGGGGTCCGACCCAATGGCGCGGGCCGAGGCCGCGGCCCGGGAGGCGGTGCGGGGACATGGCCGCGATCCCGACCGGATGGAGTTGCAGGCGCTTGAGTCCGGCTTCACCCGCTGCCAGGTCGTCCGGTTCGAGGCCCGGTACCAGGTGCCGGCGGTGGGCCTGCCGTTCATCGGCGGCGGGGGGGCCGGCTTCACCGCCGCCGCCCGCCACGCCGAGGTCGTCGACCCCTACCGCGACGGCGTCCCCTCGGCCGCGGCGCGATGCGACCGTGGGTGAGCGGGCGGGCCGGCGTCCTTTGGCCGTCGGCCGGTGTGGCTTTGGCCGGCGGCCGGGCCACCGGTTGCGCTCGGCAGTCGCGGGCGGGGCCGGCCGTGGCTGAGCGGCCCGGCCAGCGAGGCAGCGTCCTGCTCCTCTTCCCGGCGGCGGTGCTGATCGTGATGGTCCTGGCCGCGATCACGGTCGACTCGTCGATCGCCTTCCTCGCCCAGCGGGAGCTGGCCAACGCGACCGCGGCCGCGGCCAACGACGCCGCCGGCGAGGGCGTCGACGGCCAGGCGTTCTACCGCGACGACCGCATCGCGCTCGACCCGGCCGCGGTCGAGGCGGTGGCGATCGAACGGGTTCGGCTGGCCATCGACGAGTCCCGCCACCAGGGACTGGAGGTGCAGGCCAGCGCCAGCCCGCCGGCGCGGGCCGGCTGCCCGTGGACGGTGCGGGTGTCCGCCTCCTCCCAGGTGTCGTACGTGTTCGCCAAGGCCCTCCCCGGCGGACCGGACGCGGCGTCGGTGCGGGCCACGTCGGTGGCGGGCCCCGAACAGGATGCGACAGCCGGATCCTGTGGTCTATAGTGGAATACTATGGAAATACACCGTAAGGTCGCCTCTGGGCCGGGTGGTGCGGAGGGCATCCGCCTACAGGCCGAGCTGCTGACCGCGGCCCGCCACCCGGGCGTCATCGAGGTGGTGGGGGTGGAGGGCAGCGCCGAGCGGCCGGTGCTGGTGACCGTGCTCGTCGACGGACCGACGCTGGCGACGCCGTTGCCGCTGGCGGTCGAGGAGGTGGCGGGGCTGGCCGGGTCCCTGGCCACGACTCTCGCCGACCTCCACCAGCTGGGCCTCGTCCACGGCGCGGTCCGCCCCGAACACGTCCTGATCGCATCCGACGGGCGGCCGATCCTCTGCGGGTTCGGGTCGGCCGGGCGGGCCGGCGACGAGCTCCAACCGTCCACCGACGTGGCCGCCCTCGGCCGTCTCCTCCGCCGGCTGGCCACCGGGCCCGAGGCCCGCCCGTTGCGCCGCATCGCAGAGGCGGCCATCTCCGAGGACCCCGCCGCCCGGCCATCGGCCCAGGAGGTCGCGGCTGAGATCGCGGCGGCGGTCCCGGAAGCCGCGCCTGCCCTCGCCACCACGGTCGGCGACGAACGGCGTCGACCCCGCACACGATCTGCGGTCGTTGGTCGCCGGCGCCCGGGTCGACCGCGGCCGCCGACGGCGAGCGGCGCTGCCCGTCGAGAGCCGGTCCCGCCGCGTCCTGCTTGGCACCCACCGGCAGACCGAGGCTGGCGAGCAGGTCGGCGTCGGGCAGCCGGCGTACCCGGGCGACGCACCGGTACCGCCGGGTGACGTCCGGCGACCCTCTCGCCGGTTGGCGACACCTCGTCGGCGACGGTTTCCGGGGCGATCGGCGCTGGCCGGAGCAGTCGCCATTGCCGCGGCCGCGCTGCTCGTCGTCGGCACCGTGGTCGTCGCCCGCGGCCGACGAGACCGGGCTGACGTCGGCCACCGTGCCGACGCCATCCACCCGACTGTCGTCGTCGACCACCACTACCGCCGCGCCGCCGCCCTCGTCGAGCACCATCCCCGCGCCGGCGACCCGATTGCCCCGCCCCGGCGGCAATCCTTCTCGCCGACGTCGACGGCGATGGCTGCCTCGACGCCCTCCGCTACGCCGACGGGATCCTCGAGGGAGCAGGGCTGCGATGGGAAGTCGGTCGGGCGGGCGACCAGATCGCCACCGGAGACTGGTCGTGCCGGGGCAGCCGCACAGTCGTGGTCCTGCGGCCGTCCACCGGCGAGGTGTTCCGCTTCGACGGATGGGCGGTGGGCACCCGGGAGTCGGTCACGGGTGCGGCGGTGGCGAGGGTGCCCGGAGGCCAGGCGGTGCGGGCCGCCGACGTCGACCGGGACGGGTGCCACGAGCTGGTGGTCGAGCGAGGTGAGCTGCCGCCACAGGTCGTCCGCCTGCCCCGGCCCACACCGTGAGCCGTACCGGGCGGCTCGTCCACCCCGCGGCGTGGACGATCGGCATCGGGATGGCCCTGCTCGCCCTGTCGGCCAGCGGGCACGGCGCCCTCTCGCCGCCCCCGCTCGGCGCTCCGTCCCGGTGGCAGGCGTGGGTTGAGGCACGGGAGCCGGCCGAGGCCGGCTTCGCCATCCTCCGGCTGCTGGCGGTGGCCGGGAGCTGGTACCTGGCCGGCGCCACCGTCGTCGGCGCCCTCCTCCGCCTGTTCCGGGCCGACCTTCTGGTGGCGGTCGCCGACCGGGTAACGGTCGCCCCCATCCGTCATCTCCTCGCGGGTTCGCTCACCCTCACCCTGGCCGGGATCGGCCCCTCCGGCACCTTGGCCGCGGCCGCCGCCCAGCCGGCCACCGCCACCTCCGTCGCCAGCCCGCGACGTCGGTGCCGACCGCGCCGACGACGATCACCATGGTCCGCCTCCCCCCATCCGACTCGCCACCGCCCCCCGCCCAACGAGCCGATGTCGACGTCTCCGACCGGTGGACCGTCCAACCGGGCGACTGCTTCTGGACCATCGCCGACGACGTGCTCCACCGCTCCTGGGGTCGAGCACCCACGGACGCCGAGATCGTCCCCTACTGGCTCCGCCTGGTCGAGGCCAACCGAGCCGAGTTGGCCGACCCGGGCAACGCCGATTTGATCTTCCCGGGCCAGGTCTTCGCCGTTCCCGTGCCTGCGCCGTCAAGCGAAACGTGACCGCGCCACCGAATCGTTCATCCGGGCACGTGTCGCACGCGGAAGACAGCCACGTATCGTTCCGATTCCTTGACGAAGTATGTCGCTCGGAAACCCGAGGCGATCTCGACTTCGAACACCTCGACACCACCGACAACGCGGGACTCTCCCCGAGGAGGGCCACGCTCCAGCCAGGCAAAGAGAGCGTCCGCGATGGCTGCCTGGTCTGCTTCGTCGAAGCGCTCGATGTCAGACCAGGCGCGCTCGCCCGTTGCGACCCGCCAGGTCACGCCGACTGGCGCCGACCCCGCCTCCAAGAGCGCAGGAGGGAGATCGCATCGCCGTGGCTTGGGATCAGTCCCGCGCTGACAGCGCGCTCGGTCGAGCGGACCTCGGCGGCAACACCATCCTCACCAACCTCCGCGATCCACTCGTCGAGCAACGGGGTGTCGAGTCGTCCCGGCTCGTTCGCCATGACGACGATACTACGCCGGTGTCAGGCGGAGTTGGAGGTCGTCGAGTCGCCGGACCAAGGCGTCGGCGTCGGTGCCGAAGAGGCCGGCGATGGCCCGGATGTCGTCGTGGCGGATGGTGAGGACCCGGCCGTTGAAGTCCTGGCGCAGCACCTGGATGCTCGACAGGTACTTGTGCACCATCTCCACCTCCGGGTCGGCCTCGATGGCCTCGAACCGGGAGAGGTCGAACGTGATCTTGCGGGGAGAGCCCGCCGACGGCACCGAGCGCCCTCCCTCCGCCGCCTCGCCTCCACCGTCGCCGGTGGACGCCGCCGCCGGCGCCTCACCCTCCCGGGGGAGCAGCTGGTCGACGGGGACGCTGTAGAAGTCGGCCAGCCGTTGCAGGCGGGGGACGGAGATGACCCGCTCGCCCCGCTCGTAGGCGCCCAGCACCGACGCCTTGAACTCCTGGTCGGACGCGGCCTCGACCTCTTGCAAGCGACAGTCGCTTCTGCCGGCGGATGGCCCGCAGGCGCTGGCCGACCCGGCGGGCGTAGGTCTGCGACGCGCCTACCAGCTCGGTGTCCTCGTCCACGACCGAGCCCCCTCTCCTGTCGCCGGCCGCGTCACATTATCTCGCTCTCCGTCACCACGGCAATCTCCCTCCGTGACCGTCGCCCCGCGGACCGTGACCGTCGGTAACGTAGCGTCCCACGCCATCGGAGCGCGGGAGGCAACGGCATGGGACGGACGCACAGGCGCCGGGCGGTGGTCGGCCTGCTGGCGGCCACGCTGGTCGGGGCCGGGTGTACCGACGACGACGGCGGCGGCCCGTCGACCACCACCTCGAGCTCGGTGGCCGCGGCCACCACGACCTCCGGATCCACAGCCACCACAGTCGCCCCGAGCACCACCGCCGCGCCCGGCGCCGTCCCGCCCCAGGTGACGGGCGTCACCGCCTCCACGGGCGGGGGCAGTGGGGAGACGGTGCTCACGTGGCTCCCGCTATCGGCGTCGGCCGACGTCGTCGCCTACAAGGCCTACAAGCGTCGGGCGGACGGGACGAACCTGGCGCCGGTCACCATCCCGGCGACGATCCCGCCCATCGAGCCGGGCCGGCTGGGGGTCGTCGACGCCCCCGACTACCAGTACTGGCCGTCCACCGAGCCCGACCCCGGCCCCCGCTGCTACAAGGTCAGCGCGGTGACGAGCGCGGGCGTGGAGGGCCCGCAGTCGGCCGAGGCCTGCGCCTCACCGGTGGGGGGCTAGCAGCCCGCTGCGCAGGGCCACCAGCAGTGTCCCCGCCGCCACCGCCGCCGTCTCCGTCCGCAGCACGTTCGGCCCCAGGCCCACGGTGGGCAGGCCCGCACCGAGCTCGGCCGACGGGTCCCATCCCCCTTCCGGCCCCACCAGCACCACCGGGTGGTCGAGCGACGGCGGGTCGCCCCCCGCCACCGCCAACGCCGCCCCCGGCCACCCCGACGCGACCCCGAACGCCACTGCCGGATCCACCACCGGCAGCCACGACCGCCGGCTCTGCATGGCCGCCTCCCGGGCCACCCGCCGCCACCGCTCCACCGCCGCCGCGCCCCGATCGCCCGTCCACCGCACCACCGACCGGGCCGCCGCCAGGGGGACGATGCGGTCGACGCCCAGCTCGGTGAGCTTCTGCACCGCCCACTCCGGCCGGTCGCCCTTCACCGGCGAGAACGCAACCGTCACCAGCGGCACTCGGCGCCGGCTCGACGACCACCTCGCCGTCGACCTCCAGCGCGGCGCCGCCGACCCACCGGCACGCCACCCACCGCCCCGCCCCGTCCGACGCGGTCACCGCCTCGCCTGTACGCAGCCGCAGCACCCGCTCGAGGTGGTGCCGGTCGCCCGCGTCCACCTCGGGGGCGGCGAGGTCGGGCACGAAGACGTGCGCGACGGCACCCGCCACGGGCTACTTGAAGGCCGAGCGGACCCGGGCCAGGAAGCCGGTGTCGGGCGGGGCCACGTCCTCGCCCCGGGCCGTGGCCAGCAGCCGCAGCAGCTCCTCCTGCTCCTTGGACAGGTCGGTGGGCGTGTCGACCACCACCTGCACCAGCAGGTCGCCCCGGCTGCCGCCGCCGCCGATGCGGGGCACACCCCGGCTGCGCAGGCGGAACACCCGCCCCGGCTGGGTGCCCTTGGGGATGACCAGGTCCTCGGTGCCGTCGAGCGTCTCGTAGTGGATGACCGCGCCCAGGGCGGCCTGGGCCATCGGGACGTGGAGGACGTGGACCAGGTCGTTGCCCTGGCGCACGAAGCGCTCGTCGGGCCGCACCCGCAGGTGGACGTAGAGGTCGCCCGGTGCACCGCCCCGGGGCCCGGCCGCCCCCCGGCCGCTGACCTTGAGCGTGCTCCCGTCGTCGACCCCGGCGGGGACGTCGACGGTGTAGCTGCGCTCCTCGGTGCGGCGGCCGTCGCCCCGGCAGTCGGGGCAGGGTGACGTGACCATCTCGCCCACGCCGCCGCAGCGGGGGCACGGGCTGGACGTGATCATCTGGCCCAGGATCGACTGCCGGGTGCGGCGCACCTCGCCCGTGCCCTCGCACTGGGAGCAGGTGACGGGGCCGGTGCCGGGCTTGGCGCCCGAGCCGGCGCACGTCTCGCACGTGACCGGCAGCCGCAGCCGCACCTCGTGGGACGCGCCGAACACCGCCTCCTGGAAGTCGAGTTGGATGGCGGTCTCCACGTCGTTGCCTCGGGGCGGTCCCGCCTGGCGGCGCCCACTGCTGCCGAAGGGCGACCCCCCGCCGAAGAACGACTGGAAGATGTCGCCCAGGTTGGCGCCGAAGATGTCGTCGAAGCCGGCACTGCCCGGGGCACCCGCCCCCCGCAGCCCCTCGGGCCCGAGCGTGTCGTAGCGGCGGCGGCGATCGGGGTCGCGCAGGGTCTCGTAGGCGACGGTGACCAGCTTGAACCGGTTCTCGGCCTGGGGGTCGCCGGGGTTGGCGTCGGGGTGCAGCTCCCGGGCCCGGGCTCGATACGCCTTCTTGAGCTCGTCCTCGGTGGCGTTGCGGCTCACCCCGAGCAGCTCGTAGAAGTCCTCCGGTTGGTCGGCCACGGCGGTGTCAGCTCTCGCTCAGGGCCCGGCCCAGGCGCTGGCTCACAGCCGCCACCGCGGCCATGGCCTGGGGGTAGTTCATGCGGGTGGGGCCGAGGACGCCGATGGTGCCGGCCCGGCCCCCCTCGACCTCGTAGGGGGCGACGATGATCGAGCACTCGGCCAGGGACTCCACCCGGTGCTCGGTGCCGATGACCACGTTGAGGCGGTCGTCGTGGAGGGCCTCCCGCATCAGGCTGACCACCACGTACTGCTGCTCGAGGATGGTGAGGACCTGGCGGACGGTGGCCACCGCCTCGAAGGTGGCCGCCATGTGGGACGCCCCGTCGACGTAGACCTGCTCCGCCTCCCGCCTGTGGTGGTCGACGAGCCCGCTGCGGGCGGCCGCAACCAGGCGGTCGGTGGCGTCGTTGCCGGTGGAGGCGATGGTGCGGTCGTCGGCGATCGGCGATCCGACCAGGTGGGACGCCAGCCGGGCACCGGCCGCGGCCAGCTGCTCGTCGCCCACCCCGTCGTCGAGCTCGAGGGTGGCCTTCTCGATGGCGCCGGTGGACAGGACGGCCACCACCAGCGCCACCCGCGCCCCCAGGGCCACGATCTGCACCGATCGCACGGTGGCGTCCTCGTGGTGGGGGGGCAGGACCATGGCCGCGTAGTGGGTGAGGCTGGACAGCAGGCAGCTGGTGTCGTGCAGCATCTCCTCCAGCTGGCCGTGGGCCCGGGCGAAGAAGGTCTGCACCTGCTGCTTGTGGGCCGGCTCCAGCGCGCCGGCGGGCGTGCTCACGCTGATGTTGTCGACGAAGAACCGGTAGCCCTTGTCGGTGGGGATGCGCCCGGCGCTGGTGTGGGGGTGGGCCAGGAAGCCCTCCCGCTCGAGGGCGGCCATCTCGTTGCGGACGGTGGCGGGGGAAACGCCCAGGCTGTGGCTGCGCGCCAAGTGGGCGGAGCCCACCGGCTGCGCGGTCTGGATGTACTCCTGGACCACGGCCCGGAGGATGGCTGCCTTGCGATCGTCGAGCATGGTTGCCCGTCGATGATACCGAGAGGCCGTGGTTCTGGGACGAACCGGGCCTTCTCAGGTGCGGTGGAAGGTCACCGTCCTGGTGCCACTGGTGCACTCGTAGTCGGACGACGGGAGGCCGTAGCTGCCGTCGTCCTCCTTGGTCCGGACGCACGCGAAGCCGTCGACCGAGATGTTGGCAGGACCGCCGGTGGCGCCCACGAGGGGGCCGACCTTGCGCACGAACGCCTCCGCCTCGGCGCAGGTGAGTCCGGTGGCGACGACGTTGCCGGCGATGTCCTCGCTGTTGGGCGTGAAGTTCTGGTTGGCGCACGTGGATGGGTTGGGCACGACGCCCGACGTCGGGCTGGTGGAGGTGGTGGTGGGCGTGGTGGGCGTCGTGGTGGCCACCGCCCCCTCGTCGTTTTCGCCCGAGCAGGCGCCGAACAGCCCCAGCACCACCACCGTCACCAGTGTCCACGCGAGCCGCCGACCCGTCCTCCCACCATCGGACATGGCCCGATCGTAGCGATCGCACGGGCAGGCCGCCGCGTTCGAGGCGGCCAGATGCAAGCATGGGAGATGGCTCCGACGCCCGGCCCGCCGCAGTCGCCACCAGGCCGCGCGCAGTGACCTGGCGCCCCCCGCGGCTGGCCGTCGTCCTGGGCACCGCCAGCGGCGTCGGCAAGACGTGGACGACGGCCGCCCTCCTGCGGGAGCTGGCCGGTGAGGACGGCCGGGCCGTGGCCCGCAAGCCGGTGCAGTCGTTCGACCCGGCTACGGCCGACGCCGCCGCCACCGACGCCCACGTGCTGGCCGGAGCCGACGGCGAGGAGCCGGAAGACGTGTGTCCCCGCCATCGCTGGTACGAGGTGCCGCTGGCCCCGCCCATCGCCGCCGCCGTCCTCGGTCGGCCCGCCTTCAGCGTGGAGGACCTGGTCGAGGAGCTGGCCTGGCCGGCGGGCACCACCGTGGGGCTGGTGGACACGGCCGGCGGGCCCCGGACGCCGATCGCGGCCGACGGCGACAGCGTCGACCTGTGCACGTTCCTGTCCCCCGACGTGGTGGTGTTGGTGGCCGACGCCGGCCTGGGCGCCATCAACGCGGTGCGGCTGTCGGTCGAGGTCCTCCTCACCGGCTGCGCTCCCATCCTCGTCCTCCTCAACCGGTGGGAAGGCACCGACGTCCATCGCCGCAACCGGGAATGGCTGCGCCGCGACGGCTACCAGGTCACCTCGTCGGTGGCCGACGTGGCCGCCCGCATCACCCACCGCCGGGCGTAACCGGGGGCCGAGAGAAGCGCGGCCGCCGCTGCTGGCCTAGATTTCCGGCACCGTATGGAGCGGATACGCGTGTGACCTCTCGGCTGAAGAGCGGGCACCCCCGCCTGGACCTGGTCCTCGGGGGCGGCCTGTCGTCGGGCGCGCTCACGCTGATCACCGGCGCACCGGGTACCGGAAAGACCCTGCTGGCCCAGCAGTTCGTCTTCTCCAACGCCTCGCCCGAGGCACCGGCGCTCTACGTGTCCACCGTGTCGGAGCCGCTCGACAAGATCCTCCGCTACGGCCGCAGCCTGTCCTATTTCGACGACGACAAGGTCGGGCGGGCCGTGTTCTACGAGGACCTCGGCAGCCTCCTCGACGAGCGAGGCCTGCCCGCCTTCGTCGACCGCCTCCAGGCCCTCATCGGCGAGCACCGGCCGGCGATGATCGTCATCGACAGCTTCAAGGCCCTGCACGCCTTCGCCCGGGAGCCGAGCGACTTCCGCTGGTTCCTGCACGACTTCGCGGCCCGGCTGTCGGCGTCGGGGGCGTCGTCGTTCTGGGTGGGCGAGTACGGGCTCGACGACATCGCCCGGGAGCCCGAGTTCGCCGTCGCCGACGCCATCATCCAGCTGTCGTCGACCATGGTCAACGAGCGGGAGAACCGGGTGCTCCAGGTGCTCAAGCTCCGGGGCAGCGGGTTCCTGTCCGGCCAGCACGCCTACCGGTTGTCGGAGAAGGGGGTCGACGTCTTCCCCCGGCTGGCCGACATCGCCGACCCGTCCGGCTACGCCCTGTCCGACGAACGCATCTCCTCCGGCATCCCCGCCCTCGACGCCATGCTGGGCGACGGGTACTGGCCGGGGGCCTGCACCCTGGTGGCGGGGCCGTCGGGGTCGGGCAAGACGGTCATGAGCCTGAGCTTCATCTTCGGGGGCGCGGCCCGGGGCGAGCGGGGCCTCATCGCCAACCTCCAGGAGAACCCGAGCCAGCTCCAGCGCACCGCCCGCGGCTTCGGCTGGTCGCTCGAACATCCCGACGTCTCGGTGCTCTACCGGTCGACGGTCGACCTCTACATCGACGAGTGGGTGTACTCCGTGCTGGAGGCGATCGAGGCCCAGAACGTCACCCGCCTGGTCATCGACAGCCTGGGCGACCTCGCCTTCGCCTCCCCCGACCAGATCCGGCTGCGGGAGTACATCTACTCGCTCATCCAGCGCTGCTCACGGAGGGGGATCAGCGTGCTGATGACGATGGAGGTGCCCGACCTGTTCCACCTCTCGCGGTTGTCGGAATCGGGGATCTCCAACATGTCCGACAACGTGATCCTGCTCCAGTTCCTCCGCAGCCGGTCCCGGGTGAAGCGGGCGCTCACCGTCCTCAAGACCCGGGCCAGCCTCCACGAGCCCGAGATCCGGGAGTACCGCATCACCGGCGACGGCTTCGTTGTGGGCGAGACGTTCTCCGACGACATCGAGCCCGGCTGACCGCTCGGCGGCCTCGGCGGGTCGGGCGGGCGCTCAGCGGGCGGCGTCGGCCGCGGTGGGGACATGGAGGACGAGCACGGCCAGGTCGTCGCGGGGCTGGGGGCCGCCGAAGTCGATCACCGCCGCCTCCACGTTCTCGGCCACCTCGGCCGCGGTGAGGCCGGCGCAGCCCCGCAAAACCTCGTCGAGTCGCCGGTCGCCGAACTGCTCCTGGCCACGGGCGGCCTCGGTGACCCCGTCGGTGTAGAAGACGAGGCTGTCGCCCGGCGTGAGCTGCACCGTCTCGTCCCACAGGCGGATCTCGGCGAACAGGCCGACCAGCCCGCCGTCGGGACCGATGGCCTCCAGGTCGCCGTTCGCCCGCACCACGATCGGGGGCGGGTGGCCGGCCCGGCACACCGACACGCGCACCCCACCGACGCTGGGGACCACCCGTCCGTAGGCAACGGTGCAGAACCGCTCGTCGAGCTGGTGGTGGAGAAGGGTGTCGTTGAGCTTGCGCAGCACCTGGGCCGGGTGGCGCAGGTCCATGGCCACCGACCGGATGGTGTAGCGGGCGAGGGCAGTGAGGGCGGCCGCCTCCGGGCCCTTGCCGCACACGTCGCCGATCACGACGGCCCAGTCGCCTCCGGTGTCGAACACGTCGTAGAAGTCGCCGCCCACCTCCAGGCCGGCCAGGGCGGGGTGGTAGCGGGCGCCCAGGTCGAGGCCGGGGACGTCGGGCAGGCGGGGCGGGAGCAGGCTCGTCTGCAGGGCCCGGGCCAGTTCGAGCGAGCGCTGGCGATCGAGCTCCGCCTGGCGCCGCGACTGGCGCTCGCTGTCGTAGAGGCGGGCCCGCTCCAGCGCCACCGCCGCCTGCTCGGCCAGGGCGACGAGAAATCGCCGCTCGCCCTCGTCGACCGGAAGGTCGTGCTCGAAGCCGACCGTGAGGACCCCGACCACGCGGTCCTCGGCGGCCAGGGGGATGGCGGCTGCGCTCCCGAAGCCGGTGGCCGCGAGGGACGGGAACTGGTCCTCGGCCGGCGCTCCTCGCAGGCCGCTCGCCCACACCACCTCGCCGGTGCGGGCCGCCTCCGCCGCCGGGAGGTCGGCGTCGAGGGGGATGACCACGGGCTCGCCGCCGGCTGACACGGGAAAGGCCTGGCGCAGCCCACCGCTCTCGTCGTCGAGCAGCCACAGCCCCCGGCCGAGCACCGACCGCTCGGGGATGGGCTCGTCCCGGATCACCCGCACCACCTCCTCGACGGTGAAGGCCCGGGACAGGTGGCCGGTGAGCTCCTGGAGCCGGCTGAGCCGGGCGCCCCGCTCGAAGCGGTCGATGGTGAGGGCGCACAGCTGGGCGATGGTGACCAGGAGGGCCTGCTCGTCGGGATCGAACCGGCGGGACTCGGCGAAGCTCAGGCCGAGGACACCGAGGCACCGGTCGCCGACGAGGAGGGGGAGGGCGACGAGGCCCTCGTACAGCACGGGGATGGACGCCGACATGGGGTAGGCCCGGAGCCGGGCCGCGCCGGTGGACAGGAACACGGGCTCGCCCCGGCGGGCGGCGTCGCTCAGGGGCAGGTCGGCGTCGAGCGGGATGCGGGTCCAGGCGGCCGCGATTTCCCGGTAGCCGATGGCGCGCCGGACGATCAGGCTGTCGTCGTCGCGCAGGGCCAGCACGCCGGCATCGGCACCGACCGCCTCCAGCAGGCGGTCGACGGCGACGTCGGCGATGGCGTCCTCCGACGGCGCGGCCGACAGCGCGGCGATGATCGCCTGGAGCTTGCGCAGCTCGTCCAGCAGTACGACGGCGATGGCCCCCTACCCCCTCGTTCCTCCGGCCGATATGTACCTGGCCGGCCGCAACCGAAACGCCCACCCTCGTGAATGTCGCGACCGTACTTCCGCGCCGTCGCTACCGGTCGGCGGCCGGAGGCTTTCGGGCCACGACGCCGTGGAGGTGGCATGCCACCCACCGGCCCGCGACCGGCTGCAACGCGGGTTCCACGCCCGGTTCCAGGCGCACCTCGACCCGGGTCCCGTCGGTCTCGACGGCTGTCACCGCGGAGAACACCCGGTGGGCGCGCTCGTCGTCGAGTCGGCGGAGGAGGTCGGCCAACGGCTCGCCACCCCGGGGGAAGACGACGGTGGGGCCGGACACGTCGACCGCGGCCAGGGGGCCCACCAGGCCCGACTCGGCCTCGAACAGGGCGGGGTCGGTCCACCGCTCCTCCAGGGCGGACAGGAGGTCGCGGCCTTCCCACCCGCACGGGCCGAAGCCGTCGGGGCATCGGGGATGGAAGCGACACCCGCCCGGCGGGTCGACCGCGTCGGGCACCTCGCCCGACGGCAGCCGGCGGTGGGGGTTTCGGCGCTCGGGGTCGGGGGACGGGACCGCCTCCAGCAGCGCCCGGGTGTAGGGGTGCTGGGGCGCGGCGTACACGGACGCGGCCGGACCCGTCTCGACCACCTGGCCCAGGTAGAGGATGGCGATGCGGTCGCACACGAACTTGGCCGTGGCCAGGTCGTGGGTGATGAAGACGTAGGTGAGGCCGAACTCGCGCTTGAGGTCGAGCAGGAGCTCGAGGATCTTGGCCCGCACGCTCATGTCGAGCATGGCCACCGGCTCGTCGGCGACCACCAGTCGCGGCCGGGTGATCAGGGCCCGTGCGATCACCACCCGCTGCTTCTGGCCGCCCGAGAGGTCCTCCGGGTAGCGGTCGAGGAAGGCCCCCGGGGGCGAGATCCCCACCCGTTCGAGCATCTCCGCCGCCTGGCGACGGGCGTCGGCCCGGTCGGTCGCCAGGCCGTGCACCCGCAGAGGATGCGCCACCGCGTCACCAACGGTCATGGCCGGGTTGAGGGCGGCGTGGGGGTCCTGGAAGACGGGCTGCATGCGCCGGCGGAGCGGTCGCAGGTCGGATTCGGCCAGGTGGGAGATGTCGCGGCCCTCGAACTCCACCGTTCCTGTCGCCGGTTCGACCAGCCGGAGCATGGTGCGCCCGAGCGTGGTCTTGCCGCTGCCGCTCTCCCCCACCAGCCCGAAGATCTCCCCCTCGTGGACCTCCAGGTCGACGCCGTCGACGGCCCGCACCCACGCCGACGCCCGCCCGAGGAGCGACCCGAGGAACCCGCCCCGCACCGGGAACCAGGTGGAAACCCCCCGCAGTCGCAACACCGGCCCCGGCCCCGGTGCGGCGCCGTCGTCGGCCGTCACTCCAGGCTCGCTTCGAGCGGGGCGTCGGCGAGGCCTTCCCGCCGGCCGGCCGGCACCCACCGGCGTCCGGGATGGCGGGTGTCGGCGCCCGGGTACAGGTGGCAGGCGACCTGGGAGCCGTCGTCCATCGGGGCCAGGGCCGGCACCTGCTCCTGGCACACGCCCATGGCGAACGGGCACCGAGGCGCGAACCGGCATCCCGGGGGGCGGGTCGAGGAGGTCGGGCGGCGAGCCGGGGATCGACGACAGGCGCTCGGTGTCGAGGCTGATCACGCTGGCCAGCAGGCCCCGGGTGTAGGGGTGGCGGGGCGTCGAGAAGACGGCACCGACCGCGCCCTGCTCCACGATGTGGCCGGCGTACATCACGGCCAGCCGGTCGCATGTCTGGGCCACGATCCCGAGGTTGTGGGTGATGAGGACGAGGGCCATCTCCGACCCTCGGCGGAGGTCGTCGAGGATCTCGAGGATCTGGGCCTCGACGATGACGTCGAGGCTGGTGGTGGGCTCGTCGGCCACCAGCACGGCCGGGCCGAGCACCAGTCCGAGGGCGATCATGATCCGCTGGCGCATGCCGCCCGAGAACTCGTGCGGGTAGTGACGGGCCCGGGTGGGCGGGATGCGCATGGCGGCCAGGGCGGTGGCGGCCATGGCGGACGCCTCCCGTCGCGACACCTCCGGCCGGTGGGCCCGGATCGTCTCCACGAAGGCGTCCTCGATGCGCTGGAGGGGGTCGAGTCGGGTCATCGGCTCCTGGAAGATGAGGGCCACCTTCTCCCCCCGGGCCCGGCGGCGCTCCCCCGGACCCAGCGCCGACAGCTCCACCCCGCCGACGACCACCCGGCCGCTGGCGGTCGCTCCCCCGGGGAGGATGCCCAGGATCCCCCGGCCGAGGGTCGACTTGCCGCACCCGCTCTCCCCGACCAGCCCGATGCTCTCACCCCGCCTCACGTCCAGGCTGACGCCGTCTACCGCCACCACCGGGCCCCGGGACGAGGCGTACGTCACCCGCAGGTCGCGCACCGACAGGGCCACGTCGGCCGCCGGCGGCGGGACCGCGGCCGTGACTCGCCCGGCGGCCGCCGGCGGGGCCGAGGCGGCGACCGGTACGTCCGCTGACGTCGACCGCTCCGGCGGGGCCGAGGCCGCTACTGGTTCGTCCTCCGCCGATACCCGCTCCGGCGGGGCCGAGGGATCGACCGGTACCGGTACGTCCTCCTTCGGCAGCGCCCGCTCCGGCGGGGCCGAGGCGGCGACCGGTACATCTTCCTCCGGCACCACCTTCTCCGTCGGGTTCGAGGCCGCGACCGGTACGTCCTCCCGCGCCGCCCGGTCCGGCGGCGGTGGTGGTGGCGGCACCGCAGCGACCGGCCCGGTGTCCGGCTCCATCTCCGCCGGCGGCGGCTCCAGGACGACGGCCGCGGCCGGCAGCGCGTCGGCCACACCGCCGTCGACGCGCTCGGCGTCCACCGAAGGCGTCGCCACCGTGGAGGCCCGCTCCACCACGACCGCTCCCGGCGCCACCGCCCCGACGCCGACCCCCCGCCGGCGGAGCAGGGGGTTGACGACGTCGTTGATCCCCTCCCCCAGCAGAGTGAGGCCCGTGACCAGGGCCAGGATGAACAGCCCCGGGAACAGCGACGTCCACCAGAAGCCGTTGGCCACGTCGCCGATGGCCCGGGAGATGTCGTAGCCCCACTCGGCGGCCGGGATCGGCACCCCGTAGCCGAGGAACCCCAGCGCGGCCAGGGTGAGGATGGCGTCGGCCGCGTTGACGGTGAAGATCACCGGCACCGACTGGACCACGTTGAACAGCACGTACCGCCCGACCACCGTCCGCCGGGGCGCGCCCATGGCTCGGGCCGCCTCCACGAACGCCTCCTCCCGCACCGCCAGCGTGTGGTTGCGCACCACCCGGAAGTACTGGGGGACGTAGATCACGGAGATGGAGATGGCCGCCGCCGGCACCCCCTGGCCGACGTAGCGGGCGAGGGCGAATGCGGCCACGATGGCCAACAGCAGGCTGGGGAAGGCGTACATGGCGTCCATGAGCAGCACGAGCACGCGGTCGAGCCACCGTCCGGTGTACCCCGCGGCCAGGCCCAGGGGCACCCCGATCACCATCGCCACCGCAGTCGACAGGATGACCACCTGGAACGCCAGGCGGGTGCCGAACACGACCCGGGAGAACACGTCGTAGCGGAGGTTGGTCGTGCCGAACCAGTGATCGGCGCTGGGCCGGCCCAGCTGCGGCACCCCCTGGTACTCGGCCTCGCCGTACGGAGCCACCAGGGGCGCGAACACGGCCATGAGCAGGAACAGGCCGGTGATCACGCCACCGGCCACCAACAGCCGGCGGGCGGTGGGGTGCGTCGTCCGCCACAATCTCCGCATCCGCTCGGCCCGCCGACCCCCACGCCCGATCACTGGAATCGGATCCGGGGATCGACCCACGCCGAGACGATGTCGATGAGCAGGCTGACCCCGACCACGAACAGGGCGTAGAACGTCACCAGCCCCTGCACCGCGGTGTAGTCCCGGTTCTGGAGGAACTGGTAAAGCGAAAGGCCGATCCCTGGCCAGGTGAAGGTGGCCTCGGTGAGTACGGCCCCGCCCAGCAGCAAGGCGAACTGGAGGCCCACGATCGTCACCACCGGCACCAGCGCGTTGCGGAAGGCGTGGTTGAAGAGCACCCGCCGCTCGCCGATGCCCCGGGCCCGGGCCGCCTCCACGTAGTCCGCCTTGAGCGTCTGGAGCATGTTGACCCGCACCAGGCGGATGAAGATCCCCCCGATCACCACCCCCAGGGTCACCGCGGGCAGGATCAGGTAGCGGAAGGCGCTGCCCAGGGCGGCCCAGTCCCCCGTCAGCAACCCGTCGACGAGATAGAGCCGGGTGATCGACCGGGGCTCGTGGAAGGGCGCGATCCGTCCCCCCGTGGGCAGCCAGTGGAGCTGGATGGAGAACAGCAGCTGGAGCATGATCCCCAGCCAGAAGATGGGCGCGGCGTAGAGGAGGATGCCGACGAGCCGCCCGCCCACGTCGAGGGGGGTGTCGCGGAAGCGGGCCGCCACCGCCCCCACCGTCACGCCGACGCCGATGGCCACCACCATGGCCGCCAGTGTCAGCTCCAGGGTGGCTGGGAAGCGGTCGGCGATGGTGGTGCGCAGGGGGCGGTTGGTGGTGATGGCCCGGCCGAAGTCGCCCTGGGCCACGTCCCCCAGGTACGACGTGTACTGCTGCCACAGGGGCCGGTCGAGGCCGAGATCGTGGCGGATCTGGTCAGCCCTGGCATCCGACACCCGTCCCCCGAGGGTGGCCGTCACCGGGTCGCCGGGGGCCACCCGCAGGAGCACGAAGGTGACCGTCAGCAGGATGAACAGCATGGGGACGGCCAGCAGCAGCCGCGCCAACACGTAGGCCCGGAGCGAGCCCCCTCCGGACGAAGCCACCCGTCAGTTGTTCAGGAGTTCCTCGTCAGGCTTTCTCGATCAGGAAGAACCGCAGCAGCTGGATGGGGTCGAGCACGACGCCCGAGACCCCGTCGACGCTCGCCGCGAACTGCGAGATCTGGAAGATGGGCACGTAGGGCGTCTGGTCGGCCATGTACGTCTGGGCCTGCTTGATGATGGCCGTCCTGGCCGCCGAGTTCAGCTCCCGCTGCTGGGCGTGGACCAGGTCGAGCATCTGCGGGTCCTCCCACTTGGCCGGGTCGAACACGTTGATGTCGGCGAAGGGCTCCAGGTAGTCGTCGACGTCGAGGTAGTCGGGGTACCAGCCCATGAGGAACAGCGGCATCTCCCCGTTCCGCCGCTTCGTGCCGTACTCGGCCCACTCGACGTTGGAGATCTTCACCGTGAAGCGGCCGGTCTCCTCCAGGCTGCGGGCGATCACCTGGGCCACCGCCGCTTCGGTGTCGCCGTAGTGGGTGGGGCTGAACCAGAAGTCGAGGTCGACCTTCGCGCCCTCGGCCACGCCCGCGGCGGTGAGGTACTGGTCGACCTTGGCCTTGTCGGGCGCCCCGTAGAGCTCGCCCCACTTGGGCTCGTAGGCGGTGCTGAAGGTGGGAGGGATCATCGACATCAGGGGAACGCCCGTGCCCTTGAGGACCTCGTTGGCGACGGCCTGGCGGTCGACCGCGGCCGCCACCGCCTTGCGCAGGGCGACGTTGTCGAACGGCGGCTGGCTGACGTTGAACGTGAGGTAGCGGATGCCCGGCCCCTGGCCCTCGATCACCTTGAATCCGGCCTGGCCGCGGAAGTAGTTGAGGTCGTCGGGCTGCAGGGCCCGGTAGGCGACGTCGACCTCCTTGTTCTGGAGGGCGAGCTTGAGGGCCGACGACTTGTCGAACAGGCGGATCAGGACCCGCTCGGTCTTCGGTGCGTCGCCCCAGTAGTCGGGGTTGGCCTCCAGGGTGAGCGACTCCTTCTCCTTGTAGGAGGCGAGCTTGTACGGGCCGGTGCCGACGATGGTGTCGGTCTTGTACTTGGCCAGGACCGCGGGGCCCTCGGCCTCGGTGCCGTCGAGCACGTGGTCCTTGTAGGCGGTCGGGCTGACGATGCTGGCCACGGTGAAGGCGAGGCGGGACAGGAACGTCACGTTGGGCTTGGCCAGGGTGATCTCGACCTTCGTCGCCGTCGGCGTGGCGATGCCGGCGATCGAGTCGAGGAGGAAGCCGGCCGCCTCGGCGTCCTTGCGGCCGAAGTCACGGGCCCGCTCCAACGAGAACTTCACCGCCGCCGAGTCGAGAGCGGTGCCGTCGTGGAACTTCACGTCGGGCCGCAGCTCGAAGGTGTAGACGGTGCCGTCGGCCGACACCGTGGGCATGGCCGCGGCCAGCAGGGGCGACGGCTCGGTGGCGTTGGGGGCGTAGGTGACGAGGGTCTCGGCCGTGTTGAAGTCGATGGTGGAGGCGAACAGGTCGTAGGCCTCGGCCGGGTCGAAGCTGTTCTGCAACGAGTCGGTGGTGCCGACGACGATCGAGTCGGACGCGCCCGCGGTGCCTCCCGTCCCGCCGGTATCGTCGTCGCTCCCGCAGGCCACCGCCGTCAGGCAGAAGACCATCAGGACGGCCAACCGACTACCCCAACCCTTGCTCCTCATCGCAGCCTCCCGATGCTGAACTGGACCTGTCGCGCAGTGTACGGCGAGCGGCCGCCCGCGGCCCGCCGACGCCCGCGGGCACGTCCCTACCGGTGATCCGAGATCGGACCGGCTCGAAGGCGGTCGGCCAGCCAGCGGGCGTCCTCCACCGCGAAGCCGGAGTCGTCGTTGTTGAAATAGGCGTAGACGTCGTGGCCCCGGCCGAGCCAGTAGGTCATGCGCTCGACCGGCCAGAACAGGCCGTCGGGACCGTAGCGGCCCTGGTAGGGGCGGTTGCGGGCGTCGACGCCGTGGAAACGCCAGTACGACCAGTCGGTGGTCAGCTCCCAGGGGATGCCGGCCAGCAGGTCGTGGATGCAGAGGGCGGCCCCGTGCCGGCGGAGGACGTCGTAGACCTCCTCGTGCAGCCACGACTCCTCCCGCACCTCGACTGCCCACCGCCGGTCCCTAGGTGCGACCGTGAGGAAGTCGTCGAGCCGGGCCGCGTCCCGCTTCCACCGGGGCGGGAGCTGCACCAGGGTGGGCCCGGCATGGTGGCCGAGGCGCTCGACCCGGTCGAGGTGGTTCGGTAGCCACGACGCCGCGTCCTTGAGCTTCATCCGGTGGGAGCCGAACTGGCCCAGCTTGAGGGAGTACACGAACCCGGGTGGCGCCTGGGCGGCCCAGCCCTCGGCGGTCGTCTCCGGCGGCAAGCGGTAGAAGGTGTTGTTGACCTCGACCGTGTCGAACAGCGAGGCGTAGTGCTCGAACCACCGCCGCTGGGGCAGGTCGGGGGGGTACACCGGTCCCCGCCAGTGCTGGTACATCCATCCCGAGCAGCCGACGTGCGGCCGCCCCCGGGCCGTCACTCCTCCAGCCTCATTCCTCCAACCGGAGGGCGGAGATGAAGGCCTCCTGCGGGACTTCGACCCGCCCGATCGACTTCATCCGCTTCTTGCCCTCCTTCTGCTTGTCGAGAAGCTTGTTCTTCCGCGTGATGTCGCCGCCGTAACACTTGGCGATGACATCTTTGCGGACGGCCTTCACCGTGGTGCGGGCGATGATGCGTCCGCCGATGGCCGCCTGGATGGGGACGTCGTACTGCTGGCGGGGGATCAGCTCGCGCAGCTTCTCGGTCATCCGCCGGCCGTAGTCCTCCGAGCGGGACTTGTGGAGGATGCAGCTGAAGGCGTCGGCCGGCTGGCCGTTGAGGAGGAGGTCGACCTTCACCAGGTCGCTCTCCTCGTAGCCGTCGGGCTCGTAGTCGAGGCTGGCGTAGCCCTTGGTGCGGCTCTTGAGCTGGTCGAAGAAGTCGATGATGACCTCGGCCAACGGCACCCGGTAGACGAGCTCCAGCCGCTCGGGCGACAGGTACTCCATCTTCTTCATCTCGCCCCGCCGGCCCTGGCACAGGTCGATGACCGCGCCCGTGTAATCGGACGGCAGGAGGATGGTGAGGGTGAGGAAGGGCTCCTCGATCGACTTGAGCTTGTTGGGCGGGGGCATGTCGGCCGGGTTGTCGACCTCCACCATCTGGCCGTTCACCAGGTGGGCCCGGTACTCCACCGACGGGACGGTGGCGATGAGGCTGAGGTCGAACTCCCGCTCCAGGCGCTCCCGCACGATCTCCATGTGCAGCAGCCCGAGGAACCCGCAACGGAACCCGAACCCGAGCACGCCGCTGGTCTCCGGCTCGAAGGTGAACGAGGAGTCATTGAGGCGGAGACGGTCGAGGGCGTCGCGGAAGTCGGAGTAGTCGTCGCCGTCGACCGGGTACAGCCCGCAGAACACCATGGGCTTGGGCTCCCGGTAGCCCATCAACGGCTCGGTGGTCGGGCGTCCCGCCTCGGTGACCGTCTCGCCCGATCGGGCCTCGCTCACGTCCTTGATGCCGGCCACGAGGTAGCCGACCTCGCCCGGGCCGAGCTCGGCGATGGGAGCGAGCGCAGGCGCCCGCACGCCGACCTCGTCGGCGTCGTGGACCGCCCCGGCCTGGATGAAGCGGAGGCGGGCGCCGGTGGAGAGCACGCCGTTGAACACCCGCACCGCGCTGATCACGCCCCGGTACTGGTCGTACATCGAGTCGAAGATGAGGGCCTGGAGCGGGGCCTCGGGGTCGCCCTTGGGGGCCGGGATGCGGGCGCAGGCCGCGTCGAGCAGCTCGGGCACGCCCTCGCCGGTCTTGGCGCTGATGCGCAGGATCGTCGACTTGTCGATGCCGAGGACCTTCTCGATCTCGTCCTCCACCCGGTCGGGGTCGGCCGCGGGCAGGTCGACCTTGTTCACCGCGGCCACGATCTCGAGGTTGGCCTCGATGGCCTGGTAGCAGGTGGCGAGGGTCTGGGCCTCGATGCCCTGGGTGGCGTCGACCAGGAGGATGGCGCCCTCACAGGCGGCCAGCGATCGCGAGACCTCGTACCCGAAGTCGACGTGGCCGGGCGTGTCGATGAGGTGGATGGTGAAGCCCTTCCACGGCAGGCGCACGTTCTGGGCCTTGATGGTGATGCCCCGCTCCCGCTCGAGGTCCATCGAGTCGAGGTACTGCTCCCGCATGTCGCGGGCGTCGACCGCACCCGTCAGCTCGAGGATGCGGTCGGACAGAGTGGTCTTGCCGTGGTCGATGTGGCTGATGATCGACAGGTTGCGGATGCGGTCGCGGGAGATCATGGCCCTTCAGATTTCTACTGGGCACCCATTGTCCTACAGGCCCGACCGCCGGTTCGGCGTGCCAGTCGCCGACCATTCGTGGGCATCAAAAGGTGCGGCAGGCACCCCTTTTCATGCCCACGAACGCGGGCCGGGTTACGTGGGCGGCTGGCGGAGTTGGGCCAGGCCGGCGGCCATCTGGTCGAACAGGTCGGCCACGAGGGCGGGGTCGACGATCATCGGAGAGTGGCCGCCGGGAAGTTCGATGGGGTCGACGCCCAGCCGGCTGCGGGCCATGCGGCGGGACCAGCCGGGGGCGATCGAACGGTCGTCGGTGCACAGGACGTAGGCCGCGGGGGCGGTGGGCAGGGCCTTGAGCGGGTTCTCCTGGTTGGCCGGCGTCCACGACTGGCGGCGGAGCTGGCGGGCGCAACGTTGGGCGACGGCCAGCTCGCAGTCGTGGAAGAACGCCTGGATGGCCGCGTCGACCGGCCACGACGTCGACCCGTCGTCGTGGGTGGCCTGTTTGGCCGACAATGCGCCCCACGCCGGCGAGAACGTGTCCTCGTCGATGTGCATGGGCTCGCCCGGGTCGGGCAGGAAGGCGCACAGGAAGATGAGCCCGGCGATCGGACGGTGCTCGGCGACGACCGGGATAACCAGCCCGCCGATCGAGTGGCCGACGAGGATGACGTCCTCGCCGGCGAGAGTGCCGCCGTCGTGGGCGCCTGCGTCGTCGAGGGCCCGCTCGATGGCGGCGGCGTACTCGGCGATGCCGGCCTCGGGGTCCTCGATGGGCAGGTCGGGGGCCACGACGGTGTGACCCATCTTGCGCAGTTCGACGGCGAGGGGGGTCCAGCACCATCCGCCGAACCAGGCGCCGTGGACGAGGGCAAAAGTGGCCATGCCGGCCAGACTAGGGGCCTCAGAGAGTTGGGTCGTCGCCCCGTTGCGGGAATCGGACCAGGTCGGTGACCAGCGACGCCGCCGCCCGGGCCAGCGCGGCCCGGCCCACGTCGAGCTCCACGGCCAGCTCCGCACCCCCGCTGCCCCGGGCCCACGGCGGTCGCAGTTCGAGCTGGAACGCGGCCCGCAGCAGCACCCGGTTGGCGTCGCCCGGCTTGGCGCGGGCGGACACGACCAGGTTGGGTTCGCTGAACGTCACCGGGCTGGCGCCAGGGTCGCGGGCGGCCGCGTTCACCAGCCACCGCACCAGGTGCTTGGCCTCCCATGTGGTCAGGCACGGGTCGACGACCTCCCACGTGCCGGCGGGCGAGACCACCCGCACCGACACGAGCAGCCAGTTGGAGTCCCACGGATCGGTGTCGTCGTCGGGGAACTGGTAGCCGACGACCCGCAGCTCGAGCTCGTTGCCCTCCAGGCCGGCCAGCAGCACGCCCCGAGTCTGGCCCAGGCCGGGCGCGCCAGTCGGCCGCGCCCGTGGCCGCTGGTACCCTGGTCGGGCCATGGCGAACATCAAGAGTCAAATCAAGCGCAACCGGCAGAACGAGGTTCGCCGCCTGCGGAACAAGGCCGTCAAGTCCGAGATCAAGACGCGCGTCAAGAACGCCAACGTCGCGATCAAGGCAGATGCCGACACCAGCCTCGACGCGGTCCGCATGGCGGTCAAGCGCATCGACAAGGCCGCGGCCCAGGGCATCATCCACCCCAACCAAGCGTCGAACCGCAAGTCGGCCCTGATGAAGCGGGTGGCAGCCGCCTCGAAGTAGCTACCGGCCGCGGCTGCTGTCGCGGCGGGTCGATGGCGCCAGCCGGCAGAGGCGGGCCACCAACACCTCCAGCACCAGATCGCCCGACCACTCCGTCGCGCCCTTGAGGGCCATGTCGGCGTCGGCCAGGAGGGTGATGGCCCGGGTGATCGGGGCCGAGCCGAGGCGGCGGGCCTGGAGCAGCGCCTTCTTGGCCGGGAACGTCGACCCCGTCATCCCCAGGAGTTGGGCCGCGGTCGCCTCGTCGGGGGCGTCGGCACCGTCGAGGCGGAGCATGCGGGCGAAGTGGGTGTGGAGCGTGGCCAGCACGACGAGCGGATGGCGCCCGCCCGCCGCCGTCAGCCGGTGGAGGGTGGTGAGGGCGGCCACGGTGTCGCCCCGATCGATGGCGTCGGTGAGCTCCCAGGGGGCGACGCCCCCGGCCTCGCCCAGGAAGGGCGCCACCTCCTCCGGCCCGAGGCGGGCGCCGGCGCCGTAGGCCACCGCCAGCGTCTCCAGGAGCGACGTCAGCCGGCCGAGGTCGTCGCCCAGGTGGCGGCCGGCGAGGTCGGCGGCGGCCGCGTCGAGGCGGACGGGGCCCTCCTTGATCCGGGCCGCCAGCCAGGTCGAGCGGTTGCGGCCGGTGGGGGCGGTGGCGTCGACCACGTGCCCGACCTTGCGCACCGCGTCGGCGACGGCCCGGGAGAGCTGCCCGCCGCCACCGACCAGGACCAGGCGGGTCGTGTCGAGGGGATCGGCCAGGTAAGCGACCAGGGGGGCCACGTCGGCGGTGAGGAAACGGCCGACATCGCGGGCCACGACGACCCGGTGGCCGCCGAAGAACGGCGGTGTCTGGGCCGCGTCGACCACCGCCCGCAGCTCGTAGTCGCCCGAGAGCTCCTCCACCACGAGGGCGGCGTCGTCGTCGCCCACCAGCTCGGCGACCAGGGCATGGACGGCGTCGGCGACC
The DNA here is from genome assembly GCA_963836205.1 of uncultured Acidimicrobiia bacterium. Classification (GTDB taxonomy): domain Bacteria; phylum Actinomycetota; class Acidimicrobiia; order Acidimicrobiales; family AC-14; genus JAXDMK01. The sequence continues at coordinate 9,859 of CAWIIV010000013.1, read as the reverse complement.
AAGGTGGTGTCGTCGCCCTTGACCAGGTAGACGGGGAAGACGGGGGTGTCGCCGCGGCTCACGGTGTGTCGGTCCTCGCTTCGAGGATGGCGGCGATGGTGCGGCACACCCGGCGGGTGCCCTTGACGTCGTGGGCCCGCACGATGCGGCAGCCGCGGGCGACGCCGAGGGCAGTGGCCGCCAGGGAGGCGTCCCGCCGCTGGGTGACGTCGAGGTCGAGGAGCACGCCGAGGAACGTCTTGTTCGACGCCGACAGGAGCAGGGGGTAGCCGAGCTCGGCCAGCCGCTTCGACTTCTGGAGGAGCTCGAGGGACTGGCCGGCGGTTTTGCCCAGATCGAGGCCGGCGTCGAGGACGATGCGGTCGGGGGGTATGCCCGACTGCTCGGCCCGGTGGGCGCACTCCACGAGGAAGTCCCGGACCTCGCCCAGGAGGTCGTCGTAATGGGGATCGGGGTCGGGAACGCGGGGGGCGAGGCGGATGTGGGTGGCGACGACGGTGGCCCCGGCCGCCGCGCTCACGGCGAGGTAGTCGGGGTCGGCGAAGCCACTGATGTCGTTGCCCACGACCGCGCCCGCGGCGAAGCCGGCTCTGGCCACCGCCGCCCGGGTGGTGTCGACCGACAGGGGGACGTCGAAACGGGCGTGGAGCGCCTCCAGGGCGGGGACGACCCGGTCGAGCTCCTCCTCCTCGGTGACGTGGGGCCCCGGACCGGCCTTCACCCCGCCGACGTCGAGGATGTCGGCGCCCTCCTCCACCAATTGCTCGGCCCGGCGGAGGAAGGCGTCGAAGTCCCACGTGGCGCCTTTGTCGAAGAACGAGTCGGGCGTGCGGTTGAGGATGCCCATGACGAGCGCACGGGTGGTGACGTCGTAGAGGCGCGCGCCAAGGATCAGCCGCATGGCGGCGAACCTATCCCGAGCGCGGTCTGGTCAGCCCTGGAGTGCGGCTACGTACTGGTCGAGGACCGGCTTGGGAATCCGACCCCGGGACGGGACCTCGATGCCCTTCTCGTCGGCCCACACCCGGACTGCCTTGGGGTCGACCCCGAGGGCGGCCGCGCCGCTGCTGGCCCGCTTGCCGGTGCTGCTGGCCCGGCGGGCGATGCTCTGGGAGGCCAGGCCGGGTGGGCGGGCGGCGTCGATGTACGGCTTGAGCGCAGCCCGGAACTTGGCCGCGTTCTCGCTGGACAGGTCGATCTCGTACTGACTGCCGCCGAGGGCAAAGCGAACCTTTTCGTCGGCGGGGCTGCCATCGAGGTCATCGACGAGCTCTACCGTCACCTTTTCTGCCACAGAACTCCTTCGTGTCGTTTCAATTAGCGATACGACACTAATCCGGTGGCGCCCGGGCTTCTGTCACCCGAATAGCGAGAACAGGAGAAATCTCGTCGATATCGATTATCAGGGGCCCGACAACCAGGCGCGAGCCGACTGGAGGGACGATGGCGCCGGCCAGTCGGTGACCGGGGGGAGCGAGCAGGACACCAGCCGGAAACCGCCGTAGCACCGGTTCGATCCACCGGGCGGCGGCGACCCCTGCCCGGGCCGTCACCAGCACGTCGAGACGGCGGACGTCGAGGTTGTGGAGGGCCGACATGAGCCGTCCCGAAGTGGTGGTGGAGCCGTCGACGACCAGCACGGTCGCGCCGCCCCCCCGCCAGAGGTGGACACCCGGGACCAGGGGGCGGCCGTCGAGCGCCGGGGGCCATCGGGCTGCCACCGCAGGCGCCAGCAACACGGCGACAGCGAGCGCGGCCAGCCCGCGGACAGCCCCCCGTCTGCCCCGGCGGCGAACCGCCAAGGCGCCCGCTCCGATCGCCACCAGAGCCACCAGATGCGGTAGCCGGACACGCCCGAGGGGGAGCCCCGCGCCCCAACGGGCGACGGCCGCCACCCACGCCACCATCGTCTCGGTTGGGACGTGGACGATGCGGGCCAACGGGCCTCCGACGATGCCCGCCGGGAGGCCGGCGGCGATGCCCCACATCATCAGAGGCCCGGCCACCGGCACCGCCAGCAGGTTGGCCGGCAGCGACGCCACCGGGATCCCGTCGAACACCGGCACCAAGACCGGAGCCACACCGACCTGGGCCGCCAGCGTGACGCCGAGGGCCTGGGCCAGTGGCCGGGGCCCGGGCAGCAAGGCGGCGATGGGCTTGGCCAGCAGCAGGATGCCGGCCGAGGCCCCCACCGACAGGAGAAAGCCCAGCGACCCCACCAGCAGGGGGTCGAGGAGGAGCAGCCCGGTGGCAGCCAGGGCCAGGACGCGCAGGCCCGACACCGGCCGACCCATGGTGGAGGACAGCAGGGCCAGGCCGGCCATGGCCTCGGCCCGCAGCACCGACGGCTCCCACCGGGTGAGAACCCCGAAGAGGATCAGCAGCACCAGCCCCGCGCCCAGGCGGGCGCCGAGCCGGAGCCGGCGCAGCAGCGGTGAGAGCAGGGCGAGGACGAAGGCCACGTTCTGCCCGCTCACCACCAGCAGGTGGGTGAGCCCGGCGGCCCGGAAGTCGTCGGTGATCTCCACCGGCTGACCGCGGTCGTCACCCAGGACGAACCCGGAGTAGAGCGCCCGCCGATCGGGCGGAAGTGACTCCACCCCGGCGAGCAGCGTGCGCCGGATGCCGTTGGCCAGCCGGCTGGGACCGTGGCCCAGCTCCCACCCGCCCACCTCGGACACGACCAGCTGGGCGGCCACGTGGCGCCGGTCGAGGTACCGGCGGGCGGACGCGGCCACCGGACGCAGCTCGCCCGCCATCGCCACCTGCTCCCCCGCCAGCCGGGCCCGTAGGCGGGCGGCGGCGGCGCCCCGGGCCTGGGCCTCGACCCGTTTGCCCAGGATGCGCACGTCGACCCGCACCCCGCCGAAGGCGTCGGCCGGATCGCCGACGAGGACGGCCGTCCCCCTCCACGGCCCCACCATGGGCGGCCGCAACCCGGCCTCGGCCCGCGCTCCCAGGGCAGATGCCAACAGGGCCGCACCGACGACGACCACCACCGGCCGCCGCGCGGCCATTCCGACGACGGCGACCGCCGCCACCCCCAGGAGCGGTAGCGGCACCGACGCCCACGCGCCGGCGGCGGCCGCCAGTGCCATCGCCACCACCGCCCCATCGCCCATGGACCGGCCCGCGCCACCCGCGGCCCGGCGGCCGGCCAACGCCACCATCGGCGAGGCACGGGCGCTCACGACACCATGACCAGGGGCCGGATCGCCTCCAGCTTGGCGGGCCCGATGCCGGGGACCTCGAGCAGCTCGGTGACCGACTTGAACCGCCCGTTGCGGGTTCGGTAGGTGAGGATGGCGTTGGCTGTCGCCGGACCGACCCCCGGCAGCGTGTCGAGCTGGGCGGCGGTGGCGGTGTTGAGGTCGACCGGAGCGCTCGGAGCGGTCCCTGTCTCCGACCCGCCGCCTCCGGTGGCCGCCCCCGGATCGCCGCCCGGTGCCTCGGTCGGTGGTGGCTCTCCCTTCCGGGGGATGTAGACGCGGGAGCCGTCGACGAGCCTCGCGGCCAGGTTGAGACGGTCGACGTCGGCCTCGGGCAGCAGCCCGCCGGCGGCGGTAACGAGGTCGGCAACCCGCGACCCGGCCGGTACCGAGTACACGCCCGGCGCCACCACCTGACCCGCGGCATGGACCGTGACCACACCCGCGCCACCGGCCACAACCGTGGTGCTCGGCCCAGCCAGCGCCGCCGGCCCCGGTGCCGACCCGGACGGGGCTGACGCCGCGGGTGGCGCATCCCCCGCCTTGGGAAGCACCAGCTCGGGCGGGTGCGACGGAGTGCGGAGGAAGACGACTCCGAAGGCGATGACCGCGGCCACGCCGACGACGGCGAGAACGACGCGGATCGGGGTGACCGCCGCCCGGACGACGGCCAACCGAACCACCCAATTGGGTGGCGAAGAGGAAGGGACCTGCAGGAGGTCGGACATCGGCAATTCCCCACGGCGACGGGCTACAGCCAAGGGGGAAGCCGGCGGAACCAGGTTATCCGATGGCTACGACATTCCGCCGCCGCCGGGGGGACGCCGACCGCCATCGGCGGGCCGGGTCGTACCGATCCCCCAGGCAGGGGGGTGCGGCGGAGCGATCCGAGCGAGTGGCACCAGTAGTCCCGTGGTGGTACCCCGAGTGGCGCTCGCTCGGCGGGCGCGGGCCCGAAACCCGCCGGACGCCTACGGCAGGCTGCCGCCTCCGCCGCCGGCGGTGCCTTCGCCGGCTCCACCGCTCTCCACGTACCGGCGGGCGGCGTCCTCGGCCTCGATCTCGAGGGGGATCATGCGGTAGGCGGCCCGGTGGCCGAACCCGTGGACCCGTCCCGAGACGTACGCCCCCAGATAGCGCCGGAGGAAGCCGATCGGCCCCAGCGCGTGCCACTGGCGGACGTGCTCCTCCTCGTGTCGCAGCAGCCGGACACTGTCGGCGGCCGACCGGCGGATCGAGATCACCGACCAGACGGTGATGGCGTCGGACCCGGGCGGCACCGGCCCGCCCACCCAGACCCAATGGTCGCCCCGCCGGCGGATCCCCATCGCCGCGCCCGTCGCCTCAGTACAGCCGGGAGGCCAGCGCCCGCCGGTACTGCGCTCGCCGGGGGTCTTCGTCGCCCAGCAACTCGAGCATGTCGAGGTACTGCTGGCGAGCGGCCTCGTCGTCCTTGACCCGGCCCAGCAGCGCCTCGAACTGCTCCTCGATCCCGGCCTCAGCGTCGCCACCCGCGTCACCCTCGCCAACAGCCACACCCGCAACACTCGCCAGCCGGGCTCGGGCCGCCACCCGGCGCACCTCGGCCGTCTCCGGCAGCCGCTTCAACAGCTCCAGCGCCTCCTCGACCACTCCCGCGTCGATGAGCAGGTCAGCCAGGGCGACGACCGCTGCCGGGTGGTCGTGCTGCAGCTCCAGTGCCTGGCGCAGCGACACCTCGTCGCCGACAGCCACCAACTGATCGGCCTCCGACATAGCCGGCGCCAGCTTGTCGACGAAGGCCTGGACCTGGGCCTCGGGCAGGGCGCCGATGAAGGAGTCGACGATGCGACGGTCGCGCAGGGCGAACACGGCCGGGATCGACTGCACGTTGAAGGTGCTGGACACCCGGGGGTTGGCGTCGACGTCGACCTTGGCCAGCTCGACCCGGCCGCCGGTGGCCGCCACCACCCGCTCGATGATGGGACCCAGCGTGCGGCACGGCCCGCACCACTCCGCCCACAGGTCGACGACGACCGGCACCTCGACCGACCGCTCCAGGACATCGCGTTCGAATGTGGCGTCGGTGACATCGGCCATACGACTCTCAACCCTTCGGCCTCGCGGTGGATTCCGAATCCGAAGGTACCTTGGATCGAAATGGCTCAAGATCCGCGGCTCTACCAGATCCACACTCGACCGGAGCTCGAGCAACCGGCGCTGGTGCTCGCTCCCGACGGGTGGATCGACGCCGGGCTGGCCGGGGCGGGGGCGATGGCCGCCCTGCTCAAGGCGATCCCCACCGAGCTGGTGGCCACCTTCGACTCCGACGAGTTCATCGACTACCGGGCCCGCCGCCCGATCTCGCTCATGGAGGACGGCGTCTACCAGGACCTCAGCTGGCCCCAGATCGAGCTGCGCTCAGGACGCGACGAGCTCGGCCACGACGTCCTCGTCCTCGTCGGCCCCGAGCCCGACAGCCGGTGGCACGCGTTTGCGGAAGCGGTGGCCGAGCTGGCGGGGATGTTCGGCGCCCGCCTCCTGGTCGGGATGGCCGGGTTCCCCGCCCCCGTGCCCCACACCCGGACCTCGCCCCTGGCCGCCAGCGCGTCGTCGTCCGAGCTGGCGACGTCGGTCGGTGTGGTCTCCGGCACCCTGCAGGTTCCGGCCGGCATCCTGGCCGCCCTCGGGGAACGGTTGGGCGTCGACGGCGTCCCCACCATCGGCCTCTGGGCCCGGGTGCCGCACTACGCGGCCGGGCTGCCCTATCCCGCGGCCAGCCTCCAACTCCTCGACGGCCTGGCCCGGGTGACGGGCGTCGTCGTCGAGGCCCCCGACCTGCAGGAGGCGGCCGAGGACACCAACCGCCGGCTCGAGGAGCTGGCGTCGAACAGCAACCAGCACCGCACCCTGATCCGCCAGCTGGAGACGCAGTTCGACGCCGAGGCCGAGAACCAGAGCGCCATCGCCGCCGGCTGGGCCAACCTCCCCTCGGGCGACGAGCTGGCCGCCGAGCTGGAGAAGTTCCTGCGCGATCAGGGCCCGTAGTCCCGAAAGAGGTCAGAGATTCGTCGCGTTCCAGTCGTCGGCGGCCGTGATCCCGCCGTCGACCCACGTCCACTCGATGCGCTGGTAGACGAAGGCGACCTCCTCGTACTCGGCCAGCCGGGCCAGGTCGGGATCCTGGTTGCTGGGCATGCGGAAGCCGATCCCAGAGATCGAGGCGTTCGTCAGCTTGACCGTGTAGTGCTGCACCTCGACGCCCGGGCCACCGGCCCCGGCCGTCGCCGTCCGGAAGAAGCGAAGGGTCCACGCGGGCAGGTTCTCGTTCGTCACCATGGCCTGGTAGAGCTGCGGCGTCGACCGGTCGACCGCCTTGGTGATGACGAACGGCTTGTGCATCCGCCGGCCCGAGGCCTGACCCGACGCCATGTCACGGGGCGACGCCACGTCGTGGGTGGCGGCGTAGACCAGCATCGTCCCTTCCCGGCCCTTCTGGGTCACGCCGCCTTTGATCCCTCTTCGCGAAAGCTGGTGACGGCCTCTCGTGAAGGGGCGCCGGTGCCGTAGCCGGCATCCACCATCTGGGCCACCGGGCCTCCTGAACTGGTCAGTGACGAAGCTGATCGAACAAGGAGGCCTGGTGGCTGCCCTCGACGCTATGACGATCCGCCTGCACCTGCGCGCGGTGCGTGTACTGGAGGTGGTGGAGGACCTGCCCGAGTCCCTGGTGGTGGCGGTGGTGGCCATCGCCAACGTGATCCGCTGCTCGGCCTGCGGGCACAAGACGGCCCGGGTGCATGCCACCCGCAAGGTCCGCATCGCCGACCTGGCCGTGTCGGGACGGCCCGTCACCCTGGTCTGGCACCGCCGCCGGTTCCGGTGCAAGAACTGTCGCACGACGACGACGGAGAGCCATCCGTTCTTCGTCGACCGCATGACCAGGCGACTGGCCCGGGCGGTGGTGGCCGACGCCAAGGACATGACCGTTTCCGCCGTGGCCCGCCGCCACGGACTGTCCTGGCACCGGGTGATGCGCCTGGTGCTGGCCGAGGGCGAGCTGCTGGCCCGGGCTCGACGGCGTCGTCCGTGCCGGGTGCTGCTGGTCGACGAGAAGTCGATGCGCAAGGGCCGGGGCCAGTTCTCCACCATCCTCACCGACGGCGACCGGGGCGCCGTCATCGCCGTGCTCAAGGGCCGCTCGGCGGATGTGCTGGGGGGCTTCCTCGCAGCTCAGAGCCCATCTTGGCGAGGGGGCGTGTCGGTGGTGGTGACCGACATGGCCGAATGCTACCGGGTTGCGGTGCGCAAGCACCTGCCCCACGCCCGCCACGTGGCGGATCGGTTCCATGTCGTGCGCGGCTTCGCCAAGGTGCTGGTCAGCGCCCGCCGGGACGCCCAGCGCAGCCCCCTCGGCCAGCCGCATGACGCCGAGGTGTTCCGGGCCCGGTTCCTGCTGATGAAGCGGCTCGACCGACTCAGCGGCGAGGAGATGGCCCGCCTGGGCGCACTCTTCGACGCCCTTCCCGAGCTCGGCGTGGTGTGGGGCCTGGTGCAGAGATTTCACGTCGTGTTCTGCGCCGAGAACGACGCCGACGCCGAGCAAGCGCTGGACTGGTTCACCGACGCCTACCTGGCCGCGGGAATCAACCTGGGATCGGCCATCACCACGTTCTGCCGCTGGGGGGTCGAGGCGCTCAACTTCCACAAGACCGACCGGGCCACCAACGGAGCCTCGGAGGGGGTGAACACCCGCATCGAGGTGCTGGAGCGAATGGCGTACGGGTTCGCCTCCAGAGCCAACTACCGAGTCCGGGTGCTTCTGTTCTGCTCCGGTCACCCGCCAGCGCTGGCGAGCTGAGGCCGGGATCGCCGATGATGACGGGGAAGCCATTCAGGCGGCGCGATCACCAGGTTTCGCGAAGAACCCCTTTGATGTCGCCCTGCTGCTGGCCCTTCACCGTGAGGTAGGCGTTCAGCGCCATCGCATCTCTCCTTCGCTCTGAGCTGGTTCAGTCGTCGATTCGGCCCGCGAAATGGGCGTCGGCTCCGGGACGGACCAGCTGGTAGACGGCCATGCGCTGGCCGCCGGGGGCCCGGAAGCCGGCACACGGTCCGTGAGGAATCTCCAGCTCGTCGATGTCGGCGATGCCACCCGCCCGCAGGGCCGCCACCGCCTCCGTGTAGTCCGCCACCCGCCAGACGAGGACCGGGTTGTCGCCCTGCAGGTGACCCGAGAGGAGGACGGACGGCCCGTTATCCGACACCCGCAGGCACGCCACCACCGTCCCCATCCCCCGCACCTTCCAGAGCAGCTCCGCCCCAATGGCTGCCACGTACCGGTCGGCGGTGGCGTCGACGTCGGCCGTCGGCACGTACACGAAGTCGAGGGAGAGGAACACCCGGGACCAACGGTATCCGCCGCCCTACCGACCGGCCCTGAGGTGGCGAACCCATCGTCGTTGCCACGGGGTCTCGACCGCCCGCCGGTTGTACCGTCGGCGCACCCAGTCGACCGCCTCCGCCGGCGGGACTCCGGCCAGCACGGCCATGCCCGCCAACGCCGTCCCGGTGCGGCCGACACCTCCCCCGCAGGCGATCTCCACCCGCTCCCCCCCACAGCGGCCGTACGCCTCCCGGAGGGCGGCGACGGCGTCGTCGGTGGACGCCGGAGTGCGGAAGTCGGGCCACCGCACCCAACGGTGCTCCCAGGCAAAGGGCCCGGGGTCGCGAGCAAGGAGGTAGAGCGCGAACTCCGGATCGGGACCGTCAGGCGGCGGGTGGCGCAGGCCGCGCCCGCGAACTCGGCGGCCGTCGGGGAGCTCCACCACGCCGGCACTGTCCGCCCACGGGATCACCCGTTCGTACTGGCCGCCAAGGCGAGCCCTACACCACCAGGTTGACGAGCTTCGGCGGGCGGGTGACCACCTTCTTCGGGGTGCGCCCGTCGAGCGTGGCCTGCACCTTCGACGATGCCAGGGCCAGACGTTCCATCTCGTCGGGCCCGATCCCGACGTCGACCTCCATCTTGTCGCGGACCTTGCCGTTGACCTGCACCACCATGGTGGCGGTGAGGGCGGCCGCCCGGGCCGCGTCGAACGTCGGCCACGGCAGCTCGTGGATGTGCTCGCCCGGGTGGCGGCCCTCCCACAGCTCGGCGGTGACGTGGGGCACCATCGGCGCCAGCAGCAGGAGCAGGCTGTCGACCGCGAACTTCACCGACGCCCGCTCGGTACCGGCCTGGACGTGCTTGTACAGGAGGTTGGTGAACTCCATGCACGCCGCCACCGCGGTGTTGTACGACCAGCGGGCGTAGTCGTCGCTCACCCGGGAGATGAGCTGGTGGGTGGCCCGCTCCAGGCTGCCCGGGGGGCCGGGCGGCGCCGTGCCTTCGGCCATCTCTACCGCTTCCACCTCGCCCATGGCCAGCCGCCACACGCGGGCCAGGTAGCGGCCGGCGCCGTCGATGACGTTGTCGGTCTCCGCTGTCCAGTCGACGTCGTCGGCCGGGGGCCCGACGAACAGGTGGAACAGGCGCAGGGCATCGGCGCCCACCGTCGAGAAGTACTGCTCGGGGGCGACCAGGTTGCCCCTCGACTTCGACATCTTCGACCCGTCCATCCGGATCATGCCCTGGGTGAACAGCCGGCCGAAGGGCTCCCGCAGCTCCG
>CAWIIV010000012.1:0-194254 GCA_963836205.1 uncultured Acidimicrobiia bacterium | reverse complement strand
CCGCCACGGGCGGCGCCTGGGGGAGCTGGAGGACTGGCGGCCCCTGTTGCGCTACGCCGAGGGCAACCCCCTCACCACCACCATGGTGGTGAGCCAGGCGCTGCGCCAGGGTCTGGCCACCAGCGCCGGCATCGAGGCCTTCGTGGCCCGCCTGCGGGCCGGCCAGGACCTGGAGGACCACGCCCAGGCCGAGGGGCGATCACGCTCGCTGGGCGCGTCGCTGCGCTACGGCTTCACCGACGCCTTCGGCCCCCCCGACCAGGCCCGCCTCGCCCTGCTCGGGCTGTTCCAGGGCTTCGTGGACGCCGACGCCCTGGTGGCCATGGGCGACCCCTCCACGGCCCAGCACCTGGCCGGCCTCGGGGGCCTCGGCAAAAAGGAGTGGGTGGGACTGCTCGACCGGGCCGCCGAGGCCGGCCTGCTCAGCCCGGCCGGCGGCGGCTACTACCGGCTCCACCCGGCCCTGCCCTGGTTCTTGGCCCCCGCCCTGGCCGAGGCCTGGGGCGAGGCCGACACGGCGGGGGCACCGGGGCCATCCCGGGCCTACGCCGCGGCCATGGGCGGACTCGGGACCTACTACAACCGCGCCTACGAGGAAGGCCGCCACCAGGTGGTCGGCGTCCTCGAAGCCGAGGAGGCCAACCTGCTCCACGCCCGGCGCCTGGCCGTGGCCGGCGATTGGTGGGCCGAGGCCATCGGGACCATGCAGGGCCTGCACGTCCTCTATAACCACCAGGGCCGCGCCGGCGAGTGGGCCCGCCTGGTGGAGGGCGCCTCCGGCCTCTACGTCGAGGCCGGCGGCGACGGTCCCCGGCCCGGGCGGGATGAGGCGTGGGGCATCCTCACCCAGTATCGGGTCCGCCTGGCCCGGGCCGCGCGAGACTGGGCCGCAGCCGAGCGCCTCCAGCGGGTCCAGGTGGCGGTCGCCCGCCACCGGGCGGCCGACGCCCTGGCCACCCCCGCGCCACAACGCAGCCCCGACCAGCGCAACCGGATCCGCACCCTCGCCGCGTCGGCTCAGGCGCTCGGGCAGATCCTGCGCGAGCAGGGCGACCCCGGCTGCGTCGAGCACTACCGGGAGGCCATGGCCCTTGACGCCGGCATCGGCGACAACATCGCCGAGTCGATCGACGCCTTCAACCTGGGGGCCGCCTACCAGGCCATCCCGGCCCTGCGGGACCTCGACCAAGCCGAGCACTGGTATCAACGCAGCCTGGAGCTCCGTGGCGACAAGGCGCCGATCCGCCAAGCCCGATCACTGGGCCAGCTGGGTAGCATCGCCCTCGAGCGGTTCTATGACGCCATCGAGGCTCGTGAGCCGGTGGAGGTCCTCGTCCGTCACCTCAATGACGCCGCCCGTCGCTACCAGGAGGCCCTGCCCCTGTTCCCCGCCGACGACATCGCCGACCTGGCCGTCACCCACGGCCAAGTCGGCGTCGTCTACGACCACGCTGGTGACATCCCCCGCGCCTTCGACCACTACCAGCGATCGATCAAGTATGAGATGGCGAGGGGCAACCGCTTCGGAGCTGGCGTGACGCGGTTCAACATCGCTCTCATGCTCGCCACCGACCGGCCCGCCGACGCTCTCCTCTTCGCCCAGGCCGCCCTCGCCGACTACGAGTCCTACGTCGGGGGCGCCGAGGAACAGGCCGAGAATGCCAGCGCCCTCATCGCCCGACTCGAGCAGGGCTGACGCGCCTCGACGTCAGGCTCTACGCCTTTTGGAGCACGCGGGGGACGAGCTGGCCGAATCGCCAAGCCGCACAACGCAGCGGCGACGATCCGTCTGCGCCACGAGCTCCACGATGACATCCACGGGCGCCGTGGCCTCGAACGAGATCGAAACCTTCCCATCGTCATCGGCGCTCGACACGCCCGTGGCGATCACTGTGCGCCTCCCGCTGACCGTGGCTGCCAGTTCGGCATGCAGCAGCTCCTTCGATGCAACGTGAGTTGCCGTGACCTTGGCTGAGATGGCGGACATGTTGTTCCTGGGGATGGCGGCGATCGACAGCGACGGGTCGTGGCGCGCCGTCGAGAAGAAGGCAGTCGTCGCTGCGACGGCGGCAACTATGACGGCACACAAGAGAAGCGCCCCGCCTACGACCACCAGCTTGGCCCGCTGGAACTGCCCGTCGTACCAGGCGCGAACGGCGATCAGGTCGCGATGCGGAAGGCTGGCCTCGAAGCGCAGCAGACTTGCTCCAAGTGCAGCGGCCACCGCCACGAAGGCGAGCACGGAGGATGTGAAGGCCAAGGCGCGCGCCACCCCGCCGGCTGCCAGGTTCTGGCTGGCGACGAGCCCACCGGCACCGAGGACGGCACCGACGACACCCACGCTCCCCACGAGGTGCCTGGCCTTCTCGTCGATCCGGGCGAGCGACTTCTCCGGCGACAGAGCCTCGCCCGCCCCCTGCCAGTACTCATCGGACGGCGTCACGCCTCGCACGCCGCCGTCGGCCACCTCAGCCCACCCGCCGCCCCGCGGCTACCACACGGTGCGCAGAACCGCCGCCGGGGCAGGTGATGATCACCTCGAACGACCGCGTGCGGCGGCCATAGGCAACGGGGATGCTCTCATCGAGCGCTTCACGGACGAGCTCGGTGAGGTCGACGTCGTGGGCTTCGCAGCGATACGACTCCGGTTCGATCTCCAATGGCTCTTTCGCCTTGTCGGCTGTCCCCCGGAGGTTGAGGGTAGCCCGCAAACCCCAGACCCGGACGTTCTTCCCCAACGCCCGCTACCCTCCGGGTACGGGCGGAACGGGGGGTAGATGGGATGCTGACGCTGCGGCTCGTGCACCGCAGCGAGGCTGGTGACGCCCATGCCGTCGATGTCTCGCTGGACGACGGCAGCGTCGTCGAGCGGGCATCGAGCCGTTTCGTCTTCCCCCTCGACGCAGCCGACCGGGAGCAGTTGCGCTGGTACCTGGAGGACTACCTCGAGTTCCCCCTCGACCCCGCCCCCACGTTGGCGGCGGCGGCGGAGGCGAGGCTGGGCGAGCTGGGAACGAGGTTGTTCGGATCGGTCTTCGCCGGCGAGGCGGCCGAGCTGTGGGCCCGGGTGCGCCCTCGCCTGGGCGAGACCAGGGTGGAGGTGGCGGCCGACCCGGGTGATGCGTCCCTGCCCTGGGAGCTGTTGCGGGACCCCCGCACCGACCAGGCGGTAGCCCTCGGGGCCCGGTCCTTCGTGCGGGCCCACGACCAGCCCGCCCGCCGACCGGACCTGTCGCCCGCCGGGGCGCAGCTGCGGGTGCTGTTGGTGATCTGTCGGCCGGGGGGCCGAGGCGACGTGCCGTTCCGTTCGGTGGCCCGCCACCTGGTCGAGTTGGGCCGCAGCCTGCCGGCGTTCGACCTCGACGTGCTGCGCCCGCCCACCTACGCGGCCATGGCGGCCCGGCTCCAGGCGGCGAAGGAGGCGGGCCGGCCCTACCACGTCGTGCACTTCGACGGCCACGGCACCTGGGCCGATCTGTCGGGAGGCGAGCCGCAGGACGGCCACCACGACGCGCAGCGCTACTCGATGCTGTCTCCCGTGCGGGCCGGGGCGCATGGCTACTTGGCCTTCGAGGACCCCGGCGCCGAGGCCAAGGTCCAGTACGTCGACGGCCCCGCCCTCGGCAAGCTGTTGGCCAACACCGCGGTGTCGGTGCTGGTGCTCAACGCCTGTCGCTCGGCCCATGCCGAGGCCCCCACCGCCCCCGAGGCCGACCCCGAGGCGGCCGAGGACCTCCACGCCCGGGTCCGCGCCTACGGGTCGTTGGCCCAAGAGGTGGTCGACGCCGGGGTCCCGGGGGTGGTGGCCATGCGCTACAGCGTCTACGTGGTCACCGCCGCCGCCTTCGTCGAGGACCTCTACGCCGCGCTGTTGGAGGGCCACGAGCTGGGCGAGGCCGTCACCCGGGGGCGCAAGGGCCTGGCCGAGGACCCCCAGCGCTCCATCGCCTATGACCCCCGTCCCCTGCAGGACTGGGTGGTGCCCGTCGCCTATGAGGCGGCCCCGCGTCGCCTGTTCGCCCCCGGCGAGGCCGAGCGAGTGGTCCTCGACCCTGGCGCCGAGGCGGTCCCGGGCCGGGTCCCCGACGCCCCCGACGTCGGGTTCTTCGGGCGCGACGAGACCCTGCTCGGCCTCGACCGGGCCTTCGACGACCACCAGGTGGTGGTGCTGTGGGCGCTGGCGGGGGCGGGCAAGACGGCCACCGCCGCCGAGTTCGCCCGCTGGTACTGGCGCACCGGCGGGGCCGATGCGGTGCTGTGGAGCAGCTTCGAACGCCCCATCACCCTGCCCCGCCTGCTCGATCAGGTGGCCGACGTGTTCGCTGGCGTCCTGGGCGCCAACGACATCCACTGGTCGGCGCTGTCGGAGCCCGAGCAGCGCAACGTCGCCCTGCAGCTGCTGGGCCGGGCCCGGCTGCTGTGGGTGTGGGACAACGTCGAGGGCGTGGCCGGGTTTCCCCCCGGTGCCGCCTCGGCGTGGACGGCCGACGAGCAGGGCCAGCTGCGCGCCTTCCTGGGCCAGGTGCGGGCCACCAAGGCCCGGGTGCTGCTCACCTCCCGGCGCCCCGAGCACGAGTGGCTCGGGGTGCTGGCCAGCCGGGTCGAGCTGGCCCCCATGCCCATGCGCGAGCGGGTGGAGCTGGCCCGGGCGGTGGCCGACCGCCACGGGCGGCGCCTGGGGGAGCTGGAGGACTGGCGGCCCCTGTTGCGCTACGCCGAGGGCAACCCCCTCACCACCACCATGGTGGTGAGCCAGGCGCTGCGCCAGGGTCTGGCCACCAGCGCCGGCATCGAGGCCTTCGTGGCCCGCCTGCGGGCCGGCCAGGACCTGGAGGACCACGCCCAGGCCGAGGGGCGATCACGCTCGCTGGGCGCGTCGCTGCGCTACGGCTTCACCGACGCCTTCGGCCCCCCCGACCAGGCCCGCCTCGCCCTGCTCGGGCTGTTCCAGGGCTTCGTGGACGCCGACGCCCTGGTGGCCATGGGCGACCCCTCCACGGCCCAGCACCTGGCCGGCCTCGGGGGCCTCGGCAAAAAGGAGTGGGTGGGACTGCTCGACCGGGCCGCCGAGGCCGGCCTGCTCAGCCCGGCCGGCGGCGGCTACTACCGGCTCCACCCGGCCCTGCCCTGGTTCTTGGCCCCCGCCCTGGCCGAGGCCTGGGGCGAGGCCGACACGGCGGGGGCACCGGGGCCATCCCGGGCCTACGCCGCGGCCATGGGCGGACTCGGGACCTACTACAACCGCGCCTACGAGGAAGGCCGCCACCAGGTGGTCGGCGTCCTCGAAGCCGAGGAGGCCAACCTGCTCCACGCCCGGCGCCTGGCCGTGGCCGGCGATTGGTGGGCCGAGGCCATCGGGACCATGCAGGGCCTGCACGTCCTCTATAACCACCAGGGCCGCGCTGGCGAGTGGGCCCGCCTGGTGGAGGGCGCCTCCGGCCTCTACGTCGAGGCCGGCGGCGACGGTCCCCGGCCCGGGCGGGATGAGGCGTGGGGCATCCTCACCCAGTATCGGGTCCGCCTGGCCCGGGCCGAGCGGGGCTGGGCCGCAGCCGAGCGCCTCCAGCGAGCCCAGGTGGCGGTCGACCGCCACCGGGCGGCCGACGCCCTGGCCACCCCGGCGGCGCGGCGCACCCGCGACCAGCGCAACCGGATCCGCAACCTGGGCGTGTCGGCTCAGGCGCTCGGGCAGATCCTGCGCGAGCAGGGCGACCCCGGCTGCGCCGAGCACTACCGGGAGGCCATGGCCCTCGCCGCCGGCATCGGCGACAACATCGCCGAGTCGGTCGACGCCTTCAACCTGGGCGCCGCCTACCAGGTCATCCCGGCCCTGCGGGACCTCGACCAAGCCGAGCACTGGTATCAGCACAGCCTGGAGCTGGTTGGCGACAAGGCCCCGATCCACCGGGCCCGATCATTGGGCCAGCTGGGTGGCGTCGCCCTGGAGCGGTTCTACGACGCCGTCAAGGCTCGCGAGCCGGTGGAGGTCCTCGTCCGTCACCTCAACGACGCGGCCCGTCGCTACCAGGAGGCCCTGCCCCTGTTCCCCGCCGACGACGTCGCCGACCTGGCTGTCACCCACGGCCAACTCGGCATCGTCTACGACCGCGCCGGTGACGTCCCCCGCGCCTTCGACCACTACCAGCGATCGATCAAGCACAAGATAGCGATGGGCAACCGCTTCGGAGCCGGCGTAACGCGGTTCAACATCGCCACCATGCTCGCCAACGACCGACCCGCCGACGCTCTCCTCTTCGCCCAGGCCGCCCTCGCCGACTTCGAGTCCTACGGCGGGGGCGCCGAGCAACAGGCCGAGAGGGCCCGCGCCCTCATCGCCCGACTCCAACAGGGCTGACGCGCCCCGCCGTCAGGCTCTACGCCTGGAGCACGCGGGAGACGAGGTGATCGGATCGCCAAGCCGCACAAGGCAGCGTCGACGATCCGTCTGCGCAAGGAGCTCCACGGTGACGTCGCTGGGCGCCGTTGCCTCGAAGGAGATCGAGGCCCTGCCAGCGAAGATGGCCCTCAAAGTCACGCCTCCCGACTCGTCAGGAAGACGAGAACGCGCGCCCGACTTCCGGCGTTCCCTGGCGAGTGACTCGTCCGATACGCTCATCGTCACAGACCGTGCGAGGTAGCGCACACGTGTAGATATGCCGGTGATCCTTAAAGCTTTTCACTGCTCGTCACTCCGACGGGCCGTACAGCTGAGAGGAGCAACCTGATGACCTTCCGAGACCCTTGCCTGATTGGTGCCCGCGGAGTCGGTGGCCCACCACCGATGACGGGCGATCCTCTGCTCGACCGGTACCTGGAGTTCGTGGCGGCCCGCACGCTGCGCAACACCGTGCTGGCCACGGTGTCGGACCTGCGGATCTTCTTCGCCACCGTGGACAAGGAGCCGGCCCAGGTCACCACCGCCGACGTGCTGGCGTTCATCACCAGCCAGCGCCGGCCCCGGGGCGACGGCCGGGTCGTGCGCCTGGCCGACGGCGAGTCGGGCCTGTCGGCGCGCACCATCAAGCGGCGGCTGTCGAGCGTGTCGGTCTGTTCGCCTACTTGGTCATGGTGGGCGAGATGACGGCCAATCCCGTGCCCCGAGGCCTGGCCACCCGCCGGGCTCGCCGCCAGGGCCGGGGGACACCGCTCATCCGCACGCCCCGGACCCTGCCCAAGATCCTCGAGCCGGCCGAGGTGGACGCCCTCGTCGCCGCCCTGCGGCGGTGGCGGGACCGGGCCATGGTCGAGGCCATGGTGCTGGGGGGCCTTCGGCGCTGCGAGGTGCTCGGGCTGCGTTTCGAGGACCTGCGACCGGGCGAGGGCCGGCTGTTCGTGGCCGCGGGCAAGGCGGGCATCAGCGGCTGATCCCCATCTCCGCGCGCTTCTTCCGCAGCCTCGCCATCTACCTGGCCGACGAGCGCCCGACCTCGGCCGATACCGAGAGGGTGTTTGTGGCGCTGAAGGGACCACGCCGGGGCCAGCCCTTGAGCGACGACGGCCTCGATCAGGTCATGCGAGCCGCTCGCCAGCGGGCGGGCCTGGCTCACGCCAGCTGTCACGAGCTGCGCCATACGTGCCTGACCCGGCTGCGGGAGGCGGGGATGGCCTTGGAGGCGGTGCAGGCCCAGGCCGGCCACCGCTCTATCGAGTCGACCCGGATCTACCTGCACCTGGCCAACGACTGGCTGGCGGGCGAGTACCAGCGGGCGGCCGAGCTGATCGAGGCCGGCCGGCAGCTCCCCCAGGCGGCGGCGAAGTGAGCGCCCCCGCGCCCGCCCTGGTCGCCGCTGGCGTGGTCCCTTCCTCCAGCGAGCGGGAGTGGGCCGTCATCGTGGGCCAGGCGCCACAGCTGGCCGGCACCGCCCGGCGCTACCTGGACCAGATCGCCCTGTCGCTGCGGCCGGGCAGCGTGGTCGTGGCCGACTCCACGTTGCGCATCTTCTGCAACTACCTACTCGGGCACCACCCGGCGACGGATCGCTTCGCTGCTGTCGGCCGCGTCGAGATCGAGGGTTTCAAGCGTTGGCTGCTCCTCTGCCGCACCCCTCGTCGAGCTCCCCTGTCGGCCAACACCATCCGCCAGCGCCTGGGCATGCTGCGCACGTTCTTCGACCGCATCATCGAGTGGGACTGGCCCGACGCCCCGGCCCGCACCCCGATCTTCGGCGCCGACCTGCCGGTGGCCGACGAGCCCCTGCCCCGCTTCCTCGACGACGCCGCCGCCACCCGGCTGCTGCGGGCGGCGGCGGACGACCCGTCACCGCTGCGGCGCCTGGTGATCGAGCTGCTGGCCTACACCGGCCTGCGCGTCGGCGAGCTGTGCGCCCTGGAGGCCGACGCGGTGGTCCTCATGGGAGAGGCCCACTGGTTGCGCGTGCCGCTGGGCAAGCTGCACAACGACCGCTATGTCCCCTTGCGGCCCCACCTCGTCGAGTCCCTCGCCGCCTGGTCGAAGAGCCACGACGGCGGAAGCGGCGGCCTGTTGCTCACCAACTGCGGCCGGCCCCTCAACCGACACGTGGTGACCCGGATGTTGCGACGGGTGGCCAAGGCCGCCGGCATCGGTCACGTGCATCCCCACCAGCTGCGTCACACGCTCGCCACCCAGGCCGTCAATCGGGGGATGCGGCTGGAGGCCATAGCCCTTGCTCGGTCACCGCAGCCTGCGCATGACGATGGTCTACGCCCGCATCGCCAACACCACCGTCGAGTACCACGCCATCAGCGAGCGGGTGGAGGCCCTCTACGCAGACGCCGGCCAGGAGACGCCGGCCATGCGTCGCCTGCGCAACGAGCACCGGCGCATGCTGGCCAACGGCTGGTGCACCCGGCCGGCCGAGCTCGACTGCTCGTTCGAGTCCGTCTGCGAGGGATGCGGCTTCTTCCAGGCCACCATAGAGTTCCGCCCCACGATCCAGCGCCAGCGAGACCACGCCCGCGACCACGACCAGTGCAGCGCGTCGAGTTGTTCGACAAGCTCCTGGGCGAGCTCGACCGAGACACCGCCTGACCTCCTACGACACCGGTCGGCCGGGTCGCCAACGGCCCGGCCGATCACCGGCATATCCCGCCGATACTTGACAGGATCACCGGCATGAGTGCCGGGAGGGGCGGTTAGGCGCCGGGCGTTTCCATCCGATAACAGCGGTGGGCCCGGGCGGGTCGTACGCCCGCGACCGATACGACCTGCCAGCTGCCGGCCGCCCTCCAGTTCGGCCGTTCGGTGTCGACGCTTCGCCGATGTCGTTCTCGACCACGACGCGGCTCCGCATGGCTTCGGAGCGTGGATCGCGCCGGCGTCGTCGGGAGCGCCAGTGCCTGGAGAACGTCCTCTCCCCGCGCTGCTGCGCCAAGGGCGACGATCACCTTCCGACTGTCGACACGACCACCTGGCCATGGGTCACGGCTCCGGTGGGGCGTCGTCGTTCCGGTGCCGGAACGCGTCGAGAGCCGTCGGGAGCGTGAAGAAGATGCGGGCGGGGCCGATGCGTGAAACCAGTCGGGCGCGATCGAGGTAGAGCAGCAGGTCGTTCTTCACCCGAACCAGGGCTAGAACGGTGCCCGCCAATGCCAGCTCGGCCCGGAGCCGCTCGAGCATGTCGGTGGCGGTGATGTCGATCTCGACGTTGGCCTCCATGTTGAGCAGGACCCACTCCACCGGCGTCGACTCGGCGCCGACGGCCTCGAGCACCCGGAGGCGGAAGTCCTGCGCGTTGGCGAAGCACAGCGGCGCGTCATACCGATATACCACCAGGCCAGGCACGGTCCGGGCAGACTCGTAGTCGTCGACGTCGTGAAGTCCGGCGAGCCCGGGCACCTCGCCCTCGACCGCGTCGTGGGCCCGGGCGATGCGGGCGAACAGCTCGGCGACGCTCAGCGCGACGGCGATCCCGATACCTGGGAGCACGTCGAAGACGACGACCCCGACAAACGCGGCGGCCATGACGACCGCCTCGCCGCGCCGGAAGGCCGCGACCCGGCGCATCTCCGCGACTTCGACGAGCGCGCCGCGGCGTAGACGATGAGGCCGCCGAGCGCGGCGAGCGGGAACGACTCGAGCACCGGACCGGCCACGAGCAGCACCGCGGCGACGCACCCGGCGGCGAAGATGCTGACGAGCTGGCTCGTCCCTCCGGCGGCGTCGACGATCGCTGTCCTGCTGCCGGAGGACGAGACGGGGAGCCCGCCGACGAGGCCGGCGGCGGCGTTGGCGCCGGCAAGGGCAAGGAGATCCTGGTTGGCGTCGATTGTGTCCCCGCTACGCCTCGCGAACGCTCGCGCCGTGAGAATCGTGTCGCTGAAGACCACGACGACGATGCCGACGGCCGCCGCAAAGATCGCCGGCCACAGCGAAGCCGGCACCGAGGGGAACGCGAGGGCAGGCAACCCGGCCGGGACGGCTCCGACGGTGGCGACCCCACGGCTCTCCAACCCGAGCACGTTGGTGGCGACGGTCGCCACCAACACCACGAGCAGCGGCCCCGGTAGGCGCTTCCACCGCTGCAGCACGACCAGGGCCGCGACCACCCCGGCACCGATCAGCACCGGCGCCAGACGCAGCTCACCGAGCCGGCCGAGGATGTCCCCCACCCGCGGGAGGGTCTCGCGGCTGTCGGAGGCGATGCCGGTGAGGTTCGGGAGCTGGCTGACGATCATGATGACCGCCACTCCGGCCATGTAGCCGACCAGCACCGGCTTCGACAGCAGGTCGGCGAGGAAGCCGAGGCGGGCGGCCCAGGCCACGAGAGACACCATCCCGACCGCCACTGCCAGTGCCGCGGCCACGGCCGCAGCGTCGGAGGTGCCGCCACCGCCGACGAGCGTCGCGACCGCGGAACCGGCGAGCAGTGCCGACGCGCTCTCGGGGCCGACCGATAGCCGCGAGCTCGTGCCCAACGCGGCGTAGGCCAGAAGGCCGGGAATCGCGGCCCACAGGCCGGTCACCGGCTCCAGCCCGGCAAGCCGGGCGTAGGCCATGCACTGGGGCACGAGGTAGGCGGACACTGCCAGCGCGGCCATGAGGTCCCCCCGGGCTGTGTCCCGCCCTGGTCGGGTCTGCGCGATCGAGCCCCACCGCGGCCTGGGGGGTGAGATCCTCCGTGGGGTCGCCACACGCAAAGGATGGCTCGTCGGCTGGCGAGAGTCCCATGAGAGCGGCGGCCCCGGTCACCCATCACGACGATCGGCGACGTTTCTACGACGACCAATCGGCGCGGAGGTCAGAATGGCGGGATGCTCGAACGGCTGCCGGAGCGGGCCCGCACGCCGGCGGTGGCGCGGGCGATCATGGCGCCGTCCAGCATCCTCCTGGCGGGGGCGGGGACGGCGGCCGCCATCCTGGCCGGGGCGCCGTTGGCGGTGGCGGCAGCCTTCGGGGCGGCGGCGTGGGCGGGCAAGGCGTTCATGTCCATCCCCCGCAAGGAAAGGCGGCCGGACATGAACCCGGCCACCATTCGGGAGCCCTGGCGATCCCTCGTCCGCCAGGCGGTCAAGGCCGAGGACCGCTTCAACGAGACCGTCCGTCACACCCGCCACGGGCCCCTTCGGGACCGGCTGTCGGAGGTATCAGCCCAGGTCAGCGTGGCCGTCGACGCCTCGTGGAAGATCGCCCAGCGGGGCGACAGCCTCGACGCCGCCGTCCGCGAGCTCGATGCCGACTCGATCGCGGCCGAGCTGGGGGCCCGGGAGGACGAACTGGCCCAGTCCCCGGGACGGCCCGAGTTGGAGGCGACGGTGGCTGCCCTCCGCCGTCAGTTGGAATCGGCCCGCCGGGTAGCGGCGGTGGCCCGGGATGCCCTCGACCGGCTCCGGCGGCTCAACGCCCAGCTCAACGAGACGGTGGCCCGGGCAGTCGAGCTCTCCCTCGGACCGGCCGACATCGACGCCCTCCAACCCCTGGGGGCCGACATCGACGGCGTGGTCACCGAGTTGGAATCCCTTCGGTTGGCGCTCGAAGAGTCGGGCACCGCCTCCTGACCCATCCCCCGACCAAGGATCGGCGCGTGTAGCGTCCCGCCCTGTGCACGACCGGACACGGGCACGGGTG
Source organism: uncultured Acidimicrobiia bacterium (assembly GCA_963836205.1). Taxonomy (GTDB): domain Bacteria; phylum Actinomycetota; class Acidimicrobiia; order Acidimicrobiales; family AC-14; genus JAXDMK01. Next base: position 182,208 of record CAWIIV010000012.1, on the reverse strand, counting down.
CTGGTCGTGCTGGCCCTCGTCGGCATCGCCCTCACCGGCCTGGTGGTGTGGATCACCACCCCTGCATCGACCGACGGGCCCGGCACCGAGCTCGCCGCCAGCGGTGTCGCCGCGCTCGCCCCCGCCGCCGGCCTGAGTCCGATCGCCCCCGGCCCGACCCTCGCCGGGTCGGCGTCCACCATCACCGCCGGCAGCGGCGCCTCGTCGACCGCCACACCGACCACCATGACCGGCCGCGGCGGCGCCTCGCCGACCGGTACGCCGGCCACCACGACGCCCACCCCGGCGGCGGTCGCCCCGGCCGCCCCCATCCCGGGCTGCACCCCCGTCTCCCTGGCCCAGCGGGCGGCCCGAACCCTGATCGTCGGCATCCCCGACGTCAAGGAACCCTCCGATCCGATCATCAAAAAGGTGCTCGACATAGGCGTGGGCGGGATCTTCCTGAACCCGGGGAACGTGGAGTCCGAGTCCCAGCTGACCCGCCTGGTCCGGGGTATCCGGGCCTTGGCCGGGCGGCCGATCGTGGTCAGCGTCGACGAGGAGCCCGGCCGGGTGTCGAGCCTGGGCGACATCCTCGGGCCCAGCCCGTCCGCCCGGCGCATGGCCGACGAGGGACCCGCCTCCGAGGTGCGGACCTACGCCCACACGGTGGCCCGGGAGCTGGCCCGCTTCGGGATCGACCTCAACCTGGCGCCCGTCGCCGACCTCACCGACGGACCCTACGACGAGATCATCGGCGACCGGTCGTTCTCGTCCGACCCCGCCATCGCCTCCGAGTACGCCCTCGCCTTCGCCCAGGGCATGACCGACGGGGGCGTGCGGCCGGTGGCCAAGCACTTCCCCGGCCAGGGCCGCTCCACCGACGACATCCACTTCGAGGAGGCGGCGCCCATCACCACGCCCCTCGACCTCCTGCGGCTCACCGACGTGCGCCCCTTCCGCGACCTGGTGCGGGCGGGCATCCCTGTCGTGATGATGAACCACATCCGCTACAGCGCCCTCGACCGCAACCTCCCGGCCAGCCTCTCGCCCAAGGCCTACGCCCTGCTCCGTGACCTCGGGTTCAACGGCGTCGCCATCACCGACTCCCTGGGCATGGGCGCCGTCAACCTCACGTGGGGCTTCTACGACGCCGCCCCCATGGCCATCGCCGCCGGCGCCGACGGGCTGCTCGTCACCGATGGCTTCTTCGCCGAGGAGATGCGGGACGGGCTGGTCGACGCGGTGGCCGCGGGCAAGCTGTCGGAACGCCGCCTGAGCGAGGCCGCGGCCCGCATGGTGGCCCTGGCCGGCGGCAACCCCCGTACGGTTGCCTGCATCGACGTCGACCTGCCCCGTATGAAGCCGACGCCGCTGCCATAGGGCTCAAGTCGGTGATCGGCCGCTCCGATGGCGTAGGCACCCGACGAGAGCGAGAAGACAGTGCGCAGGTGGCGGTGGCTGGCGATGGTTCCCCTCGTCGTCGGGCTGGGGTCGACGAACTCCGCCCTGGTCCTGGGGGACTGGGTCTCGGCCGTGGTCGCCGCCGTCTGCCTGGCCCTGACCGGGGCCATCTGGTGGGGGGGAGGCGGGACGTTCGGCGAGATGAGAGGGGTCCTCCGGTGGCTGGCGCTCTTTCCGGCCCTCGTCGGGGTCCAGGTCTCGATCGCGGCCGTCCTCTGGCGGTCGTGGGGGGGACTGGCGGTCGCGATCGGCGCCTTCGCCATCGCCGCAGTCATCTGGCGGGTGTTCGGGGGCGCCTGGCCCGGTGCCGGTCGCACTCGTCCGACGTGATCGGAGCGAGGTAGGGGCGGCGCCGCCCGCGCCCTACGGCGAGGGTTGGGGACGGTAGGCTTCCCCGCCAATGAGCCGTCGCACTTCGACGACCATCGGCGTGGCGGCCGCCGTGCTGGCTGCGGGCCTGTTCGGGATCACGTGGCACAACCTGTCGACGCGCGACTCGGGCGAGCTGGCGGTCGTCGGCCAGGCGCCGGCATCGGCACCGACCACCACGGTGGCGCCGACACCCACCACCGCTCCCCTCGTCCTGGGGCCGACCCGCGAGGTCGAACCCGGTGCCACCCTTCGCCTCGGTTACGCCCGGCCACCGTCGTCGCCCGCCCTCGTGGCCGACGCCATCGTCCCCACCGTCGGCCTCTACAACGCGCCCGGCGACGCCGAGCCGGCCGACACCCTCGACAACCCCACGTGGGAAGGGCTGCCGGGCGTGTACCTGGTGATGCAGGAGTGGGGTGACTGGCTCGAGGTCCAGGTGTCGATGCGGCCCAACGAGTCGACGGCCTGGATCCGCAAGGCCGACGTCTCCATCCGCCAGACCCAGTACCGCATCGTGGTCAACGTCAGCGAGCGGCGGCTGCTCGCCTACGACGGGGCCACGCCCTTCCTCGACACCGACGTGGCGGTGGGCACCGGCAGCACCCCTACGCCGACCGGCAACTACTTCGTCGACGGGACGGTGCAGGTCCCCGACCCCACCGGACCCTACGGGGCGTACCAGATGAGCGTGGCCGCCTTCTCCAACGTCCACTACAGCTTCGGGGGCGGGATCGGCCAGATCGCCCTCCACGGCACCAACAACCCCGCCCTCCTGGGCACCCCCGCGAGCAACGGCTGCGTGCGCATGACCAACGAGGCCATCACCATCCTGGCCAACACCGCCCCACCCGGCACCCCGGTCTCAATCGTCGCCTAACCGCGCCAGCGACCGCGAGGCGTCGCTGTCCACCCCGAGCAAGTGGCGCGAGTCCGCCGCCAGGGGGGTGTTCGTGGCAATCGCTGGCCCGCCGCCGGTGGTCACCGGCGAGCGTGGGCGCGATGCCCCTGGTAGGCGATCGCTCGGGAGGCTCGGATCAGTCGTCGGCGGACTTCGACTGGCCGTGGAGGCGGTCGTGGAGTCCCTCCTGGGTGGCGGCGCTCAGGGAGGGGTCGGCGTCGAGGTCGTGGACCGTCTGGAGGTGTTCGGCCAGGGAGCCGTCGATCCCGGTGACGCCGTCGTGGCCGTGGTCGCCGACGGCGGCGGACGTGGCCTCGGCGGCCTCGATCTCGTCTTCTGGCAGCTCGTCGTTCAGTTCGACCATGGCGGACTCCTCACCCGCAGAATTCGGCGGCAAACCCACCCCTGCCCGGGCGTAGTCTGAAGGCATGGGAAACAAGGTGCCGGCCAAACCTCAAACCAAGAAGGCGGGCAAGTCGCTCCAGGAGAAGCGAGCGGCCAAGCAGGCCAAGAAGTCGGAGAAGAAGGGCGGCAGCAGCTCCTAAGCGGCGGCCGACGCCGAGGCTCGCGGCTCGTTCAGGCGGGCGGCCCGACGGCGCCCCGCCTCAGGCCGACGGTGACCCGGCGGGCCGGCCCGACTCGAGTTCGCCGACCAGGGCGTCGACCACGTCGACCAGCGTGCCCCCGCCGTCGATGATCGCCCGCTGCCGGAGGTAGCTCGGCCCGTAGTCGAGCACTTCGAGGTTCGCCGTCAGCTCGTCGAGGCACCCGAGGCGGGCGGCGGTGGGCGACAGATCGTCGATCAGCTCGTGGATGGCGTCCCGGAGGGGGACCCGGACGCCTCGGTCGTCGGCGATGTGGTCGGCGTCGATGCCGTGACGGGACGCCTTCCACTTGTTCTGCTTGACGACCCACTCCCGGGGCACGATCAACCGTTCGCCGGCGTCGAGGCGGACGTCCATCGACTCCACCAGGCTCTGGGCGATGGCGGCCAACGACGCCACCTCCCGCATGGTGGGGATGCCGTCGCAGATGCGTAGCTCCACGGTGCCGAAGTCGGGGTGGGGACGGATGTCCCACCACACCTCGCGGATGCTGGTGATGGCCTGGGCCGCGATGAACGTCCCCATGAACTCCTCGAACTCGCTCCACCCGGCCAGCTGGTAGGGCAGGCCGGCGGTGGGCAGGCACTCGAAGACCTTGCTCCGGCTGGACGCCATCCCCGTGTCGAAGCCGGCCCAGTAGGGACTGGAGGCGGACAGGGCCAGGAAGTGGGGGATGTAGGCGTTGAGGGCGTTGGCGATGGCGATGACCTTCTCCGCCGACCGCACGCCGACGTGGAAGTGCACGCCGAAGATCTGCAGTCGCTTCCCGGCCCACTGGGTCTCCTCCAGGAGGGCGGCGTAGCGGGGGCTGGGGCTCACCTGCTGGTCCTGCCAGCGGGAGAAGGGGTGGGAGCCGGCGCAGAGCAGGGCCAGGCCCCGGGCGTCGATCGGGCCCGACACCTCCTTGAGCGTGTGCTCGAGGTCGTCCCTCGCCTCGGCCACGGTGCCGCAGATGCCGGTGATGATCTCGAGGGTGCACTCGAACAGCTCGTGCTTCACCTTGGGGTGGTCGCCGCCGGGATGGGACGCTCCCATCTCGGCCAGGATCGACGTGGCCGCGCTGGTGAGCTCGCGGGTCTCGCGGTCGACGATCGCCAGCTCGACCTCGATCCCGAGGCTGCTGCGCTCCGAGGCGTGGAACGGGATGTGCACGAGGACTCCTCTGAGAGCGCCTTCCCCCCAGCGTACGTACCCGATTGCCCCTCGGGCGTACAGTCGCGACATGTTCAAGCTCATGGGACGCTGGTGGGCCTATCTCACCGCCAAGTTGACGGGATCGTTCGAGGAGCGGGCCGATCCCAAAGTCCAACTCGAGCAGGCGATCGCGGACGCGCAGGACCAGCACCGGCGGCTGGTGGAGCAGGCGGCCAACGTCATCGCCCACCAGAAGAAGACGGAGATGAACCTCAACCGCATCATGGGTGAGCTGGAGAAGCTCAACGGCTCGACCCGGCAGGCGGTCACCATGGCCGACGAGGCCACCACCCGAGGCGACGCAGCCAAGGTCGCCGACTACACCAAGGCGGCCGAGGCCTTCGCCAACCGCCTGATCGAGAAGGAGCGCGAGGTCGAGTCGCTCAAGACGCTCCTCCTCCAGGCCACCGACGCCGCCGACCAGGCCAAGCACGCGGTCCGGCAGAACTCGCTGGCCCTCCAGAAGAAGCTGGCCGACCGCCAGAAGCTGATGGGCCAGCTCGACCAGGCGAAGATGCAGGAGCAGGTCAACAAGGCCATGGCGTCGCTCAACGAGGCGGTGGGCCAGGACGTGCCCACCCTCGATCAGGTGCGCGACAAGATCGAGGCCCGCTACGCCAAGGCCCTGGGGACGGCCGAGCTGACGGAGACGTCGGTGGAGTCCCGGATGCTCGAGGTGGAGCAGGCCCAGGTCAACACCGAGGCCCAGGCCCGCCTGGCCGAGATCCGGAGCCAACTGGGACTGTCGGCGGCGGCCGAGCCGGGGGCCGGGGAGCTGGGCCAGGCCGCGGCCGCGTCGGCGTCCGAGCCGGGGCCGGCGCCCGCCGAGGGCCAGCCGGGCTGAGTCCGCGGGCGGGACGCGACCCCGCCCCTGCCTCGTTACTCCGAGCGACTACCCGAGCCGAGCCCCCGTCGGCCGCGGCACCAGCACCATCCACGAGCGCCCGCCCCAAGTTGGCGACGCGCGCCGTCATCGCCGGCCGCGGTTCCCCGGGCCGTCCCCGGCACCCCCGGTCCCAGATGGTCCGCTCCCGCCAGTCCGTCGCCGTCGAATCGTTTTGGGCATGGTCCATTCGGCCCATTTCTCTTGGCCCGGCCGACGGTCCCGCCGATAGGGATTTGGACGCCGCCGGCCGCATTGGCGACGGCGCCGGCCCGCCGGTCCGACAGCGAGGAGCGAACCGAGATGACCGACCTGGACGTCGCAGAACGGCCCGGGGTTTCCGCCCCGATCCGTCAGATCTCCCTGCTGCGGGAGCTGCGGCTGCTGCCCGTGGCCCCCGGGGAGCCGCCGGCCCGGCGCCGGCACGACGACGGCTGGCTCGACCGTTGGCTCGACACCTGCAGCGACCTCGCCCGCCTCCAGGCCACCAACCCCATGCTCGACGCCGTCATCGACGAGATCGACGGCCGCCGCATCCGCATCGGCGACCGCTGGCTGGCCGACTTCGCCTCCTGCAACTACCTCGGCTTCGACCTCGAGCCCGAGATCATGGAAGCCATCGCGCCCCAGGTGGCCACGTGGGGGACGCACCCCAGCTGGTCCCGGCTGCTCGGCAGCCCCATCCTCTACGAGCAGATCGAGGAGCGCCTGACCGGGCTCCTGGGCGCGCCCGACACGCTGGTGCTGCCCACCATCACCCACATCCACATGTCGGTGATCCCCGTGCTGGCGGGCGGGGGGACCATCTTCCTCGACCGCCGGGCCCACAAGACGATCTACGACGGGACCAAGGTCGCCACCAGCAACGGGGCCCGGGTCCAGCGCTACCAGCACGACGACCTCGGCCAGCTGGAGGAGCTGCTGAAGGCCGCGCCCGGCGGGTCGCGATTGATCTGCATGGACGGGGTCAACTCCATGACCGGCAACGCCCCCGACCTGCACGCCTTCGCCACCCTGGCCCGCGAGCACGACGCCCTCCTCTACGTCGACGACGCCCACGGCTTCGGCGTCATCGGCGAGCGCAGCCCGGACGAGCCCTGCAACTGGGGGGCCCGGGGCAACAGCATCGTGCGTCACTTCGGGGAGAGCTACGACAACATCGTCCTGGTGGGCGGGTTCTCCAAGGCCTACTCGTCGCTGCTCGCCTTCCTCGCCCTGCCCACCCGGCTCAAGAGCGTGCTCAAGGTGGCCGCCGCCCCCTACCTCTACTCGGGACCGTCCCCCGTCGCCTCCCTGGCCACGGTGCTCGCCGGCCTCGACGTCAACCAGGACCGGGGCGACGCCATCCGGGCCGGTCTCTACGAGAAGACCCGGCGCCTCCTCGACGGCCTCGACGCCCTCGGCGTGGCCACGCCCAACCGGTCCGGCTTCCCCATCGTCGAGATCCCCCTCGGCGACGCCGACAAGATCGACGAGGTGGGCCGCTTCCTCTTCGACCGGGGTATCTACGTCACCCTGGCCGCGTTCCCCCTCGTCCCCCGGGCCGAGGTCGGGTTCCGCATCCAGGTGACGGCGGCCAACACCGACGAGGAGATCGACCACCTGCTGGTCGTGCTGGCCGAGGCCACCGACCGCTTCGGGCTGGCCGGCGCCTGGCACGACCAGGCCGCTCCCGCCCCCGCCCTCGCCGGCCACCACTAGGCGGCGAACGGTGCGGACGACCGGCCGCGTCTTCGCCCCCCTCCGGGAGCGGGACTTCCGGCTCCTGTGGTCGGGCATGACCGTGTCGCTCGTCGGCGACGGCATGCTCCTGGTGGCCCTCGCCTGGACGGTCTACGAGCTCTCGAACCGGCCCGCGGCCATGGCCGCGGTGGGGATCGCCATGGCCGTCCCCCACGTCGCCTTCCTCCTGCTCGGCGGCGTGGCCAGCGACCGGTTCGACCGGCGCCGGCTGATGATCGCGTCGGACGCGGTCCGGGGCGCGGTGGTGGGCGTCCTCGGGTTGCTGGCCCTCACCGGCGCGCTCCGGCTGTGGCACATCCTGGCCCTGGTGGTCGTCTTCGGGTCGGCCACCGCCTTCTTCGGGCCCGCCTTCGACGCCTTCGTGCCCGACGTGGTGTCCCCCGACCGCCTGCCCCAGGCCAACGCCATCGACCAGTTCGTGCGCCCCTGTGCCCACGGGATGCTCGGCCCCGCCCTCGGCGGGGTGCTCATCGCCGCCGGCGGCAGCGCGACCGCCTTCCTGGCCGACGCCGCCACCTTCGCCGTGTCCATCGCCTTCCTGAGCCGGGTGCGGCCGCGCCTCGTCCACCAGGCCCCGGAGACGGCGGAGGACGAGGCTCCGTCGGCCGGCGTCTGGGCCGACGTGCGGGAGGGGTTCCGCTACGTGCGGTCGAACGTGTGGCTGTGGGCGACGTTCCTGGCCGCCACCTTCGCCTACCTGCTCTTCATGGGACCGGTCGACGTCCTGCTCCCCTATCTGGTCAAGAACGAGCTCCACGCGGGGGCGGGCACCCTGGGGACGGTCCTCGCCTTCGGGGGCCTGGGCGCGCTCCTGGGGGCGCTGGCGGTCGGTGGCATCGGCCTGCCCCGGCGGAACATGACCTTCATCTACGTCGCCTGGACGTGCTCGACCCTGGTGATCGCCGGGTACGGGTTCGTGCGGGTGCCGTGGCAGGCGATGGTGGTCAGCTTCGTGTTCAGCGCCTTCGAGGCCGCGGGCACCGTCGTGTGGCTCACCACCAAGCAGCGGCTGGTCCCCCGGGCCCTGCTCGGGCGGGTGTCGAGCTTCGACTGGTTCATCTCCACCGGCCTGGTCCCCCTGTCGTTCGCGGTGACCGCCCCCGTGGCCGCGGCCATCGGCGCCCGCAACACGTTCGTGCTGGCGGGGGTTCTGGGGGCGGCCGTCACCTTCGCCTTCCTCCTCGTGCCCGGCGTGCGGGCCGTCGAGACGGAGGACGAGCCGGTGCCGGACGAGGCGGCGGCGTTGGGCCTGTCGCCGGTCAGCGGGTAGGGCGGCGCCCGGCCGGGGACCGTCCGCCTGGCGAAAGTCCGACAGGCGAAAGCGCGGCCGGGGACCACCCGGTGGGGGACAGCCCGGGCGGGGACAACCCGGCGGTGAAGAGCATCGACGGCGGGGCGGGACGACCGAGCAGGTAGCCCTGGGCGACGTCGCAGCCCATCCCCGCGATGAGCCTCAGGCTTTCGTCGGTCTCCACCCCTTCGGCCACGATGCGCAGGCCGAGGGCGTGGGCCAGGTCGACGGTGGAACGGATGATGGCCACCGCCCGGTCGTCACGGGATGCGGCGGCGAGGAAAGCCCGGTCGAGCTTGAGCTCCTGGACCGGGAGGTCGCGCAGGTAGGCGAGGGAGGACTGGCCGGTGCCGTAGTCGTCGACCGACAGCTCGACGCCGAGCGAGAAAAGCCGCTCGAGCACGGCCAGGCTGGCCTCGGCGTCGACCATGAGGCTGTCCTCGGTGATCTCCAGCACCACGCTGCCGGGGTGGACCCCCTTGCCGCTGATGACCTCGGCCACCCTCTCGGGCAGGTCGGCGTCGGCGAGGTTGGAGGCGGACAGGTTCACGGCCATGCTCAACGGCAGGTCCTGGGCCGACCACTTCGCCTGCTGGGTGAGGGCCTGGTCGAGCACCTCCATGGCCAGCGGTCCCATCAAACCGCTCTGCTCGAACAGATCGAGGAAGCGGTCGGGGGTGAGCAGACCCCGCTCCGGGTGCTGCCACCGCACCAGCGCCTCCACCCCGGTGACGGCACGGGTGGCCAGGTCGAGCTTCGGTTGGTAGTAGAGGACGATCTCCCGGCGGGCGATGGAGTCGCGGACGTCCTCCATCAGCTTCAGCCGGTCGCGGGTGTGGGTGTCGTTGGTGGGCGTGTAGACCTCCCACGACCGCCGGTTGCGCTTGGCCTCGTACATGGCGACGTCGGCCCGCTGCAGGAGGGAGTCGGCGACGATCCCGTGCTCGGGGGCGAGGGCGATGCCGATGCTGGCGTCGACGTGCAGGGTCATGCCGTCGAGGTGGAAGCTCCGGCGCAGGTCGGCCCGGATGCGTTCGGCCGTCTCGGTGGCCACGTCCGGATCGGAGAGGGGAACCAGGAGCAGCCCGAACTCGTCGCCCCCCAGCCGGGCCACCGTCCCCGACGCCCCCACCACCGACGCCAGCCGGGGCCCGAGCTGGCGCAGGACCTCGTCCCCCACCCGATGTCCGAGGCTGTCGTTGATCTCCTTGAACCGGTCGAGGTCGATCATGAGCACGGCCAGGGGCGCGGGGGGCTCGGAGCCGTTCTCCTCCAGGCTCCGGCGCAGCGTCTCGTAGAACAGGCGCCGGTTGGGAAGCCCGGTCAGCTCGTCGGTGCGCGCCTCCCGCCGGCTCTCGGCCAGCGTCTGCAGCTGGCGGTAGGCGTGGGCCAGGCGGACGACGGCCACCAGCAGGGTGCCGGTGGCGAGGACCACCGCCAGGGGCAGGACCTCGTGCCAGGTGGCCCACACGACGATGGACAGCGACGTCACGATGAAGAGGCCGGGGATGAACACCGGCTGCGTCCGCCGCTCCTCCTCCGGCCGGGCGTTGGTGCGCAGCCAGGCCGCCGAGGCCATCAGGAAGGTGCCCACCATCCACACCGCGTCGAGGGGCGTCCCGGTGACGTAGGTCTCGGCCAGGGCCTGGATCATGTAGACGCTGTCGGCCACCGCGAACAGGGCCAGCCCCGCCCCCAGGACCCACCACATCCGACCCGGGCGCCAACCCTGGACCGCGAAGACCGCCACCAGCATGGTGATGAGCACGAGCGCCCCGACCGGGTACGCCAGGTTGGTGGCCACGTCGCCGGTGTCACCGGTGTTGAACCGGATCACCTCGGCGATGATGACGGCTGCCTCGAGGGCGGCCACACCCAGCGCCGCGATGAGGCCGTCGAGCCAGATGGCCCGGGACCCCCACGTCGGCATGTCTTTGCGGACGAGGAGCACGATGCCCAGGTAGGCGATGGGGTAGAAGGGCAGGAACAGGGCGTCCTGGATCGACGGGTAGGGCACCGGGTCCATGAACTGGACGGCCGTCGTCCACACCAGGTTGCCCAGTGCGAACAGGAGGAGGGCGAGGGCGATGGCGGCCCACCCGGCCCGCTGGCGGTCGCGGACGCCCACCGCCCGCAGGGCACACAGGGCGGCGCACCCGAAGTAGGCGAAGTTGCCGACCCACCCGTCGTAGAGCGAGATGGTGGAGGGGTGGTGCCGGAACACGGTGGACCCGATGTAGACGAGGATCAGCCCGCCCGTGACGGCCTGGATGGTGCGGGCCACCCGCCGGATCCCGGGCCGGGCCGGGAGCGCGCCGGGCGAGGCCGGCGGGGCGGGGAACGTCGGGGCGCGCCCGTCGGCGGCAGTCGTCACGTCATCGAGCTCGAGCACCATCGCGACCGACCGGTGCCGACCTACCCGCCGTCCGTGCCGCGAAGCGGACGTCGGCCGCCGCCGCGCCGCCCCATCGACGGTTCTCCGCCACGAGTCATCGGCCCCATGGTACGGGCGGGAAGCCAAATCCCGCGTGCCAGGCCGTCAACTTCCTCGCAACTACCGCCTCATCCGCCCGGTCTGGGTACCGGCGGCCACGGCGGAGGGGTGCGCGCCGCTCGCCGGCGGCTGGCCCGCACGCCGAAGACGATGGCCAGAACGATCGCGGCCAGGAACAGGAGCCCGCCGACGACGAGGACGATGGCGATTCCCACCCCCGCCCGGACCACGTCGTCGCCCAGCTCCTTCTCGTCGAGCTCGGGGGAGCGGGGACCGAAGATCTCCTGCATCTCGCTGTAGGTGTAGGTGGTGACAAAAGCGTCGGCCGGTCCGAGCAACTCGACCCGGACGATGTCGAAGCGCAGGGGGAACTCGGTCCACACGACGCGGGCCGCCTCCTCGGCGCTGACCCCGGGCGCGGTCTCGACCGACGGCGGGCGGAGGGCGATCTCGACCTGGTCGAAGCCGTCGGCGCTGGTGAAGTCGACCTCGACCTCGGTGAATCCGGCCTGCTGGAGGGCCTCCTCGGTGTCGATCAGGCCCCGGATGGTGGTGCAGCCGGCGAGAAGCAACAGCCCGGCCACCACCAGCCCGACCGTCCAGCGACCCCGTCGACGGCCGGCCGGGCGACTCTCCACGGGCACGGGGCGATTCATGGCAGGGCGACCAGGTCGTCGGCGTGGACCGCCTCGTGGGGGGTGCCCTCGGGCAGGTCGCTCGTGCGGCGGCCGGCGGCGGCCTTGAGGTCCACCGCGCTCAGCCGGGCCAGGCCCTTGGCGAACACCCGCCCGGTGAGGTCGGCGATCTCCACCGCGTCGTCGGCCTCGAAGTCGCCCCGCACCTCCACGATCCCCGCCGGCAGCAGGGACCGGCCCCGCTCGACGAGGGCCCGGCGGGCGCCGTCGTCGACCACGATCGTCCCCGACATGGCCATGGCAAAGGCTATCCACAGCTTGCGGGCGGGCAGGCGCCGATCGCGGGGCCGCACGATCGTCCCCACCCCCGGGCGGCCCTCGACGGCCCCCGCCAGCACGCCCGGGCGGGTGGCGGCGGCGATGACGGCCCGCACCCCCGACCACGACGCGATCTTGGCCGCCGCCAGCTTGGACGCCATCCCCCCGCTGCCGTGGACCGAGCCCCGCCCACCGGCCACCCGCTCCATCTCGTGGTCGACCTCGACGATCTCCTCGATGAGCGATCCGCCCTCGATGAGCCGGGGGTCGGCGCTGAGCAGGCCGGGGGCGTCGGTGAGCAGGACCAGCAGGTCGGCCGCCACCAGGTTGGCCACCAGGGCGGCCAGGAAGTCGTTGTCGCCGAAGCGGATCTCGTCGTCGGCGATGGCGTCGTTCTCGTTCACCACCGGCACCACGCCCAGCTCCAGCAGCCGGTTGAGGGTCTGGCGGGCGTGGAGGTACTGCGAGCGGTGGGCGAAGTCGAGGGGGACGAGGAGCACCTGGCCGGCCACCAGCCCGTGGGCGCCGAGGGCGGTGTCGTAGACGCCCATGAGCCGGCTCTGGCCCACCGCCGAGACGGCCTGGAGGGTGGCGATGTCGGTCGGCCGCCGCCCCGACAGGCCGAGGGCGGGCAGCCCGGCCGCGATCGCCCCCGACGTGACCACCACCACCCGGTGGCCCTGGCTGCGAAGGTCGGCCACCTCGGAGCACAGCTTCTGGACCGCGGCCACCGCGATCTCGCCGTGGTCGTCGGTGATCGACGACGTCCCGATCTTGGCCACGACGATCATGGCCTCAGCCTCGGCGGCCGACCGGCCGGACGGCGGTGCCGTCGGTGTACTCCAGGGTCATCTTGCCGATGCGCACGGTGTCGCCCTCCCGGGCACCAGCCCGGGTCAGGGCCTTGTCGACGCCCAGCCGCTTCAGCCGGTCACGGACGTAGTCGAGCGCCTGAAGGTTGGTGAGGTCGTTCACCGCCACCGCCCGCTCCGCGGCCTGGCCCCGCACCACCAGGGCGCCGTCGACATCGCGCTCCACCCGGATCCCCTCCGGCTCGGGCCGGTAGACCACGTAGGCGCCGGCGTCGGGCTCGGCCGCCCGGGCGTGGTCGACGAGGACGGCCAGCCGCCCGACCAGCTCCTTGATCCCGGCGCCGGTGACGGCCGAGACCCGGTCGCCGTCCCAGTGTGCGACGGCCACGTCGGCCTTGGTACCCACCACCAGCCGGGGCCGCTCCAGCAGCTCGGGACGGTGGCTGCCCAGCTCGTGGAGGAGGATGCGCTCCTGCTCCTCGGGGGCCACCCCGTCGGCCTGGGCCAGGTCGAGAAGCACCACGAGGGCCCGGGCCCGCTCGATGTGGCGCAGGAACTGGTGGCCCAGGCCCTTGCCCTCGCTCGCGCCCTCGATCAGCCCGGGGATGTCGGCCATCACGAACTCGTAGTCGTCGCTGCGGACCACGCCCAGGTGGGGCTGGAGGGTGGTGAACGGGTAGTCGGCGATCTTGGGCTTCGCCGCTGACACCCGGGAGATGAGGGTGGACTTGCCCGCGTTGGGGAACCCGACGAGGGCGACGTCGGCCATCAGCTTGAGCTCGAGCTTGAGCCACCGCTCCTCGCCCGCCTCCCCCTGCTCGGCGAACGACGGCGCCCGCCGGCGGTTGGACAGGAAGCTGGCGTTGCCCCGCCCGCCCCGTCCCGCCCCGGGCCGCCAGCCACGAGTCGCCGGTGTTGACCAGGTCGGCCACCACCCGCCCGTCCTCGGAGACGATCGTGCCCACCGGCACGCTCACCCGCAGGTCGGCGCCGCCGGGACCGTGCCGGGCCCCGCCCGCCCCGTGGGCACCACTGGTGGCGATGCGGTGGGGGTGGTCGCGGAAGGCGAGGAGGGAGGCGCACTGGTGGTCGGCGACCAGCCACACGTCGCCCCCCTGGCCGCCGTTGCCCCCGTCGGGGCCGCCCCGGGGGACGTGGGCCTCCCGCCGGAAGGAGACCGACCCGGCCCCGCCGTCACCGCCCCGAACGCAGAGCGCGGCCTCGTCGACGAAGGAAGACACTGGAAAGAGAGGTTACGACCGGCGGGCGCCGGCCCAGACCGATTGCTCGGCCGAGCTACTCGGGGAGGACGTCGACGCGGCGCCGGCCGCCGCGGAAGGTGAACTTCACCTTGCCGTCGGCCAGGGCGAACAGGGTGTCGTCGCCGCCCTTGCCGACCTGCTCGCCGGGGTGGAAGTGGGTGCCCCGCTGGCGGACGATGATCTTGCCCGGGCTGACCACGCCGCCGTCGTAGACCTTCACACCGAGGCGCTGGGCGGCGGAGTCGCGGCCGTTGCGGGTGGAGCCGCCACCCTTGGTCTTGGACATCTCAGGCCTCTCTCGTGATGCCGGTGATCTCGATGGTGCTGTAGTGCTGGCGATGGCCCCACCGTTTGGTGGAGTTGGTCTTGTTCTTGTACGTGAGGCCCGTGATCTTGGGGCCCTTGGCGTCACCCACGACCTTGGCCGTCACCCTCGACCCCGCCAGCTGCGCCGGCTCGGCCCAGATCGTCTCCCCGTCGACCACCAGCACGGGGTCGAACGACACCACGCCGTCGCCGTCGCCGGTGAGGCGCTCGACGTCGAGGCGCTCGCCCTGCGAGACCTTGTACTGCTTGCCACCTGTCTTGATCACTGCGTACATAGACCGACCAGCGTACAGGAGAGCCCGCGGCCCGAAATCTGGCGGCCGCGTGGGACGCCGAGGGTGGCGGCCGGGCAGTCCTCGTGCTACCACCCTTGGCCCGGGCCGGTCCGAGGCCTTACCTTCTGGTAAGGAAGATGCCCGAGTACCTGGAGCTATGGGACTCTGCCGGGCGGCGGCTGGTGGTCCTCGACGCGGACCAGGTCTCCATCGGCAAGGCCGGGAGCAACGACGTCGCGGTGACGTCGGACCCAACCCTTTCACGCCTGCACGCGGCCCTGGAGCGGTTCCCGGCGGGCTGGTCGGCCCGCGACCTCTCCTCCCGGAACGGCACCTTCGTCAACGGGAACCGGGTCCTGGGGTCGTGCCCCCTGCGCGACGGCGACGAGATCCGCGTCGGCCAGACGCGAATGGTGTTCCACACCGACGACCGCGCCGGCGACCGTCAGGAGACGCAGGCGGCCGAGCCCGCGCCCGAGCTCACCCGCCGGGAGCGCGACGTCCTCCTCAGCCTGTGCCGCCCGGTGCTGGCGGGCGACGTGTTCACCGAGCCGGCGTCGATCCGCCAGATCGCCCGGGAGCTGGTCGTGTCCGACGCCGCCGTCAAGCAGCACATGCTCCACCTGTTCGACAAGTTCGGCGTGTGGGAGGGCGAGCGCCGCCGGGCTCGCCTGGCCAACGACGCCATCCGGCGGGGGGCCGTCAGCCTGGCCGACCTCCGGGGCCAGGCCGATCGCCCCCACGCCGATGGGTGAGCTGATCCGGGGCCGCTACCAGCCCCTGGAGGTGGTCGGGCGGGGCGGCCAGGGCGAGGTCGTCCGGGCTCGGGACTCGCTCCACGACCGCCAGGTTGCGCTGAAGGTCCGGCCCGTGAAGACGCCCGAGGAGCGGGAGGCGGTGCTGTCCGAAGCCCGGGTCCTGCTCGACGTCCGCCCCCACGCCGGCCTGCCCCTGGTGCGGGAGGACTTCTACGTCGGCGCCCGCTACTACCTGGTGATGGATTGGGTGGAGGGCAAGAGCCTCCAGCAGGTGCTCGACGAGCGGGGCGACCCCGGCCTCGCCTTCGGTGCGGTGATGGGCTACCTCCACCAGGTGGCGGCGGCCCTCGACCACCTCCACGCCCACGAGCCGCCCGTCGTGCACGGCGACGTCAAGCCGGCCAACCTCATCCTCACGCCCCGGGGCCAGGTGGTGCTGGTCGACTTCGGGGTGGCCGTGAACCAGGCGGCCGCCCACCGCATCCCGATGGGCACCAAGGGCTACGTCGCCCCCGAGCTGGCCACCGACTCCCGGACGACGCCTGCGGCCGACGTCTACAGCCTGGCCGCCACCGCCTACACCCTTCTCACCGGGCGGACGCCGGCGGCCGACGACCCCGAACCGGCGGGCTCCGACCGGGAGGTGGCCCGGGCCCTTCGGGGCGGGCTGTCGACCGATCCCGTCCGCCGCCCGGCCTCGGCCGGCGAGCTGGTGGCCGGGCTGGAACGGGCCGCACCCGGCAACCGCCCGTCCGGGATCCTGACCTTTCTGGCGGTGGAGGCCCAACCCCCGGGAACCGTTGCCACCACCGTCGAGCGGCACGGGGGCGTGGTCGCCGGCGACGGGGGTCCGACCGTGCTCGGCGTCTTCGCTCGGGCCTCCGACGCCATCGGCTGCGCCCTGGCCGTGCAGGACAGCGTCGACGACGGCGTCGACGATCCTTCCGGTGGCGGCGGCCCGCCGTCGGCCCGCATGGCCCTGCACACGGGCGAGGCCGAGCGTCACGGTGACGGCTACCGGGGCGGCGCCGTCGAGCGGGCGGTGGCCATGTGCGCCCTGGCCGCCGACGGCCAGATCCTGGTGTCGCAGGTGACCCGCCAGCTGGCCCGGGACAGCCTGCTGGAAGGCGTGAGCCTCGACCCGGTGGGCGTCCGCCCGGGGGGCGCCTCCCGGTCGGAGCGGGTCTTCGAGCTGTCCCGGACCACCGGGTCCGAGCCCTCCCTCGACTCGTCGGGCTCGGTCACCATCCCCTTCGATCCCGCCCCGACCGCCACCCTGGCCGGCCCCGCGCCGCCCGCGCCCGCGCCTCCCCCGCCCGCTCCGCCCCCGGCCCGCCCGGTGGCCGGGCGCCGATCCGTCCGGCCCCGGGCAGTCGCAGGCCTGGTGGGAGCCCTCGTGGTGGTCGCCGGGGTGTTGGCCTGGGTCGCCAACGGCCGGGACCCGTCCGGCGGTCGGGGCGACGAGGCGGCCCGCGGCGGCCCCTCGCAACCGACCACCACGCCGCCGACCACCGAGGTGGTGGGTCGCCTTCCCCCCGGGACGGACCCCATCCCGGCCGGCCGGTACCGCACGGAGACGTTCACACCGTCCCTGTCGTTCACGTCCGACGGCAGTTGGCGGTCGCTGAAGGGCGAGTTCCGCGACGTCGTCGACCTGGTCCAGGCGTCCGGGCCCGAGACCAGCCTCCTCTCCATCGTCCGCGTCGGGCAGGTCTTCGACGCATCCCTGACGCCCGCCACCGCGGCCGAGATCGAGGCCGCGACCACCGCCGTTCCGGGCGATGTGGCCCAATGGCTGGCCGCCCATCCCCGCCTCGAGACCACATCGGAGCCGTTCGAGGTCGGAGGCCACCCGGGCCAGCGCCTCACCGTCCAGGTGCGGCCCGGCGCCGGGTACCCCGGTGTGCGCTGCCCGTCCCGGTGCGTCCTCCTGTTCGCCCTCGACGACACGGGGCGCCTGTTCGAGCTGATCGAGGGCAACCAGAACCGGCTCGACGTCGTCGTCGTCGACGGCGCGGTCCTGGTCGTCGCCGCCGAGGCGCCGCCCGCCGCGTTCGACGAGTTCGGGGGCGCCGTCGACCGCCTCGTGGCCACCGTCACCACCTGATTCCCCGCCGCCCCGCCTTACCAGGTGGTGCGAAAAGTCTCACCGTTCCGAAACGCAATCCCTCCTGCGCGGGAGATTCCCGGCGGCGGCGCTTTCCCGGAAGATCTTCCTTGCGGGGGGCACTGCGTACAAGGAGACAGGAAAATGGCGAGCGGCGGATTCACACGGCTGCGGGCAGGCGTACGGGCCGCGGTCGGATGCGTGGCGGTGGCGATCATCGTCGCCGGGTGCGGCACTCCTTCGGGGAGCGATCCCGGCGTCCGGGGGTCGGCGGGGAGAGGGTCGGCCACGACGGCCGTCACCAGCCCCCCGGCGGCTGAACCGGCCTCGATGGCTGACGACCAGGCAGAAGCCGGCGACGCCGGTCCCGAGGCCTCGTCCCCCGTGGCGAGCTCGGCCCCCGATCCCCCGGCGAACGTGCCGGAGGTGCTCCCGACGGATGTCCTGCCCACCGAGGTGGCCCAGGCGCTGGCGGAGATGGCGGCCCAGTTCGAGCGGGCGGGCGACGACGGAGGGCCTCGGGAACTGACCCGGGCGGAAGTCGACGCCATCGTCAACGCCCAGCTGCAAGCCCTGGGCATCGAGCTCTGAGCGCCGTGGCTTCAATCCATCCGACCCGTAGGACCCATCCGACCCGTAGGACCAATCCAAGGAGAACCCCAATGAACAAGACCATCATCACCCTCATCAGCGGCATCACCGTCGTCGTCGGCGCTCTCGGAACCGTCGGCGTCGCCACCGTGGCCCCGGCCCAGGCGTTGACCGACCCGGCCACCGTCGAGCAGATGTGCGACGACATTCCGGAGGCCAAGGAGGACCTGGCCCAGCAGGTCGAAGGTCTCACCACAAGCCTGGCCACCGCCACGAGCACCCTCGCCACCCGGCGGGCCACCATGACCTCGACCATCGGGGTCTTCGGCGGGTCGGTGGTGAACTTCCTGAAGGCGTTCGACGCCAACGCCAACACGACCGCCGCCTTCAACATCCTGAAGGGCCATCAGGCCAACTTCGTGGACTCGGTGGTGGAGTGGAGCCATGCGCGCACCGTCCTTGCCGACAACGACAAGGCCCTCACCTTCGCCCAGCTCCAATCGTCGTTCCTCCAGTCGGCGGAGGCGTCCGGCTGCACCGCGACCTGAGTCCCAGCCCAACCCAACCCGCGGTGTGCGCCGGCCCTTGCGAGGGCCGGCGCCGCCGCGGCTAGAGAAGCGTCGGGTCGAGGACGATGCCCCGGCCGGCGCAGGTGGGGCAGGTGGCGGAGAACGCCTCCACCAGCCCCTCCGACACCCGCTTGCGGGTCATCTCCACCAGGCCCAGCTCGGAGATGTCGAAGACCTGGGTGCGGGTCTTGTCGCGGGCCAGGGCCTCCTTGAAGCAGCGCAGCACGTCGTCGCGATTGCGCCTGATCTCCATGTCGATGAAGTCGATGACGATGATGCCGCCGATGTCGCGCAGCCGCAGCTGGCGGGCGATCTCCTCCGCCGCCTCCAGGTTGTTGCGGTAGACGGTCTCCTCCAGGTTGGAGGTGCCCACGTTCTTGCCGGTGTTGACGTCGATGACGGTGAGGGCCTCGGTGCGCTCGATGATGAGCGACCCTCCCGACTGCAGCCACACCTTGCGGTCGAGGGCCTTGTGCAGCTGCTCGTGGATGTGCTGGCGCTCGAAGAGGGGCAGCTCGGCCGCCTCCTCGTAGAGCTCGATGCGATCGACCAGCTCGGGGATCAGGGCGGCCACGTAGTCGTGGACCTCGCCGTAGAGATCGGGGTCGTCGATGATGACGCCCCGGTAGTCCTTGTTGAACTCCTCCCGGATCACCCGGACGGCCAGGGTGGGCTCCCGGTAGAGGAGGGCGGGGGCCGACTTGCCGGCCCGCTGCTCGATGTGGGCCCACTCCTTCTGGAGGCGGGCCACGTCGCGGCGAAGCTCCTCGGGCGTGGCCCCCTCGGCCGCGGTGCGCACGATGAGGCCGTGGTGCTCGGGGCGGACGTCGTCGAGGATGCGGCGCAGGCGCTTGCGCTCGTCGTCGGCCAGGCGCTTGGAGATGCCGTAGGTGGAGCTGTTGGGGATGAGGACCACGAACCGCCCGGCGAGGGACACCTCCTGGGTGAGGCGGGCGCCCTTGGTGCCGATGGGGTTCTTGGTGACCTGGCAGAGGACGGTCTGGCCCGGTCGCAGGATCTGCTCGATGCGGGTGGAGGCCGAGATCTTGTCGTCGACATCCTCGTGCTCGGAGTGGACGTCGCCCCGGTAGAGCACCGCGTTCTTGGGGGTGCCGATGTCGACGAAGGCCGCCTCCATGCCCGGCAGGACGTTCTGGACCTTGCCCAGGTAGATGTTGCCGTGGATCTGGCTGGCGTCGTCCGTCGGGCGGGAGACGTAGTGCTCGATGAGCGAGCGCCCCTCGAGCACCGCGATCTGGGTGGCCTCGGGCCGCACGTGCACGGCCATGAGGTAGCGGCCCACGGGGCGACCCTTGCGCTCGCGGCCCCGCCGGCGCTCGAGGGTCTCCTCGTCGAGTTCGACCGGGTCCTCGGCCTCGCGGGCGCCGCCGATGGTGGTCGGTCCGCCGGCCGCGCCCCGTCCCCGGCCGCCCCGCTTCCGGCGGCGCTTGGTGGCGGCCGATCCCCCGGCACCGCCTGCCAGGGCGCCGCCGACCGGCTCGGGTGCCGAGACCGCCGCGGCTGCCGGCTCGGGTGCCGGGCCCGCGGCGGCTCTGTCGGAGTGGCCGACGCCGGCGGCGTCGGCGCCGGACTGGGCCGGGCGGGTGTCGCCGATCTTGGGCGTGGTCGACCGGGGGGTGGAGGTGGGCCGCCCTCCCCCGCCACCACGGCTGCCGGCAGGTGCGCGCCGCGATGTCGACGGCCGGCCCTCGCGGGGCGGGTCGGGCAGGTCGGGAAGGCGCCCGTCGTCGGCTCCGCCCTGGGGCGGCCGGGTCTGGGCGCGGGGCGGACCCCGCCGGTCGGGGGACGGGCCGCTACCGGCGGTGGGAGCGGCGGTGGGAAGGCCTACCGCCGGCGAACCGGTGTCAGCTGCGCCACCGGGTCCGGGTCCGGGCCCGGAACCGGAGCCAGCGGGGCGAGCGGGGCCCCGGCCGCCCCGGGAGCCACGCCGTCGCCGGTTGGGACCGCCCTCGGCGGTCGTCTGGGGAGCAGACCCGGCGTCAGCGCCGGGAGGAGTGACAGGAACCGGCCGGGGGGCGGGATCCGCCGGGTGGCCGGGGAGCGGTTCGGACATGGGAGCGTTCCCTTCTGCAAGCGCACGCCGCCCGGCGTGCGTAGCGCCCGTCGCGGGCGGCAGGGCAGCGGGCCCTCCGCGCGCCGGAGCGCTCGATCGAAGTGGAGGGACCAGCCGGCTCGCCCGCGGGCGAGGCCGCCGCCGGCCCCACAGGTGTGGGGTCGAGGGCCGGGCCCGCCATCCAGGGCGTACTCGGAACCGGTTGGGACGACGACGCCTGACGGGGCGCCCGGGAGACCTTGGCCAGCAGCAGCTGGATTCGTGGCCACAGAGAGGTCATCAAATCGGGGCGAAGTTTACCCCACCGCCGCCGGATGAGCGGCGGTGACTCAGGTGACGCCGCGTGACTCAGGTGAAACGGCGCATCTGGACGCTGAGCACCAGTCCCAGGGCGGCGAAGGTGGCGACGGTAGCCGAGCCCCCGTACGACATCAGCGGCAGGGGGATGCCGGCGATGGGCGTGATCCCCATCGTCATGCCCACGTTCTCGAAGACCTGGAACACCAGCATGGCCAGGACCCCGACGCACACCAGCATCCCGAACTGGTCCTTGGCCGTGATCGCCGCCCGCCACGTCCGCCACATCACCAGCCCGAACAGGCCCAGCAGGGTGCAGGCCCCCACGAAGCCCAATTCCTCCCCCACCGCGGTGAAGATGAAGTCGGTGTGCTGCTCCGGCACGAAGGACAGGTTGGTCTGCGTCCCCTGGAAGAGTCCCCGCCCGCCCACGCCGCCGGCGGCGATGGCGATCTTGGACTGGTTGAGGTTGTAGGCCGACCGCTGCACGTCCTCCTTGGGGTCGAGGAACGCCGACAGCCGGTCGCGCTGGTAGTCCTTCAGCACCCCGAGCTGGAGCACCATCACCACGGCCGTGATCCCCATGAGGGTGAGGATGGCGATCTGGCGGGGACTGGCCCCGCCCACCAGCAGGATGCCCATGAGGATGGCCACGAAGACCATGCCTGTGCCCACGTCGGGCTGGAGGTAGATGAGGAGGAGGGGAATGGCGGCGATGCCGAGGGCGGTGGTCAGCCGGCCCACGTCGAGATCGCCCCGGTGGGCGGCGCAGAAGGCGGACAGGGCGATGATCAGCGCCAGCTTGGCCACCTCCGAGGGCTCGAACTGGTACGGCCCCACCTGGAACCAGGCCTGGGTGCCCCGCCGCTCGGTGCCCAGAGGGGAGAGGACGAGCAGGAGGACGAAGAGGGAGGCGGCGTAGATGGCGGGGGCGATGTCGCGCAGCACCTGGTAGTCGATGAGCGCGACTCCGATCATCACCACCAGGCCGATGAACACGAACAGGGCCTGGCGCTTCACGAAATAGGCGGGGTCGAAGCCGGCCGCGGCCTGGCCCTGGCGGGTGGAGGAGTAGATCATCAGCAGCCCGATGGCGCTGATGCCGGCGATGGCCGCCAGCAGGAGCAGGTCGACGCTGCGCCACGCGCTCGACCCGCGGCGGGTGTTGGCGCTGCGGAGGTCGAGGGCCATGGGCTCAGTCGCGGGCCTGGACGCGGGTGATGGGCGTGAGGGGCAGGGCCAGGATCTGGTCGAACAGGGCCCGGGCCACGGGTGCGGCGGCGGCCGCGCCGAAGCCGGCCTCCTCGATCACCACCGTGACCGCGTACCGGGGGTCGTTGGTGGGCCCGAAGGCGGAGAACAGGGCGGTGTCCTGCTTCCCGTTGACCTGGGCGGTTCCCGTCTTGCCGGCGATGGGGAACCGCGACGTCGGGAAGCCGGCGAACGCGGGCGCGGCCGTCCCCCGGCTGTTGGCCACCGCCCCCTCGAAGCCGGCCACTACCGGATCGCGGATGGTGGCCGGGATCTCGGTCTTGCGGTTCACCCTCGGTTCGACGGTGCGCACCACCGCCCCGTTCACGTCGAGGATCGACCCGCCGACGTGGGGCGCGAAGACGGTGCCGCCGTTGGCCAGGGTGGCGTAGGCGTTGACCAGCTGCAACGGCGTGATCACGGTGTCGCCCTGGCCGATGGCGAGGTTGAGGTTGTCGCCCGTGTACCACTCGGGCTCCTGGAATGCCTCCGGGTTCGACTCGTGGAGGCGGCGCTTGGTCTGCTGGTCGGGAATCCGCCCGCTGGCCTCGAACGGCAGGTCGACCTCGGTGAAGTCGGCCATCCCCAGTTCCTTGGCCGTGTCCTGGATCTTGTTGTTGCACTCCCCCGGGCAGAAACGCGACCCGAGCTCGTAGAAGTACACGTCGCTCGACACGGTGAGGGCGGCCGACAGGTTCACGTACCCGAAGGCCTCGCTGAAGGCGTTGGTGAGGACGGTGGGCGGGTCGCCGATGGTGAACGTGCCCCGGTCGTTCACCGTGTACTGGGGCGTGATCAGGCCGGTCTCCAGGCCCGCGATCGACGTGACCAGCTTGAACGTCGACGCCGGCGCATAGAGGCCCTGGGTGACCCGGTTGTTGAGGGGATAGTGGCCGGTGGGGTCGTTGAGGGCGGCGAAGGTCTTCTCGCTGATCCCGTCGACGAACGTCGAGGGCTCGTAGGTGGGGTACGACGCCATGGCCAGCACCGCGCCGTCGTGGGGGTCGACCACCACCGCCGATCCCGCGGGGGCGATGAACCGCTTGGCCGAGTCGTTGTCGTAGGTGGCCTGGGCCGCCGCGATCGATTGCTGGAGCGACACCTCGGCCACCACCTGGAGGTCGAGGTCGAGGGTGAGGCGGACGTCGTGGCCCTGCACCGCCGCCTGCTTGCCGAGCGTCCGCAGGACCCGGCCCTGGGCGTCGACCTCGAGTTTCTCCACCTCCGGCTGGCCCCGCAGGTCGTCCTCGTAGGCCAGCTCGACGCCCGACTTCCCGATGCTGTCGCCGGGCCGGTAGCCCTTGGTCTTGCGGGGGGCGAGCTCCTTGTCGTTGATCTCGCCCACGTAGCCGAGGACGTGGGCGGCCAGGCTGCCGTTGGGGTAGAAGCGCTTGGTCAGCATCACCCCCTGCACCCCCGGGTACTCGGCCTGGTGCTCACGGATGTGGATGAGCGTCTCCTTGGGGACGTCGTCGACCACGGGGATGGGCTTGAACGGGCTGTAGCGGGGATCCTCGATCCGCTCCTTGAGCACCGGCGCGGGCACGTTGACCAGGGCCGCCAGGTGGGCGATCACGTCGTCGGGCTTGTCGCCCAGCTCGCTCTTGTCGACCACCACCGTGGGCACGACCCGGTTGCCCACCAGGACCTTGCCGTTGCGGTCGAGGATCCGGCCCCGGGGCGCCTCGGTGTAGATGAACCGCACGCTGTTGAGCTGGGCCTCGTTCTGGTACGTGGGCGCGGACAGCACCTGGAGGTACCACAGCCGGGCCAGGAGGGCGCTGAACAGGGAGATCACGACCACGCCCAGGATCCCCATGCGCAGGCGGGTGGTGTCGCCGCTCACATCCACTCCGCCCGCGACCGGCGGCCGCGCACGTCGGCGATGAGGCCGCCGTCGTCGCCCATGGCCCACGTGACGGCCCGGATGACGGGGACGGCCAGGATGCCGTTGCCCACCGCCACCACGCTCACGATCGTGAACAGCCGCCGGCTGACCATCGGTTCACCGAGCATGGCCCCCACCATCGCGTAGATCACGATACCGGCCGCGCTGGCGACGGAGGCGGTGACCACCGGCAGGTACCACGAGGGGGTGAGGACACCGGTGGACACGACCCCCACGCCGTAGCCGACCAGGGTGAACACGAGGGCTGACAGGCCCATGGGCGTGCGCAGGAAGACGTCGATGGCGATGCCGGCGGCGAAGCCGAGGAGCGCGCCCCGTACCGGACCTCCCACCAGGCCCCCCGCCACCGCCACCAGGAGCATGACGTCGGGGGCCGTGCCGGCGATCCGCAGCACCGAGAAGAGGGTCAGGTGGAGCGCCAACGCCGAGATCAGCAGCAACGGCACCCGGAACCGGGGATCGGACGTCATCCCTCGGGGGCGGCGGCCGGCGGGGCAGACCTGGGCATCCGGGCGAGACTAGGCGCCTCCGGCGGTCCGAGTCAGTCCGCCCGCCGCCAACTGGTGACGAATTTCGGCGCCCTGACGCCCGAAAGTGTCACCGGTTCGAGGCGGAGGGCGACGGGGTCGGCTGCCAGATGAGGATGCGGACGATCTCCAGGCGGTCGAGGTCGACCACGGGCTCGATGGTGACCTCCTGCTCCAGCTGGCCGGGGGTGATCTTGGCCCCCCGCACCCGTCCCACCGGGATCTGCGGCGGGAACAGGCCCTGTTGGAGGCCACTGGTGACCACCGCCTCGCCCTCGGCCACCTTCGTCTCCACGCTCACCAGGCTGAGGGGCAGCAGGTCGCGGCGGCCCGAGCCGGTGACGACGCCGACGTCGCCGGTGCCGGCCAGGCGCACGCCCACGCTCGAGGCGGGGTCGGTGAGGAGGAGGACGGTGGCCCGGTCCTTGGACACCTCGGCGATGCGTCCCACCAGGCCGGCGGCGGTGACGACGGGCATGCCCGTGGCCACCCCGTCCTCGCTGCCGTGGTCGACGGTGACCGTGAGCTGGAAGTTCGACGGCGAGTTGGACACCACCCGGGCGGTGACGCCCCGGAGGTCGCCGGCGAAGTCCAGCCGTTGCAAGGCGTTGAGCAGCTGGCGCTCGCGGACGGCGTCGGCGCCCCGGATGGCCTCGCCCCGGGCCTCCTCCAGCTCCAGGCGCAGGCGGGTGTTCTCGTCCCGGACCTTCCGGTAGCGGGTGATCCCCCCGAAGAAGTCGCCGACGGGTGAGAACAGCTTCCCCACGGTCGACTGCACGGGGGCGAAGGCGTCGCGGGCCCCGGAGCGGACCGACTCCAGCACCCCCTGGCCGTCGTCACGGAAGTCGAGGGTGATGACCGTGACCGAGGTGAGGACGAGGAGGAGCAAGAGGTATCGGTGGCGCCTCGAACGCCGGTACACAGCCAACCGTGCTCCCCCCGGGGGCTACCGCTCGCCGGACGTCGAAAGCACCTGCCGCAGGACGTTGAACTCCTCGAGGCACTGACCGGCTCCGAGGGCTACTGAGTAGAGCGGGTTCTTGGCGATGACGATCGGCATGCCCGTCTCCGTCTGGAGACGCACGTCGAGCCCGTGCAGCAGCGCCCCTCCGCCGGTGAGGACGATGCCCTGCTCCATGATGTCGGCCGCCAGCTCGGGCGGCGTCTTGTCGAGGGTGACCTTGACCGCGTCGACGATGGCCTGCACCGGCTCCTCGATGGCCCGCCGGATCTCCTCGGTGGAGGTCACGACCGTCTTCGGCAGCCCCGTCACCAGGTCGCGGCCACGAATCTCGGCGTGCAGCTCCTCCTCCAGCTCGTAGGCGGAGCCGAGGGCGATCTTGATCTCCTCCGCCGTGCGCTCCCCGAGGGCGAGGCTGTACTCCTTCTTGATGAACTGGATGATCGCCTCGTCGAGCTCGTCGCCGCCGATGCGGACCGACTGGCTGGTGACGATGCCGCCCAGGGAGATGACCGCCACCTCGGTGGTGCCGCCGCCGATGTCGACCACCATGTTGCCGGTGGGCTCGTGGACGGGCAACCCGGCGCCGATGGCGGCGGCCATGGGCTCCTCGATGATGAACGGGGTCTTGCGGGCACCGGCGTACTCGGCCGCCTCCTGCACCGCCCGCTTCTCCACCCCGGTGACGCCCGACGGGACGCAGATCACCATGCGGGGCTTGGCCCACCGCCGCTGGTGCACCCGGTGGATGAAGTAGCGCAGCATCTTCTCGGTGATCTCGAAGTTGTTGATCACCCCGTCCTTGAGGGGACGGACGGCCTGGATGTGGCCCGGCGTGCGGCCGATCATACGCTTGGCCTCGAGGCCGACGGCGAGAGGACGGCCGTCCTTCACGTTCACCGCCACCACGGACGGTTCGTTCAGGACGATGCCACGCCCGCGTATGTACACGAGCGTGTTGGCCGTCCCGAGGTCGACCGCCATGTCGCGACCGAGAAACGCGGTGAAGAAGTTGTCGGACATGGTGGCTCCCACGCCTGGCCTGGGGTTGGCCTAGAGGCTATGCGCCCGACTCCCCCGGAACAAGGCCGGGAAAGAAGAGAGCGATCTCGCGGGCGGCTGACTCGTGGGAATCCGAGCCGTGGATCAGGT
Organism: uncultured Acidimicrobiia bacterium; assembly: GCA_963836205.1. GTDB lineage: Bacteria > Actinomycetota > Acidimicrobiia > Acidimicrobiales > AC-14 > JAXDMK01. Next base: position 155,460 of record CAWIIV010000012.1, on the reverse strand, counting down.
TCTCGGTGTTGCTGATGGCGAGATCGCCCCGGATGGTGCCAGGGGCGGCGTTGGCCGGGTTGGTGACACCCATCATGGTGCGGACGATTGCGTAGGTGTCGCGAGGCCCCTCGACCACCAGTAGGAGCGACGGCCCCCGGGTGATGAAGGCCACCAGATCCTCGTAGAAGGGCTCGCCCTGGTGCTCGCCGTAGTGCTCGGCGGCCACCGCCTTGTCGATCGTGCGCAGTTCAGCGGCGGCGATGCGGAGGGTGCGGGCTTCGAGCCGGGAGATGATCTGGCCGACGAGTCCGCGCTCTACGGCGTCGGGCTTGCATATGACCAGGGTGCGATCCATCTGCCGAGAGGCTACTTGGCCGGGGGGTTCGGACCTGACCACCTGCCGGGCCGGGTCGGGCGGCAGGCTCGTCAGGCGGCCGAGCCGGTGAGGGCGGCGCGGGCGGCACCGACCACGTAGAGGGAACCGGTGACGACCACCATCTCGTCGGGGCTGGCCAGGGCCAGGGCGGTGGCGACTGCCTCCGGCACCGACGCCGCCTCCTCCGCGTCCGTCCCCAGGGCCATGGCCGCGGCCGCCACCTCGGCCGCCGGCATGGCGCGTGGCGACGGCGGCGGGCAGGTGACCACCAGGCGGGCCGATCCCGCGTCGAAGGCTTCGAGCATCTCCACCGGGTCGCGGCCCATCAGCATCCCCACCACCAGGATGCGACCGCCCCGGCCGGCGAAGGCTTCCTCGATGGCGGCCGTCGAGCGGGCCGCGCCGGCCGGGTTGTGGGCGCCGTCGAGGATGAGGAGCGGGTCGCGGCTGATGACCTCCAACCGGCCCGGCAGCCGCACCCCGGCGAGGGCGTCGGCGACCACGTCGGGGTCGAGGGGCGCCCCGAAGAAGGCCTCGGCCGCGGCCAGGGCGATGGCCGCGTTCTCGCCCTGGTAGGCCCCGTGCACAGGCAGGAACAGCCCCGGGAACCGGGCCCCGGGCGTGACCAGCTCGATGTGGCGGCCGCCGTGAGCCAGGTGGTTGGCCGTGCAGTCGAAGTCACGTCCCCGCAGCCACACCGCCTCGGCGGACGTGGCGAACGCGGCCCGGTTGAACGCGTCCACCAGCTCGGGCTCGGTCTCGCCCACGACCACCACGCTGCCCGCCTTGACGATGCCCGCCTTCTCCTCGGCGATGTCGGACAGGGCGGGGCCGATGACCTCGGCGTGGTCGAGGCTGACGTTGGTGACCGCCGCCACCTGGCCGTCGGCCACGTTGGTGGCGTCCCACCGCCCGCCGAGGCCAACCTCCACCACGGCCACGTCGACCGCGACGTCGGCGAACCACCGGTAGGCGGCGGCGGTGAGGATCTCGAAGTGGGTCGGCGGCGAGCCGAGGAGGGGCTCCAACAGCGCCACCGCCTCGATCACCTCGGCGAAGGCCCCGTTGTCGATCGGGTCGCCGTTCCACGCCAGGCGCTCGTTGATGCGCTCCAGGTGGGGGCTGGTGTAGGTGCCCACCGACAGCCCCTTCTCCACCAGCAGGGCGGTGAGCATCCGCGCCGTCGATCCCTTGCCGTTGGTGCCGGTGAGGTGGATGACGGGGTAGCTCGACTGGGGGTCGCCCATGAGACCGACGAGGTCCCTCATGCGATCGAGCCGCCGGGCTGCGGCCCGGCGGCTCACCGATTGCTCCAGGTTGACGTGGGCGTCCAGATAGGCGAGGGCGCCCTCGATGTTCATGCCGGCCTCGGATTCACACCGCCCGACGGTAGGCGGCGCAGCCAGGCAGGGTCAGCTGGCCAGCTTCTCCCGGGTGGCGTCGGCCAGGTGCTCGGCCGTGGCCTGGGCCCGGTGGGCGGCCTTCACCGCGGCCTTGCGAGCCCTGCGGCTGGCCCGCTCGAGATCGTGCAGGTCGGGCAGGCTGCTCCGCGACGGCAGGGCGGGGATCGAGCTGATCGCCTTGGTGATGCGTCCCCGCTTGCGCTGCTTGCGGCGGGACCGCAGGTCGAACAGCAGTCCGAGAACACCGCCGGCGGCGGCACCCATTCCGGCCGACTTGGCCGCCTGGGCGGGCAGGTTCTCGACCTGCTCCTCGGACCGGAAGGACTTGACCGCGACCACCGCGGCCCCGACCACCCCTCCCACAATCAACAACTTCACGGCTTTCCGCATAGACAACCTCCTAGGGCCGGTTCGGAACCCACCCTACCCGTGGCCCCCCTCTCCCAAGCCCGGCCCGGCAAGGCCTTGGCAAGCGGGAACGCCCGGAGGCGGCTGTCCGGCAATCCCCCGGCACGGACCCGGAAAGGGCGAAGGCGAACGCTGGTCGTGTCGGAAAGGCCGATACCAGGACCCGAAAGGACCCCCAACCATGAGCAAGCAGGCCATGATCAAGAAGCTCGTCGCCGCCGCTGCCGTCGCAGGAAGCCTCCTCGTGCTCGCCCCCCAGTCGGCCCTCGCCGCCAGCCAGAACGGCACCGTCACCGTCCCCGCCGGCGACCGCCGCTGCATCGACCTGCCGACCACCGCCTACCTCAACGCCCAGGCCAACGACTTCGTGGTGTCCGGCCATAAGGTGAAGTTCGTCTTCCTGGTCAAGACCACCGGCTCGTCGAGCTTCGTCGAGGTCGGGAACAGCGGCGCCAGCCCCGTGTCGAGCTACGGCAGGTTCATCACCACCGCCACCAACCCCGGCGCCTTCCCCGGCGTGTTCCGGACGTGCGCCAACAACATGAGCGACAAGTCCTCGACCGTCTACCTCAGCCTCACCACCGACGCCTGAGGGTCAGCGCCAGGAGCAGCGTCCGCCCTTCCGCACAACGGCGTGCGGGAGGGCGGTGCCGCGTCTCGCCGCTGGGTCGGGCGTTTCTCACTCCGAGGCCAGCCGGCGAGCCGGCAGCCGGCAGATATCGTTCTCGATATGATTCGGGGATGTACGGCCCGGTCGTGCGGCGAGCTCGGAGCTCCCGGGGGTTGACCCAGAGTCAGCTCGCCACCATCTCCGGGATCGAACAGGCAAACATCTCAGCCATCGAGAACGACCGGCGGGCGCCGAGCGCAGAGACCCTCCACCGGCTCCTGGCCGGCTGTGGCTACGAGCTGCTCGCCGCCGCCGGGAGCCGCCTCCTCGCGTTCCCGCCTCCCGCCTTCGACCCCGAGGGGCCCACGGACGAGCCCCCGAAGGAGCCCCTCACCATCACGCCCGACACGCCCATGGCGGTGCGCGTCCGAGCCATCAACGCGGTGCTCGACCTGGCCGAGACGATCGTCAGGTCCCGCTGATGGGCCCGAACTGATGGGCCTGGTCGACCTCATCATCGCCGTCCACCGGCACCTCGACGAGGCCGGCGTGAGCCATGCCTTCGGGGGAGCCCTGGCTCTGGCCTACGTGGCCGAGCCCCGAGGAACCGTCGACATCGACGTGAATGTGTTCCTGCCCCCGACCTCGCTCGATCGGGTCGTCAAGGCACTGGCGCGGCTCGGGCTACGTCCGGAGGAAGGCCCAGCCGACGACCAGCCGCCGATCGCCGGTATCCGCTTCGAGCACGCTGAGGATCCCTTCCCGGTCGACGTCTTCCCCGCCCTCGACGAGCGCTACCGCGAGATCGAAGGGCGCCGGGTCCAACGGCCCTTCGGGCGGGGCGACGACGTCCTCCCCTTCCTCGGTGCGGAGGACCTTTGCCTGTTCAAGCTGTCCTACGGCCGTCCGAAGGATTGGGTCGACCTGGCCGCCGTCGCCACCGCCCGGCCCGATCTCGACGTCGAGATCATCGAGGAGCTGCTCGTCGCCCTGGGCGGGCCGAGCATGTACCCGCGGTTGGCGAGGCTCCGCTCGCTCCTGCACCGGGAGACGGTGGGTTAGGAAGCGGCGCGGCGAGGGCGGGCCGGCGGGCGGGCCGGCTCGGTGCGGGGAACCAGGGTGGGGTTCACCTTCTGCAGCACGACCGACCGGTCGATGACGCAGCGGCCGATGTCGGTGCGCGACGGCAGGTCGAACATGACGTTCAGCAGGACCTCTTCGAGGATGGCCCGCAGACCACGAGCGCCGGTGCCCCGCAGCAAGGCCTGCTCCGACACCGCTTCGAGCGCCTCGTCGGTGAACTCGAGGTCGACGGAGTCGAGCTCGAACGACCGCCGGAACTGCTTGACCAGGGCGTTCTTGGGCTCGACCAGAATGCGGACGAGCGCCTCCTGGTCGAGGTTGGACACCGCCCCGATCACCGGCAGCCGGCCCACGAACTCCGGGATCAACCCGAACTTGAGCAGGTCCTCGGGCAGGACCTTGGTGAGGATGGTGCCCAGGTCCTTGTCGCCCGAGCGCCGCAGCTCGGCGCCGAAGCCGACGCCCTTGTGCCCGATGCGGCTCTCGATGATCTTCTCGATGCCGGCGAAGGCGCCGCCGCACACGAACAGGATGTTGGTGGTGTCGATCTGGATGAACTCCTGGTGGGGGTGCTTGCGCCCCCCCTGGGGCGGCACCGAGGCGGTGGTGCCCTCCAGGATCTTGAGCAGGGCCTGCTGCACGCCCTCGCCCGAGACGTCGCGCGTGATCGACGGGTTCTCGCTCTTGCGGGCGATCTTGTCGATCTCGTCGATGTAGATGATGCCGGTCTCGGCCTTCTTGACGTCGTAGTCGGCGGCCTGGATCAGCTTGAGGAGGATGTTCTCGACGTCCTCGCCCACGTAACCGGCCTCTGTGAGCGCGGTGGCGTCGGCGATGGCGAAGGGGACGTTGAGCATCCGGGCCAGCGTCTGGGCCAGCAGCGTCTTGCCGCAGCCGGTGGGGCCCAACAACAAGATGTTGGACTTGGCCAGCTCGACGTCGCCGTCGGGACCGGAGGCCGCCCCTACCTGGACCCGCTTGTAGTGGTTGTAGACGGCGACGGCCAGGATCTTCTTGGCGTAGTCCTGCCCGATGACGTAGTCGTTGAGGAACTCGTAGATCTCACGGGGCTTGGGCAACTCGTCGAAGCGGACCTCCGAGGTCTCCGAAAGCTCTTCCTCGATGATCTCGTTGCAGAGGTCGATGCACTCGTCGCAGATGTAGACCCCGGGGCCGGCGATGAGCTTCTTGACCTGCTTTTGCGACTTGCCGCAGAAGGAACACTTCAGCAGCTCGCCCCCATCGCCGAACTTGGCCACTCCGAAGACCCCCTAAAGCCTGGCTTGACAGTTCTAGCTGACGCCCGCGACCTGGGGAACTGGGTTCAGTTCGCGGGTCGCGATCACCTCGTCGATGATTCCGTACGCCTTCGCTTCGTCCGCGCTCAAGATGAAGTCGCGGTCGGTGTCCTTGTTGACCCGCTCGAGGGTTTGTCCGGTGTGGTGCGCGACGACCGACTCGAGGAGCTCCCGCATGCGGGTGATCTCCCGGGCCTGGATCTCGATGTCGGAGGCCTGGCCACCGGCGCCGCTGTACGGCTGGTGGAGCAGGATCCGGGAGTGCGGCAGGGCGTGACGCTTGCCCTTGGTGCCGGCGGCGAGAAGGACCGCTGCCGCCGACGCCGCCTGCCCCATGCAGTAGGTGGCGATGTCGGGCTTGATGAACTGCATGGTGTCATAGATGGCGAACAACCCGGTGATCTCGCCGCCCGGCGAGTTGATGTAGAGGTTGATGTCCTTGTCGGAGTCTTCCGACTCGAGGTGCAGCAGCTGGGCCATGATCAGGTTGGCCACGGTGTCGTCGATGGGGGTGCCCAGGAAGATGATGCGCTCCTTGAGCAGCCGGGAGTAGATGTCGAAGGCCCGCTCCCCGCGGTTCGTCTGCTCGATGACGGTGGGGACGAGGTAGTTCAGAATCGGCTGAGTCACTGCACCTTCTCGGTTGGGACCTTGTTCACTGGGCCTCGATCGCTTCTGGGCTTTCCTGCGCGGCGTCAGCCTCGGGGTCTGGCTCGGCGTCCGGCGGGAACAGGTGCGAGCGGTCGACGGGTTGACCTTCCTCGTCGACGTACTCGGTCTGGCCGATCAGCCATTCCAGGGCCTTTGACTTCCTGAGATCCGAGCGTACCGCGGGCAAACTGCCTGCGCCGTCGAGGTCGCGGCGCATGGCGGCGGCCTTTTTGCCCGTCTTCTCGGCCAGCCGGGCGATCTCGGCGTCGATCTCGGCGTCGTCGACGTCGATGTTCTCCAGCTCGGCGATGGCCTTCAGGGCCAGGTCGAGCTTGGCCGCGGCCACCGAGTCGTTGCGCAGCTCGAGGATCACGTCTTCCTGGGTGCGGCCGGTGGCCTGGAGCCAGGCGCCGAGGTCGAGGCCTTCCTTGGTGACCTTCTGGATGAGGCCCCGCAGGCGGTGCTCGAGCTCGGCCGACACCAGCGCCTCGGGGATGTCCTCGTCGACCAGCTCGACCAGCGCCTCCACCACGCGGCCCCGCATCACGAAGGCGTTCTCCACCTTCTTCACCGCCTCGAGCTGGTAGCGGATGTCCTTGCGGAGCTCCTCCACCGAATCGAGCTCCCACGCTTCGAGGGCCCACTCGTCGGTGACCTCGGGGAGGACCTTCTCCTTGACCTCCTTGACCAGCACCTGGAACGTGACCTCGCCGATGGCGGGGTCGGGGTGCTCGACGTTGAACTTGAGGATGTCGCCCGCCCGGGCGCCCCGCAGGTTGCTGTCGAGGTCGTTGCCGGCGGTGCTGGAACCGACCTGGTAGAGCTCGTCCTCGGCGGCCATGATCGTCTCGTCGTGGCGATAGAGCTTGCGGTCCATCGACACGTAGTCGCCGTCGCGGGCGGCGCGGGCGACGGGAACGAGCTCGCCGTACTTGTCGCGCATCATCTCGAGCTTGCCGTCGATGTTCTCGTCGGTGACGGTGAACCCGGGGAGCACCACCTTCAGCCCCTGGTAGCCCGCCACCTGCACCGTCGGCATGATCTCGACCACCGCGTCGAACATGATCGGCCCCGACTCCCGGCCCGACGTGATGTCGATGTCGGGCGCGGCGATGGCCTCGATGTCGTTCTCCTTGAGCGCCCGCTCGTAGAAGCCGGGGAGCGAATCGCTCAGCGCCTCCTGGCGGGCGGCGTCGAGCCCGACCCGGGCCTCGATGATCTGGCGGGGCGCCTTTCCGGGCCGGAAGCCCGGAATTCGCACCTGGCGGGCGATCTTTCGGAAGGCGGCGTCGATGGCGTCGCTGAACTCGCCCTCGTCGACCTCGACGGAAAGCTTGACCTTGTTGCCCTCGAGGGGTTCGACGGTGGTCTTCACGGGCTTAGAAGTGTAGGCGGCCCGGCGGGGTACCCAGGGATGCCGGGCGGGCTCAGACCTTCTTGACGCCGACGTGGACGTGGTTGAAATGACCGGCGACTTTCCACAGGACCTGGAACCGGTAGCCCTGGATCGTCACCTTGAGGTCGCCACCGGTCCACCCGGGCTGGCCGAGGGCGGCCGCCACCCGCCGGGCCGCCTCCTCCGTCTGGGGCGTCGGCCGCTGGATTCCCCGCACGGCCAGGTCGGCGGCCCAGGCGGTGGTGTTGCCGCCGTAGTGGTCGGACGTCGACGAGCCCCACGTCCGGCCCCATCCGTCGCTGAGGTAGAGGGGGGCGTTGCCCTCCAGGGCGATGTTGGCCAGGGCCGCAGCCAGGTTCTCGGTGCCGCCGTTGCGACCCCCGGGGACGAACCAGGCGAGAGGGTCGATCGCGGGCGCGGCGGCCGGGGGCGACGGGGCGGCGGCCGGTGCCGCGGGGGGCGGGGCGGGCGAGGCGATCAGGGCCGCGGCGGCAGGGACGACGAAGGCCTCGTCCGCCGGCTGTCCCCCGGCGAGGAGAGGACGCCCGAAGACGGCCAGGCCGAGCACGGCGGCGACGGCCGCCACCTCGTAGTGCACGCGACCACTGGCCCTGATTCCGTTGGCCCTGATTCCGGGCGGACGGAGCTTGCTTCGACGCATTGGTGTGAGGGACCCCCGAAAAAATCCCGCCGGACCCGGTTTGGCGAGTCCCGGGGAAGGGTAAAGACGTTCGCCGCCCTGGTCAATGACGTGTTTTCTGTCCCCCCGGCCGACGTAACCTCCCGCGGTTGCCCTCCCCGACGCCTTCGACCTGACGTGACGCCCGCCCCCGCCGTGCCCCCGATCGAGACGACGATGACCGGGATCGGCTGGCCCGTCGTCCCCGACGTGCGGCCCGCGCTCGTCTTCAGCCTGCTTTACCAGCTCGAACAGTCGCAGTGGTGGCCGGCCGAGGCCATGCACCGCCACCAACTGGGCCAGCTGGCTGCGGTCGTCGAGCACGCGGCGGCGACGGTGCCGTTCTACGGGCCCCGACTGCAGGAGATGGGCTGGTCGAAGGGCCAGCCGCTGACCGCCGAGCAGTGGGGACGGATGCCCGTCCTCCGCCGATCGGAGCTCCAGGAGGCGGGCGACGCCGTCCGCAGCAGTGCCGTCCCGGCCACGCACGGCACCCAGTTCACGCTGATGACGTCCGGGTCCACCGGGCGCCCGGTGCAGACGGTGGGTACCGCCCTCACCCAGCTCTTCTGGGCCGCGCTCACGATCCGCGACCACCTCTGGCACGGGCGGGACTTCGCCCGCAAGCTGGCCGTCGTCCGTCAGTTCACCCTCGCCGCCGCCCCTCCCGTCGACGGCGCCACGTCCGCCAACTGGGGATCGGCCACCGACGGCGTGTTGCGCACCGGCCCCGCCGCCACCCTCGACATCGACCGCACGGTGCGGGAACAGGCGGCCTGGCTGGCCCGGGAGCAACCCGGGTACCTGCTCACCTACCCGTCCAACGTGGTCGCCCTGGCCCGCCACTTCTCCGAGCGGGGGGAGGCGCTGCCGGGGCTGCTCGAAGTGCGGACGTTCGGGGAGGTCCTGGAGCCCCGGACCCGGGACGCCTGCCGGGTCGCCTGGGACGTACCCCTGGTCGACATGTACTCCAGCCAGGAGGTGGGCTACATCGCCCTCCAGTGCCCCGAGCACGACCACTACCACGTGCAGGCGGAGAACCTGCTGGTGGAGATCGTCGACGACGAGGGCCGGCCGTGCTCGCCGGGGCAGGTGGGACGGGTGCTGGTGACGACCCTCCACAACTTCGCCACGCCCCTGCTCCGCTACGAGCTGGGCGACTTCGCCGAGGTGGGCGAGCCGTGCCCGTGCGGGCGGGGCCTGCCGGTGCTGGCGCGCGTGCTCGGCCGCCAGCGCAACATGTTGACCCTCCCCGACGGCGACCAGCGCTGGCCCAACCTCCGGGACCCGGCCGAGTTCACTTCCGCCGGCGGACCCGACCTGCCGCCGCTGCAACAGTTCCAGGTGATCCAGAGCAGTCTCACCGCGCTCGAGGTGCTGCTGGTCTGCCCCCGCGCCCTCGGGCCGGACGAGGAGGACGTCATGCGGGGCTACCTGGCCGCCACCCTCGGCCACCGCTTCGACGTGACGTTCACCTACGTGGCCGAGGTCCCCCGCAGCAAGGGCGGCAAGTTCGAGGACTTCCGGTCGGAGCTGGTGTGAGCGAGCCGAAATGAGTGACTACGAGATCGTGGCCGCGGGGCCGGCCGACGTCGACCGCATCATGGAGTTGGAGGTCAAGGCCTTCAACCCCCAGCTGCAGGCCAGCCGAGAGACCGTGCTGGCCCGCTTCGCCCTCGGCCACCACATGCTGGTGGCCCGCCTGACCAGCCCCGAAGAGGCGGGACGGCTGGTCGGCCAGATCTCGTTCTCGTTCATCCGCTTCTCGCCCGAGGACCCGTCGGACTACCCGACGACGTTCACGGCCCACTCCCACCAGCCGGTGCCGCCCGACGCCAACGCCGTCTGCATCTACAGCCTGGGCGTCCTCCCCACTGCCCGCCAGGTCGTCCTCGTCCGGGATCTGATCGAATCGGCTTTCGGGCGGGGCGAGGCCGTGGGCCTGAGGCACGCAGTGGCCGACGGACAACTGCCCTCGTTCAACGGGAGCGCCCAGGTCAAGGCCCGTCCCCAGACCCGGCGCATGATCGATCGGTTCCTGGAGACGGGCACCATGCCGGCCGACGACGAGTTCCTCCACGACCCCGCCCTGGCCATGTACCGGCGCCTCACGGGATGCCGCTTCCTCAAGCTGTTTCCCGACTTCATCCCCTCGGACAGGGCCAGCGGCGGCTGGCGGGTGCTCCTCTACCGTCCGCTCACGCCCAAGGCGGGCTAGGCAGTCCAGCCGAAGACTGCCTCCCCCACCGACACCGCCACGAAGAGCGCAACCGCCGCCACCACCGGCGTGGCCAGGACCCACCGCGCATCGTGGCGGTGCTTCACCGCCAGCACGGCCAGCAGGATCCAAAACGCCCAGAAGAAGGGGATGACCAGCCCGGGCACGACCAGCCCGATGGCCAGGTAGAAAACCCCGACCGCCAGGTGTGCGGCCATGCCCACGACCTGCGCCAGCGTCGTCCCCCCGCGAATTCCCAAGCCCACTCCCCCTGCCACGCCCGGCAGGCACCGGGGCCCAAAGCCAGGAGCGTAGATACTGCGAGCCGCCCGCCTCCACCCGGCTCACCATCGGCGCCAGAAGCGGAGTCAGCCCTCGTTGTCCGTCTCGGCAAGCACGTCCAGCAGCGCCGGTAGCTCCTCCGTGACAGTTCTCCAGAGGACGTCGAGGTCGATGTCGAAGTAGTAGTGATGGACGAGCCGGTCCCGCATGCGCGCCGCCGCCGGCCCGGGCATGATCCTCTCCCAAAGAAGCTAAGGCCCTGTGTAGGAACTACTTGGTCGGTGACGTCGCCACGGTGTAGTTCCATTCGCCATGCCAATCGTGTGGGCGCAGCGGCACGGCGGCGAGTTGCTCGTCGGTGACCTTGACGCCTCGGGGGTAGTAGCCCTCGTCCCTGTCGGCCTGGACGGTGAGGCCCTTGCTGGTGGTGGTGTTGGCGATGAGCTCGACGATGGTCCGGTAGGTGGTGAGAGGCTTGCCCCTCCAGTTCATGGTGATGAAGCTGAACAGCCGGTGCTCGATGCGATTCCATTTCGAGGTCCCCGGCGGGTAGTGGCAGACGGTGATCTCGAGACCAGTCTCGGCCGCCAGGAGGCCCATCTCGGTCTTCCACGCCCGTACCCGGTAGCCGTTGGACCCGCCGGCATCGGCGGTGATCAGCAGCTTCTTCGCCTCCGGGTAGCGCGGCTTTCCCATGCGATACCACCACCGCCGGATCGACTCCACCGCGAACTTGGCGGTGTCGCCGTCGTCGCCCACGTTGACCCAGCCCTCGTCGGCACCGAGGTCGTACACGCCGTAGGGGACGGCCTTGGGCATCTGCGGATCGGGGAAGTCATGCACGTCGACTCGGGTCGGCTCACCTTCGGGCTGCCACTCCCGGCCACCGTTGGCGTAGCTGCCCACCAGCTCTTTCTTCTTCGTGTCGACCGAGATCACCGGTGCTCCGGCAGCCAGGAACTCCTTCACCCGGGCGTTGAGGTACTCGAACTGGCCGTTGCGGTCGGGGTGCTGGGCTCCCTCGGTGACCTTGGCCGTGGCCTGCAGGGAGTAGCCCATCTTGTGCAACAGCTGACCGACCAGGCTGGCGCTGATCTCGAAGCCCTTGGCCTGCAAGGCCTCGGCCAGGACCCGGGTCGACTTGAGCGTCCAGCGCAGCGGCGACATGGGGTCGCCCCGGGTGTCGGGCGAGACCAGATCGTCGAGCTCGAGCAACAGGTTCGGGTCCTTTGTCGATCGCCTTCTTGCGGCCCCCGCCCGGGCGACGAACCCGGACCGAGGGGACGATCCCGGCATCGACCTCGTTCGCCGCCGTCTGCACCGTGGAGCGGGACATCTCTGCCGCCCGGGCCACCGCGGCCACGCCGCCCCGCCCCAGCGCCCGGGCCATGGCGCCGGTCAGGATCCGGCGCTGGCGTTCGTCGAGGTGCGGCAGCACCACCGAGAAGGCGTCCGCCAGCGCATCCTCGGTGAACTCCACACGGACAGCCTACCGCGCGCGAGTTGTTTCTACAGGGACCCTAACACTCCAGGTGTGAGGGAGACGTCAATTCTTCCGAATGCATGCGCCCACCGTCGCTACCGCTGAATATTGGCTCTCCTGACCCAAGTGTGGATGGGATCGGAGCCGGCAGGCGTGTAGTGGCTGGCTGAGCAGGTCTTCCGGTATCCACGTGACGCGCACGGGCCGGGCCAAGGTTCACGGACTTCTCACACCCCTGAACCGGGAGGTCCTCAACCCGTGCGCGTCACCACCGCATTCAAGCGCCTCCTTCGGCTCGACGACGTCAACGTCGTCGCCGTGGAGTTCCTGACCACGATCGTGATCGTCACCGTGGCCCTGCGCCGGCGGCGGCTGGTCTGCCCCCATTGCGGGTTCAAGACCCGGTTCCGCTACGACACCCGGCCGGCGCCGTCGTGGTGGCGCCACCTCGACCTGGGCACCTGGCGGCTGGAGGTCCGGGCCAGCCTGCGCCGTCTTCGTTGCCCCGACCACGGCGTGGTGGTGGAGGCCGTCCCCTTCGCCCGGCCGGGGGCGAACCTCACCCGGGACCTCGACGACCTGCTGGCGTGGCTGGCGACGAGGATGGACCGCACGGCGGTCGCTCGTCTGTGCCGGGTGTCGTGGCGGACGGTGGGACGGGCCTGCGAACGGGTGGTGGCGAGCGAGCTCGACGACCATCGCCTCGACGGCCTGTTCCGCATCGGGGTCGACGAGATCTCCTGGCGCAAGCACCACCGCTACCTGACGCTGGTGGTCGACCACGACCGGGGCAGGGTCGTCTGGGGAGCCAAAGGCAAGGACGCCAAGACCCTCGACGCCTTCTTCGACGAGCTCGGGCCGGAGCGATCGTCCCAGCTCAGCGCCATTTCCATGGATCTGGGCCCGGCCTACCTCAAGAGCGTCAAGGCCGAGGGACACGCTCCCCAGGCCATCGTGTGCGCCGATCCGTTCCACCTCGTGTGCCTGGTGGGCGACGCTCTCGACGAGGTCCGCCGGGACCTGTGGAACCAGCTGCGCCGGCTTCCCGACGACCGCTGGGCCAAGGACTTCAAGGGAGCCCGGTGGGCCCTGCTGAAGAACCCCGAGGACCTGACCACCACCCAGGCCGCCCAGCTCAAGCGCATCCGACGCAACCGGGGCGGATGTGGCGGGCCTATGAGATGAAGGAGCAGTTCCGGGCCATCCTGGCCGGCGACCTCACCCGCGACGAGGCGGGCGAGCTTCTCGACCGGTGGTGCGCCCGAGCCCAGAGATCGCGGCTGGCGCCGTTCGTCAAGGTGGCCAAGACCATGCGCCAGCGTCGGGGGATGATCCTCAACGCCGTCGAGCACGGGATCTCCAACGGCCGGGTGGAGGGCTTCAACACCAAGGTCCGCCTCATCATCCGCAGGGCGTACGGGTTCCATTCCGCCGACGCGGCCCTGGCCCTCGTCATGCTCGATGCCGGGCCCATCGACATCAAGCTGCCGCACGAGCGGGTGGTCTGGAAAGCGGCGTCCTGATCCACATCGTGGTCAGGAGAGCCTGAATATTCAAACGCTTGTCGCCCGTACTTCAACCCCTAAAGGAGGAGGCTAACGCCTCCCACGTCGATATGCGGACAGATACGGAAGATGGCTCGCGATCGGTCATGCGCGGATCAACCCTTCCCACCGCGCTTCCCATGATCGCAGAGAACTGAGATCGTTTCCGAGCGCCGACGCCGCGATCTCGTACGCAACGGCGAATGTCCGGATCGCGATACTAACAACGCCACGAAGCTCCTCGTCTGTGGCGGCGAGTGCGATTGATAAAGGGGCGTCACGAACTCCAGCGTGAGCTAACACGATCTCAAGGCTTGCGTGCGCGAACCCCGAGTACGTCGGGTAAGGATTGATGCCGGAGCCGCGGGTGCGCTGACCGTACGCGTACTCAGTGGCAGCGATTACCAGGTCTATGATGGGAGGCAAACATTCGCCATTGATCCGCCAAACATTGCGTTTTCCCGAAAGCTGCATGCCGCCCGACGGATGTCGCCGAACGAGTTCGGCGCGCATGGCAGCGACTGCCTTGTCGGCCTCGGCATACTGCATGCTCGAGCGTCCCTTCGAGACCTCTACGCGTCGCCGCCTCGCTCATAGTTCGTCCAGGTGGGTCAACTCGAGCCTGGCCAGAATCGGCCGGGACCGTAGCTCCCACTCTTCGGGCTGGAGCGTCTCCGCTGCGCCCTCGTCATCCAGCCACGGTTCGACCTGCCACCACGCCTTTCCAGTGGCTTCTGCAATGCTACGCACGAGACTGACAAGAGGGTGGAGGTCGATTGGCGGCCCAGCTCGGAGAATTCGGCTTAGGCCGCCGAGGTGGAGAGCGGCAATGCCGACGTAGACACGTAATGTCTTAGCCAAGAGCATAATATCGGAGTCGAGCCAGGCCGTCGGAGGGACGGCCGCCCTCAGGGCGTCCAACGTCCATATCGGGCTGCCCCGAACCGGTCCCGCCGTCTGATCCATCATCTGAATGCCGAGGGTCGACCCGTCGGCGGCGACTATCGCGAATTTCGCTACGACCTCCTCGAACGGCTCTTGTGTAATGCCACACATGTGGGGCAAGCATAGCTGACGTCACCGCCGATCGGTTTGGGCCTCGCCAAGCTACTCATGCTTCCGAATTCCACTGCGCCTCTTGCGGATAGAGCGACAGACGGCGTGGGTCGCCCAGCGTATCGCTCGCGAGTCGTATCGACTCGAGGGCGCTGAGGACAAGCATATTCGTCGAGCCTTGTCGGTGGTTTCCGCCTGCCGTGCCCAAGGGACTTTCTCGCGAATCCTCGCTGGGATTCAACAAGCGGTTCACATGATCAGATCTCAAGGGCGACGGTTGGCTGAGTCGTCGGCGCCCGGGGGCAGTCGTTGGATCATCTCCGCAACCGGATCGATCGTCAAAGATCCCTCTATCCGGCGCCACTCCCGGTTCGCCCGCGGGGTCATCGACCCGTCCGGCCGTGACGCCGCCACCGCCCGTGGGGCGATCGGCTACGTCGCATCCGCGTGGTCGAGCGACATCGGCAGAGCGGCGGGCACGCTTCCCGTCCCCAGTACCTCGAATCACCAGGGCTGGCACTCGACGGACCGGATTCCGGGCCGTGACCTCCGATCGCCCTGGCGATCCAACCGGAGTTGGCGGCGTGAGCTCGGCATCGAGGGGGGACCGGACCGAGCGCCCGAGGCGGCGACCTGACGCCCGCCCACCGGAGCCTTCGTGCTCGCGCCGCCGCGTACAAGCTCCACGCCACTCATGACCCCTGCGTGACGACGAAGGCGGCGGCGACAGCGACGCGTTCTTGGCCCGCTTCGAGCGGGAAGTCGATCCCGACCGTCGACTCTCACCGGCGGAACGCCAGCGCCGTATGGAGGCGGCCAAGTAGGAGTACTTCACGGCCCTCGCACTGAGATTTTCCAGAGCACGGCGGCGTCCGACTCAGCGCTGATCAAACGGCGCCGCGTCGAGACGGCCCTCTTACGGTGGCCGGTGGGTCATCGCCAGTACCGGGGCGGGTCTCGCCGTGGGTCGACCACATCGAATCGGTCGTGCGGGCTGATCGCCGCGATCCGCACCAGGCGTTGGCCATCGGC
This sequence comes from uncultured Acidimicrobiia bacterium, assembly GCA_963836205.1. Classification (GTDB taxonomy): domain Bacteria; phylum Actinomycetota; class Acidimicrobiia; order Acidimicrobiales; family AC-14; genus JAXDMK01. The sequence goes on along the minus strand of CAWIIV010000012.1, from coordinate 139,959 downwards.
AACACCCAACTCCTCGACGACACCCGGCATGGCGGCGAGGATGCTGCCCATCGCGAGGGCCAACCCCTTCATGCCCCGGTGCCGGTGAGGGTACCGGACGTGGTGCAGTCCCGAGCGCCTGATCGCGTCCGTCTCGTCGGCGTCGTTGAGCTGGTTGCCATCGTTCGTCAGGATGACGTCGTAGCCACGCCCTCTGGCGTCTGGGTACACGAAGCGATCCTGCTTGCCCGTCCAGTGCAGCTGGTTGACGTGCTCCACGGTGTGGTCGCCCCGGAGCAGGTGGCGTAGCGGCTCGACCAGAGGTTCCGGAACGTCCTGGTCGCAGAGGATCCTCACGCCACCGGGACGGAGGCGTCGCGCCCTCGCAACGACTCGACGTAGCGGTGGAAGTCGAAGGCATCGCCGGCAGCCCCGGCGTCGACCGGCGGATAGAAGTAGGCCACCTCCGCCGGCGGCACGCCGTCGGCCACCAATCCCGCGATGATGTCGTAGGGGATGCGGGTGTCGAGGACCACGGGATATCCCCCGCGGACGCCGGGATCGACTTCGAGGCGCTGACGTGGCCGCAAGAGGTCGACGACCTCGGCGCCTTGGAGGTTCGTGAACGGCTTGACGACATCTCGCATCTCGGCCGCCAGCTTGTACTGGCCGGGCATCTCGACCAGGTCGACCAGCTTGTCGTCGCTCTCCGCCCACACGATCGAGCTGCCCGCGACGTACAAGCGGTAGGCGGACAGGTGTTCCCCGTCGCCGAGGTGGCCCAGGTTGCTGACAGCCTTCCTGATGCGCTGGAGCGGCAGTTGCTCGCGCAGGTACACGAAGGTCCGCAACGCCATCACGTCGCGGAATGAATAGAGGACTCGACCGCCGGAGCGCGCCTCCGGAGCCAGGAGCGGTTCGCCGTTGCGGCGCTGCCGCCAGTACTGCAACTGCCGGAGCGAAGCGCCGCTCAGCGCTGCTGCGACATGCGTTGGGTACGCCACGCCATAACTCCTGTCGATCCGGTGCCACTCAGACTACAAGCTTGTAATCCGATCGTGGGCAGTTCCGTGGCAATCGCAACGGCTCACCTTTCGGGGTCGGCGGCAAGGATCACGAGCCCGTGGCGGGTGCGCTCGATCACCCTTGCCGGGAACGGCTTCTGCTCGCCGTCGCCGACCATGAACACGTTGCCAACCTGCGGATCGACGCCCGGCCGGGCGTGCTTCACCAGAGCGATGATGTTCCCATCGTCGTCGATCATGTGGTCGTCGACCCAGATCTCGTAGTCGAAACCGGTGTCAGGCACTGCTGGCTGGTCAGCGTTGACGGCGTCAAGGAATGCCTCAGCCTCCTCTTCGGTGAGATCGTCGATCACCATCTCGCCGTACGGAGGCAGAGGCCGACCGCGCTGGAGCAATTCGTCCACCGTTGGCTCGGAGGGCTCGGTCGACATCTCGGATTGAGCCTACGACCCGTCGGCATCGTGTCGCCGGGAGTTCAGAGCCGGTCGCCCGGACTGAGCTTTGGATGGGCCTCGCGGGCGCGCTCGTCGGCGGTCGACGCGGCGAAGCAGGCCAGCATGTCGCGGCCGCTCCAGCCCGTGAGCCGCACCCGATCGCCCTCGTTGCCGCCCTGGGCCAGCCAGGTTTGGGCGAAGGTGTGGCGGAACTGGTGGGGGTGGATCTTGCCGATCCCGGCCTGCTCGGCCCGGCGCCACAGCATCTGGGTGAGCCCCGTCTCGGTGAGCGGGCCGCGCCGGCCGAGCCATAGGGCCTCCTCAGCAGCAAACGCGTGACCCACCTCGCAGTCGCAGGTACCGGCCCAACGCCAAACCGGTCTTGTTTTCGGACGGGCACGTCCGCGGCTTGCGGCCCTTTCCCATTACCAGTGCGACGTCCTGGTCAAAGTCGATGTCGGCCACCCGCAACCCGAGCAGCTCGGCCCGGCGCATGCCTGTGTCGACGAAGAGCCGACACAACGGCCGTGTCCCGCCGGGGCTCGAAGTCGTTGCCCTCGCAGGCGGCCAGCAATGCCTTGAGCTGCTCCGTCGACAGCAGGGGCACCGGCTCCACCGGCACCGTCGTTCGGCGCATCCGCTCCATGGGCGAGCGCTCGACCTCCACCTTCCTCCTCGAGGAACTTGAAGAACTGCTGCAACGCTCGGAAGCGGTTGGAGGCGGTGGCAGGCTTCGTCCGTTGGTTCAGCTCGTCCATGAAGGCCTCGACGTGCTCCCGGCGGAGCGACGTCACCGCGGTCGGCATCCCCGACCGCTCCAGGAACGCGGCGAGTTGGCTGACCGCCCTCCCGGTAGGTCTGGATCGTGCGGGGCGAACGGCGGGCGGCCCGCTGCGACCGCTCGAAGTCTCGTTGCAGAGCAGGGATGTCGTTTACGCTTGCGACCGTGACCGCTGATTTGGGCATCGAGCGCCTCCTCGAAACCCACCGCGGCATGTAGTGGCAGCAAGGGTGGGCTCGTCGTCCGGGGAGCCTCCAAGACGTAAAGTCCAGGTCAGAGGCACAGAACAAGACCGGGGAGTGGCGCAGTGGTAGCGCACCTGCTTTGGGGGCAGGCGGTCGGGGGTTCAAATCCCCCCTCCCCGACCACGCGGGTGTAGCTCAATGGTAGAGCTCCAGCCTTCCAAGCTGGCCATGCCGGTTCGATCCCGGTCACCCGCTCCGATGGCCGAGCGCGTCGCGTCCCGCGCTCAGCCCCGGTGGCGGATGGTGAGCGTCCGAGCGGCGGCGTGGGGGAGGCGGACGATCGTGTCGCGGATGGCGCTGGCGGCCGAGCCGGCGAAGGGGCGGGCGAACGGGTAGCCCATGTCGCGGGTGTCGGGGTAGCGGTCGACGGCCCCGCACCAGCTCATCGACCCGCATTGGGCCTGGGCCGGCACCCGGTCGAGGGCCGCATCCGAGCAGAGCACCATCAGCCGGAACGGAAGCCCGGCGGTAGTGCCCCGGGGCAGGAGCAGGGTGTAGGGCCAGCCGCAGTCGCAGTAGGAGTCCTCGTCGGGGCCGCTCCCACCGCCGAGGACCTCCGCCGGGCTGGTGTCGACGGGCCGCTTCACCACCGACGACTCCGAGTCGGCCCGGTACGCCACCAGCCGGGTGCTTCCGGGCACGGTGAGGAGGAACTTGTCCATCTCGATCCACGTCCGCCGATCGCGGCCGGCTGGCGCCGACGGGGCCAGGAAGATGCGGACGGTGACCTGGCAGTCGGCGCTCGACGTGTTCTCCAGGCGCAAAAAGTGGGAGAACGGCTCGTGGGTGAGAAAGCGGACCGGCCGGCCCCGGAACGGCACCGTCCCCATCGAGGTCGTGAGCTCGCTTACCGTCGGCACGGTGGTGCCGCCCGCCGTGGCCTGGCCGGCGGCGGTGAAGTCGGTGTCCCACGCCGCCCCTCCGAACAGCCGCTCGCCGAGCGCGGCCTGGCCGGTGGCCGGGAGGTCGGCCGTGCGGCACAGGATGATGTCGGGACTGGCCCACGCCGTCGTCGACCCCGCGGCCAGGCCGTTGCGCATCAACACCGGCGGTCCGTCGCGGAAGTCCGCCGGGGCCTGGCGGTTCTGCCAGTCGGCGTTGAGGTCGTCGATGTGCTTGTGCCAGCGCCAGAAGACCTGGTCGCGGATGGCGGCCACCGGGTTGTTCATGACGCCGCCCTCACCGTCGACGGCCAGGGCGGCGATACGCCCGTGGCCGATGTTGTGCAGGCCCCGGTAGGCGTTGGGGTCGGTGTCGCGCAGCTGGCGGACGGCCGCCTCCGCCGCTTCCCCCAGGTTGGTGCGGTCGATGGCCACCGGCGCGGCAGTCGACCCTCGCAACGAGCCCGCGGTAATGGCGTCGGTGATCTCCTTCTCCAGCGTGCGCAGCGTGCTCACCGCGCTGGCGCCGAGGCGCTGGTTGGGCTCCCGGCGGGTGAAGCCGGTGATGTCGGTGGGGTCGTGGCCCTCGGGGATGGGCTTCGACCACTGGCCCGGCCCGAACGGGCCCACCCGCGACAAACCGTGGGAGATCAGCTCGGCGTCGTAGCGGGCCAGCATCTGCTCGTGCATGTAGAAGAACAGCTCGCCCTGGCGGTCGTTGAGCTTGAAGAGCAGGCGGTAGAGCGGGGGGGCGAGGTTGCCGATGGCCTCCCCGGTGGCGGTCTGGGAGAAGAAGCTCGACAGCTGGGTGACGGTGGCGTTCTGCACCCGGGCGGCCCAGTTCCCACCCGGCGACAGCCCCTCGAGGACGGCGGCGATGTCGGACCGCGGGGTCGTCGTGAGCCACTCGCGGAAGTCACGGGGCGGCAGCCCGGAGAAGGGGTAGACCTCGTGCCAGTGCTGGTGGTGCTCGTTGGCCAGGGCGTCCTCCCGCCAGTAGTCGAGGCCGGGGGCCGCCCCTCCGATCGAGATGCCGAGGCCCCTGGAGGCTCGCACCGCCGGCGGACGGAACAGCCCGGGAGCGGCCACCACCGTGCGGGGCTTGGCCAGGCGGCGACCGTCGCGGTTGTGGGTGACGAACATGGCCAGCCCTTGCCGCACCAGCTCGGGATGGGCCGCGGTGCGGGCCTCGTCGGCGTGGTCGAGGGCGGCCGCGAGCGCATCGTTCACCCGCTTTTTGGTGCCGGTGAGCGCGGCCAGGCGGAACGACAGGGCGGCCGCCTGCACCGCGTCGGCGGGGTCGAACCACGAGAACGTCGCCCCTGCCGGCCCTCGGGTCGGACCGGCGAGCGCGGCCCCCGCCCGACGTCTGGCCGGCGCCTTCTTCTCCTGAACCTCCAAGAGCTCGGTGAACAGGGTCTCGCTGCGGGCTCGAAGCTCGGCCAGCGTCGCCATCGTCGCCTCCGATCGATCGGTGAGGTCTCCCCGAATCTTGCCACCGGTGTCGACCGGATCGGGTGCGGCCCGTGACTAGCCTCCGGCTTCGATGACCACCGAGCCCTCCGGGCCCCCGGCGCCCGGACCCCCGGAGGCAGGGCCGACGGAGGACGCGAGCCCGGTCCTGCCTGCCGGCCTGGGCCGCTCGGCGGCGGTGATGGCGGTGGGGACTGCCCTCTCCCGGGTCACCGGCCTCGGGCGCCTGGCCGCCCTCGTCTACGCCCTCGGCGTCACCGAGTCCCGACTGGCCGACTCCTACAACATCGCCAACACCATGCCCAACATCCTCTACGAGCTGGTGCTCGGAGGGGTGCTGTCGTCGGTCTTCGTCCCGGTGGTGGTCGAGCAGCTGCGCACCCGCAAGCCCAAGGACGCCGACGAGGCGGTCTCGGCCATGGCCACCACCGCCATGGTCCTGCTGGTCGCCCTCAGCGCCCTCACCGTGGTCGCAGCTCCGTGGGTGATCAAGCTCTTCACCCTGCGGGTCTCGGGGCCGGAAGCGGTCCAGCAGCAGGAGCTGGCCACCTTCTTCCTGCGCTTCTTCGCCCCCCAGATCGCCTTCTACGGCTACGCCGCCATCGCCGGAGGCCTGCTCAACGCCCACCACCGGTTCGCGGTGCCGATGTTCGCCCCCATCCTCAACAACCTGGTGGTGATCGCCACCTTCCTCGCCTTCGCCGCCACCTTCGGCTCCTCGGCCAGCGACGCGGCCGTCGTCGACGACCTGGGCGCCAAGCTCCTCCTCGCCCTGGGGACCACCGGGGGCGTCGCCGCCATGGCCCTGGCCCACTGGCCCTACGTCCGCCGCCTGCCCAGCCGGCTGCGGTTCCGGCCCGACTTCCGCCACCCGGCGGTGCGCAAGCTGGCCGGCCTGTCCACCTGGACCCTCGGCTACGTGGTGGCCAACCAGGTCGGCCTCGGCATCGGCCTGGTGCTGGCCAACGGCGTCCAGGGCGGGCCCACCGCCTTCTTCACCGCCTTCGCCTTCTTCCAGCTCCCCTATGGGATCGCGGCAGTGTCGGTGATGACCGCCCTCAGTCCCCGGATGGCGGCCCAGGCCGTCGACGGCGACGACCGCGCCTTCGCCGCCTCCGTGGCCGGCGGCGTCCGGGCCCTCGGCCTGGTGATGCTCCCCGCCACCGCCGCCTACCTGGCCCTGGCCAAGCCCTTGCTGTCGACCCTGCTCGAACACGGCGTCGTCAGCGCCGACAGCAGCGAGCTGCTGGCCCGGATGCTCCAGATGTTCGCCTTCGGGCTCCTGCCGTTCTCCCTCTTCCTCCTGTTCCTCCGGGCCTTCTACGCCCGCCAGGACGCCCGCACGCCGATGCTGGTGAACCTGGCCCTCAACGCGGTCTTCATCGGCGCCACCGTCGCCCTGTTCCCCTCCCTCGACGTCCGGGGCCTGGCCCTCGCCCACAGCCTCTGCTACCTGGCCGGGGCGGCGCTCGCCGGCCGCCTGTTGTCGCGCCGGGTCGGGGGCCTGCGCCTGCGACCGGTGGCCGCGGTGCTGGCCCGGGTGGCGGTCGCCTCCGCCTTGGCCGGGGCGGCCATGGTGGCCACCGCGGGCGCCTTTGATCGCGACGTGGTGCAGCTGGTCGTCGGCGGATTGGCCGGAGCGGCGGTCTTCGTCGGCGCCTGCAAGCTGCTCCGGGTCGACGACCTGGGCGAGATGCGGCGGATTTTGCTACGGCGTTGAACTAGATTTCAGGCTCACCATGGCGGGAAAACGATTCTGGGGATCGACGAAGTTCATCGTGGGCCTGGCCGCGGGGCTCGTGGTCGCGGGGCTGGGCACCGTGGTGATGGTGTCCGTCGACCGCCACGCCACCGCCCGGTTGGCCTCCGGCACCGTCATCAACGACGTCCCTGTGGGCGGGATGGACTTCGACACCGCCGTCGTACGGGTCCGGGGTGCCGTCGAAGAGCCCCTCCGGCGGGCCGTCGTCCTCACCACCGACCGCTTCGAGGTCACCACCACGCCGTGGGACCTCGGTTACCGGGTCGACGTGGCCCAGACCGTCCGGTCCGCCCTGCTCCGCAGCTCCAACGGCAACGTCATCACCCGGCTGGGGTCGAAGGTGCTGTCGCCGACCGAGCCCGTCTTCATCGACGCCGAGCCGGCGTGGGGCGACGGCGACCTCGACGCCCTCCTCGCCAAGGCCGCCGAGCAGGTGAAGGAAGCGCCCCAGAACGCCGACATCGACATCTCCACCGGCTTCCTCAAGTTCACCCCCGAGAAGGCGGGCCGGGTGCTCGACGTCGAGGCGTCCCGGCAGGCGATCATGCAGGCGGTCCAGTTCGGCAGCGACTCGGTACGGCTGGTCACCACGCCCGTCGCCGCGGGGACGGGGCCGGCCGACGATGCCGTGAACAAGGTCATCCTGGTCCGCACAGGCGAGAACAAGCTCTACCTCTACGACCGGGGCGTGATCGTGAAGTCGTGGCCGGTGGCGACGGGGAGCGCGTCGTATCCGACGCCCGAGGGCATCTTCAAGATCGTCGACAAGATCGAAAACCCGTCCTGGTACAACCCCGGCAGCGACTGGGCGGTGGGCCTGCCGAAGGTCATCGGCCCGGGGCCGTACAACCCCCTCGGCACCAAGGCCCTCGAGCTCGATGCTCCCGGCATCCTCATCCACGCCACCTCCGACCGGGGCTCGATCGGCTACAGCGCCTCCCACGGCTGCATCCGCATGCTCGAGGAGAACGAGGCCGAGCTGTTCTCGATGGTGCCGGTCGGTACGAGGGTGGCCATCCTGTCCGCCGAGGCGGCCAAGGCCCGGGACACGAGCATCCCGGTGCCGGCCACCCCCGAAGCCGCCGCCGCCGTCGTCTTCTGAGCCCGGCCGCCGCGACGTCGTGACCGCCACGACGGCCGAAACTTGGCCGGATAGGGTGGTCCGCGAAGTCAGACCAGCCATCGTCTAGGCATAGCACCGGAAATTGCCTCTTGAGTCGGATGACCTATCTGCCGACAACTGCTAGTGGCGCAGCGGCAACTGTGTGCGCGATCGTGGAGGACCCAGTTCCATCAGTGGTCCCGTTCTGGGTTGCCGGCCGAACGGGCACGGAACATCCGGGAGTAGATACGTGATCTGGATCATTGGCATCTTCGTGGGGATCGTGATCGTCGGGACGGCGATCAGCACCCTCCGACTCACCCGACCGGGCGGGCGGTTCGGCCAGTTCCGTCCCCGCCGCCGGGGTGAGCGGGCGACGGCCGGCGGCCAGGGCGAGCAGCCCTTCCGCATCGGCAAGGCCGACCGAGGCGCCGACATCAACGCCCAGACCGAGTCGGTGACGTTCAAGGACGTGGCCGGGCTCGACGAGGCCATCGCCGAGCTGCAGGAGGTCGTCGACTACCTGCGCTCGCCCGAGCGCTACCAGGTCCTGGGAGCCGAACTGCCCCGGGGCGTGCTCCTCTACGGACTCCCCGGCTGCGGCAAGACCCTCCTGGCCCGGGCCGTCGCCGGCGAGACCGGCGTCCCCTTCTTCTTCGTCTCCGCCACCGCCTTCGTGGAGAAGTTCGTCGGACTGGGCGCGGCCCGCGTCCGCCAGCTCTTCGACCAGGCCAAGGCCCAGTCCCCCTGCATCATCTTCATCGACGAGCTCGACGCCATCGGCCGTCACCGCAACGCCGACACCTCCGGCGAGCGGGAGTTCGACAACACCCTCAACCAGCTGCTGGTGGAGCTCGACGGCTTCCAGGGCAACACCGGGGTGATGATCATCGGCGCCACCAACCGGCCCGAGCTGATCGACTCCGCCCTGCTCCGCCCTGGCCGTTTCGACCGCCGCATCCAGGTCGACCGTCCCGACCGTGACGGGCGGGAGAAGATCCTCATGCTCCACGCCGCCCGCCGGCCCATCTCCCGCCGGGTCGACTGGTCCGACATCGCGTCCAACACCGCCGGGCTCAACGCAGCCGAGCTGGCCAACATCGTCAACGAGTCCTGCCTGCTCGCCGCCCGCCGCCACCGCGACCGGGTGACCCCCGAGGACGTCGACGAGGCGTGCTCCCGGGTCCTGGCCGGCGCCCGCAGCGCCCGGCTCATGACCGACGACGAGAAGGAGCTGATCTCGGTCCACGAGGCCGGTCACGCCCTGCTTTCCCTCCTCCTGCGGGGCGTCAAGCCGCCGTCCCGGGTGTCGATCGTCAACCGGGGCAGCGCCTTCGGGCGGTCGCCGTGGTCGTCGAGCGACGACCGCGACGTGCTCACCAAGCGGGAGCTCATGGCCCAGCTCATCGTCCTCCTCGGCGGACGGGCGGCGGAGATGAACACGTTCGGCCAGCCCAGCACCCGCTCGGAGGACGACCTCGAGCACGCCGCCGCCCTCGCCCGCCGCATGGTCGAGCGCCTGGCCATGACCGGCCGCTTCGACCTGGCCGACCACAAGGGCAAGGACGACGACGGCGACGGGGCCAAAGAGGTCCGCGAGCTGCTGCTGCGGGCCGAGCAGGCCGCCCGCACCATCCTGGGCGACAACGCCGAGGACCTGCGCCGCATCGCCGAGGCCCTGTCCGAGAAGGAGACGCTGAGCGCGGCCGAGATCTCCATGCTCACCACCACCCGCCGCCGGGGTCCGCTCCTCCAGCAGGCCCGCGACGCGATGGAGTCCGGCGGCGGCTGAGCCCCGCCTGCCTCAGCCGTCGATCACGTACCTCGGGCCGGGGCCGCGCTCGGCGACCTTGTCACCGGGGTTGAGGAGGCGGCAGGCCTTGAGCGACAGGCAGCCGCAGCCGATGCAGGTCGTCAGCCGGTCGCGCAGGCGTTCGAGCATGGCGATCTGAGCGTCGAGGCGGGGACGCCACGACTCGGCCAGCCGGTCCCAGTCGTGCTGGTTGGGCGTGCGGTTGTCGGGCAGTGAGGCCAGGGCGGCTCGGATCTCCTCCAGCGTGAGTCCGACCTGCTGGGCGACGCGGATGAACGAGATCCGCCGCAGGACGTCGCGGTGGTACCGGCGGTGGCCGCTGTCGGCCCGCGTCGAGTGGATCAATCCCTCCGCCTCGTAGAACCGGAGGGCGGATGGGGCCACGCCGGTGCGGTCGGCGACGGCGCCGATGCTCAGCAGGTCGTCGATCGGGATCCTTCCTTGACCTCAAGTGAGGTTCATATCTTACGGTGACGGGGATGGCCTCCTCCGACTCTCCCCTCCATCTGGCGCTCATCGTCGGCAGCACCCGCGAGGGCCGCTTCGGCCCCACCGTCGCCCGCTGGTTCGCCCGCCAGGTCGAGTCCCGGCCCGACATCGAGGTGGACGTGATCGACCTCGCCGACCTCGACCTGCCGGCGGTGCTCAGCTCCCGGCCGAACCCGGCCGTCGACGCCTACCGGCGGCGGCTGGCCCGGTCCGACGCCTTCGTCGTGGTCACCCCCGAGTACAACCACGGCTACCCCGCGCCCCTGAAACAGGCGATCGACCTCGCCCACCGGGAGTGGCAGGCCAAGCCGGTGGCGTTCGTGGCCTACGGCGGCATGAGCGGCGGGCTACGGGCCGTCGAGCAGCTGCGGCTGGTCTTCGCCGAGCTCCACGCCGTCACCATCCGGGACTGCGTGAGCTTCCACAACCCGTGGCCGCAGTTCGACGCCGAGGGGTCGCTTCGAGACGGCGCCCCGGTCGAGGCCGCCGCCGCCACCCTGCTCGACCGCCTGGCCTGGTGGGCCCGGGCCCTCCGGGCCGCCCGCTCCGCCGAGCCCTACGCCGCCTGAGGCGACGACTGCGGGACTAGCCGGGGCACCCGAACAAGGCTGCCAGCAGGGAGAACAGAAAACCGAGTATCGGGAGCGCCGACAAGGCCTCGAACAGGCCGCACAAGAAGTTCGACGGCACCGTCGTGGTGGTGGGCGGGGGCTCGGTCGTAGTCGTTGGCGGCTCGGTCGTGGTGGTGGTGGACGTCGTGGTCGTCGGCGGGACGGTCGTGGTGGTGGTGGACGTCGTGGTCGTCGGCGGGACGGTCGTGGTGGTGGTGGACGTCGTGGTCGTCGGCGGGACGGTCGTGGTGGTGGTGGTGGACGTCGTGGTCGTCGGCGGGACGGTGGTGGTGGTCGACGTCGTCGTCGGCGGGACGGTGGTGGTGGTCGACGTCGTCGTCGGCGGGACGGTCGGGTGGTGGTCGACGTCGTCGTCGGCGGGACGGTGGTGGTGGTGCGTCGTCGTCGTCGGCGGGACGGTCGTGGTGGTGGTGGACGTCGTCGTCGGCGGGACGGTGGTGGTGGTCGACGTCGTCGTCGGCGGGACGGTGGTGGTGGTCGACGTCGTCGTCGGCGGGACGGTGGTGGTGGTCGACGTCGTCGTCGTCGAGGTGGACGTCGTCGGCGGCGGGACGGTCGTGGTGGTCGACGTCGTCGTGGGCGGGATGGTCGTGGTGGTGGTGGACGTCGTGGTCGTCGGCGGGACGGTCGTGGTGGTGGTGGACGTCGTCGTCGTCGGCGGGACGGTGGTGGTGGTCGACGTCGTCGTCGGCGGGACGGTCGTGGTGGTCGACGTCGTCGTCGGCGGGACGGTCGTGGTGGTCGACGTCGTCGTCGGCGGGACGGTCGTGGTGGTCGACGTTGTCGTCGGCGGGACGGTGGTGGTGGTCGACGTCGTCGTCGGCGGGACGGTCGTGGTGGTCGACGTCGTCGTGGGCGGGACGGTCGTGGTGGTGGACGTCGTCGTCGGCGGGACGGTGGTCGTCGTCGACGTGGTGGTGGTGCCCGGTCCGGAGGGGCTGAACTCGAGGGGGGCCACGGTGGACGGCTCGATCGAGGTGGCGACCACGCAGTCGTTGTCGGGCAGGCAGTCGACGGGGGTGCCGGCGTTCGACAGGTACGTGTGGGCGACGGTGACGGTGACGGGCCCGAAGCCGCCGTCGCCGTCGGTCACGAAGGAGCCGATCGTCAGGCAATCCTCGACCACAGCCGCCATGCGGCACTCGAGCACGTCCCCCGCCTGGTCGGGGGCGAAGCCGGCCCCACTCACCTCGACGTCGACCTCGCTGGGAAGGTCGAAATCGGGGGTGACGGTGAGCCCGCCGGCGCTGGCCGTGAGCTGCATGTACCCGACGAGGACGGCCACCGCGACCGCGATCACGACGCCGATCCGGCGCCCCCTCACGCTCACCATCGCCAACATCCCGACCACCCGCCGTCGAAAGTCGCCATGCGTCCCCCCGACGAAGTGCGTCCGATCCGATCCGCCGACCTCGGGTAGATGGTACCGGCCCGACCGGCGGCGCCGCGGCACCAGCCGCCGACGGCGTCCCCTACGCCGGGCGACAGAAGATCAGGAAGCAGATCTGGGCCGGTGCCGCGGGAGCTCCGGGCGCGACGGGAGGGCCTACCGGGAACGGATCGTCGAGGAAGAGCTCGCCGAAGCCGCCGGCGATGTAGGGGTGCTGCGGACCCTGGGCCTGGGTGGCGGTGAACGCGGGCGCCTTCTCCGCAGCCAGGCGGAAGCCCTCCTGCACCGACACCCGACCGTCGCGGTTGAAGTCGGCCTCCCCCGAGAGCATCCCCCGGCGCACCATGTACATGGAGAACACCGACGCGTTGGCCGACGGCAGCTCGTAGCCCTTCTCGTTGGCCTGTGACGCGGCCGTGAACAGGCGGGTGGGCCCAGCCACCCCCTCGTCGAAGCCGGCCGCCTCGCAGCCGGCGATGTTGATCCACGCCCGCCCCTGGATGGCCTTGAACGACGCCGCCAGCTCGGTGTCGGGGATGTGGGCGTTGTCGCTGGGCCACAGGTACTCGGTGGTCCCCCGCTGCAGGACGTGGCCGGAGAACGAGAACACGGAGAAGGTGCTCGGGTTGCTGTTGGCCACCAGCCACGCCAGCCCGGCCCGGACGTCGGCCGCCTTGGCCCCTCCGTCGGTGAGCGTCCGGATGTGGTCGGCCGGGAACCCGTTGCGGATCAGCGCCTCCCGCATGTCGGCGACGTCGGCCTTGCCCCCGAAGTTGGAACGGGTGCCTCCCTGGTGCTGGTCGACACCGATCAGCAGGGCCCACCGGTTGGCGGGTGGGGTGAACGCACCTGCCCCCGTCGGGACCACCAGCAGCACGGATAGAACGAGGGCCCCCGCCAGGCCGAGGACACCGGTCACTCGCCTCACGCCATGGTGCTTACCACTTCGCGTGAGGAAACTCACATCGGGATGGGCACCTTGGGTGGCGGTGCCAGCTACACTGGGAGGCGGATGCGGCCTAGTGGGTCGTGTCCGGGGTCATCCTTCCTCCTGCTGGCCGCCGCCTGCGGTCCCCAGCGATGCCGGGACGACCCACCGTCCTAGACATCGAACAGGAGCACCCACGCACCCCATGAGCACCTCCGACGCGCCCACGTTCGCTGGGCTGGGGGTGTCGCCCCGTCTCGTCACCGCCCTCCAGACGGCCGGCATCACCACTCCCCTGCCCATCCAGGCCCTCACCATCGCCGACGCCCTCACCGGCCGCGACGTGTGCGGCAAGGCCAAGACCGGGTCGGGCAAGACCCTGGCCTTCGGCCTCCCCCTCCTCATGACCGTCCCCAAGGCCAAGCCGGGCCGGCCCACGGGCCTCATCCTCGTCCCCACCCGGGAGCTGGCGGTGCAGGTGCGCGACGTCCTCATCCCCCTGGGCCACGCCGCCGACCGCTCGGTGACGGCCGTGTTCGGGGGCACCCCGATGGACCGCCAGATCAAGGCCGTCCGCAAGGGCCACGACGTCGTCGTCGCCACCCCCGGCCGCCTCATCGACCTCTGCCAGCGGGGCGACGTGTCGGTGGCCGACGTGCGGGTTCTCGTCCTCGACGAGGCCGACCGAATGGCCGACATGGGCTTCATGCCCCAGGTGGTGTGGCTGCTCGACCGCATCGCCTCCGAGCACCAGACCATGCTCTTCTCCGCCACCCTCGACTCCGAGATCGACCGCCTGGTGCGCAGCTACACCAACGACCCGGTCCGCCATGAAGTCGAGTCGGTGCAGCCGACGGTGGAGCAGATGGAGCACCGCTTCCTCAAGGTCCACGAGCTCGACAAGGTGAAGGTGGCGGCCGCCATCGCCAAGGGCGCCGGCCGCACGCTCTTCTTCTGCCGCACCAAGCGGGGCGCCGACCGCCTCGAGCTCCAGCTGCGGCGGGAGGGTGTCAAGGCCGGCGTGCTCCACGGCGACCTGGCCCAGAACGCCCGCCTGCGCGCCCTCCGCGACTTCCGGGAGGACGGGCTCGGCGTGCTGGTCGCAACCGATGTGGCCGCCCGCGGGCTCGACGTCGACGGCATCGAGGTGGTCGTGCACTACGACCCGCCCGAGGACCACACCGCCTACATCCACCGCTCGGGCCGCACCGCCCGGGCGGGCGCCACCGGCGTGGCCGTCAGCCTCCTCCTCTGGGACCAGCAGCTGGAGAGCGAGCGCATGCGCCGCCGCCTCGGCATCCGCCAGCCGGTCGTCGAGCTGTTCTCCAACGACGCCCGCCTGTCCGAGCTGCTGTCCCCCGAGTGGGCGCCCATGCCCGACGAGGCCACGGGCACCGACGGCGCCGGCGACGGCGACTCCGGCGGCTCGACGATCACCGCCACCCAGGCCCGCACCCGCACCTTGCGGACCATGGGCGCCCGCCGCCGCCGCAGGTAGGCAACACTCCCCGGGCCGGGTTTCTCGGCGGGGGGATGTATCAGGGCCCGCCCGTCCGACTCTTCCTTGATGTACGGCCGCCCTGGCGGAGGTGAGACGGCGGACTCCCCTTCGCCAGGCGGCCGACGCGAATCGCCCAACGCGATCGGGGGAGGACGAGATGAGCGTGCTGTCGGCGGAGGACGTCGCCGGTTTCTGCCACAAGGCGGGGTTCAGCGGAGAAGCGCTGGTGACGATCGTGGCCATCGCCAAGGGCGAGAGCGGGTTCGACGCCGATGCGGTGGGCGACACGGGCCTCCAGGACGAGACATGGGGCCCGAGCGTGGGCCTGCTCCAGATCCGCTCTCTCCGGACGGAGAAGGGCACGGACGGCGTCCGGGACGAGCTGGCCAATCGCGATCCCGGCCACAACGCGGAGGCGGGTTGGGAGATCAGCGGCCACGGCCGGTCGTTCAGCCCCTGGTCGATCTTCTCCTCGGGCGCCTACCGGCAGTTCGTGGCCGCGGTCCGTCCCGCGTGCCAGTCGGTCGACGAGACCGTTTCCACGTCACCCGTGACCAAAACCCCCGTCACCCCTGTCGGCCAGGAGGAGCCCATGCTGTTCCTGGGTTCGACGGGCGAGGCCGTCGGCCACCTCCAGGAGCTCCTCGACCGGGCCGGCTTCGAACAGCCCGGCGACGACTTCCGGGTCTTCGGCTCGGCCACCGACGGGGCGGTGCGGGCCTACCAGGCATCCCGCGGACTCGATGTCGACGGGTTCGTCGGCCGGAACACCTGGCGGGCGCTCAAGACCGGGGCCGGACGGGTCTGAGTCGCCCGGTCGCCCATCTCGAACTGGTGACACGTTCGGGGCTCAGGGGCACCAAAAACGTCACCGGTTGCGGTCGCTCTGCTCTACGCGGGGCGGTCCCGGCGCTGGATGCGGCGACGGTCGGCCATCGGCAGGACCGCCTTGCGCAGCCGCACCGACTTGGGCGTGACCTCCACGCACTCGTCCTCGGCGATGAACTCGAGTGCCTGCTCCAGCGACAAGGGCCGGGGGGGCGTGAGGCGCACCAGTTCGTCGGACGACGAGGCCCGCATGTTGGTGAGCTTCTTCTCCTTGACCGGGTTGACGTCCATGTCGTCGGACCGGGAGCTCTCGCCCACGATCATGCCCTCGTAGACCTCGATGCCGGGGCCCACGACCATCTCGCCCCGCTCCTGGAGGTTGGCCAGGGCGAAGCCGGTGGTGGCCCCCCGCCGGTCGGCCACGATGCTGCCCAGCATGCGGGTACGCAGCGGCCCGTGCCACGGCTCGTAGGCCTCGAACACGTGGTGGAGGATGCCGGTGCCGCGGGTCTCGGTCATGAACTCGGTGCGGAACCCGATGAGGGCCCGGGCCGGCACCAGGTACTCCATGCGGACCCAGCCGGTGCCGTGGTTGACCATGTCCTGCAGCCGGCCCTTGCGGGTGGCCAGCAGCTGGGTGACGGTGCCCAGGTGCTCGGCGGGGACGTGCACCGACATGCGCTCGACCGGCTCGCACAGCTTGCCGTCGATCTCCTTGGTGACGACCTGGGGCTTGCCCACGACGATCTCGAAGCCCTCCCGGCGCATGGTCTCGACCAGGACGGCCAGCTGCAGCTCGCCCCGTCCCAGGACTTCCCACGTGTCGGGCCGCTCGGTGGTGAGCACCCGCAGGGACACGTTGCCGACGAGCTCGGTGTCGAGCCGGCTCTTGATCTGGCGGGCGGTGAGCTTGGTGCCCTCGGTCCCGGCCAGGGGCCCGGTGTTGACACCGATGGTGACCGACAGGCTGGGCTCGTCGATGGTCATCACCGGCAGGGGGCGGGGGTCCTCGGCGTCGGCCAGGGTCTCGCCGATGGTGACATCGGCCAGGCCGGCCACGGAGATGATCTCGCCCGGGCCCACGTCGTCGGCCGCCACCCGGTCGAGGCCCTCGGTGATCGACAGGTCGGTGATCTTGACCCGCTCGATGGTGCCGTCGGCCTTGCACCAGGCCATGGGCTGGTTCTTGGA
Organism: uncultured Acidimicrobiia bacterium; assembly: GCA_963836205.1. Taxonomy (GTDB): domain Bacteria; phylum Actinomycetota; class Acidimicrobiia; order Acidimicrobiales; family AC-14; genus JAXDMK01. Next base: position 123,505 of record CAWIIV010000012.1, on the reverse strand, counting down.
GATGCGCCCGTGGCGGATGCGGCACAGGGCCAGGCGGCCGAGGTAGGGCGAGCGGTCGAGGTTGGTGACCATCGCCTGGAAGGGGTGGCCGTCCTCGTACGTCGGCGCCGGGATGTGGGAGAGGAGCAACTCGAAGAGGGGCTTGAGGCTGGTGCCCGCCTCGGCCACGTCGAGCGACGCGGTGCCGGCCCGGCCGTTGGCGTAGACGATGGGGAACTCGATCTGGTCGTGGTCGGCGTCGAGGTCGAGGAACAGCTCGTAGACCTCGTCGATGACCTCGGCGATGCGGGCGTCGGGCCGGTCGACCTTGTTGATCACGAGGATGACGGGCAGGCGGGCCTCGAGCGTCTTGCGCAGGACGAACCGGGTCTGGGGCTGGGGGCCCTCGGACGCGTCGACCAGGAGGAGCACGCCGTCGACCATGGCCAGGGCCCGCTCCACCTCGCCGCCGAAGTCGGCGTGGCCGGGCGTGTCGACGATGTTGAGCTTGACGTCGCCGTACCGGACCGAGGTGTTCTTGGCCAGGATGGTGATGCCCTTCTCCCGCTCCAGGTCGTTGGAATCGAGGATGCGCTCGCCCATGTCCTGGTTCTCTCGGAAGACGCCGGACTGCCAGAGCATGGCGTCGACCAGCGTGGTCTTGCCGTGGTCGACGTGGGCGATGATGGCGATGTTCCGGAGATCTTGCCGCGCGGGCATGAGAAGAAGCCTTTCGAATGGTGGTACGCCTGGCCGCGAACACGGGGCGGACCGCCAACCATTCTACGACATCGCCCGTCCCGATTCGACCGGTCCGGGAAAAGCGCGGTTCAGTCGGCCAGACGGACGGTGATCCCCTCGACCCCGTCGTCGGGGACCTCGACCGAGTAGCCCGACGTGGCCGGCGGGTAGTCGGCGGTGAAGGCCTGGAAACGGTCACTGCGGTAGTTCCACACCAGGCGCCGGTCGGGCCCGCCGGAGATCACCCGGGCCAGGGCGACGTCGTCGGGGTGGTGGAAGCGGCGACCGTTGGTGGACACCAACCACAGGGGGCAGTCGAGGGCCTCGACCAGGGCCTTGGTGACGTTGCCCTTGCTCCCGTGGTGGGGCAGCTTGCAGGCGTCGAGGCGGACCTTCCCGTCGGCGGCGGCCAGGTGGGCGAGCCCGGCGAGGAGGGCGTCGGGGTGGGCGTCGGCCCCGAGGAGGACCCGGACCCCCTCGAACTCGAAGATGAAGGCGATGCTCGACCCGTTGGCCTCGGCGGTGTCGGCGCCGGTGGGGAGTCGGGCCAGGTCGGCCAGGCTCACCCCGCCGAGGAGGCCGGGCGCCACCACCGCCGGCTCCGCCTCCTCGGTGGCCTTCACCCGGGGGCGCAGGCCGGCCGCCTCCACCACCTCCTTCCACACTCGCAGCAGCCTGGCCAGCTTCTGGGGTGTCGGGGACAGGACGGTGGCGGTGGCCCCGCCCGGCAATTCCATCACCGGGGGGACGTCGCGCACCACGACCGGCCCGCCGATCCCGTCCTGCATCGGATCGGGCCAGCCCTCGTTCCACGGCAGGCCCAGCTTGACGATCCGGTCCGTCAGGCGCTCGCCGTGGATGGGCCCGAGCAGGCCCGAGAAGCGGTCGAGGTGGACGTAGCCGTTGAACCAGATGCCGCCGAAGCGGGCGGCCAGCGCGCCCGAGTCGAGGAGCCGGACCGCACCTCCGACGTGATCGGTGTCGACGTGGGTGACCACCAGCAGGTCGATGGGCCCGTTGAAGGAGCGCAGGCGGGCGGCCACGGCGGGGAAGCTGCCCGACTGGCCGCCATCGACGAGCAGGCGGTGGGGCGTGGCCGGGTCGCCGTAGGTGACGAGGACGGCGTCGCCGTAGCCGGCCGGCAGCAGTTCGACGGTGAGCACCGGGCGTTAGGTCCCCACCAGGGCGACGTCGGCGTCACCTGCGGCGACCAGGGCGAGGCCGAGCACGTCGCCCTGGGCGATCGTCCGCTGACGGATGGCGGTGAGCACCTCACCGAAGCGGTGGATGCCCGGCGCGGCCAGGTACCCGGGCAGGGCCTCGAAGAACCGGACCACGAAGTCGGCCACCGTCTTGCCCGGAACCGGCGAGATGGCGGTCACCACCACCTCCGCCCCCGCCCCGATCAGCCGTCCCGGGTAGTCGGAGAAACCCGCCTCCAGGGCCTCGGTGTCACAGCCGATGGCCAGCACCACCGGCCCCGGGACGCGGGGCGTCCCCAGGTTCACGTAGTTCGTGTCGATGAAGCGAAGGCCACGGATGTCGGTTCCGAGCTGGAGCTGCGGCGGGTTGCCGGGGACGGTGTGGGTGATGAGGACGAGCAACTGGGCCGGGAGCTTGGCCAGCGGTTTCAGGTCGGCCCACGTCGTGACCCGGTGGAACCCGCCGGCCGCCACCGCCGACTCCACCGCAGTCAGGATGCGAGAGCTCGACGTCGGGTCGACCTCGTCGGCCTTCACCGACACCCCGGCCGCACCCAGGGTCAGGATCGGGACCGACCGCTGGGCGCCGGCCGTGGGGCTCGTGCGTCCGTCGGTGTGGGCCCGCCGTTCGATCACCTTGCTGGTGGCCCAGAAACCGAACGGGCAAACGCAGTCGGAGTTGCCCTTGTCGGGACAGTCGTCGGCGCACTCCAACGCCCCCGCGAGAGCCGGCCGGCACACCGGGACGGTGGCATCGTCGGGGGCGAGGTGGGTGTAGACGAGCTCCACCGGCAGGTCGGCACCGCCGAACGACGACACGTGGATCCACTCGGCGTCGTCGTAGGTGGCCGCCTGCAGCTGGAGGTAGAGATCCCTGCCGCTCAGGGCCAGCTCGATGAGCACGCCCGCCGCCGCCTTCCAGCGAGGTCGGGGGGTCGAGGAAGGCCGCCAGCAGCGCCGACCGGACCTCGGCCACGGCCCGGGCTATGCCGGCCGAGGTGATCAGGTTGGCCTGGGCCAGGTCGAAGAGCCGGGGCTCGCCCCCGAGTCCGGGCACGATCGTGAAGGAGGCGCCGGCCGGGCTCATGTCGTGGACATCGGCCGCGGGGGTGGAGGCGTCGACGCTCAGGTGGAGGCCCCCGGCCCCGCCGACCGGTCCGGACAGGACGAGGCTCTGCACCACCCGTCCTGCGAACCAGATCTGGACGATCACCTCGAACTCGGACGCGTCGGCGGGGACTACGAAGGGGACGACCCTGGTCCACTTGGAGTCGCCGATGGCGGGGAGGGTGAGCTGGCGCCGGGCGTGGGTGTCGCCGGCGATGACCTCCACGAGCAGCTCGGCCTCCCGTCCCGGCGTGGGGTTGACGAACGGTGCGTCGGCCCCCACCGCCTCCTCCGCCAACCTGGCTGCGATCCGGACCCGCAGGTGGTGGACGGCACCGGCCACGAACCGGTCGGGCACCGGTTTCTTCGTGCCGGGATCGACGAACTGGGTCTGCACCCGGCGGGTGTCGGGTGCCGGGGCCTCCACCGGGCCGGCGCCGCCGCCTTCGGCGCTGCCCGGGAGGACGCCCCGATCGACCTCCTCGCCCGGCCTGCCGCCTCCCGGTGGCGCACCGCCTCCCGGTGGCGCGCCGCTCTCCCGGTGGGGCGCCGCCGCCCGGCGCACCGCCTCCCGGTGGGGCGCCCCCTCCCGGTGGGGCGCCGCCGCCCGGTGGGGCACCGCCGCCCTCGCCGACCCACGCATCACCGCCGTCGGCCATGGCGTCGCCTTCGCCGGCCGGGGGACCGCCGCCGTTGGCCGTCGCTTCGTCCCCGCTGGACCCCTCGTCCGGCGGCAGGGCCTCGGCCATGGCGACTCGGTGGCGAACGATCGTCAGCTCGCCGACCCCGTCCGGGTCCACCCGTCTGACCTTGTCGGACAATTCGGTGGACGAGTCGCTCTCGAAGCGGAAGCTGCCGCCGGCGACGAGGGTCCGCATCTCCTCGACGATGGTCCCGACGGGCGTGCCGCCGACCATGGTGGACGGGTCGAGTCGGTCGAGCTCCTCGATCCATCGCAGGGCCCAGAACCGCGGCATGGTCAAGGAGAGGAGGGACTGGTCGGCGACGACCACGACGTCGTCCGGGCAGCCCACGGTGACGGCCACGTCGATGGGCTCGTCGTGGGACAGCTCCGCGATCAGGTAGCGGAACCAGGCCAGGTCGCTCGACTGGGCGATCACGATCGCGGCCGGGTCCAACCGTTCGACCTGCTGGACGACCTCGCCGCCCCCGCCCCCCGACACGAGCACGCAGGCCGCCCACACCCCGTCCGGCACCTCGGCGGCGGCGTCGGGAAGGACGAGGATCTCGAGCTCGACCGGTGCCGACGACGGCTCCACGATCGTTACGGAGAAGAGGTTGTCGTGGTGCCCGGTGATCTGGCTGACGTGCTCCGTCGCCTTCGGCCCGGCAAGGACACCGACCCGCAGCGGCCACCGCCACGAGACCCGGTGCGCCGTCCGCATCACATGGGGGACGAGGCGGAGGCCGGCCACCGAACCCATGCGACGAAGCGCGGCCGCGTCGTCGAGGCCACCGACCGCCAGCCGCAGGACGGGACGGCCCCATCCTCCCCGGGCCGGGCTGACCAACCGCCGGCCACTCGCCGCGCCGATCCTCACGGCCACCTCGGCCACCAGCTCGTCGGACGGGGTCGTCCACCGGGCGACCGGGCGCATGGCCTCGAACACGTAGACGCCGGTCGGGTCGTCGCCGCCGAGCTCACCCGGCATCCAGCGCGACGACACTCCGATCTCCTCCTCCAGCAGGCCGCCAGCCACGGCCCCGGACACGTCGTCGACCCCCAAGCCTCCGGCCGCCAGCACCCCCGCCAGCACCCGGGCGACATCCCTGTCGGCGTCGGCCGGGCTCACACCACCAGTTTCTCGAACTCGGCGACGGCCGGGATGGGCAGCAGCGGGTAATCCCGGAGCACGTGCATGTTCACCATGGTCAGCACGTAGGCCTGGCGCAGGATGCGGGCGGCCCGGTCGGCCGGGATCTTGGAAAGGGCTGTCTTGACCCGCCGGTTGGCATCGGCGTCGGCGGCCCACGCCGCCTCCTCGCCAGGGGTGAGCCGCTCGAGGGCCGCCTTCGCCCGCCGGGCGAGGTCGTCGCCCCCGGAGAGGAAGGTGCGGGGCAGTTCGTACGGCGAGCGGTCGATCTGCACCGTCCCCCCCGCGAGACGGACGTTGTCGTCGCGAATCCCGGCCCGGGTGGCCCGGTAGCGGACGTCGAGCAGGCGCCGGCGCACGGCCGTGGTCTGGTCGTACAGGACGTCCTTCACCGCCAGCAGCGACGTGATCTCGCCCAGCACGGGCACGGTGACCGACCTGCGAGTGGTCACGTCGCCACCGGCCGAGCCGTTCACCACCACCACCTCGTCGACCTCGTGGGGCGGCGGCTCGGGTGCCGCGCCCGAGCGGGCCCGGCTGCGCAGGTTGAGCGGCCACTCGGTGGCCATGTTGTCGTAGACGCCGCCGTCGGTGAGGAGCATGCGGGTGAGCGGCTCGTCGCCCGCCCCCGCCAGCGAGAAGCGGTGGCGCTCGATCGGCAGCACCACCGGGGCGAAGGCACCCGGCAGGCAGGCCGAGGCCTGGACGGCCCGCGACAGGCGCAGGTCGCCCGGCACGCCCCAGCCCAGCCGGTAGGAGTGGACAAAGCGTCCGGAGAAGTACACGTCCTCCGCCGACTGGAGATCGCAGGCGCAGATGACGTGGTCGGTGTTGGGGTTCAGCCGGCCCAGCTCGGCGCCGTGGAACAGAACCTGGTCGAAGGCGTGGGCCGCCACCAGCGCCCGCTGCCGGGCCAGCCACCCGACCACCACCAACGCCACCAGCCACACCGCCAGTGCCGCCACCCCCTCGAGGGGGAAGCACAGCACCGTTGCCAACGCCAGGATCGCGCCCATCAGGATCAGATAGGCCCAGGTCAGCGGGGCCCGCCACAGGGTGCCCCCGGTGGAGACCGCCCTGGCCAGCGGGGCGATGTCGGAGCGGAAGTCGCCCGACGCGGCCACGTAAAGGTCGGTCTTGAGTCCCACCCAGCCGTTGGTGATGGAGCCGCCCGACACCGACGAGACGCAGGAGATCTCGGGTCCCTTCCCCGCGTCGACAAGGTAGATGAGTGCGCCCAGGCCGAACAGGCTGGCCCGGTGCCCGCCCCCCGAGATGGAAACACCGATGTGGCGGCTGGCCGTGGTCGTGACCTCCCGTAGAGTCCCGGCGCACAGTAGACGGCCACGGCCGCGGGAGGGCGGCTCCGGTCCGCTACACCAGCTTGCGGGCCTCGGCGTAGTGGCAGGCCGACGGATGGCCGGCGCTCCCGTCCCGCACCACGAGGGCGGGGCGCTCGTCGACGCACCGTTGGCGCTCGCCCTCCGACAGCTCGTCGGCGAACTTGGGACAGCGGGTCCGGAACCGGCACCCGCTCGGCGGGTTGACCGGGCTGGGCGGGTCGCCGGTGACGAGGATCCGCTTGCGGCTGCGCTCCCGGATGGGGTCGGGCACCGGCACCGACGAGATGAGGGCCTGGGTGTAGGGGTGTGAGGCCTGCTCGAACAGCTCGTCCCGCCCGGCAACCTCGACGATGGCGCCCAGGTACATCACCGCCACCTCGTCGGCGATGTGGCGGACGACGCTCAGGTCGTGGGCGATGAACAGGTACGTCAACCCGAGCTGGTCCTGAAGGTCCTCCAGCAGGTTGAGGACCTGGGCCCGGATGGACACGTCGAGGGCGGACACCGGCTCGTCGCACACCACCAGCTTGGGATCGAGGGCGAGGGCCCGGGCGATGCCCACCCGCTGGCGCTGGCCGCCGGAGAACTCGTGGGGGTAGCGGCGGGCGTGCTCGGGCGAGAGGCCCACCAACGACAGCAGCTCGTCGACCCGTCCCTCCTCGGGCAGGCCGTGGATCTTGAACGGCTCGCCCAGGATGGTGCGGACGGTCATCCTCGGATTCAGGCTGGCGTAGGGGTCCTGGAAGATCATCTGCATCTCCCGCCGCAGGTGGCGCATCCGGCTGGGCCCGGCACCCGTCACATCCTCCCCGTCGAAGCGCACCGACCCCGAGGTCGGCTCGAGCAGGCGGAGGATCGCCCGGGCGGTGGTCGACTTCCCGCACCCGCTCTCGCCCACCACCGCGAACGTCTGCCCGCGGCGGATGGCGAAGGAGACCCCGTCGACCGCCTTCACCGACCCGATGGAGTGCTTGAACACGATCCCGGCCCGGACGGGGAAGTGCTTGACCAGGTCGACGACCTCCAGCAGCGGCCCGCCCGTGGCCTCCGCCTCCCCCTTTCCGGCCCCGGCCCCGGCCGGCGCGGGCACAGCCACCGACTCGGCCGCGGCCGCGGGCACGACCGTCTCGGCCGTCTCGGCGGTACTCACGTCGCCACCACCGCCGCCGGCGCCTGGGCCACCTCGTCGGCGTGGTGGCAGGCGGCGAAGTGGCCGGCCCCGGCGTCGGCCTGGGCCGACAGCTCGGGCCGGTCCTGGCGGCAGACGTCGGTGGCGAACGGGCAGCGGGGATGGAACGCGCATCCCGGCGGCACCCGGATGAGGCTCGGCGGCTGGCCCACGATCGGCCGCAGCCGCTCGGAGCGACGCCGGTCGAGCCGGGCCAGGCTCGACAACAGGCCCAGGGTGTAGGCGTGGCGGGGGCGGTAGTAGAGGTCGTCGACGCCGGCCGTCTCCGCCACCCGGCCCGCGTACATCACCACCACCCGGTCGGCATGGCCGGCCACCAGCCCCAGGTCGTGGGTGATGAGCACCACCGCCGTGCCCCGCTGCGCCTGTAGACGCAGGAGCAGGTCCATGATCTGGGCCTGGACGGTGACGTCGAGGGCCGTCGTGGGCTCGTCGGCCAGCAGCACGGCCGGGTCGAGGGCCAGAGCCATGGCGATCAGCGCCCGCTGGCGCATCCCGCCCGAGAACTGGTGGGGGTACTCCTGGGCCCGTTGGGCCGGGTTGGGGATGCCGACCTCGCCCAGCAGCTCCACCGCCCGCCGCCGGGCCGCCACCCGACCCACCTTCTCGTGGGCCTGGATGACCTCCGCGATCTGGTGGCCGATCTTGAAGACGGGGTTGAGCGACGTGAGCGGGTCCTGGAAGATCATCGAGATCTCCTTGCCCCGGATGGCCCGCAGCTCCTTCTCCCCCGTGGTCAGCAGGTCGCGGCCGCCGAACACGATCCGCCCCGACTCGAACCTCCCGGGCGGGACGGGCACCAGGCCCATGACGGCCAGGGCCGACACCGACTTGCCCGACCCCGACTCGCCCACGATGCCCAGCGTCTCGCCCCGGCCGACCGACCAGCTCACGCCGTCGACCGCCTTGACCACGCCGCCGTCGGTGTGGAAGTGGACCCGCAGGTCGTCCACCTGCAGCAGCGGCTCGCCGGCACCGGCCCCGCCGGCCCCGCCGGCGGCGGCGGCGGTATCGAGGCTCACCGCAGCCGCGGATCGAGGGCGTCTCGGAGCCCGTCGCCCACGAACACGAACCCGAGAACCGTGAACACCACCGCCAGGCTCGGGAAGAACCACAGGAAGTCCTTGAACCCGAAGTAGTCCTTCCCGGCCGAGATCATGTTCCCCCAGTCGGGGACGTCGGGGGGCAGACCGACGCCCAGGTAGCTGAGGGACGCCTCGGCCACGATGGCGGTGGCCACGCTCACCATGGCGAAGACGAGCACCGGCGCCATCGAGTTGGGCAGGACGTGGCGGGTGACGATCCGGAACCGGCTGGCGCCCAGCGACCGGGCCGCTTCCACGTACTCGCTCTCCCGCACCGACAGGATCGAGCTGCGCAGCAGGCGGGCGACTGTGGCCCAGCTGAAGATCCCCAGGGCGAGGACCACCGGCGTGAGGCCCCGGCCCACCACCAGCACGATCACGATGGCGCCGATGAGAAGGGGGAAGGCGAAGAACACGTCGGCGACGCGCATGATGACGGCGTCCCACGCCCCGCCCAGGTAGCCCGACAGCGCCCCCAGAACCACCCCGATGACCAGGGCCAGCAGGATGGTGGCCAGGCCCACGACCACCGCGATCCGGGTGCCGTAGAGGATCCGGCTCAGCACGTCGCGCCCGAGCTCGTCCGTGCCCAGCCAGTGGGCCGACGACGGGGAGCCGAGTGTGTTGGCCAGGTCCTGGGCCTTGGGGTCGAAGGGCGCCAGCAGGGGGGCGAGCACGGCGGCGGCGAACACGACGGCCACCATCCCCAGTCCGACCACCGCCAGCTTGTTGCGGAAGAACCGCCGCCGGATGTCGCCGAACTGGGTCTGGACCCGGATGCCGAGGGCGGTGGCCTGGGACTCGGCCGCGCCGAACCCGCCGGCGCCCGCCTCCAGGGTGACCTCCCCGACGCCGGAGGGACCGACCGTGGGCGGAAGAGCAGTGTTCGACATCGCCTACGACAACCGAATCCGCGGGTCGAGCACCGCGTACGACAGGTCGACGAGCAGGTTCACCAGGACGAACACGCCCACGCCGTAGGTGACCACGCCGAGCACGATGGGGTTGTCCTGGGTCTGGATGGCCCCCACCAGGGCCAGCCCCACGCCGTCCCAGTTGAAGATGGTCTCGGTGATGACGGCCCCGCCGAGCAGGGTGCCAAAGGTGATCCCGAGGTAGGTCAGCACGGGGATGATCGAGTTGCGCAGGGCGTGCTTGAGGAGCACGACCCGCTTCGACAGCCCCTTGGCCATGGCCGTCCGGATGTAGTCGGCCCGCAGCACCTCGAGCATCGAGCCCCGCATGAGGCGAGCGACCAGGGCGGCGTCGACCGACGCCAGTGTGAGGGCGGGCAGGATGAGCGACCGCAGCCCCCCGTTGGCCCCCTGGAGTGGGAGGAGGCCCCATTTGATGGCGAATCCCTGCTGCAGGGCGAGGCCGATCACGAACGTGGGGAACCCGATGGCGAGGGTGGTGGAGAGGGTCACCAGGACGTCGAGGAACGAATACCGGAAGACGGCCGCGATCACCCCCGCCACCACCCCGATGGCGATCTCCAGGGCGATGGCGGCCAGTCCCAGCTTGACGGTGTTGCCCAGCTTCTGGCCCAGGATCTCGTTCACCGACCGCCGGTAGGTGTACGACTCGCCCATGTCGCCCTGGACCAGCCGGCCGACGTAGTGCACGTACTGCGTCGGCAGCGGCTGGTCGAGGTGGTACCGACGCTCCAGGACCTGGCGGGTGGACGAGTCGATCCGGCGACCCTCGCCCTGCTGGGTGGAGATGGGGTCGCCGGGGACGACGAACAGGCAGACGAAGAGGACGATGCTGGCCCCGAACAGGACCAGCATCATCTGCAGCATTCGCCGGACGACATACCTCGTCATCGCTCGTGGACCCTCCGGGTCAGGACTTCAGCCGGATGGTGGCGAAGGTGGCCGTCTCGGTGTAGTCGACGTCGACGCCGGTCCACTTGTCGGAGTCGAAGACCCGGTACTGGGTCCGGTAGAACATCGGGATCTTGCCCAGGTCGGTGCCGATGGCGATCTTCTCGGCCTCCTTCAGCTGGCTCAGGCGCGCCGCCGCGTCCTTGGTGGCCCGGGCCGTCACCACCAGGTCGTCGACAGTGGTGTTCGAGTACTTGCCCTGGTTGTCGGCCGAGGTGCTGTACAGCAACGGGTAGAGGGTGGCGTCGGGCGTGGGGTAGTCGGCCGTCCACGCCGACCGGGCCAGATCGAATGCACCCTCGTCCTGCTTGGTCAGGCTCTCGGCGAAGGGCACGCCTTCGAGATCGACCACCACACCCAGCGTCCGTTGCAGCTGGTCCTGCACTGCCTGCACGAATGCCTCGTGGCCGCCGTCGTTGTTGTAGAGAAGCCGGATGTGGGTGCCGGCGGTGAGGCCACCCCTGGCCGCCGCCTCCTTGGCCTTGGCCTCGTCGAACGTGCAGGACTCGCCGCACACCCCGTCCTGGAAGAACTCCCCGAAGGGGGGCGAGAGCAGGGCGCTGGCCGGGGACAACGACCCCTGGTACACCCCCTCGGCGATGGCGGCACGGTCGAGGGCCATCGACACCGCCTTGCGGGCGTCGGGGTTGGCCATGGGGCCATCGGCGTTGTTGGCCACCAGGTAGTTGATGCCGAAGCCCTCGAACTGGAAGAACGAGCCCTGGGGCTCATAGGTGGCCTTGGCCTGGCGGAAGAGGGTGGGCGGGATGCGGGCGAAGTCGGCCTCGCCCGCGGTGAAGGCGCGGTACTCGGCCTCGAGGCGGCCCTCGGCCGGGAAGATGGTGAAGTCGATCTGGTCGAGGAACGGCTTGGGCCCGAAGTAGGTGTCGTTGCGGACGAGGGTGATGCTCTGGTTGTGCTCCCACTTGGTGCCGGGCTTCATCATGAACGGCCCGTTGCCGATGGGCGCCTCGTTGAACACCTGGTTGTCGGCCGCGCCCGCCACCGTCGGCACCGGGCTCATCGGCGACACGAGCGTCTTCTTGTCGAACTCGCAGTCGGGCGAGCTCAGGCGCACGACGAGGGTCTTGGCGTCGGGGGCGGACAGGCCGGAGAAGGTGGTGGAGGTCTGGGGGTCGCCGTGGAGCGCGTCGTAACCCTCGATGCCGGCCAGGTGATAGGACACCTGGGAGGCCGACTTGGCGTCGGCCGAGCGGGTCCAGCCCCGGATGAAGGCGGCCGCGTCGACGGGCTCGCCGTTGGAGAACTGGCTGTCACGGAGATGGAAGGTCCACTGGGTACAGGCGTCGTTGGGCTCCCACGTCTCGGCCACGCCGGGGAGCATCTTCAGCTCGGCGTTGCCGTCGAAGGTGACCAGGCCCACGAAGATCGAGCGGGCGACGTCGAGGCCCTCGGACTCGCGGGCGTTGAAGGGGTCGATCGCCCTCGGCTCGCCGATCGGGATTCGGAACACACCGCCAGACTCCTCGCCCCCTGACGCGCCCGTCGACGTGTCGTCGTCGGAGCCGCAGGCCGCGGCGAGCATGGCGACGGCCGCCAGGATCACGACCAGGCGGGCACCTCGCCCGACCCGTCGACCCAGTCTGGATCCGATGGGCGCCCCGAGTGGTGTCATCAGTGGACCTCCTTGGCCAGGAACGGCACGGATCGAGACAGCCTCGTCGTGCCAGTACGGCACTTGCGCGTTACCCAACGTTCAGATTGCTCACCCCAGCGGAGAGCAGCGGAAGTCTCCCAGACCCAAACCCATCCAGCCTCGACCTCGGTCCTCCCGGCACCGGCCCCCACCCGCCTACCGGGAATCGAGCGTGACCGTCTGACCCGTCGCCGCGCTCCGCCGGGCGGCGTCGAGCACCTCCAGCGTGCGGACCGCGTCCCGGGGGTCGACCGGCGGCGGCCCACCGGAGCGGAGCGATGCCACCACGCTCTCGTAGAAACGGCCGTAGTCACCGGCCTCGGTCGGCACCGCCACCGTCTGGTCCCCGGCCCCGAGCGTCCCCCGTCGCTCGGGCGCCGGCGCCCCCCAGCCGGGCCCGCCGGGATGCTCGCCCCGCTTGAGCGCCTCCTCCTGGGGGTCCATGCCCCACACCTCGTAGCCGGCGACCGACCCGAGGACTCGGAATCGGGGGGCGGCCCGGGGCGCCACCGAGCTCGCCCACAGGTGCGACCACGCTCCCCCACCGTGCTCGAGGGCCACGAACACGTCGTCGTCGACCTCGGCCCCCGGTCGCCGGCGGGCCACCTCGGCGTACGCCGAGGTCGGCGGTCCGAGCAGCACGAGCGCCTGGTCCACGAGGTGGCTGCCCAGGTCGAGGAGGATCCCGCCGCCCTCACCAGGGTCGGCTCGCTCCCGCCAGGCGTCCGCCGGCCGCTCCGGCCGCCAGCGCTCGAACCGGGACTCGAACCGCCACACCTCCCCCAGCGCCCCCGAGTCGACCAGGCGGCGGACGGTGAGGAAGTCGCCGTCCCACCGGCGGTTGTGGAACACCGTCAGCAGCAGTCCCCGCCGCTCGGCCTCAGCCACCAGGTCCCACCCCTCGGCCGCGGTCGGGGCGAGGGGCTTGTCGACCACCACGGCCAGCCCCGCGGCGAGGGCCGCCCGGGCGACGGGGACGTGGGCCCGGTTCGGTGCGGCCACCACGACCAACCCGACGCCGAGTCCGCCGGCCGCGGCCAACAGCTCGTCGGCGTTCGGGAGCAACGTCGCCCGGGGATGGGCCGCCGCCGCCCGGGCTTGCCGGGCCGGGTCGGACGTGACGACGGCGGCCAGCTCCAGACCACCGACCGCCTCGATGAACGGGGCGTGGAACGTCTCCCCCGCGAACCCGTAGCCGACGAGCGCGACCCGGACGGGCTCGGGCTCGCCGTCAGCGGGCAGTGCGGCCCCGGCGGGCGACGGCGTCGATGGTGACCGCGGCCAGCAGGACGAGGGCGGTCACCACGTACTTGCTGGCCGCGCTGTACCCCTGGAGGCCCATCCCGTTGTCGATGGCAGCGATCACCAGCCCCCCGAGCACGGCGTGGATGGCCTTGCCCCGGCCCCCGAACAGGCTCGTCCCACCGATGACGGCGGCGGCCACCGCGTAGAGCACGAGGGTTCCCCCGTCCAACGACGTCGACACCGACCGCAGCCGGGAGGCGTAGACGATGCCCGCGATGCCGGCGGTGAACGACGCCAGGGTGAAGGCGAGCGTCCGGATCCAGGCCAGGTTCACGCCGGCCCGGCGGGCCGCCTCGGGGTTGCCGCCGATGGCGTAGATGTAGCGGCCGAACGTGGTCCGTCCCAGGAGCAGGGTCCACATGGTGAGCACGCCGAGCACGATCAGCACCACCCACGGCAGCCCCCTGATCGGCACCAGCCGGCCCCGGTCGGCGTTGCACACGACCACCACCGCGATGCCGGCCAGGTAGGCGGCGCCGATCTTCAGCAACGTCACGCTGGCCGGCGGCGTCACCAGGCCGCTCTCCCGCCGGCGCCGGTCGCGCACCCACATCCGGGCCGCGAAGACGGTGACGATCCCCAGGATGACGATCCACCCCGCCGCCGGCGTGAGGCTGCCACTGGCCAGGTTGTTGATGACCTTGTCGTTGATGGGCAGCGATCCGCCGGTGCCGAGGATTATGAGCATCACGCCCTGCCAGCCGAGAAGGCCGGCCAGGGTGACGACGAAGGCGGGCAGGCCCAGGCGGGTGATGATCGTCCCCTGGACGGCGCCGATGGCGGCGCAGACGAGGAGGGCGACGACGACGGCCGCCCACCAGGGCCAGCCCATCGACTGCCGGACCAGCTCGGCCATGACGACCCCGCCGATGCCGCTGACGAACCCGATGGACAGGTCGATCTCGCCCAGCAGCAGCGGGAACACCATCCCCATGGCCAGGAGCATGTAGGCCGCCCCCTGGATCAGGAGGTTGACCATGTTTCCGGAGGTGAGGAAGTTGGAGTTGAGGGTCTGGAACAGAGCCGAGATGAGGATGAGCCCGGCCACCACCGGCAGCACGCCGGCATCGCCCGCCTTCACCCGGGCCAGCGCCGCCCGCAGGTACTCGCCCAGGGAGTTGGCCAGGATCTCGGGGGCGACGGCCAGGTCGGACTGGGTGGCGGCCGCCTCCGACAGCTCCTCCTCGGCCTCCACCGCGACCACGCCGTCGGCCGACTCGGGCCCCTCGACCTTGGTCACCCGCCACCCCCGTTGCTCCGGGTCGACACGCCGCTGGTCATGAGGTCGACCACGATCTGCCGGTCGAGCTCGGCCGCGGCCCTGACTGCCACCATCTTCCCCAGGCGGAGCACCGCGATCCGGTCGGCCACCTCGAACACGTCGTTCATGTTGTGGGACACGATCATCACCGCCAGCCCCCGGTCGGCCAGCCGCCGGACGAGGCCGAGCACCATCGCCGTCTGGGCCACGCCGAGGGCCGCGGTGGGCTCGTCCATGATCACCAGCTTCGAGTTCCACAGCACGGCCTTGGCGATGGCCACCGACTGGCGCTGGCCCCCCGAGAGCGACGCCACCGGCTGGCGGATGGAGCGCACGGTGGTCACCGCCAGGCTGCTCAGGGTGGCCCCCGCCGCCTTCTCCATGTCCTCCTCGGCCAGGGCCAGGTGCCGCACCTTCTCCCGGCCGAGGAACATGTTCTGGACGATGTCGAGGTTGTCGCACAGGGCCAGGTCCTGGTGGACGGTCTCGATCCCGAGCGCGGCCGCGTCCCGCGGGCTCTTGAGCTGGACCGGCCTCCCCTCCCACAGGATCTGGCCGCCATCCGGGCTGTGGATGCCCGAGATGCATTTGATGAGCACCGACTTGCCGGCCCCGTTGTCGCCGACCAGGGCCGTGACCTGGCCCGCAGGCACGTCGAGGGTGACGTCGGTGAGGGCCTGGACGGCCCCGAAGTGCTTCTGCAGGCCCTGGAGCTGGAGCAGCGGTCCCCCGGCACCGGCGGGGGCCGGGGGCGCTGCTTCGGGAACGACGTCCGTCGTCACCGCGCTAGCTGATGCCGGCAGCGGTGCAGGCGGCGGTCAGCTCGCTGATGCAGAGGTCGGACACCTTGACCGCCCCGTCCTCGACCACGGTGGAGGCCATGTTCTCGGCGGTGACCCACACCGGGGCCAGGAGCACCGAGGGGACGTCGGTGCCGGCGTCGGAGTCCTCGGTGGTGCCGTTGGTGAGGGCGGCAGGTGGGGTCTCACCGGCCCGCAGGTAGATGGCGACCGCGGCTGCGGCCTGGGCCTCCAGGTAGATCGGCTTGTAGACCGTCCCGCACTGGTAGCCCTTGAGGATGTTCTGCAGCCCGCTGAGGGATGCGTCCTGGCCGGTGGTGGGGAAGGTCTTGGCCGGCACGTTCTGCGACTGAAGGACGGCGATGACGGCGTTGGCGTTGTCGTCGTTCGGCGTGACGACGGCGTTGGTCGCAGGGTGGGCCGTCAGCTGCTGCTGGAAGGTGGTGGCCGCCACCGACGGGGTCCACGTGCCCGGGGGCTCGGCGACCTTGACGTAGGTGCCGTTGTCGAAGAGGGGCTTGAGCACGCCGTTGTAGCCCTCGGCGAACTGGCTGGCGTTGTTGTCGGTGGGGTCGCCGTTCATGATGAGGACGTTGGGGTTGGCGACGTTCCACGCCGAGATGCAGTCGATCTCGCCCTGGCCGATGAGCTGGCCGACCTTGACGTTGTCGAAGCTGACGTAGACCCGGTCGGACGACCCGCCCTTGGTCAGCCGGTCGTAGTCGATGACCTTCACGCCCTTGGAGGCGGCGTTGGCCTCGATGGCGGCGCCGCTGCCCGAGTCGAGCGCGTCGACGAGCAGGACGCTGGCTCCCTGGGTGATGGCCGCCTCGGCCTGGGTCTGCATGGTGCTGGCGCTGCCCTGGGCGTTGTCGATCTTGAAGTCGCTCGACGAGAGCCCGGCCGCCTCGAAGGCCCGGGTGAGGTAGGGACGGTCGAACGACTCGTACCGGGCCGACGTGGTGGTGTCGGGCAGGAGGACGGCGATCATCCCCTCGCCCCGGGCGGCCAGGTCCTTGAGCTGGGCCATGGCCGAGAAATCGCTGGTGAACGAGGATGCGGTGATGTTGACCGCCGTCCCGCCACCCGTCGTGGTGTCCGTCGTGGCGGAGTCGTCATCGGAGTCGCTGCCGCAGGCGGCCAGCATCACCGCCACGGTGGCGATCCCGATCCCACGACGTGCGAAGTGCCTGAGTCGGACGTTCACTACGACCCCCTTTGGTCGAGGCAGATCCCTCCGGTGCGCAACCAACCATCAAGGATAAGGAAACACGATCGTCAAGGGCGTGACCACCTGGGTGGCCGGAGCGGGCCGCGCCGCCGGAGGCACCGTTCGACGAAGACCGGTGAGGGCTGCAGTCAGCCGTCCCAGGTGCCGACGAGCGGAACGTCGCTGCCGCCGCCGAAGGGCACGTTGTAATGGGCCGGCGCCGCCGGGGCGAAGCTGTTGGTGAGGTAGTACCGGTCGATATTCGACCGGTACACCCCGGGCGACGAGCGCCCGTCCCCCTCCCAGTCCCCCGCCACCGGCGTGTCGCTGCCGATGCCGAAGTACACCTGGTAGTGGGTCGCGGGGAAGGCGGCCACCGAGTTGGTCATGTAGAAGCGAGCCTCGGACGGACGGAAGATCCCGGGCGACGACAAGCCGTTGCCGTCCCAGTCACCGGCCACTGGCCGATCGCCCGATCCCCGAGCAGGACGTCGTAGTTCGTCGGGGCGGCGGCGGCGAAGCTGTTGGTCAGGTAGAAGTGGGCGGTCGACGGACGGAAGACGCCCACACTGTCGCGGCCGTCGCCGTCCCAGTCGCCAGTGACCGGGATGTCCGACCCCGCGCCGAACAGCACCGCGTAGTTGGCCGGAGGGCCGCCGGAGCGAGAGTTGGAGAGGTAGAAGCGCCCTTCCGACGGGCGGAAGATCCCGATCGAGTCCCGGCCGTCGGCGTCCCAGTCTCCGCTCACGGCGATGTCGGTGCTCAGGCCGAAGGACGCCACGTATTCGGTGGGTGCTCCCGATCCCAGGCTGTCGGTGAGGTAGAAGCTGACCGCCGAGGGCCGGTGCACCCCGATCGAGTCCCGTCCGACCGATGTCCATTCGGGGCGCAGCCCGAGCGCGAAGGAGATCTGGCTCCAGGGCGAGTAGGTCATCTGGCAACCGCCGTCGCCCCCCTGGGCCACGCCCGACAGGATGCCGTGGGAGACATCGAGGGAACCCTCGGTCGAGAACACCGGCGAGCCGCTGTCCCCCGGGATGGGGCAGGCGGTGGCCAGGTGGAGGTTGTTGAACGACACCCCCTGGCCGGTGTAGGTCCCCGAGAACGTGGTCGAGACAACCGTCCCGCAACCGATCCCGTTCGTACTGGAGCCCGAGAAGCACACCAGTTGGCCGATCACGGGGTCGATGTACCCGATGGCGCGGCGACAGTCGCCGTCGCTGTGGTAGACGCACGACACGCCACCCGAGTCGCCCGCCGACACGGTGATGGCGGCGGCGTCGGCGTTGGTGCCGTTCACGAAGTTGTTGCCGACCATGGTCCCGAAGGCGGCGAACGAACCGACACTCCATGCGGAGCCGGTCGCCCCCGGGCCGGAGGTCTCGCAGTGGCCGGCGGTGAGCACGAAGCGCTGGGCCTGGATGTGGGTCCCGATGCTGGAAGTGCACCGCGCGGTCGGGGAGTTGATCTGCAGTCCCGCCTTCACGGGCGGGAAGTTGGTGGACCGGTCGAGGGGCCCGGGGGCCGGAACCCTGACCGTCCGCACCCGATCGCTGGCCGCCAGGAGCCGGATCTCGTCCCTCGCCTTCTCCGGCTCGCGGTCGACTCCGACGACGACCTCGGCCGTGCGGACGTCGATGTAGGACTGGACGACCGTGGCGGTGGTGACCCGGCTGGTGCCGGTGGAGACTCGGGCCTGCGTGGCCTTGAGCTGGTCGAGGGTGACCGGCGCCGACGACACGACCACCTGGGTCGGGCCCCGCAGCGCCCGCAGCGTCTCTCCGCCCGCGGTGGCGGGATCGCCCGTCACGGCCACATGGACGATGCCTCCCGCGGCGTGGTCGATCCAAAGGCCCTCGAAGCGGCCCTTCAGCTCATCGGCCAGGCTCAGCTGGGCGGCGCCCAGGCGACCATCGATCCGTGTCTGGGTCGCGATCTTCGCCGCTTCGGCCGACGTCAGCGGAAGTCCGTACTCCGCCGTGGTCGGGCCCCGCTGGCCCCTGGCGACCGCCAGGACGTGCTCGGGAGTCGCCTCGAGTCCGAACTCGTGCCGGAATCTCACCGCGTCGGTGGCGGTCGCTCCGGCTGCATTCGGTATGGGTGTCCCGCCGCCGACCTGGGCCCCGGCGAGACTCATCCCGGAGGCCGACAGGCAAGACAGAACGACGAATGACAGGCCACCCACATGAGTCCGCCGCATACGTTTGCCTCTCGTATGTCACGAGGGACGCTGTATGCCCTCGCGTTCGGTTGTCACGAGAATACCGCCGCAACGGGGCGGAACCCCGTGCGGGAGATGATCGAGCCCGGCTCGGCGTGGACTTCCCCGCGGCCTTTCCGTTCATCGGACCGGCACGCATCAATGTCGGACGGGGCGCTGACGCGGACCAAGCGGGAGCGGCCTCCTCCCGCGAGGCCCTCGCCGCCTTTCGGGCAGGCGAAGCGCTCGTCGTCATGAGGCTCGCTCGCCCGCCTGTCCGCCAGGGCATCGTCGAGGATCTGCAGCTGCCGGCGAGCCAGGCTCAGGCTGCGCTGGGCCACTTCGTCACTCTGACCGGCAGGCGAGTAGCGCTCCGGAGCGGGGATCTCTTCGGTGTCGTCCGGCCGTCACATGCTCGCGGCAGCAAGGCATGGGAGTCTGACCTGGACTTCCACCGGCGCCCCCGGCAGGACTCGAACCTGCGACCCGCTGCTTAGAAGGCAGCCGGGACGCACGTCTCTGACTTGGCCCGTTCTGCGAAAGTCCTGGTGAGGGGCAGTTTCTGGTCCACCCTCTTGCTCTCTGTTGCGCTCTGTCACGCGCAATCATGTTGCGGATTTGTTGCGGATTTTCTGAGCGCCGGACACCTGTGGGGATGCGATCGCCCGGCAGCGATCGACACGGGTGCGGGGTGAGTGGTGACCGGTGGCTTGGGCACCACTCACATTCTCGAACGACCCTGGCGAGGCTCGGTTCCGTCTGGGCGGCAAGATCGATGGCCGTCTCGTTCACGCGGTCCTCTCCGCGAAGTTTTCGAGTACGTCGACCAGACGGTCGACGTCATATGTCCAGCGCTCGTCGGAGAGCTCGACCGCGTTACGTCTGGCCAGATCACTGATATTCGTCGGAAGCTCATCCGGCCTGGGCATGGCCGCTCCTTCAACCAGGACTGGGATCACAAGCATGTTGGAGGTCAACGCCGCGGCGATGTCAAGGCGAATGAAGTCGTCGGGATTGTCCAGCCGACGTCGTCCCGACCCATCGGTCCCGTCGAGCCAGGACAAGCCAATCACGACGACCAGCGCGTCCGCTTCCAGCACGGCGCTCCTCACAGCCTGGGAAAAGTCGACGCCGGGTGCAATTGAGTCCACGTCGCGGAAGACCGTCCCTCGTTGAGCTCGTGAGGCCAACTGGTCGTAGAGGCGACCGGCGTATCCCGAGGAATCCTCCCGGCGATAGCTGATGTACACCCTGGGGAGGTGTGCACTCGTGCGACTCCGTCCCCGGCGCACCTTCTCCGCAGGGACGGGCGACTCAGTGGCCAATGGCGCAGCCAAAGCCCGAGTCAGCAGGGTAAGCAGCTGCGACGGATCGTTGGTGACCCCGAGCGCGCCCAGCTTTGCAGCGGCGTCACGTCGCGCGGGCGTTACGCGGGCGGTATAGAAGACGAGGGCGCAGCGGAAGAGCCGCTCCTCCTGAAGCCGGCCCACGAGCCCAAGGCCGGCATCGTTGCTACCGCGCCCCGACATCTCCGCGATCACCACGTCGATCGCACCGCCCGAACGGAGCAACTCGGCGGCGCCCTCGAAGTCGCCCACGGAGTGGACCTCGCCGCCGAACTGCTCGATTGCCGCCGCTAACGCAGCGTTGCGCTCTGGCTTGTCGTCGATCCACAGCAGTTTCACCCCGGCAAAGTTGAACTCCTTCGCGTCGCCCCCGCCATCGGTCCGCAGTACCAGCCTCGATGGCCTGAACAGGGGGACGTACCGGCCCTCGAGCTTCTCGCGGAGCCGACCCCTATCGGCCTCGGGTGGAAAGCTCTGGAGCAGGGCTACGAAGTTCGCGTCCTGAACAGCGGCCGGAAAGGCTTCGGGCAGTTCTTGCTCGAGCGCATGGAGGAGGTCGCGGTGGGACCGCGGCGTTTCGCCATCGGGACCGATTGCGACGTGGTGGGAGGCCAAGACCTCACTGACCCGGCCCCACCTCGGCCCTTCCGTTTGGAGCTCCTGCCTCAGGAAGGTTCTCGTCTCGACGTATTCCAAGAACTCGGTGATTGTGTCGGCCGGACCCGAACCTCCCAGCAATCGGGCGAAGTCGGGAAAGTAGACGCGCAGAATCTCGACCTTGACCAGATTCGCGGCCCCAAGCTCCGCCCAGTCCCGGTCTAGGCCGTACTGCAGGATGAAGCCGTTGATAAACCGCTTTATTCGTCGCGGATTCCGGTCGTTGCGATCGACTACGAGTGCCTTAAGTGAATCATCGAAGAGGTGGGAGGTGTTCGAGGAGTCGAGGTATTCCTCAACCAGAGCCTTGGCATGTTCGTCGTCGGCGATAGGGATTCGGTAGCCGATTTGAATGATCTTCTCGAGGTAGTCCCGGCTCGTAATCTGCTTGCTGTACTTCTTCTCCTCGAGGATGGCCTCCGAGATTATGGACGAGTCATATCCGAGGACGAAAACGAATCCGCTCGTGTCCAGGTATAGCTTAATTGCCTCGAACACCTGGAACACGCTGGCAGGCGAGCAGCGGTCGAGATCATCGACGAACACGACGAGCACCCGGCCCTGCGGCTGCCGGCTTCGGGCCATCCAGTCTGACATGGCGAGTTTCATCAGCTCGGCCATTTCATTGCGGGCGCGAGGGTCGATCGAGATCCGCTCCCAGATCCGGTCGACGAGATTCCCGAGTCGAAGCACGCTAGCGACAACGGTCACTGTGAGCCGGAAACCCCGAACGAGATGCTGCCGGCGGAGGCTGCGGCGCAGGATGTTCGGATCGATCCTGTCGAGCACCGACTTGATGAGCCCCTCCAGCACACTGTTGCCCTCGGAGGTCCATGCGTTGAACCACACGGTCGTGACATTGTCGTAGCCGTCCAGCGTGGAGCGGAGCTTCCGCATAAGCGAGCTCTTGCCCATTCCCCAACCTGCGTCCAGCCCCAACGTGAACGGGGTCGAGCCCCGGGATTCGAGTACAAGGTCGGCAAGGTCGCTGACGAGGGCGTCGAAACCCAGGGGATCCCGGTCCAACTCGTAAGGCTGGTCGCCCAGGAGAGTGAACGGCGCGTCCTCGGACGCGTCGTCCCCGTCACGGGATGGACCGTCGGCCGCCGCCACAGAAAGAAGAGTAAGCCCTTCGATACGACGATGCATGGGACCGCGAGGGAATCCGTTCGCGGTCCGCACCGTGTGGTGGGCATCGCAGCGGGGCGATCCGATTGCCCGGCCTGCGCCAGCGCGTTCGCCGACACCCGAGCCTGGCGTCGGCCTCCGTCAGCACATCCAGGAGCAGGTTGCTGTCGACCAAGTCCCGACGGCCATCGTCACGACTGCCGGGTCAAACCATGATCTCCTCGGTCGTCAGCGCGACGTTCTTGACGCCGGCCCCATACTTCTCAAGTGTCGGAGCATGTCGGCGGGTCGCCTGACCTTGGCGAGTTGGGTGATCCGGAGCTCCGCCTCCCAGCCGCGCCACGCGACGCGGCGATGGCGTTGGCCCTTACCTTCGTGGGCCTTATCATCGGCTACGCGACGGTCAACTCGGTGCCTGACCGGGGGAACTCGTTGCGC
Organism: uncultured Acidimicrobiia bacterium; assembly: GCA_963836205.1. GTDB lineage: Bacteria > Actinomycetota > Acidimicrobiia > Acidimicrobiales > AC-14 > JAXDMK01. The sequence continues at coordinate 101,136 of CAWIIV010000012.1, read as the reverse complement.
GATGTTCCCGAATTCGGGGTGTGGGCTACGATGATTGCCGCACAGTCCGCGCTCTGGGCCGTGCTGTTTCCTATTTCGCTGTCCGCGCTGCGGCGGATCTGGGCCGGGTACAGAGTTCCTCGCGGAAAGCTCTTAGCGCTCCACCTCGGATTGGCGATCGTCGTAGCCGGGAGTCTTGGGTTGAACGCCTCCTCTTGGCGGCCTGCGGTACTCGACCCTTACGCCTCACGGATCCAGTTATTGACCATCCTGGGGTTCCTCGCCGCTGGACCCCCGATCATTGGCATTTGGTCGGTTGCCGCGGCGCTGCACCGTGTGGGCATCGCCGTCGAACAAACGACGGATAAATGGTCCGGCCTTGACGCCCGGATCGTCGTACACCTCATGCATCTTCGCTCGGTCCTGCAGCGCCTGCTCGCCGTTCTCGGGGCGATCGTCGCGGCCGTTACCCTAGCCGCAGGTGCGCAGCGCAATGCAGTGATCGCTTGGGGCAAAAGGTTCGAGGTCCCTATTGAGTTTCCGTCAATAGCAGTGGTTTTGTACGGGCTGCTCTTCACGGCTCTCGTAGCACTGATCTACGTGCCTGTCTACGTCAGGCTTGAGTCGGTTGGTGAGGCATTCGTCGGCAAACGCTATCCTGTGCCGAAGACCGAGCCGACTGCAGACTGGTACTCCGGACGAGAAAATCTCGTGACGCTCCTGCGGCTCGGGATCAGGCCGGCGGAGCAATTCCAGTCGGGCGTCGCTATCTTAGCTCCCTTGACAGCCGGTCTTCTGTCCGTGATCCTTCCTCGGTAGATGTGGGCAACCACCTCTTGATATGCAATTGGGGTTCGTCGACAAACGGCCATCCGAAGAACGCATTTTCGGGATGAAACCTTGGAATCCCCAGGACGACGTGGTGGATCACCCCGCATGTCGTGACCTCGGTCCGCCAGCTCTCGACAAGCCCGCCCAGCCCGGCGGCCGTAACGACTTCGATCATGTCGACGAGATCTCCCACGACAAGAGGACCTTCAGGACCTAATCCGACCTGTCGTGGCACGTGCTGAACAAGCTGTTGGCCGAGTACGCGTCCAGGATGTCGGTCGTGCGACCAGCCTGAGCCCAACGCCCGGTCAGGACCGGTCACGGCTCGCCAGCCGGGCGCGGCCCGGCAGGCCGGGTCCACGCCCGCGGGACAGCACGGCGACGTTGAGGGGTCGAGTAGCCGTGCTGTTCCGGGTGAGCCGCCCGGTGGGTGACCACGCATGTCGGCGGGTGTAAACCGCGGCAGAGGGACACCCACCTCTGTAGGGTGGTGACAGGGCACGAGCGAATCGTGGATAGGCGACCTGATATGGCAACTGCGAGCTCATTTACGGCGGGAGTCGCTCCCGGGGCACGTCCGATGGTGGGCCATGCCCTGCAGTTCCGGCGCCGGCCGCTGGACTTCCTCACCTCCCTCCGGTCGTGCGCCGATCTCGTCGAGATTCGGCTCGGCCCCCAGTGGGCGTACGTGACGTGTCACCCCGACCTGGTGCAGGAGGTCCTGGCGAGCCCGAAGGTCTACGACAAGGGCGGGCGGCTCTTCGACATCGCCCGCGTCGTCCTCGGGAACAGCCTCGTCACCTGCGATTGGCGGGAGCACCGGCGCCAACGAGCGCTCCTGCAACCGGCCTTCCACCGCTCCCGAATCCCGGGCTACGTGGCGTTGATGCAGGAGGAGATCGGGTCGGTCGTCGCATCGTGGCGTCCCGGCCAGACCCTCGACGTCAAGGCGACGATGGACCACCTCACCTTGCGAGTGGGGGCCCGGACGCTTTGCTCCACCGAGCTCGGGCGTGACGCCGAGACCGAGATCCAGCGGTCGATGCCGATCTTCTCGGAGGGTGCGTTCAAGCGCTTCGTCGCCTGTCTCGTGTTCCTCCAGGCCCTTCCCACCCCCGCCAACCGCGCCTTCAAGCAGGCGGTCGGGCGCGTCCATGCCGTCATCGACGACATCGTCCGGGACTACCGGGCGTCGGGCGTCGACCATGGAGATCTGCTGTCCCTTCTCGTCGCCACTCGGGACGACCAGAGCGGACAGGGACTGACCGATCAGGAGATCCACGACCAAGTCGTCACCTTTCTGGCTGCCTGCACCGAGACGACCTCCAACCTGCTGAGCTGGACGATGTACCTCCTCAGCCGCCATCCCGACGTCGAACGCCAGTTGCACGATGAGATCGACAGGGAGCTTCGGGGTGGTATTCCCGGCACGGAGGATCTCGCCAGGCTCGACTACACCCGGCGTACCATCACCGAAGTCCTCCGGCTCTACCCGCCAATCTGGGTCCTGACCCGGACCACGACCGAGGACAGCGAGCTGGGCGGCCACCCCGTCGCGGCCGGCACGATGATCGTCTTCAGTCCGTACCTGGTTCATCGGGACGCCCGGTTGTTCGGCGATCCCGAGCGCTTCGATCCCGACCGGTGGCTCCCGGAGCATGCCGACGGCATCCAGCGCGGCTCGCTGATCCCCTTCGGCGCCGGCAGTCGGAAGTGCATCGGGGACCAGTTCGGTATGACCGAGGCCATGATCACACTCGCCGCCATCGCCGGCCGGTGGCAGCTCCGCCCTGTCCCAGACCAGGCGACCCAGGCCCCGCCGCGGGCCACCCTGATGCCTCAACCGTTGGACATGGTCATCCAGGCACGGCCGTGACGGCTTGACAACATGGGAATCGTCACCCTCCCGGAGCTGAACACCCCGTTCCCCAGCCGCATCAACCCGCTCGTTGATGAGGCGGAGCAGGAGTGCCGCACCTTCATGCGCCGGTTCGGACTCGTGACCAGCGAGAAGGCGGCGGCCCACTACGACGCCCACAGGTTCGGCGAGCAGACGGCCCGCTGCTACCCGGAGGCAGCGCTGCCGGAGCTGCGCATCCTCGTCGGCTGGGATGACGACCGCCTTCATCTTCGATGACTACCTGGAGGCGCTGGGAGCGTGGTGCGACCGCGACGAGTTCCAGCGGGTGCTCTGGACGGTGCGCACCTGGCTCGGGATCGGTGACCACGGGCCGCAGCACGCCGATACTCCTCTCGCAGCCGCCTTTGGCGACCTGTGGAGGCGGACGGCGGCGCGAAGTTCGACGTCCTGGCAACGCCGATTCCTGCGAACCCTCACCGACTACCACCGCGGCTGCGAGGACGAGGCGGCGCTTCGCTCGCGGCGATACATGAACGATGTCGCCAGCTCGATCCTGCTCCGCCGGGACAACGCCGCCCCCCGGTTCGGCTTCGCTCTCGGGGAGCTCGCCGGTCGGTACGCACTGCCGGACGCCCTCCTCGCCGACCGCCGGATGATCGGTGTGCAGAACGCGGTGAGCGACGCGATCACGGTCGGCAACGATCTCCTCGGCCTCGAGGCCGACCTGGTCCACGGAGTCCGCAACAACACGGTTCTCGCGCTGCTCTACGAACGCGGTGGCACTCTGCAGGACGCCGCCGACGAGGCCGGAGAGATCTTTCGGTCCCTCATCGAACAGATCACAGGGCTCGAGGACGAGCTCCCGACCTGTTACGAGGAGCTCGGTCTCCATAACGAAACCCGGGCCGACGCCACCCGGTACATCCGGACCCTGCACGACTGGATCGAGGGCGGGCTCGCCTGGCAACGGACGTCGGGGCGATATCGAATCCTCGACAGCCTCACCGAGGCCGACCTCCCGAATCCCCTGGTCCGGCTGGCCGCCGCCGGGTCGTGACTGGCGGTCGCAAGATCCATCGCCCAGCAGGGGACGCAGTCTCCGCCCGTGCAGAGCTCCGCCCCGCCCGAGGTCATCACCCTGGCCGTCGTCTGGTACCTGCGCCTAGGCCTGTCCATTCGCGACGATTTGTTGACCGAGCGTGGGGTCGAGGTCGAACACGTCACCAACGTCGCTGAGAATTCGTTCGTCAAGCGGCACGGCACGTGGCACCCCGGCTGCGGTCTGATCCCGGTATCAGGGCCCGGCGGACGTGCCTCGCTGCTCGGGAACTGTCCTGAGCTTGTCCGCGGCGGTTCGGCGCGGTGTCGTAGTACCGACGCCAGCCCTCCGCTGAGGAGACCGGGCGTGGGAGCGCGGGCTGACCGGGTCACAGCGGCCCACTTCCACGAAGGCGTCGAGATCTGAAGGGCGGAAACGGAGGAGCTTGCCGACCTTGAAGTAGCGGACCCGACGCTCGAGCACGATTCGGCGGACGAAGGCTTCGCTGACACCGAGGTAGGCCGCGGCGCCGGCGACGTCGAGCCAGAGCCCCGCGTGTTGGTCAGCCATTGGACCCTCCAATCGACGCAGATCGCAGAGGAGAAGGTGCGTCAGCCGCTGCGTCGGGAGCCCGCCGTGGTGACCGCTCGCCGGCCCGGAGTCCGCTGTGGATCGTGCGGACCGCCTCCCGCTCGCCGAGCCCTGTCGACAGCCCGGCGGCCAGAAGCTCGTCGTGCACCAGATCGGCGGCGAGCTCGCCTCCGCCCACCAGTTGGCCGAGACGAAAGGCGGCTCGGTTCAGCCCGTCGTTGCGTTGCCCCACGACGAGGCGGCACACGGCGTCGACCTCGTCGGCCATGGCCCCCGCACCGTAGGCGCTGGTCCAATTCAGCCGGCTCCGGGCCAGGACCTGGACGGCGGCGGGCGGGGGCGGCTGCCACAGCCACGGCGGCAGGGCGGCCATGTCGACGGCTCGACGCGACCAGCGGTAGTGGCGCCCGCTGGCGTGGCGGCTGGGCGCCACGACCACATAGCCGCCCTCGCCCCGCAGGTCGATCCCCGGCAGGGGTTCGGCGATGCCGGGGAGGCGCCCGACGGTGTTGCCGACAGTCGTCGCCTGGTCCAGCCGGTAAAACAGGTGGAAGCCGCCGCCGCCGCTGAAGGCCATGCGCGTCGGGGGCAGCTCCCTGCCCGCCGCCCGAACCTTCGCCAGCGAGCGGCGGCCACCGGAGTCAGGATCGACGTCGACCACCGCGAAGCCGGATGCAGCCCCGGTGGCGACGCCGATGTTGGCCGCCGGCCAGCGGTGCCACCAGCGGCGGATGCGCACGGGGTCGGTGCTGGCGTCATGCACACCACGGTGGGTGAGGGGGTGCTTGGCCGGGCTGTCGCAGTCCCGGCCGCAGGCGCAGCCAGCGTCGGCAATGCCCGCCACCGGCAACACCCGCCAGCCTTTGGCCGCGTAGTCCAGCGCCGCGCTCAGGGCCTCGTGAGGCGGGCCGCCGCCGACCCCGGGCTGGTGGCCGTGCTCGGTCGCTGGGCTGCGGGCGGTCACCGATCCTCCCCGTCGCTCGGGGGGGCGAGGGCAGCAACGGCTGACACCGCCTTGTCGAGCCTGCCCTGTAGGGGCCGCAGTCCAGCAGCCAGCGTCTCGGCGTCGGTGACACCGGCCTCGGCCCGAACCGTGAGCAGGCCCCAGGCGAGCCCGTCGGTCGCCTGCCGCAAGGCGTGGACCACGCTGCGAACCTCGACCAGGACCCGGCGCTCAGCGCAGAGGTCCGCGTCCTGGTGGGTCCCGACATGGCCCACGGCCCGACCACAGTCGGTGACGGACGTCGGGCCGTCCGGGTCCCGATCCGTCAGCACGACATCCTCGGGGCAGGTCCCCAGCCACCACTCGACATCCTCGACCCGCTCCACGAGAGCCTGGGCCGCGTCGCGCAGCCCGTGGGCCTTCTCATCGAAATAGTGACGGTCGGGGGCGATCTCTCCGTCGAAGCTGCGTCGGAGCCGGCCCAGGAAGTCCTCGCAGGCCAGGAGCCGGTCTTCGACCGGGGGCCGCCAGGGCCCCCAGTCGTCGCGCTTGAGGGTCGTCGACGGCCGACCCGACCGTCTGCCGGCGCTCACGCCGGCTCCCCTGCATCCGCGTCGCCATTGGCCGGCGGGCTGCCGAGGAAACCGACGTGGTCGGCCACCACCTCGTGGAGCGAGTGGGCATCGCCGCCTTCGTCCGACCACTCCCGGAACTCGAGGCGGCCGCTGACGGCGACCTGCCGGCCCTTGGTCAGGTAGTCGGCCGAGGCCGTCGCCTGGCCGCCGTAGGCCACCACGTTGACGAAGACGGCGCCCTGGTCCTTGCCGTCCTTCCTGCGCCGGGACACGGCCAGGCGCATGCGGCACACGGGCGTGCCGCCCTTGGTCTCGTCGAGCTCGGGGTCTCGGGTGAGGCGGCCGACGAGGTTGATGCTGTTCATGCTGTTGCCCTCCTTTTGGGTCGCTGTTGTGTCTGGTTGGGGCGCTCATGCACGGGGGCGCTCGGGCCCGGGACTGGTCCACCGGCCTGCCCTACCGGCCCGGGTAGCGGACCCAGATCTCGACATCGCCGGCACTCCCCAGCCGAGCGACGCCGGCGTCGAGCAGGGCACGGGCGGTGGCGAGCGGCAGCTTCGGGTGCACGACGGCGACGGCGCCGACGTCGGGCAGGTGTCGGGGTCGGGAGAAAGCGACAGGCGCAGGCGCAGCGGCGGCGCTGCGGTCGGTGGTGGTCACGGGGCGCTCCTTCTGTTCGGGAGGTCAGCGATCGAACCGGGCATCACAAACTGGCGGCCTCGGGGGGCCGGTAGAGGAGGTCAAGCGAGGCCGGATCGGCGCCGACCGAGCGCAGCCAGGCGAGGGCCTCGCCCCGGTAGGCCCGGAGTTGGTCCTCGTAGGCCGCCAGCTGCTCGGGTCGGTTGAGCACGGCCCGCAGCTCGATCTCCACCACCAGTCGGCCTTCGTCGTCGAGGCGGTAGTCGACGCGGAAGTGGTCGCTGTCGTGGGGCAGCCGGCGGGTGAGGGGTTCGGTCTGCTCCAGCTCGTCCACGCCCGCGAGCTGGCGGTCGACATCGGCCGGCGAGATGGTGTCGGAGCTACTCCGGGGCGGCGCTCGGGAGACAGTCGGTTCGGGCTCTGCCCCCGCCGTTGCCGGGCTCGCCGGGCGGGGTCCGGTGCTCGACGGGGGGGCGCACGCGGCCAGCACGGCCAAGACGCTGGCGGCCAGCGCGGAGCGGAGCAGACCTCGCCTCATACCGCGACCGCCGCCGCGGCGCCGGGGCCGGCGCCCCACCCGGACACGTAGCTGTCGGCTGCCGAGTAGTCCCGTCGACTGACGCGGTCGCCGCTGTTGCCCTCGATCGTATGCAGGAAGTCGTCGGCGGGGTCGGGCGTCTCGAGGCCCGAGACGCGCTCGACGATGCCGGTATGGCTGCCCGTCCCCCCGCCGAAGATCACGACGTCGCCCGGAGCGGCGTCGGCCAGGCCGTAGCCGGCCCGCTCCTCATAGGTTCCGTGGCCGATCATCCAGGCCCGCAGCTGGGCTACGCCGGGCAGGCGCCAGCCCCTGCCGATGGTGGGCACGCCATCGACGCCGCCGTCGAAGGGGTGGCCGGCGGTAAGGAACACCCACGACACGAAGTCGGCGCACCAGTCCTCGGGGCCGGTGCTGCCCTGGTACTTCATCGGGGCGCCGCAGTCGCAGTCGCTGCCGGGGTTGTCCTCGGCGATACCTGCGGCCAGCTCCTGCTGGGCCACCCTCACCACGTCGACGTTGCTGAGCCCGGCGCAGCTGCCGCCGGGGCCACCGAGGCGCAGGAAGACCGTCCACGCACCGAGGCGGCCGTACTCGGTGCGCCCGGCCAGGGGCTCGCCCGGGATCTCGGGCCAGGCCATGTCGGCGTAGCCGGGCGACTGGTTCATCACGTAGGGACTGCGCTCGGGCCCGACGCCCGCGTCGCGGTAGATGGAGCCCCGGTTGTAGGCCAGGAAGCCGAGCTGCAGGTCCTGGCCCGGGCTGGCGGCGGTGAGGGCGATCCCGTAGACGGAGGAGGCCATGGCCTTGAGGTGGTCGGCCGCCAGTCGCAGGCTGTCGGCCTTGGTGGTGGTGGTGACGCCGGGGTTGTCGGGGTTGGCGGCGCCGATGGGCTCACCGGAGAGGGCGGAGCGGTCGGGATCGTTGCCGGACTCCCGATAGTCGACGGCGGCCAGCGCCGACCAGGCGAGACCCGTGTCCCGTCCGACCTGCTCGTACATGGGCTTGAGGGCGTTGATGGCCTCGCGGGCGGCGGGGTCGAGCTGGGCCGACGCGGGGATGGAGCCGCTGCAGGTGGCGTCGGCCTGCTGGGCTGCGGCCAGGGCGAGGAAGGCCATGGCCAGCGGCAGGGTCAGGGCGATGGCGCCCCCGGCGACGGCGAGGCGCTTCAGGTTGGCCCTCCCAGATGCCCGGCGTCGGCTCGCGCCGCACCGCTTGAAAGCGCACGCTGAGCGCTTTTCAGCAGAATTGACAGAAAGTTACGGTTTGTTATGGTTGTTTAGCGTAACTGATGTTCAGCGGCGCCGCTAGTGGACAACACGCTGGGGCTGCTGCCCCAGGAGGGGAGGACAGGTGTTCGGGTTCGTAGATGAGACTGGCCACGGCGGCAGCCGGGGCGGGCGATTCGCTGGTTTGATCGGCCGGTTGACGGCTCGGCTGCGACGGGCCGCCGGCGCCGTCGGGCTGGGGCTGAGCTCCCTGGTGCTCGACGCCTCGGCGGCATGGGCCCAGTACTCCCCCGACGCCGGCCAGGGACCGGGCGGTCCCCAGCTCCAGCAGCTCGTGAACTGGGGCGCGGGCATGATCCTCATCGGCTGCGTGGGGGCGATGGCCTTCCACGGCGGCCGGTGGGGTTGGGGCTCCCAGCAGCACAACATGGCCAAGGTGCAGGACGGCAAGGAAGGCGTCGCCCGGGCCGCGCTTGTCGCCGGGGTGGTCGCCGCCGCCGCCGGTCTGGTCAAATTCGCCGTCGGCCTCGGGGGCCAGGTCCAGTGAGGTCACCGTCGCTCGCCCGTCCCCGCCCGGCGCCGGCACGGGCCGGCCGGCCGCAATCGGGTTCGGGCCGGGACTGGAGGCGGCTAGCGGTGGTCGCTCTGGTGTCCTTCCTCGGCGGCGTGCTCGTCGCCCTCCAGCTCAGACCGGGGCAGACCTCCTCGACCCCGGTGGGTGCTCCTCCCGGCGCGACCGACGATGCTGGCCCCCGATCGGTCGAGGCGGGCGTGCCCGTCGGCTATGGCCACAGCGAACAGGGCGCGGCGGCGGCGGCCACCGCCTATCTGACGGTGGCATCGGAGGGACTGCTGCTGATGGACCCGGTGGCCCGCGACATGGCGGTGCGGCGAATGCTGGTGCCGGACGCCAGCGCGGGCACGGTGGCGTCGGTGGTGGGCAATCCGGCACTGCTGGAACGCATCCGCACCGCGGCGTCGTCGTCGGGCGCACCCCGGGCCGTGCTGCGCAACCTGCCCGTCGCCTACCGGGTGGACGCCTTCACCCCGCAGCGGGCTCGGGTCAGTGTTTGGGCGGCGGCCGTGTGGTCGATCGCCGGCGTCGGTGGCCCCAGCGAGGCGTGGACGACGACGGCACTGGAGCTCGAGTGGGTGGACGGGGACTGGCGCCTGTGGTCGCTGAGCTCGGCGGACGGTCCCACGCCGGCGACGACGTCGGGCCCGGTGGCCGGCACGGAGGAGCTCGATCGCGGCCCTGGCCGGATTCTCGAGCTATCGCTATGGCCCGGCCTGAGCACCGGCGCTGTCGCGCCGCAGCCATCGGGCTCCTCCTGATCCTGTTGGCCGCCGCGGTCGTGGTGGCCCGCGCCGGCCCAGGCGCAGACCGACCCCGACGGTCCGCTGCTGACCTGTCCCGAGACGCCCATCGTCCACCAGGTGTGCTCCGTCGCCACCGCGGTGCCGAACCTGCTGGCCGACGGCGTCGAGGGGGTGGCCGGCGGCGTGCTCGGCCAGCTCACGGAGTGGGTGGTGGCCGGGGCCAAGAGCGTGGTCGGCTTCGTCGGGCAGTCGATCGACAGCTCGACCAGGCCCGACGTCAACGCCAGCTGGTTCGAGCCCAATTACCAACTCATGCTGCAGGTGGGAGGGGCCTTCCTGCTGCCCCTCGTCCTGCTCGCCGCCCTGTGGTCGCTGCTGCGCCACGACGCCGCGGGGGTGGTCAAGATCGTCACCATCAAGCTGCCGGCGGCGGCGGTGGGCATGGTGCTCGCCACCTACGTCATCAGCCTGCTCGTCGAGATCACCGACCACCTGTCGGGGTTCGTCGGGCGGCACCATCGGCGGCAGCGGCGAGAAGTTCGCCACCGGCATCGTCCACCTGCTCGAGGCGGGGGTGCTGACCGGCAACGGCGGGCTCGTCGGCTTCGCCCTGTTCATCGTGGCCCTGGTCATCGCCGTCTGCGCCCTGCTGCTGTGGATCGAACTGGTGGTCCGCCAGGCGGCGGTGCTGGTGGGCACCCTGTTCCTGCCGGTGGGCTTCGCCGGGATGGTGTGGGAGTCCACTGCGCACTGGCTGCGCAAGCTGGCCGAGGGGCTGCTGGCCATCATCCTGGCCAAGTTCGTGATCACCGCGGTGGTGGCGGTGGGCGCAAGCGCAGTGGCCGAGGGCGGCGACAACCCGGCCGCCCTCATCCTCGGCGCCGGGATCCTGGCCGTGGCCGTGTTCACCCCCTACGTGCTGCTCAGCATCATCCCTCTCGGCACCCTGGCCGTGGCCGAGGGACTGACCCGACGTCCGCTGCAGGCGGGATCCTCCACGATGTCGACGCTGTACTGGGGCCAGGCGCTGCTCGGTGGCAACGGGAGCGGCGGTGGTGGAGGGGCGGCGCCGACGGGGGCGGGCGGCGCCCCGATGGCCGACGCCGGCGGGGGCGGCGGGATCTCGGCCATGGCGGGTGGCGCGGCGGGAGGCGGCGGCGGAGCGGCGGCAGCGTCCGGTGCCGGCGCGGGCGGAGCGGCGGCGGCGGCGGCCACCGTGCCCATGGCGGTCGCGGGCGCCGGCGCGCGGGCCGCCAGCCAGGCCACCGAGGCCACCGCCCAGACGGCGCCGTCTCCGACTCCGGCCAGCCCGCCGCCATCCCCGGGGGGCGGCGCTGGTGGCTGAGGCCAGGGTTCAGACCTACCACTTCGGCCCCCTCCAGAAGTCCTCGGCCGTCGGGGGGATGTCGTGGTTCCAGGTGGCCGCGCTCGGGACTGTGCGGCACCGTGGCGGTGGGGCTGACCCGAACGATGCCGATCACCATCGGCATGGTGGGGGGCGTGGCGCTGCTGGCGGCGGGCTTCGCCGTCGGCTTCGTGCGCATCGGCGGCCGCCTCGTCGAGGAGTGGTTCGTTCCCGGTGCGGTACTGGCTCGGCCGCCGGGGCCGCCGGGCCCGGCACTGGGTCAGCGACGGCGACGGCGCCAACCCGCCCGGCTTCGAGCACCTGAAGTTCTTCGCCGTGCGCCTGGCCCAGGGCGAGGTGGGTGTGGTCTTCGATCAGATCCACGGCACCTATCTGGGAGTGATGAGCTGCGGGGGCAGCTCCTTCCTCCTGGTGGACCGGACCGAGCAGGACCGGCTGCTGCGGGCCTGGGGCGACGTGCTCAACGGCTGGTGCGTCGACGACGAGTCCATCCACCGCCTCCAGTTGCTCGAGCGCACCCTGCCCGAAGACGGCGACGCCATGGCCAGGTACCTGGAGCGGGCGGCAACCCTGCCCGCGGACTGCCGCGTCGCGGGCCTCCTACGCCCGCCTCCTCGACACCGCCCAGCCCCTCAGCCAGCGCCACGAGGCCTTCGCGGTGGTCGCGGTGTCACAGGTCTCCCCCGCCGTTCGCCGTGCCGGCGGGGGCGACCTCGGAGCGTGCGAGATGCTGGCCCAGGAGCTGCTCAGCCTGCGCGAGCGGGCCCGCCATGCCGAGGTCGGCATCGACCGGGTGCTGGGTCCGGAGGAGCTCGTGCGCTGCTTCCGGGTCGGCTTCGACCCCGAGGTGGCCCTGCGACCGGGCGCGTGGGCCCTGGATGAGAGCCGTCCACCCTGCCTGGCCGATGCCTGGCCGGCCCAGGCCCGCACGACGTGGTCGCACTACGAGACCGACGGGCTGTGCCACGCCTCCTTCTGGGTGGCGGAGTGGCCCCGGATCCCGGTGGGAGCCGACTTCCTGGGGCCGATGTTCCTGCACAGCCGGGGCACGCGGACGCTCAGCATCGTCATGGAGCCGGTGCCACCCGCCCAGGCCGCCCGCGACGTCCTCGACGCCCGAACCGCCTTCCTGGCCGACCAGCGCATCCGGGACAACAAGGGCTACGTGCCGACGGCCTTTCGCGACGCCCAAGGCGTGGCCCTGGCCCAGCGGGAGGCCGATCTGGCCGCCGGGCACGGTGAGTTCCGCTTCAGCGCCTACGTGACCGTCAGCGCCCCCGATGTCGACACGTTGGAGTCGACGGCCACCCATGCCATCCGCCTGGCCAATCGTTGCCAGTTGCGCCTCTGGCGCCTCTACGGCCAGCAGGACCTGGGCTTCGCCTGCGCCCTTCCCCTGGCCCGGGGCCTGCGATGACCGATCGGACCGGGCCCGGGCCAGCCGATGAGCCCGCACCTGCGCCGGAGGCCGACCCGCAGCGGTCGCGGTCGCGACTGGAGGACCTGTTGCGCTGGGCGGAGGAGTGCCCGTTCGCCATCGTCCACAACATCGTCACCCAACAACGCCGGAGGCAAGCCCCATGAGTCTGCGCCTGTCCGCCCACCGCTGCTCGACCGCCAACCTGCGGGCCGCGTACCCGTTCCTGAGCGCCGGAAGCCTCGGGGGCGACGGTGTCTACATCGGCCGGGACCGCTTGGGCGGGTCGTTCTGCTACGACCCGTGGGAGCTGTATCCCGATCGCCGCCGGGGCTACGCCGGCGTCCTCACCGGACCGAACATGCTGGTGGCGGGGATGCTCGGCCGGCGCAAGTCCAGCCTGGTCAAGACCTACCTGAAGCGCCAGGAGGTCTTCGGGCGCAAGGTGGCCATCCTCGACCCCAAGGGTGAGTACGGCCCGCTGGCGGTCTCGCTCGGGGTCGAGCCCATCCGCATCGCCCCCGGGCGCGGCGTCCGGCTCAACCCCCTCGACCCCGGCCCCGCGGCCGCCGACCTGGGCGACCGTGAGGTCCGGCGCCGCCAGCTGGTGCTGCTGCAGTCCCTGGCCAGCGCCTGCCTGATCCGGACGCTCAACTCGGAGGAGCGCACGGCCTGCGACCTGGCCATCAAGGCGGTCAACCAGCGCAGCAACTCGGTGGCGACCATGGTCGAGGTCGTCGACGCCCTCCTGTCACCGTCGTCGGCCATGGCCAGCTCCGTGCACACCACCGCCGACCGCCTGGCCGGTGCCAGCCGGGAGGTCGCTCTCGAGCTGCGCCGGCTGTGCGAGGGCGACCTGCAGGGCATGTTCGACGGGCCCACCAACATCGACGTCGACTGGAACGGCGCCGTTGTCCTGGACCTGTCGGAGGTCTTCAACTCCGAGGCCCTGGGGCTGCTCATGACGTGCGCCTCGTCGTGGCTGCAGTCGGCCATCGCCCGGCCCGACGCGGGCAAGCGCATCGTCGTCGTCGACGAGGCGTGGGCGGTGCTGGCCAACCCGGGCGTGGCCCGCTGGCTGCAGGCATTGGCCAAGCTGGCCCGCCTGTGGGGGGTGCAGCTGGTGGTGGTCATCCATCGGCTGTCGGACCTGCTAGCGGCGGGCGACGACGGGTCGCGCCAGATGCGCCTGGCCCGGGGCCTGCTGGCCGACACCGAGACCAGAGTCATCTACGGCCAGCCGAGCGACGAGATGGAGAACGCCGAGCAGCTCCTCGGCCTGTCCCAGCGCGAGGCCCAGCTTCTCCCCGACCTGGAGCCGTCGGCCGGGCTGTGGAAGGTCGGCGCCCACCACAAGCACGTGGTGGACCACGTCGTCGGCGACGACGAGTGGGACATCATCGACACCGACGAGCGAATGCGACGGGAGGCGGCATGAGCGCCCCGTCGGCATCGCCGACCAGGTCCAACGACGGGGCGATCTTGGCGGTGCTCTTCGGCCTGTTCGGGTTCGGCACGCTGGTGTGGGGAGCGGGGATGGTGGCCGGCCGACTGTGGGGCGGGGCCTGGCCCCAGGCCCGAGCGGGAGAATCCGGGTCGATCCTGGCCGGCCTGGTCCGCGACGCGGGCCAGCCCGCACTGGCGTGGCCGGCGCCCGATCAGAATCTCATTCCTGGGCCGTGGGCCTTCTATCCGACCCTCGCAGTGCTCCTGGCGGCGGCCGTGGCGTTGGCCCTCGGTGTGCGGCGGCTCTTCACCCGGGACCGACGGCGGGAGGGGGCGAGCTGGGCGGAGGGTCGGGATCTGCGGGCCCTCGTCGTCGGCCAACCGGAGAAGGGCCGGCTGATCCTCGGCTATTCGGGCCGCCACCTGGTGGCCACCGAGTCGCGCCACTCCGTGTGCGTCCTGGGCCCGACCCAGACCAACAAGACCACCGGCTTCGCGGTGCCCGCCATCCTGGAATGGCAGGGGCCGGTGCTGGCCACCAGCGTCAAGGACGACCTGGTGGCGAACACGCTCGGCTGGCGGGCCACCCAGGGCGACGTGTGGCTCTACGACCCGACCGAGGCAACCGGGCGGTCGGCGGCGGGGTGGACGCCGCTGAGCGGCGTCGAGGACTGGGCCAGCGCCCGGCGGGTGGCGGCGTGGCTGGTCAGCGCGGCCGAGACCCCAGGCGGGGTCGAGGACGCCGACTTCTGGCACAAGGCAGCCAAGAAGCTGCTGGCGCCGTACCTGCTGGCGGCCAAGCTGGGCGCCGAGGACATGGCCCGGGTGGTGGAGTGGATCGACACCCAGGAGGTCGACGAGGTGGCCGACATCCTGGGCTCGATGGCGCCCCGGGCCGCGCTGCGTGCCGCCCACGCCAACTGGCGCCGGGAGGAGCGCCAGCGTTCCTCGATCTTTACCACTGCCGAGATCCTCCTCGAGGCCTACGCCGATCCGGCGGTGGCCGCCTCCGCCGAGCGCTCCGACATCCACCCCGATCTCCTCCTCGACGGGGGCAGCCACACCCTGTACATCTCGGCCCCGGGCGACGATCAGGATCAGCTCCGGCCCCTCTTCGGCGCCCTCGTCCACCAGGTCCTGGCCGCGGTCGGCCGGCGGGCGGCGGCTGGGCGACCGATCGATCCACCCCTGCTCGTCGTTCTCGACGAGGCGGCCAACATCGCCCCCCTGCGCAACCTCGACACGCTGGCGTCGACCGCTGCCGGCCTCGGCGTGCAGCTGGTCACGGTGTGGCAGGACCTGGCCCAGATCGAGGCCCGTTACGGCAAGCGGGCCCCGACCATCATCAACAACCACCGGGCCAAGGCGCTGCTGTCGGGCATCTCCGACCCCGGCGCCCTCGACTACGTCAGCCGGCTGAGCGGGGACGAGGAGGTCGCCCGCGACTCGACTACCCGCGACGCGAGTGGGCTGCGTTCCAACACCGAGTCGACCACCTACCGCCGCCTCGCCCCCGTCGACGCCCTGCGCCGCGTCGTCCCGGGCGAGGGCGTGCTGATCTACGGACACCTTCCGCCGGCCCGGCTGCGACTGCGCCCTTGGTATGAGGACGGCGAGCTTCGCAAGCGGGCCGAGACGTCGTTGTCGGCGCCAGCGGTCCACTGATGTACATGGGACTCCTTGTTCCACTTGGCGTAGTCACCATAGCCTTGCTATTTGACCTGATAGGCCACTACCTGGTCAGCATAGGTTCTCTACGATCAGTATTACCTCGCTGCGCGCGTCTTGAGCGGCAGGAAGTGCCGAACGCCCAAAGATGGCCGCTACTAGAGACGCTCGCCCACAGACAAAGTTTGGTTCAAGCAACGTATCAAATGTTAAGAACCCGCTGGCTCCCGCGCCATAAGACCCAAGTCCAATCAGAGTTGGTCCTACACCGTCGACATCGCGAGTGCTCACCTCGCCATCGTACGAGCCAAAATACTTCTTCGTTGTGTCAGGAACTACTGAGAGTCCGCCCTCGGGTAGTTTAATCAATACAGCTACCGGTCCGCTGGCGACGTTATCTCGGTTTTCAACAGAAATGACGATCGTGACACGGTCCCCAGGACGCACGGTCAGTGTGCTCGCTACCGGAACGTCCTTCCCAGCCAGCCGAGCACCAGCCCTGACAGACATTCGAACACCGTCAGCATCGAAGAATGACGGCGAACTATTTCCTTCGGCGATCGCCTGGGCGACTTCCTGGGGTGAAGGGACCTGGTTTGTCTGGTTACTCCAACTAACTATGAATGCCCATATGCTTGTTATGCTTCCTAGGATGGCGAGCAAGGCTGCTAATTTGGCCCAGAGTGGACGAAAGC
This sequence comes from uncultured Acidimicrobiia bacterium, assembly GCA_963836205.1. Taxonomy (GTDB): domain Bacteria; phylum Actinomycetota; class Acidimicrobiia; order Acidimicrobiales; family AC-14; genus JAXDMK01. Next base: position 84,999 of record CAWIIV010000012.1, on the reverse strand, counting down.
GGCTTTTGATTCGACGTACCAGCTCCCGAGCCGCTTTCGTTACCCATGCGCTCAAACGAGCTGTCACGACGTACGCATGTTTGCCTTGGCGATTCTCGGCCCCTGCCAGCCTAACGGGGCGCCCAGGCAATCCACGATGACGTAGCGTCGCTGATTAGCTCGGAGCATGACCCGCAGGCTAGTCGCCGCCCGCCCGGCAAAGTGATAAAAGGGCGGCCACGAGCTGCACGCAAAGGCCAGACGACCATAACATTTTGCGGTGGTCGACGAACCCGACAGCCAGGCCGCACAGCTCGCCACCGCCTTTCTGGACCTCATGGTGGATCTGATCGAGTCCAGGACGAGGCGACGGCACGGCGGACTGCGATTCGATCGCGGCTGATCGCCTTGGCGGAAGGACTCGAGGATGCCTGAGTCGAGAATGCCTGAGTCGGGCTCGGCGCCCGCCAACGACGACGGCTGGATCACCACTCCCATGGCGGCGAGGATGCTCGGCGTCCAGGTGCGCACCATCCTCAACATGATTGACCGCTACGAGCTGCCGGCGGAGGCGCACCGGATCAGGCATCGACGAGTGATCCGGCTCCGACGATCGGAGGTCGAGGCGTACATCGAGCGGGCTCGGGTGAAGCCGGGCGAGCTCCGCCACCTCTACCCCTGATCTCGGCGAAGCTTCGGCGACAGCCATGGTCACCGGCCCACAGCGCCCCGTTCGGGTCGTCAACAACTCCCGCCCACCGAGGCCGGTCAAGGGGACCGTTGTGAGGGTGTGGGGTGTCGCCCTCACGGCGCAGCCCCTTGACGGGCCGGGCACCCCGCACCCCAACCATGGGCCCGGGGGAGGACGCCCCTCCCCCATGGCCCATCCGGCTCGACGCATCACGGCGGGGACCGACCGCCGGGGGCGTCCTTCCTTGCGAGGGTCTTGCGGGGAGTCAGCCGGTGACATCGGGGGACGACGGGGGCGGGACCTTGAAGTCCTGTGCGGGATAGATCAGGTCGGGATCGTCGCGATCCACCAGCACGGACCGGTTGCCCTCGATCACCACCTGCCAGTAGGGAACGATTTCGGCGTCGGTGGGCGGCCGGCCCCAGGTACGGGCCAAAGCCTCCTCCGCGATGGTCCAGAAGCAGTCGCCGGGGGCGACGGTCCAGGTTTGTTGGACCGTCGCCCCCGGCGTGGCGATGACTTCGGAGACGGCCGGCGGCCCGTCGCCGGCGGCGACGGGCGTGTAGAGGTGGGGGGCCGGCACCGAGAGCTCGATGACGAGCGGCGATGGGACCGGGACTTGGGCGAAGGCGGGGCGAGGGCCGAGGTAGGCGCCGCCGAGAACCGATACGGCGACGGCCGCATCGACGAGCCGGCGGACGCCGGACATGGTGGCCCAGCGGGCGCCGCGCACCAGCCCGGGCGCGTCGGCGAGGCGGGCCAGCAGATAGGCCAGGGTGCTGAGGAGCAGCCAGGCGGCGAGGACGACGGCCACGGTCCGCACAGCGATGAGCACGGCGTCCTCGGGCGGGGCTCCGCTGAGCCAGTGCCCGAGGCGGGACCACTTGACGCGGCCGAGGCCGGCCCGATCCCCGCCCCACAGCAGCGTCACCGCGGCCGCCTCGAACCCGATCAGTCCGGCCAGCCGCAGACCCGGCCCCACTCGAGGGCTCATTGGGAGCTACCTCCTCCGCACTCGACGGTAGCAACTTACGCTAACTTATTGTTAAGATAGCTTAGAGGTAGTGCATGCGGCGCACAGGGAGGTCGGGGAGATGCTTGAACGGTGGGCGGCCAGTTGGCAACGTTGCTGATGGCCGTGGAGGGGGTGGCCGACGACCTGGCGGAGTCATCGCGACGGCTGCGGGCCGAGCTGCGCGACGAGCAGGAAGTCCTGGAGGAGGCCAGCGAACAGCTCGCCCGCAAGGAACAGACCCTGGCCGATGTCGTACTGGAGGCCATGTACAAGGGGCAACGCCTGCGGGTGCGTATCGGCGGGCGGAGCTTCGTGGGCGCAATCCTGCATGTCGGCCAGGATGTGGCCGTGCTGCGCGATTCGGGTGGCGCGCGACGTCGACATCGCGCTCAGCGCGGTCACCGAACTGGTGCTGCACGAGCCGACACCGGGCGCGGGCCGAGCCCGGCGTCGGACCGTCCCCGCCACCTTCGCCGACTGCCTCGAGGGCTTGGAGGCCACGGGGCGAGAGGTAGAGCTGGGCGGTGCCGACCTCGAGTCGATGGTCTGCCGGGTGCTGGTCGTCGCCCGGGACCACCTCGTCCTGGCCCGGCGGGCCCCGAGCCCGGAGCGGATCCTGGCCCGGGCCGCGGTTGGCTTTATCGTTCGGCGTTGACGGTGTCGGTGTCCTCAGCGTCCTCGACGGAGGCCTCCCCGGGTCCGACCGGGTTGGCGGCGAAGGCGTCCAGGATGGCCTGGCGGAAGAACCGGAACTGGCGCATCCCCGGCAGGCGGTGGGCCGGGAGGATGCCGGCGTTCACCAGGTCGAGGACCCTCTTGGGCGTCAGCTGGAGCATCTTGGCCACCTGGGCCGTGGTCAGCAGAACGTCCTCGGGACGCTCGGCCGAGTCGCCTTCCGCCTCGACACTGGGCCTGCGCTCCCGCCGGGGGGCGGGCTCGCTGCTTGTCATGCCGTGATGGTAGCCCAGCGGTGTTAGGGAGAAGTAGCACCGGTTCCGAGGATGCTTGATGTGTTCAGGGCGCATAGCTATCTTCCAGCGCCATCTCGCAACCTTTAGGGGGAGGTAGCGGACAGTGACCAGCAACGGCCAACTCACAGCGACGCCGGCAGCTCCCGTCTGCCACGCGCCGCCGCCGCGCCGGCGGTGGCGGAGCCGGCTGGCCAGCGGGCATCTCCTTATGATCGTCGCCGGGCTGTTGACCTTCGTGCTGGTGGTCAGCGCCCTGCGGGAGCGGGGCCAGACGGTCCCCGTGGCCGTGGCCGCCCACGACATCGCTCCCGGCGCGGCGGTGGGGCCCGAAGACGTGCGCACCGTCGAGCTGAGCGCGTCGTCGTCGCTGCGACCCGGCCTCCTTGCTCCCGCCGAGCTGGCCTCCGGGGCACGCGTCGCCACCCGGCGCATCGCGGCGGGCGAGCCGGTGCTGCCGAGTGCGCTGGCCGGGACGGCGGGGCCAAGCGGCCTGCGGGCCATGAGCGTGCCGGTGGCGGCCGAGCATGCGGTCGGGGGTGAGCTGGCGGTGGGCGACCGGGTCGACGTCATCGCCGCCGACGGGGCGGTGGAGTACGTGGTCCGGGGCGCCGAGGTCATCGCCGTCGCACCCCGGCGGGGCAGCGCGGGGCTGTCCGGCACCGCCGGAGGCCAGTTCTACGTCACCCTGGCCGTCGACGCCGACACCGCCCTGCGCCTGGCCGGCGCCGTCCGGGGCGGCAAGATCGAGGTGCTGCGCTCGACGGGAGCGGAGCCGATCCCCGGCACGGCCGGGTAGGTGGGTACGACCATGCACCCGATCGGCGCGACACGGCTGGGCCCGGACACCTCCCTTTGCCCGGTGATGGCCGGGGCGGTCGTGAACTCGGGGGCCGGCGGCGGCCAACGACGAGGCGGGCGGCGGCCCGAGTCAGTACCGCCGGTTGGCGGTGACGGGCTGAGCCGGGGGAAGCGGTGAGCGGGCCGGGGCCGGAGCTCACGGTGGCGGTGGTGGCCAGCACCCGGGCCTGGCGCAGCGAGTTGCAGGCCTACGTCCGCAACCACGTGTCGGGTATGCGCCTGGTGGTGGTGCGCGAGCCCCGGGCCCTGTTCGACGACGCCTTCGACGTGGTCGTGATCGACGACGTGGCCTCCATGCTCGACCGCTACAGCGTGCGCCGGCTACGGGAGTTGGGCGTGGGCATCGTCGGGGTCTTCGATCCCGACGAGGACGACGGCGCGGGCAGCCGCACGCTGCACGATCTCGGCGTCGACGTCACCGTCGGCGCCGGCGCCGGGGCCGAGGCGCTGCTGCGGGAGATCTCGATCCTCGGCCCCGCCGCCGCCCTGGGCGACGAGGTGCGGATGCTCCTCGACAGCATCGAGCCGGCGACACCGGAGCCGGGCCTGCCGCCGGGCGGCTGGTGGGGGCCCCGCCTGATCACCGTGGTCGGCGTGGGCGGCGAGCCCACCGGCGTCGAGGTGGCCGGGAGCCTGGCCAGCGCCTTCGTGGCCCGGGGCGAGCGCACGGTGGTGGTCGACGTCGACGAGGTCAGGCCGGCGCTGGCCCGGCGCTACTGCTTCGGCCTCGAGCCCAACCTGCTCAGCGCCCTCGACTGGCTGCGCCACGGCGACCTCGACGCCGCCCACGCCCCGGCCCTGGCCACCCGCACCGGGGCGGTCAGCGGAACGGTGGCGTGGGACGCCATCGTCGGGCTGGCCAACGTCGCCGACTGGGCCCAGCTGCGCGACGCCGATCTGGCTGCTTTGCTCGACGAACTGCGCGCCCGTTGGGATCGGGTGGTGGCGGTGGGCGGGCCGCATCTGGAGGAGCTCGACGGGCTGGGTCCGGAGCGCTTCGGCGCCAGCCGTACGACGGTCGCCGCCACCGACGCCGTGGTGGGGGTCAGCCCCGCCACCCGCCTGGGTGCGCTGGCCCTGCTCGACTGGGCGGCCGAGGTCCAGGACCTGGCCGGTCCCCGACCGCTGCACGCGGTGCTGGCCCGCATGCCGTCGGCGCGCTTTGCGCGGGCCGAGCTGGAGGAATCGCTGCGCTCGAACATGGCCCCCGCCCTGCTGGCCGGCGTTTGGTTCCTGCCCGACGACCCCCGGGTGGAGGAGGCCGGCTGGCGGGGGGCGCCGGTGGGCCGGGGACCCTTCGCCAAGGCCGTCGAGGACCTGGCCGCGGCGCTGGTGCCGGTGCGGGAGAGGGTCCAGTGAGCCGGGGACCGGGACGGGATGCCTACGAGGTGCTGCGCCAGCAGATGCTCGACGCCCTGCGGGAAGGCAGCTTCGACGTCGAGAACGAGGAGCACGCCAGCCGCATCGCGGAGCTGGCCGGCACCCTCGTCGACCGTTACCAGCGCGAGGCCCGCACCGGACTCGGGGGCCTGCCCCTGGCCGATCCCCCCGACATGGTCGGCCGCCTCATCCGCTCCGTCCTCAACTGGGGAGTGCTGACCGACCTGCTGGAGCGCCGGGACGTGGAGGAGATCTTCATCCGGGGGGGCGACGTCTGGTACCTGGACGCCAACGGCAACCTGGAGAACGTCTCCGAGCCCACCAGCGAGGAGGAGCTGACCGCCATCGTCAACCGCCTGCTGCGCACCGCCGGGCGCTTCGTGGACCAGCGCACGCCCATGCTGTCCACCCAGGTTCTGGGAGGGCGGGCGCGCCTGGGCGTGATCATCCCGCCCATCTCCGACCGGCTGTCGGCCACCCTTCGGAAGTACACGCTGCGCAACGAGACCCTCGACACCCTGGTCGAGCGGGGCTCGCTGACGCGCTCGGCGGCCATGCTGCTGCGGGCCATGGTCCAGATCCGGGCCGGGGTGCTGGTGAGCGGGCCCATGGGGGCGGGCAAGACGTCGATGCTCAACGCCCTGGTGCGGGCCATGCCCCCGGCCCATCGGGTGCTGGGCTGCGAGGTGACCCGGGAGCTGTCGGCGCCGCTGTTCCACGGCGACTACTACAAGACCCGCCAGGTCGGCGTCGGCTCCAAGGGCGAGGCCGAGATCTCCCTGCGCGAGCTCGTCCACCAGTGCCTGGGCATGCGGGCCGACGTGCTGGTGGTGGGCGAGGTGCGCGGGGCCGAGGCCTACGAGCTGACCCGGGCCGGCAACGCCGGCTGCGGCCTGCTGTGCACCATCCACGCCAACGGCCCCCGGGAGGCGATGAACGCCCTGGTCAACACGGCCCTGCTGGCCGGCGAGAACGTCCCCGCGGCCCAGATCCAGTCGGTGTTCGCCGACATCATCGACCTCGTGGTGCACCTCGACCGGGAGGACCTGGCCCTGCGGGAGGGGGGCGACGGAGCCGTCGCCATCACCCGCCAGGTGCTCGAGATCGCAGCGGTGCCGCCCATGCAGGGGGCCGAGCACAGCTTCACCACCGAACCCCTCTTCGTTCGCGACCACCTCGGGGCCCCGCTGCGCTGGACCGGCGTCTACCCCTCGGGCGGGCTGCGGGAGCGCCTGGAGCGAGTGCTGCACAACCAGGGCAGCAGCCTGGAGAAGGTCTTCGAGGGCCGCATGCGCAGGATCGAAGTGATGCCCCGATGAGGCTGCTGGCGGCGCTGGCCGCGGCCGTGTTCGTCTATCTGCTGGTCGGCATCCTCGTCGGCTACAGCCCCGACGGAATCGGCCTGCGGGCCCGGCCCCGCCGCCCCCGCCGGCCCCGGGCCCAGCAGTGGCTGGACCAGGCCGGGGCCGACGTCAATCCCGTCCAGTTCTGGGGTGCCTCCATCGGCGGTGGCCTGGTCGCCTTCGTCCTGCTGCTGGCGTTGACCGGCACCGTCACCGTGGCTCTGCTGCCGGCGCTGGCGGTGGCGGCGCTGCCCCGGACCTACTTCGCCTCCGTGCGGCGGAACAAGGCCCGACTGCGGGCCAAGGCCTGGCCCGACGCCCTGCGCCACCTGTCGGCCAGCCTGGCCAGCCCCCTGTCGATGCACCAGTCCCTCGTCGCGCTGGCCCGGACCGGGCCGCTGCCCCTGCGAGCGGCCTTCGTGCGTTACAGCCGCCTGAGCGCGGCCCTCGACCAGCGGGCGGCACTACAGGCGGTGCGCGACGACCTGGCCGACTCGGTGTCGGACCGCGTCCTCGACGTGCTCATCGCGTCGGTCGACCAGGGGCCCAGCCATCATCCTGGACCTGCTGGCCGACCAGGCCCGGGCCATCACCGCCGACCTCGAGCTGATGGCCCACATCGAGAGCCGCCAGCTCATGGACCGGCTCTCGGCCCGGGGGGTCCTGGTGCTGCCCTACTTCCTGCTCGTCGTGCTGTGCATGAGCGTGCCCGAGTACCGCAGCTTCTTCGGCACCCCCGGGGGGGTGGTCGTGCTCGGCGTGGGCGTGGCGCTGGGCTTCGGGGGCATGGCCGTGGTCCGCCGCCAGGCCCGCATCCCGGGCGAGGAGCGGGTGTTCGCGGCGGCCGGCGAGGCGGTCCCGATCCGGTGAGCGTCCAGGTCCTGTGCGCGGCGCTGGGGGCGGCCGTGGCCGCGGCCGGAGCGATGGGCCTGCTGGTGCGCCCGCCCCGGCGCCTCGCGCCCCTGGTCGCGCCGTACGCCCAGCTGGCCCGCAGCCGCCTCGGGCGCTCGGCCGACATGAGCGCGGTGCTGGGGGTGGACAGCCCCACCACCAGCCTGGGCCGGGTCTTCGGTCCCCTGGCCGCCGCGGGGCGCGGCGGCTCAGCGGCTGGGTCGACGCCTGCAGCGACGAGGAGCTGGTACTGCGCCTGCGACAGGCTGGCTTCGCCGGCCTGTCCGCCCAGCACTACCGGATGCGCCAGCTGGCGTGGGCCGCGGGCAGCACAGGGGCGGGGGTGGCCCTCGGGCTGGTCCAGCCGGGGCTGCCCAAGGCCGCGGGGGTGCTGCTGCTGGGGGCGGCGGGGCTGTTCTTCGGCGCCGTCCACTGGCGCAGCCGGGTGGCCAAGGCCATCGACGCCCGGCGGGAGCGGATGCGGGTCGACCTCTACGTGGTGGCCCAGCTGCTGGCGGTCATGATCCGCACCGGCTACGGCCCGGTGGGGGCCATCCGCGAGGTCCGCGGCCGGGGCCGCGGCCCAGTGATCGAGGAGCTGGCCATGGCCCTGGAATGGGTGTCGAGCGGACGAGCGGAGCCCGAGGCGCTGGAGCGCCTGGCCCTGGAGACGCCCGAGCCCATGGCCGGTCGCCTCTACCGGGTGCTGGCTGCGGGGATGCAGGCCGGCGGGGATCTGGCCGAGTCGCTGCGGGCCGTCGCCGACGACCTGCGGGCCGAGCGGCGGGAGGAGGTCGACCGCAAGGCCACCGCCCGCCAGCTGCGCATGATGCTGGTCACCATCGTGTTCATGGCCCCGGTGTGCTTCGTGTTCCTGGTGCCGCCGTTGCCCAGCCTGGTCTTCGGGAGCCCCTGAGCGGCGGGATAAGCCACGCTAACTTCCTACTAGATACGACTACCGCATCTGTTTTACACTTATCCACAATCAACGAAGCGGTCGGCGCTGACCCGTCGCCGCGGACAGGAGGACGATGGACCCGATCATCACCCTGGTCCTGTGGGTGACGGCACGCGTGCGCCGGGACGAGGCAGGGGTGGGGGAGGTCATGCAGTCCGTCGCCATCGGCGTGGTCGGCATCATCCTGCTGCTGGCCTTCCTGCCTCCCGCCCGCACGCTCATGGCCGATGTCGTGACGTGGGTGCGCGACAGCACCATCGGCTCATAGGCCCCGGCGGGAGCGGGGCGGACGAGGGGGGCCAGGCCGTGCTCCAGGCCCTCATCGTCTACGTCCTCGCCCTGGTGGTCTTCGTCTGGCTGCTGCAGCTGGCCCTGTTCGCCTACGGACGGGGCGTGGTCCGGGCCGCCATCGACGAGGGGGCCCGGGCCGGCTCGTTGGTCGACGACGTCGTCGCCCGTTGCGAGCAGCGGGCGGCGCAGGCGTTGGGGGGCCTGCTCGGCGGGCGCATGGGCGAAGAGGTGAGGATCGTCTGCAGCGACGACGGCGAACGGGTGCTGGCCCGGGCCCGGGTCCGCTTCGTCTCCATCGCCCCCGGCCCGGACTGGACCTTCGACATCACCGCCACCGCCCGGCGGACGGCGCTGCCGTGAGCGTGGTGACGGCGGGCGTCAGACGGGCCCGGGTCGAATCCGAGGCCGGCCAGGCGGCGCTGGAGCTGGCCGTCGGGGTGATCGTGCTGGTGCTGGTGGCGATGGTGACCGTCAGCGTGACGGTGTGGCCGGAGCGGGCCAGCACCGCCCGCACGCTGGCCCGAGTCGGCGCCCAGGCCGCGGCGGAGCAGACGTCGTGGCCGGACGCGGAGCGGGCGGGGGTGGCGGCCGCGGTCGATGCGGCCGCCAACTACGGGCTGGCGGCCGGGGCGATAACGGTGGCGTTCACCGGCTCCATCGAGCGCGACGGCGAGGTGACGGCGACGGTCGGTATCCGCATGCCGGCCATCGCCGTTCCCGGGTTGGCCAGCGCCGGGGCCTGGACGTGGACGACGTCGCACACCGAGGCCGCCGGCGGCTACCGGAGCCTGCCGTGAGGGGTCGGGGCCGGGGCCGAGGCGAGGGCGGCTTCGCGGCACTGTGGTTCCTCGGGCTCATGGTGGGCTTCCTCGCCTTCGCCGGCGTCGCCCTCGATCTGTGGCGGGTCTTCAGCGAGCGGGCGGGGGTGGCGGCCGCGGTCGACGCCGCCGCCCATGCCGGCGCGGCCGAGATCGACGAGGCGTCGTTCCGGGAGGGGACGGTTGCCCTCGACCCGGCCCGGGCCGAGGACGCGGCGTGGGCCAATCTGGCGGCGCAGAGCGACACCGCCCGTTTCAGCGCGTCGGAGGTGATCGCCACTCCGGAGCGGATCACGGTGCGGGCCCAGGAGCAGGTGCAACTCACGCTGCTGCGCCTGGTCACGAGCGAGCCCATCCGGGTGGAGGTGACGGCGGTGGCCGAGCCCCGCTACTCGGGATGAGACATGCCTGAGGTGCTCGGCATCCGCGAGCTGGGCGACGAGCCGGAGCCTCGGCCGGAGGTCGCGGGTCCGGACCTGGTCGACGGCGACGGTGAGGACGTCGTGAGCTTCGAGCGGCGGCGGTCGCCGAGCGTCTGGCGGCGGTGGGGGGCCATCCTGGTGGTCGTGGCCCTCGCCCTGGCCGTCGCCCGTAGCCTCGGCGGCGGCGGGGCCGTGCCGACCTCGACCGAGCCGGCCTCGACCGCGGCTCCGACCACGGTCGTGGTCGCTCCCCCGGCCGAGGCCGCGGCCTGGGCCGCGCTCGAGGACTGGGCCCGCTTCGCCACCACCGGCGACCTCGACGCCCTGCGGGACACTTTCGACGCCGGCGGACCCCAATTCGCCCAGCTGGCCGGCGAAGAGATCAGCCCGGTGGCGGGGCCGCCGTACCGCTTCGACGCAACCATTGGACCTACCAGCGCCGGGAGTCGAGTGGGCGAGCAGGTGGTGATGGCCGACGTCGTGGTGAGTCGGCCGGGCGAGGCGGACCAGAGGTTCAGCTGGGAGGTCGTCATGCGCCAGGGAGCCGACCAGAGTTGGAGGCTGTGGACCGTGCGCGCTCGAGCGGCCAGTAACGCATCAGTCGGAGGTGCCCCGTGAGCAGCAGCCCCAGCCAGCGCAGCCGCACAGCACTCGGGATCGGCATCGTGGTCGTGCTGGCGGTGGTAGTCATCGGCTCGTTCATTGTCTTCGGTGGCGGCGCGGACGAAGGGGGCGACGACGCGCCGGCGACGACCGCCCCGTCCGTCGTTGACCCGGACGCGCCGCCGGAGCTTAGGAACACGGGCGAGGACTGGGACACGATCGTGCGAAGCATCGTGAGCTACAGGGACTGGCTCTTCACCCACCCGGACCCAGCGCTCCTAGAGAGAATTCAGGTGCCCGGCTACGAGTTTTTCGCCGAAGGTCAGCTGGGACTTACGAACCTGGCGACGAAGGGCTGGCGGTACGACCCGCCGCCTGAAAACCTAACGGTCGAACTCGTACAGCTGCGGGAGCGCACCGCTGACAACGTGGTGATGTTGTTCGTCCGCTTCGGACCGACCCCACGTATTCGTGTGGTGGACGGAGCTGGCGAGGTGATTCAGGACAGTCCGGGTACACCGGCTGGAGCTTCGCTTTGGACGCTGGTGCGAGAACCGGCGACCGATGCTCATTGGCGACTGTTCGAGGTCACGCCCTTCACTGACCAGGCCGGCCCGTCATGAGAACGCGGCGCGTCCTATTGGTGCTGACGCTTGTAATCGGTGCAATGTCGACAGCGTCGACAGCGGTCGCCGCCCTTCCATGCCCAGATGGCGTCGGGTTGTTAGGCAGCAGTGACCTCACTGCGGGAGTGTGCGTGCCGGACGAGGAGAGCACAGGTTCTCCCGCCGACGGCACCGGCTCGAACGACACCGAATCGTCGGGCACCACCGGCGAGTCACCCTACCAGTGGGCACGGACCTATCCCGATAAGTATCCGGCGGCGATCAGGACGACGATCGATCCGACGACTGGCCTGCCGGTGACGTTGGACGGACCCGCCCCCACTTGCACGGGGCCCAGCGGCGAGGTGGGACGGCCATACCGGGACACGCTCACTGATACCAGAAACGGCGAGGTGGTCAGCTCCAGTACGGGATGTGAGCTGCCAGGAGAGGCCGGAGTCACATCCGCTCCGCCCCCAGCCCCCAGCGCCGCCGAAGTCGTCGCCGAGGCGCCGCTGCCGAAGCTGCCGTTCATGTTGAGTCCCTCAGGCCGAAACTGTTCGCCGGCGAGCGCCAGTCCGGGGCCAGCGAATCCGGCGGCAGGGTGTGCGGCGGGTGAAGCGCCCGGGCTAACTGGGCTCGAGATGCTTCTGTGGATCGACCCGCCCCCACCCCCCGAGGTGTCGGTGACGGTGGCGATCCGGGGCTACACGGTGACCACCAGGGCTCATCCCGTTCGCTACCAGTGGGACATGCGTCAGCCCGGCGACACCGAGTCAATCCGCAACCCCAGCCCGAGGTTCACCACCGACGGGCCCGGTACCCGAGACGCGCCGGCCGCCCGCTACAAGTGGGAGACGAAGGGCGACTACCGCATCGCGCTGTCGGTCGTGTGGGAGGGGTCGTACACGTTCTCAGGCTTCGGCGTCGTCCCGCACCGAGGCTCTAGGCCCGGTGACCGGCGAGCCCTCGATCATCCCCTACCACGTCATCGAAATCCGGGGGGCACCGGCCGACGCGTCCGTGCAGTGACCCCGGATCAACCCGCTCGCTCCTGGCTGGGCGTCCCGCCCGCTTCGCTACGGTGCGAGCTCCCGGTCCCCGGGGGCAGGTCGTGATCCGCCGTCATGACCGCCCGGGGGCCGGGTCTGTCGCAGCTCGATGGTGCTGCTGATGGGACGATGAGTTCGCCCGCGCCGCACCAGGTGGCCGATCCGTCGGCCGTTTACTGCGTGCGCTGTCGTCGCTGGGTCGGAGGCATGTTCCTGTTCCTAGCCTGGGGGCTGGCGTCGCAGGCGCTGTCGCCCACGGCGCCCAGAACCGTGGCCATCGGCTACGGCGTGGGCGCGGTCGTGATGCTGGTGTGGGCCCTTCGTCGTCTTCTCCGACCGCCGGTCATCGTGCGCCTGGACGACGAAGGGCTCATGTTCGATCGACGCCACGCCAGGTGGAGCGACGTCGTCGGCGTCGAGGTGCGCGAGACCTTCCTCGGCCGCTCACTCCGGTCCCGACTGGACCACACCGGGAGGGCCCGGCGTACCCCGGTCGTTTACCAGTGTTTCCTCCCCGTTCCCATCGAGGAGGTGGTGGACGAGCTGCGGGCCCGGTCCGACGAGGGCATGGTCGTCAACGGTCCTACTCCCGCTCGCCTGGCAGGTGTTCGCCGCACCTTGTTCGCGGCACTCGCCGTCACCTCCCTGGCGTTCTGTTTCGTCCGGATGCCTCTTGTCGTAGCCAGCGTCGAGGGGCCGGGCGATGCCGTAGCCGTTGGCGACCGCCTCGAGGGCGCCGAGCCTCGGCCGGGCAGCATTCCGATCGTCTCGGTGAGCGACGGCACCGCCACCGGACTCACTCTCCTCCGGGCTGCCCTCGACAGCGCGGCGGACGCACACTGGCAGCTGCCGTGGACCAGGCCGGTCAGCTCCCGGGACCGCGACCTCGCCGGTCGCACGCTGGCGGAGTCTTCCGCGGTGGTGGCTGCATCCGCATGCGTGGGGCGGCCCATCGCCTTTCGCGGCGGGGGCGTGTTCGTGACTCGTCACGATCCCCAGCTCGGCGGCACCGGGCTGATCCCGTCGGGGGCCCAGCTTATGAGCGCAGACGGCCGGCCCGTCGACGGCATCGAGGATCTCTACGCCGCGGCGAGCGCGCGGGGAAACGGAACGCTCGTCATCGAGACCCGCTCGGCTGAGGGCGCGACGCACGAGGCCACGCTGCCCGTCGAGGTGGGCGACGAGGGAGCTCCTCGACTGCGGGCGGTGTCGCTCGAACGGCGCCCGGTGGAGCTGGTGGACGGCGACGGCTTTGCTCGTGTGGACCTGAGCGGCCTGGTGCAGAGCTCGTCGGGTCTGGCGGCCGCCCTTGGGTTGGTCGACGCCACCGGACCGGACACGTTGGCCGCCGGCCGCGCAATCGCGGTTACCGGGACCATCGGCACGGATGGCGTCGTGGGTCCCATCGTCGGGCTGCGGTTCAAGGCCGCGTCGGCGCAGCGGGCGGGTGCATCGCTCCTCGTCGTGCCGGGTGGCCAGGCCGAATTCGCCCGCCGTTACGCGGGCCTGATGACCGTGATCGGCGTCGACAGCCTCGACGAGGCGGTACGAGCGCTCGGCGGCCCCGGATGCCAGAACATTTAGTACCCGGCCCGCCAGGACAACGACCAATCCTGACCGACCTCGTCGCCCGTGAGGCACGGGCCGGCGCAATCCCGCGTTCGGTCCTCCGGTGTCTCTCCGCAGCAACGCCTCGTCGACGTGGCGGCGGCGATCAGCGGCTTGCCTGCGCGGCACACTTGCCGCCCCCGTTTCCGGTCCGTGCCATACGGAGGTGGCGGGACCTGGCGACTATCGCCGTGCGTGACCCGCGCTGGAACGACACTCAGTGAGGCGGGGGCTGAAGACGTTGTCCTGCCCCGGCAGATCTGGGAGGATCGTGCGGCGTCCCGGCTCGCCTGATCCGCCGTCAGGCGAGCGGGGCGCCCTCCGTTGTGGGCTCGCTGACACGGTCGCCTAAAGAACGAGGAGATTCAGACCGCTCGAAGTGCTTTAGAAGGAGACCCCTGGCGTGGGTCAGTTGCGCGCCTTCGATACCGTGTGCAAAGTGAGGAGCGGAAGCGTCGAATCGCCCTCGGAGAGTCGAGCGGTCCTGTGAGTCCCATCGGCACAGGCAAGCTCTCCCTGACCAAGCACTACATGATCCAGGAGCTGGTCGCGGAGTTGGGCGAGGTGCTGCCAGGCATGACGAGGCTGGAGGGGCGGCGGGTGCTGGAGGGCACCGACCACGCTCACGGTGAGTTGGCGGACGACCTGTTCAGCTTTGATGGAGATCGAATTCGGGACGACCCACTGCTACAGGCCTGCCGCACTCGCGCTCGTGAAGCTCCTCTGGTCGTGTGGGTGGCGCTGCTTCTAGCCGACCCGCGCCTCGCTAACGTGGTTGAACAGGTACTGACGACGCAGGACGGCAAGCTCGACCCGAGTGTCTTTGACGTCGATCACGTGATGGCGGCGCTCGGTGACAGGAAGCCGGCGACAAACTTCCTGCGCTACTTCGAGACTGCGGGTCTTGTGGTGCCGCGTAAGCGTGGTGGGACGATCATCGGTATCGACGCGGAAATGCCCACCTCGCATGCGGTCCCGGCCGTGGTGGCGTACCTCGTCTCTCGGCTAGAGAAGCTCAACATTCGCCCCGCTCCTGGTTCCGATCCGGTTGACCTAGCCCTCGGAGTTGGGGCGAATCACTGGCTGAACCTGACGCAGCAGGAGTTCCGCGCGGCGTCTCGTCGAGTGATAACGGCGGTCCCGCGGCGGACCCAGTCGGTGCTCCCCCCCGAGCTACGGGAGCTGGATGTCGAGCTGAGGCGCAAGGGCCAGGTAGTCCTCCAGGGTCCGCCGGGAGTGGGAAAGACCCACGTCGCCCGGCAGTACGTGAGCTGGCTGGTCGCGGCCGACCCGGAACTCGCCCGTATCGGTGCGCTGGTCGACTCACTCCCAAGTCATGAACGCACGGCGGAGCGGGTAGCCGATCTGGTAGTCCAGTCTGGAACACCCGCCGTCTGGGACATCGTCCAGTTTCATCCCTCCTATACCTACGAGGACTTCGTGCGAGGTCTGCAGGCCGAGACCGTCGTCGGGGGGGTGACATTCGTTGCGAAGAACCGCATCCTCGGATTCGTGGCAAGCCTCGGGGCCGCACTCGAGGCGCGCAGCGCCGATGTCGACATCGTCCTTATCGTCGATGAAATCAACCGGGGCGACATCTCCAAGATCTTCGGTGAGCTCATCTACGCGCTCGAGTACCGGGGGGAAGCGGTAGGCACGCCCTATGAAGTTGACGGGCGGGCCACTCTGACGCTTCCCACCTCCGTTCGACTCATCGGGACGATGAACACGGCCGACCGCTCGATTGCGTTGATCGACTACGCGTTGCGCCGCCGCTTCGTGTTCATCGACGTTCAGGCTGACCGCGGTGTGATCGAGAAAGCGCCGGGCTTCGTCGGCACCGAGGATCGCACTGCGGCGCTACACCTGTTCGACTCGGTGGCCCTGCTTTTCGCCGAAGAACCCGAACTCCGCGATCTGCAGGTCGGACACTCCTATTTTATGCCAGATCGACCTCCAACAGCTTTGACGCCGAGCGAGGCGCTGGACTCACTCGCCCGACGATTCGCGTATGAGGTGTATCCCCTTCTACTTGAGTACGCCGCCGAAGGACGATTCGCCGCTGGCCGGCTGGACCAACTCCTTGCGTCGGTGGGTCACACCGGCGGTCAACGACCCAAGCAGGGCGACCTCAGGGCCGTCCTAGCCGGACATCTTGCCCAGCTCTAGGCGAATGCGCTCGTGGTCGCTCGACGACGATGAACTGGAGGCGGCGGAACACGAGACGGTGATCGCGCCCGAGAGCTTGATTGGAACAGTGCCTCCTGAGACGTGGTCCAGCCTGCGTCTGAGCGTGGCGCGGCCCTTGGGAATGGGTATGGGTTCGTGGGCCGTCAGCGCAGGTAGCTACGTCGGTGTGGCAAAGCTCGTTGGCACAGATCGGAGCCGCCAAGTGCGCCTGCGTCCGAAGATCGACGCCGATCTGTTCTTCATGGCTGACTGGGCGTTCGGAGGGGTCAAGGACGTACTAGCCATCACACCGCTGGAGGCCGATCTTAAGGTGCTACGTCTCGACCCTGTGGCCTGCATGCTCGCCTGGTACATCGGCGAGCTTGAACGGTTCGCGTCCGCGATGGCTTCGGCGAGACTACGTCTTGCGTCGGGAGGTGCTCCAGGCGCGCGTCCGTGGCCGAATGTTGGTCCACGACTACGTCGGTCGACACCTAGCCCGAGGCCAGGCAGAGAGTGTGCCGTGCCAGTTCTTCGAGTCTACGCACGACAACCTGGCCAATCAGGTGCTCAAGGCAGGATTACGCAAGGCATTAAGGCTCGCGACCGAAGTCCCTATTCCGGCGGCGAGGCAGGCTCTCGCTCGCGTGGGCAACCGCATCCTACCGTTGCTCGCAACCGTGACAGATCGCCCTGCCTCCCAAGCAGATTGTCGGCGGTTACAACTCCGAGGAGCCATGCGGCACTATTCGCCGATCATCGCTAAGACACAAGCGATCATCAATGGCCTCTTCGTGAGCGATGAGCGCGGACCTCATACCCAAGACGCCTTTCTCTGGGACGCAAGCAAGCTGTTCCAGGAGGCCGTCCGGGGTGCGCTCAGTGCGTGGTCGGGCGGGGTGCTCGTGAAGGCCCGGCCGTCTGCGCACCTTCTAGACAACCAGGGACTGATTGTCAAACGGAGCCCGGTGGACCCTGACTACGTCCTGGATGTCGGGGCGACGCGGCTGCTGTTGGACGCTAAGTACAAGGAGGTCGACAAGCCATCGGCGCAGGGCGACGTTGAGTTTGCGCTCGGTGGAAGGAAGGTACGGATCGGACGAACCGACGTCTACCAAGCCGTATCCTATGGTCGTCACGATCAATGGCGGCCGGCTGTGGTCGGCCTCATCTACCCGGTCACCCTGGATGCGGGGGACACGATACCGCCTCCGTACCGCGTTAGAGGATTCGGCGACGATATCGCCATTTTGTTCTTCGACATCGGGTTCTCCGCGAGTTCCAATCTTGGCGGCTTCTACAGGCAGCTTGATGACCTGGTGGCGAATCCATGATCTCGGCGCCCGGACGAAGCAACCGACCCGCCTCCGTTGACGGGCGCCTTCGGCGGACAACCGTGCCGAACTGAACGCGGGGCTCGCGCAGACGCTCGTCGAGCGCCACGCGCTAGTTCCGGCCAGGGTAATCAGGTGTGCGAGTCAGTTCGCCTTCACGCCTGGCACTCGGGGGGGGACCCGTCGGGTGCGGACGGAGCGCAGTTCGCACGTCGCCGCCTGAGGTTGTCACACCCTCGGCATTCACTGTGGGAATGCCAGCAATTGCTAGACCGGTGGCAGTAGGGTTAGATCTGCGGATCCAGAGATTTACCGGGCGGTCAACCGAGAGGTTGGGACAGGATGGCAAAACCCACAGGGACGATGACGGTGAAGGACTTGATCGACAGGGGGGCCCTTCAGGCAGGGGAGAAAGTGATTCTGCAGCGGCTGTCGAAACCGAACATCGACGGCGTCCTGGAGGCAGACGGGTCAGTCACGGTCGGTGGCAGGACGTTCGGCTCGCCCTCGCGGGCGGCTCGCTTCGCTCTGGAACTCAAGGCGGTGGACGGCTGGATCCGCTGGCGGGTGCCTCGGCTTGGAAACAAGCACCTGGCTGACATTCGGGGCGAGCAGTGACCGCCCTTCCAGTCGATACTGAGGCCGCCGACCTCACGCTTGGCTGCCTGGGCGGCGTACCGTTCGGCACCATCCTTGCTGACCCGCCGTGGCGCTTTCAGAATCGAACCGGCAAGGTCGCTCCCGAGCACCGCCGACTGAGCCGCTACGACACCATGACCTGGAAGGACATCGCCGCGCTTCCCGTGGCGAACGTGGTCGCTCGGCAGTCTCACTGTTACCTCTGGGTGCCCAACGCTCTGATCTCAGAGGGCCTGGCGGTGATGGAGGCCTGGGGCTTCACCTACAAGTCGATGATCGTCTGGGCGAAGAGGAGAAAGGACGGCGGGCCCGATGGGCGGGGTGTCGGGTTCTACTTCCGCAACGTGACGGAACCGGTCCTGTTCGGGGTGCGGGGCAAGCTGCGGACGCTCCCTCCGGGCCGACGCCAAGTGAACATGATCGAGACGCAGAAGCGGGAGCACTCGCGCAAGCCCGACGAGTTGTATCCAGTCATCGAGGCCTGCTCACCAGGACCCCGCCTTGAGCTGTTCGCGCGGTACCCCGCCCCGGGATGGCGAGTCTGGGGTAACGAGTCAGACCCCGACGTGACGCCCCGGGGTCTGCAACACCCCATGTATAGGGGCGCACGCTAGGTCGTCCGGGCGCAGATGGCGGCGATTAGGAGCGGGCACCCACCGCCGTCGCCTCGTTGCAGTCTCGGCGTGGCCATCTCCACGTTGGTGGTTGTAGAGGTGCCGAATTTCTTGGACGCTGGGTCGGCGTCGAGCACCATGGCCCGTAGGTCCGCTCGAGTCATCGTCACAATCAAGGCTGCGTCGATAATCCCCGCGTCGTAGAGGGACCGGTACGCGGCGATGTCTCGATCGAGGTTGCCGTCCTTCGCTTGCCACTCGACGTCGAGAGCGACCCGTCCCTTCACGTTGTCCACCAGGTAGGACGACGTCACGACCTCGGACACCTGGCTCTGGGACTTCAACTCACCTGCGAGCCGATACGGCCTGAGGATCAACTCCGCCCTGAGCTGGACCTGATAGGTCGCCTCTCGCCATCCTCGGGCTCGGAACGCATGGTTGAGCCACTTGGCCGTCAGACTCTCGTTCTTGCCGGCCACCAGGATGTCCCTGGCCTCGTCGAGCGTAAAGGCGCGCAGGACCTCTAGGAAGTCGTCGAACTCGTCCGGGTTCGTGTGGCGGATGATGCTCGCCGCATTGCGGGTCTCTCGCCAGTCATAGCGGGCAAGCACGTCCGCCGGGACCGCTGTCTCGTAGCTGTTTGAGAGGTCCACTAACAGAGACGCTACGCGTGCTGGTAGTAGCGCGTGCGGCGTTGAACCCCGTGTCCTACAGACACACTGGCTCCGCGGTCGGTCCGGCGCGTGCTGGCCCCGCGTTCCCCGACTACCCAGTTCATTCGCGGCGATGCCCACGGGCGTGTATGACCACCACCACGTCAACCTCGTGAACTCGTTCGAGCGCACCTTGGCAGGCTCATCGGGAACGCCTGGCGTGGCCCGAAGTTGCCGCCGTCGACCTACTCGAACGTGGCGCCGGCGATCGGGCACGCCGCGTCGCTCGGATTTGCTGCGTCGAGCCTGACTCACTCGACTCGAGCGTTGCGCCGAGCAGGGAACCGGGCTGGGCGACGGGCCCGACGACACCACAGGCATCTTCCGTCGCCGGGGAGCGAGACATATAGGGGATCGTGGACGGTGCACGGGTGTGGGACGGGGACCCGGAATCCGACGTAGAGCAAGGGTGGTGGCTCGCCGGTGATCTCCGACCTGCCCCGGATCGCACCAATGCTGGTCTCCACCGGACCGGTGCCGACAGGTGAGGTTGTCTACGCCGTCAAGAACGACGGCTGGCGGGTGCAGCTGCTGATCGACGGCTGTTCCGGAGAGATCCGCCTCGTCACCCGTACGGGCCGCCACGTCGAACGGGCGGTACCGGAGCTGGCGGCCGCGGCCGCTGCGGTCGACGGCCACCGGGCGGTACTGGATGGGGAGCTCATCGCCGGCGACGGGTCGCCCCCCAGCTTCTACCGCCTCGGCGGCCGGATGAACGCGACGGGAGCACTGGCCATCGATCGGGGCCGCCGGTCGACGCCGGTGACCTTCGTGGCCTTCGACCTGTTGTGGCTCGACGGGCGTCTGCTCCTCGACAACGCCTACCGGCAGCGCCGAGCGTCGCTGGAAGCTCTTGAGTTCGGCGGTCGGCACTGGGTGACGGCAACCGAGTTCCCCGACGGCGACGCGCTCTTCGAGGCGTGCGAGGAGATCGGGGCCGAAGGCGTCATCGCCCGGCGGCTCGACAATTCGCCCTACCTTCCTGGCAGGAGGAGCTGGGCCGTCGTGAAACGAAAGTGCCCCGGGTGGGTACGCGATCACGCTCCCCTGCGCAAGCCGCCCGCGCACCGAATGGTCCCCCCGGACCTGGAGGGGCGCAGGTAAACTGAGGCTTCGGCTCGCGTTGCCTCGCCTCAGAGGCCGCCCCTTGTTGTCGCAGGGGCCTTCTACCATTCGGCACGGCTGCGTAAGGAGGACGCGATGCGCGCGAGCGGGAGAGCGATCGACCCGGCGCAGGGCGCTGAGACGCCTGGGTCCTGGACAGTGAGTCAGGTGCACGCGGGGCTGGATGCGGCGCTGGCCACGGCCGGGATGCGCCAGCTGTGGGTGGTAGGCACCATCAGCAGCCTGCGGCGGCGGAAGGGCTTCGTGTCGCTGGAGCTCGTGGAGTACCAGCGTGACGCCACCACGGTGCGGGCGGTGCTGCCGGTGGGCATCTTCCGCCAGTCGGCGGTCGAGATCGACCAGGTCCTGGCCAGAGTAGGAGTGGAGCTGGCCGACGGACTCGAGGTCGCCGTCTACGGCCGGCTGGAGTCCAACGGCGCCTACGGCCCGCTGCGGATGGTGGCCCTCGGGGTCGACCCCCGCATCGCGGTGGGCGCGGCCGTGCTCGCCCGCGACGACCTGGTGCGTGAGCTTGAGGCCAGTGGGGCGATGGCGTCGCAGCGGGCGCTCGTACTGCCCGCCGCTCCCCGGCGGATCGGACTGGTCTCGGGCGCCGAGGGGGCAGGGCCGCGGCCGACGTCATCGAGGTGCTGGGTCGGTCGCGCCATGGTTTCGAGGTGTTGGAGGCTCGGGCCGCGATGAGCGGTCCGTCGGCCGCCCCCCAGGTGGAGCGGGCGCTGCGGGGCCTATGCGCCCAGAAGGTCGAGGTGATCCTGTTGGCCCGAGGCGGCGGCGCCCGCAGCGACCTGGCCGCGTTCGACTCGCCGGAGCTGGCCCTGGCCGTCGCCGGCTGCCCGGTCCCGGTGCTGACCGCGCTCGGCCACGCCACCGATCGAACGGTGTGCGACATGGTCGCCCACGCCATCTTCCCGACGCCGTCGGCCGCAGCGGCGGCTCTGGTGGCCCGGGCGGAGGCACAGATGCGCGAGCGGGAGGCGGCGGTCACCCAGCAACGCCAGGCCGAGCAGGTAGCCGTGGCCCAGCGGCGCAGCCGCCGGGCGGTGCTGGTGGCGGCCGCGGCCGTCATCGTCCTGGTGCTGGTGCTGCTGGCCCTGCTGGCTTAGCGGGGTCCCGCCGGCTGCAGGGTGGGCCCGGGGCGGATGATGGCCCGGCTGCGGTGGAGGCCTTCGAGGGCTTGCTGGGCACTGTGGCCGGCGCGGACGCGATGGGCCTGCTGTTGGCCTGACGCCGGCTCGGCGCCGAGGGCTCGCTCCAGCGGCAGGGCCGCGCCGCCGACGCCTTTGACCCCCCACGTCTGGCGATAGCCCTCGATGGCCACCGCCCCCTGACGCCACAGGCGCAGGTCGCGCCACTGCTCGGGACGGGGGCCGAGGGCGTCGGTGATGTAGGCAGGCGGTCGCTGCTCCACTGAACGCAGCACTCGGCCGAGCCGGCGGTCGATGGCGTCGTCGACTGCGGCGCCGCGTTCGAGCCGGGGACGCATGACGGCCTCGTAGCCGTCGAGCTCGGCCGCCCGGGCGGTGAGTGGGGGCCGGGCCCGGTCGAGGGCGGCCAGCTCCCGGCGCACGTCGTCGAGGGCGGCGGCGGGCGCATCCGTCGCCTCGAGGCGGGCCAGCTTGGCCGACGCCGTGTCACGGCGCCGGTCGAGGATGGCCAGCTGGTGGGGCGCGGCGGCGATGTCTTGCGGCACGGCGACGCTGCGCTTGAGCTCGGCCCGTTCGGTCGTACAGCTGACGCAGGCTGGCGCCAACGAGGTCGGCATGACTGCCGCCGCTGTCGACGGCCAGGGCCTTGGCCCGGGAGCGGGCGATGGAGCGCTCGAACTCGGCCAACGGATCGCGGGGAGCATCGGGGCGGCCGACGTCGAGGCCGTAGTCCCGGCCGGCGACGACGTAGAAGACGGCGGTCTCCCGGTGGCGGCTGGCAGCCGAGTAGGCCAGTTCGCGGAACACGCTGTCGTCGCCGAGGACGAAGTTGCGATCCGCGGTCTTGCCTTGGGACTTGTGGATGGTGGCGGCGTAGGCGTGCTGCACCGGGGGCCGGCCGCCGCCGACTTTGGCGAGGTACGCCGAGTCGAGCGTGACCTGGCGGCCGTCGATCGTGGTCATGGCCAGGGTGTTGGCGTTGAGGTCGACTGCGTCGACGAAGCCCTTCGTTCCATTGCGCACGCCGGCGTGGGAGTCGTTGACCCGCGTCATCACCAGGTCGCCCTGCTGGAACGGCCGGTGGCCGACGAACAGTGTCGGACCGTCGAGCCGGCCGTCCTCGGCCATGCACTGGCGGGCCCGCCGGTTGAGGTCGTCGACGTCGGCGCGGCGGGGGGCGCTCATCAGCGCCTCGGGGCCGTCGGCTCTGAACGCGGCCCACCAGTCAGCCACCATCTGGCCGCGAACCTGGGCCGCGTTGGGACCGGTGACGAAGCGGCCCTGGTCGCGGTAGGCGGCGACGAAGAGATCGGGATCGCCGCTGCGCAGCTGGTCGAGGGCGCTCCGGTCCCAGGCGTGGCGCTGGCGGCGGTTCTCGTGGAGCTGCAGCGTCGGCAGGCGGTCGCCGAGGCCACGCAGGAGACCGCCGGCGTCGATCTCGGGGAGCTGACGGTCGTCGCCCACGCCGACGACCTTGGCCCCCGCGCCTTCGGCGTAGTCGAGGAGCTGGGCCAGCTTGCGGGTGCCGACCATGCCCATCTCGTCGGTGACCACGACGGTGTTGCGGGCGAAGCCGCCCTGGTACTTGCCGACCTGGAGATCCCACAGGAGCCGGTCGATGGTCGAGCTGCGGATGCCGGCGTCGCGCTGGAGCCCGTCGGCCGCCTCACCGGCGAGCGAGCATCCGATGACGGTGAAGCCGCACCGTTCCCAGATCTCGCGGGCGGCGTCGAGGGTGTAGGTCTTGCCCGTTCCGGCCTTGGCCACGACCACGTCGACCCCTGCGCCCGACGTCGTCAGCTGGCGGACGAGCGCCTCCTGGTCCTCGCCCAACGCCGCACCAGCGTGGCCCCGCTCGGAGATGACGGCCTCGACGACCTCGGCCCGGGCGACGCCGACGCCGGCATCGGCGCGGGCAACGGCGCGCTCGACGGTCCGCTGCTCGAGGGCCAGCAGCTCGGGAGTCGAGTAGCGAGCCTCGTTGGGATCGGCCGAGACCAGCCGGCCGTCGACGCGGCGGATCCCATCGTGGTGGCTGAGGCGCTGGGCGGCGTCGACGATCGGCACGACCGCGGCGGAGTCGAGGAAGTCGTCGGCCAGGGCCTCGATGCGCGGGCGGGGGGCTCCGTCGGGGTGGCGCTCGGCGATGGCCCGCAGGACGTCACGGCGGGTGAAGGTCGAGGCCTGTTCGGTCAGCCCTGCGGGGCCGGCCAGGTGGTGGTAGAGCTCGGCCACGTCGCGGCGGTCGAGCACCGTGGGCCGGTGACGGCCGAGCGTGTCGAGTACGGCTGCCGGATCCCAGCCGGCTTCGACGGCACGGGCGGCCCACTGGGCCTCGAGGGTGTGGGCGTCGACGTCGTAGCGCTCTTTGGGTCGACGGGTGTCGAGGGTCGCCAACTGGGCGCTGCGGGCGCTCGTCTCGCCCCGGTCGGCCATGGCCTCGACGATCTCCTGGCGGCGCTGCGAGTGCGTCTCGATCCACTCCCGGGGAATGCCCGCGATCTCGGCCCAGCCGTTGTGGACCTCGGTCCACTCGACGCCCAGGCGCTCGGTGAGCTGGTGACGCAGGACCGCCTCGTAGAGGAAGCCGGCGGTGCGGGCGTGCTGGTAGATGAGGGTGCCGTGCAGCGCGCCGAAGCGGCCGTCCACGCCCTCGGTCATGTTCGCCACCAGCAGGTGGGAGTGGAGGTGGGGGTCGCCGGCCCGACTGGTCCGGTGGCGGAACGCGGCCACCGCCAGACCCTCGCCGCTGATGCGCTCCGCTCCCGCGTGGCCACGCCGGGTCATGGTCGCGTTCTCCTCCAGGTAGGAGACGGTCTGGGCCGCGGCCGCCTCGTGGGCGGCGACGACTTCGGCCTGGATCGCGGGGCCGCCGAAGGCGTAGAGCAGGGAGACCGACTTCGGCGTCGAGACGGTGACGTCGAAGCCGGGCATGGTGGGCTGGCGGCGGCCCGGCCGCATCGGGGAACAGGCTCTCGCCGGTGACGGGGTGGTAGCCGCCGAGGACGAGCTGGAGCGTCTGGGCGTCGACGTCGCCGGTGAGGGCCAGGTCCTCGGCCACGCGGCCCTGCCATCGACCGGGCGCCTCGCCGGCGCCGAGGTAGTAGTCCTCGACCCCGTCGGCGATGGACTGCAGGTAGTAGTGGTGCTTGCCCGGGGCGAGCTTGCCGATGCTGAGCACAGGTGTCGCTTAGCTGCTGGCCGGGGGCCGCAGGGTCTCGCAGGAGGAAGTTGATGGTGTTGAGGGCATTTTGGCTCTGAACACGTCCTATTAGGGTCTAGAAGTACCTTTGAGGGGAAGCTAGCACCATTGGTGCAAGTGCGTGCCGGAGGCCTGCGGAGGAGCGAAGCGACGGAGTAGGCCGCAGGCTTTCCCATTTGAGACCTGAGCGGTAGGGGTGTGTGCGACGGCCTGACTGGCGGTGAATCGCGGTCGAGGTTGGCGCGCGCTTCGGGCCCGAGGACGGGAGGGGGTCGCTGGCGGAGTTGCAAACACGCAGTCGCCGAGGCAAGCGGTGGATGGTGTCAGAGCTGTGGAAGTTGGCCGAGCTGGTGATGACGCCGAGGCTCGAGGCGAGCGGTGACGCCGAGGCTCGAGGCGAGCGGTGACGTCGAGGCCAGCGGTGAGGTGACGGCGTCAGGGCGACCCTGACGGAGACAACAGGGCCCTAGCCGAGTGGTACCTGTCGAAGGAAAACGCGGCGGGCGGCAGGCGAGTCCCGAGCCCGAGCTGCTCGACAACGGAGGAAGTACCGACAGCCGGTGGGCGACGACGAGTTCCGTAGCGAGCACTGGCTGTCGCGTGTACCTCATAGCGAGGGATCTACCGCACCCACCTCCTACGGCGCCACCGGGACGCGCGATCAGACATCGTCCGGCAATACGCCACTAAGCCGGAGCCCAGCGCTACGAGCAGGATGGCCGTTAGGGCCGACTGCACCGGCTCGGTACCTGTGCGGGCGAGGCCTTTGTCGAAAGACGGGGGGTTGGGCGGATCGGCCACAACAGGCACGGTGCTCGTCGTCGCAGTCACGCTGCTCGTCGGCGGCACGGGCCTCGGGGGCGATGTCCCGGCTGGCGGGGCGCTCTTCGTGACCGTGGTGGTCGGCCCCGAATTTGTCCGCACGGTGGTCGTGGTCGTCAGCGCGGTGGTCGTGGTCGGCACCGCGGTGGTCGTCGTCGTTGTCGGCAGGCTCGTCGTCGTTGTCGGCAGGCTCGTCGTCGTTGTCGGCAGGCTCGTCGTCGTTGTCGGCGGGCTCGTCGTCGTTGTCGGCAGGCTCGTCGTCGTTGTCGGGGTCGTGGTGGTGGTTCCTGGGTCCGCCGGCTCGACGACGAAGAGCAGTTCCACCGACGTCCGGCCGCCATCGTCATCGGTGACCGTGAGGGTGGCGGTCGGAGACGACGCCGCGGTGAAGGTGTGTCGCACCGAGCAGATGCCGCCGGCGATGGTGCCGTTCGACGTGGTGCCGTCGCCCCAGGCCATGGCGCAGCCGAGCGTGTCGTGTGCGCCGGGATCGGAGATGGCGGCCCGCACCTCCACCTCGGCTCCGAGCACCGCCTGACGGGCCGCGGCGGCTTTGGTGGCTCGAGCCGGATTGGCATCGGCAGGGCCGAGTATCTCGACATCGGGGGAGGCGTTGGTCACGTGCAGCTGGAACGAATCCGCGACCGGGTCGCTGGTCCCGTCGTCGACGGTGAGCGTGACCAGGAAGGTGCCGTCGTCATCGCAGCTGATCGTGGTCGTCGGCGTCGAGGTCGAGGTGAACCCACACCGGGCGCCGGCGTCCACGTCCGAGCCGGGCACAGAGCTCCAGCTGAGGATGAGCTCGTCTCCATCGGGATCACCAACGGTGCCCGATAGCCCGATCGCCCCACCCTCCACCGCCTCGCGGTCGGGGCCGACTTCGACCGTCGGGGCCGAGTTCGGCGGCACCGTCGAGGTGACGGTGATCGGTGCGACCTGCTCGGCGGCGATCACCGTCGCCGCCTGGGAGGCTCCCCGGACATCGATGGTGTAAGTACCGGCAGGCGCCAGCACGAGGGCGTCGAACGTGAGAACCGACCGACCCGGGGCTGCGAGTATCGGACCCGCCCACGTCGCCACGCCATCTGCGACCACCGGCGGGGAGGTGCTCAGGCCAACAGAGGTGCCTGCGACCGGCGTCACTGAAGGAGGCAGCACGACGCTCAACCCGTCGAGTGTGAGCTCGGTGGCGTTGGGGTTGTCGATCGCGATCTCGTAGGTCACACTGCCCCCGGACTCCACGACCGAAGGTGCGACGGTGGCGGTGGCGATGAGTGGCTGGATCCCGAGCGGGGAGAAGACGGTGAGGTGGGAAACGGTCGCGGTGCTTCCGGGCTGGACCTGCAAGCGCCAGCTGAGCCCGGCCCCGTTGTCGAGAAACTGGTCCTCGAGGATGGTGTTAGGGAAATCCTGGCCCGCGCCGATGCTGGCCCATACCGTGTTGTATCCGTCCTCCATGTACCGGCTTCCCGCGGTGAGCGGGTACCACTGCTCGATGCGGCCGGACGTGGCGCGGCAGGCCACGGCGCCGGCCGCTTCCGAGTAACTGCCGTAGCCCGCGTCACTGTCCTGGAGGTAGCAGTCCGCGGCCCGGTACAGGATGACCTCTTGGACCTGATCCGAGTCGTTCACCACAGTGAGGTCGGTGCGGTAGTTCTCCTGGCCGACGACGTAGCTGTCGCGTTGCTGGACCCGGAGTCCGGTATCGCCGGCTCGCGCCTCCGCCTCGATCCGATATGGATCCTGGAAGGAGCCACTGCCGGTCGCCGGGCTGAGCTTGATCGGCGACCAAAGGACGTCGGTCGAGTTGCCACCGGCCGGCGGACGGCCTCCGTAGGTCGTGGAACCCTCGCCTACGCCGACCGAGAGGAACGTCCCGCAGGCCCAGCCGGCGAAGAACTGGGGGGCGCTGTCACCCGCATAAGTCACATAGCAGCTCAGGGCGAGATTGGTACCGATGTCGGTCAGAGGCCCCTCGCTCGTGATGTGCTGCTCGTGCGAGGCGGTCGTCTGAACCAGCATTACCGTCTCCGACACGGCACCCCGGTCGTCAACCACTCGTAGGCGGACGTTGTACGCCGACGGGCTCGAGCTCTCGTAGAGATGACTGAGGCGGGGGCCAGTGCCGGTGTGTCCGTCGCCGAAGTCCCAGAGGTACTGCGCGATCGTGCCATCCGGATCGGTCGAGCCGGTCCCGTCGACGTCGAGGACGGGCGGGTACCCGGCAGTGGTGACGGAGTGGGTGAACGACGCCACCGGCCGTTGGTTGTCCGCAGGGTTCCGGGCGTCAATAGCCTGGAACAGGTCAGCGACGTGTCCCTCGTCGTCAGTCACGACCAGCCGGATGCTGTAGTGACCTTCCACGGCGTACGTCTTGTGCACGATCGGTCCGACGGCGGTGGTTCCGTCCCCCAGCTCCCACGCGTAGGCGGTGATCTGGCCATTCCTGTCCTGCGACGCGGACGCGTCCAGCGTCACGGAGAACGGCACCTCGCCGTCCAATGAGGGAGCAATCGTGAAGGACGCGGTCGGTGGCGCGTAGACGACCAACGTCACCGAGGCTGTCGCAGTGGCGCCATCGTTGTCGATGACCGTGAGGGTGACCGCGTACGTGCCGGGATCGGCGTAAACCGGGTACCCGTAGGAGAGGTCACTGGTCTCGCCGTTGCCGAAGTCCCAGCTATAGGAGTCAATCGATCCGTCAGGATCGTTACCGGCGGAATAGAATGCCACCGAGCCGACCGGCACGGTCAGGGAGTCGGTCTCGATCAGCGCAATCGGTGGCTGGTTGGGAGGGCTGGCGGCCCGCCTGGCGGACACCGCCGCGGCCTCCCGGGCGAAGGCGTCAAAGCCCTCGATCTGGGCCTCGGTGGTGTCGGCGAGCTGGCGCAGGATGGTCGTGAACGCGACTGCGGGGTCGACGTCGTCGAGCGGGATGTGGAAGTGGGTCCGAAGATCGTCCATCTCCGCCGCGGTGAGACCTGCGGCTTGGAGCTGTGAGATCTCGTCGGCGGTGAAGCCCTGGGCGACGACGCGGGCGTAGGTGTTCTCGATCAGGGTCCAGTCCGACGGGCTGGCAACCGGTCCCTGGAGCAGCCCGGCCCTGTCGAGGTCGACCGCGTGCTCCCGTAGCGCGGCGGCCGAGTCTCGCATCTCGTCAAGCTGGTCGAAGGTCAGCTGGGCCACCGCAGCCGCCTGGGCGACCGCTGCCGGTTCGGCGCTCGAACCGGCCTGCTCGGCACCGAGGAGCCGCTCGAAGGCGGTCAGGGCCGCCTCCGCCTGGGCGGCCTGTCGGTCGAGGGCGTGAAGAAGTTCGTCGAGGCTGTCCGACTCGGTATCCAAGATCGATGCGAACCTCGGGGCGGCCACCGTGGCGAAGTCGGGATCGGGCGGATCTTCGACGATGTCGTGGTACATGGCGCCGGCGGCGCAGGACAGGTCGTGAAGAATGGCCAAGGCCTTTTCCGAGCCGGCACCGATGGCACCGTCGATCGTGGGGAAAGTGAAACCGAGCGCCCCGCCTAATGCGCCGCCGATCGGCGCCGCGATCGTGGCCTTCCATCCCCGGTCGCCAGCCTCGTACGTGTCGGCGCGAGCCATCGCCTTCTTGATCTTGCCTCGCGCACCCGTGACCGCACCCTCGACGTCCCTCACCGCGAAGACGAAACAGGTGAGCTGCAACCCCACCTTCATCTCCCGGGCCCGGTCCTTCCACGCCTGGATGGCCGCCAGCGCCAACTCTCGCGAGCAGTCGTCGCACGGCGTCACGGTGAACACCTCGCTGACCGCAGTCGGATCGAATGCCGAGTCCTCGGTGAGCAGCCGCCAGCTGCCCGGGTTGAGCGTCGGGGCCTCGATCGGTGTGAACACGCTTCCGACGCCGACGACCACGTTGGGCGTGCCCCACGCCGGACTGTCGCAGTCCCCATTGGCGGGATCCTCGACCGAGGCCTCCACGATGCACACCCGCCCGCCGGCGGTGTCCGACGTCACGTACGCGAACAACGCATCGTCGTCAACAAAGTCGTAGGTCGGCTCCTCGTTCTGGTTGAGCGGGATGGGGTTGTGCAGCGCTCCCAGAGCCCGCTCCGACGGCAGTACGAGCCCAGACAGCAGCCACATCACGGTTAAGGCCAGCGACGTCCAGCCCAGAACTCCCCGGCGGTCCGCGCCCGCCTTACCGGATGCTCGTCGCCCCACCCTCCGCCTCGACCGCATCAGCGCCCTGCCTTCTGGATCCGCGCGAATCCGTCGGCGAGATTCTGCCAGAAGTGCTCACCCTTTCCACCGGGAAAGGCACCGGCACGAACGGGGCCGACCTCGTCGATTTCAGCGGAAGGTGAGGCGATGCGCAACCGACTCGGTGAAGAAGGCCGTCGCCGAAACCGCCGCTGCAACTGATGCGTGGAGTCGGCGTGCGCGGGCTCGCGCAGCATCCAGGTTCTGCTGGTGTTGCTGCTGCTGATCGCGGCGGCCTACTTCGTCGTCCATGGCCTCAACGCATGCCGGCGGGGTGAAGAGGTAGGTCCGGCTGCGGCGAGCGCGATGACGGCGGTCGGTCTCCCGCCGTCCTGGCAATTTCGGCCTCGTAGTGCTGGGCGCGGTGGCCTACGTCGTCGCCCGCAGCGTCAACGCCCGCCGGCAGGGTGAGGAGGTCGGTCCGGCGGCGGCCAGCGCAATGAGGGCGGTCGGTCCCCCGCTGGTCCTGGCCGTGGTCGGCCTGGTCGCCCTGTCCATCTTCGCGGCCTTGGGCGCCCTGGTCCTGTTGGTGGTTCTCGTCGAAGCCCTCAGCGGCGACGAGGACAAGGCCAGCGCGCTGGTCCTCATCTGGATCTCCGGTATGGGCGTCCTGCTGGTCGCGGTGGTCGGCGCGGTGGCCTGGGGCCTCGTGCGGATCCTTCGCTCCGGCCGCAACCGCCGAGCCTGAGAGCGCAACGGAGGGGACAAGGGCCGGGATGGCCGGCGGTGGCAAGGAGGTGGATGTCGTGGTCGGTGGCCGCAGGCTGTTGGAGTGGTGAGAGCGGCGGGTCAGGAGCCGGCTCTGACGACGAGGCCGTGGAGCCCTTCCCGCCGGGCCTGGTCGATCATATGTCGAGTCCCAACCGACGGCCGGCTGCGCTCGTCGAGGAACGCAACCACGAGATCGGGCTTGGCTGTGGCCAGCATCTCCCGGTTGCGGATCATGCCCGCTTGGCGCCCGTGACGGTCCCAGTCGGCGGGGTAGGCCTCGACCTGCCACCCACGGCGACGGGCGACCTCAGCGGCGATGCGGTCCGCGCCCCGGGCATCTCCGTGGATGAGGACGACCGTGCTGTGGCCGGCGGTGACACGCTCCAGCACCTCGTCGACCTTGGCTTCGTCGGTCCAGGACCTCGATCCACACACCAGCAGGCGCATCGTCTTCCTCCTCTCTGGGGCCGTCCCCGCTTCGCCGCCACCAGGCCGCAGGCGCCGGGCGCCGTCAAGGACGCCGGAGGCGAGCGCAGCGGGCCTTGACGGCACGAGCCGGGCGGCTGTGGCACGGAAGGCAAGCAGAGGCGGGACGGCCCCGGGAGAGGAGGCGAGCGCGAAAGCTCCTGGCGTGGGGCTCGGGGACTGGTCAGGTGGTGACCTGGTCGTCGATGGGTGAAGGGCTGCACCGCGGGCACATCTCGTCGGGCTCCTCGTCGTGCATGCCCATCTCGTGCCGGCGCCGACGCGCTTGGCGGGAGGCCACGCAGGCGATGCAGGGCTGGCCGGGATTCTCGACGGCATGGATGACGCAGCAGGGATGGGCGGGTCCGGAGCCGTCCCTGGCCCAGGTCGCGTCGCCGCAGAATCGGCACTTGCCGAGCGGGGGCGGGACGGGTCCCTGGCTGGCGATGGCAGGCGCGCTCATGAAACTCGCTCGTCGGCTGATCGGGTGGCGTGTGGGGGCGTGGCTGAGCGCGGGTCGCTCGGGCACAGCCCGGCGTAGGCCAGGACGACGTCGGTCGGGAACCGGGGCGGGCGCCCGGACAGGAGCCCGGCGTCGATCATCCTGGCGACCGCTGGCGCCACCGGGAAGGTGGCCAGCACCGGGACGCCGAGGACGTCTTCGATGTCCCTGGAGGTGAGGGAGCGCCCCGCTTCGTCCACCAGGATGACGCCGTCCGGGCGAGGGCCGGCGCGCTGGAGCGCACGGCGCAGGGCGAGGTAGCAGGCCCGGATGACCAGGAGGGAGGCCGTCGTTCCCTCCGGCAGGGTGGCGTCGGTACCACCGTCGACGACCACGAGCGTGTCCTCGCACGCATCACCGCCGAGGATAAGGGGGGCGCCCGGGGTATGGGTGATGCCGAGCAGCGCTGCCAGCTCGTCGAGGCGCTCGGGGGTGGTGGCCCGCAGCTCGACGGGGCGCTGGCGAGAGGCGTGCAGGGCGATGACGGCGGCCACCGTCGAGGTGCCGACGCCTCCCTTGGCGCCCCACAGGTAGAGGGTGGGCTGGTATGGGCCTTCGATGCTGGACATGCGAGATCTCCCGGTCGTCGGGGCCGAGACGATCTCGGCCCACGCGCCGGAAGGGCCGGGGTCCCGCCCGACCCTCCGGTCCCTGGGTTTCAGCTCAGGGTGGTGTAGCCCCACTCGGCGCCCTCGCCCCGGAGCCACTCCTCCCACCAGCTGCGGGTGTGGGCGGCCACCGTCGGGGCGTGGTCGGCGCAGGCGTGCATGACGCAGACCATGTCGCCGGGAATCAGCCAGTTGGACGTGCGTGCCTCGAACACCTCGCCGACGAATAGGTGATCTTCGACGTCGCAGCTGTGCTCGCTGGTCTGTTCGGTGACGGCCATGGTGGAGCCTCCTTCGCTCACGAGCCCGAGCTCCTCTCGGGACCCCGGCCGATCCAGCGGGGACGGGGCGGCTGTCAAGGCCGCAGAGCGCAGGGCCGCAGCGCAGGCCGGCCTGTCCGGAGCGCGCCTTGGCCTGGGGGTGAAGACGTCATCGGTGGATGCCGGCGGGCGGCGGTGGGGACGAGCCGGCCGGAGTGAGGGCCGCAGCGTGCCTTGACAGCGGGGTGCCCCGGCTCCGCTACAGCAGCTCCTCAGCGCGACCGCCGGGCCGCCAGGCCCGTTGCGGGCGCCGGCAACACCGCGCTGCGGAATGCGAAGGACCGAGAACTATCCCGCTCGGCGCGGATGGGCGCGAGCGCAGCGAGCCGGGAAGGCAGCCGGCCTTCCCGCTGGTCCGCCAGGACCAGGCCGGGGTCGGCGGGGTTCGCGCCTGGAGGCGGGCACCGTGTCGGGTGCCCGCCCCCTTCGGCTGTCCTCAGGCTTGGCTGGCCTCGACGTCGTGGGTGTCGGACTGGTTGACGTCGCCGGTCGGGAAAGTGCCGATGACGGCCCGTTGACGCCCGCAGATCACCTGCGCGGGCCGACGCCGTCGGGGCGGGAGCCAAAAAGGGGCCACTCTGTGGGTATGAGCACGCCGCGAATGCGACCGGCGCTGCGTATCCCGCAGATCGTGCTTCTCGCGTTGGGGCTGGCCGCGGGCGTCGCAGCGAAGTGGCAGAGCGCCGACGGACACGTCGCCGGGTGGCTGCTCGCGGCCGGCATGGCGGGGCTCGTGGTGGCCTGGGCGCTGGAAGCCGTTGAGAAGTTGCTACGGAGGCGGACCGGGTGACGCTGACTCAGGGCCGCCGTCGGTTGCTCCCGGCGCGCCGCTGCCAGGTCGCGCCAGCGAACCAGGGCGCGGCCAAAGTCAGGACTGCGCCCGCACGATGACGCCGTGCAGTCCCGCTCGCTGGGCCCGGCGGACCATCTCCCGAGTGTCAGGCGAGGGTCGATTCCGCTCGTCGAGAAAGGCGACGACGAAGTCCGGGCGACTGGCGGACATGTGCTCGACGGTCCAACCCCTCTGAGCTGCGATGAGGGCAGCCACGCGGTTGGCACCTCCGGTCTCGCCCTGCACCAGCGCGACGTTGCTTGCTCCCGCGGTGACCCGCCTCAGGATCTCGTCGACCTTGGCCTCGTCCGTCCACGTCCGTGATCCGCACACGAGGACCCGCATCATCGGCGCCGGTGTCGCGTCGGCGCCGGGCTGCGCCGGGTGGCTGTGCTCGCTGGTCTGTTCGGTGACGGCCATGGTGGAGCCTCCTTCGCTCACGAGCCCGAGCTCCTCTCGGGACCCCGGCCGATCCAGCGGGGACGGGGCGGCTGTCAAGGCCGCAGAGCGCAGGGCCGCAGCGCAGGCCGGCCTGTCCGGAGCGCGCCTCGGCCCACGGGTGAAGACGTCATCGGTCGATGCCGCTCGGGCGGCGGTGGGGACGAGCCGGCCGGAGTGAGGGCCGCAGCGTGCCTTGACAGCGGGGTGCCCCGGCTCCGCTACAGCAGCTCCTCAGCGCGACCGCCGGGCCGCCAGGCCCGTTGCGGGCGCCGGCAACACCGCGCTGCGGAATGCGAAGGACCGAGAACTAATCCCGCTCGGCGCGGATGGGAGCGAGCGCAGCGAGCCGGGAAGGCAGCCGGCCTTCCCGTGGTCCGCCAGGACCAAGCCGGGGTCGGCCGGGTTCGCGCCGGGAGGCGGGCACCGTGTCGGATGCCCGCCCCCTTGGGCTGTGCTCAGGCTTGGTTGGCCTCGACGTCGTGGGCGTCGGACTGGTCGACGTCGCCGGTCGGGAAAGCGCCGATGACGGCGGGGTCAGCGTCGCCCCCGGCCGAGTGTTCCTCGGCCGTTGCCTGGGCGACGAGGCGCCGTTCGACCCACTCCCGCCGGCGGTCGGCGTCGGCCTGGAGGGCGTCGGCCGCCCGGTGCGGCTCCGCCTCCTCGAACTCGACAGCGTGTAGCCGACGCCGGTCAGGAAGCGGAAGTGGGCGGTGACCTCGACCGCGCCCCAGTGCCCGTAGGAGCCGATCATGCGCTCCTCGGCCAGGGCGAAGGCAAGGGCGAGCGCCACCTGCTGGAGCCGGGCGTCGCTGTCGCCGGCGTGGCGCAGCAACAGCTTGCGGGTCGCCCCGCCGTAGAAGTCGCCGCTGGCGGGCGGCGCCTCGATGCCGAGTAGCTCGCAGGCGAATTTGGCCGGAGCCTGGTTGGCGGTGCGGACGAACTGGCCGAAGACGAGCCGGACCAGATCGGCCCTTGGCAGCCTCCGCTCCAGCACCTCGCCCAGCTGGCCTCGGCGGATGCGTCACCGCCCAGCGGACGTCGCCCAGCTCGCCAGCGACGGCGGCAGCGCACAGCTGCTTGAACGCCTCGGGGTAGTCCTTGGCCTTGAGCAGCTCGGCCGCGTCGGCGATGCTGAGCGTGCCCTTGTCGACGCGCTTGCGCACCGACGCCGGCAGCTCGAGCAGGGCCAGGCGGCCGGAGACGTGCCGGCGGCTGCGGCCGATGGCCTCGGCCAGGCGGGTCAGGGTCCAGCCGGCCTGGCACAACCGGGAGATGCCGGTCGCCTCCTCGCTCGGGTGCAGGTCCTGGCGGCTGCCGTTCTCGACGAGGGCGGCCAGCGTGCGCTCCTCGTCGGTCATGGGCCTGACCACGCAGGGCAGGATGCTCAGCCCGGCCTCGGTGGCGGCGGCATAGCGGCGGTGGCCGGCGACGATGACGTAGGTGCCGTCGTCCTGGGGTGCGACCACCAGCGGCTCGAGGATGCCGTGGGTGGGGATGGTGGCCACGATGTCGCTCACGTCGCCCACGCGGCGGCGCAGGTTGTCGTCGGCGGGGCGGACGACGTCGATGGGAAGGTCCTGGTACATGGGCTGGTCTCTCCTTCTTGATGGTCTTAGGGGTGTTCGTGGATGAGGGCCTGGCAGCGCTCGTGCCAGGCGGTGCTGTCGGGAGGGGAAGTGAGGCGGATGGCGCCGTCGTGGGCGCTGAGGCGGACCGAGTGGCCCTGGTCGTCCCACAGCCAGGCCGCGTAGCCCCGCCGGACGAGGTCCCGGGACTGGGCGGCGAGGAAGGGCAGGTTGGGCGAGCGGGCCACGACGAGGCCGCCGGCGACGCTGAGGCGATACCGCGTGGCGCTCATGGGGCCCGGCCGGGGTCGAGCGGCGGCGGGCGCGAACATTGCCGTGGTGGTGGGCATGGTGGATACCTCCGGGGGCGTGGGCCGGGTGGCACGGGGGAAGGGGCAAGGGGGCAGGGCCGGGCCTCGCTTCCCCGACGAGACCCGGCCGCTGCGAGCTGCTAGCTGGCCCGGGACTCGCCGACGGGGCGGCGGGCGGCCAGCAGACCGTCATGGACTCGTCGCAGGCGGGGGTCGAGTCGGTTGACGCTGGCCAAGGTGAGCCACGGGGCCCGCCGCCGCACCGCCAGCTCGCTCTCGCTGATCTGGAGGGCGAGGCCGAAGGTGACCAGTCGCTGGAGCGTCCTCTGGATGGGCGAGTTGCGGGCGGTACCGACGCCAAGGCCGAGCGCCTGGGCCAGGAAGGCGAGCTCGAGCTGGTAGGGCTGGTCGGCGGGGCGCAGTCCGGCGGTGAGACGGCGGTAGCACCAGGTCGCGCTGGGCCCGGTGCGGGGCAGCCAGAGGTACTCCACGTAGGACGACGTGGGGTCGAAGCCGAGGTCGTCGACGACGGGGTCGAGCCAGGCACTGACGGTGATGACGGGGCCGAAGGGGACGGGGGCGGACATGGCGGACCTCCAGGGGTCAAGCTCCCGAGTCGTTCTCGGGATGTGCCCGTTCCAGCGGGCCCGGGGCGGCAGTCAAGGCCGCAGAGCGCAGGGCCGCAGTGGAGGCCGGGGGGTCGGCGGTTGCTGTGAGGTGTCGGCGATGTCGAGGCGTCGTTCCCGGCCGGAATGAGGGCCGGAGCGGGCCTTGACGGCGGGGTGCCCCGGGTCCGCTACAGCAGCTCCTCCAGCGCGCCCGCCGGGCCGCCAGGCCCGTTGCGGGCGTCAGCAATACAGGGCTGCGGAATGGTCAGCCCCGTGAAAAAGAACCTTCCTACTCGGGGAGGGGGAGCGAGCGCAGCGAGCGAGGGGGAGGCCCGGTGCCGGCCTCCCCCGTGGCCCCGGCGGGGCCACGCTGGCTGCTCGGAGCTTGGCGCCGGCGTGACCGGACGCGTCTGAGTCCTACGCAGCGTGGGCGACGTCGACTCGCCGGTATCAGAGGGATTCGACGTGGTCCCGCCCATGCCCGCCCGCCGGCGCGTTGGACAGCAGTTCACCCTCGTGGCCTGGCAGGGCCGGCAGTGCTGGCCCGCGGCGCAGCGGAGACCGGCGCACCTTCCGACAGCCGGAAGCGTCCTGCGGCCGCGGCAGAGCGCCAGGGCGATGCATCGCCGTCTGATCCGGCGGGATCGCATGTTGTAGTGGCACCTTCGCGGAGATGGAGCCGTTGAAGATCCACGTCCAAGCGTCGCGAGCAAGTGAGCGAGGGCATGTATCGCACCGGCCAGCGCGGCCAGGCCAGCAGAGCCGGTGGAGCTGGCAACCACCAAGGCGACGGTGAGACCGAGCACGGCCACGACGACCATGGCGCCTCTGGGATAGGCACTGGGAATCGTCGGCTTCAGGTCCGCGTAACCGAACCCGCATGATTGGCAGTCCCTCACCCTGGCATTGCAGGGCGCTCTGTGAACTCTCACCACGAACCGTTGCCTCCTGAAATTGTCTGCGAACAAGATGACTCGCCTGCCCAGGGCCGCGCCACCAATGCGGGGACCTTCTCCCCCCCATAGGCCCCGCGCGTCCCCCTACTAACGATCTACCGAGCGCGTGGCGGGTTCGGCGACCTCTTGGCCAGCTCGAGATCGTCGTCGGGCGAGCCGAGGTAGTGCCCGGCGTGATGTAGGCGCTGCTCGAAGTGCAGCAGGTAAAACGGTCCGGCTCACCGACCGCACCGGGACGTGGTGTGGGGCGAGGGCTCGATCATGACCTTGGCGGCGACGAAGGCGTTGCCCAGCCACTCCCCGCACCCGGGGCAGTGGGTGATGGCCGCCTGACCGATGTAGTAGGCGCCCCAGCTGACGAGCTCGCCCCCGATGCGACGGCCGCCGGTCTTGAGGACGACGATGGTTCCGCAGGGATGGGCGAGGCGGATGACGTACATGCGGGACCTCCTTTGCGGCGGGCCCCGTTGGCCCGGCCGGCCCCGCCTCAGTCCGCCGGGCTCGGGCCGGTCAAGGTGGAGCGCCGGGCGGGGGTCCCCTCCGGGGTCGGCCGCCGAACGACCTTGACCGGCCATGGAGGGCCCGGCGGCATAGTGGGGGTAGAGGCCGGGACGGGGCTCGCCGCAAGGAGGAGGCCGCGTTGGGCTGTCTAGCGCCGTCGGCACCGTCCCTGCTGGATCCGTCATGGGCCTCTCGCGTGGGCGAGGCGATGGATCGCGGGGGCACCCGTAACGGCACCGGCGGGCGCGCCGTTGGCCGGGCCGTGCTGAAGCTTGGCAGGGCCACTCGGACGACGCGATGAGCGGGGCGCCGGGGCGCCCCGCCCATCGCCGAGGACCGTCTCAGTAGGGCTCCTCGCCCGGCTCGGCGTCGGGAGCCGGTGCGGAGCTGGTGCCGTTGACCTGGGCGAGGAACTCGACGTGGTCCGCCACCACCTCGTGCATGGAGTGGGGGCTGCCGTCGCCGCCGGTCCACTCCCGGTACTCGAGGCGGCCGCTGATGGCGACCTGGCGGCCCTTGGTCAAGTAGTCGTTCGACGCCGTCGCCTGGCCGCCGTAGGCCACCACGTTGACGAACACGGCGCCCTGGTCCTTGCCGTCCTTCTTGCGCCGGGGGATGGCCAGGCGCATCCGGCAGACCGCGGTTCCGCCCTTGGTCTCGTCGAGCTCGGGGTCTCGGGTCAGTCGGCCGATGAGGTTGATGCTGTTCATGGGTGTGCTCCCTTCGTGATCGGGGTTCCGATCGCCGCTCGGCCGGCGCGGCCCAAAGGGGCGGGGGCAAGGGTCTGCCGCAGGCCTGGGAGTAGCGGAGCTGGCGGAGCCACGGACCAGCACTTGCGCCCGGCACGGGCTGTGCCAGCCTGAAGTGGCTTCGGAGCTCAGATCACGACGGGAGCCCTCCCCGTGAACCGCCGCCTACCCCCGTGGCTGGCTCAGCCCGCTGGCCCCGCGCCGACGGGATCTACGGGGCGAGTACGTCGCGGTCGCTGCTGGATGCGCCTGGCGCCGGAGGACGGCGCTGGACTGGAGGGCGACGGACAGGGCGTCTGGATGTTCGAACTCGACGTGGTGGCATACGGGCGGTCGGCGTCGCTGGCGACTGGCTGCTGGCCACGGGGGTGGCAGGCATCGCCCTCCGCGACGCGGAGAGGACCGGGAGCTGATCGGTCGGCGAGGACGGCAGACCCGGCTCAGGGAACGAGGTGGCCAGGGCGGACGGGGGCGGCGGGTTTCTCGCCAGGGTCGACCGGCATCAGGTTCCGAACCGAACCCCGCTGTCGGGTCGTAGAGGAGTCCTACTGGAGACCATTCCGCCGGTGTCTGTCGGGGTCGTGAGCCATCGGCGCCACGCCGCTGGCACTGCCGCGGCTCAGTGTCTGCTCAGTGACGCCCTCAGTTGATCGATTCGGAATGGGATTGGGACACGAGCGACCCGGACCTAACTAATGACCGCGGACGATGAAGTCCACCCCTACATGGAGGAGATCCGTCCCGTCGTCAATAGGTACGAGGCGATCGATCCCGAACCCTGCTGAGTCGACTCCTGCAGGGCCCGCACCGTGCCGGGGTGATACCCGCCGAACCTTGTCTGCGCCGGAGTCCCGAGCTGCGCCACGCTTCTATTCCGGTGCGCCCGAGGGCGAAATGGCCCGCCTTCGTCTCGCCGACTCTCGGCACCACCGGATTCTCGCGAACGCTGCCGGTACATGCTCGTCCGAGGCGCGATGTTGCCCCGGTCGCATACCCTCTCCAACTGGTGGAACCGCGGCGGGTGTTCCTCAGTTACACGAGCGAGTTCCGCGAGTTCCCTCCGGAACGTTCCTTCGTCACGGCCGCCACGGACGCGGTTGCTCGAGCGGGCGCCATCGTCCGAACCATGGACCTTGCCCCCAGGGAAGGCACGTCCGCCGCCGACCAAGTCAGTCGCGAGGTGCTCGAATCCGACCTCTATGTAGGACTCTTGGGCTTCCGTTACGGCTCGGCCGTCCGAGACCGTCCAGAACTCTCCTACATGGAACTCGAGTTC
Source organism: uncultured Acidimicrobiia bacterium (assembly GCA_963836205.1). Taxonomy (GTDB): domain Bacteria; phylum Actinomycetota; class Acidimicrobiia; order Acidimicrobiales; family AC-14; genus JAXDMK01. Next base: position 45,667 of record CAWIIV010000012.1, on the reverse strand, counting down.
GACGCGGCCACCAAAGCTGGGTTACCACGGCTGATCTTCCTCCTCGACGAGCTGGCCGAGGTGCCCTTCCAATTCTTCGACCCCGTCCACCAAGATCGGCAAGAGGCGTTCCGCCATCGCGTCCTCGACTCGGCCGCCGTAGGCACGTTCCGGTCACCAGAGCAGTTGGAGATGGCGCTGTACCAAGCACTCGTCGAGTCTCGGACACTGGAGGCTGCGTCGGTAGGGGCCAGCGAAGGCGAGGCAGAGCCATCCCTCCAAGTTGCAGACCCGTCTCAGCAGATGGTGGGTGACCGGGCACTCGAGCCCGACGAGGGAGCTGGGGCGTCTCGGTTCACGGCGACGACTGTGGACCCCACCACCTCCGTCCGTGACCTGGCCTTGTCGGTCAGTCTCCGGGGCAAAGCCCTCGCCAAGGCGGGACGCCCAGATGATGCGGTCGCGCCTTCCGCAGAGGCAGTGGCTCTGTACCGACAGCTGGCCGCCGACAGCTCCGACTTCCTCCGCGACCTGGCGTCGGCACTCCACGAGCTCGGCAACCGCTACGGCGACCTGGGAAGGCTTCAGGAGGCGGCGGCGGCGGCCGAGGAGGCGGTAAGCCTCTTCCGTGCGCTGGTCGCCGACGACGCCGAGCTCACCTCCTACCTGGCCACGGCCCTCATCAGCCTCGGCAACCACTACAGACGGGCGGGGCGACGCGACACGGCCGAAGCGGCAATTGAAGAGGGCGTCGACCTCCTCCGCGACTTTGCAACCCTGCCGCTTCCCAATCTGGGCACGATCGAGGAACGCCCACTCGCAGTCGAGCCCGAGCCCGTGCTCGTCGGCAACGTCGACAGCGATCTCGTCGTCCTGCGATCCGACAAGCCTCTGGTCGACCAACTCGACGTCGACACGTACATCGGAATGCTCTGCGCGGTTATAGCTGCGGCCGACACTCCGTTGCCCCTGTCGGTAGGTCTCTTCGGTGAGTGGGGATCCGGAAAGAGCTACTTCATGGCGCTGATGCAGCAGCGCCTTGACAGCCTCGCCGCGGGCGCTGCCGTTGACCGCGCTGTCGGTCGCAAGAGCCCGTACTGCTCGGAGATTGTCCAGATCCGGTTCAACGCCTGGCACTATGCGGATGCCAACCTATGGGCTTCGCTTGCCGTGCAGATCTTCGACGAGCTGGGGGGTGGCCAGGAGCGACCGGCCGAGGAGCGGGCCGAACTGCGTCGTAGCCTGCTCCATCAACTGAGTGTCTACCGCGAGCTGGCAACACAGATGGAAGTCGCCATAGAGGCGTCTACACGGCGGGCGGAGGAGATTGAGCGCCAGCTTGAGGCCGCTCGCGATCGCGAGGAGATCGCCCGGAGGACACTCGATGGAATTCGGGCCACGGACATCGCTAAGGCTGTGCTCGCCAACCCCCGTGTTCACCGCCAGACGACAAAGCTCGATGCCGCTGTTGCCGGGCTCGGTATCACCGCAGCGCTGGACGATTTTCACGCCCTTGCCGGCGAGCTTCGCAGCCTGCTCGCCGACGCCGGTACCGTCCGAGACGCCTGGCGTGATCGAGGCCGACGCCGCGCTTTGCTGCTGACCCTCTGCGCGCTGGCCGTCTTCGTCCTCGTGGTGCTAGTGGTCCCCGGTGCGCTTAAGGCTCTTTCGGTCGCGCCACTGATAACAGCGGTCGCGGTCGCCGGCCGACTTGCTGCCGCTCTCCAGAGGCGGACGGCGGCAGTCCGCGGCGCGCTTGTGCAAGTCGAGACAATCATCGAGGTTGCAGACAACGTAAGGGCGACCACGGTGGAGCAACGCGCCGCGGAAGTCGACCGACTCCAGGCGGACATCAACGCGGCGCGAACCGAAGGGCGCGACCTCGAATCGAAGGGCGTGGACGCACGGGCCCAAGCCGAAACCCTGAGTCGTCAGCTGTTGGACTTGTCTGCTGGCCGCCGCCTCCAGCAGTTCATTGCGGAGCGGAGTGCGAGTACCGACTACCGGCGCCAGCTGGGCGTCGTATCAGTCGTACGGCGGGACTTTGAGGAGCTGACCGAGGGGCTGCGTGCCGCTGTCGAGGAGCACAAGCGGGGAACAGGCCCGCTACCCGCTATCGATCGAATCGTTCTTTACGTCGACGACCTCGACCGGTGCCCGCCGGCGCGCGTCGTTGAAGTACTCGAGGCCGTGCATCTGCTGCTTGCTATGGAGCTGTTCGTCGTCGTTGTGGGGGTTGACCCGCGGTGGCTTCTGCGATCCTTGCAGCAGCATTTCCGCGGCGTCCTCACGAGCGGCGGCGGCCGCGGGGCTACATCGGGAGACAGCGCACGGGACGGGCGGTACTGGGAGTCCACACCACAGAACTACCTGGAGAAGATCTTCCAGATTCCCTTCGTGCTACCGAGCATGAGCGCGGCGGGGTACCGAACGCTGCTGGCGAGCCTGCTTCGGCCCGGGGTCGACCCGGCCGAACCTACGGCGGAGCGTCCCCGAACACACGAGGGGCTCGGAGCTGATGGGGCGATCGTGGGCGACGAAGCCCAAGAGGTCCCTGAGCTAGGAATCGAGGCCAGCTCGGCCGGCGAAGGTACGGGCCTAGCGCCCGAGCTCACTGCGATAAGCGCTGAGCCCGGATCTGTCGTCGCCTCCATGGCCGAGGGCGGACCGCCGCCACGGCGTCTCGACCTCACGCCGGCGGAGGTCGACGTGCTCGCAGCCTTGGCCCCTCTTGTTCGTACCCCGCCGCGGCGAAACGGATGTTGAACATCTACCGAATGCTTCGAGCGACGCGAGACCTCGGTCTTGCGTCACGGTTCCTCGCGGGTGAGCACGAGGTGGTCGCCGTGCTTCTCGGGCTGTTGACCGGCTATCCGCGTCTCTACGGTCTCGTTTGCTGGGGCGATCCCGAGCGTGTCGACGACGGCGCTTCAGGCTTGCTTGGTCGAGAAGCAAGCGAGACATGGTCGACGTTCGTCGCCCATCTGGAGCCTCGGCTGACAAGTGACGGGCGGCATTGGCGAAACGGCGTGCTAGGTCAGATCCCCCGCCTGGATATCGATGACTGGAAAGGCGCCGCTCGAGGGCTTCAGGCTGTCGTACCTGCAATGAAGATCGACCGGCTTGAGCCGTTCCAGCTTTGGGCCCCACGTGTGGCCCGCTTCTCGTTCTACCTCTCCCCGTTCTCGACCGTGGTCGAGGATCCCGCTATGACGAAAGCTGCTCGGCCAGAATCCGGCTGAGACTAGTTGAGCATGGCCGGCAATGACTGGTCGCCGATGGGACTCGAGATGACGACGGGCCCGTCGCTTTTTGGCCAGCGAATGCACGGCACTATCCGAAATCGACTCTAATACTACTATCCGCCGTTGGTACGACTACTGTCGGGTCCTCTTTCCGACCGTCTTCTGGGAGCAAGACAAACGTCGGCCCGGATCGTATTACCAATCGCAACCCGGAGTACCGGTACTTGAAGTCCGACGGGCCGTCCGAGGCGCTGCCAAAGTACTCCTCGCCCATCCCATCTCTAAAGAGGCCAAGACGGTTCTTACTCGTTACAACTACCGATTCGAGTGCACCCGGGCGAGTTCGCAGCGCGTGGGCCTGGCGGTGTGCCGCTGTGGCAGCATAGATTTCCGTAATAGTCAACAGCGAAAGCAGCCCGATCAGACAAAGAGCGGGGAAAACCATCCAGGCAGCCGCGCGAGCGTCGCGCCAGACCGGCGCATTGGGGCTCAACCGGCGATGCAAAACGCAACCGTAACACGCTGCTAGGACGCCGAGGACAGTCGCAAGGAGCGGCGTATAGTTGGGGGACACTTCTGGCTCGCCGGTATGGCGAAAACGCGCATACCCGTCAAGGAACGGCAGGACGAAAGCGAAGGCGACCGACAAGAATACTCCCGCCGATGACCATCACGAGGGCGCTAAGTCGAAACAGCGTCATGTGTCGTCCGTGGTTGGTGTGTTTAATGATGGCGAGATGAACCAATATCAAAATGAGCAAGCCAACGGCTACAATTCCTAGAGGCGGAAGAAGTAGATCGGCACTCCGCAGAATATAATCCTGGGGCGAGAAGTCCAGGACGGCAGCATCGAAACCCAAGGAACACGCTAGAACATCAGTACGCTTCCATCCTATCCGATAACCAAGCGCAGCGAGGGATGCCGACGGGACTAAATGGCTCCAAGGGAGCGGTAGAACCATGCGGCAGACTTCAGAGTGCTGCCAGAGTCTAGAGGATCCCTGGGACCTGTTGAGCGCCGCGGAACTCCCATCTGTTCAAAACACCCTTAGTTTCGTGTGAACGAACTCTTCAGACTTCTTGAATGGCTGAGAATGTGGTCGGAGGTCCTCCTCCCTGAGTCGTCGCGGACGTCGGGTTCAACGGACTGCAGATCCACCTGGAGCCGGGAGCCGCTTCCGTCACAGCGTCGGAAAGCGTTAGCAGCGCTTCGGCGCCATCGGCCAGCGCGTCGGCTGCGGAGGAGCACCCGGGCTCGGCTCGGCCCCGGGCCTGGCTGCGACAGAAGGTTGCGAACCGCTTTCGCATAGGCGGCGCTGCCGCCTCCATCTCCGCCGACGCGCTCACCCGCTCAACCTCCAGTGTCATCTCAAATATGCGCCTTGCAGAGCGCCAGGGGTCGCCCCCTCCACCTACGGGTGGGCCAAGAGCAGGCAATCGTCGGCCCGGCCCGCTGTCCGATGCCATCCGCCCGTAGCGTCTTTCCCTGCTCATCAGGTACTACTCAATCTGGCTCGGACCACGCGATGAGCGGGGCGCCGGGGCGCCCCGCCCACCGCCGGGGCCCGTCTCAGTAGGGCTCCTCGCCCGGCTCGGCGTCGGGAGCCGGTGCGGAGCTGGTGCCGTTGACCTAGGCGAGGAACTCGACGTGGTCTGCCACCACCTCGTGCATGGAGTGGGGGCTGCCGTCGCCGCCGGTCCACTCCCGGTACTCGAGGAGGCCGCTGATGGCGACCTGGCGGCCCTTGGTCAAGTAGTCGTTCGACGCCGTCGCCTGGCCGCCGTAGGCCACCACGTTGACGAACACGGCGCCCTGGTCCTTGCCGTCCTTCTTGCGCCGCCCTCGCGGATGGGTGAGGTCTCAGCAGTTCCGCACCGAGGCGGTGACCTGACCGACCACGAGATCGGGCAGGAGTGGGGTCGTGGAGTCGAAGAAGACCGCTCTCTGGGTGATGGTGTCGTCCACCGTCGACCCGTTCGTCGAGCGTTCGTGCTGATTGAAGTAGATCGTCCCGAGACCAGGTACGGGGAGCTGGAACGGGTCGGTGCCAACCGGCACTAGAGCGATGCCAGCGATCACAACCCTGCCCACGGAGGACGATCCTGAGAGCGCTGGGACGCCATTGGTGCACCGTGCATCGACCTCGGCATGGACCGGCCCGGTCACCCGGACGTCGAGCCCGAGCAAACCCCGGACCCTCACATTCGCGACCGACGCGGTCGCCGCTCCACTTCCGGGACCGCTCGTCGTCGTCGCCAGTGGCAGGTCGAGGACCACAGCCCCAGCGGTCAGGCCAGGGAAGCCGGCTGTAGCGGTCGCACAGGGGTCGTACGCGGCATTGGCCGGGACCAGCTCCAGCGCGGTGGAGCCTCCGATGTTCAAGATGCTGGCACCGCCGACCCGGATCACCGCTGCCCGGCACGACGACGCCGGCGGTGCCAGCCGGTAAGGCTGGGTGACGTGGGCGGTCAGGAGGTAGCCGAGCCTGTCAGCGTCGGCCAAGGGGTAGATCGAGAGATCCTCCACGGTGTACGGCCCGTCGAGACCGACCGCCCGGATCGCCTGGAACGGGAACGTCAGGGTGACGGTGTTCGACCCGGCGACGAACGACGCTTCTGCCTGGAACCGTCCGACCTCGGTGCCGTTGGATGCCACCAGCCTGGCGTTGACAGCATGCGCTCCGCCTCCGTCCACTCGGACGTGGCCCGTCACTTCCAGGACGTCGAACTGGCCGTCGCCGCTGGTGTCGATGCCACGGTCGGAGAAGCCATCGCGGTCGATCTCGACCTGGAAGTGCTCGAACTGCCGATAGTCGTAGGCAGTCGTCGTGCCCAGGAGGGCGACCTGCTGCTCCTGGGTGAGGCTGGCGTCGTCGCGGCTGAGGGCGACATCGACGACCCGGTAGGGACCGGACAGCCCGGAGTCGTAGATCGCCTTGCCGTCGAAGCGCAGCTCCACCGATTGCGCCCCCGCTACGAGGTTCACTCGCACCCCGGTTGCGGTCACCGGCATCCCGTTGGCGTCGACCAGACGAGCGGCAACGCGGTACGGCCCCGGTGTCGTCGCGTTGGCGGTCGTCCGTATGACCAGTGCGTCGGCGAGGCCATTGCCGTTGTCGTCCGGTGTCGCCTCGGTGAAGCCGCCGGCGATGCTGGCCCCACCGGCGGCGACGGCGAAGGTGTCCGTTGCCCGACGTGGACGGGGACCGTCAACCTCCGCCACCACCAGGTAGGCGCCGCCGTGGGGAGGCGTGAACGTGAGGTTGATCGTCCCGTTCGTCCCCGTGGCGTCGGCCACCACTGCCCCGGACTCGTCCCGTACCTGCACCCGAGGCGCGTCGGTCGGGACCGCATCGCTGACGCTGGCGGCGATCGTGACTGGCTGGCCGGATGGGACCAAGCTGGGCGTGGCGGCCACGGCCATTCGCCGCTGGGTTTCCGGTGCGACGATCACCGCGGCGTCGATAGGGCTCCCGGTCGTGTTGGTGAGGCGGAGCGAACCGTTCGCGGGCGCGGTCAGAGTGGCGGCAAGGACGGGTATCCCGAGGACTTCCGTCACCTCCAGCGGCGTCGATCCGAAGGAGCCCCCGAGCCCGCCGCCAGCACCGCTTCCGACGATTGTGATCAGCGCCCGACTGGCCGACTCGAAGCTGAGCGCCACGTCGACGGAACCGCCGGCCGCCGGCACCGTAGCCGCCTTGGCCGCGGCGGTCTCGAACGAGACGCTCGCGGCGGCCGTCACCGGGGCCGGTCCGGATGCCGCGACGTTTGCCGACACTCCGGCAACGCCGCACGTCGATTCGTAGTGCACACACATGGCCCGCGTGCCAGGTGGGTTGCTGTCGACGATGAGACCGCTGTGGTTCACAAAGAACAGGTCCAACGGGTTGTGGAGGCCGCGGTGGGCGGGGTCGTCGCGGCTGAGGTACTCGACGCTGCCGACGGTCACGAAGCTGTCGTTGTCGGGGGAGTCGAGCAGGGCGCTCGCCGGGCCGTTCTTGGTTCCGGCGATCGTGCCGTAAAAGACCTGACGCTGGTCAGGTGTGTTCTTGTTGAACGTCTTCAGGACGTAGGAGGGCTGCAGTTGGTAGAGCCCGTCCTGGGGACCGTTGCAGTTCCCGAACTGACTCTTGACGATGACGCCGACGGGGTTGGTCGGGATGCCGAAGATCTGCGCGCCGAAGGCACAGGCGATGTCCGCCAGCTTGGTGCCCCCGTTGGGGGTCCCCAGCATGACCAGCTTGTCGACCTTGTCGGGGTGGTCGAATATGAAGAGCCGAGATTCCAGGCCACCCTTGGAATGGGCCAGCAGGTTGACGCGGTCGGCTCCCGAGCTGCGCAGAAGGTCGGAGATCGCGTCGTCGAGCACCTGGGTGTTCTGTTGGATGCTGCCCCGCCTGGACCCGGCCGTGGCGATCGCCCGCCCGTCGAGCCCGGGGACGAAGCGTTCGTAGAAGGGTAGGAGGCGGCTCCCCGCGGTGAAGTCGGCTGCGGCACCGTTGTACCCGTGGACCATCGCGATCGGCACGACCTCGGTCGACAGACGAAGCTCGGCCCAGTCGACCTCCACCTTCCAGACGTCGGCTCCCGAGTTCGCGGTATCGACCAGCACCTCGAAGTCGTTGCGCCCCGTCGGGTTCGACGGGGTCGGCAGCCGCAGTTCGTTGGCTGAAAAGCGCAGGGTGTTGATGTTCCACTGGTTGTCAGCACCAGCCAGCGGGCTCTCGAGAATCTCCCCGTTCACGGTGGTGAGGTCACGTTCGGAGGCAACCCCTGACACCACGGTCTTGTCGTCGACATCGAAGGCGCGCAGGCTGATACGGGCGGTCTTGCCGAAGAGGGCGTTTCCGGCGACCGGGTGGCCGGTGCTGTCCACGGGTCCAAGGTCGCGGTTGAGGTCGATGGAGAAGTTGATCGGGCTCTCGCTCCGGCCGAGGTATTGGTCGAGGTTGTAGCCGTCGTCGACCCGATAGACGGCGTTGCCTCCTTGATCGAGGTAGACATCCGTCTCGCCCGGGCCAGCCGCCGCTGCGGCGAGCCCTGACGCCCCAGCCTGGACCGACCGAACCGGCGGCCGCTCCCCGGCTGATACCTGCGCCAATGCAGCAGACGAGAGGGCAGGTGTGGCCTGCGCAGCCAGGACTCCCATGAGGATGGCGAGCGCCCTCGTCGCCAGCCGTCGTTGCCCGTGCCGCCCCGTCGAGACGCGTCGCCGCTCCGCCACCTGGACTCCGTTTCGCCGTGGTCGCCGCACCGGCAACCGCTACGGCCGAGAGTACGGGTGCATCAGGGGCCTGACAAGGCCTTCCCGGACGCTGTGGGTGAAGGCTTAGGTGCGGTGAGCGAGAAATACGCGCCTCACGAGGAGCCATAGGCCCATGGTCAAGGCGGCGGCGCCAGAGGCGCACAGCAGCTTCAGTCGCCAGTCAGGCTCGGACTGGCGGCTGGTCCCGACGAACGAGCTGGTGCTGCTGAGTCGCACATCGACCTGCGCGTCGATCCCCTTGCGCTCGAAACTGAGGGTGACGGCGTTGGGAAAGTTCTCGGTCGAGACCGTCTTCCAGGCCTTGGCCCGGGCCTGGGCACGGACTGCCTGCACACGCTCGTCAACGGTGCCCGCACTCTCCATCTCGATCCCGACTCCATACGGCCCTCTTGTCGGGGGGCCAGAGAGGTACCCGGCGCTGCTGGACTTGATGGTGAAGCCGGGAGGCACGAGGGATTGGGCCGCGGCACGCACCTCGGATGTCGTCGGGGGAACGAACCTGACCGCCCACCAACCCAGGCAAGCACCCAGGACCCCTGCCACGACGACCGCGGTTGCGCCGCCAAATGCCGCGCCCGTCGAGCGGGGGACGGTCACGTCAGTCCCCCTTGGCTGGTGGCGCGGTCGTGGGCTCGTCCCGGGGCGAGCCTGTCCCGACCGACACGAGGGCCGACGCCGACCGACGAGGGCGCTCGCCTCCGACCCAGGCCACCAACGCGTAGTCGCCGACGGCGTCTGGGCGGAAGGTCGACCGCCAGATGCCGACGCCGTCGGGCTGGAGGGCGAGGGTGGCGAAGATCGCGCCGCCTCTTGTGACCGCAGCACACGGCGCGTCCGTGGCGGTCGCTTCGCCAAGTCGAACCATGACCGCAACTGACTCATGAGCTGCGGCTTCGCTACGTTCGCTCTCGATCGACAGCCGCCGGCCGGTTCGGCCGAAGACGATCACGGAGATGTCCTCGGCGCTCCCGGTCCCATTGCGCACGACCACCTGACCGTCCGTTGGGGCGGGACGGCGGCGACGGCGGCCGTGGCCCCGAACAGCTCGTCGTCGCTGAACTCTGCGCTCTCGTAGCTCGGCGTGATGCCCTCGCCGCCGGGGAGGACCCACAGGACGGCGGCGGGCTCTCCTTCGAAACGGACGGGGAACGTGGCCGAGTCGCCCGGCGGCACCGTCTGAGCCTGCTGGCCGATGACCTCGTAGCCTTCCGGCGCTGCGTCGCCGAGGATCTCAGACCCGTCGGTCGCCGGCCCGCTGGGCAAGACCTCGCAGGTGGCCGAGGGCTGACCGTTCCCAGGTAGGGATGAAGCCTCCCGGCTGCCATCGATCCCCCCTGGTCCCGCGTCAACATCCCCGCCCTGACCGCAGCTCGTGGCAAGGACGACTATTGCCGCCGTCAAGAGCCAACGTGGCGCGTGTCGGGCTTCGGATGGCCCATGTCTGCTCGTCACTCGTCGGACGCGACTGCGGGTCCCGGATCAGATGTCCTGCGCTCATCGGATTCGGAACTGGGTGAGCGTACGAATTGGCCCATCAGGCACCTCCGCCAGCGGCCCGGTCGGCCGGACACTACTGCTCCACGAGCCGGGGCCACGGACAGGGTCGCCGTCAGTTGGCGGTGGCCACCTTGGTCATGTAGCCCGACAGGGCGGTCCAGCCACCCTGCCAGTTCCCGTTGGTGTCGAGCTCGGCGCGAACGTAGACGTTGTTGGTGCCAGGAGCGGCGCCGCTCTTGATGGCCACGATCGACGCCTTCCCAGCAGACGACGCCACGTCGAGGTCGGTGAAGGAGCCACTCAGGGAAGTCCAGCTCGACTGCCAGTTCCCGTTGGTGTCGAGCTGCTTGCGGACGAACACGTTGTTCGAGCCGGCGGGCAGACTTGTGTTGAGCCCGGCGATGACGAGCTTTCCGCTGCTGTCGACGGCGGTGGCCACCTTCGTCATGTAGCCCGACAGGGCGGTCCAGCCACCCTGCCAGTTCCCGTTGGTGTCGAGCTCGGCGCGGACGTAGACGTTGTTGGTGCCAGGAGCGGCGCCGCTCTTGATGGCCACGATTGACGCCTTCCCAGCAGACGACGCCACGTCGAGGTCGGTGAAGGAGCCACTCAGGGAAGTCCAGCTCGACTGCCAATTCCCGTTGGTGTCGAGCTGCTTGCGGACGAACACGTTGTTCGAGCCGGCGGGCAGACTTGTGTTGAGCCCGGCGATGACGAGCTTTCCGCTGCTGTCGACGGCGGTGGCCACCTTCGTCATGTAGCCCGACAGGGCGGTCCAGCCACCCTGCCAGTTCCCGTTGGTGTCGAGCTCGGCGCGGACGTAGACGTTGTTGGTGCCAGGAGCGGCGCCGCTCTTGATGGCCACGATTGACGCCTTCCCAGCAGACGACGCCACGTCGAGGTCGGTGAAGGAGCCACTCAGGGAAGTCCAGCTCGACTGCCAGTTCCCGTTGGTGTCGAGCTGCTTGCGGACGAACACGTTGTTCGAGCCGGCGGGCAGACTTGTGTTGAGCCCGGCGATGACGAGCTTTCCGCCGGCGACCGTGTTCACAGCCTGCATCTCGGCAAGGTCACAAGCGCTTTGGTTCTCCTTCGGGAACGCTGAAGACAGCATCGCGATCGGCTCACCCACGGCCAGCGCGGTGTTCACGCCGACGTTCCGGTAGCAGCCGTGGTCAATGTCGAGATGAGTGTGGATCCCGGCCGGCGACGGCACCGCCCAACTAGCCGAGCAGGGCCACCCGTAACAGCCGTCGTACCGCGTGCTGGGTGGAAGGGGGCCGAGGGAGGAATCGGGTGAGCCTGGCCCGACCGCAACTGAAACGAGGTGCATGAAGCGGACTACGCCGACCTGAACGCCGTCGACACGCACGGCGACATTAGCGATTCGACCCGCTCCGTTCCCGACGGCGCCGGATCGAACATCTCCTCCGTCGGAGACCGATAGGGAGACGGCGCCGTCGGACGAGTAGAAGGCGGGCCGAACCCCACTACCGGCCGAGCCATAGATGTCCCACTGAATGCCGTCGTCGATGTAGCTCGCGCTGTGAGTGGACGGCGACTCGTTCCCGGTCTTGGCCCCGTCGACGAACCCAAAACGGAGCACGGCGCGCCTCGCTGTGGCGGCAGCGGAGGGAGCCTCGAAGGTTAGGACGGACAGGACCAGGAGCACCGCTGCCCCACAGCTCGCAACACGACCGCGAGAACGCACTCAGACCCCTAACCCCCGAAACACTGCCTCACGCAGCCGCGAAGGGACTTCCGCCGCAGTGACGAGTATGACCGCTAGGGGCGGCGTCCGCTCGCCACTGGCTTCCGTAGTTCCGGGGTGCGGCGGCAGCCAGTGCATGAGCGACATGGGCTCGAGAGAGCTGATGGGCGGATGATGTTCCGCTCGACCTTGGACGTCTCCGTAGTTGGTCCTCGAGTGCATGCCACGATAGGGGCATGGCCGAATCGGACACCGCGCATTCGGCTCCGAAGGTCTTCGTCAGCCACGCGAGCGAGGACAAGGATCGCTTCGTGCTCGCCTTCGCTCAACGTCTCCGAGGCGACGGTGTGGATGCGTGGCTGGACAAGTGGGAGATGGCGCCCGGCGACAGCCTCGTGAGTCGCATCTTCGAAGAGGGCATCGGTGGTGCAGACGTATTCCTCGTCGTGCTGTCCGGGAATTCGATTGACAAGCCATGGGTGCGCGAGGAGCTGAATGCCGGAGTCGTCCAGCGAATTGAGGGCGCTTGCAAGCTGATTCCGGTGGTGCTGGATGGAGTCCAGGTCCCAGTCGCCCTCAAGGCGACGGTCTGGCAGCCCCTCGCTGACGTGGACTCGTACGAGGAGGAGTACCGGCGCATCCTCGCCGCGATCTTCGGCATCAGCAGTCGGCCGCCCTTAGGGGACCCGCCCGCCTACGCGCGTCGCGATCCGGTGCCTGGCCTCACCGCGTCGGACTCAATTGTTCTCGTGGCGCTGGCTGAAGCGTCAATCGCACAGGGGCATCGCCTTGTGCCGGGAGAGGAACTCACAGTCCGCTGCGCGCCATCCGGACTCGATGATGTCGCTGTCCGTGAGTCGGTGCACGCGCTCGATGCGGAGGGCCTGGTCGACGAGGCACGTGAGGTGCACGGCGGACGGTACTTCTACGTCAAGCCGTCGTGGAGCGGACTGTTGAGGTACCTCGCTACCGCGCAGCCCGAGCTTGGAGATGTGCAGGAGAGACTTGTTGCCCACCTCGTGAACGATCCGGCGACGTCGTTCGAGCTAGCTGACCTGGCGAAAGCTGAAGACGTCCCGCAGATCGTGGCCGAGGCCCTGATGATGCCGTTCGAAAGCCGGGGTTTGATCACCGTCAACGCCTACTTCGGCGGACGGGTAACGATTCGCAACGTGTCGCCGCTACTACGTCGCGAGCTTGAATGACGGCGGCACTGCTCGATTCATAGGCCCCGCTGGGGTGACGCCAGTCGCGAACTGCCGTGCGGGCGCCCTTCCGGGCCCTCCGGGGTGCCCCAGAACAACGCCCGAGACAAAGACGCGGGGCTGCTCCTCGCCGTCGAGACCATGGCCTGCGCCTGCAAACCCCTTGCCGTCGCTCAAGTGCACGGCCACCGCGCCGTGCCGGGAGCGATTGATTGTGGGGTCGGCGAGGACTTGCGACCGGTTACCACGACGTCGTTGTCGACGTCAACGCCGCGGTCAGCCGCCGCCCCCCGACGGCCCGGGTTGCGTTGGCACAGCGCAGCATCGGTGCCAGCGGTGAGTCCCTTCGGCCGTTGTTGGGAGCACGTGAATCGTCCCCGACTCGTCGGCGGGCGCCAGGTCGACTAGACCGTCGCCGTCGAAGCTGGCCGCCCTCGTATGGTCGCTCAGCCGAATGTCGGAAGGACCTCGACGTTGAGGCTCCTTGCGAAATCGGGATCCTGCTTGTTGTCGGGCCCGAGCCGGAGGACGTAGGTACCCGCCTCGAGCGTGCGGATATCGAACTCGACGGATTCGTGGTCACCGCCGTTCTCGGACGCCCGGCTCATAACGACGTCGCCCGCAGTGTCGAGGAGCTCGGCTCGGATGGCGCGACCTTCGACCGAAGCCAGCTTCAGATTGCCGGCCGCCCGTCGGGCCTCGTCGACGACGACGAGGATGTGCCTCATCGCCTTATCTACTCGGAACGGCGGGTCACCGGGGTCAGGGACGGGTATGAGGTCGTGACCTTGCACTGGCCCAGGCAGGTGCGCCTGATCCACCTCGAACTGGATTGTCAGTGCGTAACGGGTCTGGGAGCGGCCCGAGATCTGCACGAAGAAGACGTTCGACTCAGCGGCGCGAAGCAGGATCTGCCCCGCTCGCACACCGAGGAGGGCGTCGAGACGATTACGATTGCTGTCGAAAACCTGCACATCGAGCGGAGCATCGCTGCCGGCAACGCGCACGATGGGCACGCTGAGGGGATTGGGGTCCTTGACGACCTCGATCCTGAAGAAGTCGCGGTCAGCGATGGTATGAAGGGATAGGTCGTAGGTACCCGGCCCCCGCCCCCTGATGCGTAGCGTCCCCGGAGGGTCACCAATTCGAATCCGCGTGGCGGTATCGAAGGAGTCGTTCACCTCCAAATCGTCCGGGGGCAGCGCGGCCGGCGCGAGGTCAACTGTGAGCTCGTAGAGGTTGATCGATCCCCAGACGCGCAGCTTGTACGAACCCGGCGCCAACAGGCCAGTGGTTCTGCTGGCGCCGGGCGAGCTGGCCTCGACGATCTCCCCCAGGGCCCGGCTCGAAGGGTCGTCCGGCTCCAGCGAGACACTCACCGTGCCAAGGAGCGGGTACCAATGCGCCTGTACGTCGAGACGAGCGAACTCCTTGATGGCGAATTTGTACCAATCCCCATCGGCCGTGTGGGTCAGCGTGCAGAACGACCTCCCGAAGGCATACGGAACCAGTCGGCCACCGGAGATGGTCCGCAGCTTGCCCGCGGTTTGGGCCGTGTCGTGGGGCACGGTCTGGTCCGAGGGCAGCCTGCCCCCCATGGCCGACAGCACCGCGGCGTAGGCATCGACGCCAACGGTCACCTTTCCCGGGCCCGCCGGCCTCCATCCCGAGCTTACGAGCAGCTCCTTCGCTCTCGCCGGCTCAAGCGAGGGGTTCACCGCTCGCATCATGGCCAGAACCCCACTAACAAAGGGAGCCGCGATCGACGTGCCGCTCTTAAGGGAACCCCCTGGGTTGTCCGGGTCGGGCATGACCGCTATTGCCGTACCGGGAGCCCAGATGTCGATCGAAGGCCCGAAGGACGAGTCCGACCTGGCCTGGTCGCCGTCGAGGGCGCCTACGGTGATCGTACCCGGGGTCCGGGTCGCAGGCCTCGGATTGTCGTCCTCGGGCAGCCAATCGCCGTCATTGCCCGCCGCTGCAACCATGATGAGGCCGTTGGTGGAGGCGTACTCGAAGGTACTGTCCCACGCTGTCGTCGGGAAAATGAACTCCGGCATCTTGATCTGGAAGCTCATGTTCAGGACGTCGATGCCCCAGCCCGTGCACAGGTTCACGCCTCGAAGGATCTCGTAGACCGAGAGCGCACTCCTCAGCAGCACTGGGCGTGCAACCGTCCCGCCGACACCAGCCGCGCCCCGGCGGTTGCCCACCGGCGCCGTGGCCACGCTCGCCACGGCGTTGCCGTGCCAAGGACAGCTGTAGTCGCCGCACGTGTTGGGATTGGTCCCGCTGGCGCCTACATCCTCGTCGCGAAGGTTGAGTTGGGCAACGGTCGGGCCGAAGTCGGAGCCGCCCTGCGCCGGAGGAAAGCCAGGGGCACGGCCGTCGAGCCAGAAACCGCCGTCGAGGACGGCGATCGTCACCGGGGTCTTGATCGGCTTGAACACACGGAACGCCTCGACGAGCTGCCAGGCGGCACAGACTCTCGCCGGGCTGCCATAGGTGGCCTCCTGGAACGGGTCGGCCGGGTAGTCGTCGGCGGCCGTCAGCAGCGGTAGCGCAGCGCCGCTGCCCACCGCGTTGAGCCCTATCGGCCGATCGTCGGCCGCGAACTCTGCGACAAGGCCGACCAACCGCGCCGCAGCCTCGGAGGACGCCGACACCGGCGAGTCGAGCCGATCGGCGAAGATCCTCGCCAACCGCGTCGACACCGGTGGTGGCTGTGGCAGCTGCAACCTGACCGGCATCGGCATCGTCCTGTGTCGATCCTCGTCAGAATCCGAGCTCCGGGGGGCGAGGGGGGTTGGCCGGGGTGGGTAGCACCTGGGCGCCGAACCGCTCGATCAGGTCGTTGATCAGCTCCGAGTCCGAAGGGTCGACCAGGACTTGTTCGGGTACAAACGCGCTCGGAGTCTGATCACCGATCTGAATGCCAGCCAGCGCCTTCCCGGCCGACCTCGCCCTCCAGCGAATCCAGCGGGTGACGGGCGAGTCGGCGTCGACCGACATCGGATCCGACGGAAGTGATCCGTACGAGGTCACCTCGACTCACTCCCCACCGAACTGCTGGATCCCCGCTCGCCGTCGCCGACCATCGTCCGCCTCCTCCGCCGCTTTCCAACTATAGGGGAGGCGATCGACTCTCGAACCCTTTTCCTTGTCAGCGAGAAGTCGTCCCTGGTACGACAAGCGGCGTCGGGCCCTGTGTGAGTCCTCTCCTCCCTGCGCCTCCCCGCTCCGGGCGTCAGGCCACGCTGGGGTGGCCGGTGACACCCGCCTCAGGGGTAGAGGTGGCGAAGCTGGCCGGGCTTCACCCGTGCCCGCTCGATATAGGCCTCGACGTCGGAGCGCCGGAGCCGGATCTTCCTCCTGTGCCTGATCCGGTGGGTCTCCGCGGGTAGGTCACCTCGGTCGATCAGGTGCTCGATGGTGCGGACCTGGACGCCGAGCATTCGCGCCGCGATGGGGGTGGTGATCCACTCGTCCGGTCGGCGGGGCTCAGCCTCAGACATCCCCGAGCCGCTCCGCCAGAGAGATCAGACGCGCCCGCATTGCAACCAGGCGCCCAGTCATCTCCTCCTGGAACTCGATGAAATCCACGGCGATGTCGAGCAGCGCTCTGGCCACCTCGGCCGTATCGATCGCCGGTTCGTCGCCCACCGGTCGCTCATGCTACGGCCGTCCAGTCCGTCGAGCAGCACCTCGGGGACGGCATCTACGGCGGCCGGGTGAGCCGACAGCTGGCGGCCAGTGCGTCACGGGGGCCGCCTCCCCAGGGACTGAGCGCTCAGGACCTCGCCAACGGACTCTTGCCGACCCACATGCCCTGTCGTAACGTGGGTTCTGCGGGGAGGCGGACGATGGCGGGTCGGGGTGATCTAGATCCAGACAGAAGCGAGGCCCGGGGCCGCTTTGATGAGATCCAGTCGCCCCTTGTTCGTTCTCCGCGGCCTCCCGGCGACATGAGCCCCGAGTTCGTCGAGATCAAGCCGGCCCAGCCCGCGTCCCGCAATCCGCGCAAGGCCGCCTCCGGTAGGAAGAAGACCGAGGCTCGGAGGGAACCCATCCCCAACCTGCTGCGCCAGGACGCGGTGGCGATGACCGTCCTCGCCCAGGACCCCGAGATCCACGACCGACTGGGCACCGTCGTGACGCCGATCCCGGTGCCCGCAGGCCGCCTGCAACGAGGTCCCCGCAGTCATCGGTTCCACGTCGTGGACGTCAACGTCGCGACGAGTCGGGCTGTCGAGCCCGTCGTGCTCCATGTCGAGGGCAGCCCCTGGGCCTACGTCGACCGCTGGGCCAACCGGACCGGGGCCGAGTCGGCCGCCCTCGCCAGCGACCGCGCCTTCCGGGCCCAGAACGTGTTCGCCATCGCCTCGTACACCCTCGCCCTGTTCGAAAGACACCTCGGCCGCCGCGTCCCCTGGAGGTCTGGCTGGCCCCACCTCTACCTGATACCGGAGGCCAGGCTCGGCGCCAACGCGTACTACTCGCCGACGAACTCGGCCGTGTTCTTCGGCTGGTTGCCGGCCGTCGCCGGCCTGCCGGCAGTGCACACGTCGCTCTCCTATGACGTGATCGCGCACGAGGTCGCCCACGCCATCCTCGACGGACTGCGGCCCCGGTACGTCGAGCCGGGTTTGCCGGACCAATTGGCTTTCCACGAGGCGTTGGCCGACCTGGTCGCGCTGTTCTCGGTGTTCGGCCTCAAGGGTGTCGCGCAGCGGCTCCTCGATCCCGACGGAGTCGGTCGCATCACGTTCGCGTCGGACGCGGCGGCGCGGGCGCTCGCGGACCCCGCCGCTCAGAAGGCGGCGCGCCTGGCCGGTCGAGCGGCGTTCCTCAGGCGCAACCCCCTCGCCGGCCTGGCCGACCAGCTCGGTCGGGCCAAGGCCCTGCGCGCCGGCACCGCCGACACCGGCCCGGGCTCGATGCCGCTGCGACGATCCGTCGACCTCGAGCCGGGCAAGGCCTGGCTGACCGACCCGCGCTACGACGAGGCCCATCGGCGAGCCGAAGTCCTCGTCGCCGCCTTCATGCAGACCTTCGTCACCATGTGGGCCGGCCGGCTGGAGGCGCTCAGCACGGAGGGGGGCATGGACGCCGCCCGGGTGGCGGAGGAGGGCACCAAGTCGGCGCAACACCTGCTCGGCATGCTCCTGCGCTCGCTCGACTATCTGCCACCCGTCGAGCTGGAGTTCGCGGACGTCATCGACTCAGTGATCACCGCCGACCGGCGCCTTGCGCCGAACGACGAGCACCACTACCGCGATGCGCTCGCCAACGTCTTCGAGAGCTACGGCATCACTGCGCCGAGGCACCGCATCATCGACGAAGACGGCTTGGTCGCGCCGGGCCCGGACCAGGCCGCCGAACGGCCCCAGGCGCACTATCTCGAGGACCCAGATGCGCCGGCAACGGGTCAGGACATCCGCTACGAGCATCTCAACTTCGCCGCCCTGCGCACCTCTGCCGAGGAGGTGTACCAGTTCATCTGGAACAACTCGGGACCCCTGGGCCTCGACGTGCGCCTGTCCACCAGGGTCGACCGGGTGCTGGCCACGACACGGGCCGGACCCGACGGCCTGGTGCTCAACGAGGTGCTGGCCGACTACTCGCAGCTGCTGCGCACCACCGCCGGTCGCCTCCCGCCCGGAATGCACAAGCCGGCCGGGATGGCCGACGATGCAGTGGTCGAGATGTGGGGCGGTGGCGTCCTCGTCTTCGACCAGTTCGGCCGTTTCCGACTCCACCAACGCAAACCCATCCTCGATATCGGCCGCCAGGACCTCCGCCTGGCACGCCTGTTCGCCCAGGGGCTCCATGACCAGCATGGGGGCTACGGAACGACCGACGGCGTGCAGGCCGACGAGCGCTTCGCACTGCTGCACCCCGAGCCGTCGGAGGAGAGTTTCTGATGGCGCCCCGGCCCAGCAGCGTCCGGCTGCGCACGTACCAGGTCGGCTTCGGCGACGCCCTCCTGCTCACCATCACCTACGGGTCGCGACTTCCCGACCGCCGAAGGGAACGGCACGTGCTCATCGACCTCGGTTCGCGGGTCTACCGCGAGGGCGGACCGGTGATGGCCGACATCGCGGCCAAAATCGCCGAGCACTGCGGCGGCCACCTCGACGCGGTGGTGGCCACCCACCGCCATCAGGACCACGTGAAGGGCTTCGGAGATACGGGGGCCGAGAGCCACCTCGATCAGCTCCACCCGAAACTCATCGTGCGACCCTGGACCGACGTACCCGAGCGCAAGCGGGCCGATCCCGCCCTCGGCCTTGACCAGCAATCGCAGGACTTCATGTCGACCCTGGACGAGGTCAACCGCGAGGCAGCAGCGGTCCAGGAGCGCTTCGCCGTCGACAGGAGCAAGGTTGCCAAAAGAGCCAAGGCGCTCGCCGAGCTGGGCATCCCGAACGGGCGGGCCGTCGCCCGGCTCGAGGCGTGGGCGACCGACGCTCAGCCGGCCTGGGTGAAGGCCGGCGACACCCTCGACACCGACCTCCTGCCCGGCGTCCACCTGCAGGTGCTCGGTCCCCCGACGCTCAGCCAGGTCCCCGGATTGAGGAGCTACGCGTCGGCGTCGGCCGAGTACTGGCTGGCCCTCGCCGCTGCCGGTGACGTCGCTCCGCTGATCACCCCGCCCAGCGCCGACGCCCTGGTCGACGCGCTGGACAAGGTGGCGGCACCGGGTGGGGTCGGCGCCGCCGAGTGGCTGCTGCGCCGCCTGCACGGGGTCGGCTCACGGCAAGTGCTCGACATCGTCGAGGGCTTCGACGATGTCCTGAACAACACCAGCATCGTGCTGCTGGTCACGGTCGGGAAGCGATCGATCCTGCTCGCCGGCGACGCCCAGGTCGAGAACTGGTCCTACGCCCTCGACTGCGCTCTCGGTAAGAACGGCCGACGCCTCGACGAGGCCCTCCGCAGGCAGCTGGCGAACGTCGACGTCTACAAGGTCGGCCACCACGGCAGCCGCAACGCCACGCCCAAGAGCCTCTACAGGCTCTGGACGTCAACGGAGCGGACGAAGCACCCGCTCACGTCGGTCCTGTCCACAAAAGAGGGCGTCTACGACAAGACGACGGAAGGAGCAGTCCCCGACCCCGACCTCCTAGGCGCGCTCCGGGGGCTCGGGCCTCTCTACAACACGGACGATCTTGCCGATGGCGTGTGGTGGTTCGATGTCCAGGCGCCGACATCGGGGAAGGCGTCGTTCACCTACGCTGCCGGACCGCGCATAGGCGGTCACGAGCCGACGGTGGTCGCGGCCGTGACGCCGACGGCCGCAAGCACGATCAGCGTCACGCCGGTGCCCGGGAGATGATGCGGCCGGCGCCGCTCAAACCAGGGCACCCAGGCGAGCGGCGCCACGATCAGCAGTCGGTGGTCGCACACCGCCATCGCCGCCATCAGCGCCCAGCAGCTGGTGACGCAGTCAGCGCCAAGTCGCCGCCCGAACCCTCGACAGGCTCTCGGTGCGCACCCGTCGAGGGGCGGGGCGAACGTGCGGTGGCAGCGGGCAACAGCCACGCGCTTGGCACGGCTGAGCTGCCACACCGCCGCCAACGAAAATGCCACCACGATCGCCTGCGGCCGCCCGAGCACGTGCACGAGCAGCCCTGATGCGAGCGCGATGGCCACCGCGGCCGCGGCCCAGCTCAAGGCCCAGCCCGCGACGACCTCGGCGGTGGCGGCGGTTCGACGGCGACGTGGGCTGCGTGCCGCGACGAAGCGCACGTTCGGCGCCACCAGAGGCAGCATCGTCGCCGCCAGCATCGCCGCCCACATGCAGGCGACCATCACCCATCCTTGGGTCGAGTAGGCGGAGGTGTCGGTACCCGCCATGTCCACGCCCGCCATCTGGTGGCCGTCCATCACGGGGGCCACGGCGCCGAAACCCATGAACCCGATGGCGTGGCCGATCAACGCCCCCCAGCCAAGCCCGGCGACGATCGACAGCCAACGCGCCGGCCCGGGACGAACCATGGCCCGAGTCCACGCCCGCCACGCCAACGGCGGCCGGACGGCTCGAAGGACGCCTGCCATCAGTCAGCCGGGCTAGCGAACGTCGAGCGAGACCCGCCCGACGGACAGCCCGACCTCGTCGAGGTCGCGATCAGGATCCAGCGGCACGAGCCACACGACCGCGTGCAGGGGGTCGAACCCGACGCCGAGTCCGCGAACGAGGCTGGTCACGACGAAGCGCCGTGACTGGCCGGACGCAGCGAATCCGCCGTCGTCCCAGCTGGCCTCGAAGACCCCGAAGAGCGACAGCACCCCGACGAAGTGGGTGCGGTCGGTTGGGTCGGCGTCGCTCGCAGCACGAAGACCGAGGTACACCTGATAGGAGGTGAGCGCCGGGCGAGCGGCTCTGATTCCGTCGAAGCGCAACACCCAGCCTGTCCCGGACAAGCCGAGACCGGAGCCGTCCTGACCCTGCTCCCCGCCCGTGAGCTCGACCTCGATCGCCTGTGCGACAGGCACCTCCGATGCTGCCGCGACCGGTTCGTACGCCTCCCCGGCCAGGCCGAAAGGGTCGTCGTCCTGCCCGGGGGGATCGGTCAGCACCGGCAAGATCCTCGGCGGGGCCGTCGTGTCGTAGCGGTAGTCGAGCGAGGCGAGGTCCACGACCATCGGGGCGGTCCACTCGAAGACGCGCCCATCGGGCCGAAGAAACCGAAACACCTGGCTGGACCAGGAGTCGTGGGCAGGCCCGGCGGGGGTGCCGTCCTCGAACGGGTAGCCGTGGCCGAGATCCCGGGCGTAGGTCTCCCAGAGCCGGTCGACGTTGGCGTGGTGCATCCAGAACACCGGGTCGAGGCCCGCGGTCTCGAAGAGCCCCATGTTGCCGTTCACTGCGGAGTGCACCGTGCCGTGGGGCTGCCCGTCCAGCTGACCCAGCTCGTCGGCGATGTGGAACAGGGTGATGTCCTCGAGATAGCCGCCGCCGAACGACACCGACTGCGCGTCCTGTGCGGTCGCGAAGTGGCGCCTGCTCAAGGCGTCCGACGCGTCGGTCCACAACCCGGCGTTCGCCCGCCGCCAGGTAGGGGCGTCGCCGGTCATTTCCCGAGTCGCGTCGTAGAGGGGATTCGGGAAGGAGCCATCGGGGCGCGCCTCCACACCCGGCACCACGACGCCGGGGGGCAGCGATCGCCCGCGCAAGGCCAGTGGCAGTCCGGCCGCGGCCGGGTGATCGGCGTAGTCCGAGGAGTTCCAGTACGGAAGGGCCCACGTGTCCGCGGGACCGCCGAGCTCGCGCACGTGCTGGCGGGCCACTGCCTCAAACTCGAGCAGGTAGGCGCGGTGCCACGGCAGGAAGAACAAGTTGCCATGCGCGCACTCCTGCCAGAGGACCCGCTTGGAGCGATAGGACGGCCACGCGCTCGGTGACATGAACGTGGCGTGAACCTGCGCCTGGTAGCCGAGGCTGCGCGGGTCCGACCAGGCCTTGATGATCGAGTTGGCTTCGGCCTGTTGCCTGTTCGTCAGTTGGCCGCGCTGCTGTATGAACGCTTCGGCGATCGGTGGGAGGTCGTCGAGCCGTGGTGTCAACGCCTTCATCCGGTTCATGGCGGCGGCATACCAAATCAGGTCGTCGCTCCAGCCATTAGCGGGAGCGCCTTCGGCCCAGGCCGCCTTGCGGGTCACCATCCCCACGTCATCCCCCGTTCTCCAGTCCTGTGTGTGCGATGCCGGGGCGGGGTCCGGTTAGCGGCAGCGACGGTTCCAAAAGTCCGCGCCGTCGCAGCCCCAACCCGACGATCAGGATCCCCCGTGGGGCGAATCAACCCGATCCGGTGGTTGCATCCGCCGGGTACGCCGTGTCCAAGCACATGGTGCAGCGCCCGCCCCTTTCCATGTGGCTGGACGCAGTACACCACAACCCCACCGGGCGTGCTCCGGGCGCGGTGCCAGGGAGTGCGCCTTCGCTCTGCCGAGGGTCGCCGGGCGCGGGGGCGAAACCTTCGAGCTCCGCCGCGGACGCTATTTCGCGCGGGGGCTGGTGGCGGCCGGCAATGACCCGGACATCACGCCATGAGGAGGACCCGGTCACCGGCTCCGGGCGTCATAAGCGGCCGCGCAAGTTGCGACTACCGTCCGACAGAGAAGGATTGATGCCTACTATTCCTTGGTCTGGCAGTAGGATTGTGTGGTGGAACGCATCGGCGTCGCCGCAGCCGCACAAGCCCTCGACGTCTCACTCGAACGGGTCCGCCAGCTGATTCGGGTCGGACGGCTCGACGCACGTCAGGTCTCCGGTCGATGGTTGGTCGATCCAGACAGCGTCGACCGGCTCGCCCACGAGCAGCGCCGCGCCGGACGGCCTTGGACGGCGGCCCGCGCCTGGGCGCTGCTGGCGCTCGCTGCCCGCCGTGACGTCTCCTGGCTCGCATCCGCCGAGATCAGCCGACTGCAAGACGTCCTCGCCGCCCGATCCATCGGTGACATGGCGTCCCAACTTCGCCGCCGCGCTGACCGGCGTCCTTGGTACGTGCATCCCGGCTTGATCGATGACCTCCTCGCCGAGGAAGGTGTCGTCGTCGGCGGGGCTCGGGCCAGCGGCCACCTCCGCGACAGCGGTCCGATCGACCTGTACATCGCGGCTGACGTCCTCGATCGACTGGTTGACCGATACGTGCCCGACGAACACGCCGCGCAGCCCAACTTGATCGCCCGGGTCGTGCGAGCCCCCTGGCCCTTTGCTCACGGGGAACGGAAAGCGTGGCCCGAGGTTGCCGCGATCGACCTGCTCGAACGCGGCTCCGATTCCCGGGCACGGCGTGTCGCACAGGAGCTGCTCGGTCGTGCCTGACCCGTTCCCCACCATCGACGGGCGGCCCCTCGATCGCAGGAGAAGACGACGATCGACACCCGCGACCCTGGCCTCGCTGGTCAATTCGGCTGCGCCATCTCCGGCGACGGCAATCTTGCCCGCGTTTCAGTTCGCCGAGGGTCTCGTCGGTCCCCCGTCGTCCTCGCCCAGATCCTCGACATCAGCGTCCGACGGCTGAATCAACGCCATAACATCTCGGCCATGCCGAGGTCGACAGGAAGCGACTGGTCCGGGTCCCCCGACGCGGCACGGTTCCTCGGCATCGGACTCCGTACGCTCTACTCGTTCATCGACCGCGGCGAGCTTCCGGCGTACAAGCTCGGCCGAGTCATCCGCATCCGGCGGGTCGACCTGGAGGCCTTCATCCAGCAACACCGCGTCGAGCCGGGATCGCTGGCTCACCTCTACCCGCAGGGCCAGGACGAGAGGGCGCCCGAGGACGACGGTCGGTCCGAAGGGGACGACGGAGAAGGAACGGGCTGACTAGAGGAGCTGTCCGGCAACTACGACCTGCTGGCCGGGAGTCGTAGCTTCGGTGACGCGAATGCCGATGGGGTAATGGTCGAAGAACGGGAGGGAGACCAGAGGGGGCCTCCCCTGCCTGGAGGCAGTGGGTTGGCCATTGCGGTCCACCTCCAGTGGCTCCTCGATGGCGGCCAGAGCCGGACCCTGCGCACGGACGAAGGCGCCGGCTCCTGTTCACAGGCGGTCGGGCCGGCCCAGCCAGCTGCCCCGCTGATCAGGGCGGTTCTCTTCTCCGAAGGGTGCAGCCAGCCCCGAGGGGGCGCTCCGACGGGCACGGGCGACCGACCATCCGCGTGCGAAGGCGTTGGGGACTGTCGGGCGGCTGTCCAGGGGGTTAGCCTGAGATCGCGATGGACAGGCTCGGCGGCTCCGCACGTTGGCCGTGCGCGGCATTAGAGCTTTGCCGGAGGTGGAGGAGTCACGTCCTCGCTCGCTGACGACGGCGAACCGGTCGTCTCCGTAACGAAAGAGCTGCGCTCGGTCCTCTCCGAGGGCAAGACGCCTACGGCACTTCGCTCGCTCGATTTGCCAACGCTCGACCTGCTCCTCAAGGATGCTGGGCGCACGCGGGACGGGCTCGTGGATTCGCTTCAGCAGGCGATCAACGCTCTCGACGACCCCGTCTACCGGGCAGCAGCACATGACCTTTTCCCTATGCCCTTCACGGACATGGGCTGGATGAAGCTATCGGTGCGCGGCCGGCGGGCGGCCGACCGCTTCGGCATCGGCTACGACGGGTTTCGCCGCGGAACTATCGTCCGACCAAGTCGGATGGACGACGTGGTGAGGCGGGTCGCGGTATCGCTGACCGACCTGCTTAGGACAGATCCGGATCCGGTGGACACTCCCCGCGTCACGGAGAACGTGGGGCATCCGCGGCGCGGAGCAGGAGCCACGGACCCCGCTTTGGCGCGAGACAGGGTCAAGCGCCTTGTTCGGATCGCACTGGTCCTCGGAGTCGTCGTCGCTGGCGCAGTGGTCCTCCGCCGCGACGATCAGGGTGCGCCCGCGGCGACACGGGCGCTGCGCTGCTCCGGAGCAGTAGGCGCCCTCGATGTCGTCCTGAGTCGTGAGCCAACTGCGGACCGCATCAGCGCTCGGCTGCAGTCCGTCTTCGACCATGCTGGCGGCGACGTGACCGCGGGCTGCCCGACCGGACCCGCCTATCGTTGGCAGAAGCTCGTCGTGCAGGAGATGAGCCAGCACGGCCTCCCCAACGGCGCCCTTGTGACGTCCCCCAACGATGTGGACGTCTACCTCAACCGGGCGGCTTGGGGCTCCTATCACCAACTTGGCGGGAAGGACGGCGGCGTCGCACAGGCGATGGGTGGTCTCATCATCGAGGTCATCGACTTCGAGGACGGTCACGCGGAGATTGAGTTGTCCACTGGGACCGTACTTGTCGCCGAGCGGTCGGACGCGCCGTACTTCTGGGTCCCCGCCCCCTTCGTCGAATGGTGGCGGAAACACCCCGAGCTTGGCCTACCGACGAGCAATCCGCTCGCGTCCGCCCGACAGGAATTCCAGCACGGGGTCGGCACCGTCGCTCCAGGTCGCGTCGGCGACCCTGTCGTTAGCCTCGTCGATCACCCTCGGGACGAGCTGCCGACATTGGAGTCCATCCGCGGCCGCATCCTGCGCCAGGCGGACGCTACAGCGTGGTTCGTCGACGACGAAGGACGCCGGCTATGGATCCCGGACGGGGGGACGTGGGACTGTCTCGGTAGCGCCGCTCGCCAGATCGGTGGCAACCTGCCCGGGTACGCCATCTCGACGCTGCCCTTCGGCGGCCAGGCGCGCTGTCCCGCCTGAGCGCTCCGTCTCCCACGGCGCATACACCGATTCCCACACAACGCGATCGATCTTCACACGGACTGGCCCGGAGGATGACCATGAGTCGACGCTGTCGTGGACTCGCTGCACATCTTCGTCCAACGGAAGGGAACCAAGTGAGAAACGCGCGGTGGCTCGACGGCAAGCAGTCGAGAGCAGTGATGACCAATAGCAGCAATTCCCGAGCACGCTCGCGTCGGTGGCGCCTCAGCCTTCGAGCCGTCGTCGCTGCAGCGGCACTGATGATTCCTGTTGGCGTCCAGGCACCGGCCATGGCGTGCAACACCCGCGATGGCGCTGCGTCCTACATGAACACGACGAGGAATCTCAACTCCACGCCGGGAAACGCCTGGTACTACGCGGTCGACGCCGGTACGGGAGTGTGGATGGACGGCTGGAACGGGGGCCCCTACTCCATGGGCCAATACAAGTGGTTCCGCATCACCGTCCGCACCGGCCCGCGCTACGGAATGGTCGGCTGGGTGCCGGCGCCGTCAGTGTCGAACCAATGGACGTGTTCGCCGTACCTTTCGTATTGAGGTTTCCTAAGGGCTCACGTCACGTCTGATTGAGCGTTGATGGTGTAGTTCCAGTCGCCGTGCCAATCGTGGGGGCTGAGGGGAACGGCGGCGAGCTCGGGATCGGTGATCTGCACGCCGGTGGGATACCAGTTGGGGTCATGAGCGGCCTGGATGCTGAGCCCGGTCTGGGTGGTGGTGGCCGAGATCAGCTCGACGATCGTGCGCAGGCTGACGAGGGGCCGGCCCCGCCAGTTGGCGGTGATGAAGCTGAACATGCGGTGCTCGATGCGGTTCCACTTCGAGGTCCCCGGCGGGTAGTGGCACACGGTGATGCGCAGGCCCGTCTCGGCGGCGAGGGCGGCGAGGTGCACCTTCCACGCCCGCAGGCGGTAGCCGTTGGACCCTCCGGCATCGGCGGTGATCATCAAGCGATCGGCCTCGGGGAACCGGGCCCGGCCCATCTGGTCCCACCACCGCCGGATGGACTCGACGGCGAACTCGGCGGTGTCGGCGGTGTCGCCCACGCTGACCCAGCCCTCGTTGTTGGCCAGGTCGTAGATCCCGTAGGGAATGGCCTTGCCCAATACCGGATCGACGAAGTCGTGGACGCGCACCCGCTCCGGCTCAGCCTCCGGGGCCCATTCGGCTCCGCCGTTGGCGTAGTCGCCCACCAGCTGCTTCTTCTTGGTGTCGACGCTGATCACCGGTTGGCCGTCGTCGACGAAGGCGATGGCCAGGTCGTTGAGGTAGCGGAACTGGGCGTCACGGTCGGGGCTCTGGCGGCCCTCGGTCACCTTGGCGTTGGCCTGCAGCGAGTAGCCCAGCTCGTGCAGCAGCCGCAGCACCGTGCGCGACGACACGTCGAAGCCGGCCCGCACCAGCTCGGCCGCGAGCTTGGTCGAGGACTTCGAGGTCCAGCGCAGCAGCGACATGGGATTGCCCCGGGTCTCGGGATGGACCAGCTCGTCGAGGGCTTCGAGCAGACCGGGCTGCTTGTCCTTCAACGGTTTGTCGCCGCCACCCACGGCCCGCAGCCGATCCGACGGCTCCATGCCCGCCGACACCTCGGCCACCGACTTGATGACGGTGTTGCGGCTCATGCCCGACGCCTCCGCCACTGCCGTCTTGCCGCCCCGGCCCAACATCTCCGCCGCCGCCCCGACCACCACCCGTCGCTGGCGCTCGTCCAGATGGCGCAGGACCACATCGAAGAACCGCGCGAGCCCGTCGGATGTGACCTGCACGCCGTCATCCTAGTACGCGCGGACTAACCTGGCGTGGACCCTAAGGGCTGATTACCCGCGGGGTGCCGGCCTACTGCCAGCACCCCGCCTACGTGGGACCTCCGCGGCGTGGAGGTCTCACGTAGCCCCGCAGGAGGAGCCTCATCCGGTGACCGGCTACGGAGGAGGGGCGAACCAGTGGCGCTCGCCGGCTGGACCGAGGGAACAGTGCATGGCGCCACAGCGGTCTGAGCAGGGTCTACGTCGAGACGAAGAACTTCGGCGGCGGCCTGGCCGACTGGCCCTTCCACCTTGAGGTCAGCTGTCCGGCGGCAACGCTCTTCGGCGTGGTGGATGCCAACGGCACTCTGGTGCGGGGGGGCGGAGCTGTCGCCACAACCCACCTCGGCGTCGGTCGGTACGAGGTGACGTTCAACAGCGACGTGAGCCCTTGCGCCTACACGGCAACGATCGGCGACCCTGCCAACGACCTCGTCTACTACCCCAACGTTGTCTACACCGCCGGGGGACACAGTGGTCCGAGCCGCGTCTACGTCGAAACCAAGAACCTAGGCGGCGGCTTGAGCGACTGGCCGTTTCACCTTGACGTCAGCTGCTGATCGGGCCTTTTCCGCGACCATCTGGATCGCCTCGATGGCGGGCTGGCGTCTCGGCTCCGTGAAGGCGTGATCCTCGCGGCGGGACGGTACCCGGATGCACCCTCTCACCCGCATCACCAACAAGCATCTCGTCCGATCTACGCGGCCTGGTCGTACGGGGTCAGGCCCGAGTCGTGAGCTGCCGCGACTACTTGACCTGGGTGACGATCCAGGACACTCCTCCGTCGTCGCTGCGCAGAAGTGACCGGCCCGGGCGGAAGATGAAGCTCGGATCGGCCTCGGGGTCGGGGGGCCATACGGGGATCGTGAGCAACCACAGATGGTCGGCGTCGGCTTGGTGGAACTCGCGCACCAGGCCCCGTCCGACGGCGCCTCTCGGGGTCGGCAACACGACCTGGTCGGTGCGGCCCCAGCTTGCGCTCACGCGAATCCCTTTGCTATCGCCTTTGTCGTAGAGGATCCTCGTCTCGTCGAGGGGGAACGGTCCGCTGAAGTCGTCACCCGTCTCCGGGAACGGAGCCGGCTCCCACTGGCGTCCGTCGTCGAGCGACTGAAAATGGCGGGTGCCGAGGTGGCTGACGGTGCACGTCAGCCACAGGCGCGAGGGGGCCAGCACATGCAGGCGAACCGTGTCCCGATGGCAGGGCGCCTCCTCCCGACGCCAGGTGGCGCCGCCGTCGGCGGTAGCGAGGATCTCGGTGGGGGCGAGGTCGCCGACCACCAGGTAGGCACGGCGGTCGCTCACGACGACCAGTTGGTTGGCCCACTTGACCCGCTCCGGCTGCTCGTCGAGGGGCTCGAGGGAGCCCGACACCGGGCCCCGGAGGACCTGGGCCACCTGCCGCCGGCAGGGCCAGGTGTCGCCGGGGCAGGGCGGGCGCTCCAGGGCCCACGCCCAACCGTCCCGGGCGGCCAGGTCGAACACGGCGCCGTCGTGGCGCTCCTCCTTCCACTCTCGGCCACCGTCGTGGGTCACGAAGAGGCCGGGATCGGCCAGCCACCCATGGCGGGTGTCGGCGAACACGACCGAGTGGACGGCACCCGTCGCCGGGTCAGTCAGGGGCGGTCCGCCCTTGCGCCGGCCGGTGGGCGCCGGCACTTCGCGCCAGGTGGCCCCGCCGTCGGCAGTGGCCCACAGGTCGTTGCACAGGGCGTACTGGTCGCACGATCCATGGAACGCCCACCCGTGGTCCCGGTCGGTGAACGAGATCGACGTGGCCTCGAACGGATGCCGCCGGACTACCTCCGGCGGCGGCGGAGGGTCCGACGAGCCCACGCACGACGTGGCCAGGACAAGAGCGGTGACCGTCAGCCGTAATCCTCGCCTCGCCGTCATTGATGGTAAGGGTGCCACTCCTGGCCTGCGGAGGGATTGGCAGGACCGCCGAGCGCTCGCCGCCTTCCGGCCTCCCAGTGTGGAGACGACCCATGGGGGGTTGGGTCGCAGCTATGGACCAGCCCTTGCCCGGCGTGGGCCGTGCCGGCCTGATGTGGCTTCGGGACCGCCCAGATCGACGACTGGAGCCCTCCCGGTGAACGGCCACCGGCACGTCGGTCGATCCCCCGGGGGGGGCTCCGGGCCGACGAGGCCTACGGGGGGGGGGCGCGCTGTCGCGGCTGGACAGGTCTCGCCTTCGAGCCGGGTCGGCAGAGGTCTGACCGCTGAGGATCGGCCGTCGAGGGCTGGTCGACCTGGGTGAACGGGGTAGCTGGCGACGGTGTCGGCTGACCTCTGGCCAGGGCGTGCCAGACATCGCCCGACGCGGGCACCTGCACTGAGCGGCAGACTCCGACCGCTCTCACCAGCATCGGGCGATGCCAGCTGCGAGCATCGAGATCGGGCTGACGACGGTCCTTGGCTGTGCTGGGTCCAGGTGGCGCGCCCGGAGCTCGTGCGCGTTCGTGGTGCGACCGCTGCCGGACTTCCGCCCGATGGCGTACTCGCGGAGGACCTCCGGTTTCGGGCTCTCCTGACCCAAGTGTGGATGGGATCGGAGCCGGCAGGCGTGTAGTGGCTGGCTGAGCAGGTCTTCCGGTATCCGCGTGACGCGCACGGGCCGGGCCAAGGTTCACGGACTTCTCACACCCCTGAACCGGGAGGTCCTCAACCCGTGCGCGTCACCACCGCATTCAAGCGCCTCCTTCGGCTCGACGACGTCAACGTCGTCGCCGTGGAGTTCCTGACCACGATCGTGATCGTCACCGTGGCCCTGCGCCGGCGGCGGCTGGTCTGCCCCCATTGCGGGTTCAAGACCCGGTTCCGCTACGACACCCGGCCGGCGCCGTCGTGGTGGCGCCACCTCGACCTGGGCACCTGGCGGCTGGAGGTCCGGGCCAGCCTGCGCCGTCTTCGTTGCCCCGACCACGGCGTGGTGGTGGAGGCCGTCCCCTTCGCCCGGCCGGGGGCGAACCTCACCCGGGACCTCGACGACCTGCTGGCGTGGCTGGCGACGAGGATGGACCGCACGGCGGTCGCTCGTCTGTGCCGGGTGTCGTGGCGGACGGTGGGACGGGCCTGCGAACGGGTGGTGGCGAGCGAGCTCGACGACCATCGCCTCGACGGCCTGTTCCGCATCGGGGTCGACGAGATCTCCTGGCGCAAGCACCACCGCTACCTGACGCTGGTGGTCGACCACGACCGGGGCAGGGTCGTCTGGGGAGCCAAAGGCAAGGACGCCAAGACCCTCGACGCCTTCTTCGACGACCTCGGGCCGGAGCGATCGTCCCAGCTCAGCGCCATTTCCATGGATCTGGGCCCGGCCTACCTCAAGAGCGTCAAGGCCGAGGGACACGCTCCCCAGGCCATCGTGTGCGCCGATCCGTTCCACCTCGTGTGCCTGGTGGGCGACGCTCTCGACGAGGTCCGCCGGGACCTGTGGAACCAGCTGCGCCGGCTTCCCGACGACCGCTGGGCCAAGGACTTCAAGGGAGCCCGGTGGGCCCTGCTGAAGAACCCCGAGGACCTGACCAGCACCCAGGCCGCCCAGCTCAAGCGCATCCGACGCAACCGGGGCGGGATGTGGCGGGCCTATGAGATGAAGGAGCAGTTCCGGGCCATCCTGGCCGGCGACCTCACCCGCGACGAGGCGGGCGAGCTTCTCGACCGGTGGTGCGCCCGAGCCCAGAGATCGCGGCTGGCGCCGTTCGTCAAGGTGGCCAAGACCATGCGCCAGCGTCGGGAGATGATCCTCAACGCCGTCGAGCACGGGATCTCCAACGGCCGGGTGGAGGGCTTCAACACCAAGGTCCGCCTCATCATCCGCAGGGCGTACGGGTTCCATTCCGCCGACGCCGCCCTGGCCCTTGTCATGCTTGCTGCCGGGCCCATCGACCTCAAGCTGCCGCATGAACGGGTGGCCGGGAAGGTGGCCGCGTGACCCACATCGTGGTCAGGAGAGCCCGGTTTCGATCGGTGGTCGACGGCCGAGGTGTCGCCTTCTCCGGGGCGGCTTGCGTCCAAATGCGGGTGTTAGCCACACATCTGAGCCGTGTGGGAAGTGTTGGCCAGCGACGTCGGTTAGACGGACGGAATGGTCCAGTCACAAGAGAGAAAAGGGGTATCTGATGGTACGAAGGGCTGCAATGATCTCAGTCGGCGTCCTCGCTCTGCTGGGAGTCATCACCCAGAGCGCGATGGCGCTGACGGTGCCTTACAGTGCGGCGTATGTCATTAAGGAACCGTTCTACGACGATCTGGTGGTCGAATGGAATGTCGGTTCTTCGACTATCCCGTTCTCCATGGCGCCGAAAACGGCCGACACGGCCACCGTCCTAAGTCGCGCTCTCGTGACGCGGGAGATGCGGGGCACGCAGAACATCGTACGACTGACCGCCGGCGGTTGGGCTCGTATGTTCACCAGCTACCAATGTACGGCCTGCCTCCCACTCTATGCGCAAAAGCTTGGGAACAACATCGTGTTCCAGGTGAGCAACGACGGCTGAGGAATTCAGAGGCGAGCCACGGGATCCAGTGCTGCCGGATGCCGACGGCCCCAGGCCTCGCGGGTCATTCGGGTGGGCGTCGCGCCAGGGAAGCACTGGCGCGGCGCCGCCCCACCTCTCCCGGCGCTTCGACACGTGATTGGCACCGTGCGCGCCGGGCGCGGAGTGCGGGCCGCGGGGCGGTGGCGATGGCGCGCGCCCGATTGCGATGAGTATGGCCGCCGAGCCCTGCGCATCTTCATCGGCACCGACCCGTCGCGCTGCTGCGGGCGGAGAGGAGCCGAGACAGCGGCGCGCGCGTCGTGTTGCGTCGCCAGTCGAACTCTGGCCTGTGGTCCGACGTCGCATGTCCGGGGTACACCTTCGGGGGCGACAGAGCGCCCTCGTCGCCTAGAGCCTCTGCCGCCATGGAGCTCGGGCCAGCACCACCCCCGTCACTTCGGCCGCGCCACCGTCGTCAAGGAGGCACGACGCCACTGTGTTGAGCTGGGAGCCGGTGGTGCAGACATCGTCGTAGACGAGGATCCGCTTGCCAGCGATTCGGCCGAGGTCGGTGAGGGCCAGCGCGGCGCGCAGCTCGCGGGCGGCGGTTCGTTTGGCGGGAGCCGTGTTCCTGGCCGACTTGGCGGTGGCCCGGGTCTTGGTGACCACCCTAGGGCTGGCGACATCGAGGTTCCAGCGGGCGAGAGCGTCCTCCCTCGCAGCCGCTTCGAGCACCCGCTCCGTGTGACCGGTGGCGAACGTCGACCCCGGCTCCACCCAGGTGGGGTTGGCGACGATGAGGTCCGGCATCCGATCGGCGAGGTTGTCCGCCAGCCACCCGAGCAGCACCCGGCCGAAGATGGTCGCCCACCCGTACTTGTCGTCGTACTTGTAGGACACGATCTTCCTGCGCAGTGGGCCCGAGAGGTAGCCGATGGCGTCGATCCGCTCGATGCGCCTCGTCGGGTCGGAGCAGAGCCAGTTAGGGCAGGTGTCATCCCGGTCGAGAAACTGGCTGCACACCGGGCAGGCCCTGGTTGCGATCGGCTCAATGCTCTGGCTGGCGCACGAGAAGCAGAATGCGGCTGAGCCGCCCTGCAGATAGGGGCACCTCGGACAGGCGGGGAAGTCGAGCCTCGCCGGCGGCTCGGCCCGACCGGCCACTACAGCAGCGTGAGTGTGAGCTGCTGGCGCTGGGCCCCGGCCTGTGCGACCCGCTCGGGGGCGGCGAGGTGGCGGACGACGTCGGCGACGTCGCCGACCTCGATGGCGCCTCGCTGGAGGTAGCTCTGGGCCCAGATCTGGTCGGTGACCAGGGAGCGCACGAGGAAGACCTTCTTGCCGTGCTCGAGGGCGAGGCGGGCCTGCATCTTCGCTCCCGACGTGGAGCTGGCCTCGATGACAACGGTCCCCTGGCCGATCCCCGACGTCACGACGTTGCGCCGAGGGAAGGTGTCGCGGCCCGGAGTGCGGGTGGGCCAGAACTGCGAGACCAGGGCACCGTGACCTGCGATCTGGTCGGCCAGGGACTCGTTCTCGGCCGGGTAGCAGCGGGTGATGCCGGTGCCGAGGACGGCGATGGTCCTGCCGCCGGCGTCGAGCGCGGCGCGGTGGGCGGCGGTGTCGATGCCCCGGGCCAGGCCCGAGATCACGGTGACGCCCTCGGCTGCGAGCATCCGAGCCATGCGATCGGCACGAGACAGACCTTTCTCCGACGCCCCACGGGTGCCGACCACGGCCACCGACCGGGCGTCGTCGAGTCGTAGCTCGCCCCGGTAGAACAGGAACGGCGGCAGGTTCGGGATCAGCCGTAGGTTGGCCGGATAGTCGTCGTCGAGCACGGTCACCAGCCGGGCGCCGACGGCCGCCGCGGCCTCGATCTCCGCCCCCACCCGGTCCATCGCCGCGGTGGTGTCCTTCAGTCCCGCCTTGAGGATCGGCGCCGCTACCCGGGCGGCCTCGGAGCTCTCCGTCAGCTTCTGCGACCAGAGCCCATCGACACCACGCTCAAGTTGGGC
Organism: uncultured Acidimicrobiia bacterium; assembly: GCA_963836205.1. Lineage (GTDB taxonomy): Bacteria > Actinomycetota > Acidimicrobiia > Acidimicrobiales > AC-14 > JAXDMK01. The sequence continues at coordinate 11,248 of CAWIIV010000012.1, read as the reverse complement.
CTGGCGGGCAATGAGGTTCCAGTCGACGCCGTGGCCGTCGAGGCGGACCGCGCAAAGGGCGAGAAGACGCTTCTGGTCGTCCGAGATACCCATGCTACTCCTGTCGAATACCTGTTCGCATGGCTTGGACCACTGTCCCACGAGGGGGATGTTCTCGCAACGATCTTGCCAGGCCGACGCTGCTGAGGACGTCGCGGGCGGTCGGAGCTACAGCGGCGAGGCGACTCACGGCCTGCCGGGCAAGGGGGCCGCTGCCCATGGAGGTAGTCCCTCGGCGGCGCGCATCACCTCGGCGAGTGCCTGCAGCGAGGCTGCGACATCTCGCTCGGAAAGCTCGACCCCCACCGTCGGGGCGATCCGCCCGAGGATCACGGCCTGGACGAGCACGTTCCCGGAGCGCCGACGGACTCGAATGCCCTGAACGAGGAGGATGAGTGTCGGAATGTCAGCAGGAGCCACACGAGGTGCATACGGGCCGCAAGGACGATCGAGAGGCCGACGAGCGGCGGGACGACCCCGAGGCGAACCTCCGACTCAGCGCGCCAGCGGTCGTAGACCTGGAACAGGCGTTCCTCCGCGACCAGGAGCCTTACGGCCAGCAGATCGTCCTTGTCAAGTAGATCCGTCGCTCGTTTCTCATCCGACAGCACGAGGTTGTCGCTGTTTGGATCCTGTATGCCGGCCAAGATAGCCAGGTGCCGGGTCAGTTCCGCGTCCTGTGTCGGATCAAGCTCACTCCCGTGCTCGGAGATGTGCCTTTTGATCCGCTCGATGGCGTACCCAGCCTGTGCGCGCACGGCCTTGATTCGCCCAACCACAGCTTCGTTGAGCTGGTTCTCACTGGCGGAACTTCGCTGCGCCGGCAGTTTGCTGATGGGAATCTCCATTAGTTAGACCCTCAGTCATGGCGCCCACCAGGTAGGCGCCGAAGCTGAGAATCACGGCTACGCCGACGGCGCTTACGACACCCGAGAGGTCGTAGAAGTCGCCGATCACACCCGAGTCGGTGTTGGCGTCGGGTAGGCGGCTCGCAACCCCGAGCCAGATCGTGATTAGCCACAAGTAGCCGGACGCCAGTGGACCACGCACGTCCCGGAGCCCCGGCAGCACGCTCGCCAAGCCCACTGCTCCTAGTCTGCCGCAGAATCGAGTCGACAGCTTGGGCGAACACGAGGGCTCGGGACCCGGCCGGGTGTGCGCCGGTCGAAACCTGACCGACTAACACGATTGGGCCAGTCCAGGTGCGAGTAGCAGGGGTCATCCCCATGCGGCGTTTGCTTCGGTGTTGCGCCAGACGAGCCTGACCCGACTCGGGTCGTAGAGCGTCGTTGAGGCCGGAAGCACCTCGATCCGCTTAAAGACGGCGGCCAGAATCGCTCGGCGGCCCGCAAGCCCCAACTCCTCCCAGCGGGCGGGAAGGTCGGTGGTGTCGAATGCCGGCACCGCAAGCACACCGAGCTGGCTCCGGAGAGAGTGGCCCCGGGACGCGAGACCTTCCCGCGCCGCCTCCCACTCGATCCTGCTGATGTCCCCCCGGCCCCACCTGCCGGCCAGATCGGCGAGATCCTTGTCCACGACGTCGAGTTCATCGGTGACCGCCTTCAGCACGTTCGGCTCCGGTCCCGCGAGTAGCTCTCTCGTTCTCGGATCGGCGAACGCGTCGAACAGCCTCTCGAGGACGCACCGTTCAAGATGATGGCCGACGATCCCGACGCACACCCGGCCGAGGCGAGGGCTGCAGAAGTAGGAGACGAACAGCTGGCCCGACTGCCGCTTCTGGACCTGGGCGGTCAGCGGCGCGCCGCAGACTCCGCAGAATGCGAGTCCCGCCGACAGGAGGTGCCGACGGGATGGGCGGCGCTCCCGGGTGGTGCGGTAGAAGACGCCGTCGGAGCGAGTCAGCGTGACGGGCCGCGAGAGCGCGGCTCTGACGCTCCTCCACGTGACGGGGTCGAGGATCGCCGGCCAGATGGCCGGGATGAGGTTGCCGTCCGGGTCCTTGCGCAGACCGGCGACGGCGGCGTTCGTGACCAGGCTGCGGATGTGCGTGGGGGACCACTGGTTGCCCTTCTTCACGTGCGCCAGACCTTGGGCATCGAACCCACGGGCGACCGACGCGAGCGTCTCGCCCCGGAGAATCTCCTCGGCCGCCCACCGGATGGCCTCGGCCTCCCGGGGGACGATGGCCCGGGTCTTGCGACCGTCCTCGCCGACGGCTGAGACGTAGCCGAAGAGGCGGCCGCCGACGGGCCGGCCCTCGGTCGCCAGCTGGCGCATCGCCCGCCGGATTCGGATACGCGTGACCTCGGCGTACTCGGCGTCGACAGCGGCGATGATGCGGCTCACCATCCGGCCCCCGCCCTCGGCAATGTCCCGCTCGCCCTCTCGCACGGTGTGCAATGAGGTGATCCCTCTCCGGCCGAGTACCACCAGGAGCTGCTCCCACTCGATCGGCTGGCGGGTCAGGCGGCTCTGGTCGTAGGCGACGATCTCGTCCACCTCTCCCGATCGGAGGGCGTCGAGCATCGCCTTCCACATCGGCCGCTGCACGTCCGGGTCGGCCGCTGACAGGTCGTTGTCGACGAACAGTCGGACGGGCGCGTTGGGCCACAGGCGGCCCGCGAGCTCGAGGCAGTCGGCGCGCTGGCGGTCCACTCCCAGCTCGAGTCGCGCCGGGTCCTTGCTGATGCGGCAGTACACCGCCACGGTCCTGGTAGTCATCGGCGCACGGTGGCAGTGCCCGATCGGATTCGGCAACGCCGGGAGAGTCCCGGCGCGGGCATCGGCGTAGGGCCGGCGTCACAGCGACGGCGGCGTGATCGACGACCAGCCGGATGCTACTGGGCAAGTGCTCTTCGCTCCCTTCGGCTGAGTAGCGTCCGAGCGTGGCGCGGACGTGGCTCGAGATCACGGTCGAGTTGTTGGCGGCGGGACATGGGAGGACCTCTGGCCGCGACCGGGCCGGACGTTCGTTGCCGCAAGATCCCATTCTTTCGAGCAGTTGGCCGAAGCCATCGACGACGCGTTCGGCCGGTGGGATCTCAATCACCTCCACGAGTTCGTATTGGCCGACGGGACCTGCCTCGGGTTGCCGGATCCCGAATGGGACGAGGGGCGGGTGCTCGTTCACGCCCGTCGGGTCAAACTCAGTCGCCTTGGCCTCCGGGGAGCGCTTCGCCTACGTGTTCGACCTCGGTGACTACTGGACGCACCTGTGCACGGTGGGCCCGAAGCGGCGCGACCCCCTCGACTTCCTCGGCACGATCCCGCCTCGCCCGGCGGCTGTGTTCGGCTGGGGCGACATCCCCGATCAGCGCGGTCTCCGGTGGGCGGACGACAACGGCGAGGGCCCGATGCCAGCCGACACCCAAGGGCGCGATCTGCCTCCGCTGCTGCCGGGCTGGGGACAGGCGGGCAGCAAGCCCCCGGACAACGTGCGGCCGTTGCGACGAGGGTCTTGGTGACCGATGCGACGCCAAGCAACTGCCGCTCCGCCTCTCGATAATCGACGGCCCAGGTGGCAGTTGAGCAGCGCTCACTTACCCAGCGAGCGAAACCGGACTGGAGCGACGGGCGTCCGTCAGACTCGGGGCGAGTCGCGGTCCGAGTCTCGGCCAGGATCAGCGCTATTCACGGCCCGCCAGCGCGCTTCCAGCCCATCAACGAGCTTCGCGGCCAGCGATGGGAACAGGTGGCCGTAGGTCCCGAGCGTGACCGAGGGCGACGAGTGCCCCAGCCACTCCATGATCGCTCGGACGTGCGCGCCAGAGTCGATGAGCCAGGCCGCGCAGGTGTGGCGAAGGTCATGAAAGCGGATGGAGGGATCGAGGCCTGCCTTCGTGAGGCCCGGCTTGAAGGCCCGACCGTAGAAGTTGTTGTGCCGAACCGGACCCCCTTCAGGGGCAGTAAAAACGAAGTCCTCAGCGCCCCTGCCGGCCACGAGAGGCTCCATGCGTTCGGCGAGGAACGGGGCCAGCGGCACGGTGCGGCGCTGATGCGTCTTTGTCGGTCCAATGCGCAGGGACCCGTCGGGCGCCTCGCCCAGGTTCTCTGCAACGTCCGCCTTCCCCGTCACCAGGTTGAGCCGCTTGATTCGGAGCGCCTCAATCTCCCCGGCCCGCATCCCAGTCCAGGCGGCGAAGAGCACCATCGTCTCGTAGCTCGGAGCGGGCATCGTGGCGGCTAGCAACACCACGTCGCGCTCAGTCAGAAAATGCATCTCCTGGCGTTGCTGGCGCTCCAGGTTCAGGCGAGCGGCCGGGTTCGTCCTGATAGCCCCAGCGTCGAGCGCAAACCCCAGTACGAGCCTGAGGACCTTCACGCAACCGTCCACGGTCCCCTGCGACCTGCCGCGGCCGCGGATCTCGGCCACGAAACCCCGCACCATGGCTCTGTCGACGTTGGCCACCGCCACGTCGCCGAGCATGGGCAGGACCCAGTTTCTGAGGTGGCCCTCGTAGGTTTCCTGGGTCTTGGGGGCCTGGGTCATCGTGACCTGCCAGCGCTCGGACCATTGGCGGACCGTCATGCGCGCTAAACGTGGATCCATCCAGTCGCCCCGAATAATGTCCGCCTCGACCGTGGAGGTGAACCGGTTCGCGTCCGTCTTGCGCTTGAAGGTCTTCGACCGCTGCCGCCCTGCGGGGTCCCGGTAGAGCACCTGGAAAGTTCCCTGGGGGGTAGTGCGCACGCTCGCCATGGCCGCAGATTTTGGCACAGTTGTTGCGGATTTGTTGCGGATCGGCTTGGCCAGGTCGTCGGGCTGGAGGGAGATCGTGGCTCTGACCTGGGCTTTTGCCGGCGCCCCCGGTAGGACTCGAACCTACGACCTACTGCTTAGAAGGCAGCCGCTCTATCCAGCTGAGCTACAGGGGCCTGCCCTCACGCTACAGCCCGAGGCCGACCGGCCCCGGGCATTCCAGCCATGCGGATTCCGGCGACATTGTTCGCCACCCCAAGCCCGGCCTGTCCGGGATCGGGCGGCTGGCTGCCAGAACCCGAGCCGCTCGGGCCTGCGCCTGTGCCATGCTGGGCTCGACCCCGGTGGCCGTAGCTCAGTTGGTTAGAGCGCCAGGTTGTGGTCCTGGAAGTCGGGGGTTCGAGTCCCCTCGGTCACCCGCAGACAAGATCGGCGCCTCTAGCTCAATTGGCAGAGCAGCGGACTCTTAATCCGCGGGTTCAGGGTTCGAGTCCCTGGGGGCGCACCCCTAAAGTCCCAGGTCAGGACGTTGCAGGGTCGGCCTATGGTCTGATTTTCGGCTCTTCGCCCGCTTATCCCACCGCTTATCCACTAGCCCGCTAAACTCTCGCTAAACTACGCTGCGTGACACCGAGCGAAGAGCGGTTCCGGGCGAAGGTTCGCCAGCAGGGCAGCCACGAGGTGTGGTCCGGCGCTCGGGACGCCCGAGGCACGGGATTGGTTCGCATCGACGGCTCGCTTCGCACCGTGCAGCGTGCCGCCTGGGAGTTCGCTCACGGACCCCTTCCTCCGGGGGCCCGAGTGCTCGCCTGCCCGGAGGAGCGAGCCTGCGTGCAGCTCGGGCATCTGCGACTCGACCGGCCGCAGAGCGCGACACCGCCTCGCCGTCAGCGCCGTACCGGATCAAAGCGCGAGGTGAAGCCCGGGGTCTGGGAGCTGGCTGTCAGCCTGGGTACTGGGCCCGACGGTCGCTCCCGACGTCGCTACCGCACGGTCAACGGCAGCGAGGACGACGCCGACATAGCCCTAACCGACCTCGCTGAGACCACCCAAGGGCCAACCCGCCTGGGCGACCTACGGGTGCGGGAACTCCTCGACCGCTACCTCACCTGGCTCGACGACGGCAGCGCCATCGCTCCGGTCGAGAGTTACCGAAGGATCGCGGACACCGTCATCGAATCCGCTTGCGGTCGCGACTTCGCCGCGCTCCTCGACACCGCCGACATCGATGTCCTTCTTCGGACTGCGTACAGCCGCGGTGCCTCTCCCCAGGAACTGAAAGAAATCCTCACGCTCCTGGCCGACACCTACCGCTGGGCGCGAGGCCGGCAGTGGACGAGCCGGAATCCGACTGCGGATACTCGGGTTCGCGACATCGTGGGCTGATCGCACCCGCCGGGGACGGCCAGCCCGAGACGGCCGGCGTGGCTGGCTGGTCAGGCGACCGCAGTGCGGAGAAGCTGACGATGGCGGCTGACCGGGCCGGGAAGGGGACGAACATGAACGATCTCGCCATCGATGTCAGCCACTTGGGCGACCGCGTTTGCGGTGGTCGATCCAACCACGATCCACGCCCCTTCAACGATGCGCGATTGATCGAAGGCCTCGTCGAGGAAGCCCCACGGCAGGCCGGTGTCATCCTCGGAAGCCAGATCAAGGGGCAGGTCGATGGGAACAGCGTCCATTCACGTCTCCAGGGGGCTGGACTCGTCTTCATGGTAGGGGTTCTCGAGAATGTTGTGCTCGCAGTCGGAGAGCCGTTGGAGGAGTTCATCGAGCTCGGCGTGCGCCAATGTGACGTGCGGCGTGCGGAACGTCGGCACCACCTCTATCCCGGCCGCCTCGAGTGCCTCGCGTCGGAACGTTCGGACTCTCGTCCACTCGATCAGTCGCGTCTCGCAGAGCGCGTCGACTTCAGCAGCGTCACGCGCGAGGAAGCCGGAGACCCCGAACCGGTTCCAGTCAGGGAAGCGCCGGCGAAACCGTCGGGCGTCTGCCGTGAGCACCTCGGGTGGATCCTCGCCGCGAATGACGACAATTGCGTCATCCGGGATGGGCCCGCTGCGGATCCTCGGCGCGGCGTCCGGCATCGCCGAATTCTGTCAGCGTCCCCGCCACCGAGCGAGAGTCGCCTCCTCAGCAGCTTCTCGGTGCACAAAGTCGAGCGGGCGGACGCTCGGATCGACGACATTCGCGACTCGTGGACGCCGGGCCAAGCGCACAACCCACGGTCGCCGACCATGACGATCGTCGAGTAGGCGGGAAAGGGACATGCGCTCGGAGAGTACCGACGCACTGGGACACCCCATCTATGGGTCGGGCCGTGAGGGGCGCACCGGGCGACGGCTGAGGTCGACTTGAGCCCCGGCGAGCCCGATCTGGAATGTGCGCTGGCCGCCGCAGCGATTGGGTTCGACCCGAGCCCGTCCCAAATGGCTTCGCCTTGACACTGACCGCCGACCCAGACCCCGTGAAACGGGCTCTACGCGGCCAAGCGGGAACCACGGCCTCTGATTCGTGCGGCAGGAGGAGTCTGCCATTTCACGCCGCAGTGGAGAAGCACCCGGAGCCGGTAGTTCTTGAAGCTACGGAATCCGTGGGCCACACGGACGACCTTCTTGACGATCAGGTTCACCGCCTCGGTGGGTCCGTTGGAGGCGCCGGTGGCGTGGTGGGCCAGGATCTCGCCCCGCCGGGCGTGGCGCTCGACGCCGGGGCTGGCCACCACTTCGGCGAGGTAGCGCATGCCCTTGGTGTCGCGCAGGCGGACGCTCGTCTCGTCGCAGCCGACCGTCCACCAGTCGCCGTCGCGGATCATGGTGGCGATCCGGCCGGCGGCGGTCACCGGCCGGGTGGTGCTTTCCGAGCCCAGGCGCTCGAGCAGCGAGGCGTCCTCGGCGCTCACGACCACGTCGAGCCGGACCAGGAGGGCGGATGCGGTCCGGGCCTCGAAAACCGCCTCCACCCGGTCGCCGGCCGCCTCGTGCAGGCGGGCGAGGTCGAGGTGCATGGACATGCGCAGCAAGGGCAGGTCGACGCCGCCCAGCGCGTCGAGGGCGCTCTGGAGCGTCTGGATCGCCGCCGCCACGTCTCCCGTGACCGCCTGCACCTTGGCCCGGTGACGAGCGGCGTCCCCCACCAGCGCCTGTACGCCATCGAGCCCTGCGACCCGGGCATCCATCTCGGAGGCCGCCTCGGCGGCCCGACCGAGGTCGCCCAGGCCCAGCTCGGCCTCGACCAGGACGCCGAGCAGCGGCGCCGCCCGCACCCGGTCGTCGCCGATGAGGCGCACGCCCCGGCGGGCGGTGGCCCCGGCCAGGTGGAAGTCGCCCCGGGCCAGGTGCAGGCGCGACATGGGCAGGAGGGCCTCCATGTGGTCGTCCCGCCCCAGGAGCAGCGCCTCGGCCTCCGCCAGCCGGCCCTGGCGGATCCGGAGGTCGGCGAGGGCGATCGGGGGGTGCCAGCTGGCTCCGGGCATGAGCCGCTCGAGCTGACCGTAGGCCTGCCGCAGGAGGTGGTCGGCCTCACTCCAGCGGCCAACGTCGCACAGCAGCGTTCCCCGCACGCTGGCGCAGTGGCTGCTGGCCAGGGCCTGAACCCCAGGGGCATCGGCCATGATGCCGCGCTCGCGCAGCACCGGGCTCCAGGCCTCGACGCGCTCGAAGTCGGCGACGGTGTGGCAGGCCGTGTAGAAGGAGCACACCGACTTTCCTATGGCGAACAGGTCGGAGACGGCTCCGGTGCAGGCCAGGGCCATGGCCTCGTCGACCATGGCCATCCCCTCGGCGACCCGCCCGGCCCGGACATGGGCCAGGCCGCCGTCGGCCAGGGCCTTCATCTCCAGGGTGACGTCGCCGAAACGGCGGGCCCGGTCGAGGGCGAGCTCGGCCCGCTGGGCCAGCACGGCGGGATCGTCGACATCGCACCCGAGGCCGGCGATGGCGACGTAGCCCTGCTCGAGACACGGCGGCTCGTTCTCGACCAGCCGCATGGCCCGTAGGTGCCAGGGGCGGGCGGCCACCTTGTTGATCAACCGGGCGCTGTAGAGGACGCTGAGCTCGGCGCAGGCCATCGCCGCCTCCCGGTTGGCGCCGGCCGCGGTCCGCAGCGCCACCGCCGCCGCGTAGTCGGCGACGGCCCTGTCGAAGTCGCCCGCCCACATCGCCTGTTGCGCGGAGGTCACCAGCGCGGTGGCTTCCTCCAGCTCGACCACCGTCCCCAGACCCACGCCGCAAGGTTACGACTTCGGCTCCTCCAGGGCAGGGCGACCTCTCATGGTGGTGAAGGGAAACGTCCGCGGGATGCACCGTCTGCGGTCAACATCCCTCGGCCTGTCATGGGAGCCTCAGGCGTTCGACGGGCTGACCAGTGAGATCGGCGATCAGCTCGAAGTCGTGGTCGAGGTGGAGAACCGTGAGCTGGGCCAGCTCGGCGGTCGCCGCGTTCAGCAGATCAGGAATTGAGGGTGCCCGGTGCTGGCCCCGGTCGGCCAGGGCAGCCTGTACGGCCACGGCACGATCCTCGATCAAGGGCGTCAGGTACTCGACCGGCATGGACGCCAGCGGCGGCCTGCCGATGCTTGCCCGCAACTCGCCGGCCGAGCGGGCGGAGAACCCGACCTCCAGGCGCGTCACCGTCGTGATCCGCACCAGGCCACGCTGGATCCTCGACGCCCACTCTGCGGCATCGTCGCTCTGCGCGAGGCGGACCAGGGCGGACTTGTCGATCAACCAGGCGGTCACCGCCACGCTTGGCTCATGACCTCCGGATCGTCGAGATCGGCGAAGGTCTGCGCGAACCGCGACAGATCATCGACGGTCACGCCGCCGGACCCCTCGTTGCGCTCGCGAGACAGCGTTCGCCGCAGGTATTCAGTCCGAGAGAGCCCGGCCCGCTGCGCCTTCGCGTCGATGGCAGCCACGACATCGTCTGGGACGTCTCGGATCAGGATGTCCGGCATGCCTCCACCTCCGTGATATCTAACGATAACACGGCGTGCCGCACCCGATCCGCTGTTTTCTCCGCCCAACGGGACGCCACCGGCCCACGAGGTGTCAAGGGCACGCAGGCTGTGCTCCGGCCAGATCGTTGCGGTTGACGACCGCGGATCGCCGGCTCATCTCGGGCCACGGCGGATGCTGGGTGTACGCGGTGCACCAGGGCGCCGACAGAGCCGCAGGTCACCGCGCACTGGTACGCACTCGTTAGACATCGGGACCGACTCGTCATCCGCGGGTTCAGGGTTCGAGGCCCTCGGGACGCACGCAAGGAGAAAGGTAGGACGGCCGAGCTCCGAACAGAGCTTGCCCGCCGTTCGACCAGCGGGGCGCGGGTGGCGGCGGTCGCTCCACCGGCCACTTCCGATCGATCACGGCCCCCCTCGAAGCATTTGATATGTTCTCGTCGTGGGTTCCGACGGTGGTCGAGACGTTGACGGAAGCCAACTGGTCGGGCCGGACGAGGGCGAGTCCCGGCCGATCGAGCGGAGCCGGACGAGGGCGCCGCGTCGACTCGTCGGGTTGCTCATCGCCGCCGTCATCGTCGGTGACCTGGCCACGATCATCGTTCGCCGCGACCGAGAGGGATCGCGACAGCGAGCTCAGGCGAGCGCGGACTCAGTCCTGTTCCGGGACGACTTCGCAGCCGGCTCCACCTTCTTTGCCCGCACGAGCGAAGACTCCGACGGCGTCGAGAACGAGTCGTTCCGGATGACCACGAAGAACGGGGCCGATCATTACGTGCCGCTTCCGCCTGAGGCCCCATCGGCAGCGAGGGTGCTTCAGACGCGGGACATCGGCGTGGCCGTCGACGTGAAGGCGGTGCCCGGCGACCCGAACACCTGGTTCGGTGTCTTCTGCCGGTCTGAGTGGCTGGGAGGCGACACCTACGTAGGGAGCCTGAGCCCGGACGGCACCTGGACCGTCAATCGGAACACTCTCGGCACGGAGGAGTACGTCGAACGGGTCCTGGCCGGCGGGAAGGCACCCGCCCTCGAGAATCCACAGGGAGATGGCTTCGTCGCCCGTCTGCGACTTGATTGTGTCGGGCAGGTGCCGACATCGCTCGTCTTGTCCGTCAACGACACGGTCGTCGGTATGGCCACAGACCCGGAGGGGTTGGCACCGGCGCGCATCGGCATGGTCGGCTCATCGACAGCCGGCCTGGTCTTCGACAACCTGGTCGTCACGGAGATCGCCTGACTCGTCCTCGGATCGACGACCCGACGGCGCTCACCGCGGTAAGAGGTCGCCGGGCAGGAGCTCCTCATGTCCGGCGCGCCCGCCGGCAACCATCGCCCCGGTAAGAACAAGGACTCAGCTCTTGCCGTACAGGCGAGTCGTGAGGGGGGCGAAGACCGCGGTGAGGGCAGCCGCCACCGCCAGCACGATCACGATGTCGCCGCCGTCGGCGTTTCCCTCCATCAGGCCGCGGGCCTGGGTGGCCAGGGTAGAGATTGGGTTGACGTTCACGAACGCCTCCAGCGGGCCCGGCAGCGTCGTGGGGTCGACAAAGACGTTCGAGAGGAAGGTCAGCGGGAAGATGCCCATG
>CAWIIV010000011.1:0-199902 GCA_963836205.1 uncultured Acidimicrobiia bacterium | reverse complement strand
GGCGTCGACCGCCTCCTGGAGCATGCGCTTCTCGTTGTTGACGATGATCTCGGGCGCGCCGAGGTCGAGGAGGCGCTTGAGCCGGTTGTTGCGGTTGATGACCCGGCGGTAGAGGTCGTTGAGGTCGGACGTGGCGAAGCGGCCACCGTCGAGCTGCACCATGGGGCGCAGGTCGGGCGGGATCACCGGGACCGCGTCGAGGATCATGGCCGAGGGCTCGTTGACCCGGCGGCCGGTGTCGGGGTCGCGGCGGTTGAAGGCGGTGACGATCTTGAGCCGCTTGATCGCCTTCTGCTTGCGCTGGGCCGACAGGGGACGACGGCCGTCGGCCGCGTCGATGTTCTCGCGGAGCTTGATCTCCTCGGAGTCGAAGTCGACCTCGCCGATGAGCTGGGCGATGACGTCGGCGCCCATGCCGCCCCGGAAGTAGTCGCCGTAGCGGTCACGCAGCTGGCGCCAGACGCTCTCGTCCTCGATGATCTTGCGGGCGAAGAGGTCCTTGAGCTCGTCGAAGGCGCGCCGGGCCACGTCGATCTCGGCCTGGGCCCGCTCCCGGATGGAGGTGATCTCCTTGTCGGCGGCCCGCTGGCGGGCCTTCAGCTCGGAGTCCTTGGCGCCACCGGCCTCCAGCTCGGCCACCTCGCTCTCGAGGTCCTTGAACCGGTGGTCGATGTCGACGTCGCGCGAGCGCTCGATCTCGGCCAGCTCCTCCAGCAGCTCGGCCTCCAGCTCGGGGAGGTCGTTGTGGCGGCGCTCCTCGTCGACCCAGGTGACCAGGTTGGCGGCGAAGTAGATGACCTTCTCCAGCTGCTTGGCCTTCAGCTCCTCACGGGGCTCGGTGCCCATGAGCAGGTAGGCCAGCCACGACCGGGTGCCCCGGAGGTACCAGATGTGGACGACGGGGGCGGCCAGCTCGATGTGGCCCATGCGCTCCCGGCGAACCTTGGAGCGGGTGACCTCGACGCCGCAGCGCTCGCAGATGATGCCCTTGAACCGGACGCGCTTGTACTTGCCGCAGTAGCACTCCCAGTCCTTCGTGGGACCGAAGATCTTCTCGCAGAAGAGCCCGTCCTTCTCCGGCTTCAGCGTGCGGTAGTTGATGGTCTCCGGCTTCTTGACCTCGCCGTTGGACCACGTACGGATCGAATCGGCGGTTGCCAGCGCGATTCGCAGCTGGTCGAAATTGTTGACGTCGAGCAACGCTCTTGCCTACCTCTCACTCTTCATCGAACCGGCGACGCCCGGGGCCCGCTGGGGGCCCCGGGTCGCACCGGTACGCACGTTCTCGCTCAGAACTAGAACCTGCTGCTCCGCTCGGCCGCCCGGCGGGCGTCTTCCTCGTCGGAACCGCGCTCGGGCCTCGACAGGTCGATCCCAAGCTCCTCGGCGGTGCGGAAGATGTCCTCGTCGAGCTCCCGCATCTCGATCTCCTCGCCGGTCGTCGAGAGGACCTCGACGTTGAGGCAGAGGCTCTGCATCTCCTTGATCAACACCTTGAACGACTCGGGAATGCCGGGCTCGGGGATGTTCTCGCCCTTGACGATGGCCTCGTAGACCTTCACCCGGCCGAGCACGTCGTCGGACTTGATCGTCAGCAGCTCCTGGAGGGCGTAGGCGGCGCCGTAGGCCTCGAGGGCCCACACCTCCATCTCCCCGAACCGCTGGCCACCGAACTGGGCCTTCCCGCCCAGCGGCTGCTGGGTGATCATCGAGTAGGGGCCGGTGGACCGGGCGTGGATCTTGTCGTCGACCAGGTGGAGCAGCTTCAGGATGTAGCTGTAGCCGACGGTGATGGGCCGGTCGTAGGGCTCGCCGGTGCGGCCGTTGTAGAGGATCTGCTTGCCGTCGGGCTGGATGAGGCGCTCGCCGTTGCGGCTCATCGAGTCACTGTGGATGGTCTCCAGCAGGTGGCGGATGGTGGGGTGCTTGCCGGCACCGGCCGCCCCCTCCTCGTCCCAGTGGGCGCCGTCGAAGACAGGCGACGACACCCAGACCGAGGGCTCGGTGATGGGGCGGGTCTTGGTGGCGACGTTGGAGTGCGGCGGCTGGGCGTTGACGTCGGCTCCGTCCCAGCCCCAGCGGGCGGCATAGCCCAGGTGGGCCTCGAGGACCTGGCCGACGTTCATCCGGCTGGGCACGCCCAGGGGGTTGAGGATGATGTCGACCGGGGTGCCGTCGGCCATGTGGGGCATGTCCTCGACCGGGAGGATCTTGGAGATGACGCCCTTGTTGCCGTGGCGGCCGGCCAGCTTGTCGCCCTCGCTGATCTTGCGCTTCTGGGCCACGTAGACCCGGACCAGCTGGTTGACGCCGGGAGCCAGCTCGTGCTGCTCCTCCCGGGAGAAGACCTTGACGTCGATGACCTTGCCGGTCTCGCCATGGGGCACCTTGAGGCTGGTGTCGCGGACCTCCCGCGCCTTCTCACCGAAGATGGCCCGCAGGAGGCGCTCCTCGGGGGTGAGCTCGGTCTCACCCTTGGGGGTGACCTTGCCCACCAACACGTCGCCGGGACCGACCTCGGCCCCGATGCGGATGATGCCCCGCTCGTCGAGGTCCTTGAGGATCTCCTCGGAGAGGTTGGGGATGTCGCGGGTGATCTCCTCCGCGCCCAGCTTGGTGTCGCGGGCGTCGACCTCGTGGGCCTCGATGTGGATCGAGGTGAGGACGTCGTCGCGCACCAGGCGCTCGGAGAGGATGATGGCGTCCTCGAAGTTGTAGCCCTCCCAGGGCATGAACGCGACCAGCAGGTTCTTGCCGAGGGCCAGGTCGCCGTTGTGGGTGGACGGGCCGTCGGCCAGGACGTCGCCCTTCTTGACGGTCATCCCGTCGTCGACCCGGGGCTTCTGGTTGATGCAGGTGCCCTGGTTGGAGCGGCGGAACTTGGCCAGGCGGTAGAACTTGCGGCCCAGGGTGCGGCCCTCTCGGTCGGTCTGGCCGTCGGCGTACTGCACCCAGATGTGGTCGCCGGTGACCTCCTGGACCTGGCCGTCGCCCTCGGCCAGGACGACGTCGCCTGCGTCGCGGGCGGCGCGGGGCTCGATGCCGGTGCCGATGTAGGGCGCCTCGGCCCGCACCAGGGAAACCGCCTGGCGCTGCATGTTGGCGCCCATGAGGGCCCGGTTGGCGTCGTCGTGCTCGAGGAACGGGATCATGGCCGTGGCCACGGAGACGATCTGCTTGGGCGAGACGTCCATCAGGTCGACCTCGGCCGGCGGCACGTAGTCGATCTCGCTGGTGGTGCCGTAGGACGTGCCCCCTGCGCCGATGCGGACGCCGGCGCCCTGGGGGCCACGGCGGACGAGCACGCGGTCGCCGATGAAGCGGCCGTCGGCGTCGAGGGAGGCGTTGGCCTGGGCGATGACGTGCTCCTCCTCCTCGTCGGCTGCGAGGTAGGTGATCTCGTCGGTGATGCGCCCGTCGACGACCTTGCGGTAGGGCGTCTCGATGAAGCCGAAGTCGTTGACTCGGGCGTAGGTGGCGAGGGAGCCGATGAGGCCGATGTTGGGGCCTTCCGGCGTCTCGATCGGGCACATCCGGCCGTAGTGGCTGGTGTGCACGTCGCGCACCTCGAACCCGGCCCGCTCCCGGGACAGTCCGCCCGGGCCCAGCGCCGACAGGCGGCGCTTGTGGGTAAGGCCGTCGAGGGGGTTGGTCTGGCCCATGAACTGCGACAGCTGGCTGGTGCCGAAGAACTCCTTGATGGCGGCGACCACCGGCCGGATGTTGATCAGGGTCTGGGGCGTGATGGCCTCGACGTCCTGGGTGGTCATGCGCTCCCGGACGACCCGCTCCATGCGGGACAGGCCGATGCGGACCTGGTTCTGGATCAGCTCGCCCACCGACCGGATGCGGCGGTTGGCGAAGTGGTCCTGGTCGTCGAGCCGGTAGCCGGCCTCGCCCGCGGCCAGGTGCAGCAGGTAGGTGGTGGCGGCCAGGATCTCCGAGGGGCTCAGCACGAACTGCGTCTGGGTGGGACGGACGAGGTCGATGGCGAACAGGTCGGCGATCTTCTCGATCTCCGGGCCCAGCTTGCGGTTGAGCTTGTAGCGGCCGACCCGGGTGAGGTCGTAGCGCTTGGGGTTGAAGAAGGCGTTCTCGAAGTACGCCCGGCCGGCCTCGACCGAGGGCGGCTCGCCGGGGCGGGCCCGCTTGTAGATCTCGACCAGCGCCTCCTCGCGGGTGGGCGCCAGCTCCTTCTCCTTCTCCCACTGCCCCTCGAGGAAGTCGAAGTGGTTGACGAAGCGCTCGAGGAAGCCGGGGGCGGCCTCCTGGTCGTAGCCCAGGGCGCGGAGGAGCACGAACAGGCTCAGGCGGCGCTTGCGGGCCACCCGGGTGCCGGCGGTGACGTCCTTGCCCGGCTTCTGCTCGATGTCGAACTCGATCCACTCACCTCGGTAGGGGTGGATCGTGGCGGTGGCGATGGTCTTGGCGTCGCGGCCGGGCTGGAAGATGACGCCCGGCGAGCGGACGAGCTGGGACACGACGACGCGCTCGGTGCCGTTGATGATGAACGTGCCCTTGTCGGTCATCATCGGGAAGTCCCCCATGAAGACCGTCTGCTCCTTGATCTCGCCGGTGCCCGCGTTCATGAAGCGGGCCCGCACGAAGATGGGCGCGGAGTAGGTCATGTCCTTCTCCTTGCACTCCTCCACCGAGAACTTCGGCGGCGGGCGCAAGTCGGGGTCTTCGGCGTCGAACTCGAGCTCGAGCCGGAGCTGTCCCGTGAAGTCCTCGATGGGGCTTATGTCACGGAACGTCTCTTGCAAGCCCTTGTCGAGGAACCACTTGAAGGAATCGCGTTGGACGGCGATCAGGTCCGGAAGGGCAAGGACCTCATCGAGGTTGGAGAACGTATAGCGTTCCCGAGTTGCGGGATGGGTGGGCAAGGAAACTGCTCCTTCCCGGAGATCAGCTGTGGTCAAGAAGGCCGCCGGGCGCGCAGAGTCAAGCCGGAGAGTGGGGACGGCGACACGCGGGCGGGCACGGCGAAAGGAATCTTAGCCATAGCTCCGCGGAAAAGCAAGCGGTCCCGGGAACAGGCCCACTGGGACGTTATTGGAAGCTGCTCATCCGGTCAAGGGTTCTCCACAGATTCATGGGGATCATCGCCGGTTCGGCTGACGACAACCGCGGCCGCGACGATGGCGACGCCGCCGATCACCTGGGCCAGAACCAATCGCTCGCCCAGGAAGGCGGCGCCCAGGGTCACGGCCACGAACGCCTCGAGGGTCATCACCACCGCCGTGCGGCTGGCGCCCAGGCGGGACAGTCCCGCGAACATGCACGAGAAGGCCACCGCGGTGGCCACCCCGTAGAGAAGGAGCACGGGCCAATGTCCGGCCGGCGAGGCCAGGTCTCCCGACGCCAGGCCCCGGGTGAGGGAGGCGACCGACGCCCCCACCGCCACCCACGCGGCCCGGGCCACCTGGTGGCTGCGGTGGACGAGGCGGGTGCAGGCGAGGAGGTAGGCGCCGAAGGCGGCCGCCGATGCCAGCGCGCATGCCATTCCCACGGGGGAGATGCCCAGCTCGTCGCCCGACGCCACCACCAGGACGGTGCCGGCGGCGGAGACGGCCAGCGCCACCAGGGTCCGGGGCCGGAAGCGGGACCAGCCCAGGGCCAGCTCGGCCAGGGTGACCATGAGGGGATAGGCGTAGAAGAGGAGGGCGGCCGACGCGGCCGTCCCCCGTTCGAGCGCCATGTAGAAGAGGGTGGACTCGGTGGCGTAGCCGACCGCCCCCAGCAGGAACACCCGCAACCGCTCGCCCGGGGCCGGGAGGAGGGAAGACCTGCGGGCGGCGGCGAAGGCGAGGAGAAAGGCGGCGGCCAGGGCGAAGCGGATGCCGAGGGCGGTGGCCGGGCCGATGCCGGCGTCGGCCAGGACCCGGCCGAGCACGACGGTGACGCCGTAGCCGCTGGCCCCGGCCGCCACCAGGGCCACCCCCCACCCGTCGGCCCGGTCGGGGATGGGACGGGGCGGTGCGGCTCGAGTGTCGGAGCTGGGCCTGGCGGGCGTCGTCGTCGTGCGGGTGCCGGTGCTGGTGCCGGTGCGGTGCTCACCGGACGAGGAGCATGCCACCGCTCCCGGCCACGGCGCCGATCATTTCCGCCACCATCGGACGCTCGTCGACAAGGGGGGCGAGGATCCGAAGCGCGCCGGGGTGGACGCCGTGGGCCCGGCCCAGGGCGCGCACGCCGAGTCCGTGGCGGGCGAAGGCGGCCGCCAGTTCGTGGGCGAGGGGGGTGAGCAGGCAGCGGTAGTGGACGGGGGCGTCGCCGACGACGCGGGCGCCCGCACCGGCGACGCTCACGACCGGGGCCAGGGCGTCGGCCAACCACCGCCCGTCGTCGAGCAGGCGGCGGCGGGAGGCCTCGGCCCAGGGGCGGCCGTCCAGCGCCGCGGTCGCCACCGCCACGTCGAGCCCCGACACCGGCCACGTCTCCCGGGACCCGAGGAAACGGCGCAGCCAGGCACCGTCGGAGGCCCAGGCCACGCCCGCCCGGGTGGCGGCGATGCCGTAGAACTTCGACGGGGACCGCAAGGCGATCACGTTGGGCTGGTCGCAGCCGATGACGGTGGCCCGCTCCGGTCGGGGGGCGAAGTCGGCGTAGGACTCGTCGACCACCAGCACCGAGGTCGGGTAGCGGGCGGAGATCCGCACGAGGCCTTCGGGCGGAAGGATCACACCCGTCGGGTTGTGGGGGTTGGACAGGATGACCAGGTCGGCGCGGCCCATGGCCTCGTCGACGAGGGCGAGGGTGGGCACCGGCGACGGCCGGCTGCCGGCGAAGCCCCGTCCTGGGAACGCCTTGAGGTAGTCGGTGTAGGCGGGCAGGGGGACGGCCACCGCCGCCGCCGGTACCCGGCGACCGAGGGCCCAGATGAACTCGGTGGTGCCCCGTCCCGCCACCAACTGGTCGGGGTCGACGCCCAGGTGGCGGGCGTAGACCACCTCCAGCCGCTCGGCCGCGTCGTAGGGGTGGACCTGGATGGCGTCCGGCGCCAGGTCGACAAGGGCGGCCAGCGCCGCCGGCGGCGGGCCGTAGCGGTTGACGCACGTGCTCAGGTCGAGGCGGACGCCGTCGTCTCGGCGGGACGGATCGCCGCCCTGAGGCCCGAAGTCGAGCTCCGTCCGGTCCGCAATCGTCGTCCCTGCCATCGTCGTCCCAGCCATCGTCGGTCCCCCGTTCCCCAGTCGTTCACCGTGCGTTCAGAACGCTAGGGACCGAGGGGTGTACGGATCATTGGTGCAGGCACGAGACTTGCGCCCCGTGCCTACCCCTGGACCGCAGGTGGTGCTACTTGACCTCGACGGTGGCGCCGGCGCCCTCGAGCTGGGCCTTGGCCTTGGCCGCGTCCTCCTTGGACGCCTTCTCCAGGACCTTGGCGCCGGGGGCGCTGTCGACCAGGTCCTTGGCCTCCTTGAGGCCCAGGTTGGTGAGCGAGCGCACCTCCTTGATGACCTGGATCTTCTTCTCGCCGACGCCGGTGATGATGACGTCGAACTCGTCCTGCTCCTCCTCGACGGGTGCAGCCTCGGCCGCACCGCCGCCGGCGGGCCCGGCCACGGCCATGGGCGCGGCCGCGGTCACCCCGAACTTCTCCTCGAACTCCTTGAGCAGCTCGCTCAGCTCGAGGACGGTCATGTTGGCGATGCTGTCGAGGATTTCTTCCTTGGTGGCCATCTCAGGACTCCTGTGTCTCTTCCGGGGTGGTGGGGGTGTCGGTGCTGTCGGTCGTGCTGTCGGCGCCGGCGGCGGGAGCCGGGGCGTGGGCCGTGTCGGTGACGTCGGTGCTGTCGGTGGTGTCTGTGATGTCGGTGGTGTCTGTGATGTCGGTGGCGGTGTCGCCGCCGGCCTCGGTCGTCGGGGCGTCGGGGGCGGTCCCGCCGGGGGCCGGGGCGGCGCTGCCCTCGGCGGCGCCGGTCTCGGCGGGCGGTGCGTAGGGGGCCGGGGCGTCGGTGGCTGAAGCGTCGCTCGCCTCGGAGGACGGGGCGTCGGCCTCGGCGGCCGGGGCGCTGGCCTCGGTGCCCGGGGCGTCGGCCTCGGTGGCCGGGGCGCTGGCCTCGGGTGACGGGGCGCTGGCCTCGGGCGACGTGGCTTCGGTGCCCGGGGCGTCGGCCTCGGTGGCCGGGGCGCTGGCCTCGGGCGACGGGGCGCTGGCCTCGGGCGACGTGGCGTCGGAGTCGGCGGCCGGGGCGGTGGCCTCGGAGGACGAGGTCTCGGCCTCGGTGGTTGCTGCGGCGGCGGGGGCCGGCACCTCGGCGCTGGGCGCGGTGGCGGGCGGTTCGGCGGGGGCCGGGTCGGCGGCACCGGAGGCAGGGGCCGGGTCGGCGGCACCGGAGGCAGCGGCCGGGTCGGCGGCAGCCGGGTCGGCGCTTGCCTCGGCGGCCGGGGCGGCGGGCGTCTCGGGAGGCTCGGTGGCCGCCTTCTGGTCGATGAGGGCCTTGAGGCCGTAGGCGAAGTTGCGGGGCAGGGCCTGGAGCAGGCCGGCCATCTTCACCAGGGGGGCAGCCAGGGCACCGGCCAGCTGGGCCAGGACGACCTCGCGGGGGGCGACGTCGGCCAGGGCGGTGGCCTCCGCGGCCGACAGGACCTTCTTGCCCAGCAGGCCGCCCTTGACCACAAGGTGGGGGCTGGTTTTGGCGAAGTCCCGCAGCGACTTGGCCACCGCCACCGGGTCGCCGGAGACGAAGGCGATGGCGGTGGGGCCCTCGAGCAGCACGATCAGGTCGTCGAGGCCGAGGTCGACGGCAGCCCGGCGGACGAGGGTGTTCTTGTAGATGCTGTACTCGCCGCCCGCCTCCCGCAGCGCCACCCGCAGGCGGGCGAGGTCGGCCACCTTGAGGCCGCGGTACTCGGTGAGGAGGGCGCCGTTCGACGAGGCCAGGCGCTCCCGCACCTCGGTGACGACGGCGACCTTCTCCGGTCGAGGTTCGCCGGTCCCTACTCGGGCAGTCTGCGTTGCGACGGCCATACGGCCCCTCCTCCTCGGGCGTGGTGGCGCGCGAACGTCCCGGGAGGGCTGTCCACGCCTCGTTGGGCGGGTCCCGCCGGATCGCTCCGGACCGAACCGCTTACGCGCCTAGCGCACCGAATGTCTACGGCGATCTTGGTTGTCGGTACAGGGTACTACGGGGCGGTCAGTCCTCCTCGGGCCGGCCGGTGGCGGCCTCGCCGCCCACGACGATGGCGGCGCCCCCGAGGCCGGAGTTCTCGGCGTGGGTGGAGGCGTCGGCCTCACCCGACTCGCCGCCGTCGCCGTTGTTGCCTGAAGCGGCGGTGGGGCTGGACGTCGCCGTGTCGGTGGCGTCGCCGGTGTCGCCGGTGTTGGTGGCCGACGACTGAGCGGTGGAGGCCCCACTGCTGCCGCTCACCGCAACCGGCGTGGACGTGATCGAGACGGCCTGAGCCGTTGCCGGGGCGGGCCTCGGTGGGAGCCAAGGCGCTGCCGGTGACCGCAGTGGCTGTGCTCGGTCCGACGATCCCGGCTGCCCCCTCGGCCCCATCGGCACCGGGAGTTCCGGCGCCTACCGCTCCTATGCCACCATCGGCTCCCGGGGAACCGCCGCCCGGAGCACCTGGGGCCCCAGGTCCTCCCGGTGCTCCGGGAGCGCCGGGCACACCACCGGCCCCTCCGGCGCCCCCTGCTCCGCCCGGGCCACCTGCTCCGCCAGCGCCGCCGGCCCCCGGGCCACCGAGGCCACCGGGACCGCCGAGGCCACCGAAGCCCTGACCACCGAGGCCACCGGCGCTTCCGGCCCCGGCGACGATGGCGTTGACGGCCGCACCCGGCGTCGCCGCAGCCACGGTCGCCCCTCCTTCGCCGCCGTCGCCGCCGACGATGATCGGGACGGACAGGTTGGCGGCGACACCGGTATCGCCCGATTGGGCGGCGGCGGTGACCTTGGCGCCGGAGTTAGCGGTGCCGTCGGCGGCGCCGTCGGCATCGGCGTCGCCGGTGTCGCCGGACTCGCCGGTGGCACCCGACTGGGCGTCGTCACCGACCGCCACCGCGGCACCCAGGGCGCCGCCCTGCACCGCGCTGACATCGGCACTGGTATCGCCCGTCGCGCCGGACCGGCCGGAGTCGCCGGATCGTGCCGACGGGCTGGCCGTGGCGCGGGAGTCGGCGTCGCCCGTGTCACCCGTGTTGGTGGCGCTGCCCTGCGACTTCGCCGCTCCCGAGCTGCCGCTCTCGGCCCGTGGATCGCCGGTGATAGAGGCCGAACCGCCCTCGCCGCCATCGGCCTGGGAGGTGGCGAGGGCAACCCCGCTCGCCGCCGCGGGACTGCCGCCGGCGGCACCGCCGGCACCGCCCGCACCACCGGCACCGCCCAGGCCGGAACCGGCCGCACCGCCGGCACCGCCGAAGCCGCCGAAACCGGCTCCGCCCGCACCGCCGGCACCGCCCGCACCGCCGGCGCCGCCGGCGCCACCCGTGACGATCGGGGCGATGATGGGCGCGGGGTCGCCCACGACGACGATGGCCGATGCCGCGGCGCCGCCGGCACCACCCGCTCCGCCCGCAGCACCTGCGCCACCGGAGCCGCCGCCGCCGGCACCGCCGGTGCCACCGGAGCCGCCGAAGCCGCCGAACCCGGCGCCTCCACCTGCGCCTGCACCACCGGCTCCTCCGACCAGCACATTGACCGCCGGGCCACCCGCGGCCAGGGACACGGCGGCACCGCCCTCGCCACCGTCGCCCCCCGCGGCGACGGTGAGGATCGCGTTGGAGGCGTCGCCGGTTCCGCCGGAGTCGGCGGTGGTGTCGACGTGCGCCCCGGAGTTGGCCAGGCTGGCGGCCGAGCCGTCGGCGGAGACATCGCCGGTGTCGCCGGTGTCGCCGGAGGCGCCGGACTCGGCCTCGCCACCGATCGCCAGGGCGAGGCCCAGGATCGCAGTGTTGGTGGCCGCAACGTCGGAGGAGGCGCTACCGGTGTCGCCCGAGTCACCCGAGTCGCCCGACGAGGCCTCGGGGCTGGCTTCGGCGTCGGACACCGCCGCACCGGTGTCGCCCGTATTGGTGGCCGATGCCTGCGAGGTCGAGGAACCCGAGGGGCCCGATATGGCGGAGGGGCTGCCGGAGATCGCCGAGGCCCCGCCGGCACCGCCACTGGCGGACGCGGTACCGACTGTGGCACCGCTCGCGGCCTCGGGACTGCCCGAGACCGCCCCGCCCGCGCCACCGGCTCCGCCGGCGCCACCGGTGCCCAGGGCACCCGACCCACCAGAGCCGCCGAAGCCGCCGAAGCCGGCGCCTCCAGCACCGCCGGCGCCGCCGGGCCCGCCGGCACCCCCGGCGCCGCCCGAGACGATCGAGACGACGGTGACGTTGATGGTGGCGGCTCCCCCGACGATGTCGACCGTGTTGACCAACGACTCGAGCTCGGTGGCGGTGGCACCAACGCCGCCGGCACCCCCGGCACCGCCGATCGCGCCAAAGCCGCCGAAGCCAGCGCCTCCACCACCTCCGGCGCCGCCGAAGCCGCCGAAGCCGGCTCCGCCGGCGGCCCCTGCTCCGCCGGCTCCGCCGACCAGGACGTTGGTGGCGGCGCCGCCGACAACCGCCGACACGGCCAGGCCACCATTGCCGCCCACGGCGGCCGGGGCGACGAGCAGGAGATCGTTGTCGGCCTCCCCGGTCCCGCCCGACTCCGACCCGGAGGACACGTTGGCCCCCGAGTTGGCGACACTGTCGGCGTCGCCGACGGCGAGGGCGTCGCCGGTGCCGCCGGTGCCGCCGGTGTCGCCGGACTCGGCCCCGCCACCGATGGCGACCGCCGCGCCCAGCAGCGCGGTGTTCGTGGCGGTGACGTCGATCGATGCGTCGCCGGAGTCGCCGGAATCACCGGAATCTCCGGTGGTCGCCTCGGGGCTGGCATCGGCGTGTGACTCGGCGTCGCCGGTGTCACCCGAGTTGGTGGCCGAGGCCTGGGAGCTGGATGCTCCCGAGGCGCCCGACGCGGCGGAGGGACTGGAGGCGATGGTTGCCGCGCCCCCTGGCCCGCCGTCGGCCGAAGCCGTGGCCACGGTGGCTCCCGCGTCGGCCTCCGGGCTGCCGGTGATCCCTCCACCCGCTCCGCCGGCGCCGCCGGCGCCGCCCACGCCGGGACCGCCGGCACCGCCGGGACCACCGAAACCGCCGAACCCGGCGCCGCCGGCGCCACCCGCGGCCCCCGCACCGCCGGCACCGCCGGCACCGCCGTCGACGATCGGAGCGATGAGCTGGGTGATGGTGACGTCGCCGAACACGGTGGTGAGGGTTTCGATCAGCGCCTCGTTCAGCAGCGCGTCGCCGCCGGCACCACCTGCGCCGCCACCGCCGCCGGGACCCCCGAAGCCGCCGAACGCGGCGCCGCCGGGGCCGCCGGGACCACCGAAGCCGCCGAACCCGGCGCCGCCGGCGCCGCCCGCGGCCCCCGCCCCGCCCACAACGACGTTGGTGGCGGCGCCGCCGGCGACGAGGGTCACCGCCGCGCCGCCGTCGCCACCCTCCCCCGAGGCGGACAGCACGAACACGTCGTTCTCGGCGCCACCGGTGTCACCCGACTGGGCTTCGGACACGACGTTGGCGCCCGAGTTGGCGAGGCTGCCGGCGTCACCCAGGGCAACCGCGTCGCCGGTGTCGCCGGTGTCGCCGGTGTCGCCGGAGTCCGCCCCACCGCCGATGGCGATGTCGGTGCCCAGGAGGGCGGTGTTGGTGGCGGTGGCGTCCGAAGACGCGTGCCCGGTGTCGCCCGAGTCACCGGAGTCGCCCGAGGACGCGTCGGGGCTGGCTCCGGCTGCGGACCTGGCGTCGCCCGTGTCGCCCGAGTTGGTGGCCGAGGCCTGGCTGGTGGAAGCGCCCGAGGCGCCGGACGTCGCGGTCGGGCTGGAGCTGACCGTCGCCGCGCCGCCGGCGCCGCCGTCGGCGTCTGCCGTGCCGACCGTCGCTCCGCTGTCGGCCTCGGGACTGCCGGTGACCGCGCCGCCTGCGCCGCCGGTGCCGCCGGCACCGCCCGTACCGGTACCGCCGGTGCCACCTGCGCCGCCGAACCCTCCGAAGGCCGCCGCGCCCGCGCCGCCGGCGCCGCCCGCGCCGCCGACGGCGCCCGCGCCGCCGAAGACGAGCGGGACGACGGTCTCGGTGATGGTGACGTCGCTGAAGGTGGTGTTGATCGTGTCGACGACGGTGTAGACGTCGACGGCGTCGCCCCCCTCACCGCCGGCTCCGCCCGGGCCTCCTCCGCCGCCGAAGCCGCCGAAGGCCGCCCCGCCGGCACCTCCCGCACCGCCGAACCCGCCGAAGGCGGCGCCGCCGGCCCCGCCCGCAGCCCCGATGCCGCCGACCATGACGTTGGTGGCGTCGCCACCCAGGACGGCGGCAAGGGCCACGCCGCCGCCGGCACCCTCACCGGCGACCACGACCGCGCCGATCTCGTTCTCCGCGTCACCGGTTTCGCCCGAGTCGCTGGAGGAGACCACGTCCGCGCCCGAGTTGGCGCCGCTGGCGGCATTGCCCAGGGCGAACGCAACGCCCGTCTCGCCGGTGTCGCCGCTGGCGCCGGACTCCGCCCCGCTCCCCGACAGCGAGCCGGAGGCCACGGCCGAACCGGAATCGCCGGAGTCGCCCGAGTCGCCGGAGTCGGCAGTGGGGCTGGCAGTGGATTCGGACACGGCGTCGCCGGTGTCGCCCGTGTTGGTGGCCGACGCCTGGGCGCTCGACGGGCCCGATGCGCCGGAGACGGCGGTGGGGCTGTTCGTCGTCAGGCTGGCCGCGCCTCCGGCACCCCCGTCGGCAGCCGCCGTACCCACCGTGGCACCGCTGTCGGCCTCGGGGCTGCCCGACACCGCTCCGCCTGCGCCTCCCACGCCGCCGGCGCCGCCGGTGGTCGCGCCACCGGTGCCGCCAGTTCCGCCGAAACCGCCGAAGCCCGCCGCACCGGCACCGGCCGCGCCGCCGGCACCGCCCGCACCGGCGGCACCGCCGATGTCGATGGGGGCGTACAGGCGGTTGATGGTGAGGCCGGTGACGTCCTCGAACACGAGGGTGACGGTGGAGATCTCCACGTCGACCTCGGACGCGTCGCCCCCGGCACCCCCGGCGCCGCCGCCCCCGCCGGCGCCACCAAAGCCGCCGAAGCCCGCCGCACCGGCACCCCCGGCGCCGCCGGTGCCACCGACGGACGCGCCGCCCGCCGCTCCCAGCCCGCCGTTGCCGCCGACGAGCACGTTGGTGGCGCTGCCGCCGGCGACCAGGGCCAAGGCCACACCTGCGTCGCCACCATCGCCGGCAATCACGGCCGCGTCGAGGTCGTTCGCGGCGTCGCCGGTGTCGCCCGACCCGGCGTCGGAGACTGCCGACGCCCCGGACACGGCTGAGCTGTCGGCGGTACCCCCGGCGAACACGTCGCCGGTGTCGCCGGAGGCGCCGGAGTCGCCGCTCACGGCCTCGCCACCGATGGCGATGCCCGTGCCGAGCAGGTTGCCCAGCAGCGTGGTGTTGGTGTCGGTGGCGACGGAGGTGGCGCCGCCGGAGTCGCCCGAGTCGCCCGAGTCGCCGCTGGCGGCCTCGGGGCTGGCGTCGGCCTCCGACATGGCGTCGCCGGTGTCGCCGTCGTTGGTCGCCGACGCCTGGGTGCTGGACGCGCCCGAGGCCCCCGACGTGGCCGTGGGGCTGGTGGTGACGCTCGCCGCGCCGCCGGCGCCGCCGCTGGCGGAGCTCGTGCCGACCGTGGGCCCGGTGCCGGCCACGGGGGTGCCCGCGATCGCGCCGCCCGCGCCGCCGCCACCGCCGGCTCCACCGGCGGATGCGCCTCCTGCGCCGCCGCCGCCGCCCGCGGCACCAAAGCCGGCACCTCCGGCGCCTCCGGCGCCTCCCGGACCGCCCGCGCCGCCGGCACCGCCGAAGACGAGCGGGACGATCGTGTCGGTGAGCGTGACGTCGCCGAAGGTGGTGTCGATCGTCTCGACGCTGGTGAAGATCTCCGTGGCCGCCCCGCCCTCACCGCCGGCGCCCCCGGCGCCTCCCGGGCCGCCGAAGCCGCCGAAGGCGGTGCCGCCCGCGCCGCCGGCGCCACCGCTGCCGCCAGCCGATGTGCCGCCGACACCGCCGGCTGCGCCCGCGCCGGACACCAGGACATTGGTGGCCGCACCGCCGTCGACCAGGGTGATGGCGGCACCGGCGGCACCGGCGTCGCCGCCGACCACGGCGCTGTCGACGTCGTTCGCCGCCGATCCGGTGTCGCCGGACCCCGAGATCGAGCTTGCCGACGCGCCCGACGTGGCCGAGCTGGCGGCAGAACCGGGGGCAGCGGCCCCACCTGTGGCGCCGGTGGCGCCGGTGTCGCCCGACACGGCCGCGCCGCCGAGCGCGACGGCCGCGCCGAGCAGGGCGGTGTTGGCGGCCGTCGGAGTCGACGTGGCGCTCCCGGAGTTGCCGGAGTCGCCGGAGCTCCCGGACACCGCCACGGGATTGGCACCGGCCTCCGACGCCGCGTCGCCGGTGTCGCCCGTGTTGGTGGCCGACGTCTGCGCGCTGGAGGAACCCGACGCTCCGGACGTGGCCGTGGGGCTGGTGGTGGTGCTCGCGGTGCCGCCTGCCCCGCCGTCGGCGTCCGCCGTCGCCACCGTGGGACCGGTCTCGGCCTCGGGGCTACCCGTTATCAATCCGCCTGCGCCGCCGACGCCGCCGGCTCCGCCCGTGGAGCCACCGCCGCCGCCGCCCGTCCCCCCGATTCCGCCGGTGCCGGGCCCGCCGGCACCTCCGACGCCACCACCGGCGCCCGCACCTCCGGCACCGCCGCTGACGATCGGGGCGTCGAGGATGGTGACGGTGGCGTCGCCGGTGACCGTGGTGATCGTCGTGACGACGGCGTCGTTGGCGACTGCCGCGCCGCCGGCACCGCCCGCGCCGCCGCCGCCGGCTGCGCCGCCGAAGCCGCCGAAGCCCGCGCCGCCGCTCCCGCCTGCACCACCTGCACCACCGGTGGCCGCCCCGCCGACACCGCCGGCGCCTGCGGCTCCACCGACCATGACGTTGGTGGCGTTGCCGCCCGCCGACGCGCCCAGGGCCAGGCCGGCGTCGCCGCCCCCGCCGCCGACGACGACCAGGTCGAGGTCGTTCGCAGCCGGGCCGGTGGCGCCCGAGAAGGAGACACCCGAGGCGCTGGCCCCGGAGATCGCCGTGCTGGAGGCGGTACCGACGGCGACCGAGGCGCCGGTGCCGCCGGTGAGCCCCGTGGCGCCGGTGTCGGCGTCGCCACCGACGGCGAGGGCGATCCCGAGGATCGAGCCGTTGGCGGCCGTGGGGGTGGACGTGGCACTGCCCGAGTCGCCCGAGTCGCCCGAGTCGCCGGACACGGCGACGGGGCTGGCCTCGGCGCTGGACGACGCGTCGCCGGTGTCGCCCGTGTTGGTGGCCGACACCTGGGTACTGGAGGAGCCCGAGGCGCCCGAGGTCGCCGTGGGGCTGTTGGTGGTGAGGCTCGCCGCCCCGCCGGCGCCGCCGGTGGCCGACGACGTGGCGACCGTGGGCCCAGTGAGTGCCGTCGGGCTGCCCGACACGCCCCCGCCCGCACCACCGGCGCCACCCACCCCACCAGTGGCCGTGCCACCGGCACCGCCGCCGCCGCCCGCGCCGCCGACTCCCGCACCTCCGGCGCCACCGCCACCGCCGAGCCCGCCGGCGCCACCGGCGCCCCCCGAGACGATCGGGACGATCGTGACCGCGGTGGTGGCGTCTGCGCCGGCCACGTTGATGGTGTTGACAACGGTGGAGACTTCGGTGGCCGTACCGCCGGCACCGCCGCCGCCGCCCGTCCCGCCGCCACCGCCGTCGCCGCCTTGCCCTGCGCCTCCGGCGCCGCCGGCGCCTCCGGCCCCGCCCGTCGCCGCGCCGCCAGTGCCGCCGGCACCGCCCGCGCCGCCGAGCATCACGTTGGTGGCGTCGCCGCCCAGGGCCACGGGGATGGCCGCGCCACCGTCGCCGCCCTCACCGGCCACAACGAGCACGTCGAGGACGTTGACGGCCGCGCCGGTGGCACCCGAGGCCGAGCCACCGTCGGCGGAGGCGCCGGAGTTGGCGAAGGAGACGGCCGAGCCGAGCGCGGTGGCGTCGCCGGTGGCGCCGGTGAGGCCGGTGAGGCCCGAGGTGGCGTCGCCGCCGACGGCGACCGCCACCCCGACCGGACCGGTGTTGGTGGCGGACGGGTCGGTGGACGCATCGCCGGAGTCTCCGGAGTCGCCGGAGTCGCCAGTGATCGCGGTGGGGCTGGAGGTGGCGCTGGACCACGCGGCCCCGGTGTCACCGGTGTTGGTGGCCGAAGACTGCGCGCTGGACGCGCCCGATGCGCCCGAGCGGGCGTCGGGGCTGGCCGTGAACGTGGCCTCGCCGCCGTTGCCGCCGTCGGCGCTGCCGACCGACACCGCCCCGCCGGCGATGGCCGTGGGGCTGCCGGTGGCCGTACCGCCGGCACCGCCGGCACCGCCCGCGCCGCCGGTGGCCGTACCGCCGGCACCGCCGGCCCCGCCCGCGCCGCCCGTACCGGTGTCACCGACACCGCCCGCTCCGCCGGCGCCGCCGGCACCGCCGGGCCCGCCGGTGACGATGGGACCGATGACGGGCGCAGGATCGCCCACGACGACCGTGACGCCGGCGCTGTCGCCGCCGGCCCCACCCGCGCCGCCGGCACCACCCGCGCCGCCGGCACCAGCCGGTTCCGGCGCCACCGATACCGCCGGCACCGCCCGCGCCGCCGGTGCCGAGACCGCCGGCGCCACCCGTGCCGCCGGCGCCTGCGGCCAGGACGTTGCTGGCGTCGCCGCCGAGGGCGACCGGCACCGAGACGCCGCCATCGCCGCCGGAGCCGGCCAGGAGCAGCGCGGTGACGTCGTTGGTGGCCGCGCCGGTGTCGCCCGACACCGAGTCGACGACGCTGTCTGCTCCGCTGTTGGCAGCGCTGGTCGCAGATCCGAGGGCGGTGGCGGCACCGGTGTTGCCCGTGTCGCCGGTTGCGCCCGTCGTGGCCGGGCCGCCGACGGCAGCCGCCACCCCGAGCAGTCCGGAGTTGACCGCGGTGGGGCTGGACTCGGCGTCGCCGGTGTCGCCCGAGCGCCCGGTGTCGCCCGAGACGGCGGTGGGACTGGCGGTGGCGGTGGACGACGCGTCGCCGGTGTCGCCCGAGTTGGTGGCGCTTCCCTGGGCCGACGTCGCCCCCGAGTTGCCGGACAATGCCGTCGGGCTGTTGAAGGTGACGGTGGCCGCCCCGCCGTCCCCGCCATCTGCCGATCCGGTGGCGACCGCGGTGCCACCCACCGCCGTGGGGCTGCCGCTGGCCGACCCGCCGGCGCCGCCCGCACCACCGGCCGTGCCTGCTCCGGCACCACCGGCGCCGCCGACACCGCCCGCGATGCCCGCCCCCGGGCCACCCGCGCCGCCGGCACCACCCGCGCCGCCGGGGGTTCCCGCGCCACCCGGCGCCGGCGGGACGCCCGCAGCCCCACCCGCGCCGACCGCCCCGTCCGCGCCAACGGCACCGTCGATGCCGACGCCAGGGACACCCGGAGTCCCGGGACCGCCGTCGACGCCGGTACCGGCCCCGCCCGCAGGGCCGGCGGCGCCGGGCGCGCCGACGATCGTGTTCGACGTGGTGCCGCCCACCGCGATCGGGATGACGATGCCGCCGTCGCCCCCGTCGCCCGCCACCGCTACCACCGACGTGTCGTTCTCGGCCGCGCCGGTGGCCCCCGAGCGGGCAGTGACGTCGGACTGGGCCCCGGTGTTCGCCGAGCTGCCGGCGAAGCCGATGGACGCGACCTGTCCCGACGCCCCGGTGGAGCCGGAGCCGCTGCTGGTGGCGGGCCCGCCGAGGGCGCTTGCACTCAGCAGGGAGGGGTTGGGGCCGGGAGCGGACCCGGCGGCGACTCCGAGGCCGCCGAGGGGGTTGCCGCCCGATGCCTGGCCGGCGCTGCCGACTCCACCCTGGTCGGTGGCGACGGGGGTGATGTTGAGGAGGCCGGTGCTGACCGAGAAGGGGTTGGGGGTGGCGGAGCCGGTGTTGCCGGTACCACCGGTGTTGCCGGAGCTGGAGGCGGGATCGGCGGTGGCGGCGGACGTGGCCTTGCCGGTGGCGCCGCTGTTGGTGGCCGACGACTGGCCGGTGGCGTCGCCCGTGGTGCCCGAGACCGCAGCCGGGCTGACGGCCACGATGGCCGCCCCGCCGTCGCCGCCGGATGCGCTGCCGACCGCGACCACGGCGCCGGCGTTGCTGCCGGGAATGCCGGTGCCGAGGAGACCGCCGCCACCGACGGCGATCGGCGCAGCCGCCCCGCCGTTCCCGCCCTCGCCGCCGGCGGCGACGATCTCGGTTTCGTTGTTTGCCGTCCCGCTGACGCCTGACTCGCCGGAGCCGGCCGAGCTGGCCCCGGAGTTGGCCTCGCTGTTCGACCGCCCGGTCGACGACCCGGCCCCGGTCTGGGCGGCGACGGTGCTCGTCGTCGTGGCGGGCGTGCTGGTGGTGGTGACCTGCCCGGCGGCGGCCGTGGCCGAGACCGTCGCCCCCCCGAGGAAGGCCAGCAGGCTGGCCAGGAGGGCCCCGGCGATCGAAAGCGGGCCTCGGTTGTCCTGCTCCGGACCTGTCTCACCCATGGTCTCGTCTCCCCAGCTCGGCAAGCCTGATCGCCGCTGTCCTCCCCCCTGGCACGGAAACGCACGGCGTTCGCCGCGAAAGGGCAGAGGGCGGGAGACTACCGCCCGGGCGCGGCCGTTCCAAGGTTCTTGCGGCTGGCTGTGGAAAACCTCAAACCCCGAGGTCGAGGTTGAGGTTGAGGGTGGCCGAGGTTCGGCCCGCGCTAGGTGGCTGCGGCCAGCTCGTCGTCGACCGCGCGCACCGGGTTCCCGGCGTCGAGCTTGACGCCCGGGCCCATGGTGGACGACACCGTGATGCCCCGCATGTACCTGCCTTTGGCCGAGGCCGGCTTGACCCGCCCGAGCTCCTCCACCACCGCCCGCAGGTTGGTGAGGAGGGCCTTGCGGTCGAAGCTGACCTTGCCGATGGGGACGTGGATGTTGCCGTAGCGGTCGGTGCGGTACTCCACCCGGCCGCCCTTGAACTCGCGCACGGCCCGGCCGACGTCCATGGTGACGGTGCCCGTCTTGGGGTTGGGCATGAGGCCGCGGGGACCGAGGACGCGGCCCAGCTTGCCCACCTGGCCCATGAGGTCGGGGGTGGCGATGGCCACGTCGAAGTCGAGGAAGCCACCCTGGACCCGGGCCACGAGGTCGTCGGCGCCGACGACGTCGGCTCCTGCCTCCCGGGCCTCGTCGGCGGCCGGGCCGGCCGCGAACACGACCACCCGGACCTCCTTGCCCGTGCCTGCCGGCAGCCCCACCGTCCCCCGGACGATCTGGTCGGCCTTGCGGGGGTCGACGCCCAGCCGCACCGCCAGCTCGACGGTCTCGTCGAACTTGGCCGACGCCAGGTTCTTGACCAGGTCGACCGCCTCGCCCGGTGCGTGCAGGCGCGCCTTGTCGAACCGGCGGACGGCGTCGGTGTACTTCTTGGAGTCCTTCTGGGTGTGGGTCATCGGGCCACCGTGATCCCCATCGAACGGGCCGTGCCCGCCACCTGCAGGCGGGCCGCCTCCAGGTCATTGGCGTTGAGGTCGGGCATCTTCTGCTTGGCGATCTCGGTGAGCTGGGCGTCGGTGATCGACCCCACCGTCTCCTTGCCCGGGTTGGTGGCC
This sequence comes from uncultured Acidimicrobiia bacterium, assembly GCA_963836205.1. Classification (GTDB taxonomy): domain Bacteria; phylum Actinomycetota; class Acidimicrobiia; order Acidimicrobiales; family AC-14; genus JAXDMK01. The sequence goes on along the minus strand of CAWIIV010000011.1, from coordinate 179,175 downwards.
CCCTTGATGACCGCGGCCGCGGCCCGGATCAGCACCGGCGTGGGCGGCGTCTTGAGGACGAAGGTGAACGACCGGTCCTCGAAGACGGTGATCTCGGCCGGCACGACCGTGCCCCGCTGGCTCTCGCTGGCGGCGTTGTACTGCTTGCAGAACTCCATGATGTTGACCCCGTGGGGGCCAAGGGCGGTTCCTACCGGCGGCGCAGGCGTCGCCGCACCGGCCGGGATCTGAATCCGCACGATGGCGGCAACTCGACGCTTCCCCATTACCTACTGACTCCCATCACAGCTTCGCTACTTGGCTGAACTCGAGCTCGACCGGGGTCTCCCGGCCGAAGATGTTGACCAGGACCTTGAGCTTGAGCTGGTCCTCGTTGATCTCGGCGATCTGGCCGGAGAAGTCGGCGAAGGGCCCTTCCCGGACCCGGACGCTCTCGCCCACCTCGTACATCGGCCGGCGGGCGGGCTTGCGGGTGACGCCCTCGGTACCGCCCGACTGCACCTGGAGGATGCTCTCCACCTCTTTGCGGGACAGCGGCGTGGGCTTGGCGCCCAGGCCCACGAACCCGGTGACGCCGGGCGTGTTGCGCACGACCCGCCACGAGTCGTCGTCGAGCTCGCAGCGGACGAGGAGATAGCCGGGGAACACCTTCTTCTGCACGGTGACCCGCTTGCCGCCCTTGAACTCGATGACGTCCTCCATGGGGATGACGCACTCGAAGATGCGGTCCTCCATGTTCATGGAGGCGATCCGGCTCTGGAGGTTGGACTTCACCTTGTTCTCGTAGCCGGCGTAGGTGTGGACCACGTACCACGAGCCGGGGCGGTCGTAGGGACTCTCGACGGGAGCCTCGATCTCCTCCTCGTCGTCGGCCAGGCCGTCGTCGAAGACGATCGACGGCTCGGGCGGGGCGTCGGCCTGGTCGGGGACGGCCTCCGGGGCCTCGACCGCCGCGGCCGCGGCCTCGTCGGGGTCGCCCAGGGAGGCGGTGGCCAGGATGTCGGGGGTGGGATCGGTGTCGCTCATAGGGTCACAGGCTCACTGGAAGAGGAAACAGGCTCACTGGAAGAGGAAGATGACGATCTTCCCGAACAGGAAGTCGAGGCCGAAGATCAGGGCGGTGAGGATCAGCAGCGCGATCAGGACGATGATCGAGTAGTGGATGACCTCGGCCCGGGTGGGCCAGGCCACCTTGCGCAGCTCGGCCCGGACCTGGCGGAAGTATTCGGCGGCGCCGATCCGCTCCTTGGGGGGTCGAGCCGCCGGCCTGGTGGGCTCGCGACGCGCGGGCGAGCCGTCAGGGTCGAGTTGGCCCTGACGCTGCATCATCCGCTTCATCTGTCGGTTCACGATTACCTCTTGGGACGCGGTGGTCTCGATAACCAGCAGGGCAGGAGGGACTCGAACCCCCAACCGCCGGTTTTGGAGACCGGTGCTCTACCAGTTGAGCTACTGCCCTGGGTCAGCCCGGGGGGCGTGGGTACACCGAGGATAGCTCAGGCCCCGCCGACCCGTAGAGGCGGGGGTCGCGGGCGCGACCGCTAGCTGGCGACGGCGACCCGGCGGTGGCGGCGGCTGGCGAGCACGATGGCGCCGGCCGCGCCGGCGGCGGTGGCGGCGGCGATGCCGCCCAGGTAGGCGGCCCGGCGGCCGCTGAGGAGGAATCGCATGGCGCCCCGCTCCCCGGCCGCCTCCAGGGCGACGAGGATGTCGGGCAGCAGGCCGGGGCTGGGCTCGAGCAGCTCGGTGCGGAGCTGGTGCAGCGCCCGCAGCACCTTGCGGTACTGGGCCAGCTCGGCCTGGCAGCGCAGGCAGGTCTCGACGTGACGGCGCAGGTCGAGGTCGGCCACGTCGAGGCCGTCGACGATGCCCGGCAGGGCCGTGGCCACCGCCGCGCACGACACCCCGCCGCGGGACCGACCCGCGGTGGTCACCGGCTCCGTACGAACACCGAACTTAGACCGCACGGGCCTTCTCCTCTCCGGGCATGGGAAACAGCCGCTCACGCAGCTTCCGGCGGGCCCGGTGCAACCGGACCTTGGCCGCCGCTTCGGTGATCCCCAGCTCCGAGGCGATGGCCTCGTGAGGAAGGTCGTAGACGTCGCGGAGGACGACGACGGTGCGCAACGGCGGCGGCAGCTCGGCCAGGGCGGCCGTCATCCGGTCGCGCAGGGCGCCGGCCTCGGCCATCCCCTCGGGGTTGGATTCAGGCCGCTCGTCGGGCAGGGCGTCGTCGTCGGACAGCTCGTCGTGGCCGGCCTTCGACCGGCGGGACAGGTGGGTCGACGCGCAGTTGGCCGTGATCCGGTACATCCAGGTGGAGAAGCGGGCATCGCCCCGGAACCGCTTCAAGCCTCGAAAGGCCCGGAGGTAGGCGTCCTGGGCGACGTCGCGCGCGTCGTCGTCGTTCCCGGTGAGCCGGTAGGCCAGCGTGTAGACCTCGGCCTGGGTGGTGCGGACCAACTCGGCGAAGGCATGGACGTCGCCCGCTTTGGCCCGATCCACCAAGGCAGCCTCTTCAGCTGGAATCACCGGGACTACGACCCCGTCCGCGCCGGAAAGGTTACGGAAAGGCTCCTCGAACTCGTCACCGTCAATTTCGGGGCCGTCAATTTCGGGGCCGTCAATTTCGGGGCCGTCGATCTCGGAGGGGTCGACCTCGAGGTCGCCGTCGAAACCGGGGGCGGGGTCGTCGGCTAGCGGGTCTCCCGGTGGGTGGTGTGCGTCCGATCCCACTTGCAGTACTTCTTGATCTCCATCCGCTCGCGGTCGTTCTGCTTGTTCTTCATCGTTATGTAGTTGCGGCGCTTGCACTGCTCGCACGCGAGCGTGATCTTGACCCGCTTCTCGCCCTTTGCCATCCCGGGCTTTCCTTTCGGTCACGTAGCTCCACTCTGCCATGCCCCACCCGGTCCCGGCCACGCCGCCGGACAGCCAGGCCCGAAGGGCCGATGCGGCTGTCCGGAACAAAAATCAGTGCGCCGAAGGCGCTCCCGAGCCTTTGCCTTTGACCTTGACCTTGGGGGGGCCGTCGGGGGGGCGTTCCCCAGCCCCCCCGACGGTTACTTGACGATCTTCACGACTCGGCCGGCGCCGACGGTGCGCCCACCCTCACGGATGGCGAAGCGCAGGCCCTCGTCCATGGCGATGGGGGTGATGAGCTCGACGGTGAGGGCGATGTTGTCGCCCGGCATCACCATCTCGGTGCCCTCGGGCAGGGTGATCTGGCCGGTGACGTCGGTGGTGCGGAAGTAGAACTGGGGCCGGTAGTTCTGGAAGAAGGGGCTGTGGCGCCCGCCCTCGTCCTTGGTCAGCACGTAGACCTGGGCCTCGAAGGTGGTGTGGGGGGTGATCGATCCCGGCTTGCACAGGACCTGGCCCCGCTGCACGTCCTCCTTGTTGATGCCCCGCAGCAGCACGCCGATGTTGTCGCCCGCCTGGCCCTGGTCGAGGAGCTTGCGGAACATCTCCACCCCGGTGCACACCGTCTGCTGGTTGTGGCCCAGGCCCACGATCTCGACCTTCTCGCCCACCTTGACGATGCCCTGCTCGACCCGGCCGGTGACCACCGTGCCCCGGCCGGTGATGGTGAAGACGTCCTCGATGGGCATGAGGAAGGGCTTGTCGACGTCGCGGGGGGGCAGGGGGATGTAGTCGTCGACCGCGTTCATCAGCTCGTGGATGGCGGGCGTCCACGCCTCGTCGCCCTCCAGCGCCTTGAGGGCCGAAACCCGGATCACGGGGGTGTCGTCGCCCGGGTACTCGTACTCGTTGAGCAGGTCCCGCACCTCGAGGTCGACCAGGTCCAACAGCTCCTCGTCGTCGACCGCGTCGGCCTTGTTGAGGGCGACGACGATGTAGGGCACGCCCACCTGGCGGGCGAGGAGCACGTGCTCCCGGGTCTGGGGCATGGGGCCGTCGGCGGCCGACACGACCAGGATGGCGCCGTCGATCTGGGCCGCCCCGGTGATCATGTTCTTGATGTAGTCGGCGTGGCCGGGCATGTCGACGTGGGCGTAGTGGCGCTTGGGGGTGGTGTATTCCACGTGGGCGATGGAGATGGTGATGCCCCGGGCCTTCTCCTCCGGCGCCTTGTCGATCTGGTCGAAGGCGGTGAAGGCCACCGTGGGGTCGGCCTCGTGCAGGACCTTGGTGATGGCGGCCGTGAGCGTGGTCTTGCCGTGGTCGATGTGGCCCATCGTGCCCACGTTGAGATGCGGCTTCGACCGCTCGAACTTCTGCTTCGCCATTGTGGTTGCTACCCCTCTCGTGCGGTAGCGGCGGGCGGACTCGAACCGCCGACCCCTCGATTATGAGCCGAGTGCTCTTACCAACTGAGCTACGCCGCCTGGCGGGCTGAAACCCGGGGACACGGCCCCGAGGCCCCTAGCCTACAAGCCGTCCGGCCCGTCGCCTCACGGGTCGGGCGGCGGACGTGCGAGCCCCCTGTCGGAATCGAACCGACGACACCAGCCTTACCATGGCTGTGCTCTGCCGACTGAGCTAAGGGGGCGGGATCTTCCCGATGACGTGTCTTGCCCGATGACGTGTCCTGCCCGATGACCTGTCCTGCCCGATGACCTGTCCTGCCCGATGATAGCCAGCCGGTCCGACCGCGCCTTCGAGATCAGGCTGGCCGGGCCCGACGACGCCGAGGCCATCCGCGCCATCTACAACCTCGAGGTCGCCGAGTCGACGGTGACGTTCGACCTCGTCCCGCGCACGGTCGCAGGCCAACGGGCATGGCTGGCCGAGCATGCCGGGGTCCATCCCGCCGTCGTCGTGGTCGAGGGAGGCGAGACCAAGGAGGGCGTCGTCGCCGGGTTCGGCTGCCTCGCCCCCTACCGGTCCCGTCCCGCCTACGCCACCACCGTCGAGAACTCCCTCTATGTCCGCCGTGACCGCCAGGGTCGGGGCTACGGCCGGGCCATCCTCGAGGAGCTGTTGCGGCTGGCGACCCTCCACGGGTTCCACGCGGTGATGGCCCGCATCGTCGACGGCCACCAGGTGTCGATCGCCCTCCACCGGTCGTGCGGTTTCGAGTTGGTCGGGGTGGAGCGGGAGGTCGGCCGCAAGTTCGGCCGCTGGCTCGACGTCGTCCTCATGGAACGCCTGCTCTGACGCGGGGCGCGGCGCCCCTGCCGGCGGCGGGTAGGTTGGCGCCGGATGGAGGTCATGACCGAGCGAGAGGACGGCGTCGCCGTCGTGGCCCTGGCGGGCAGCGTCGACGCGGCCCACGCCGAGGAGCTCCACCGGGCCTTCGGCGAGCTGCTGGCGGACGGCGTCCACAACTTCGTCGTCGACCTGTCCGGGGTCGTCGTCGTCGACGGTGCCGGGCTGGCCGAGCTGGTGAACATGTTCAAGCGAGTGCGCATCGGGCCGGGCGACGTGCGGCTGTGCGGGTTCCCGACGTGGGTGAAGGTCATGTTCGCCATGACCCGCCTGAACAAGGTCTTCGACTCCTTCGAGACCCGGGAGGCGGCCATCGCCAGCTTCCGCCCCTCGGTCGACGCATGACCACCCGGGCCACCAAGGCCGTGCTCCTGGCCGCGGGCCAGGGCAAGCGCATGGGCTCCGACCTGCCCAAGGTCCTCCATCCGGTGGATGGCAAGCCCATGGTGATCCACTGCATCGAGGCGTCCATGGCCGCGGGGGTCGACGACATCATCCTGGTGGTCGGCGTGGGTCGCGACCAGGTGATCGACGCCGTCGACGACGCCTATGACGGTGTCGAGTTCGCCTTCCAGGACGAGCAGCTGGGCACCGGCCACGCCGTCGTCCAGGCCCGGTCGTTCCTCGACGGCTTCGAGGGCAACGTGGCCGTCCTGTACGGCGACATGCCCATGCTCACGCCGGAGACGATCGGGCGGGTGGTCGAGCACCGGGATGCGACCGGCGCAGCCGCCGTCGTCCTCACCATCGAGCTCGAGAACCCGCCCGACTTCGGTCGGGTCGTGCGCGACCCCGACGGCCGGGTCGTCGCCATCGTGGAGGCCCGGGACGCCACGGCCGAGCAGCTGGCGGTGCGGGAGGTGAACGTCGGGGCCTACTGCTTCGACGCCTCCGCCCTGATGGGCGCCCTCGACCGGCTCGGAGCGGCCAACAGCCAGGGCGAGTACTACCTCACCGACGTGATCGGCATCCTGGCCGGCGACGGGCTGCCGGTGGAGACGGTGGTCACTCCCAACCTGGAGGAGGCGCTCGGGATCAACGATCCCCAGCACCTCGACTTCGCCGAGAAGCTGCGCCACATCCGCTACGCGGAGAAGATGTACCCCCGGGTCGACGCCCTGGCCCGGGAACGCCGCCCGTCCACCGCCTGAGCTAGCCCTCGCCCCCCGCGAGCACCCGTTCCCGGGTCGGCACCCGGCGGACGATGTACCAGGTGCCCACCAGCGCCACCGCCACGATCACGCCCGCCACCGCGGGCACGCCCCGGGTGAGGAACACGCTCAGGGTGACGAACAGCCACATCGTCCCGAGAGCCCATCTCTTGGCCCGGCGGGGCATGCCCAGGCCGGCCCGGTGGTCACGCACCATGGGTCCGATGCGGGGCAGTCCGAGCACCCACGCCTCGAACCGGGGGCTGGACCGGGCGAAGCAGGAGGCGGCCACGATGAAGAACACGGTCGTCGGCAGCCCGGGGACGACGATGCCCAGCCCGCCCAGTCCGACCGACACCAGCCCGCCGCCGAACCACAGCCAGCGCCGCGGGCCGGAGGCAACCGCGGGGGCCATGTCAGCCGAGGAGATCGGCCACGTCGATGACCGCCTGGACCACAAGGAAGGCGAGGATGGTGCCTCCGATCACGGTGTAACGCCACCGCCAGCGGTGGTCGGCCCGGAAGAAGCGGCGCATCGACGCCACGATGGCGACGAACGACACCGTGCCCACGATCAGCCCCACCACCGGTCCCACGCCCCCCGCCAAACCCACGACGGGGCCGAGGATCGGGAACGCCACGTACGTGAGCAGGCAACGGACCGCGGAGATGAACACCGACGTCGAGAAGGCGTTCTCGGCCGAGCGGGCGCTGGCCCGGGCCCCGTCGTCGGGGATGCGCAGGATGCGGCGCATCCGGACGTCGGCGGCCGAGCGCGTCGGCGCCGTCGGGCGGGACACCGGGGGGGCTTCCATCGCCTCCGAGCGTAGGGCTCGGAGGAGTCGAAGTTCGACTCGCGGCCGGAGGGGTGGCGTCGCCGCCCGCCGCTCGATGCCGAGGACGGGCATGGGTGTGTGGGCCGGGAAGGATTCGAACCTTCGTAGGCTGTGCCGGCAGATTTACAGTCTGCTCCCTTTGGCCGCTCGGGCACCGACCCCCTGTGAAGTACGCAGGCGGGCACACGATACCGTTGACCCGATGCCCACCTTCGACGTCGTCTCCGAGGTGGACCTGCAGGAGGTCCGCAACGCCGTCGACCAGGCTCAGCGGGAGGTCGGCACCCGCTTCGACTTCAAGGACACGGGCTCGTCGATCGAGCTGGGCGACGGCGAGATCAAGCTCCAGTCCGCCACCGAGGACCGCATGCGGGCCCTCGTCCAGGTCCTCGAGGAGAAGCTCGTGCGGCGCACGGTGTCGCTCAAATCCCTCACCTACGGCAAGATCGAGGAGGGGTCGAAGGGCGCCGTCCGCCAGACGGCCACCATCACCGCCGGCATCAACGACGTGAAGGCCCGCGAGGTCAACCGGTTCGTCAAGGAGCACGCCCCCAAGGGCGTGTCGTCACAGACCCAGGGCGAGCAGGTGCGGGTGTCGGCCAAGAAGCGGGACGACCTCCAGTCGGTGATCGCCGCCCTCAAGGATCACGACTTCGGGATCCCGCTCCAGTTCAAGAATTTCCGTGACTGACGGCGGGGCCGAGTAGCACCACCACCAGCGGTGGGGTGAGGGGGACGAGCACCGAACTGGCCACCGTCCGTGCCTCCCGGAGGACGTCGGCCCGGAGCTGGGCGGTGGTGGCCCGCCGGTCCCAGTCGATGGAGCCGGCCATGCGCACCGCCTCCACCTCGGCCACCCGCAGCGTGCCGCCGCCCGCGCTCACGGACGATGCCCACAGCAGGGCCGTCTCCGGCGAACGTCCCGACCCGGCCAGGCCGCCCTCGTCGAAGCGACGGAGCATCCCGGCCGAGGTGATGGCCCGGGGGACGTTGACCCCGTAGGCGGCCAGCACGGTGGGGACGTTGTCGATGGCCGTGGCCAGCCAGTCGTCGAGGATGGGCTTGGGGTTGGTGGCCCCCCCGCCGTAGGGGCGGATCTCGAAGTGGAGGTGGGGCGCCCCGTTCTCGGCGTTGCCCGTGTTGCCCACGTAGGCCACCACTTCGCCCTGCTCGACCGACGCACCGCTGTAGACCGAGTCGGCATAGGCGTTGAGGTGGGCCATGTAATAGGCGGTGCCGTCGGCGGTGGTGACGTAGGCGCCGCGTCCGCCGAGCCCTCCGTCGGTGAAGGTGACGGTGCCGGCCTCGGGGGCGATGACGGGGGTGCCCCGCTCGGCGAAGATGTCGGTGCCCTGGTGGAGGTGGAACGGCGGGCCGAAGCGGGGATCGTGCCAGTCGTCCTCCCAGTCGGCCTGTCCGGCCACCGGGAACTGGCCCATGCCCATCACTGCCGCCTCCTCGGCGGTGAAGCCGAGGTCCTCCAGGCGGCGGAGGGCGTCGAGGAGGGCCGTCGTCGAGCGCGGGTTGCGGGCCCGGCTCCAGTCGATCGTGCCCTGGTACTCGGCCGGGATGACCTGCGACGACGTGTCGGGGGCCGTGGTGTCCGGCGGGGCCGCGGCCGGCGGGGCGGCCGGCGGGGGGACGGTGGGGGGAACGGGCGCCGCCACCGCCGTCTGCGCCGGCGGCGTGGTGGCCGGCGTGAGCAGGTCGGTGAGGACCTGCTCGAGCAGCCCCTTGGTGGTGGGCGGCGAGGGCGGGGTCTGGGCGCGGGCCGACACGGTGACGCCGGCCGTCAAGGACATGGCGGCGGCGAGTACGACCAAGAATCGGGCTCGGGTCGGAACGTCCCTATGCTTCCGCCCGCTACCCGTCCCAAGCCTCCCCCGTACGGGGGAGCCGGGGTGGGATGCCGCTCAGCCCTGCCAGTCGCCCTCGCGAAGGCGCCGGATGCGGTCCTCCATGGGCGGGTGGGTGGTGAACAGGTTGGCGAACTGCACTTTGCGCCCGGTGAGGGGGTTGACGATGTACTTCTGGGCCTGCACCGGGTCGACGTTCATGGGGACCGAGCGCGCCCCCTGCTCCAGCTTGGCCAGGGCCCGGGCCAGCGGCTCGCCGTCGCCGATGAGGCGGGCGCCGGTGCGGTCGGCCTCGTACTCCCGGCTGCGGCTGAGCGCCATCTGCAGCACCATGGCCGCCACCGGGGCCAGCAGGCTGAAGGCGATCAGGGCGATGGGGTTGGGGCTGTCGTCGTCGCGCCCACCCCCGCCGAACATGGCCCCCCACATCGCCATGCGGGCGATGAAGGTGATGCCCATGGCGACGGCCGCCGCCACCGACCCGATGAGGATGTCGCGGTTGCCCACGTGGCTGATCTCGTGGGCCAGGACACCCCGCAGCTCGTCCCAGGTGAGGATGTTGAGGATGCCCCGGGTGACGGCCACCGCCGCGTGCTGGGGGTTACGGCCGGTGGCGAAGGCGTTGGGCTGGAGGTCGGGGGTGACGTAAAGGGCGGGCATGGGCATGCCGGCCTTGGACGTCAGCTCCCGGACGATCCGGTAGTACTCGGGCATCTCCGCCTCGCTGACGGGGACCGCCCGGGCCGACTTGATGGCCAGCTTGTCGGAGAACCAGTAGGAGGCGCCGACGAAGACGAGGCCGATCACCAGTCCGATGACCGCGCCGCCCCGTCCGAAGAACGACCCGATCAGGACCAGGAGCCCGCCGAGCCCGGCCAGAAGTGTGTACGTCTTGATTGTGTTCTTGCTCACCTTTGCTCCTCGTGGACGATTCGGGTCCACCTGATCAACGCTCTCACATGGCCCGACGTTCCGCGTGCGCGAGGCCCGGCCGCACTCGGCGCACAGTTGTTGCTCGAAACTTGTCCGGGCGTGGAGAGATGTCTGAGGCGGCCGCGGCACGATGGGGGTCTGGTCGATCTCTCGGTCGCTGGACCCGGACGGTGGCCGGGCACCCTCGGGCCACCTGGCCCGGGCTCGGGCGCGCCCGTCGTACCGGGCCGAAGGACTCTTTTCACTTCAGACCGCGGCGGACGCGGCCGATGCGGCAGGAGTCGTCGTCCGGTGTCGGGAGGGAACAGATGAGTGGCCGCGGTTCGCTCGCCGATCCGCTGGAGTCCGGCCAGTTGGTGCTCGGCCAGCGGTTTCGCTGCGAGCGGCGCATCAAGGCCCAGAACGGGGTCGAGACCTGGCTCGCGGTCGACCTCCAGCCGGCCGGCCCCGAGGTGGGGGGCGGCGGCGTCGTCCTCAAGCGGGCGGCGGTGGCCGACCTGGCCGACGGGGTCGTCGCCCGCCTCGAACACGAGGCCGATGTCCTGCGCCGGCTGGCCCCGTTGGTGCGGGCGCCCGTGGCCTTCGCCCGGGAGGACGGCTTTGTCTACCTGGTCCAGCCCCTCGTGGCCGGCCTCACCCTCCAGGAGCGACTGGCACGGGGGCCGCTCTCGGTGCCCGCCAGCCTCGAGGTGGCGATCGACGTGTTGTCGGTGCTCCAGCATGCCCACGACCACGGAGTTCTCCACCGCGACGTGAAACCGGCCAACATCATCGTCGGCGAGGGGTCTCCGGTCGGCGAGGCGGTCCTCGTCGACTTCGGCTTCGCCCGCAGCTCGTCACTGGCTCCCGCCCTCCGGGACGAGCGGGTGGGCACCGTCCGCTACCTCGCTCCCGAGGCGGCCGGTCTCCTCCCCAGCCCGGTCGACGGGCGGTCCGACCTGTACTCCACCGGGATCGTGCTCTTCGAGTGCCTCGCGGGCGAGCCCCCGTTCGTCGGGCCCGACGTGGGTTCAGTCCTCCAACAGCACCTGAGCGCGGCCCCGCCCCGGCTGCGGGCGTTGGGGGTCGACGTCCCCCAGGCCCTCGACGCGGTCGTCCAGCGGCTCCTGCGCAAGGACCCGGCCGAGCGCTACCAGACAGCCGCGGCGGCGGTGGCCGACCTCACCGCCATCGCCGACGGGCTGCGGCGGGGGGTGCGTGAGCCCCCGGTGATCGTGGGACTCCACGACCGCCGCCAGGCCCTCACCGAGCCCTCGTTCGTAGCCCGCACGGCCGAGCTGGCGGCGCTGGCCGACCTGGTGCGGGCGGCGGCCGGAGGCGCGGGCGGGCTGGTGCTGCTGGAGGCGGAGTCGGGCGGAGGCAAGTCCCGCCTGCTCGACGAGCTCGCCCAGCAGGCGCAGCCGGAGGCCTGGATCCTCCGGGGCCAGGGCGTGGAGGAGGCCGCCCGACGTCCCTTCCAGGTCCTCGAAGGCGTGGTCTCCGGGATCGTCGATGCCTGCCGCCACCGGCCGGGGTTGGCAGACCGGCTCCGGGCCGCCCTTGGCGATCGGGCCGAGGCGGTCGTGGCCGCCCTTCCCGCCCTCGACCCGGTGCTGCGGGGCGAGGGCTCGGGCCCGGCCAACCTCGGCCCCGAGGCCTACGGCGAGACCCGCAGCATCAAGGCCCTGGGCGCCCTCCTCGACGCCCTCCAGGTGGCGGGGCTGCCGTCCCGGCCCGACGCCCCCGCTGTCGTCCTCCTCGACGACTGCCAGTGGGCCGACGTCCCCACCCTCCGCCTGCTGGCCGACTGGCAGGAGCGGGCCGGCGGCCGGGGCGCCCCGGGTGGCCGCGTCCTCGTCATCGCCGCCTTCCGCACCGAGGAGGTATCGCCCGACCACCTGCTGCGAGCCGTCCAACCCCTCGCCGCCATCGCCCTTCCCCGGCTCGAAGCGGGAAGCGTGCGCAGCCTGGCCGAGTCGATGGCCGGACCCCTGCCGGAGGACGCCCTGCGGACGGTGGCGACCCTGTCCGAGGGCAGCCCGTTCATGGCCGCGGCCGTGCTCCGGGGACTGGTGGAAAGCGGTGCCCTCGTCCACCGGCCCGACGGGTGGGCCGTCGACGAAGAGCGGCTGGCCGACGTGCAGACGTCGCGCCAGGCCGCCCTCTTCCTCACCCGCCGGCTGGAGCTCCTGGCCCCGGCCACGGTGGAGCTGCTGTCGGTGGGCGCCGTCCTGGGCAAGGAGTTCGACCTGCGCCTGGCAACGGAGCTGTGCCGGCAGGACGCAGCCGAGGCGGCCGCGGGACTGGCCGAGGCCAGCCGCCGGCGCATCGTCTGGGTCGACGAGGCCGCGGGCCGGGCCCGGCTGCTCCACGACAAGCTGCGAGAGGCCCTCCTCGCCCGGCTCGATCCGGCCGACCGGCGCCGGCTCCACCTGCGGGCGGCCGAGCGGATCGAGGCCGACGAGCCCGATCGTGCCTTCGAGCTGGCCTACCACTTCGACGCCGCCGGCGAGGGCCGGCGGGCACTCCCCCATGCCATCCGTGCAGCCGAGCGGGCCCGGGCCCAGCACTCCCTCGACGTCGCCGCCAGCCACTACCGGATGGCGCTGGCCGCCTGCCCCGAGCCCGGCCAGGCCCCCACCCGGGCCGCGGTGGCGGAGGGCCTGGGCGACGTCCTCACCCTCCAGGGTGCCTACGAGGAGGCCACCGCCCAGCTGGAGGTCGCCCTGGCCCTGGCCGACACCGACTTCGCCCGGGCCACCCTGGCCGGCAAGCTGGGCGACGTCGCCTTCCGCCGGGGGGACCAGCGCCTGGCCCGGGCCCACGTCGAACGGGCCGTGCGCCAGCTCGACCGGCGCCTGCCCCGCCGCGCCCTCGCCTACCTGCCCGCCCTCCTCGTCGAGGTCGTGGTCCAGGTGGCCCACACGCTCCTGCCCCGCCTGTTCGTGGGCCGCCGCCCTCGGCAGGGGGCCGACCGCGAGTTCCTGGCCATCCGCCTCTACAGCCGGCTGGCCTACATCTACTGGTTCAGCACGGGAAAGGTCCCCTGCGCCTGGGCCCACCTGCGGGAGATGAACCTGGCCGAGCGCTACCCGCCGTCGCCCGAGCTGGCCCAGGCCTACTCCGAGCACGCCCCGGTGATGACGATGGTCCCGTGGTTCAGCCGGGGCATCGCCTACGCCCGGAGGTCACTCGCCATCCGCCGCGACCTGGGCGACCTGTGGGGCGAGGGCCAGTCATTGAACTTCTACGGCGTCGTGCTCTACGCCGCATCCCGCTACCGGGAGTCGATCGAGCGCTGCCGGGAGGCCATCCGCCTCCTCGACCAGACCGGCGACCGGTGGGAGGCCAACACCGCCGCCTGGCACGTCGCCTTCGCCCACTACCGGCTGGGGGAGCTGCCGGAGGCGGTGGCGGTGGCCGAGGACCTCTACACCGCCGCCAGCGCCATCGGCGACGACACCGCGGTCGGCGAGAGCCTGAGTGCGTGGTCGCGGGCGTCGGGCGGGCAGGTCCCGGCCGAGCTCATCGGGGCCCGGCTGGAGGAGCGCAACGACGACGCCCAGACCGCAGCCGAGATCCATCTGGCCGAGGGCGTGCGCCTCCTGCGCCAGGGCGACCCGGACGGCGCGGTGGCGGTGCTGGAGAAGGCCGCCGCCATCGTGAGACGGGCCGGCCTGCGCCAGGAGTACGTGGCCCCGGTGCTGCCGTGGCTGGCCACCGCCCTGCGCAGCCAGGCCGAGGCCATGTCGCCCTACCGACCCGGACGTCGGCGAGCCGTGCTGCGGCGGGCGGCGGCGACGGCCCGCCGGGGCTGGTGGGTGGCCCGCTTCTACCGGAACAACGCGCCCCACGCCCTCCGGGAACGGGCCCTGGTGGCGTCGCTCCGCGGCCACGACCGGCGGGCCCGACGACTCCTCCAACGCAGCCTCGCCGCGGCGGAGGCCCAGTCCGCCGGCTACGAGCTCGCCCTCAGCCGGTTGGCCCTCGCCCGCGTCGGCCTGCCCCGCCCCGCCCGCCGGAAGCGGAGGCCGTTGGCCGCCGCGGTCGGAGTCGACTCGGTGGCTGCGGCCGAGGCCGCCGTGGCCGCCCTCCTGCCGCCGTCGGTGGCCCGCCCCGACCCGGGCCCGGCCCGCGCGCCGGCGACCCCCGCCAGCCTGTCGTTGGCCGACCGCTTCTCGACCCTTCTCGACGTCGGCCGTCACATCGCCTCGGCCCCCTCGCCCGACGCCGTCTTCGCCGCCGTCCGCCAGGCGGCGACCACCCTGCTGCGCGTCGAACGAGTGCTCGTCCTCGACGTCGACGACGCGTCGGCCGGTACCGGCAGCGGCAGCGTCGACGGGTGGAGCCGCACCCTCGTCCGCCGGGCGCTCGACACCGGCCGACCGGTGGTGCTCTCCGAGGCCGGGGCCGCCGATCCCGCCGACAGCGTGGTGCTCTCCGGCCTGCGCTCGGCTCTGTGCGCGCCGATCTACAGCGAGGGCCGGGCCGTCGCCTGCCTCTACGTCACCCACAGCCAGGTCGCCGACCTCTTCGGCGACGACGAGGTGCAGCTCATCGAGTTCGTGGCCGTGCTGGCGGGGGCAGCGCTGGAGCACGTGGCCGGCACCGAGGCCCGCTTCCGGTCGCTGGCCCAGAACTCGAGCGACGTCATCACCATCGTCGACCGCGACCTCCGGATCGTCTACCAGAGCTCGGCCGTGACCCGGGTCTTCGGCCTCCGTGCCGACGAGTTATTGCGCCAGCCCCTCGCGGCGTGGGTCCATCCCCAGGACGCGGCCGCGGTGCTCGACGCCCTCACCGGGCTGGTGCGCGACGGCGACGACTCCTGCCTGGTGGAGTGCCGCCTCCGCCGCCGGGACGGGTCGTGGCGCGACGTCGAGACCGCCATCACCAACCTGGTCGACGACCCCAGCGTGAACGGCGTCGTGCTCAACAGCCGAGACGTGAGCGACCGCAAGCGCGCCGAACGCGACCTCCGGATCACGCTCGGGCGGGAGCAGGAGATGCGGGAGCGGCTCCAGGAGCTGGACAAGGTCAAGACCGACTTCCTGTCGTCGGTCTCCCACGAGCTGCGCACGCCCCTGACCAGCATCCTCGGCTACCTGGAGATGCTCACCGACGGCGCCGCCGGCACCATGGGCGACGACCAGCGCCGCATCCTCGACATCGTCGACCGCAACGCCCAGCGCCTGCTCATCCTCATCGAGGAGCTGCTGATCATGTCGCGGGTGGAGTCGGGGACGTTCCGCCTGTCGATGGGCCCGGTCGACGTGGCCGTGCTCGTCGAGGGCGCGCTCCAGGCCGTCCTACCCGGCCGGGCCGGCCGCGACCTCGACGTCTCGTTCGCCGTCGCCGACGATGTCGGAGTGCTCCAGGGCGACCGCGACCAGCTCGACCGGGTCCTGATCAACCTGATCTCCAACGCGGTCAAGTTCACGCCCGACGGCGGCCGGGTGCGGGTCACCGTGCACGCCGAGCGCGACGAGGTCGTCTTCACGGTGGCCGACACCGGCATGGGCATCCCCCTGGCCGACCAGCCCCGCATCTTCGAGCGCTTCTTCCGGTCGTCGGCCACCCAGCAGCTTGCCGTCCCCGGCACGGGCCTCGGACTCTCGATCACCAAGGCGATCATCGACGAGCACGGCGGCCGCATCTCGATCCGATCCCGCCCCGGCGAGGGGACCGAGATGACGGTGACCCTCCCCGTCGCCGGCGTCCCGGCCCCGGCGCCGGGGGGGAGGGCTGCCTCTAGGTGTCGTAGTAGCCGGAGTGGATGTACACGGTGGGGACGCCCTCGGACTTGAACATCTCGATGTTGCGGAGATCGTCCTCGAACGAGACCCTGATCTCGTACCCCCGTTGCCGCAGCTCCTTCACCGTCAGGCGCTTGAACTCGGGCGAGTGCTGGTAGTTGCCGGCGTTGCGCATCACCAGGAGGTCCCATCGCAGGCGGTTGCGCTTCAGCCATTCGAGGGTGTTGGGCTGCACCCGCATGGGGCGGCCGGTGAGGAGGACGATCACCACGTCCCGGTCGATCACCTCGACCAGGGCGGCCACGTCCTCCAGCAACGGGTCCTCGCCGCAGGCGTCGAAGAACCCCCGCCAGTTCTTCTTGCCCGAGGCGTCGTCGTCGAGGAAGTGCTGGCGGCCGGTGGCGTCGGACAGGACGCCGTCGATGTCGAAGATGACCGCCGGGCGGGGGCCGACCGGGCCGTCCCGCCACACCCAGTGGGACGGGACGTCGTCGTCGTCGTCGTCGGGTGCCACTACTCCTGCTCGGCGGTGCCGGCCGCGGCCCGCTTCTTGATCTCCTCCACCACCCCGGCGTCGGCCAGGGTGGTGGTGTCGCCCAGGTCGCGGCCCTCGGCCACGTCACGGAGCAGCCGGCGCATGATCTTGCCGCTGCGGGTCTTGGGCAGATCGTCGGTGAAGATGACGGTCTTGGGCCGGGCGATGGGCCCGATCTTGGTCGCGACGTGCTTGCGGAGGGCCTCCCCGTGCTCGTGGTTGGCCTCGACCCCCAGCTTGAGGGTGACGTAGGCGATGATCGCCTGCCCGTGGGTGGCGTCCTTGGCCCCTACCACCGCGGCCTCGGCCACCGTCGGGTGGTGGACCAGGGCGGACTCCACCTCGGCCGTCGACACCCGGTGGCCGGACACGTTCATCACGTCGTCGACCCGCCCGAGCAGCCACAGGTAGCCCTCGTCGTCGAGCTTGGCCCCGTCGCCGGCGAAGTAGCGGCCCTCGAAGCGCGACCAGTAGGTCTGCCGGTAGCGCTCGGGGTCGCCGTAGATCCCCCGCAGCATCCCCGGCCAGGGACGGGTGAGGGTGAGGTAGCCGCCGCCCAGCTCGACCCGGTGGCCCTGCTCGTCGACCACCTCGGCGCCGATGCCGGGAAGGGGGAACGTGGCCGACCCCGGCTTGGTGATGGTGGCGCCGGGCAGGGGCGAGATCATGATGCCGCCGGTCTCGGTCTGCCACCAGGTGTCGACCACCGGGCACCGTCCGCCGCCGACGTGCTCCTGGTACCACATCCACGCCTCGGGGTTGATGGGCTCCCCCACCGACCCGAGCACCCGCAGCGACGACAGGTCGTGGGCCTCGAGATGCTCGGTGCCCCACTTCATGAACGTCCGGATGGCGGTAGGGGCGGTGTAGAGGATCGTCACCCCGTAGCGCTCGATGATCGACCACCACCGGTCCCTGCCCGGGGTGTCGGGGCTGCCCTCGTACAGCACCGACGTGGCCCCGTTGGCCAGCGGTCCGTAGACGATGTAGCTGTGGCCGGTGACCCAGCCGATGTCGGCCGCGCACCAGTAGACGTCGGCCTCGGGGTGGTGGTCGAACACGTACTTGTGGGTGAAGGCGACCTGGGTGAGGTAGCCGCCGGTGGTGTGCATGATGCCCTTGGGCTTGGCCGTCGTCCCCGACGTGTAGAGCAGGTAGAGGAGCTGCTCGGAGTCCATGGGCTCGGCCGGGCAGTCGGCCGACTGGCCGGCCATGAGGTCGTGGTACCACTGGTCGCGGCCGTCGACCATGGTGACGTCGGACTCGGTGCGGCGGACCACCACCACGTGCTCGATGGTGGGCGTGCCCTCGAGGGCGGCGTCGGCGTTGGCCTTGAGGGGGACGGCCTGGGCCCGCCGCCACCCGCCGTCGGCCGTGACCAGGACCTTGGCCTCGGCGTCGTTGATCCGGTCGCGCAGGGCCTCGGCCGAGAACCCGCCGAAGACCACGCTGTGGGCGGCGCCGATGCGGGCGCAGGCGAGCATGGCCACCGGCAGCTCGGGGATCATCGGCAGGTAGATGTTGACCCGGTCGCCCCGCTCGACGCCGAGGGACTTCAGGACGTTGGCGAACCGGCACACCTCCCCGGTGAGCTCGGCGTAGGTGATGGTGCGGGTGTCGCCCGGCTCGCCCTCCCAGTGGTAGGCGACCTTGTCGCCCCGGCCGGCGGCGACATGGCGGTCGAGGCAGTTGGCAGCGGCGTTGAGGGTGCCGCCCACGAACCACTTGGCGAAGGGGAGCTGCCAGTCGAGGATGGTTTCCCAGTCGGAGTCCCAGTCGAGGAGGTCGGCCGCCTGCCGGGCCCAGAAGCCCTCGAAGTCGCGCTCGGCCTCCTCGTACATCGACGTGTCGGTGACGAGGGCCTGCTTCTTGAAGTCGTCGGAGGGCGGGAACTTCCGCTCCTCCAGGTAGTAGGCCTCGATCGTTGCCCGGTCCGTCGGCTCGTCAGCCATGGTGGTCGAGCCTACCCGGCACCTCCCATTCCAGGACCCGGAAGGCACCGAGACCGGACGGGTCGGTGAGGGCCGCGCCCTCGGTCACCCGGCTGCGGGCCTTGAGCGCTTGGAGGTCGCCGATGTGGGCCCGGGCCTGCCACTCGTGCCGGGCCGCGTCGACCAGGTCGTCGAGGCCGTGGGCCCGCAGGAACTCGGCCTGGGACCGGTCGCGGGCGGGCGGTGGGAGCTGGTCGACGGCCACCTCGCAGGTGATGTCGGCCGTGCCCAGGTCGTCGAGGGGATGGCCGGCCCGGCCGTGGCCCCGGTAGGTGCGGACCCACTCAGTCCACGGCCGGTGCGCCATCGAGATGGTGGTGTCGGCGTAGTCGACGATCACCACCCGCCCCCGGCGGAGGCGGGCGATGGCCGCGTCCACCCAGTCCCGGGCCTGGTTCTGCACCGGGATCCGGGCCCCGGGTGCGGCGTCGGGCGCCAGCTCGGTCGTCGCCGGCCGCAACACCTCGGCCAGGTTCTCGTCGACGAACACCTCCGCCCACCCATCCCCCTTCCCGAACTGGTGACGATTCTCGGGGTCCTGGCCCCCAAATCCGTCACCGGTTCGCTGGAGGAGGCGGAACGGGAGGTTGTCGAGGAGCTCGTTGGCCAGGACGATCCCGTCGAACGGACCCGGCGGCAGCTCGCCGACCACGACGACGTCGGCCCGGTCGCCCAGCCGGGCCGCGGCCGCCGCCCGCAACACGCCCGAGCGCTCGACGGCCACGTACCGCACCGTCCGCGGCAAGCCCGCGGCCAGGATCGACGCGGCCAGGCTGCCGCGGCCCGCCCCCGCCTCCACCACCGCGAACGGCTCGGGACGCCCCAGCCCGTCCCACCACGACTCGATCGCCCGGGCCAGCACCGCCCCGAACAGCGACCCCACCTCGGGACTGGTGATGAAGTCGGCCCCGCCCCGGCCCGCCCCCCCGCCGCCCGAGTAGAACCCGGCCATGGGGTCGTACAAGGCCAGCTCGACCACCTCGTCGAACCGCAGGCACCCCCCGGAAGCGGCGGCCCGGGCGGCGACGGCCCGGGCTACTTCACCAGCGATGCCAGGTCGCCGAAGCGCCCGAACAGCTGCGGGTAGATCCCGACGACGACCACCACGACCACCGTGATCCCGAGGGCGGTCACCAGCGGCGTGGGCACCGTGATCGGCGTGCGGTCGCCGTCGGGCACCGGGCTCATCCACATCTGGCGGGCGATGTTGGCGTAGTAGAAGAGGGCGATCACCGAGTTGACGGCCGCGGCCACGCCGAGGGCCACCGCCCAGCTCGTGCCGGCGTCGAGGACGGCCCGGAACATGAAGATCTTGGCCCACGCCCCCGCCAGCGGCGGGATGCCGGCCAGCGAGAACAGGAAGATCGTCATGAGCACGGCCAGCCCGGGGGCGTACTCGAACAGCCCGCCGAACGACGAGATCTCGCCCGACCGGGTCTTGCGGGCCACGGCCAGCACGACGGCGAAGGCGCCCAGGTTCATGGCCGCGTAGACGAGCAGGTAGACGATCGACGCGGTGAGGGCGCTGTCGGCGGCATCGGCGCTGGTGCCGGCGATCGCCAGCGGGACGAGGATGTAGCCGGCCTGGGCGATCGACGAGTAGGCCAGCAGCCGGACCACGTTGGTCTGGCGCAGGGCCACCAGGTTGCCGACGGTCATGGTGAGCACCGCCAGCACGCCGAACAGCGGGCCCCACACGTCGTCGCGCCCGAAGAACCCGATGAAGACCAGCTGGAAGAGGGCGACGAAGCCACCCGTCTTCGACGCCACCGACAGGAACGCGGTGACGGGCGTGGGTGCCCCCTCGTAGGTGTCGGGCGCCCACGAGTGGAACGGCACCGCCGACACCTTGAAGGCGAAGCCGATGATGACGAACAGGATGGCGAAGGTGACCAGCGGGTTGTGGGCGGCGTCGCCCTGCAGCTGGGCCCCGATGTCGGTGAGGATCGTCGTGCCCGTGTACCCGTAGATGAGCGACATCCCGTAGAGCATCACCGCCGACGCCAGCACCCCGAGCAGGTAGTACTTGAGCGAGGCCTCGTTGCTCTTGAGGTCGCGCTTGCGCCAGCCGGCCAGGATGTAGGCGGGGATCGACAGCGTCTCCAGGGCCACGAAGATGGTGATGAGGTCGCGCGACGACGCCATCACGATCATTCCCATGATCGAGGCCAGCAGGAGGAAGTAGTACTCCCCCTCGTAGTAGTCGCCTTCCTCGATGTAGGTGTTCGACATCAGCAGCACGACGTAGCCGACGCCGATGAACAGGGCCTTGAGCACGAGGGCGAAGTTGTCGACCACGTAGGCCCCGCCCACCATCGACCGCACGTCGTCCCCGTAGAGGGCGAGGGTGACGATGGGGACGAAGGTGGCCAGCAGGCCGAAGCTGGCGATGCTGGGGATGACCCACTTCTTGGTCTCGTCGAGCACCAGGTCGGCCACCAGCACCGCCGCCAGCACCACGCTGAGGACGATCTCCGGCGCCAGCGCGTGGTAGTCGAGGCTGGGCGCGGTGAAACCGCCCTGGGCCACTTGGGCCAGAAGCGTCACGGATGCGCCACCACGGCCGCGGCCTGGGCCGCGCCGCCGACGCCGGCGGCGATGGCGTTCACGGCCGAGTCGGTGACGTCGAAGATCAGGTGGGGGAAGATCCCGAAGACGAGGATGCCGATGAGCAGGGGCGTCCACGCGATCCACTCCGGACCGTGGACGTCGTGGATGTGGGAGTGCTCGAACTCGGTCTGCGCCGTCCCGAACGCGACCCGCTGGAGCATCCACAGCAGGTAGCCGGCGGCGAAGACAGTGCCGATGGCGGCGATCACCATGTAGGCCCGGAACAGGCCCTCGTTGAGGCCGGCAGCCGGCTCGTAGGCGGCCAGGATGGCGGGGAACTCACCCCAGAACCCGGCCAGGCCGGGAAGGCCCAGGGACGCGAAGACGCAGAAGCCGAGGATCCAGCCCAGGTGGGGCGCCTGGGTCAGCAGGCCCCCGAGGCGGGCGATCTCCCGGGTGCCGAACCGCTCCTGGATCGAGCCCGCGATGAAGAACAGCATCCCGGTGATGAGGCCGTGGGCCACCATCCCGAAGACGGCGGCGTTGATCCCGAAGTTGGTGAGGGTGGCCACGCCCAGCATCACGAAGCCCATGTGGGCCACCGACGAGAAGGCGATGAGCCGTTTCATGTCCTTCTGGGCCAGGCACCCGAGGGCGCCGTAGATGATGCCGATGACAGCCAGCCCACCGATCCAGGGGGCCCACGCCCGGGCCGCCTCGGGGAGGATCGGGATGGCGATGCGGATGAAGCCGTACACGCCCAGCTTCAGGAGGACCGCGGCCAGGATCACCGAGCCCACGGTGGGGGCCTCGGTATGGGCGTCGGGGAGCCAGGTGTGGAACGGGAACATCGGCACCTTGATGGCGAAGCCCATGAACAGTCCGCCGAAGATGAGCATCTGGGTGCTGCGGGCGATGTCGGGTCCCGACGCCATGAGCTCGGGGATGTCGAAGGTGTTGCCGCCCTTGAAGTAGAGGGCGAGGAAGCCCAGGATCATCAGGGCCGACCCGAACAGGGTGAACAGGAAGAACTTGATCGCCGCGTACTGCCGGTTGGGCCCGCCCCACACGCCGATCATGAAGTACATGGGCAGCAGGACCAGCTCGAAGAAGACGAAGAACAGGATCAGGTCCTGGGCCGCGAAGGTGCCGTTCATCCCCGTCTCCAGCAGGAGCATGAGGATCAGGAAGGCCTTGGGGTTCTTGGGCTCGGGGAAGTGGTCCCAGGAGTAGATGACGCACAGGAGCGTGATCACCATCGACAGGAGGAGCAGAGGGAGCGAGATGCCGTCGATGCCGATGTGGTAGCGGCTGTTGATCACGTCGATCCACCGCTCGTCGGCGGTGAACTGCATGGCGCCCGAGCGCCCGAAGTCGAACCCGACGGTGATGAACACCCCCAGCACCAGCGTGGCCAGCGTGGTCAGCAGGGCCGCCGCCTTGAGCGCTTTCTCCTGCTTCCCCGGAATCACCCCCAGCAGGGCAGCGCCGATCACCGGCAGGAAGATGGCTGCGGTCAGAAGCATTCGGACGACTCTCCTACGAGGGGGGTCACGTCAGGACTACGAGGCCGACGGCGAGGACCGCGGCGGCTCCGAAGAGATAGGCGGCGTACTGCTGGACCTGTCCGGTCTGGGTACGGCGGAGGCTCTTGCCGCCGGCTTCGGCGCCGGCGCCGGCGCCGTTGACGATGCCGTCGACGCCCTTCTGGTCGATGTTGTCGTACACGAAGTTGGCCACCTTCCGGGAACCGATCCCGAAGGCGTTGACCACCCCGTCGATCACGTTCTGGTTGATCCAGTAGGCGGCCTTGGCGATCGGGTACTGGATGTTGCGGATGATCCCGTTCACGAACAGGTCGTCGAGGAAGTACTTGTTGACCAGCACCTTGTAGCCGGTGCGGGCCAGCCCGTTCTTCTGCACCATCCCGTAGGGGAACGTGTGCCGCAGGTAGTAGCCGGCCGCGGCCCCGATACCCATGAGCGCCACGATCGACGAGATGGCGGCCAGGCCCGGGTTGAAGGCGTGGTGTTCGAGGAACTCCGGCACCCCCGGCACCTCGAAGACCACCCACTCGTTGAACTTCTCGATACCGGGAGCGTTCAGCAGGCCGACCACGCACGACAGGCCGGCCAGGACCACCAGCGGGATGCGCATCGAGGCGGGCGACTCGTGGGGGTGGCCGTGGCCCCGGAACTCGCCGAAGAACACCAGGTAGCAGGTTCGGGTCATGTAGGCCGCGGTCATGAAGGCGCCGGCCAGGCCGACGGCCAGGAACAGCCCGTAGTGGTTCTCGAGGGCGCCGTTGAGGATCTCGTCCTTCGACCAGAAGCCGGCCAACGGCGGGATCCCGGCCAGGGCGATGGAGCCGATCAGGAAGGTCTTGTAGGTGGTGGGCATGAACTTCTTCATCCCACCCATGTCGCTCATGTTGTTGGAGTGGACCGCGTGGATGAGCGAGCCCGAGCCGAGGAAGAGGAGGGCCTTGAAGAAGGCGTGGGTGAAGAGGTGGAAGACGGCCGCCGTCCACGCCCCGCAGCCGAGGGCCATCACCATGTAGCCCAGCTGGCTGACGGTGGAGTAGGCGAGCACCTTCTTGACGTCGTCCTGCACGAAGGCCAGGCCGGCCGCGATCAGCACCGTGATCCCGCCGATGACGGCCACGAAGTTGATCCCGCCGGCCTCGATGGAGAAGCCCTCGAAGAACACGCCGTAGGTGCGGGCCACCAGGTAGACGCCGGCCACGACCATGGTGGCGGCGTGGATGAGGGCCGACACGGGCGTGGGGCCGGCCATGGCGTCGGGCAGCCACACGTGGAGGGGGAACTGGGCGCTCTTGCCCATGACCCCCATGAACAGGAGGGCGGCGCCGACCAGGAGCAGGCCGTGGCTGATCTCGCCGGTGAGGGCCATGTGGTTCAGGTTCTCGATGTCGAAGTTGCGACCGGCGGCGAAGAAGAGGGTGATGATGCCCACCATCAGGCCGACGTCACCGGTGCGGGTGGTGATGAAGGCCTTGATGGCCGCGCTGGAGTTCACCCCCTCCTCCCACCAGTGGCCGATGAGCATGAACGAGCACAGGCCCACCAGCTCCCAGCCGATCAGCAGCTGGAGGGTGTTGTCGGACACCACCAGCAGCAGCATGGAGGCGGTGAACAGGGAGAGGGCGGCGAAGAAGTAGGTGTAGCGGCGGTCGCCGTGCATGTAGCCGACGGAGTAGACGTGCACCAGCAGGGAGATGAAGGTGACGACCACCAGCATCATCACCGTCAGGCCGTCGACATGGATGCCGGCCCCGATGTCGACCCCGCCCAGGTTGAACCAGGTGAAGTGGCCGGTCACCGCCTCCCGGATGTGGTGCTCGCCGTGGGTTTCCCTGCCGATCCATTCCACCGCGCACGCCGCCGCCCCCAGAAAAGCCAGGGCCAGGGCGCCGATGCCGATCTCGTGGCCCTTGCCCGGCAGCTTCTTGCCGAAGGCCAGGATGAGGACGGACGACACCGCCGGCAGCAGCGGTATGAGCCAGGCGTTCTCCAGCACGGGTGGGAGCCCCTAGCCCTTCATCAGATCGGCCTGGTCGAGGTCGATGTTGGCCCGGTTGCGGAAGATGAGCAGGACGATCGCCAGGCCGACCCCGACCTCGGCGGCGGCGATGGCGATCACGAACAGGGAGAAGACCTGGCCGATCACGTTGTCGCGGAACGCGCCGAAGGCGATGAGGTTGATGTTGACCGCGTTGAGCATGAGCTCGATCGACATGAGCACGAGCACCGCGTTCTTGCGGACCAGCACGCCGTAGACGCCGATGCAGAAGAGCACCGCGGCCAGCATCAGGAACTGGTTGAGCATCATGGGACGGTTCCTAGTCCCTTCGGGCCAGGGCGACGGCGCCCACCAGGGCGGCCAGCAGGAGCACCGACGCCACCTCGAACGGGATCACGTAGACCCCGAAGATCGAGTCGGCCACGTCGGCCGTGCGCTGGATGCGGCCGAAGGAGATCTCCTCCGAGCCGAAGGCGTCGCTCAGCATGGTGGCGATGGCACCCAGGAGGAACACGGCGACCAGGGCCGGCACCCACTTGCTGTCGTTGTCGAGGTCGGACTCCCGGCCGATGGGCGCCCGGGTGAGCATGACCCCGAACAGGAGGAGGACCACCACCGCGCCGATGTAGACGAGCACCTGCACCCAGGCCACGAACTCGGCCAGGAGGAGGACGAACATGCCGGCGGTGGCGCCCAGCACGATGGCCAGGAAGAGGGCGGCCCGCACCACGTTCTTGGTGGTGACCAGGCGGCAGGCGGCCGCCACCATGGCGACGGCCATGAGATAGAAGGCGATGTTCTCGGCGATCATGGGTTCTCGGCGATCATGGGTTCGCGGCGACCACGAGCGGTGCGCGTCCCTACTTCTTCTTGACCGCCCCGGCCTCGAGGGGCTGGGGTTCGGGGACACCTTCCATCCACTCGCCGAGCTTTTCCTTGTCGTGGAGGAGATCAGCGATGCGGACCTCGGAGTACTCGAACTCCGGGCTCCAGAACAGGGCGTCGAAGGGGCAGACCTCGACGCAGATGCCGCAGTACATGCAGAGGGCGTAGTCGATGTCGAAGCGGTCGAGGGCGTTGACCGTGCGGGGCTTGCCACCCTCGCGGCGGGGGGGCCGCTTCTCCTTGTGGCCCTCGATGTAGATGCACCAGTCGGGACACTCACGGGCGCAGAGCATGCACGCGGTGCAGTTCTCCTCCTTGAGGGCGATGACGCCCCGGGCCCGCCCGACGGGCTCCTCCCGCTCCTTGGGGTACTGCACCGTGACCGCCGGCTGGAGCATGGTCTTGAACGTGACGCCGAGGCCCTTGACGAGGCCCTGACCGGGGATCTTGGGCATCTAGAACGCCACCTTCAGGATGCCGGTCGCAACGATGTTGGCCAGCGAGAGGGGGATCAGGATCTTCCAGGCGAAGGCCTGGAGCTGGTCCTCACGGAAACGGGGGAACGTGAACCGCATCCAGAAGATCAGGAACGCGACCAGCATGATCTTGGCCCCGAGCACGATCGGGCCGAGGATGTTGGCCAGGTTGCCGTCGACGAAGGGCACCGACCAGCCGCCGAGGTAGAGGGTGGCGGCGATGGCCGACAGGGCGAAGGCGGTGCCGAACTCGGCCATGAAGAAGAACAGGAAGCGGAAACCGGAGTACTCGGTCATGTAGCCCGCCACCAGCTCCGACTCGGCCACCGGCATGTCGAACGGCGTCTGGGTGAGCTCGGCCTGGGAGGCGGCCACGAAGATCACGAAGCCGAGGGCCTGGGTGAGGATGTAGGGGTTGCCGATGAGGCCGATCCCGAAGATCTCGCCGTCGGCCTGGGCGTGGACGATGCCCTGCAGGCTCATGGTGCCGGCCTGGATGACCACGCCGACGACGGCCAGCACGAGGGGGAGCTCGTAGGCGATGAGCTGGCCCGCAGCCCGCAGCGAGCCGAGGAGGGAGTACTTGTTGGCCGACGCCCACCCGGCCATGAGCACGCCGATCACCGACAGTGACGAGACGGCCAGGGCGTAGAAGATGCCCACGTCGAGGTCCTGGACCACGAGGTCGGGCCCGGCCGGGAGCACGATGTAGAGGAGAAAGGTGGAGACGAGCACGACCACGGGGGCGATGGCGAACACCCGGCGGTCGGCCTCGGCCGGGATGATGTCCTCCTTCTGGATGAACTTGATCCCGTCGCCGATGAGCTGGAACCAGCCGTGGAAACCGCCCGGCTCCATGGGCCCCAGACGGCTCTGCATGTGGGCCATCATCTTCAACAGGAAGACGTAACCGAGGATGATGGCGGCCGCCGGGATGACCGACAGCACGACCACCGTCTTCAACAGGGTCGCCCACCAGAAGGAAAGTTCGAAGGCCAGCATGACTCGCGCTGGACACTAGTGAAGCCCTTCACACAGTGACAACACAGCCGGCATCTCGCGTGCTACCGCCGTTGATGGCCTCGCCCTCCTACTTCGGTAGGCTTAGGGTATGACCACGACCAAACGGAAGGTGTCGGTGTCCCTGGACGAGGACCTCGTCGCCGAGCTCGAAGCGGGAGGTGAGGCGCTGTCGTCGCAGGTGAACGAGGCGGTCCGGTTGGAGCTGACCCGCCGGCGCAGACATCGTCTCCTCGGTGAGATGCTCGACGGGCTCGAGGCGACCAACGGGCCGGTCGACGAGCAGCTGGTCCGCAAGTACATCGACCTGCTCGGTTGAGCCTCGTCCTCGTCCTCGACGCCGAAGCGCTCTCGAGCCTCGCCGGCCAGCGAGGCCCGCGGTTCCGGGAGGTGCGAGCGGCGGTGGAGGCGGCCCGACGCCTGCGGCGGGAGGTCATCACCCCCGCCGTCATCCTCGCCGAGCTCTACCGCGGCCCCGGCCACAACCAGGTGGTGGACGCGTGTCTCAGCCGGGAGACCGGCATCCTCGTCCGGGCCACCGACCGGAGCTTCGCCCGACTCGTCGGCGGCGTCCTGACGGCCGCGAGAGCCGGGTCGTCCGAGTTGGCCGACGCGCACACCGTCGCCGCCGCGGTGGAGGCGGGCGGAGGGGTGATCGTGACGGGGGATGAGAGCGATGTGGCCCGGTTGGCCGCCGCTTACCCCAACGTGCACGTCACCGCCATCTGACCCGGCGGGCCGGAGTCGCTACCGGTCGATGTCGCCGAGGATGAAGTAGAGGCTGGCCAGAATGGTGATGATGTCGGGCACGTAGACGCCCCTGAGCAGCCAGGGGACGATCGACACGTTGTTGAACGAGGCCGAGCGGATCTTGCAGCGGAACGGGCCCAGGCCGCCCTGGCTGACCACGTAGTAGCCCATCTCTCCCAGCGGGTTCTCGGTGTGGGCCCAGGCCTCGCCGGCCGGTACCTTGATGATACGGGGCACCTTGGCCTGGATGGGGCCGGCGGGCAGCCCGTCGAGGAGCTGGTCGACCATCTTGGTGGCCTCCCGCACCTCCTGGAGCCGCACCCAGTAGCGGGCGAAGGAGTCGCCGTCGGGGTGGGTCCAGACCTTCCAGTCGAGCTCGCTCCACACGAGAGGCGAGGGCTCGTCGCGGCGGAGGTCCCAGTCGACCCCGCTGGCCCGGATGTTGGCCCCCGACAGCCCGTAGGCCAGGCCCATCTCGGCCGGGATCACGCCGACGCCCCGGGTGCGGGCCTCGAAGATCTCGTTGCCCATCAGGAGGTCTTCGAGCTGGTCGCAGTACGTCCGGATGCGCTTCATGGCCCCGTGGGTCTCGGAGATCCAACCCCGGGGGAGGTCCTCCTTGAGCCCGCCGATGCGGTCGTAGTTGGGATGGAAGCGCCCGCCGGTGGCGGCCTCGATCAGGTTGAGGACGTACTCCCGGTCGCGGAAGGCGAAGAACACGGGGGTGAGGGCGCCCAGCTGCACACCCATCTCGCCGATGAAGAGGGTGACGTTGGCGATGCGGCTGAGCTCGAACATGATGGTGCGGATCCACTGGGCCCGGGGCGGGGCCTCGATCTCCATCAGCTGTTCGGCGGCCAGGATGAACGGGACCTCGTTGGCGAACGACGACAGCCAGTCGATGCGGTTGATCAGGGTGGTGACCTGCGGATACGTGCGGACCTCGGTGAGCTTCTCGTAGCCCCGGTGCATGTAGCCGCAGATGACGTCGGCGCTGATGACCTGCTCGCCGTCGAGCTTGGCCACGATGCGCAGGGTGCCGTGGGTGGCCGGATGCTGGGGGCCGAGGTTGAGGACCATGTCCTCGGTCTGGAGCTCGACGTTGACCCGGGCGTC
Source organism: uncultured Acidimicrobiia bacterium (assembly GCA_963836205.1). Lineage (GTDB taxonomy): Bacteria > Actinomycetota > Acidimicrobiia > Acidimicrobiales > AC-14 > JAXDMK01. The sequence goes on along the minus strand of CAWIIV010000011.1, from coordinate 150,626 downwards.
GGCCGCCTGGCCCGCGATGTAGGCCATGCGCTGCTGGTCGGTGACGGCCATCAGCCCGCGTCCTCCTCGGTCGTGGCCTTGGGGCCGGGCGCCTCGGGGGGGGCGGCCTCGACGGCGACCGCTTCGGCCGCGGGGCCGGTGGTGGCGCTCTCGGTGCCGGTCGCGTGCGCCTCCTCGGCTGTCTCTGGGACGGAGTTCTCGGCCGGCGGCGGGGCTGCCGGCTCAGGCGCGGCGGCCGCCGGCTCCGGCGCGGCGGCCGCCGGCTCAGGCGCCGCGCTGAGGGGCGCAGGCGCCGCGGAACCGGGCTCGGCCTCGGCGGGCTCGGCCTCGGCGGGCGCGGCCTCGGCGGGCGCGGCCTCGGTGGCGGGAACCTCCGCGGCGAGCTCAGGCTCGGGGGCGTGAGCCTCGGGGGCGTGAGCCTCGGGGGCGGGAACCTCGGGGGCGTGAGCCTCGGGGGCGTGAGCCTCGGGGGCGGGAGCCTCGGGGGCGGGAGCCTCGGGGGCGGGAGCCTCGGGGGCGGGAGCCTCGGGGGCGGGCTCGGCCTCGGACTCCGGCACCTCGGGCATGAGCTCGACGTCGACCAGGCCGGGCCACGGCTTCACTTCGCGGGACAGCAGCGGGAAGTCCTTGCGCAGGGGGAAACCCTCGAACTCGCCCGGCAGGTAGAGCTTGATCAGGTTGGGGTGGCCCTCGAAGACGAACCCGTACATCTCCCAGGTCTCCCGCTCGTTCCAGTCCGACCCGGGGTAGATGCCCGACCACGTCTCCACGCTGGGGGCGTCCGGATCCAGGTCGGCCTTGAGGGTGACGCCCTCGTGGCGGGTGGTGGAGTAGAGGCGGGCGAAGACCTGGAACCGGGTGTCGCCGCCGGCCACGCCGGTGGGATACCCGAGTCCGCCGGCGTCGACCTCGGGCTCGGCCTCGGCGACCGCGTCCTCGTTGTCGGCCACCGCCGCCGCCTCTTCCTCGGCCTCGCCCCTTTCGGCAGGTGCCTCGTCGTCGCCGGTGTCGAGCTCGTCGGACACCGACGCCCGGGGGTTGGGCGATGTCGACGGCATCCAGTCGATCCCGGACAGGAAGCAGAAGTAGTCGTAGCCCTGGGCCTTGCAGACCTCGGCCGCCCGCCTCCACGCGCTGGCGGCGACCCGGACGATGACGTCGCCGTTGCGGACGACCTCGGAACCCTGCACGTCGTCGCCCAACTCGGTGACAAGGGCGTCGAGGCGGGCCCGGGCCTGGTCGCCGCCTGTAACAGTCGGCGAAGGGACCGTCGGGGTGCTGATCTCAGCCGACGACAATCGGCTCACCCCGCCAGCGCTCGCCCATGTCCTCGTTCTGGATGCGCTGCTGGAGCAGGACGATGCCCTCCAGCAGGGCCTCCGGGCGGGGCGGGCAGCCGGGCACGTAGACATCGACCGGGATGATCTGGTCGACGCCCTTGGTGACGGAGTAAGAGTCCCAGTAGGGGCCGCCGCAGTTGGCGCACGAGCCCATGGAGATCACGTACTTGGGGTCGGGCATCTGCTCCCACAGTCGGCGGATGGCGGGGGCCATCTTGTCGGTGACGGTGCCCGACACCACCACCAGGTCGGCCTGGCGGGGTCCGGCGGGGAAGGGGATGACCCCCAGGCGCATGACGTCGTACCGGGGCGACCCGAAGGCGGCCCCCATCTCGATGGCGCAGCAGGCCAGCCCCCACTGGTAGACCCACAGGGAGTACTTCCGGCTGTAGTTGAGGAGCCAGGTGAGGGGCTTGAGCTGCTTCTTGGCGAACGTGCCCCGCTCCACTAGGCCCAACGGAGAACCTTCTTTCGCCAGGCGTAGAGGAGTCCGAGGGCGAGGATGACGATGAAGATCGTCATCTCGATGAGCCCGAACAGACCGTAGGCCTCCAGGCGCACGGCCCACGGGAAGATGAACACCGCCTCCACGTCGAACATGACGAAGAGGAGGGCGAAGACGTAGTACCGGATCTGACTCTGCGACCAACCGGTGCCCACCGGGTCGACGCCGCATTCGTAGTTGATGTACTTCTGCGACTGGGGCCGGGTGGGCCGGACCAGGCTCCCGAGACCGAGCATGCCGCCGACCATGGCGATGGCGGCCACGCTGAAGACGGCCACCGTCAAGTACTGCTGCAGGAACTCGCTCATCGCAAGCGGAGGCTAGTGAAACCCCTCACGTAGTGCCAAGACGGCCCGGCGGGTTCATCGGTGGCCACGGGCCGCGCACGCACAGTGCGGCAACTTCGACGCCCTCGGGTTGCAGCTGCCGTGCCTGTTGCCGGCGCACGCGTCACAGACCTCGTTGACGCAGACCTCACACCCGCTGTAGTCACTCCCCTTCGCCCACCGGACGGTCGTCCGGACGGCGGGGTGTTTCCGGTGCCGGTTGAGGGCGACGCAATCGCTCCGTAGGTGGAAGGCGTCTCCGCTCGGCGTGGTCCAGCAGGCCTTTCTTCCCGCGGCACACGCCGGACATTCGCCCGCCGCGTACTCGTCCTCGTAGGGGCAGAAGTCGAGGTGCTCAGTCACGGCTCTGTCGCAGTTCTCAGGCTCACTCCAGCCATCCCTCCCAGCTTCGCACCAGGCTGCGCCACGCCGCTAGGCCCCAGGATTTCGTTCTTCAGGTCCTTGCATTCCGGTCGAACGGTGGTTAGGATACGAACACCAGTTCGTAGCTGGCCACTTTCCCCTTCGGCATACGGTCCGGCAGAGAGCACGACCATGGTCGGGATCGCGGAACTGCGAGAAACGCTGAGTGGGTATGCCGCCCGGTTCGACGCGGCCGTGCTGTCGGCGGCTCAGGCCGAAGAGGTCGTCGATCAGGCGTCTCGAATCGAGAAGATCGCCGCCACGATCAAGGCCCTGGCCGCAGCCCGACTGGCCGACACCGGCTCCTGGCGGGCCGAGGGCGAGCGCTCGGCGGCACATCTCCTGGCCCGGCGGACCGGCACCACGGTGGTGCAGGCCGCGGCCGCCATCGAGACCGCCCGCCGCCTCGATGCCCTGCCCGAGACGTCGGCCGCCGCCCGCAGGGGTGAGCTGTCCTCCGAGCAGGCGTCGGCGATCGTGGACGCGGCCGGGGCGGACGCCGGGGCCGAGAGCCGGCTGCTCGAAGCGGCCCGGCGGTCGCCCCTGGCGGAGCTTCGAGAGCAGTGCGCCCGCACCAAGGCCGCGGCACGGATCGATGTCGAGGCCCGCCGCCAACGCATCCACCAGCGCCGTTCCCTCCGCTCCTACACCGACGCGGAGGGTGAATGGCACCTCCACAGTCGCAACAACCCCGAGGTGGGTGCCCGCATCATGGCCGCCCTCGATCCGATCCGAGAGGACTTCTTCCGCCGGGCGCGGGCCGAACGGCGCCAGGAGCCGCCCGAGGCCTACGCCGCCGACGCCCTGGCCGAGATGGCCCGCCGCTCGTGTCGTGACGGCGCGAGCTCCGGCGTTCAGGCAGGCGCCGGCGAGTGCGAAGTCGGGGGCGCCCCGACTGTCCTGGCGCCCGCGAGCGACGGGCCAGGCGCGGTTGCCGAGCCCGCCGGGAACGGTGAGTCGGCCGAGGCGCCGGCGTCTTCGCCGGCACCTCAGCGGCGGGTGGGGCCGCCGAAGATCATCGTTCGGGTCGACCTCGAGGCGCTGTTGCGGGGCTTCCCGACCGAGGGGGAGGTCTGCGAGATCGCCGGGTTCGGTCCGGTGGCGGTGTCTGCGGTGCGAGACATGATCGACACAGACGATCCATTCCTGACCGCGGTGGCCACCCGAGGGCAGGAGCTGGTTGGGGTGGCCCATCTGGGGCGGCGGCCGAACGCTCTGCAGCAGACAGCCCTCCAGTGGCTCTACCCGAGCTGCGCCAACGAGGCCTGCAGCGCCCAGGCCCGCCTCGACTACGACCACCGAGTCGACTGGGCCCGCACCCATCTCACCGTCCTCGACCTGCTCGACCGCCTCTGTGGGCACTGCCACGCCCTCAAGACGCGGCAGAACTGGTCACTGGTCGAGGGCCGGGGCAAACGGGCACTGGTCCCACCCGAGGATCGGCGCCATCCGAGGAACGCCGTGCCGCCGCCCCGACCGCCTCCGGCACTCTGCTGATGCCGCAAAACGCGACGCCGGCCAGTCCACCCACGCGCCAAGACTCACCCGCCGACGGCGGCGGGCGGCGGCGAGGTGGCGGGCCGGCGGAGGCGGGCGGCGGCGGGCGGCGGCGAGGTGGGCGGCGGCGAGGTGCGGCCCGGCGGAGGCGGGCGGCGGCAGGCGGCGGCGAGGTGGCGGCCCGGCGGAGGCGGGCGGCGGCGGGCGGCGGCGAGGTGGCGGGCCGGCGGAGGCGGGCGGCGGCAGGCGGCGGCGAGGTGGCGGCCCGGCGGAGGGGCGGGCGGCGGCGGGCGGCGGCGAGGTGGCGGGCCGGCGGAGGGGCGGGCGGCGGCGGGCGGCGGCGAGGTGGCGGGCCGGCGGAGGCGGGCGGAGGCGGGCGGCGGCGAGGTGGCGGGTGCGGAGCTCGTCACGGTCGGTCGGCAACCGGGCCGGCGGGCACGGTTGCTGCGAAACCCGGCGGGTCACCCATCGGGTAAGGGGCGCTCGTCGGCGCCCAGGACCGCAGGCACACCTTGCTGCGAACCTCCGGCGGGTCGCCCACTGCGTCAAGGGGGCGGCGGGCGGCGGGGGCTAGGGCTTCAGGAGGGTGGCGTGGCGGGCGAAGTCGAGGAGGGGTTCGGGGAGGAGGCCGGCGCCGATGGTGAAGGCTAGGCAGAGGGCGAGGGCCACGCCGGCACCCACCGGGATCGCCACCTGGTTGCGGGTGGAGACGTCGGTGGTGGTGGCGGTGGCGACACCTCCGGCGGAACCGTCGGCGGGCACGGCGTCGTCGGCGTTGACCGCGTCGGTGTCGGGCTCGGGTTCGGCATCGCCGGACATGTACATGACCACGATTAACCGCAGGTAGAAGAAGGCGGCGATGACTGCGGCCACCATGGCGATGACGGCGATGGCGTAGGACCGGGCCTCCACCGCCGCCGCGATCACCCCGAACTTGGCCAGGAAGCCGGACGTGAACGGCACACCGGCCTGGGCCAGGAGGAACACGGTGAACGCGAGGGCCAGTCCCGGCCGGCTGCGGGCCAGGCCCTTGTAGTCGTCGAGGGCGTGGCGGCCGTCGCCCTCCCGTCCCACCATGGTGACGATGGCGAAGCTGCCGAGGATCATGAACGTGTACGCCATCAGGTAGAAGAGCGAGCCCGCGATCCCCTTGTCGGTGGCTGCCTGGAGGCCGATGAGCACGTAGCCGGCGTGGCTGATCGACGAGTAGGCCAGCATGCGCTTGACGTCGGTCTGCACCACCGCCAGCACCGATCCCACCACCAGGCTGAGCACGGCCAGGGCCCACACCATTGGCTGCCAGTCGAGTCGGAGGGTGCCGAAGCCGGCGAGGAAGATCCGCAGCAGGGCGGCGAAACCGGCGGTCTTGGCCGCGGCGGCCATGAACCCGGCCACCGGCGTGGGCGACCCCTGGTAGACGTCGGGCGTCCACATGTGGAACGGCACGGCCGCCACCTTGAACCCGAGCCCGACCAGGAGCAGGGCCACCCCGCCCAGCAGGACGCCCGTCGTCAGCGTCGTCCCCTGGAGGAAGCGCCCGATCTCGGTGATGTTGGTCGATCCGGTCGCCCCGTAGGTCAACGCGATCCCGTACAGGAAGAAGGCGGACGAGAACGAACCCAGAACGAAGTACTTGATGGCCGCTTCCTGCGACTGCGACCGGCGGCGGTGGTAGCCGGCCAGCACGTAGAGGGCGATCGAGAGGATCTCGAGCCCGAGGAAGACCACGATGAGGTCGTTGGCCTTGGCCATGAAGATCCCGCCCGAGGCCGACAGCATCATCAGCACGTAGTACGCCACCCCCGTCAGGCGCTCCCGGCGGAGGTAGTCGTCGGCCAGCAACGCGCCGACGACCACCGCGGCCAGGATGACGACGGTGCAGAAGACGCTGAACCCGTCGATCGTCACCGCTCCCGCCACCGCCAACCTGGGGTTGGCCCCGATGCCGGTGACGTCCTGCCACAGGACGGCGGTGCTGGCCAGCGACGCCCCCGCCACCAGCATGGTGACGACCGCGTAGATGCTGCCCACGTCGTGGCGGCGGGCGAAGGTGCCCACCACCAGCAGGATCAGGGCGCCGGCGATGAGGATCAGCTCCGGCGCCAGCAGGCCCCACTCGACGTCGGGGGTGAGGAGCGGCGGCATGGGCTAGTGGCCCTCCTCGGCGGCGGCGAGATCGACCGAGGGTACGGTCGGCCCCCGGAAGTCGGAATGGGACTCGACGTGGCTGACCAGCTTGTCGACCGCGGGGGCGATCCGGTCGAGCATGGGCTGGGGGTAGACGCCGAGGCCCACGATCAGCACGACCAGGGGGGCCATGATCGCCCGTTCCCGCATGGTCATCTCCTGGAAGTCGGCGTTGGCCCCCTCCGGCCGGCCGTGGAAGACCCGCTGGTAGGCCCACAGGAGGTAGATGGCGGCCAGGATCACCCCGACGGTGCCCACCACCGCCCACCAGCGGTGGGTGACGAACGTGCCGATGAGGACCATGAACTCGCCCACGAACCCGTTCAGCCCGGGCAGGCCGATGGACGAGAGCATGACCACGGTGAAGACGGCGGCGAAGTAGGGGGCCACCTTCTGGATGCCGCCCATGTCGGCGATGAGGCGGGTGTGGCGGCGCTCGTAGATCATCCCCACCAGGAGGAACAGGGCGCCGGTGGAGATGCCGTGGTTGATCATCTGCAGCACGCCACCCTGCAGTCCCTGCTTGGACAAGCCGAAGATGCCGACCACGATGAAGCCCAGGTGGGCCACCGACGAGTAGGCCACCAGCCGCTTGAGGTCCTTCTGCATGGTGGCCACCAGGGCCCCGTAGACGATCCCTATCACCCCGAGGGTGAGGAACACCGGGGCCAGGTCGACCGCGGCGTCGGGGAACAGGTAGAGCCCGAAGCGCACGAAACCGTAGGTGCCCAGCTTCAGGAGGACGCCGGCCAGGATGACCGACCCGCCGGTGGGGGCCTCGGTATGGGCGTCGGGCAGCCACGTGTGGACCGGGAAGATGGGGCACTTGATGGCGAAGGACGCGGCGAAGGCCAGGAACAGCCAGCGGGCCGTGTTCTCCGCCACCGACTGGCCCTCCGCCAGGCTCTCCAGGTCGAAGGTGAGGGTGCCGGTGGCGGCCTGGCTGAGGAACACCAGGGCCAGGATGCCGACCAGCATCAGGGCCGAGCCGAGCATCGTATAAATGAAGAACTTGAGGGTGGCGTACACCCGCCGCTCGTAGCCCCACCCGCCGATCAGGAAGTACATCGGGACGAGCACGATCTCCCAGAACAGGAAGAACAGGAACAGGTCGAGGGAGAGGAACACGCCGATGCAGCCCGCCTCCAGCAGGAGCATCCAGGCCACGTAGCCCTTGAGGTCGTGGTGGACGTGGGGCCCGGCGATGGCCAGGGGGAAGAGGATGCCGCTGAGCACGACCAGGAAGAGCGAGATCCCGTCGACGCCCAGCTTCCACGAGATCCCGAACGACTCGATCCACGGGTGGGCGGAGACGAACTGGAAGCCGGCCTCCCCGCTGTCGAAGCCGAGGAGCAGGATCAGGCTGAGCAGGCCCACCAGCAGGGCGATGCCGAGGCCGACCCGGGCCACCACGTCGTCGCGGCCGTTGGGCAGGAGGGCCACCAGGCCCGCGCCCAGGGCCGGGATCAGGACCAGCAGGGTGAGGATGGGGATGTCGCCAGCCACTCAGAGACTCCCCATCAGAGCGACCGCAGCAGGGCGAAGGCGAGGATGCCGACGGCGCCCAGGGCGACGGCCAGGGCGTAGCTGCGGACGAAGCCGGACTGGACCACCCGCAGCCGGGTGCCGCCGGCCCGGACCAGGGCGGCCACCCCGTTGACGGCACCGTCGATGACCTTGGCGTCGAAAACCGAGGCCAGCCACTGGGACAGCGCCCGTCCCGGGTGGGCGATGGTCTTCTGGTAGAGCTCGTCGACGAACCACGCCCGCTGGAGGATCCGGGGCTCGACCTTGGATTCGGCGACGCGGTGGCGGCGGTAGATGGCGGCCGCGATCAGCACGCCCACGCCGGCCGCCACCACTGCGGTGAGGGCCAGCATCACCTTGGTGCCGCCTCCGGCGGTGACGTGGCGCAGGTTGTGGCCGAACACCGGCTCCAGCCAGTGCTCGAGGACGGGCCAGCCGGTGAAGGGCAGGTTGAGCAGGCCGCCCAGGCCGGCGAGCACGGCCAGCACGATGAGGGGGATGGTCATGATCCGGGGTGACTCGTGGGGCTTGAAGTCGCCGTGGGCGCCGTGGGCCGCGGCGGGCGTCTCCGGCGGGGCCGCATTCTTCCACCGCTCCTCGCCCTTGAAGACCAGGAAGACCTGCCGGCTCATGTAATACGCGGTGAGCAGGGCGGTGACCAGGCCTAGGAGCCACAGGAGGGGGCTCTTCTCGTAGGCGTTGAGGAGGATGTCGTCCTTCGACCAGAAGCCGGAGAACGGGGGCACGCCGGCGATGGCCAACCAGCCCACGATGAAGGTGGCGCCGGTGACCGGCATCCACTTCTGCAGGCCGCCCATGCGTTTCATGTCCTGCTCGTCGTGCATCCCGTGGATCACCGATCCGGCCCCCAGGAAGAGGAGGGCCTTGAAGAAGGCGTGGGTGACCATGTGGAAGATGGCGGCCGCGTAGGCCCCCGATCCGACCGCCAGGAACATGTAGCCGAGCTGGGAGATGGTGGAGTAGGCGAGGACCTTCTTGATGTCGTTCTGGGCGCAGGCGATGGTGGCCGCGAACAGGGCGGTGAGCACGCCGACCCAGGCGATGAACGTGGCCACGTCGGGGGCGGCGCCCAGCACCGGGTTGACCCGCACCATGAGGAACACGCCCGCGGTGACCATGGTGGCGGCGTGGATGAGGGCGGAAACGGGCGTGGGGCCCTCCATGGCGTCGGGCAGCCACACGTAGAGCGGGAGCTGGGCGGACTTGCCCGCCGCCCCCAGGAAGAGGAGGAGCCCGATGGCGGAGGCGGTGTACTCGGGGACGTTCTCCAGGGCGGCCAGGGCGGGCACGTAGTCGAGGGTGCCGACGGTGGCGAAGATCAGGAACATGGCCACCATGAACCCGAAGTCGCCGATGCGGTTGGTGATGAACGCTTTCTTGCCCGCGGAGGCGGCCGTGGGCCGGTCGAACCAGAAGGAGATGAGGAAGTAGGAGCAGGCGCCCACGCCCTCCCAGCCCAAAAAAGTGAGCAGGAAGTTCTCGGAGAGGACCAGCATCAGCATGGAGAAGGCGAACAGGTTCAGGTAGAGGAAGAACTTCGGGAACTTCTCGTCGCCGTGCATGTAGCCGACGGCGTAGAGGTGGATCAGGGTGCCCACGCCGGTGACGAACAGGGCCATGGTGATCGACAGGGGGTCGACCAGGAACCCGACGTCGATCCGGAGCGACCCGGAGTGGATCCATGGGAACAGGGTCTGGGTGAAGACCCGCTCCTCGCCCTCCTCCCCCACCAGGCCGAGGAACACGACCACCGCGGTGAGGAAGGCGGCGCCCATCATGGCCGTGGCCAGCCATCCGGCGCGGGGATCGCCCAGGCGCCTGCCCGCCACCAGCAGGACCAGGAACCCGGTCAGGGGGAGGGCGGGGATCAGCCAGACCGCTTCGAGCACGGGCGGCGCCCCTATCCCTTGAGGAACGAGATGTCGTCGGCCGTGGCCCCGGCCCGCCGCCGGAAGATGGAGACGATGATGCCCAGGCCGACGACCACCTCGGCCGCGGCCACCACCAGCACGAAGAAGACCGCGGTCTGGCCGCCGATGTCATCGAGCATGCGGGCGAAGGTGACGAACGTGAGGTTGACCGCGTTGAGCATCAGCTCGACGCACATGAACATCACCAGGACGTTGCGCCGCACGAGCAGTCCGACCGCGCCGATGCAAAAGAGGGCCGCCGACAACGCCAGGTACCAGGCGCCGGGGACCTTCACGGCTCCATCTCCCCAAGGGAATCGGGCATAGGGCCCGACCGCCGCACGAGGACGACGGCGCCCACCACCGCGATCACGAGGAGGACGGACGTGATCTCGAAGGCGAGGAGGTAGCGGGTGAACAGCGACCGGGCCAGCAGGGGGACGTTCTCCGAGCCGTCGCCCAGAGTGCCGGCCGTGCTGCGGGCGCCCGACACCCAGTCGGAGCGGGCCAGGAGGAGGACGGCGGAGAGGACGCAGAGCCCGGCCACGATGGCCACCGGGCGCTGGCCCTTGAGCCGCTCGGAGCCGACGTCCTCCGACTTGTCGACGCCGAGGAGCATGATCACGAACAGGAACAGGACCACGATGGCCCCCGCGTAGACGATCACCTGCACCGCGGCCAGGAAGTGGGCGTTCTGGGCCACGAACAGCACGGCCACGCTGAACAGGGTCATCACCAGCATGAGGGCGGCGTGGACGGGGTTGGTCGACAACACCACGCCCAACGCCCCCGAGAGCGTGGCGATGGCGGCCACGCCGAAGACGAACCAGTCGATCATCCGTGCCCGCGCTTCTTGCGGACGACCTTCTTCGACGGACGGTCGGGCGAGACGTCGGCCGTCTGGCCTGCCTCGGGGGGACGGACGCCTCGGCCGAGCTCGCCCGACCAGGCGACCTTGCCCTCGAAGCCGGCGTCGCCCGAGGGGGCGGTGGCCCGGACCCAGGCCGACGTGTTGACCTCGTCGCCGTCGCGCCAGTCCTCCCACGGCAGCTTCTGGGGCATGCCGTCGTCGTCGACCAGGAGCTCGTCGCGGGTGTAGATGGCGTCCTGGCGGTTGGTGAAGGAGAACTCGAACAGCTTCGACTCGGTGATGGCCTCGGTGGGGCAGGCCTCCACGCACAGGTCGCAGTGGATGCACCGCAGGTAGTTGATCTCGTACACGAACCCGAAGCGCTCACCGGGCGAGACGGGGGCGTCGGGGGGGTTGTCGGCCCCCCGGACGTAGATGCAGCGGGCCGGGCACACGCCGGCGCACAGCTCGCAGCCGATGCACTTCTCCATCCCGTCCTCGTAGCGGTTGAGGACGTGGCGGCCGTGGAAGCGAGCCGGCTTGACCCGCTTCTCGTCCGGGTACTCGCCGGTGACCCGGGGCTCGAAGATCTGCTTGAACGTGACCTTGAACCCGTCGAGGTAGCCCATCTACCGGGTCACCTCCTCGAGGGACCCTTCATCCAATGTGGCGGGGGACAGGTCGGCGTCGTCCATCTGGCCCAGGGTCAGGGCCGCGCTCAGCGCCCACCAGCCGAGGGCGCCCACCGCCACCCCGCCGCCGAGGACGAAGCCCAGGTTCCAGCCCTCGAGGCGCCCGATGCGGAGGGCGGCCACCAGCAGCAGCCAGAACAGCGAGGCCGGGATGAGCTTCTTCCAGCCCAGGTCCATGAGCTGGTCGTAGCGGAACCGGGGCAGGGTGGCCCGCAGCCACACGTAGATGAAGAGGAAGACGACCAGCTTGAGGAAGAACCACACGATCGGCCACAGCGAGGGCAGGAAGTCGATGGCGGGGCCGTTGGGGCCGCCCAGGAAGAGGGTGACCACCATGGCCGAGATGGTGACCGTGTTCATGAACTCGGCCAGGAAGAAGAGGGCGAAGCGGATCGAGGAATACTCGGTGTGGAAGCCCCCCACCAGCTCCTGCTCGGCCTCCACCAGGTCGAACGGCGGCCGGTTGGCCTCGGCGGTGGCGGCGATGAGGAAGACCACGAAGGGCACCACACCGAGGGAGAAGATGTTCCAGCGGAAGAAGCTGTCCTGGGCGGCGACGATGTCGTGGGTGGAGAGCGAGCCTGCAGAGAGCACCGCCGCGGCCACGGCCAGGGCCATCGCCGCCTCGTAGGACACCATCTGGGCCGACGCCCGCACCGAGCCGAGCAGCGGGTACTTGGAGCCCGACGACCAGCCCGCCAGCATCACCCCGTAGACCGCGATCGACGACATGGCCAGCAGGAACAGCACGCCGATGGGCGGGTCGGCCAGCTGGAGGAAGGTCTCGTGGCCGGCGATGGAGATCGTCCCCCCGATGGGAACGATGGCGAAGGAGGAGAAGGCGGGCAGGATCGACAGGTAGGGGGCGAGCCGGAACACCCGCCGGTCGGCCAGCTCCGGGAGCAGGTCCTCCTTGAAGAAGAGCTTGGTGCCGTCGGCCAGCGTCTGGAGGATGCCCCACGGCCCGGCCCGGTTGGGGCCGATGCGGTTCTGCATGTCGGAGATGACCTTGCGCTCGAACCACACCATGAGCATCACCGCGACGAGCAGGAACACGAAGACGACGATGACCTTGAGCAGGACGATCAGGACGACGGCGAGGTCGATCCCGTCGGCGAACAGCGGGTCGCCCACTACAGCTTCCTCACGCGATGTGGCTTCCTCACGCGATGTGGCTTCCTCACGCGACGTGGCTTCCTCACGCGACGTGGCCCGATCCGGGGGCGACCGTCTCGACCCTGACGTCGGTGACGGGCTGGCGGGCGTCGATGAGGTCGGCGGCGCCGGGGCCGGGTTGGTTGAAGGCGAGGACGGCCGATCCTCGGAGCACCGACGAGTCGGCGATCGCCCCCAGGGTGAGGGAGCCCCGCGACGACGTAACCCGCACCTGGTCGCCGGTGGTGACGCCCAGGTGGCCCAGGTCGTGGGGGTGGGCTCGCAGGGAGGCGCCCGGGACGAGGGGGGCGAGGGCCGGTGACTGCTGCACGAGCACCCCGGCGTCGTAGAGGCTGCGCCCGGAGACCAGGCGCAGCGAGTAGGCGTCGACCGGCGGCGACGGGGAGGTGGCGGCCACCGGCACGAAGCGCAGGAGCAGGGGGCGCCCGTCGGCGGGGGTGGCGGTGGCGTCGGAGTCGAAGCGGGTGCCGGCGAGGGGATCGAGGGGGGCGTCGGCGTCGGGCTCCGGCTCGGGCAGGAGCGTCTCGCCCTGGACCTCGGCCGCGGTCACCTCCACGTCCTCCACCGGCCGGTCGGGGTCGACCGGGGACTGGGGCCGGGAGAGGGGGACGACGAGGCCGTCGCGGTTGGTTGCCGCGGCGAGGATGTCGGGGGTGAGCCCGGCGTGGGACGAGGCGAGGCGTTCGATCTCGATGGCGATCGAGTCGAGGGAATCGAAGCCGAGGTCGGAGCCGAGGCGCTGGGCGAGCTCGGCGGCGATGATCCAGTCGGGCCGGGCCGTGCCGGGGGCGGTGACCTTCTGGCCCAACCGGGTGACCCGTCCCTCGATGTTGGTGGTGGTGCCCGGGCGCTCGGCGAAGCCGGCCGCGGGCAGGACCACGTCGGCGCCCCGGACGGACGGGTTGGCGAAGATGTCGACCGCCACCGTGAAGGCGACCGCGTCGAGCGCCCGGCGGGCGAGGCCGCGGTCGGGGAAGTCGGAGAGGGGGTCGGCCCCGAGGAGGATCAGGGCGTGGACGTTGTGGTCGACTGCGGCCTGGAGGATGGCGGTGGCGTCGAGGCCCTTGGCCGCCGGCACCGATCCCCACGCACCGGCGTCGGCGAACCACGCCCGACCGTCGTCGAGCGACACCCGCCCCGGGAGCACCCCCGGGGCAAGGCCCATGTCGAGGGCGCCCCGCACGTTGGCCCGCCGCAGGACGGGCAGGAACCGCACCCCGGGCAGAGACTGGGCCAGCACGCCGGCGGCGTCGACCGTCGACGAGGCCGGCTCGGCCAGCGAGGGCCGGCCGAGGACGACGACCACGCCCTCCTTCTTGAGGACGTCGGCGGCGCGCACGATGTCGGCCCCGGGCACGCCCCCCGCCCCCTCGGACGAGACGCGGGCACCGGCAATGGCGCCGGCCAGGGCCCGGGCCACGGCCGCAACCTCGCCCGGGCGGTGCTTGAGGCTGACGGTGGCGTGGCCGGTGAGGCCGGTGCCGGCCGGCACCAGCTCCACCAGGGGGACGCCCCTGTCGACCACCGCCTCCCGCAGGCGCAGGTAGAGGACGGGCAACTCCTCCTTGAGGTCGGGGGCGAGGAGGAGGATGGCGGGGGCGGCGCACGCCTCGTCGATGGTGGCCTGGGGCAGGCCCAGAACCACCTCCGCGGGCAGGCCGTCGCCCAGTTGGCAGTCGACGTTGTCGGTGCCGAGGACCGACTTGGCCAGGCGAGCCCAGGCGTAGGCGTCCTCGTTGGCCAGGCGGGCGCCGCCGAGCACGGCCACCGCCCCCGGGCCGGACGTGTCGATGATCTTGCGCAGGCCGTCGGCCGCGGCCTGGAGGGCCAGGGTCCACGACGCCTCGGTGAGGGTGCCATCAGCGGCCCGCACCAGGGGGTTGGCCAGGCGGGCGTCGGACTCCATCGCCTCGTACCCGAAGCGGCCCTTGTCGCACAGCCATCCGTGGTTCACCGGGTCGCTGTCGATGCCCAGGTGGCGGGTGAGGGTGTTCTGCGACGACTGCACCGCGATCCGGCATCCCACCGAGCAGAAGGTGCAGGTGGACTCCACCACCTCGATGTCCCACGGGCGGGCCTTGAAGCGGTAGGGGGCGGCGGTGAGGGCGCCGACCGGGCAGATCTGGACGATGTTGCCGGCGAAGTTCGACCGGAACGGCTCGGTGAGGAAGGTGTTGACCTCGGTGGTGTCGGCCCGGCCCACGAAGTCGATGCCGGCGTCGCCCGCCACCTCGTCGGCGAAGCGGGTGCAGCGGGCGCACTGGATGCACCGCTCCCGGTCGAGGGCCACCAGGGGGTTGATGGGGATCGGCTTCTCCCAGTGCCGCTTCTCCTCGATCATCCGGCTCTCGCCCGGGCCGAAGGCGAAGGTCTGGTCCTGGAGGGGGCACTCGCCGCCCCGGTCGCACACCGGGCAGTCGAGGGGGTGGTTGATCAGGAGGAACTCGAGGACGCCGTCCTGGGCCTTCTTGACCTTGGGCGAGTCGGTGACGACCTCCTGGCCGTCGGCCACCGGGACGTAACAGGCGGGCGACAGGGCGAAGCCACGGGGGCCCTTGATCTCGACCAGGCACATGCGGCACATCCCCACCGGGCGCAGCCGGGGGTGCCAGCAGAACCGGGGGATGTAGACGCCACCGCGTTCGGCCGCGGCGATGACCATCTCGCCCTTGCGGGCCTCGATCGACGTGCCGTCGACCGTGATGGTGACCGTCTCGACCTGCGCCGGGGCCCCGTCAGCCAAAAGGACAGCCACCTTCCTTGATGTGGACGAGGAACTCGTCCCTGAACATCTTGATGGCCGAGGTGATGGACGACGGGATCGACGGGCCGAGGACGCAGATCGTTGTCTTTTGCGGCGGCCATGACAAGCCGGGAGCGATGTTGTCGCAGATGTCGAGGAGAAGGTCGAGGTCGGCCTCCCGCCCCGCGCCCGATTCGATGCGGTGCAGGATCTTGTCGAGCCAGCCCCCGCCCTCCCGGCAGGGGGTGCACTGGCCGCATGATTCGCGGTGGAAGAAGCGGGTGATGCGCCACGCGGCCCGCACCATGCACGTGGTGTGGTCCATGACGATGACCGACCCGGAGCCGAGCATCGATCCCGCCTTGCCCACCGCCTCCTGGTCGAGGCCCATGTCGAGCTGGTCGGGTCCGAACCACGGCGCCGACGCGCCCCCGGGGATGAACGCCTTCAGCTGGTTGTCGTTGCGGATGCCTCCGCCCAGCTTGGGGTCGTAGATGAGGTCGCGGAACGTGGTCTTGCTCATCTCGATCTCGAAGTTGGCCGGCTGCCGGACGTGACCCGAGAGGGAGAAGATGCGGGTGCCGGTGGAGCGCCCCTGGCCCAGGCCCTTGAACGCCTCCCCGCTGTTGAGCACGATCCACGGCAGGTTGGAGACGCTCTCCACGTTGTTGACGATCGTGGGCTGCATGTAGAGGCCCTTGACCGCAGGGAAGTACGGCGGC
This sequence comes from uncultured Acidimicrobiia bacterium, assembly GCA_963836205.1. Classification (GTDB taxonomy): domain Bacteria; phylum Actinomycetota; class Acidimicrobiia; order Acidimicrobiales; family AC-14; genus JAXDMK01. The sequence goes on along the minus strand of CAWIIV010000011.1, from coordinate 134,707 downwards.
TTGTCGCGGGGGTAGCCGCGCTTGCCCTCCAGGCTCTCGAGGAGGGCCGTCTCCTCGCCGCAGATGTAGGCGCCGGCACCGGGGTGGATGACCACGTCGACCGAGAAGCCGGACCCGAAGATGTCGCGGCCGACGGCCCCGTAGGCGTAGGCCTCGTTGAGGGCGGCGGTGATGCGTTCGATGCCGAGGGCGAACTCGCCCCGGACGAAGATGAACGCCTGGGCCGCGCCGGTGGCGTAGGCGCAGATGAGGGTGCCCTCGACGATCTGGTGGGGATCGGCCTCGAGGAGCATGTGGTCCTTGTAGGTGCAGGGCTCGCTCTCGTCGCCGTTGATCACCAGGTAGGCGGGACGGGGCTTGGCCAGCATCGACCACTTGCGCCCGACCTCGAACCCGGCGCCGCCCCGTCCGAGGAGGTTCGCGGTCATGACCTCGGCGCTGACCGCCTCCGGCGACATCGACAGGGCTTTGCGCAGGCCGTCGTAGCCACCCGTGTCGAGATAGGCCTTGAGCGTCCACGAGTTGGGCACGCCCAGGCGGGCGGTGACGATGGCGGCGGCGTCGGTGATCATCAGGCGCCTTCCGCCTTCGCCGACGCGGCCGTGGTGTCGCCTGCGGTGAGGCCGACGTTGCGGCGGACCCGGCAGAGGGTGCCGTGGGGGGGACCTCGTCGGCCAGCCGCCCGGCACGCAAGTCGTCGACCAGGTGGTCGAAGGCGTCGGTGGTGACGGACCCGAAGAAGCGCCAGTTCACGGCCAGGCAGGGGGCGGCGCCGCAGAAGGCGATGCACTCCACCTCCTCCAGGGTGAACTCCCCGTCGTCCGTTGTGCCCCCGGCGGCGATGCCCAGGCTGGCCTCGGCGTGCTCGAGCAGCTCCACCCCGCCGTTGAGGAGGCAGGCCAGGTTGGTGCACACCGACACCAGGTGGCGGCCCACCGGCGTGGTGAACAGCATGTCGTAGAAGCTGGCCGTGCCGTAGACCTCGGCCGGGGTGATGCCGAGCATCTCGCCCACGTGCTCCATGGCCTCGGGGGTGAGCCACCCGTCCTGCTCCTGGGCCACGTGGAGCATGGGGATGAGGGCCGACCGGCTCTGGGGGTAGAGGCCGATGAGGTCCTTGCACCGCCGCACGTTGTCGGGCGTGAGCCGGGCCATCAGTGGCCCTCCGCCTGCGAACTGGTGACGATTTCCGGGGCCCCAGCCCCACTTTCTGTCACCAGTTCGAGGTCGGGGGTCACCGGTCGACCTCGCCCATCACCGGGTCGACGGTGCTGATGATGGCCACCGCGTCGGCGATGAGGCCGCCCTGGATCATGGGGGCGAGGGCCTGGAGGTTGACGAACGATGGGCCCCGGATGTGCATCCGGTAGGGCTTCGACGTGCCGTCGGAGACCAGGTAGCACCCAAGCTCCCCCCGGGGGGACTCGACCGCCACGTAGACCTCGCCCTCGGGCACCTTGAAGCCCTCGGTGAAGATCTTGAAGTGGTGGATGAGGGCCTCCATCGACTCGTCGATACGGCCCCGGGGAGGGGGCGTGACCTTCTTGTCCTGGGCCCGGTAGTCGCCCTGGGGCATCCGCTCGAGGATCTGGTGGATGATGCCCATCGACTCCCGGATCTCGTTGAGGCGGATGGCGTAGCGGTCGAACGTGTCGCCGTAGGTGCCGACCACGACGTTGAAGTCGACCTGGTCGTAGAACAGGTAGGGGTCGTCGCGGCGCAGGTCCCAGTCGACGCCGGTGGAGCGCAGGATGGGCCCGGTGATGCCCAGGGCCACGCACTCGTCGGCGGTGATGATCCCCACGCCTTGGGTGCGCTCCTGCCAGATGGGCTGACCGGTGAGGAGGACCTCGTACTCGTCGAGGCGGCCGGGGAAGACGTCGAGGATCTTCATGACGTCGTCGCGCCAGCCGTCGGGCAGGTCGGCGGCGACCCCGCCGGGGCGGATGTAGTTGTGGTTCATCCGCAGGCCGGTGGTCTTCTCGAAGAAGGCGAGGATGCTCTCCCGCTCGCGGAAGCCGTAGATCATCATCGACACTGCACCCAGGTCCATCCCGTTGGTGGCCAGCCACAGGACCTGCGACGACATCCGGTTGAGCTCGCACATCAGCATCCGGATCCACGTGGCCCGCTCGGGGATCTCCAGGCCGAGGAGCTTCTCGGTGGCCAACGAGAAGACGAGCTCGTTGAACATCGGGGACACGTAATCCATGCGGGTGGTGTTGGTGGGGCCCTGGAGGTAGGTGAGGTCCTCGCCCGTCTTCTCCATGCCGGTGTGGAGGTAGCCGATCACCGGCTTGCAGCGCAGCACCGTCTCGCCCCGCAGCTCCAGCATCACCCGCAGCACGCCGTGGGTGCTGGGGTGCTGCGGGCCCATGTTGATGATCATGGTCTCGTCGTCGGTGGGCACCTCGTCGACCGACTCGGGCAGGTGAGGGATGCGCAGGACGGCGCCCGGGTCGCGCAGCGACTCGATGCCCCCGACCAGAGCCGGGACCGAGATCTCCACCGCCTGGTCGATGGTCTGGGTCATCGATCACCGCCGGGGTGCTTGAACTGCACCGGGATGCGGCCGATGCCGTAGTCCTTGCGCAAGGGATGGCCCTCCCAGTCGTCGGGCATGAGGATGCGGGACAGGTCGGGGTGGCCGTCGAAGACGATGCCGAACATGTCGTACGCCTCCCGCTCCATGGCCTCCGACCCGGGGTGGAGCTCGTAGATCGACGGCAGCCGGGGGTCGGACTCCGGCACCTGCGTCCGCACCCGGACCCGCCGGCGCTCGGCCATGTTGAGCAGGTTGACGACGACTTCGAATCGCTCGGCGACCACGCCGTCGGGCAGCGGGCGGTTGGGCTTGAGCAGGCCGTCGACGCCGCACAGGTCGACGCACATCACGAAGCCCTCGTCCTTGAGGGTGCGCACCAGGGCGAGGTACTCCGAGCGATGGGGGTGGACGACGGTCTGGCCCCGGGACTCGGAGAGCGGCGCCCCGTGGAGGGTGGGCGGCGGCGTGGGCTCCTCGGGGGCCTCGGCTTCGGTCTCGGCGGGGGCCTCGGGCGCCACTAGCGCGGCGTGCCCACGGCGACCGGCCGGTCGACGGTGAGGCCGGCACCGGCTCCCGTCTCGATGCGCCGGCGGGTGATCTCGCCGGTGCGGATGAGCTCGTGCAGGGTGAGGATGCCGTGCATCAGCGTCTCCGGTCCGGGAGGGCAGCCGGGGGTGTAGACGTCGACGGGCACGATCTGGTCGACCCCCTGCACGATGGCGTAGTTGTTGAACATCCCCCCGGACGAGGCGCACACGCCCATGGAGATGACCCACTTGGGCTCCGCCATCTGGTCGTAGACCTGGCGCAGCACGGGGGCCATCTTCTGCGACACCCGGCCGGCCACGATCATCAGGTCGGCCTGGCGGGGAGAGGCCCGGAAGACCTCCATGCCGAAGCGGGCCAGGTCGAAGTGGGCGGTGCCGGTGGCCATCATCTCGATGGCGCAGCAGGCCAGGCCGAAGGTGGCCGGCCACACGCTGTTGCGGCGGGCCCACTTGACGACGTCCTCCAACTTCCCGGTGAGGAAGTTGTGGTTGAGCTGCTCTATGCCCATTTTTCTATGCCCATATGTCCAGGCCCATTACAGGGGGTCCTATCACGCCGCTTCGGGCGGGCGCCGGTTCTCGACGCCGACCCGGCGCACGGTGGACGAGGCGGTGCGTTCGGACACCTGCACCCGCTTGGCGATCGGGCCCCAGTTGAGGGCGCCGTGGCCGATCAGGTACACGAAGGAGACGAAGACGGCGAGGGCGAAGATGAGCATCTCCCACAGCCCGAAAGCGCCCAGGTCGCGGTAGATCACGGCCCACGGGAACAGGAAGATGATCTCGATGTCGAAGATGATGAAGATCATCGCCACCAGGTAGAAGCGCACCGGGAAGCGCTCGGCCGGCTCCCGGTCGGGGACGATGCCGCACTCGTACGGGGCCGCCTTGGCCGTGGTGGGGCGCTGCGGCGCCATCAGCCGGGAGGCGAAGAAGGAGAGGCCGGCGAAGAGCGCGGCCAGGATCAGCATGACCAAAAGCGGCAGGTACTGGGCCATGGGGGTACGCCTCGTGATGGAGCCGACAGAGACGTTCGTACCCTAGCCGCGCTTGGCCATGGCCTCCTTGTCCCGGGTGTGGAGCTGGTAGACGAGCAGGCCGAAGATCAGGGCCGACGAGATCGTCGCCACCGCCGGGTTCAATCGCTTGTGACCCAGGTCGCGCAGCATGAGGACGGAGTACACCGGCGCCGACGCGTCGGCCCGGGGGATCGGCGGGGCCGCGCCCGGGGTGGCCTCCTGGTGGACGACCGGCTGCACCTGCACCACCAGGTGGTGTGGCTTGTGGAGGATGTTGATCGGGCGGACCGACGGCAGGCCGAAGGGGGAGACCCGCTCCCCGCCCTCGGTGGCCGCGCCCACGACGATGTACTCGGTGGCGGACTCGAAGATCCCGCCCTCCTCGCTGGTGAGGGCGCCGTCGACCACCGGCTGGGCGTCGGCGACCTCCGGGTCGGCGACCTCGAGCTTCTCCCACCCGTCGGGGTACTCCTCCAACTCGTCCTCCCCCGACTGGGCGGGGTTGCCGCTGACCACGGTGACCGGCTTCCACACCGGCGACGGGCCCTGGGGCCCGATGCCGTACAACCACCAGGTGATGCCGATGATCACCATGAACCCCGACAGGCCGGCCGCGGCCAGCTGGAACCCGAGCCGGGCCCCGGTGTCGGTGGCCAGGATCAGGTAGACCGACCCCGGCAGGATCAGCACCGCCAGGAGGACGTAGAGCCCCCCCTTGACCTGCGGCTCCCACGTGAGCGCACCCAAAACGGCGTCCATCAGCAGTCTCCCGTCGGCAGTGCGGTCGCCGGCGGCCGACCCGACGGGACGGCGCCGCCTCCGAAGGCGATCACAGCGTGCGCTCGTAGTCGGCCACGGCCTGGATCTGCTCCGGCGTGAGCGTGTTCTCGAAGAACGGCATGACTCCCTCGCTCACGCCGCGCGTGCCGTAGAGCTGCCCGTAGGCGGCGGTCTTGGCCACCCAGTCGAGGTGCTTGTCGATGGCCGGGAACTGGCGGACGGTGGCCCCGCCGGTGAGCGACGGGCCGTAGGCGCCGCCGCCGATGGGTCCGGGCTCGCCGTAGGACGAACCTTCGGTGTGGCAGCGGGAGCAGAAGCCCTCGAAGATCTTGGCCCCGTCGGTGCCGAACTGGGCCAGGTTGTCGGCCTTGACCTGCGTCGGCGAGAGGGCGATGTGCTCGAGGTAGGCGATGAGGTCGTCGATCTGCTGGTCGTTCATGGGCCCGCCGCCCTTGACGCCCCACGGCGGCATCGGGGTGCCGGGCCGGCCGTAGACGAGGATGTTGCGGACCTCTTCGACCCGGTAGCGGAGCATCACCGTGTTGAGGGCGGGCGCGGCCCACTGCACCTGCTTGGGCAGTGCCTCCGGGTTCACCGGGTCGGTGATGGTGAAGGCGGCGACGCCGCCGACGCCCTCCACCCCGTGGCAGGCCTCGCACCCGAAGTGGGGCTCACGGGGCGTGGGCGGGTTGCCGGGCGACACCTGGAACAGCTCCTCGCCCCGCTGCACGGCCTTGTTCTCGAAGTACTCGGTGCCCCGGTCGAAGCCCGCACCCTGCTGGCGGAAGGGCTCCCGCAGCCAGTACACCGGCAGCCCGATGGCGGAGATGGTGAGCATGGCGAACGCCCACCAGAGGTACTTGGTGAGCCGGTGGGTCTCCAGCCCCTCGTCGTCGAAATACTGCCTGCGGTTGGGGGCGTGGACCAGCTCGCCGCCCGGGTCGTAGGTGCGCTTCGACGAGCTGAGCAGGTAGACGACCCAACCCGCGCTGAGAGCGAGGACGATGCCCAGCCCGATGCTCTGTTGTGTGGCGGCGAAGATCAATGCCCGCCGACCGCCCCGATGCAGTGCGGTCCTTCAGACTCCTGGCCGGTGGTGTTGGTGCCGATGGGCGGGCCGGGGATGACGATCTTGGTGTCGACGACGACGGCGCCGCCCTCGACGGTGGCGACGAACCGGTCCATGCCGCGCGGCGCGGGCCCACCCTTCTTCTCTCCCACCCGGTTGTACTGCGACCCGTGGCAGGGGCACTCGAACCACTGCGAGGTCTTGCACCACGGCACCCGGCAGCCGAGGTGGGGGCACTTCTGGTAGAGGGCGACGAAGCCTTGGTCGTAGCCCTCCACCACTGCGGCGTAGGCGGCGACGTTCTTGGCCGCGCCCACCCCTTCCTTGGGGTAGGGCTGGATGTAGAAGCGGCCCGCGCCCACGTAGAAGGGCTCCTTCTTGGTGCTGATGGCATCGGTGATCTCGTCGACCTTGCCGGCCCGGATCTTGGCGCCGAAGCCCCCCGTGAGCGAGGGCCAGAGCATGGCCACCATCCCCGCGCCGAAGCCGGAGAGGGCGAGGACCATGGTGGTGACGATCCCGCGGTTGAGGACCTGCCGACGGGTGACGCCGAGGCTCTCCTCGTCGGGCGGGAGGGCCGGTGGCGGAGGCGGGAGGGAGACGTCGGGGACGCCCTTCCCGGTGCGCTCGAGGGCGACCGCCCGCTCGAGCTCCTTGCCGGTCTGCGGGCCGCCACCGACGGGCACCGGCAGCCGGTCGCCGGCGTCGGGGCCGGCCTCGTCGGGTGTGGCGTCCCTGAGGGCGCGGGTGGTGTCCCGCCGGCGGGCGGTGGCGTAGAGGAAGCCCGCCATCAGGACGGCAAGGGCGGCCAGGACGACGAGGAGGATGGTTGCGCTTTCCAACGTGAGCTCCTACAGGTCGAAGAAGACGCCGTCGCGCCACGGGAACGTGAAGTTGAACCCGGGCCCCCGGAAGAAGCAGCCGATGATCACCAGCACCGACCAGAACATCAGGAACAGGGTCATGATGGCGATGGCGAGCTTGCGGTCTTCGGGATGGTTGCTGGGGTTCTTGTCGGTGTACGGCACCAGCATGAGGCCGAAGATGCCCATGCCCGGGATGGTCACCCCGGCGACCATGGGGTGGAACATGGTGAGCAGCTCCTGGAGGCCGAGGAAGTACCACGGCGCCTTGGACGGGTTGGGCGTGAAGTTGAAGTTGGCCGCGGCCAGGAACGGGGCGTTGACCACGGCCGAGAAGACGAGCAGGAAGGCGGTCATGGCCAGGGAGGCCACGAACTCGCCCACCAGCAGGTGGGGCCACACGTGGACCTTGTCGGTGGGGGTGGCCTTGACGTCCTGGATCGAGCCCGCCTTGACCACGGTGAGCAGGCGCTGGGTGTGACCCTCGGGGCCCTTGGCCACAGGGGCGGGCGCGGTGGCGACGGCTGTGGCCGCGGCTGCGGGCGGGGCCGCGGTCTGGGTGGCGGTGCCGACCGCCTGCGTGCCGGTGGCCGAGCGCTGGAGGAGGTGGGCCGGGATCTTCTCGCCGTCGTCGGCCGGGGCCGCGCCGGAGTCGCCGCCGTCGCCGCCAGCCGGAGGGCCGCCGCCCGCGGCCCCACCGCCCAGCGCGGCGCGGCGCTCGGCGGATCGGCGGAGTAGGTGGTCGGGGACGTCGCTCATGTGCTCCTTACCTCCTCGGCGGGCCTACAACGGCCCCGAGATGCCGCCGTCCTTGCGGACACGCCAGAAGTGGATGGCCATGAAGATGACGATGACGAACGGGAACAGCAGGACATGGAGTACGTACCATCGGAGCAGAGTTTCGGTGCTGATCTCCACTCCGCCCAGCAGGACGAAGCGCACCTGATTCCCGAAGACGGGTGTATAGCCGATCATGTTCGTGCCCACCGTGACCGCCCACAGGGCCAACTGGTCCCAGGGCAGCAGGTAGCCGGTGAACGACAGGAGCAGGGTGAGGGTGAGCAGGATCACCCCGATCACCCAGTTGAACTCCCGCGGCGGCTTGTAGGCGCCGTGGTAGAAGACCCGGGCCATGTGCAGGAACACGGTGATCACCATGAGGTGGGCACCCCATCGATGCATGTTCCGCACCAGGAGGCCGAACGTGACCGAGGTCTCGAGCGTTCGGATGTCGGCCCACGCCTGCACCTCCGTGGGCCGGTAGAAGAACATCAGGAAGATGCCGGTGACGGTGAGGATCAGGAAGAGGAAGAACGACAGCCCGCCCAGGCACAGCGTGTAGCTGACCTTCACCGCGTGGCGCTTCACCTTCACCGGGTGCAGGTGGTAGATGAGGCTGTTCATGACGACGTAGGACCGGTTACGGGGGCTGTCGGTGTAGCCCTTGCGGAAGATGGAACCGGGCCGGAAGATCGAGGCCCACGCCTGGGAGCCCCGCATCTTCTCGCCTACTTCGGCCAGCTTCTCCGGGAACGACGGGCGATGCCCGTTGCCGTCCCCGCTGCCGTTCCCGTTGCTGGAAAGTCGCTTCGCCACCGGGACCCTAGAACCGCATCCCGTAGGCGTAGCCGTGCTTGCCGTCTCGCTGGTGGGCGTCGCCGTCGCGGGCGGCGACGCCGGCCTTGCCCATGATGATCACGCCGGTGGGGCAGCGGTCGACGCAGAGCCCGCAGCGGGTGCAGACGTCCTCGTCGACGATGAAGACGACGTGGTCGTCGGGGTCCTCACCGGGGCCGGTGGTGTTGAGCGCCTCGGAGATGCTGTCGGTGGACAGCATGTGGATGCACTTCCAGGGGCAGATGTCGACGCAGCCCTCGCACATGATGCACTCGGACTGGTCGATGTGCAGGAACTGCTTGGGCTTGACCGACTTGGCCAGCTCGTCGCTGGGGATCTCCTGCAGGACGTAGTCGCCGCTGAACGTCGGCATGGGCGGGTTGGCGTCGTTCTTTCCCATCAGTTCATCACCACCATCTGGACCACTGTTCGGACCACTCTCAGGCCTTCCTCATCACCGGGCGACCGAACCTCGAGCTGAGCTCGACCTCCGGAGCCTTGCGTCCTCGCTTCTGCCAGACAGACCAGAGCCAGACCTGGATCACCAGGAGGACGATGTAAATCGTGGCGGCGACGATGTCTCGCACCGCCTGGGCATTCACGATGATACGACCCGTGCCCCCCAAGTCCGACGCCGCGTTGCCGAGCTTGACCCCGTCGCCCGAGATACCGAGCATGAGCTTGTCGGGCCGCCACAACAGGTCGTTGTCGGCGAACGTGAGCCACTGGTGGGGGACGATGCCGTAGCCGAGGAGCAGCAGGGCGAAGATGAAGGTGCCCCCGACGAAGGCCTCACCCCAGGTGACGGGCGTGCCCGGCGGTCGGCGCCGGCCGACGGCGAAGACGAGGGCGATCCCGGCGATCAGAGCCACTGTGGAAACCACTAGCGCGACCACCGGTACCTCCCCTCGTGAACGCGATCACATTGTACCCGGAAGACAGCCTCGAATCGATCTGGAGGCTTGCTGCGGTTCTTACCACGACGCCCCCGCCGGAGAACAGTTGGGGCGCCTCCCCGGAGTCGAAGGCGCGGGCCGCCTTCGGCGGGCTGCCTTTCTGTGCCGGCAGGCGCACCGGCTCCTTCGTCGCCAGCCCTGCCGGAAGGACCGGGCCGCTTCCGGGGACCCTGGCGCGTCCCGATCGGGTGCCACCGTCTCGACATGGGCCCGAGACCGTGACCCGAAGGGCGCCGTCTTCCTGTTCCGGCCTGCGTCACCGGCCCCTTTGTCGCCAGCCCTGCCGGAGAGACCGTGCCGCGTCCGGGGACGCTGGCGCGTCCGCTGTTCGTGGGCATGAAAAGGGGCGTCGGGCGCCCCTTTTCATGCCCACGAAGCCAGGTCGCCACCGTCTCGACACACCGGGAGGCCGGAGCCCGGGGACGGTGGTGCGGGGGCGGGACGCGCCGCGTCCCCTCGGTGGCGGCGGGCGCCACGGGGGGCGGCGCCCTCCCTGTGGGGCCTCCACTTCGCTCTCGCGGGTACTGCCGGTTTACATTCAGGGCGTTATGACCGAGGTCCCCGACTACCTACTCGAACGTTCACGCGCCCGGCGGGCGGCGCTGGGCCTCGGGGGAGGCGGCGACGCGCCCGCGCCGGCGGACGAGGGCTCGGGGGGCGACGCCGCTCCTGCCACCGCCGGGTCGGCCCCCGCACCGGCACCCGCGGCCGCGGCGAGCGCTCCGAGCGCTCCCGCCGCGCCCTCGGCCCGCCCCACCGAGGCACTGCCCACCTACGTCGCCCCCGCCGGTCCCCGCAGCGGGATCCCGGTGTGGATGATGCCGGTGATCCTGCTGCTGCCGCTGTGGGCCATCGTCTACCTGGGGGCGTTCGGCGAGTCGAGCACCGCCGCCGGGCCCGCCACCGGCGAGGAGATCTTCCAGACCGCGGGCTGCGTCAACTGCCACGGGGCCCAGGGCCAGGGTGGCGTCGGTCCCCCGCTCGCCGGTGGCGAGGTGGCCAAGACCTTCCCCAACGAAGAGGACCACGTCAAGTTCGTGTCCGAGGGTTCGTCGAAGATCAAGGGGCAGCCCTACGGCGACCCCGCCCGCGAAGGTGGACAGCACACCGCCGCCTCGGGGGGCATGCCGGCGTTCGCAGGCCAGCTCACCGAGGAAGAGATCACCCTCGTCGTACAGTACGAGCGCGAAGGGCTCTAAAGTCCGACTGTGGCCGACCACCCAGGGACCGACCACCCAGGGACCGACCACCCAGGGACCGGCCACCCAGGGACCGGCCACCCAGGGACCGGCCACCCAGGGACCGACCACGAAGTCCTGGTGGTCGGTGGCGGTCCCTCGGGGGCGGCCTGCGCCTACTGGCTGGCCGAGATGGGCCACGACGTGGTGGTCGTGGAGAAGAAGCACTTCCCCCGGGTCAAGACCTGCGGCGACGGGCTGACCCCGCGGGCGGTCAAGCAGCTCGACGACATGGGCCTGGCCGACGGCCTGGCGGTCGGGGCCCACCGCTTCGACGGCCTGCGGTCGATCGCCTTCGGCAAGACCATCGAGCTCAAGTGGCCCGAGCGGCCCGGCTTCCCCCGCCACGGCTACGTCATCACCCGCCACGACCTCGACCAGATGGTGGCCGAGCGGGCGGAGAAGGCGGGTGCGCTCGTCCTCCAGGGGATGGAGGCGATCGAGCCCAACCTCGACGGCGGCATCCCCCGGGGCGCGGTCGTCAAGAACAAGGACACGGGCGACACCACCACCATCCGGGCCACCTACACCGTGGTCGCCGACGGGGCCAACAGCAGGTTCGGGCGGGCCCTCGGCTGCTCCCGCGACCGGGCCTACCCCCTGGGCATGGCGATCCGGGGGTACTTCACGTCTCCCCGGTCGAACGAGCCGTGGATCGAGTCCCACCTCGACGTGCGCGACGCCAACGGCCACGTCCTGCCCGGCTACGGGTGGATCTTCCCCCTGGGCGACGGCCGGGTGAACGTGGGCGTGGGCCTGCTCTCCACGTTCAAGCAGTGGAAGGAAGTCAACACGTCCAAGCTGATGGACGCCTTCGTCGACTACGCCCCCGCCTCGTGGGGCATCTCGCCGGAGACGTCGCTCGGCCCGCCCACCGGGGGCAAGCTCCCCATGGGCCTGTCGGTGGGGCCGTCGTTCGGACCGACGTGGCTCACCACCGGCGACGCCGCCGGAGCCATCAACCCCTTCAACGGTGAGGGCATCGCCTACGCCTACGAGACGGGCCGGTACGCGGCCGAGGCCGTCCACCAGGCCCTCGACACCGGCCAGGCGGCGGCCCTGCGCACCTACGAGGACCGGCTGCGGGCCGAGTACGACCTCTACTACCGGGTGGCGCGGGCGTTCGTGAAGATCATCGGCCACCCCCAGCTCATGCGGATGCTGGTCGGCACCGGGATGCGGTCGCGCACGCTCATGGAATGGGTGCTGCGCATCATGGCCAACCTCCTGCGGGAGGACGAGCGGGGTCCCGCGGAGGCCGCCTACCGGGCGGTGGCCGCCATCGCTCGGTTGGCGCCCTCCCGCTGAGCGGTCGCGCGCGGGTGCTTGCGGTGGCGCGGGTGCTTGCGGTGGCGCGGGTGCTTGCGGTGGCGCGGGTGCTTGCGGTGGCGCGGGTGCTTGCGGTGGCGCGGGGGCTTGCGGTGGCGCGGGGGCTTGCGGTGGCGCGGGGGCTTGCGGTGGCGCGGGGGCTTGCGGTGGCGCGGGGGCTTGCGGTGCGCGGGTGATCGACGTCGCCCGGGCCCGGTTCGAGGAGCTGGTGGCCGACGCCCTCGACAGCATCCCCGAAGCCCTGGGCCGGCACATGGACAATGTGTGGGTGCTGGTGGAGGAGCGGGCGCGGGGCGAAGACCTGCTCGGGCTCTACGAAGGCGTGCCCCTCACCGAGCGGGACGCGTACGGCGGGATGGTCCTCCCCGACCGCATCACCATCTACCGGCGGCCGATCTGCGAGATGTGCGAGACGGAGGACGAGGTGGTCGAGACGGTGCGCGACACGATGATCCACGAGGTCGCCCACCACTTCGGCATCGACGACGACCGCCTCGACGAGCTGGGCTGGGCCTGAGGGGGGTGGGCGTGAGCAGCGACCAGAACGACGAGAAAGAGGAGCAGATGGTGGGCCCGATCGACCGGGCCCTCACCTTCGCCGAGAACGTGTTGTACACGGTCTCTGCTCTCCTGCTGCTGGCGGGCGCGGTGGCCGTGCTGGGCGAGATCGGCTACGGCCTGGTCCAGGAGCTCGACGACGGGGTCGCCACCGCCGTCACCCACTCGCTCGACGGGCTGCTCCTGGTGTTCATCCTGCTCGAGCTGCTGGCCGCGGTGCGGGCCACGATGGTGGAGCACCGGCTGGTGGCGGAGCCGTTCCTCGTGGCGGGGATCATCGCCTCCATCAAGGAGATCATCGTCCTCAGCCTGGAGGCGGCCGACTTCGTCGGTAAGGAAGGCGAAGGGTTCCGCCACGCCATGACCGGCATCGGCGTCCTCGGCGGCATCGTCCTGCTCCTGTCGGTGGCCACGTTCCTGGTGCGGCGCAAGGAGCGAGAGCCGGAGGAGGAGAAGGAGGGCTCGGCCGGCGAGGAGCTGGCGAACTAACCGGCAGCGGTCGCGCGGGCGGCAGCCGCGGCCAGGTCGACGGTGCGCTCCAGCTCCTCCTTGGTGTGGGCCAGGCTGGGGAAGAGGGCCTCGAACGGGCTGGGCGCCAGGGCCACGCCCCGGTCGAGCATGTGGTGGAAGAAGCGGGCGTAGCGGGCGCCGTCGGCCTGTTTGGCGGAGTCGTAGTCGTGGGGCTGGCGGTCGGCGAAGAAGAGGCCCATGAGGGGGCCGACGACAGGGATTTGCACCGGGAGGCCGGCATCGGTGATAACGGTGGTGAGGTTGGCCGCCAGCTCGGCCGCCCGTCCCGCCAGCTGCACGTAGGCGGCGTCGTCGAGGAGGTCGAGGACGGCCAGGCCGGCGGCGGTGGCAAGGGGGTTCCCCGACAGGGTGCCCGCCTGGTAGACGGGTCCCTCGGGGGCGAGGACCGACATCACGTCGGCCCGGCCCCCGAAGGCGGCCAGGGGCAATCCGCCGCCGATGATCTTGCCGAAGGTGGAGAGGTCGGGGGTGACGCCGAAGCGGCCCTGGGCGCCACCGGGGCCGAGGCGGAAGCCGGTGATGACCTCGTCGAAGATCAGGAGGGCGCCGGCGCGATCGCACGCCTGGCGGAGGCCGTGGAGGAAGCCTTCGGCGGGGGGGACGAGGCCCATGTTGGCGGCGACGGGCTCGACCATCACCGCGGCCACGTCGGCGCCGATCTCGGGTACGACGTTGTAGGGGACGACGAGCGTGTCGGCCACGGCCTGCTTGGGCACGCCGGCGGAGCCGGGCAGGCCGAGGGTGGCCAGTCCGCTCCCCCCCGCGGCCAGGAGGTGGTCGGCGTGGCCGTGGTAGCAGCCGTCGAAGACCACGATGCGGTCGCGGCCGGTGAAGCCCCGGGCCACCCGCACCGCCGACATGCAGGCCTCGGTGCCGCTGGAGACGAGGCGGATGCGCCGGCACGACGGCACCCGCTCGCGGATGGCCTCGGCCAGCAGGACCTCCCGCTCGGTGGGGGCGCCGTACGACGTGCCCTGCGTCGCCGCCTTCTGGATGGCCTCGACCACCTTGGGTGGGCGTGGCCGAGGATCGACGCCCCCCACGACTGGACGAAGTCGGTGTACTTGCGGCCCTCGACGTCCCAGACGTAGGCGCCCTCGGCCCGGGCCACGAAGTAGGGGGTGCCGCCGACCTTGCCGAAGGCCCGCACGGGCGAGTCGACGCCGCCGGGGATGACGCTCGCACGCCCGCCTGAACAGGACTGATTGGACGCTCCGTTGGTCGTCAAAGGGCCTGGGCCAGCTCGGACGCGAAGTAGGTGATGATGACGTCGGCCCCCGCCCGCTTGACCGCGGTGAGCTGCTCGATCGCCACCGCGGTGCCGTCGACCCATCCCCGCTCGGCCGCGGCCTTGACCATGGAGTACTCGCCGGACACGTGGTAGGCGGCGACGGGGACGTCGAACCGGGCGCGGACGGCGGCGATCACGTCGAGGTAGGGGACGGCCGGCTTCACCATCACCATGTCGGCGCCCTCCTCGATGTCGAGGGCGACCTCGGCCAGGGCCTCCCGGGCGTTGCGGAAGTCCTGCTGGTAGCCGGTGCGGTCGCCACCGCCGGCGATGCGGACGTCGACCGCGTCGCGGAAGGGGCCGTAGTAGGCGGAGGCGTACTTGGCCGCGTAGGCGAGGATGGCGGTCTGGTGTGTGGCCGGCGGCGTCGAGGGCCCGGCGGATGGCCGCGACCTGGCCGTCCATCATCCCCGAGGGGGCCACCACGTCGGCGCCGGCGTCGGCCTGGGCCACCGCCACCCGGGCGTAACGGTCGAGGGTGGCGTCGTTGTCGACCTCGCCGGCGGCCGTGAGCAGGCCACAGTGGCCGTGGTCGGTGTACTCGTCGAGGCAGAGGTCGGCCATCACCACCAGCTCGTCGCCGACCTCGTGGCGGATGTCGTGCAGGGCGAGCTGGGCGATGCCGTCGGCGGCCCAGGCCTGGGAGCCCTCGGCGTCCTTGCTGTCGGGGGACGGGACGCCGAAGAGGATGACGCCCGGGACGCCGAGGTCGGCGAGAGCCCGGACCTCCTTGCGCAACGACTCTCGGGTGTGCTGGACGACCCCCGGCATCGATGGGATGGGTGCCGGCTCGGCGATACCGGCCCGGACGAACAGGGGCGCCACCAGGTCGTCGACCGTCAGCCGGGTCTCGGCCACCAACCGGCGCAGGGCAGGCGTGCGCCGCAGCCGCCGCAGCCGCCGGGCGGGAAAGCTCATAGCCCGCGATCGTAGGCCGGGTGCCCGCGATGGCGTATCGGCGCCGGTCAGGTCCGCGCTTCCGCGGCGGCTGGCAGCCACTCCGTGCCGGCGGAAGTTCTCGCAGCGGGCGCGGCTCGGTTTCATGCGTCGGTAGGGGTGTGATCGGTGCTGTCGAGGGCGATTCCACCCCTCCCCGGGTGATTCAAACCTCGTGGGGCGGTCGGGCGAGGGCTGCGACGAGGGCGGCGACCAGGCCGTCGAGGGTGTGGTCGGTGGCGGTGACGGTGACGGCGACGCCCTCGGACTCGGCGGTGGCGGCGGTGACGGGGCCGATGCAGGCGACGACGGGGGGGACGGCCGCGGGGCCGGCGGCGGCCAGGTAGGACGTGACGGTGGACGCCGACGTGAACGCGATGGCGTCGGCCTTGGCCGCGGTGGCCAGGAGGTCGGCGCCCGGGGTGGAGGGCACCGTGCGGTAGGCGACGGCCACGTCGACCGTCCACCCCTTGGCCCGCAGGCCCTCGGCCAACACCGGCCGGGCGGCCGCCGCCTGGGGCAACAACACCCGACCCGGGCCCCGGGGGAAGGCGTCGACCAGGCCCTCGGCCAGCGACCGCTCGGGCACCAGGTCGGCGACGATGCCGGCCGCGGCCAGGGCGGCGGCGGTGCCCGGGCCGACGGCCGCCACCCGCACGTCGCCGAAGGCACGGGCGTCGTCGACACAGGCGAAGAACCGTTCGACCGCGTTGGCCGAGGTGAAGCAGGCCCAGTCGTACTCCCGCAACCGGGCGGCGGCCGCCCGCAGACCGTCGCCCCCGTCGTCGGGGTCGGCGATCTCGATGGTCGGCACCTCCACCGGCTCCGCCCCCACCGCCCGCAGCCGCTCCACCAGCCCCGACGCCTGGTGGCGGGCCCGGGTCACCACCACCCGCCGGCCGAACAGGGGCCGGGACTCGAACCAGGGCAGGTTCAACGCCGCCACCTGGCCGATCACGATCGTCACCGGTGGCTCCAGGGGGCAGGCGTGCAGCTCGCCCAGGGTGGTGCGGACGGTGCGCTGGTCGGGACGGGTGCCCCACCGGACGGCCGCCACCGGCGTTTCCGCCGGCGCGCCCCCCGCCATCAGCCGGTGGCGATCTCCGCCCGGTGGGCCACGCCCATGAGGATCACGAGGGTGTCGCCCACCCGGGCCAGGGCGTCCCAGTCGATGTCGTCGTCGACCGCATGGCGGCTGTGGCCGGTGACGACGGTGAACGAGGTGGACAGGCCCCCGGTGGGTGACGGGGATGCCGGCGTAGGCGGGGACGCCCACCGCGGCCGAGATGCCGGGCACCACCTCGAACGGGCACCCCCGCGGCCAGCAGGGCGGCCGCCTCCTCGCCCCCCCGCCCGAAGACGAACGGGTCTCCTCCCTTGAGGCGGACGACCGACTGCCCGGCCCGTCCCCGGGCCACGAGGAGGGCGTTGATCTCGTCCTGGCGGACGGGGCCGCCGGGGGACTTGCCCACGTCGATGCGCTCGGCGGTGGCCGGGGCCTGGTCGAGGAGCGAGGCCTCCGCCAGCCGGTCGTGGACCACGACGTCGGCCCCGGCCAGCACCTGGGCCCCCCGGACGGTGATCAGTCCCGGGTCGCCCGGGTCCCGCCCCGACCAGGTAGACCGTCATCGCGGCGGGCGAGAATCGGCGCCTTCGCCCCCTCCGACGTGTCACGGCGCGGCGTACATCCGGGGGGTCACGGCGAGCTGGTGACGCCGAGGTCGAGGAGAGCGGCGCCGCCGGCGTCGTCGAGGAGGTAGCGGGCGACCCGCCGCCCGAGCTCGACCGGGTCGGTGTCGTCGTCCCGCTGGCGGATGACGATGCGACCGTCGCCCGTGGCCAGCATCCCCTCCAGGCGGATGGTGCCACTCCCGTCGGCCACCGTCGCGTACGCCCCGACCGGCAGGTCGCACGAGCCGCCGATCTCGCGGAGGAAGGCCCGTTCCGCCTCCACCGCCAGGCGCGTGGGCCGGTGGTCGATGGCGGCGAGCAGCTCCCGGGTGGCGGCGTCGTCCTCCCGGCACTCGACGGCCATCGCCCCCTGTCCCACCTGGGGCACGACCAGCTCGGGGTCGAGGACCTCCGACCGCTCGGCGCTGCGCCCCAGCCGCTGGAGGGCGGCGGCGGCGACCACGATGGCATCGAAGTTGGACGCCTTGGCCAGGCGGGTCTCCATGTTCCCCCGCAGGCCGGCGAAGGTGAGGTCGGGCCGCAGCCAGGCCAGCTGCGCCCGCCGGCGGATGGAGCCGGTGCCGATGCGCGCCCCCGCCGGCAGGGTGGCCAGGGTGCCGCCGACGAGAGCGTCGCGGGGGTCGGCCCGGGGCGGGAAGGCGCCGATCACCAGCCCGTCGGTGGGCTTGGAGGGGAGGTCCTTGGACGAGTGGACGGCGATGTCGGCCCGGCCGTCGAGCACCGCCGCCTGCACCTCCTTGACGAACACCCCCTGGCCGCCGATGGCCCAGATGGGGGCGTCGGTGCGGCGGTCGCCGTGGGTGTCGACCACGACCGCCTCCACGTCGAGGCCCCATGCCGCGGCCAGCATGTCGGAGACGGCCGCCGTCTGGACCCGGGCCAGGTTGCTCGCCCGGGTGGCCGCCCGCAGCCGCTGGCCGGCGGGCGGGCTCGCCATCAGAGGTCGAAGAGCTCTTGGATGGCTTCCGCCAGGCGCTCGCCCCGGGCCGATCCGGCCGACTCCTTGAGCCGGACAGTGGGCTCGTGGAGGAGCTTGCCCAGGATGCTGCGGGTGAGGGCGGCGACCGCCTCCTGCTGGCGGGGGTCGAGTCCCTCGAGCCGGTTCCTGTAGCGGGCCAGCTCGGCCAGGCGGAGGTCGTCGGCCCGCTCCCGCAGGGCGGTCACCAGCGGTGCCGCCTGGCGCTCGGCGACCGCTTCCTGGAAGCGGCCGACCTCGTCGTCGACGATGGCCCGGACCCGGCCCACCTCCTTGCGCCGCTCGTCGAGGCCCGCCTCCACGAACGTCTGCAGGTCGGCGAGGTCGAGCAGGGTGACGCCCGCCAGCGAACGGACGGCGGGGTCGATGTCGCGGGGCATGCCCATGTCGACGATGAGCAGCGGCCGGTCGGGCCGGGTGGCCATCACCGGGGCCAGGTCGGCCGCGCCCAGCACGACCGTGGCCGAACCGGTGGAGCTCAGCAGCACGTCGGCGGTGGCCAGGGCCGACGGCAGCTCGTCGATGTCGACGACCTGGGCCCCCACCTTCTCCGCCACCTTGACCGCCCGCAGGCGGGTGCGGCTGGCGACGACGACCTCGGGTCCGTCGCCGGCGGAGGCGTCGGCAACGGCGGCCAGGTCGTCGGCCATGCCTTCGCCCATCTCGCCTGCGCCCAGGAGGACCAGCTTGCGCCCCTCGAGCGTCCCCAGCCGGTCGGTGGCCAGCGCCACCGCCGCCTGCGACAGCGACGTCACCCCCCGGCCGATGGCGGTCTCGGAGCGGACCCGCTTGCCGACCTCAAGAGCGTGGCGGAACAGGGCCGACAGCCGGGACCCGGCCGCGCCCTCGTCGCGGGCCCGTTCCCAGGCGGTGCGGACCTGGCCCAGGATCTGGCTCTCGCCCAGCACCACCGACTCCAGGCCCGCAGTCACGCTGAACAGGTGGGACGCGGCCGACTCGTCGTGGTAGGTGAACAGGTGGTCGCTGAAATCCTCCGGCGGAAGGAACGCCAGGCCGGTGAGGAAGTGGCGGATGTCCTGCACGCCGCCGTGGAAGCGCTCGGCCACCACGTAGATCTCGGTGCGGTGGCACGTCGACAGGATGACGGCCTCGCTGACGAAGTCGCGGCTCACCAAGTCGCCCAGGGCCTTGGGCAGATGTTCGGCCGACACGGTCATCCGCTCGAGGATTTCGAGCGGAACCGTGCGGTGGCTCAGTCCGACGACGACGAGAGACATGCCTGAAGATGTTCGCGCGCGGAGGTGAGGTCACCGTTTCTGATGAGTGCGAGCATGTCGGAGTCGAGGGCGTTCTGCCAACCTGGCCCCTCGGTGGACCGCCCCTGGGCCTTCAGCCGGTCGCGTTCGGACGCCAGGAAGTCGAGCAGGATCTCGAACTCGGGGCCGATCTCGTCCTCCAACCGCTGCCGGAGCCAGCGGGCGAGCGCCGGGCTGCGGCCGCCGGTGGAGACGGTGACCATGAGCGGGCCCCGGCGCACGACGGCAGGGAGGGTGAACGAGCAGTGGGCGGGGTCGTCGGCACCGTTCACCCACACGCCTGCGTTCTCCCCATCCTCGAACACGGCCGCGTTGACGGCGGACGAGTCGGTGGCGGCGATGGCCAGCCGGTAGCCGGCGACCTCGCCCGCCCGGTAGGGACGCTCCTCGATGGTGACGTCGGGAAGGGCCCGCAGGCGCTCGTCGACCTCGGGCGCGACCACGGTGACCACGGCCCCGCACGCCAGCAGTCCTTCGACCTTGCGCAGGGCGATGGCGCCACCCCCCACCACCAGGACTTTTCGACCTTCCAGAACCAGATTCACCGGATACTGGTACGTGCCGGCACCGGTTCCGGTTCGCGTCATCCGAAGGTGGCCACCGATGGCGGCGGGCCGCTGCCCCCGCCCGCCCGGCGCTGCTGGTAGAAGGCGAGGATCTGGAGCTCGATCGACAGGTCGACCTTGCGCAACGACACGTCGGGCGGCACCGTGATCACGGCCGGGGCGAAGTTGAGGATGGAGTTGACGCCCACTGCCACCAGCCGGTCGGCCACGTCCTGGGCCGCGGCCGCGGGCGTGGCGATGATGCCGATGGCGATGTCGTGGTCGGCGGCCACGTCGGACAGGTCGTCGACGTGGCGGACGGCGACGTCGCCGATCATCTCCCCCACCCGCCGGCGGTCGGCATCGAGCAGGGCGACGATGCGGAAGCCGCGGGCCGAGAACCCCCCGTAGTTGGCCAGGGCGTGGCCCAGGTTGCCGACGCCGACGATGACCACCGGCCAGTCCTGGGTGAGGCCGAGGACGCGGTTGATGTGGAGGAAGAGGTACTCGACGTCGTAGCCGACGCCCCGGGTGCCGTAGGAGCCGAGGTAGGAGAGGTCCTTGCGCACCTTGGCCGCGTTGACCCCGGCCATCTCCGCCAGCCGCTCGGAGGAGATGGTGGGCGTCTTGGCGTCGACCACCTCGAGCAGGCACCGGAGGTAGACCGGGAGGCGGGCGACGGTTGCCTCCGGGATGCGGCGGCTGTTGCGGAGCATACGGGACGGCAGGCCCGCCGCGACCGCGGCGTCGGCACCGTCGCCGTCGTCGCCCCGCTGGCCGTTCGAGCCCGGCGGTGTACCCGGTCCCATTGCCTCAGCCACCGTCGAACCCCCCTCTGCCGTGGGTCGCCCTCCCGCTTGATTCGCAGGACGGCAATCTCACTGATCCCAGTCTACCGACCTCGATCGGTCTCGTGCTTCCCTTCACAATCATCCGGTCGGACAGGTCGAGACCTCGACAAGGCGCTCGGGTCAGGGGGGTAGGCTCTCCGGTCGTGACCCGGCCCATTCGGGTGATGGTCGTTGACGACACCGACCACGTCCGCCGCATGCTCACGTCGATGCTCAGCCTCGACGGCTTCGAGGTGGTGGGAAACGCCGCGGACGGACCGCAGGCCATCGAGAACGTCGAGCAGGCCGATCCCGACGTGGTGGTCGTCGACTACAAGATGCCGGGGATGGACGGCCTCGCCACCGCCCGCGGCATCCGGGCCGCCCGCCCCGACCAGGTGATGATCCTCTACACCGCCTACATCGACGAGAAGCTCGAACGGGAGGCGGCCGACGCCGGCATCTCCCTGTGCATCGGCAAGGTGGAGGGCCTGGCGTCGCTGGAACGCGAGATCAGCCGCCTGTGCGCCAGCCTCTTCTGAGGCGTCCTAGATCCCGATCACGACGAACTGGATGAAGGCGGCCAGCAGGATCGCGACGAGGACGACGGCCAGCACGATCGTGGTCCCGAGGCGCACGCCGACACCGTAGACCGTCGGCTACGGTCCGCCGACCACGTGGACCACCGCCGACCCGGTCGGGCCGACGTCGTCGATCGAAGAGTTCCGGCACAGGCCGGTGCCGACCGCGAGGTGGTTGTGCAACGACGACGGCTGCACGGCCGACGTCGTGGAACCGAGTCCGAGCAGGCCGCCGGGGGTCGACACCGAGCCCGCGGCCCCGTCCCACCGCACCCGCGCCACAGGAATGGCCCGGCAGTTGGCGAGCGCGCCGGTGTCGCCGTAGTACTCGATCCAGCTCACCGCGAACGTCGACAGGCCGCCCCAACCCTCGGGGACGCCGATCCGGCCGATCACGGTGACCCGCCCCGAGCCGGCGTCGACGATCCTGGCCTCCCACTGGTCGGGAAGCGATCGGACGACCTGGAGGCCGTACGTGACACCCTCCCGCCACTCGAACGGGACGCGGCAGGTGGCGCCCGGGCCTTCGGGAGCGCTGCCGGACGGGCTGGTGAGGGGCGAGCAGGACGAGCCGTTGAGCAGGGCCGGCTGAGCGCTGGCGCCGATGAGCGGCAGCGGCGCCTGGCAGCCGGACGTGGCGGTGCGGTCGTCGCAGCCGCCGAACATGGAGAAGAGGGCGATCTTTCCCATGGGCGCGTCGGGGCCGGGAGCGACGTGGGCTCGGGTCTGGAGACCCACGTAACCACCGACGCCGTTGGCGAAGCCGAACTGGTAGGCGAAGAAGTACGGGGTGTCCGGCCCGGGGTCCGACAGCACCGTCAGGTTGAGCGTCTGGGCGGTGTAGCTCGATGCGGGAGCCGGTTCCGGCCACAGCCAGTCGGTGTACGGGCCGAGGGGGATGACGCGTGCTGTGCCGGCCGCGGCCGTCGTGGTCGTCCTCGGGGCGCGGCGGACGGTGGTCGAGGTGGTGCTGGTGGTCGGTCGGGGCGCTCGGGTCGTCGGGACCGGACGGGAGGTGGTGGAGCGGGGGGCGACCGTCGAGGTCGGCGCCGGGGTGGTGCGGACGGGGGCCGTCGTCGCCGTGTCCCGGCCGCCACAGGCCACGAGCACGAACAGGCCGACCGCCAGCGAGCCCATTCGGGGGCCGCGCGACCGCCGTGTCCACACGGATGAGCCAGGGTACCGCCGGGTCGTCCGGCGCCGGCCGCGGCGCCCCCCCGGTCTGTCAGTCGGGTACGGGCTCCAGGGTGACGGCGCTGCCGGTGTGGAGGCGGAGCTCGTCGGCCGCCGAGCGCTGGTCGAGGACCACCGCCAGCAGGCCGTAGGAGTCGATCATCACGCCCACCTGGCCCGGCTTGAGCTCGGAGAAGCTCGCCACCCGGGCCGCGACCCTCGCCTGGTCGCCGGCGCGGACGAGGACGGGGCCCTCGATGGCCGCGATCTCGTCGGGGTCGACGTTGAGCTGGGCGTTGCCGAAGCGGTCGATCCAGAGGACCTCGCCCACCGTCTTCCCGTCCTCCTGGCGGCTGAGGGGGATGAGGCCCGGCAGCAGCGACAGCGGGTCCACCGGCTCCCCCAGCAGGTCGAGCTCGAGCCCGGCGCACAGGTGGGCGGCGGCAGGAGCCATGACGTCGCGGCCGGCGAACGTGGGTCCGGGCGCGGGAAGGTGGTAGTCGACGTTGGTGAGCGACACCGCCCGGCGGGCCCCACCGACCATGGCCACGGCCGGCGCCAGCAGCCCGTTGTCGGGACCGACGAGGAAGGCGGTGACGTCGTCGCTACCTACCTCCACCGCCACCGCCCGCCGGGCCGAGCCCACCCCCGGGTCGACCACGGCCAGGACAACACCGGGGGCCAGGTACTGCATACTGCGGGCGAGGGCGAGCGACCCGGCCCGGATGTCGTAGGCCGGGATCTGGTGGGACAGGTCGACGACCGTCACCTGGGGGGCGATGCTCTTGACCACCCCTTTGACGACCCCGACGAACTCGTCGTCGAGGCCGTAGTCGGACAGGAACCACACGGTGTCGAGAGGCGGGGCCACCCGACCACCCTAAGAGCAGGAGCGGTGGCTGTTATCCGGCCTCGGTGTACGAGCGGGCCAGGTAGGAGTCGACGTCGTCCTCCCGCACCCGGTACGACTTGCCGACCCGCACCGCGGGCAGGTTTCCCGCCTTGATCAGCCGGTAGACGGTCATGGTGGACACCCGCAGGATGCCCGCGACCTCGGCCACGGTCAGAAAACGACCCCGGGCGCTTGCCCGATCTGTTGGTTGTGCCAGTGGGATCACCCCTCTTCGCCTGGGGGCAATGTATTCGCGTGGGGCTGGTGAGGAAAGTGGGGCGGCTCCGGTCAGCCCCGGCCCAGCTCCCGCGACCGCTCGGTGGCGGCTGTCACCGCCTCCAGGAAGGCGCTGCGCACGCCGTTGCCCTCGAGAACCCGCAGGCCGGCGGCGGTGGTGCCCCCGGGTGACGTGACCGCCGCCCGCAGGCCCTCGGGGGTGTCGCCCGACTCGGCCAGCAGCCGGGCCGACCCGACGAGGGTCTGGATCGCCAGCGCGGTGGCGGTGGGTCGGGGCAGCCCGTTGAGCACCCCCGCCTCGATGAGGGCCTCCGCCACCAGGAACACGTAGGCCGGCCCCGAGCCGGACAGGCCGGTGACGGCGTCGAGGGCCGACTCGGGCACCCGCTGCACCACGCCCACCGCGCCCAGGATGCCCTCGGCCCAGTCGAGGTCGGCCTCGCCCGCGGTCGCCCCCGGCGAGATGGCGGCCGCGCCCGCCCCCACCAGGGCCGGCGTGTTGGGCATGGCCCGCACCACGGGCACGTCGGAGCCGAGCCACTCCTGGATGCGGGCGGTGGGGACACCCGCCGCGATCGACAGCACCCGGGCCACGCCCGCACCCGCGATCGAACGGCAGGCCGCCTCCACGTCGCCCGGCTTGACCGCCAGCACCGCCCCGTCGGCCTCGACGGCGATGCCCGACAGGCCCAGTCCGGAAAAGCGAACGGCCAACTGGTCGCGGCGGGCGGCCACCGGCTCCACCACCACGATCTCTTCCACCTCGGCCCATCCCGCGCCGAGCAGCCCCGCGACCAGGGCCTCGCCCATCCGGCCCCCACCCACGATCTCCAGCCTGGTTGCCATTGGTTGCGCAGGCTAGCGAAGCGGGTTCAGCCGGCGACCGGCTCGTCGACCGCCGACTCGCCGGGGGCCGAGGCCAGCGGAAGGGTGGCGACCTCCAGCAGCTGGGCCACCACCTCCGGCGGCTGGGGCCGGGAGAAGAGGTAGCCCTGGCCGTACGGGCAGCGCAGCCGGCGCAGCTCGGCCAGCTGGCGGCGGTCGGTGACCCCCTCGGCCACCGCGTCGAGCCCGAGGGTGCGGGCCAGCTTGACGACGGCCCGGGCCAGGGCCGACTCGTGGGGACCCTTGGCCACCCCGTCGATGAACGACTTGTCGATCTTGAGGATGTCGACCGGCAACCGCCGCAGGTAGCCGAGGGAGGAGTAGCCCGTCCCGAAGTCGTCGATGGCGACCCGCACGCCCAGCCGGCGCAGCTCCTCCAGGGGGCCCGCCGACGCCTCCGCGTCCTCCATCAGCACGCTCTCGGTGATCTCCAGGACCAGGTGGCCCGGCTCCAGGCCGGACTCGGCCAGGGTAGCCGCCACCTCCGCCGCCCAACCGGGGTACTGGAGCTGCTTGGCGGAGACGTTCACGCTCATGCGCAGGGGCCGGTCGACGCCCCGCCGCCGCTGCCAGGCCGCGGCCTGGAGACAGGCCTCGCTGAGGACGCACCGTCCGAGGGGGACGATGAGGCCGGTGTCCTCCGCCGGGGGGATGAAGTCGGCCGGCGACAGCAGCCCCCGCACCGGGTGCTGCCAGCGGACGAGGGCCTCGAAGCCGGCGATCTGGCCGGTGTCGATGTGGACGATGGGCTGGTAGAAGAGCCGCAGCTGGCCCTGGCGGATGGCCCGGCGGAGGTCGTTCTCCACCGAGAGGCGGTCGACGGCCTCGTGGCGCATGGCCTCGTCGAACACCTCGAAGCGGCCCCGGCCCCGCTGCTTGGCCCGGTACATGGCCACGTCGGCGTCGCGCAGGAGGAGGTCGGGATCCGACTCGTCGCCCGCGGCCATGGCGACCCCGACGCTGACGCTGACGGCGACGTCGGTGGCGTCGGAGCCGGTGGTGACCACGGGGAAGTGGGGCTCGAAGGAGTCGAGCACCCGGCCG
The DNA here is from genome assembly GCA_963836205.1 of uncultured Acidimicrobiia bacterium. GTDB lineage: Bacteria > Actinomycetota > Acidimicrobiia > Acidimicrobiales > AC-14 > JAXDMK01. Next base: position 109,295 of record CAWIIV010000011.1, on the reverse strand, counting down.
GCGAGGGCGGCGGCCTCGTCCCGCCCGGCGACGTCCTCGCAGAGCATGGCGTACTCGTCGCCGCCCATCCGGGCCAGGGTGTCGCCCGGGCGGAGGAGGCGGCTCAGGCGCTCGGCCACCGCCACCAGCAACCGGTCGCCGCCATCGTGGCCGAGGCTGTCGTTGATCACCTTGAAGCGGTCGATGTCGAGGATGAGGAGGGCGACGGTGGACCGGTTGCGCAGGGTGCGGGCCAGCGCGTTCTCCAGCCGGTCCCGGAGCAGGACCCGGTTGGGCAGGCCGGTGAGGCGGTCGTGGAGGGCCTGGCGGGCGAGCTGGACCTCGAACCGGCGCCGCTCGCTGATGTCGCGCACGAACCCGTCGACCACCTGCCGCTGGTCGTCGTATGACCCCCAGACGGTGACCTCCACCGGGAACTCGGCCCCCGAGCGGTGGACGGCGGCCAGCTCCCGCTTCGAGATCGACGGGCCCTCGGTGCCGGCCAGGGCCCGCCGGAAGCCGTCGTCGTGGGCGGCCCGGTAGCGGACGGGGATCACGATCTCGCTCATGCGCCGGCCGAGCACCTCCGCCCGCATCCAGCCGAACATGGCCTCGGCCTGGACGTTCCAGTCGAGGATGGCGCCGGCCGCGTCGAGCCGGACGAAGGCGTCGTGGGCCGTCTCGATGAGGCGGCGACGGTCGTCCTGGGCGGTGGCGGCCCGGCGGCGGTCGACCACCCGGCCCAACTGCTCGGCGGCCACGGCCGCGGTCTGGAGGAGTGCGGCCGCGCCGTCGGCGGGCCCGGCCGGGCCGAGCAGGTGGAGGAGGGCGACCACGTCGCCACCGCACACCACGGGCACGGCCACCGCGGTGGTGAGGCCGGCCTGGACCGCCGCCTCGCCGACGTCGTCGGCCGCCTCCGGTTGCCCGCTGGCCAGCACCCGTCCCGGCAGGCCGCCGGCCGGTCCGGCGGCGACGGCGATGGCCTGGGCCACCTGGCGCAGCACCCGGTAGCGCTCGGGGTCGGCCAGGTGCCAGGTGGCGGTGGGTGCGAGCGACGCCGGTCCGTTGGCCACGAACAGGTGCCCGACCGGCCACCCGGCCAGCCGGCAGAGGTCGGCGAGCACCACTTCGGCCGCCTCCTCGAGGGTGGCGGCGGTGGCCGCCACCTCCGCCGCCCGCAACACGACCGCCACCGGGTCCGGCATGACGGGGTCGGGGTGGTCGGACGAGGTCGACGCACCCATCGCCCCAGGATGCCCGATTCCTGCGCCCTCGCCGAGAAGAGTCAGTCGCGGGGCGTCAGGTCGAGGTCGGGCGGGGGCATGTCGGGCAGCTTCCATTGGATGAAGCCCTTGTCGAAGACGTCGTGGTAGTAGTTCGCCCGCACCACCATGCGGGTGAAGTGGCCCTCGAACGCCTCCCAGTCGCGGTCCTCGACCGCCTGGCGGACGGGGTCGAAGTCGTCGGTGAGGAACTTCGTCATGCTCACCTGGTACTTGGGCCGGACGAACGCGCCCAGGTCCATGAGCTTGGCCGCCTCGCTGAGCTGCCAGCGGGCCAGGCGCCAGTTCCCGGCCTGGGCCGCGTACCAGGCCTTCCACGTCCGGGCCCCCACCTCGGGCATGAGCCGGCCCATCCCCGGCTGGCTCTTGCCCAGCTCGTCGAGGGTGAGCTTGCGGGCACCGTTGTCGACGAGGATCTCGGGCTGCGCTTCCGGGCGGGCGTCGTCGTGGTCGGCCATCAGCCGGCCTCGGCCGCGGCCCGCAACCGTTCGAGGGTCTGGCGCATCCCGTCGACCAGGTCGGGCACCCGGTCCTTCACGCCGAAGCCGACGATCGTCTGCAGCCGGCGGAACCGGGAGATGGGCTTGATCAGCTCGAACGTCTCGACCACCTCCGTCCCCCCGGCGGCGGGGCTGAACTCGTAGCGCCACAGGGTCTCGGGATCGTCGGGCCGGACCACGAACGCGAACTCCTTGCCCCGCACGCAGGCCGTCACCTCGCAGGGCCGTGTCCACCGACCGCGGCCCCGCTTGTTGTGGCCCTTGAACCGGGCGCCCACCGCCGGGCCGGTGGCGGGGTCGATCCACTCGCAGGAGACCGTCTCCGGACTCCATTCGCCCATGCGGGTGACGTCGGCCACCATGTTCCATACCTTTCCCGGCGCGGCCGAGATGCGGATCCGGGCTTCCCCTGCGGCGGCCATGCCTGGACGGTAGCCCCGACACGGCCTTGTGCAATTCCCGACTAGTTTGATAGGTATTGTCGATACCCACCACCACAGGCCCCAGGAGGTCGTCCCCATGACCGTGACCGAGAAGCTGCTCCAGAACAGTGAGCAGTACGCCGCCGCCTTCGACCAGGGCGACCTGCCCATGCCCCCCGGCCAGCACGTCGCCGTGCTCGCCTGCATGGACGCCAGGTTGAACCCGTACGGGATCCTCGGCCTTCACGAGGGGGACGCCCACGTCATCCGCAACGCCGGTGGGGTGGTGACGGAGGACGTCATCCGGTCGCTGACGATCTCCCAGCGCCTGCTCGGCACCTCCGAGATCATCCTCATCCACCACACCGACTGCGGGATGGTCACCTTCTCCGACGACGCGGTGAAGCAGCAGATCCAGGACGATGTCGGCATCCGCCCGTCGTTCGCCCTGGAGGCGTTCCCCGACGCCCACGACGACGTCCGCCAGTCGATCGCGCGCATCAAGGCCAGCCCCTTCATCCCCCACACCGACGCCGTCCGGGGCTTCGTCTACAACGTCCAGAACGGCAAGCTCGAAGAGGTCGTGTAGGCCGCGCACGGTGCCACCGCTGGCACCATAGGTGGCATGGCCCGCAGGACCACGATCTATCTCACCGACTCGCTCAAGGCGGCGGTCGAACGGGAGGCGAAGCGGCAGGGGTGCTCGGAGGCGGAGGTCATCCGCCGGGCGGTGGCCGCGGCGGTCCATGCGCCCACGCCGAACGCCGGCATCGTCGCTGGTGAGCCGTTCGCCGATCAGGTCGACGCACTGCTCGCCGGTTTCGGCGAGCAGTGATCGTCGCCGACACCAGCGGCCTGCTCGCCATGTTCAACCGGCGCGAGCCGGCCCACGAGGCGGTGCGGGCGGTGGTGGCGGCCGAGGTCGAGCCCATGGTCGTGTCTCCGTACGTGGTGGCGGAGCTCGACGACCTGGTCGGCAGCCGCCTCGGCGTGGAAGCCGAGCTGGCGGTGCTGGCCGAGTTGGCCGGGGGGGCATACCTCCTGGCCGCCCTCGCCGCGGAGCAGCTCGGCCAGGCCCGATCGGTGGTCGAGCGCCACCGCGACCAGCGGATCGGCATCGCCGACGCCTCGCTGGTGGTGCTGGCCGAGCAGTACCAGACCCGATCGGTGCTCACCCTCGACCGGCGCCGCTTCGAGGCCCTTCGTCCCCTCGGCGGCGGGCGCTTCCGGATTCTCCCGGACTGACAGGATTCTCCCCGACTGACGGGGCGCTACGCGGGCGGGTCGGCCGGCGACGACGCTTCCTGGGGCGGGTCGTCGAAGCCGATCGTGGGCTCGAGCTCGGCCAGCCGCTCGTCGAGCTGGCGGACGAGGTTGCGGACCGTCTGGTAGATCGCCCGGGAGTCCTCCGGCGTGAGATCGGGATTCCGCACGACCAGGTCGAGCTCGTTGAGCTCGCCCAGGCTCGGATCGTCGATGCTCAGGATGATGCGGCCGGCCATGACCTTCAGGTGCAGCCGACGGCCGGTGTTCCTGATCTCATGGCTGGCGAAGCTGTGGGCGCCGGTGGCGGCGCCGGGGTAGCCGGAAAGGAGTTGGATCGCCTGGTGCCGGACCCGGTTGAGGTCGGCGCCCAGCCTGACCAGGACCTGGGCCGCCACCCCCTCACCTTCCCGGATCAGCCCGAGGAGGATGTGCTCCGTCCCGATGTAGTTGTGACCGAGCTGGAGAGCTTCCCGTAGCGACAGCTCGAGGACCTTCTTGGCCCGAGGAGTGAACGGGATGTGCCCGCTGGGGGACGAGGCGCCCTCGCCGATGATCTCCTCCACCTCACGGCGGACGGCCTCCAGCGAGATGCCCAGCTCCTCCAGCGCCTTGGCCGCCACCCCTTCGCCTTCGTGGATCAGCCCGAGGAGGACGTGCTCGGTGCCGATGTAGTTGTGGTTGAGCAGGCGGGCTTCCTCCTGCGCCAGCACCACGACCCGCCGGGCCCGATCGGTGAACCGCTCGAACATGCCGCGCCCACTGTTGTCCCATCGGGGAAGGGGGGCAAGCCGTTTCCCGCGACCGTCCGCACGGCCCCCGGCTGCCAGAATGATCACCAGTGGCTCTTCCGGGGGATGCATGACGCGTGCGCAGTAGGAGACGACACCCTTGGGGCAGGTCGCTGGTCGCGAGTTGCACGCTCGCCCTCGGCCTCGTACCGGCGTTCGCACCGCCCGCCCAGGCGGCCACGTTCCCGAACGACCCCGGCTTCACCGACGCGCCGGTCGTCCAGATCGGGGCCCCCACGTCGATCTCCTTCGCCCTCGATGGCCGAATGCTGGTCACGACCCAGGGCGGCACCGTGCGCATGGTGGTGAACGGGACGCTGCTGCCCACGGCGGCGCTGACACTGTCGCCCTGTGCCAGCGGGGAACAGGGACTGCTCGGATCGGCGATCTCGGCCACCAACCAGGTCTTCCTCTATTACACGTCGAACCACGACGGCGACTGCTGGAACCGCGTCTCCCGGTTCACGCTGGGGTCGAACAACCTGCTCAGCGGCGAGGTCGTGCTTCTCGACTGGATTCCCACGCCCGCCACCAACCACAACGCCGGCGACCTCAACCTGGGGCCGGACGGGAAGCTCTACGTCTCGGTCGGCGACGGCGGCTGCCAGCTCGGTGGTCTCGGATGCGGGGGGCTGAACGACAATGCCCGCAGCCGCACGCACCTGCTGGGCAAGATCCTGCGCCTGAACCAGGACGGGACGGTTCCCGCCGACAACCCGTACGCCCCCACGAGCACGCGCCGTTGCGGCCACCCCGCGGGCGACACCAATCCCGGAAGCACGGCGTTGTGCAGCGAGACCTGGGCCTGGGGGTTGCGGAACCCGTTCCGGTTCGCCTTCCGGGCCGACGGCCTGCTGCACGTCAACGACGTCGGCCAGGGGGCGAGGGAGGAGGTCGACGTCGGGGCGGCCGGCGCCGACTACGGGTGGAACTGCAGGGAGGGCACGATCGCCAACCCCTCCATCGCCGGCGGCTGCGTCCTCCCGGGAGCGACCAACCCGGTCCACGACTATGCGTCGTCCACCGGGTGCCGGTCGATTACGGGCGCCGCGTTCATCCCCGCCGGGGCCTGGTCGCCCGCCTACGCCGGCCGGTATCTCTTCGCCGACTACATCTGCGGGAAGATGTTCCTGCTCGACGGGACGACGGTGCGGGACTTCGCCACCGGCTTGGGCGGGTCCAGTGCCGTCCACATGGAGTTCGGACCCGACCGGGCGCTGTACTACTCGACGTATGCCGGCGGCGGCGAGGTGCGCAAGATCGCCTTCCCGGCCGGGCCGCCCGCACCGCCGGCCGACTTCGACGGCGACGGGCTCAGCGACACTGCCGTGTTCCGCCCGTCGAACGGGTTCTGGTACGTCTCCCGGAGCAGCGGCGGCAGCACCACCGCGAGCTGGGGGACGCCGGGCGACATCCCCGCCTCAGGGGACTTCGACGGAGACCGCCGCATCGACGTCGTGGTCTTCCGGCCCTCCACCGGGTCCTGGTTCGTCCAGCGCAGCGCGGGCGGCACCTCGGCCGTCAACTGGGGGACGAACGGCGACCGGCCGATGCCCGCCGACTACGACGGCGACGGGCGGGCCGACACCGCCGTCTACCGCCCCTCCACGAGCAGCTGGCACATCTCCCGGAGTGGTGGCGGCACGACGGCCGTGAACTGGGGCACGGCGGGGGATGTCCCCGTCTCCGGCGACTTCGACGGCGACGCCAAGGCGGACGTCGCCGTGTTCCGCCCTTCGACCGGGATCTGGTACGTCCAGGGCAGCGCCGGCGGCACGACCGCGCAGGGCTGGGGCACGAGCGGCGACGTCCCCCGGGCCGGCGACTTCGACGGCGACAGCAGGACCGACCTCGCGGTCTACCGGCCGTCCACCGGCGTCTGGTACATCTCCCGGAGTGGTGGCGGCACGACGGCGGTGAGCTGGGGATCGCCCGGCGACATCCCCCAATCCGGCGACTTCGACGGCGACGGCAAGTCCGATCTGGCCGTCTTCCGGCCATCGAACGGGGCATGGCATGTCCAGCGCAGCGCGGGGGGCACGACCTCCCTGAGCTGGGGCGTCTCGGGTGACTACCCGATCGGCCCGCCGCCGGCCCTGCCCTCCCCCTGACGGGCCTGGCCCCCCGCCTCAGCCGAACAGCTTCACCAGGTCGGCGCCGTCGACCCAGTCGCCCACCACGTCCTCGAAGCGACCGTCCTGGAGGCGGAGGATGCGGACGTGGGGGTTGCAGACCGCCTTCATGATCGGCACCTGCCTGCCGTCGCACGTGTAGGCGTGGGTCATGAAGCCGGGGTGGTCACGGGCCCCGGCCAGGGCGGCGGTGACCGCCGCCGGGGTGGCGTCGGCGGCTTCGGTGAGGATGCGGTGGACGTTCATCACCGCGCTGAACCCGGCCTGGGACAGGACCCCCTCCGACTTCGTCCGCGACCGCCACGCCTCGACCTCGGGGGACGGGTCGCCGAACGGGAGGTAGGCGGAGCCGAAGTAGGCGCCGTCGGCCGCGTCGCCGGCGGCGTCGACCACCTTCCGCTCGGCGCAGGCACTGGGGAAGAACATCGCCGCCTCAACGGACAGGGATTGGCCGGCCTGCATGATGCGGGCGCACGCCTGGGCCGGGAAGACGACGAAGACCACCTCCGGGTCGCCGGCGGTGGCGGCCTTGAGGGCGGGGGTGAAGTCGGCCTCGTCGGCCTTGGCCGCCACCAGCTTCACGTCGGTGGCGCCCCGGGCCTTGAGGACGATCTCGGCCGCCCGCACCACGGTGGTGAGCACGCCCGGGAGATCGACGTAGAGGGCGCCGATGCGCTTGGCGTGGAGGACGTCGAGGGCGTAGTCGGCCTGGCCCAGGAGGTCGGCGACCGTGCCGCCGGCCAACATGAAGGCGCCGTCGGACGTGAGCTCCTCCCCCAGTTGGGGAAGCGAGCCGACGTACGGGATGCCGGCGTCCTCGAGGACGGGGAGGGACGCGGCCGAGCCCAGGTCGACCCCGCCGATGACGGCGACGGGGTGGTCGCCGGCGAGCTTGGTCGCGCACGCCTGCGACGACTCGGCCGTGCCCCGGGTGGCGCAGGCCTGGAGGCGGATGGGACGGCCATCGACGCCGCCGAGGTCGGCGTTGACGTGGAGCACGGCCGCCTCCGCCCCCTTCCGCAGGTCGGGGAAGGAGCCGATGGGGGCGTCCTCCTGGTTGAGCAGGCCGACGACGACGGGCGGGCCGGTGAGTCCGCCGTCGAGGTCAGCCGGGTCGCCGCCGCCCGAGCCGCCGCCGCTGCAGGCGGCGAGGGTCATGAGCGCCACCGCCGGCGCCACCCACCTCGTTCGGGACCGGTGCCTGAGGGTCACGCCCCAATTGTCCCCCGTCTGTCGAGCACCGTCGGCGGGCGGCGGGCGGCGGGTGGGATGAGCCCGTAGCCTGCGTCGGTCGACGGCTACCTGGTCTTCCTGCTCCTGGGGCTGGGCCCGGGGGCCGTCTACGCGGCGCTCGGGCTCGGGCTGGTGCTCGTCCACCGGGCGTCGGGGGTCGTGAACTTCGCCCACGGGGCGATGGCGATGCTCGTCACCTACGCCTTCGTGGAGCTCCGTCCCGACCTCGGGTTGTGGCCGGCGTTGGCCGTCAGCCTGGTGGCCGCCGCCGCCCTCGGGCTGGTGGTCCACGTCCTCGTCTTCCGCCCCCTGCGGACGGCGCCCGCCCTCGCCCGGGTGGTGGCCTCGGTGGGACTCCTGGCCACCCTCCAGGCCCTCGCCGTCCTGTGGTTCGGCGCCGACAGCCGGCCGGTGCCGTCGCTCCTCCCGAACCGGCCCGTCGCCATCCTCGGGGTCGACGTGCCTCGTGACCGCCTCCTCCTGGCCGCGCTTGTCGTGCTGGCTGCGGCCGGGCTGTGGGCTCTCTACCGTTTCACCCGCTTCGGCCTGGCCAGCCGGGCCACCGCCGAGGACCAGACCTCGGCGGCGACTGCTCGGGTGTTCGCCCGACACCGTCTCCGCCGTCAACTGGGTGCTGGCCAGCGTGCTGGCCGGCCTGGGGGGCATCCTGGTCGGGCCGTTGACGGGCCTCGACCCGGCCACCACGACCCTGCTCGTGGTGCCCGCCTTGGCCGCGGCGCTGGCCGGCCGGCTGGCGTCGTTCGGGGCGACGGTGGCGGCCGCCCTCGCCCTCGGGATGGGCCAATCGGCCATGCTCAAGCTGCAGGACGACTTCTCGTGGATCCCCCGGGCCGGCGTCCGGGAGGCGCTGCCGTTGGTGGTGATCCTCGTCGCCCTCGCCCTGGGGGCCGGTCGCAACCTGGGCCGGGGCGCGCCGGTGGAGCGGCCCCTGCCCCTGGCCACCAGGGTCCGCCGGCCGGGCGTGTGGGCCGGCGTGGGGGTGGCGGTGGGAGCGATGGGGCTGTTGGCCCTGAGCGGCCAGTACCGGCTGGGACTGGTGAACAGCCTGGTCGGCGCCGTCATCTGCCTGTCGCTGGTGGTGCTGACCGGGTACGTCGGCCAGATCTCGCTGGCCCAGATGGCGTTCGCGGGGGCGGCCGGCTTCTCGCTGGCCAAGCTGATCTCGGCGTGGGACGTGCCCTTTCCCGTCGCCCCCCTGGTGGCGGCCGGGCTGGCGGCGGTGGTGGGGGTGGCGGTGGGACTGCCCGCCCTCCGCCTGCGGGGACTGAGCCTGGCGGTGGTGACGCTGGCCGCGGCGGTGGCGGTGGAGGAGGCGGTGTTCAAGGCCCCGGCGCTCACCGGCGGCTTCGAGGGCACCCGGGTGCCGACGCTGCCGGGCGTGGGCCGGGCCGGCACCGTGGGCTTCGGACTGGTGGCGCTGGCGGTGCTGGTGGCGGTGGGACTGGGCGTGGTCTGGTTGCGGCGGGGGCGCCTCGGGCGGAGGTTCCTCGCGGTACGGGCCAACGAGCGGGCGGCGGCCGCCTGCGGGGTCGGACTCACCACCACCAAGCTGACCGCGTTCGCCCTGTCGGCCCTCGTCGCCGGGCTCGGCGGCGCCCTGCTCGGCTATGGCCAGGGGCGACTGTCGTTCGGCTCGTTCGGCGTGTTCGTGTCGCTCTCGTACCTGGCCGCCGCCTACCTGGGCGGGATCGCGTCGGTGTCGGGGGCGCTCGTCGGGGGACTGCTGGTGCCGAGCGGGCTGGTGTTCACGATCGTCGACGGCAAGTACCAGCTCCTGATCACCGGATTGGCCTTGATCCTGGTGGCGATCGCCCGGCCCCAGGGCATCGTGGGACGAGCCCGGTGAGCCTCCTGGAGGTGCGCGGGCTGACCGTGCGGTTCGGGCCGGTGGCGGCCGTGACCGATGTCGACCTCGACCTGGCCGCGGGCACCGTGACCGGCCTCATCGGGCCGAACGGGGCGGGCAAGACCACGGTGATCGACGCCCTCACCGGCTTCGTGCCGGTGTCGTCGGGGACCATCTCCCTCGACGGCCGGACGGTCGAGCGGCTGCCCGCCCACTCCCGGGCCCGGCTCGGCCTGGGGCGGACGTTCCAGTCGCTGGAGCTGTTCGAGGACCTCACCGTGGGCGAGAACCTGCTGGTGGCGGCCGAGGCGGCGGGCGGCGGGGCGGAATGGGCGGGGGACGGCCCCGGTGGACTGGGCCCGACCGCCGACCTCCTGCCGGCGCAGCTGTCGAACGCCCAGCGGCGGTTGGTGGCGCTGACCCGGGCCGTCGCCGGTCGCCCGACGGTGCTCTTGCTCGACGAGCCCGCGGCCGGACTCGACCCTGCCGGCCGTCACGCCCTCGGCCGGCGGCTGCGGCGGCTGGCCGACGACGGCGCGGCCATCCTCCTCGTCGACCACGACCTCGACCTCGTGCTCGACGTGTGCGACGGGGTCACCGTCCTCGACCGGGGCCGCGTCATCGCCACCGGCTCGCCGGCGTCGCTTCGGTCCGACCCCCGGGTGCGGGCGGCCTACCTCGGGGAGCCAGCCGGGGGGCCTGAGGGGGGTGCCGGGACCGCGGGGGCCGCGTCCGACGGGGCGCCCGTGCTCGAAGTCCACCGGCTGTCCGCCGGCTACGGCGGGAACGAGGTGGTGCACAACGTCGACCTCGCCGTCGCCGCGGGCGAGATGGTGGCCCTTCTCGGGCTCAACGGGGCGGGCAAGACGACGACGGTGCTGGCCACGGCCGGGGCCATCCCCCGCCCCCCGGCGAGCGAGGTCCGGGTCGCCGATTACGAGGTGCCGTCGGGACGTCCCCACTTCGCCGCCCGCCGGGGGTTGGCGTGCGTGCCCCAGGAGCGGTCGCTGTTCACCCAGCTGTCGGTGGCGGAGAACCTCCGCCTCGCTGTGGCGGGCGGCCGGCGGGCGCTGGCGGCCGAGACCGCCCGCGCCGTCGAGCGCTTCCCCGCCCTGGCCGACCTCCTCGGCCGCCGGGCCGGCCTCCTCTCGGGCGGCGAGCAGCGCATGGTGGCCCTGGCGCGAGCCCTCGCCCGCCACCCAAAGGTCCTCCTGGTCGACGAGTTGAGCCTCGGCCTCGGTCCCCGGGTCGTCAACGACCTGGGCAAGGTGCTCCGGGAGGTGGTCGCGGATGAGGGCACGGGAGTCCTGCTGGTAGAGCAGCACCTCCACGTCGCCCTCGCCCTCGCCTCCCGGGCCTACGTGATGGAGCGGGGCCGCATCATCTCCGAGGGATCGTCGGCCGAGATCGCCGCCGACCCCGGCCCGCTCATCTTCTGAGCGGCGGTCAGCTGGAAGCGGCGCAGAGCTGCCGGGCGCGGGCCTCGGAGTCGACGACCCCCTGGGCGACGCTGTCGACCGTGAGGTGCGAGTACCGGGATTCGCTACGCAGGAGGTCGAACGCCTCGAAGGCGTCGTAGCCCAACCCGGTCATGAGCAGCCCCGTCGCCTGGTCGAGCACTGATCGGGAACCGAGCGCCTTGCCATCGACCCGGTCGGACATGAAGACGTCGAGCGCGACGAGGTCGTCGAACAGTTGCGGGGACAGGTCGGCCATGAGTTTGCTCCTTCGACACCGTCAGGAACACCGGGACGGCCTGATCCCGACAGTACCTGGGCCCGGCCCTCTAGCCCCGGTCGCGTCGGTGGCCGGCGGACGGTGGGAGCCGGGACCACCCGCCGTTGTCAGGGACGGCGACGAGACTCCGACTCCCTACGGGCACGCTCAAGGTTGTTGCGGCTGGTGAGGGTGTGGGGGTGGTCCGGGCCCAGAACCCGCTCGCAGTCGGCCAGGGTCGCCTCGAAGAGGGAGACGGCCCGGCCCAGGTCGCCCGCTGCCCGATAGGCGGAGGCGAGGTTGTTGCGGCTGGCGAGGGTGTCGGGGTGGTCCGGGCCCAGGACCCGCTCGCGGTCGGCCAGGGTCGCCTCGTGGAGGGGGACGGCCCGGCCCAGGTCGCCCGCCGACTCGTAGGCGGAGGCGAGGTTGTTGCGGCTGGTGAGGGTGTCGGGGTGGTCCGGGCCCAGGACCCGCTCGAAGTCGGCCAGGGTCGCCTCGTGGAGGGGGATGGCCCGGTCCAAGTCGCCCGCCGACTCGTAGGCGTAGGCGAGGTTGTTGCGGCTGGTGAGGGTGTCGGGGTGGTCCGGGCCCAGGACCCGCTCGCGGTCGGCCAGGGTCGCCTCGTGGAGGGGGATGGCCCGGCCCACCTCGCCCGCCGACTCGTAGGCGTAGGCGAGGTTGTTGCGGCTGGTGAGGGTGTCGGGGTGGTCCGTGCCCAGGATCCGCTCGAAGTCGGCCAGGGTCGCCTCGTGGAGGGGGATGGCCCGGCCCACCTCGCCCGCCGACTCGTAGGCGTAGGCGAGGTTGTTGCGGCTGACGAGGGTGTCGGGGTGGTCCGGGCCCAGGACCCGCTCGCGGTCGGCCAGGGTCGCCTCGTGGAGGGGGATCGGCCCGGCCCAGGTCGCCCGCCGACTGGTAGGCGGAGGCGAGGTTGTTGCGGCTGGTGAGGGTGTCGGGGTGGTCCGGGCCCAGGACCCGCTCGTTGTCGGCCAGGGTCGCCTCGTAGAGGGGGATGGCCCGGCCCAGGTCGCCCGCCGACTGGTAGGCGTAGGCGAGGTTGTTGCGGCTGGTGAGGGTGTCGGGGTGGTCCGGGCCCAGGACCCGCTCGTAGTCGGCCAGGGTCGCCTCGAGGAGGGGGATGGCCCGGCCCAGGTCGCCCGCCGACTCGTAGGCGCAGGCGAGGTTGTTGCGGCTGGCGAGGGTGTCGGGATGGTCCGGGCCGCGATGGGCCGTGGCAAAGCCGACGGCCACGAGGCCCGCGCCGATTGCGTCGGCGATGGCGCCACGGGACCGGTGGTAGACGGTGAGGTCGTCCAGGATCCACGACAGGTCCTCGGAGCGGTCGGCGAACGCGAGGCTGGCGTTGGCAACGACGGCGGCGGCGTGGGGGACGAGGGCGGCGAGGGTTGGCCAACGGAGGTGGTTGGACGCGTCGCCGTCGACTTGGGCGCGGAGCAGGGCGATGGCGCAGCCGGCGGCGTTCGCCCCCGCGCTGCGCCGCGTAGCGGCCTGGATGACCCGGTGCACGCCCACAGTGTCGATGGAGCTCACCTCGACCAGGGAGTAGCCGTGGAGGGCCGCCAAACCGTCGTCGACCTCGGCCCCTGAGGCCGCGAGGTAGGCGTCACCGGCATCGGCGAGATCCCGAAGCCACGAGCACGGTAGTTCGTCGGGGGCAAGGTAGGAGAGAACGGCCAGGAGTCGTCCGGCACAGGGGGCCTCGGTCGTGGCCGCGTCGATCGATACTCGCCAGGCGGTGGTGGCAGTGTGTTCGTACTCGAGCGGGCGGGTTCCGTCGGGGAATGGCTCGCGGGCAGCGTCGTCGAAGAGCTCCACGTATCGGCGGAACCGGCGGTTCGGAACGCGGTCCACCCAGGCCGCGGCCTGTTCCAGAGCCAACGGCAGCCCGACCAGCCGCTCGAGGACCTCAGCGACGTCCTCGGACGCGGCCTCCGGGTTGCCGTCTCGCACCCGGTCCCACAGGAACCTCTCGGCCACGTCGGGGGGAAAGGTGTCGACCGTCAGGACACGGCCGAGGCGGCGCATGTTGCGATTGCGGGAGGTGACGACCGTTGCCCCCCGCCCCCGCCGTGGCCGCCAGGGGACGATGGCGGACTCCTCGGGGACGTTGTCGAACACCATCAGCCACGGGCGAGTCGTCGACTCCAGCCAGTCCCGTACCGCGACTGCGGTCACGGCCGGGTTGTCGTCGATGGGCACCCCCACCCTGGGCGCGAGCTCGGCCAAGTCGGAAACCAGCACCGACGACTGCTCGGCTCGGACCCACCACACCACGTCGAGCCGGTGGCGGTGGGCCTCGGCCAGCGCGGCGGCGACGGTCGTCTTCCCGACGCCGCCCATGCCATTGATCGTCTGGGTCAGCACCGCCCCGGTGCCACCAGAGATCGACGCGCCCAACTCCTCCAGAAGGACGTCGCGACCGGCGAAGACGACCGGCAGGGCTGGTATCCGCCCGCACCAGACCTGGGTACCCACCAGCGCCGGCACCTTCGCCGGGTTGCGGACGACGTCCACGATGCGGTCGACCACAATCGCGATCCCACCGTCGTCGAAGAAATCCACCGCGTGGAGCGCCTTGGTCCCGAACGGCAGCATGGCCAGGGCGTCGAGGCGCAGCGGGACCAGCCGGCCACCTCCAGCCGGATCTGGTCGAGCGCGGTCAGGATCTCCTCGTTCTCGAAGGTGGCCGCCGCGGTGTGGGCGGAGATGAGGGCCACGACCACCGTCGAGGAGCGCAGGTGCCCGGGCAGATCCCGCTGCCAGTTGTCGCCGGGCCGGAGCGCGGTCTGGTCGAAGAACACCGACAGGCCGGCCGTGGTCAGCGCTTGGTGCAGCGAACGGGCCCGGTCGCGGTCGGGCGAGGCGTAGGCCACGAACACGTCCCAGCCTTGGCCGCCGCTCACTGCCCTCCACGCTACGCACCGGGCCCGGCGAGTGCCCGCTTCCGGAACTGGCGGACGCCGGTGTCGAGGAGGCGGTCGTGGCCGAAGCGGGCCACCGGCGGGGCCAGGCGGGCGATGGCCCGCAGCAGCCAGCGCCGCGATGCAAGCGTCGACCGCAGCCGCAGCTCGCTGCCGAGGCCGCCGCCGACCCCGGCCGCGACCACGTCGAGGCGGGCGTGGCCGGCGATGTCACCCGTCACCACCGCCGCGGCCGACCGCCCCGCCACCACCTCCTCCAGGACGACCACGAACCGGACCGGGTAGAGGAGCGGGGCCCGAACGGCGCACGTCCAGTGGGCGCCCTCCGAGAACGAGACCCCGTCGAACCGGCGCAGCCACGGCCACCACGAGCGGTACCGCTCGACGCTCGTCAGCGCCGACCACAGTTCCGCCGGGCCGACCGGGAACGTGAACGTCCGGTCGGAGCGGACCTCCACCCGATCAGGGCCCGACGACCGACGCCGGCAGGGCCGCCACCCGCCCGGCGAACACGCCGACGATCCCCCGGATCGTGGTCTCGCCCGCGATCGGCGACTGCGGCCCGTCGGGCGAGGGGAAGTAAACGCCCAGCAGCACCCGGCCCCGTTGGAGGTAGACCGCGATCGAGTGTCGGGTCAGGCCGGTGGCGTCGGTGGTCGTGAGGTCGAAGGCCAACCGGGTGACGGTGTCGGTCTGGGGCCAGTCGCCGTCGGGGGCGGCGGCGAAGCGGGTGGTGACGGTCGGCGCGCCGACGGGACTGGGCACCGGCTCCGCCGGGCAGGCGGCGGCCACCGACCGCAGCTCGGCCAACGCCTGGGCGGCCGCCGCCCCGTCGCGGTAGAGCACCGCCTCCGTGCTCAGCGAGACCTCGTCCTGGTCGTCGACCACCACGTCCTGCAGGCGGGCCTCCCGCAGGGCCTCGCTGGGGTACGTGCCGTTGCAGACGTCGAGGGTGGGCTGCAACAGGCCGTCACCGCCGGGGAGCAGCCCCACCGTGTGTGACGGGGACACGTCTTCCGGGAGGACGACGAGCGAGAGGAGGGCGGACTCGAGGGGGTCGATGGTGGTCGTGGTCGAGGACGACGGCGGCCGGATCAGGCCCGTGGTCGGCGTCGTCGGGACGACGTCGGACGCCCGCTCCTTGGAGTCGTTGCCCAGGAGCGTGGCCCCGAGCACGCCCGCGACCAGGCCGAGGGCGAGAAGGAGGGCGATGACGAGGCCACCCCGGGATGGCGGAGCCGGGGTCGGTGGAGGGGCGGTGAGCGGCTCCGGTGCCGGCGGGGGCGGGGGGAGGGGCTGGTCCTCGCCCAGCTCGATGGTGGAGAACGTCCACACCTCGCCCGTCCACCAGCGGCGGCGGGTGCCCGACCACGGGTCGGGATACCAGCCCGGAACTCCGGCGGTCGCCCCGGCGGGCGCGGTCGGGTAGTCGTCCACCCCTCCAGCATGGGCCACAAAACTGGGAACGTCCTGAGACGGGGCTCAGGACGCCGGCTCCGGCCGCCGACAATCGGGACATGAGACGAATTCGGCGTTGCCTGTGGCCTGTGCTGTTGGCGGCGATAGGGACGGCCGCGGTCGGAGCCTGGCCCACCGCGGCCGCGGCCGCCTCGACCGACTACGCCCCCGGCCGGCACGCCAACTCGTTCCAGGTGGCCGGCGTCCGCCGCACCGCCATCGTGGTGGTACCGACCGACCTCTCCCGTCCGCTGCCGGTGGTGTTCGCCTTCCACGGCCACGGAGGCACCGGCGCCTGGCTGGAGCGCAACACCGGTCTCCAGGCCCGGTGGCCCGGAGCGGTCGTCGTCTACCCCGACGGGATCCCCGGTCACAAGGGCAACACCGACCCCCAAGGCCTGCTGTCGGGCTGGCAGACCGCGGCCGGCGAGCTCGGCGACCGCGACCTCGCCTTCTACGACACCATCCTCGCCACCCTCCGCTCGAACTTCCCCGTCGACCCCGATCGGGTCCACCTCTTCGGACACTCGAACGGGGCCGCGTTCGCATCCCTCCTGGTCAGCCGGCGGGGGACGACCGTCGCCTCGGCGGCCACCGTCTCGGCCCAGCCCTCGGCCCGCCTCCTCGACGCCTCCCCCGCCCGATCGATGTTCATGGTGATGGGCCGGGCCGACCCGATCGTCCCCTACGCCCTCCAGAAGCTGAGCATCCCGCCCGCGGAGAGGAAGCTCGGCGCCAGCCCCGACCGGGCCACGGTCTCCGGGTACCTCCAGCTGGAGCCGGGTCGGGGCAACCTCGAGCTGGCCACCTACGTCCACCCGGGCGGGCACGAGATCCCCACCGCGGTGCCGGCCCTGGCCGTCGACTTCTTCCGCCGCCACACCCTCTCCGGCGGCTGAGCAGGGTCGTTCCCCCCGGCCGCGCCCACGGCTATGTTTCGGCTGTGGGCACCTCCACCTCGCCGTTCGGCGTCGGCAAGCGGGAGGGCCACGACGCCCGCGAGTTCTACGCCCGCTTCCGTCCGCCCGAGATCAGCACCGACGACGGCGTGGTGGCCTTCGATCCCGAGCCGGCCCTGGTGTGCGGCGACGCCCGCCACATGGACGACCTCAAGGACGACTGCGTCGCCCTCGTGGTCACGTCACCCCCCTACTACGCGGGCAAGGAGTACGAGCAGGCGGTCGGCGTCGGCGGCGTGCCCGCCTCGTACCTCGACTACCTGGGCATGCTGCGCGACGTCTTCGAGGAGTGCCGGCGGGTGTTGGAGCCGGGCGGGCGCATGGCGGTGAACGTGGCCAACCTCGGCCGGCGGCCGTACCGGAGCCTGGCCTCCGACGTGATCCGCATCCTCCAGGACGACCTCGGGTTGCTCCTGCGGGGCGAGATCGTGTGGGTGAAGGCGGAGGGGGCGACCGGTTCGTGCGCCTGGGGGTCGTACCGCAGCCCGGCCAACCCGGTGCTGCGCGACGTCAGCGAGCGGGTGGTGGTGGCCAGCAAGGGTCGCTTCGACCGGGCCCGTCCCCCCGCCCGCCGGCGGGCCGAGGGGCTGCCGTCGGAGGCCACCGTCACCTCCGACGAGTTCCTCGAGTCCACCCTCGACGTGTGGCGCATCGCCCCCGAGAGCGCCCGCCGGGTGGGCCACCCCGCCCCCTTCCCGGTCGAGCTGCCCCAGCGCCTGATCGAGCTGTACACCTACCGGGGCGACCTCGTCCTCGACCCCTTCCTCGGGTCGGGATCGACGGCCGTGGCCGCAGCCCGCACCGGCCGGCGGTGGGCGGGCTACGACACCGACGCGGCCTACGTGGAGGCGGCCCGGAGACGGGTGGCGGCCGAGGTGCCGGCGGCTGGCGTTGGGGTGCCGCAGCCACTTGGAATCGGGCGGTTGGCGGTCGACGTCCTGGCCGAGGCCGGCTTCACCGAGGTCGCCCCGGGCCCCTCGATCCGGGGCACCGGCCTCACCGTCGACCTCACCGCCCTCGACCGGGCAGGCACCCGCTGGTACTTCGACGTCTCGGGCGCCCTCACCACGCCCCGGGCCGGGCTGGCCCGCACCGGCGAGGCATGGGAGGCGCTGGGCCGGGCGTCGGTGGTCGCCGCCGCCGGCCTCCGCCCCCTGGTCCTGCTCACGAGCCACCTCCCGGCCGCCAAAGAAGCCGCCGCCCGGGTCCTCAAGGGCGTGGGCCGGGCCGGGTTCTTCGATGCCGCCGAGATCCTCTCGACAGACGGTCGAGAGCGGCTTCGCGCCTACGCCACGGGCGGCCGCCATGGGCGCCCGGAGCCCGGTTTCTGGTCGCCCCGCCACCTCGGCTGAGAACCTTCCTCCCTCCCGCCCCCAATCCCTAATGTTCTCGTCCAGGACTGCCGATACGTCGGATATGGCGATCAAGCAGGCACAACTTGACGATCTGGCTGAGGACCTCACCCGTCTGCTCAGCATCCCCTTCAAAGCCCACCGGGGGTCGATCTCCTTCCGGGGTCCGCTGCGGGTTACCGACTGGTCGGTGCCGTTGGTGTTCGACGGCCACTGCCGGCTCGAGCGCGGTGGGCTGATCCCCACGACCTTCGCCGGTCACGTCCTCTGGGCCGCCCTCCGGGCGTCGAAGAAGGACGAGGACAACCGGCCCTGGTGGACGTGCAACCTCAGCCCCGCCGCCGCCACCGCCATCGTGGAGTCGGTCGAGGTCGAGGAGCTGGACGGCTGGGCCATCGGCACCGACATCCTCCTGGAGGACATCGAGTCCGAGCCCGAGCTGGCCACCGTCAGCCACATCCGCATCGCGTCGTAGCCGGCGGGGGGGCAGCGTCGCCCTCCCCCGCTACGCCTGGTGGCTGGCCGTCCAGGCCAGGAGCTCGTCGGCCGACCAGGTGTTCACGATCGCCTCTTGCGGGACCTGGCACTCGGCGGCTCGGCGGCAGCCGTTCATCTGCC
This sequence comes from uncultured Acidimicrobiia bacterium, assembly GCA_963836205.1. GTDB lineage: Bacteria > Actinomycetota > Acidimicrobiia > Acidimicrobiales > AC-14 > JAXDMK01. Next base: position 90,777 of record CAWIIV010000011.1, on the reverse strand, counting down.
ACTCCAGTTGGCCGGGGGCGTGGCCGTCGGTGTCGATGGCCACCTTGCAGCCCGCCGCCACCACCATTCGCAGTAGCCGCCGGGGCGGGTCGAGTCGCTCGGGCCGGCTGTTGATCTCCACCGCGGTGTCGGTCTCGGCGCAGGCCGCGAACACGGCGGCCGCGTCGAACGCCGACTCGGGCCGGCCCTTCCCCGCCACCAGCCGGCCGGTGCAGTGGCCGAGGATGTCGGTGTACGGGTTGCGGACGGCCTTGATCATGCGGGGGGTCATGAGGGCCGACTCCATCCGCAGCTTGGAGTGGACGCTGGCCACCACCACGTCGAGACGGGCCAGCAGCTCGTCCTCCTGATCGAGGGACCCGTCCTCGTTGATGTCGACCTCGATGCCCGTGAGCAGCCGGAACGGGGCCAGGCGCTCGTTGACCTCGGCCACCACGTCGAGCTGCCGGCGCAGGCGCTCGGGGGACAGGCCCCGGGCCACCGTCAGCCGGGGCGAGTGGTCGGTGAGGGCCATGTAGTCGTGGCCCAGGTCGCGGCCGGTGCGGGCCATCTCGTCGATGCTGCTGCCCCCGTCGGACCAGTCGGAGTGGGTGTGGAGGTCGCCCTTGAGGGCGGCCCGGATGGCCAGGGTGGCCGGGTGCTCGCCCTGCTCGTCCTCCCCGTCGGTCAGGGACGAGACGAGCTCGTCCTCCAGCTTCTTGAGGTAGGCGGGAACGCCCCCGGCCAGCGCCTCCTGCACGACGGCCTCGGTGGTCTGGCCGACGCCGGGGAGATCGCGCAGCCGGCCCGTCGCCGCCCGCTCCCGGACGCCGTCGGGGCCGAGCTCGGCGAGGGTCGACGCCGCCGACCGGAAGGCGCGCACCCGGTAGGTGGGCGCCCCCGCCTTCTCGAGCAGGTAGGCGATGCGCTGGAGGGCGGCGACCGGGTCCATTGGCTCCGAGGCTACCCATGGGCTTTGGGGAAGGATGGCTTCCGTGCGTCGCGTCGTCGTCCTGTCCGACACCCACATCCACCGGGGCGGGTCCCGGCGGCTGCCCGACGCCGCCTACGCCCACCTCGGCCGGGCCGACGTCATCCTCCACGCGGGCGACGTGGTGACGGGCGCGGTCCTCGACGAGCTGGCCGGCTTCGCTCCCGTCCACGCCGTCCTCGGCAACAACGACCACGAGCTGGTGGGCCTGCTGCCCGAGGTCCTGGAGATCGACCTCGACGGAGTGCGGGTGGGGATGGTGCACGACAGCGGCGACGCGTCCGGCCGGGCCCGGCGGATGCGGCGGAAGTTCCCCGACCGAGACCTGGTGGTCTTCGGCCACAGTCACATCCCGTGGTTGGAGCCGGGCGTCGACGGCCAGCTCCTCCTCAACCCGGGCTCGCCCACCGAGCGCCGCCGCCAACCCGTCCACACCCTGGCCACCTTCGACGTGGAGGACGGGCACATCGTCGCCCCAACGATCCACGAGGTGTGACCGCGATGGCCGGCCTCTATGCCTGGGGGCAGACCTCGGCGTGGAGCTTGTCGGTCTCGGAGGTCGGGACGAGGTCGACCTCCTGGAGCTTGGCGAGCAACCGCCGGTAGGTGACGTCGGCGTCGTCGGGGCGGGAGAGCTTGCCCTGGAGGCGCATGATCCGCCGGTAGATCTGCTCGGCGTAGGGGTCGACCTCCAGCGCCCGCTGCAACGCGGCCCACGCCGCCCGGGCGTCGCCCGAGGCCCACCGGCGGTCGCCCAGCCACACCAACACGTCGACCATCCGCTGGCGAAGGTCCTCGCGGGGCGTCTCCAGCCAGAACCAGTCGAGGCCCACCAGCAGCTCACCGTCGTAGTCGGCCACCGCCCGGTCGAGCGCCGACTGGCGGACGGCGTCGTCGCGGCTCTGGGCCCCTTCCCGCAGGGCGTGCTGGAGGCTCCACAGGTCGACGTCGAACACGTCCTCGATGCGGTAGAGGTCGCCGTCGCGGTCGATGACCTTGAGCTCCTTCTGGCCCGTCGCCTGGCGCAGCTTGGTGCGGAGGTTGCCGAGGGCGGTCCAGAACCACTCCGAGCCCCGGCGGGGATCGGCCTCCGGCCACAGGGCCTCGACCGCGTCGTCGAGGGTGGCCCCCTCCGGGTGGAGCAGGTAGAAGGCCAGCAGCTCCTTGGCCTTGGCCCGCAGCCCGCTCTTGATCTCGGTGCCGTCGACCTCGATCCGGTAGACGCCGAGCAGCTGCACCGCCACCGGCGCGGTGGCGGCCGACGTGGCCGGCATGAACGACTCGTCGTCGTCGGGGACGGGGCGCATGTGCTCGCCGTCGGTGCGGGCCGAGGCCAGCACGGCCAGCAGCTCGGCCGCCACCTGGGGCTCCATGCGGAACAGGCGGGCGCCGTTGAGGCGGTCGCCGAGGGCGTCGGACCGGGCCTCGGCCACCATCCCGCCCGGTGCCAGAAGGATGTCGGCGCCGTTCGGGTCGGCGGCGGGGACGACGATTCCGGACACGCCGGCCCGGGCCCCCTCGGCGAACAGGGCCCGCACCCGCTCGAGATCGTCGGGACCGACGTCGGCCGCGGCGAGGACGATCATCGGGAAGTTGGCGTCGGGATGCTTGGCCCGGTAGGCGCCGGCGTCAGGAACGTGGTCGTCGGCCAGGAGCTGGACCCGCCGGCCGACCTCGCTGGTGAGCTCGTCGATGGCCGGTCCGAGCACCACCGTCTGGGCCAGACCGGGGAACGGGGGAACCGCCGGGAGGAGGTCGCCGGCCACGACGGCCGCCATGGTGGACGGGCCCTGGTCGGCCAGGAGCCCGGTGACGGCGGCCCGGACGACGTCGGCCGCGCTGGGGCCGGCCAGGACGAGTCCACCGGCCGACAGGTCGACGCCCACCTCGGCCGCCTCCCGCTCGCCGACGACGACGTTGGCCCATCCCCCGGCACCCATGGCCCGGCCGGTTGTGGGCGGGGTGGCCCGGCCCCGGGCGAATCGCTCGAGGCGACGGGTGACGTGTCCGGCGAACGGGTCGCGGCGGTAGAGGCCGGCCGCGGGGGGAGCCGCCCGGCGGCGGCGCCGGCGGCGCAGGCGGGCCCGGCCGAGCGCCTCGGCCACCCCGACGGCGAGGGACGGTCCGACGACCATGCCCGGCAGGACGCAGGCGATCCCGTCGGCCGCGTCGGCGGCGGCGGCCGCGGCCGCGGCGGCCGCCTCTTCCGCGTACCGGACAGTGCCGGGAGCGGGCCCGTTGGCGGTCGGGTCGGTGGTGGTCGGGACGGGCACGGAGGGGGTGGAGATGACCTCGGTGCGGGCCGCCTCGGCGGGGGCGGCCGGCGGGCCGGTGACGGGCGCCGCCGACGGGCTCGACGCAGTCGCCGGGGCGGTCGCCGGCTGGGACGGGGCCTCGGGGGGCCGGGGTGGCGCGGTATCGACGACGACCGCCGACGGGGCGGCCGGCTCCGCCGGTGCGGTCGAGGCCGGGGTCGGTGTCGACGCCGGCGGCGGCCCGGCGGGCGAAGTCGTGGGCAGGCCCGAAGCGCCGCGGTCAACCGGGGGAGTGGTGGCCGGGCGTCCGGCCCCGAAGGGATCGGCGGGCGACGTGGCCGATGGGCGAACCGTGGAAGGGGGGTCGGGGGTGCCCGGAGCGTTCGCTCCGCCCGCGGCAGGTGGCGCGGTGCGTGTGCCGGAGGAGGCGGCCGGACCCGGGGCCGCCGGGCTCACGCCCGTGGGCGGCGGAGGGCCGGGGACCGTGCCGGTGGACGGCGACGCCGAGGCGTGCGGGCCGACACCGGGCCCGGTCGGAGCGGCGGAGGGCGGCGCGGGCGGGGCGGGCGGAACATCGGTAGCCGGCGGTGCCCCGTGCAAGGGCGGCGAAGCCACGGGCGGGGTCGCCCCGGCGGGGGTGGGCAGGCCCGTCGAGGCCGCCGAGCCGGTCGGCACCGGCGCGGCTGCGGGGACGGGCGGGGCGCCGGCCGCGGCCTGCGGGCCGGGCTCGACGGCGGCGGACTGCTGGCCGGGCTCGGCGGCGGCGGACTGCGAGCCGGGCCCGGCGGCGGCGGACTGCGAGCCCGCGGCCGCGGCCGGGGCGGGTGGCGCGGCGGTGGGAGGGGCGGCGATCAACGCGGCCGCCGCGGCCCGTCCCGCGTTGGCCGCGTTGGCGGTGATGGAGGCGGCCTGGCGGGCCAGCACCCGCTCGACCGAGGTCTCCACCAGCCGGGGAAAGCGGACCAGGAGGTCGTCGCGCAAGGCTCGGAGGTTGGCGTACTCCGTTCGCAGCTCGGTCGTGCACCCGTGGAGCTCGGCCAGCGCCGCCTTCACCTGGGGTTGGACCACCTCGTTGACCAGCTCCGGCAGGCGGGCGGCGATGGCGGCCCGCAGTTGGGGACGGACGGCGTCGGCGACCACGTCGGTGAGCCGGTCCTGCAGGAGCGTCTCCATACCCTTGAGTGACATCTCGCCCACCTGCTGTGACACGGCCTCGCCCACCACCGCCGCCAGCCGGTCTCCGAGGGAGCGCTCGATGGACTGGAGGCGGGCGGCCTCGTTGCGCAGGGCGGCGGCGCAGCCCTCCAGCTCGGCCAGCGACGTGGACAGCTCCGCGACCCGGTTCCCGCCCAGCTCGGTGAGCATGGCGCGTTGCTGGGCCACGCTGGATGCGAGCGCGTGGACCTGTCGGCGCAGGGCCTCGAATTCGTCCCGCATCCACACCAGCACCTGACCACCGGCGTCACGCGGGCGCCCAGGGCCCCCCTGGGGCTCTGTGTCGCTCACGGCCACGATCATATTCCCGTCATGGTCAAGGTCGGCCCTCGCCCCGTTCACACCTCGTTCACCTGCGCATTCACGACCCTCCCCGCAGCGGCCGATACCGTCGGAGCGGATGTTCACCGGCCCTGCGCTCGAGCGGCGGATCCCGTTGGTGACCCTGCCCACCCCCTTCGAACCCCTCCCCCGCCTCGGTGCCGCCCTGGGCATGGCGCCGGGCACGCTGTGGGTGAAGCGGGACGACGTCACCGGCCTCGGCGGCGGAGGCAACAAGGCCCGCAAGCTCGAGTTCCTCTGCGCCGACGCCATCGCCCGGGGCTGCGACGTCCTGGTCACCGGCGGCGGCCAGCAGAGCAACCACGTCCGGATGACGGCCGCCGCCGCCAATCGCCTGGGACTGGCGTGCGTCGTGGTCGTCCCTGGCGACGCGCCCGCAGTGGCCACCGGCAACGTCGTCCTCGACGAGCTCTTCGGGCCCGAGGTCGTCCGCATCGGCGACGGCGGCGGCGAAAACGGTGGGGGTCTCGACTACTACGCCGTCGAAGCCGCCATCGTGGCCACCACCGAGCGCCTGGTCGCCGACGGCCGTCGCCCCTACGGCATCCCGGTGGGCGGGGCCAGCCCGGTGGGCGCCCTCGGCTACGTGGGGGCGGGTACCGAGATCCTCCGGCAGGCGGTCGAGGCCACGGGGGCCGAGCCCGACCTCATCGTCGTGGCCGACGGCTCGGGTGGCACCCATGCCGGCCTGGCCGTCGGCATCGGCGACCACGACCGCATCCTGGGCGTCGACGTGGGCGCCCGGCCCGACGTCGAGGACGTCCTCCCGGGCAAGGCCGCCCAGGCGGCGGCCCTGGCCGGGCGGCCGGAGCCGACTGGCACCGTCGTCGTCGACCACGACCAGGTCGGCCGGCGCTACGCCGACCTCACCGACGCCTGCCGCGACGCCATCGTCCTCGCCGCCCGCACCGAGGGGCTCCTCCTCGACCCCGTCTACACCGGCAAGGCCATGGCCGGGCTGATCGCGGCTCGGGCCGACGGGCGGATCGACCCCCGCACCAGAACCGTTTTCCTCCACACCGGGGGCTCACCGGCCCTGTTCGCGGCCGGCGTCGGTGAATGGCTGCGCGGAAAGACAGCTCCCTCCCCACAGCCGACCCTCGATCGGTCACACTGAACCCGTGCTTTCCGACCTGGACCGGAGCCAGCGCACGCAGGTCGTCAACCTGGCGGGGGCGGTCGCCCTCCTCCTGGTGGCGGCGGTGGCGGTGATCCTGTTCAAGACCACGACGTCGCCCGGCCCCGACGTCGCCCAGCTCCAGGGCCAGATCGTCTTCGCCAGCACCCGCGACGGCAACCTCGAGATCTACTCCATGGACGCCTCCGGGCGGAACCAGACCCGGCTGACCGACAGTCCCACCGACGACTCCACCCCGTCGTGGTCGCCCGACGGGTCGAGGATCGCCTTCGAGTCCGACCGCGACGGCAACTTCGAGATCTACACGATGGCCGCCGACGGAACCGACCAGAAGCGGATCACCGAGCACGGCGCCATCGACCAGTTCCCGGCCTGGTCGCCCGACGGGTCCCGCATCGCCTTCACCAGCTACCGCGACGGCAACTTCGAGATCTACGTGATGGGGGCCGACGGCTCCAACCCGTCCCGGGTCACCACCGAGGCGACGTCGGACTTCGCCCCCTCGTGGTCGCCCGACGGCTCCCGGATCGCCTTCCACGGCGTGCGGGAGGGCAACTCCGAGATCTTCCTCACCAACCCCGACGGCACCGGTGTCACCCGGGTCACCAACGACGAGGGCGAGGACCAGCTGCCCGTCTTCTCCGCCGACGGCACCCAGCTCGCCTTCCAGCGTTCCCAGGGCAACAACTTCGACATCTACACCGCCAACGTCGACGGCAGCGGCGAGAAGCGCCAGACCAAGGCCGGAAGCGGCGACTTCGCCCCGTCGTGGGCGCCCGACGGGCGCTTCATCGCCTTCCAGAGCGGCCGGGGCGGGGGCACCCGGATCTTCGTCCTCGACGTGGCCAACGGGGGCGTGACCGCCCTCACCAGCGGCGAGCAGGGCCAGGACTACGTACCCGACTGGCGGGGCACGGCGGCCGCGCCGGCCGCGCCGGCCGCGCCCACCGTTGCCCCGTGACGGTCGACGGCCGGGGGCTACTTTGAGGTTGCGGCCGGGCCGGCCGTAGTCTCAGGCCCGGATGACCGCCGTTCTCACCACCCGTTCCCGTTTCGCGGCCTACCTGGCGCTCACCAAGCCGCGCATCATCGAGCTGCTCCTGGTGACCACGGTGCCGACGATGGTGGTGGCCCAGCGGGGGATGCCGGAGGTGTGGCTCATCTTCGCCACCCTGGTCGGCGGCACCCTGGCCGCGGCCGGCGCCAACGCCACCAACATGGTCATCGACCGCGACATCGACACGATCATGCAGCGCACCCAGAAGCGCCCCCTGGTCACCGGCGAGATCACGCCCCGCAACGCCCTGGTGTTCGCCATCGCCCTCGAGCTGCTGGCGGCGGCGGTCCTGTGGCTGACGGTGAACCCCCTGAGCGCCCTGCTGGCGGTGTCGGCCACCCTCTTCTACGTCTTCGTCTACAGCCTGTGGCTCAAGCGGACGTCGACCCAGAACATCGTGATCGGCGGGGCCGCGGGGGCGGTGCCGGTGCTGGTCGGCTGGGCCGCAGTCACCGGGACGCTGAGCTGGGCCCCGGTCGTGCTCTTCGGCATCATCTTCGCCTGGACCCCGCCCCACTTCTGGGCCCTCGCCGTCCGCTACCGCGACGACTACTCGGCCGCCGGAGTCCCCATGCTCCCGTCGGTGGCCAGCTTCGAGTTCACGTCCCGCCGGATCGTGGCCTACACCCTCATCCTGTGGGCGATCAGCCTCGCCTTCTGGCCGGTGGGCGAGATGGGCCTGCTCTACGGGGGGGCGGCGATCGTCCTGGGCGCCATCTTCACCTGGCATGCGGTGGCCCTGGCCCGCAGCGGCACCTACGAGAAGGCCATGCGGCTGTTCGGGTGGTCGATCACCTACATCACCCTCCTGTTCGGCGCCATGGCCGTCGACCAGCTCCTGCCCCACTAAGGAGAACCGGGGGCGCCCGCGCCGGCCTCGGCCTCGGCCGCGGCCGCGTCCTCCGCCCGCTCGGCCCGCTCCGTCGCCCGCTGCTCGTGGCGGGCCCACGCGGCGGCCACCAACAGCACCGACACCAGCAGGATCAGGTCGCCGGCCACCCACATGAGCCCCGCCCCCTGGCGCTGGTCGGCCAAGGGCGACGGTCCCCACGAGCGGGCCAGATCGGCGTAGTGGGAGTAGAGGACCCCGTTGGCCCCGAGGATGGCCAGGGCCAAGAACGTGTTCTGGGGCATCGCCACCCCCAGGTAGAGGAGGCGGACAGGGTGGGCCAGTGGACGCCGGCCGGGATGGCCGCCCACGACCGGCCACCAGAACAACAGGGCGGTGCCCAGGAACAGGGCGTGCTCGGCGACGTGCACCTGCTGGGACCGGAGGGCGGCGTCGAACAGGGGCGAGAAGTGGACAACCCAGCCCGCGGCGGCGAAGACGGTCCAGGCCACGAGGGGTGCCGACGCCAGCCGGACGGCCGGGGAGTGGCCGGCCCGCAGCCACCGCCGCCGGCGGGCGGGCGACACCACCCGCAGGGCCAGCTCCCCCGGCCGGCCCAGGAGGAGCAGGGGCGCGGCCACGAGGGTCAGCAGCACGTGCTGGGCCATGTGGACCGACAGGAGGGCGTCGGCGTAGGTGTCGACCGGCGAGAGGAGGGCGACCCCCACCACCGCCAGCCCGCCGAAGAACGCCGCCCGCCGCCATGCGTCGACCGGGTGGCGGGGAGTGAGCGACCGGGCCACCCGGCACGCCTGCCCGTAGGCCACCGCCGCCGAGGCCAGGCCCGCGACCGTCACCGGCTCGAACGTCCACGCGGCCAGAACCCCCGGCCACTCAGGCGCCGAAGGCACACTCACCGCCTGCACCTCCAACCGGTGACGTTTCTGGTGGTCCTGGCCACCAGATCCGTCACCAGTTCGCAGACGGCGCGCCCCCACCTCCAACCGGTGACGTTTCTGGTGGTCCTGGCCACCAGATCCGTCACCAGTTCGCAGACGGCGCGCCCCCACCTCCAACCGGTGACACTTTCGGTGGTCCTGGCCACCGGATCCGTCCCCGGTTCGCAGACGGCGCCGCCCCACCTCGAACCGGTGACACTTTCGGTGGTCCTGGCCACCGGATCCGTCCCCGGTTCGCAGACGGCGCCGCCCCACCTCCAACCGGTGACACTTTCGGTGGTCCTGGCCACCGGATCCGTCCCCGGTTCGCAGACGGCTCGCCTCCGCCGCCGGGAGAGGACGTTCACCGTCACCCGTTCGCAGGGCGGGGTCACCGAACGGTCTTGTCGGCCGGCGACCGTCCGGCGCAGAAAGGCGGCGCACGCTCGAGCTCGCACCATCGTCCGCACCCCTGCAGACAGTAATTTTTCCGTCCGCCGTGGCGAGCGACCGTCGCCGACCGGGGGTTCTCAGTTCGAATACCCAGGAGGCCGCCCACTACAGTCCGCGACGCAATGACGATCACCGACGCCAGTCCCGAGACGGACGCCCCCGGAGCCGCGTCCGAGCCCGAGACGGTCGAGGTCGAGGTTGACCAGGGTTCCACCGCCGGAACCGACCACAAGGTCATCGGCACGCTCTTCATCGCCGCCTCCCTCGCCTTCCTCGTGGCCGGCGGGGTGCTGGCCATGATCATGCGGTCGCAGCTGGCCGCCCCCGACCTCGATGTCGTCGGCGGCAACACCTACCGCCAGCTCTTCACCATGCACGGCGTGATGATGGTGTTCCTCTTCCTCCTCCCCCTCTGGCTGGGCCTGGTCACGGCCATGGTGCCCCTCCAGATCGGCGCCACCCGGATGGCCTTTCCCCGGGTCCACGCCCTGTCCCTCTGGCTGTTCCTGGGCGGGGCGGCGATGGTGGCGGCGGCCCCGTTGGTGTCCGACGTGGTGGGGGGATGGACCCTCAGCTCGCCCCTCCCCGAGGGCGCCGCCTTCGCCGGCGAGGGCATCGACCTGCTCATCCTGGGCCTGATCGTGGTGGCGGTGGCGGCCATCACGGTGGCGATCAACGTGCTCGCCACCGTCCTCCAACTGCGGGCGCCCGGCCTCACCATGGCCCGCATCCCCCTGTTCAGCTGGTCCGCCACCGTGTCCTCGGCGGTGATGCTCCTGGCCCTCCCGGTACTGGTGGGCGTGCTCCTCCTGCTCTTCGTCGACCGCCACTACGGCGGCCACGTCTTCAACGGGTTCACCGGCACCCGGGGCGGCAACCCTCTCCTGTGGCCCCGGCTGTTCTGGTTCGGCGCCTTCCCCCTGCTGTGGGCCCTCCTGCTGCCGGCCCTGGGGGCGGCGTCCGACATCATCCCCGTGTTCGCCCGCCGCCGGCTCTTCAGCCACCCCCGGGCCATCGCCGCCATCGCCGCCATCGGGGTCCTGTCGTTCGCCGGCTGGGGCAGCGAGGTGGGCAACCTGCGGCGGGCCCGGCCCCTGTTCGCCCTCGGCGTCCTCCTCGTCCTGCTGCCGGTGGCCTCCCTGATCCTGAACTGGCTGGCCACCATCGTCACCGCCGCCCGCAAGGACAAGACGCTCAAGCAGCGGCTGCGGTCGGTGCCGATGCTCCACGTGGTGGGCATGATCAGCCTGCTCGCCATCGGCCTGGCCGGCGAGCTGATCGCCGGCCTCGACGCCGGCGGCCGCTCCCACCGCAACTACTGGGGCGTCGCCACCCAGCACACGCTCTTCTTCGGGGCTGCCCTCTCGGGCGCGGTGGCCGCCATCTACTACTGGGCGCCCAAGCTCTGGGGCCGCCACCTGTCGGAGGGCCTCGGCCGCATCCAGTGGCTGGCCCTGGTGGGGGGCATGCACCTCACGTTCCTGGCCATGTTCGTGCTCGGCATCCAGGACATGGGCGCCCACACCGCCAGCTACGTCACCGACGGCAACTGGGCGCCGGCCAACCTCATCGCCTCCATCGGCGGGGTGATCATCGTGTTCGGGGTGCTGCTCCTGATCCTGAACCTGCTGGTCAGTGTGCTCGCCGGCCGGGGTCAGGCCGCCGGATCCGATCCGTGGGGCGGCCACACCCTGGAGTGGACCACCACGTCGCCCCCGCCCGCCGACAACTTCCGCGTCCTCCCCGAGGTGCGCTCCGAGACGCCCCTCCTCGACCTGGCCCCACCGGAGGCCCAGCCCTGATGATGGTTCATCGCTCGTGACGGCCGTCACCGCGCCCGCCCGCACCGACGCCTCCCCGGCCGCCTCCCCCGCGGCGCCCCTCGCCCTGCCCAGCGGGGTGAAGCCCACGCCCGCCCGCGTCCTCCCCGATCGCACCCGGGCCCTCGGCACCTACCTGTTCATGGTGGCCGACGCCATGGTGCTGTCGACCATCGTGGCCGCCTACTTCGCGGTCAAGGACGGGTCGTCGGCGTGGCCGCCGGTCGACGTCGGCGTCGGCACCTACATCCCCTCCGTCGTCACCATCACCGTCACCATGGCTTCCGCGGCGGCCATGTGGGCGATCCGGGCGGTGCGCGAGAACGACCAGCGCAACGTGGCCATCGCCCTGATCCTCACCGTGTTCCTCGGGGTGGCGGCGGCCAACGCCGAGTGGGCCGCCTTCGGCAAGGCCGGCTTCGGAGTCGGCGACCACGCCTACGGCACCTTCTACTACGTGCTCATCGGCTACCACCTGGTGCACCTGCTCACGGCCATGGGCCTGCTCGTGCTCCTGGCCGGACGCTCGCTGCTCGGGCACTTCACCGCCGACCACCACGACCCGCTGCGCAGCGGCATCCTGTTCTTCCAGTACACCAATGCCATCTGGTTCGCGATCGGCACCGTGCTGTTCGTGCTCAGCCGGGTCAACGGCTGATGGCGAAGTCGGCCGTCCTCACCCAGCCGTCGCGGATCTTCCTGCCCGTCTCGGCCGCGTCCCTCCTCCTGAGCATCGTCTACGGCGCCTTCACCGGCGACTGGCTGGGCATCACCCTCTACCTGCTCCTGGTCGGCGTGGCCGGCTTCGCCGGGGTCGTCGTCGCCGGATTCCGGGTCAACGACGCGCCCGAGTGGGTCGCCCCCGACGCCGACCCGCCCGCCTACCACGAGGTCGCCCGGGCGCCCCTTCCGGCCGGCGGCTCCTGGCCCTTCACCGCCGCCCTCTCGATCACCCTCCTCCTGCTCGGCCTGGTGGTGGGGCCCCTGCCCGCCTACTTCGGCGTCGGCCTGGGACTGGTCACCGTCGCCGGCTGGCTGGCCCGGGTGTCGGCCGACACCACCGGTCGCCAGATCAACCTCCTGCCCATCGGCATCCCCGTCCTGGGGCTGTTCTGCATCGCCTCGCTGATGTACTTCATGTCCCGCATCCTGCTGGCCGTGCCCGAGATGGCATCCACCTGGATCGCGCTGGCGGTGGCCGTCGTCATCCTCGGGATGGCCACCCTGCTCGCCCTGCGGCCGTCGATCTCGGCCCGCACCATGGTCTCCGTGCTCGGCGTCGCCGGCGTGCTCATGATCGCCGGGGGACTGGTGGCGGCCAGTGCCGGCGAGCGCCACATCGAGCACCACGGCGGGGGCCAGGAGGGCCACGCCCCCGGCGCGGTCGAGATCGTGGCCGACGACATCGCCTTCGACCTCAAGGAGTTCTCCCTGCCGGCAGGCGAGGCCGAGATCGTCCTCAAGAACGACGACACGGGGATTCCCCACAACGTGTCGCTCTACGGCGGTGCCGACGCCACCGCGCCCCCCATCTTCAAGGGCGACATCGTGGCCGGTCCGGCCGAGGTCACCTACCACTTCGCCAGCCCGGCACCGGGCGAGTACTTCTTCCAGTGCGACGTCCACCCCAACATGAACGGCAAGGCCAAGGTGGCATGAGGGCCAAGGGGCTGGCATGAGGGATTGGACGGGCGCGGAGCGAACCGCGAGAGTCACTGATGTGAACGGCTTCACGAGTCCAGCCCGAGGGCTCCGGCGTCTGGGCGCGTTCGCCAGCGGCGGGCTCCTCCTCACCCTCGGCGCCTGCGCCGAGAAGGCCCCCCAGGACACGATGGAGCCTGCGGGTCCGGTGGCCAAGAAGATCCTCGACCTGAGCGAGCCGGTTTTTCTCATCGCCGGTGTGTTTCTCGTGCTGGTGCCCGCCCTCGTCCTCTACTGCGTGATCAGGTTCCGTGACCGGCCCGGGCCCGAGCCGGAGCAGATCCACGGCAACACCAAGCTCGAGGTGGGCTGGACGCTCATCCCCGCCCTCATCCTGTTCGCCATCGCCATCCCCACGATCGCCACCATCTTCGACCTGGCCGAGAAGCCGGCCAACGCCCTCCACGTCACCGTCATCGGCCACCAGTACTGGTGGGAGTACCGCTACGACGATCTCGGCATCACCACCGCCAACGAGCTCAACATCCCCGCCGGCATGCCCGTCGAGCTCAACCTGGAGAGCGTCGACGTCATCCACAGCTACTGGATCCCGCCCCTCGCCGGGAAGACCGACGTCATCCCCGGCCGGGTCAACCATATGAGCTTCGAGGCCGACAAGCCCGGCACCTACCTCGGGCAGTGCACCGAGTTCTGCGGGCTCTCCCACGCCAACATGCGAGCCCAGGCCGTCGCCCACACCCCGGCCAACTTCGACACCTGGGTGGCGCGACAGCGCTCGGCCGCTGTCACCCCGCCCGCGGGCGGCCCCGCGGCCGAGGGCCTGGCTCTCTTCAGCGCCAAGGGCTGCGCCGGCTGCCACACGGTGGCCGGGGTCTCGCAGGGCAAGATCGGTCCCGACCTCACCCACTTCCAGAGCCGCAAGACCTTCGCCGGCAGCATCTTCAACCTCAACGAGGAGAACCTCCGCACCTGGCTGGCGGACCCGCCTGCGGTCAAGCCCGGCTCGCTGATGCCCGACCTGGGCCTCACCGACGACGAGATCGACCAGCTCATCGCCTACCTGGAGACGTTGCAGTGACCGAACACCACCTCCTTCCCCCGACGTGGCCTATCGCGGCCGGGCGCTCCTGATGGCCATCGTCACCCAACCGGCGCCCGCGGCCCCGGCCTCACCCGTCGGCCCTGGCGCACCCGGCACCCCCGACGCCAAGGCCCCCACCCGCCTCCTCCGGCGGCCCACCGGCGACGCCAAGGGCCTGTGGGGGTGGATCACCACCGTCGACCACAAGAAGATCGGCGTCCTCTACGCCGTCTCGGCCATGATCTTCTTCCTGATCGGCGGCATCGAGGCCCTCCTGCTGCGAGTCCAGCTGGGTTCGCCCAACAGCACCTTCCTCAGCGCCGACGCCTACAACCAGATCTTCACCATGCACGGCACCACCATGATCTTCCTGGTGATCATGCCCCTGTCGGCCGGGCTCGCCAACTACCTGCTGCCGCTCATGATCGGTGCCCGCGACGTGGCGTTTCCCCGGCTCAACGCCTTCGGCTACTGGGTGTTCATCGTCGGCGGACTGTTCATGTACTCCAGCTTCTTCCTGGGCGGGGCGCCCAACGGCGGCTGGTTCGGCTACGCCCCCCTCACCCGCAACATGCCCGGCCACAACATCGACTACTGGGTCTTCGGCCTCCAGATCCTGGGCATCGCCTCGCTGACCGGTGCCGTCAACCTGATCGTCACCGTCATCAACATGCGGGCCCCGGGCATGAGCCTCATGCGGATGCCCATCTTCGTGTGGATGTCGCTGGTGGCCCAGTTCCTGCTGCTCTTCGCCATCCCGGTCATCACCGTGGCCCTGTTCCTGCTCAGCTTCGACCGGCTCTTCGCCACCAACTTCTTCAACGCCGAGGCGGGGGCCGACCCCCTGCTCTGGCAACACCTCTTCTGGCTCTTCGGCCATCCGGAGGTCTATATCCTGATCCTCCCTGCGATGGGGATCGTGTCCGAGGTGTTACCGGTGTTCTCCCGGAAACCCCTGTTCGGCTACCAGGTCATGGTGTTCTCGGGCATCGCCATCGGCTTCATGGGCTGGGGCGTGTGGGCCCACCACATGTTCGCCACCGGCCTCGGCCCCGTCGCCCTGTCCGCCTTCAGCGCCTCCACCATGTTCATCGCGGTGCCAACCGGCGTGAAGATCTTCAACTGGATCAGCACCCTGTGGAAAGGCAAGATCCGCCTCACCACTCCCCTGCTGTTCGCGGTCGGGTTCGTGACCATGTTCACCATCGGCGGGCTGTCGGGAGTGACCCACGCCGTCGTCCCCTCCGACACCCAGCAGACCGACACCTACTACATCGTCGCCCACTTCCACTACGTGCTCTTCGGCGGCAGCATCTTCGGCCTCTTCGCCGGGCTCTACTACTGGTACCCCAAGCTCACCGGGCGGATGCTGTCCGACCGCATGGGCAAGGTCCACTTCTGGCTGACGATGATCGGGTTCAACGCCACCTTCGCCCCGTTCCACATCCTCGGCCTGCAGGGCATGCCCCGGCGGGTCTACACGTACCCCACGGGCCGGGGCTGGGACGTGTGGAACTTCGTGGCCACCCTGGGCTCGTTCCTCATCGCCCTGTCGGTGATGGTGTTCATGTACAACCTGTGGGTCAGCCGCAAGGGTCCCCACGTCGGCGACGACCCCTGGGACGCCCGCACCCTGGAGTGGACCATCCCGTCCCCGCCGCCCGAGTACAACTTCAAGGAAGTGCCCACCGTCACCGCCCGCGACGACTTCTGGCACCAGAAGTACACCGAGGACGAGCACGGCCGGGCGGTCCTGCGGGACAAGCCCATCCCGGCCGACGCCAAGGTGTCGCCCCAGGAGGAGGCCACCGACGAGGTGGAGGCGTCCACCGACGTCGTCCTCGCCGACGGTGACGGCCACGACGCTGATCACGGCGACCACGCTGACGGCCCCGACGGTGATCACGACGGCGAGCACGGGGACGACCACGAGGAGCACGTCCACATCCACCTGCCGTCGCCCTCGTACTGGCCCGCCTTCACCGCCGTCGGACTGGCGGTCATCTGCTACGGGATGATCTACAAGTTCTGGGTCGTGGCCGTGATCGGCGGCATCTGGATGCTCGGCGGCATCTACTCCTGGGGACTCGAGCCGGCCACCGAGCCGGAGCCGCCGGAGGAGCCCAACGGCCACGACGCCGCCCTGGCCCCCGACGACTCGCCGTCCGAAGACCTCCAGCCGGTGGGCCAGGGATGACCGTCACCGACCACGACGTCTCCGCATCCCCCGAAAGCAGCTCCGAGGGCAGCCACCACGAGGTGGAGCCCGGCCATCCCCCCACCTCCACCGGACTCAGCAACGAGAAGGTGGCGATGTGGGCCTTCCTGGGCTCGGAGTGCCTCCTCTTCGGGGGGCTGATATCGACGTATTTGCTCTATAAGGGCCAGAGCGAGCCGGGGACGATCAACCCGGCCGACATCTTCGACATCCCCTACACATCGGTCAGCTCGTTCGTCCTGCTCATGAGCAGCCTCACCATGGTGCTGGCCCTGTCGGCAATCCAGCGGGGCGACCACCGGGCCCTACGGGTGTGGCTGCTCACCACCGCCCTGCTGGGCGGGAGCTTCGTGGCCGGCCAGGCCTACGAGTTCACCGTCTTCGTGCGGGAAGGCCTCAACCTCCGCACCAATCTCTTCGGCAGCAGCTTCTACATCATGACCGGCTTCCACGGGGCCCACGTCACCATCGGCGTGCTCATGCTCCTGTCGCTTTGGAGCATGTCCCTGAAGGGGAAGCTACCGTCGGCCAAAGCCGAGGTGGTCGAGCTCATCGGCCTCTACTGGCACTTCGTCGACATCGTCTGGATCGTGATCTTCACCCTCGTGTACCTCATCCCATGACGGCTACCGACCCCACCGGGGGGCCCGTCGTCGACACCCCGCCCGAGCACGGGGGGCCGGCCCACGGCGCCGCCCACGAGCACCCGAGCGACCTCCAGTACGTCTACATCGCCCTCTTCCTGGCCGTGGTCACCGCGGCCGAGGTGGGCGTCTACTACGTGGAGGCCCTGGAGGGGCTGCTGGTCTACATCCTGGTGATCATGGCGGTCGTGAAGTTCAGCGTGGTCGTGATGTTCTTCATGCACCTGCGCTTCGACAGCAAGCTGTTCCGCCGCTTCTTCGTCACCGGCCTCGTCCTGGCCCTGTTCTGCTACGTCAGCGTGTTGTCGACGTTCCACATTTGGCACCGATAGCGGCTGCGGCCGTCCCCTTCCCCGCCTGGCACGCCCACTTCGACAGCTGGGCGCTCTTCTCCCTCATCATCCTCGGCTACCTCGTCGCCCTGCGGCGGGAGCGGGCCCGCCGGGGACCTGGCGCTGAGGCCGTCGCCACCCGCGGCCAGCTGTGGGCCTTCGGCCTGGGGATGGCCGTCATGTGGGGTGTCTCCGACTGGCCGGTGCACGACCTGGCCGAGGGCTACCTCTACAGCGCCCACATGGCCCAGCACCTCACGCTCACGCTGGTGGTGGCGCCCCTGCTCCTGCTGGGAACGCCCGGCTGGCTCATGCGGCGGCTGCTCAGCCCGCCGGGGCTGCTCAAGATCGTGCGGGCCTTCTCCAAGCCCGCGCTCGCCCTGTTCCAGGCCAACCTGATCCTCGTCCTGAGCCACTGGCCGGCGGTGGTGGAGGCCACGGTGGTCCACCACCCGCTGCATTTCATCGCCCACGCGGTGCTGCTGACCTCGGCCGTGCTCATGTGGTTCCCGGTGTTGAGCCCCCTGCCCGAGGTCCCCCGGTTGAAACCGCCGGTGCAGATGCTCTACCTGTTCCTCCAGACGGTGGTCCCGACGGTGCCGGCCTCCTTCCTCACCTTCGGCAAGAAGCCGCTTTACCCGATCTACGAGACGTTCCCCCGGCTGTGGGACATCTCGGCCCTCAACGACCAGTTGTTCGCGGGCCTGATCATGAAGGTGGGGGCCGGGTTCTACCTGTGGATCGTGATCGCGGTGATCTTCTTCCGCTGGTACTCCCGGGAGGAGTCGAGCCAGAAGGAGTACGGCGAGGCCGACGGCCTCCTGCTCTGGGACGACGTGGAGCGGGAACTGGCCCGCCTCGGACCGGCCCCCAAGGTGGAACCGCCGCCGCCCTAGAGTCGCTCGACCCGGGTAGCGAATGAGAATCATTCCCATCACCGTGGTACCGTGCCGGGCATGCGCAGAACACAGGCGGTCGGCGTCATCGTCTCCCTCGCCGTCCTGTTGGGCGGGTGCGGCGGTGAGCGCGGCTCGGGGTCCTCGGGCGACGGGCGGCTGTCGGTGGTGGCCAGCTTCTACCCCCTGGTCGATGCCACCCGGGGTGTCGGCGGTGAGCAGGTCGACGTCGCCAACCTCACGCCGGCCGGCGTCGAGCCCCACGACATCGAGCTCAACCCCCGCCAGCTCGACCGGATCGCCTCGGCCGACCTCATGTTCTACCTGGGCGGCGGCTTTCAACCGGCGGTGGAGGACGCGGCCCGGCTCACACCCAACGCGGTCGACCTCCGGGCTGACCTGGACGGCGCGGAGGCGGACGACCCCCACGTGTGGCTCGACCCGGTGGTGTTCGGCGAGGTGGCCGACGGGATCGAGGCGGCCCTGATCGAGGTCGACCCCGCCCATGCCGACACCTACCGGGCGGGGGCCGACGACTACCGCCGGCGGCTGGACGAGCTCGACGCCGAGCTCCGGTCCGGCCTGGCCGAGTGCGATTCCCGCCTCATCGTCACCAGCCACCAGGCGTTCGGCTACCTGGTCCGCCGGTACGGCCTGGAGGAGGTAGCCATCTCCGGCCTGTCCCCCGACGCCGAGCCCGACCCCCGCCGCCTGGCCGAGCTGGCCGACCTGGTGAGGAGCCGGGGGGTGACCACCATCTTCACCGAGGAGCTGGTCTCGCCCGAGGTGGCGGAGACCCTGGCCCGGGAGGCCGGGGTGACGACGGCCGTGCTGAACACCATCGAGGGCGTGGAGAACGAGGGCGAGGACGACTACTTCTCGCTCATGCGCCAGAACCTGGCCACCCTGCAAACCGCACTCGGCTGCCGCCGGGGCTGATTCCGGCGTTCAGCGCCCGGGACGGACGTGGGCGACGGACGGGAACCGGGCGAAGTCGCGATCGAGCGTCGCGACGGTGGCCCCGTGCTCGACCGCGATCGCGCCGAGCACGGCGTCGGGGACGAGGTCGCCGGTGGCCTCGGCCTCCTCGCAGAGCCGGCGGACGAGGGCCGGATGGCGAGGGCCGGGCCCCAGACGAAGGTGGCGGGGCTGGGCGATGGTCGCGTCGAGGAAGAGGAACGCGTCGGCGAGCGGGGTCGGCACGACGAAGATGCGGCGGTTGGTGGCGAGGCGGAGGAACGAGGCCCAGACCCCGTCCGGAACCGCGAAATCGTCGTCGCCGGCCACGACCGCGTCGAACCAGGGGCGAACGGACCCGTGGGAGGGATGGTCCTGGCGGTGGGCGGCGAGGACGACGTTGACGTCGAGGACGAGGAGCACGTCAGCGCAGACGGTCGAGGTCGACGCCGTCGTCGAGCGCCTCGTGCAACGCCCGGTTCGACGTCAGGTCGAGTCCGGGCCTCGGCCCGCCGCCCCCCGTGAACACCGGGATGGGCGTCAGCGACCCGGCGACGACCGGCTCGGCCAGTTCCCTCCGGAGGGCGGTCTCCACCACCTGGCCCAGCGTCTGACCCCGCTCACGGGCGCGCCGCTTGGCCGCCCCGAGCAACTCGTCGTCGATCGACACCGTGGTGCGCATGATGCGGAGGTTAGCGCGTCACCCGCATCACCCTCCGCAGCCACGGCCACCCGTTTACCCTGCACCTGTGCTCCGCTTTCGCGCCCTGGGCTTCCCGGTCCGGGTCGAGCCGTTGTTCTTCCTGATCATGGGCATGTTCGGCCTGGCCGGCGGCCGTGAGGGACTGTTCGTCGTCGAATGGATCGTGGTGGCCGGGTTCGGCATCCTCGTCCACGAGCTGGGTCACGCCCTCGCCTTCCGCCGCTTCGGCTCGGACGCCGAGATCACCCTCCACGGCTTCGGCGGCTACACCACCGGGGCGGTCCAGCCTCCCCGCCGGTCGATGGTGGTCAGCCTGGCCGGTCCCCTCACCGGGTTCGCCGCGGGGGCGGTGGGCATCTGGCTGTACCGGTCGGTCGGCACCGACTCGGAGCTGCTGCGCAGTGCGTTCTCGGACCTGATCTTCGTCACCATGGCCTGGGGTGTCTTCAATCTCCTGCCGATCCTCCCCCTCGACGGCGGCAACGTGATGGCATCGGCCCTGGAGCAGGCCACCGGCGGCGGCGGCCAACGGGCGGCCCGGGTGGTCTCGCTGGTGGCGGCCGCGGCCCTGGCGGTGGTGGGCATCATGGTCAAGGAGCCGTACGTGGCCATGATCGCCGCCTTCTTCGGGTTCCAGAACTGGCAGGTGCTGGCCCGGGCCCGCGACCACCCCGCCCTGCTGCGCATCAACGAGGGGCGGGCCGCGCTCCTCGCGGGCGACCCCGTCGCCGCGGCCGAGGTGGCCCGCGAGGTCACCGCGGGACGGACGTCGGCGCGGGTCCAGACCGCGGGCATGGAGCTCCTGGCCTGGTCCCACCTGGCCGCGGGCCAGCCGGCCGACGCCGAGGCCGCCCTCCACCGGCTGGGGGGCGGAGTCACCGCCAGCCACCTTGTCCGCACCTCGGTCGAGCTGGCCGCCGGCCGTCCGGCCCCGTCGCTGGCCGTCGCCTACGGCACCTGCGAGGACTCGGTGGGGGCGGTGGTGGCGGCGCGCGTCGTCGTCGAGCACGACGTCCTCGACCAGCTCCTGGAGGACGTGGCCGCCCTGCCCGAGGGCCAGGCCGTCACCGCCCTGCGGGCCCTCCAGCTCGGCCTGCACCACTCCGACCTGTTCCGGGAGGCGTCCCGGGTGGGCGAGGTGCTCTTCCGGCGGGCGCCGGCCGGCGTGGTGGCCTACAACGTCGCCTGCAGCTGGGCGTGCGCGGGCGACGCCCAGGAGGCCCTGTCGTGGCTGCACAAGGCGGTCGAACTGGGCTGGCGCGACACCGAGGTGCTCGACGCCGACCCCAACTTCGACCTCATCCGGGCGACCGATGCGTTCCGGACCGTCCGGGCCTGGATCGAGGCCGGTCCGGAGGGTCTGGCCGGCCGGGAACGGGCGTAGCCTGCACGTATGACGACAGACGGGCCGTCCGCGCCGCCGCCGGCCTACGGGATCGTGGAGCTGGCCGCGCGCATCGACAAGACGCCGGACGAGGTCACCAAGTGGATGGACGAGGGCCGGTTGCCGCCGCCCACAGTCCTCACCATCGGCCCGGTGTGGACGGGTGACGTGGTCGAGGCGTGGATCCTCGACGAGGTCGACGTGGCGTCGAAGGCCCGGCGGATGGAGGAGGCGGCGGTGCGCAAGGCCCAGGAGGCCAAGCTCCGGCCCCGGGCGTGGCAGCTGGCCGGCGGCGTGGCCAACGCCCTGGCCCGGGGACTCTCGGAGCCGGAGTGGCTGGCCGAAGGCGAGCACCCGGCCGCCCGCCGCATCGCGAAAGGCGAGGACGCCGACGTCGTCGCGGCCGTCAAAGGCGCCGGCCTCTGGCCCTGGCCGTAGCCGCCGACCCGGCCCGCCGGGCGTAGCGAACCGGTGACGTTTTCGGTCGCCAGGGCCCCGAAAAGTGTCACCGGTTGGACGGGCGTTGCGAACCGGTGACGTTTTCGGTTGCCAGGGCCCCGAAAAGTGTCACCAGTTGCCTGGGTCGGAACCTGCCGTCACCGGTTGGGCGGGGGCGTCGGGGGCTCAGGCCTGCGGACGCTACGGTCCCGTGGGTGATCGACGCCCGCCGGCTGCGCACCGACCTCGACGGGGTCAAGGCCGCCCTCGGACGGCGCGGCGTCCCGGCCGAGGAGGTCGACCGGCTGGCCGAGCTCGACCGGCGGGAGCGCATGCTCAAGTCGACGGCCGACGACCTGCGGGCGCGGGTCAGGATCCTGTCCAAGGAGGTCGGCGAGGCCCGGCGGGCGGGCGACGTGGCCACAGCCGACGAGCGGGCGGCGGAGAGCAGGGCGGTCGGCGAGGAGAGCAAGACGGTCGACACCGAGGCGGCGGCGGTGGCGGCCGAGCTGCGGGACGTCCTCTTGCGCACGCCCAACCTCCCGTCGCCCGACGCCCCCGACGGGCTGACCGAGGCCGACAACCAAGTCGTCCGGGTCGAGGGCTTCGTCGCGGACGCCTACGGCTCCCACCAGCGCGTCCCCCATTGGGACATCGGCACCGAGCTGGGCATCCTCGACCTCGAGGCCGGCGCCCGCCTGTCCGGCTCGATGTTCCCCCTCTACCGGGGCGAGGGCGCCCGCCTGGTACGAGCACTCTGCCAGCTCGCCCTCGACCTCAACCGCGACGCCTACGAGGAGATCAGACCCCCCACGCTCGTCCGCACCGAGACCATGGTGTCCACCGGCCACCTGCCCAAGTTCGAGGACGACGCCTACCACCTCGAGCGCGACGACCTCTGGGCCATCCCCACCGCCGAGGTCCCCCTCACGTCCCTCGGCCGCGACCACGTGTACGACGAGGCCGACCTCCCGGTCCGCCTCATGGCCCATACCTCCTGCTTCCGGCGGGAGGCAGGGTCGGCGGGTCGGGACACCCGCGGCCTCCTCCGAGTCCACGAGTTCGACAAGGTCGAGATCCTGGCCTACGCCACCGAGGCCCAGGCGGCCGACGTCCACGCCGACATCCTGCGCCGGGCCGAGGCCGCGCTCTCCGCCCTCGGCCTCGCCTACCGGGTGCTCGACCTGGCCGCGGGCGACCTGGGGGCGTCGTCGGCCCGCACCTTCGACCTCGAGGTCTACGCCCCCGGTTGCGACATGTGGCTGGAGGCGTCGTCGGTGTCGTGGTTCTCCGACTACCAGGCCCGGCGGGCCAACATCCGCTACCGCCCGGCGCCCGGCACCGGCGGCGGCGCCCACGGCGCCGGCACCGTCGTGGCCAACACCCTCAACGGCTCCGCCCTCGCCGTCCCCCGGGTGTGGGCCGCGGTCGTCGAGACCCACCGCCAACCCGACGGATCGATCGCCCTGCCGCCCGCCCTCCAGCCCTCTTTCGGCGGGGCGACGGCTATCTCCGCTCGACCTTCCTGACGCCTCGGCCCTCCCGCCACGACTCGATATCGAGGTGGTCGCCCGCCGGCTTCACCGTCGACACCTCCCGGACGTCGGCCTTGAACAGGGGGAACGGCCCTGGCGGCGGCGGGTAGCCGGAAGCGGCTGCGAACGCCTCGACGAAGCGGGCGAACTCGTCCTCGTCGTCGACCAGCACGACCGTCCCACAGATCTTGGCGTCGCCGTCGGTGACGTTCTTGTCGGTGGTGGCGTTGTGCAGGGCGAACCGGGGGTCGCGCTGCACGTCGGCCGCCTTGAGCGAGCCGGGCATCATCCCCAGCCACAGCTCGCCCAGGGCGAAGAGCGGTTCGATGCCGCTGATACGGGGTGAGCCGTCGCGGCGGAGGGTGGCCAGCAGCCCCAGGCCGTGGGCCTCGAAGCGCTGCCGGGCGGTGGCGGCCAGCTCGGGAGCGGCCGCTTCGACGTCGGTCCAGGTCGCCATATGTCCCCCGAGTCTGGCCGAAGGGTGTGACAACGTGGCGCCCATGGCGGAGAACTTGTGGCCCACCGACGAGCACGCCCTCTGGTACCTCACCCGGGCCGACTCCATCCCCCACCGGGACGAAGGCGAGGCCGAGCTCCTCGACCTGCTCCCCACGACGGTCGAACGGGTGCTCGACCTGGGTTGTGGTGACGGACGGCTGCTGGCGCTCGTACGGGCCGCCCACCCGGGCGCCGGCGGAATCGCGGTGGACTTCTCCCCGGTCATGCTGGCGGCCGCCACCGCCCGCTTCCACGATGTAGACGGGGTCGACGTCCTGGCCCACGACCTCGACCAGGCCCTTCCCGACCTCGGCGGGCCCTTCGACGCGGTGGTCTCCAGCTTCGCCATCCACCATGTCGACGACGGACGCAAGCAGGCCCTCTACCAGGAGATCTTCGGGCTCCTGCGGCCGGGAGGGGCGTTCCTCAACCTGGAGCACGTGGCCTCACCGACGGAGCGCCTGCACAACCGCTTCCTCGTCGCGGTCGGTGCCGATCCCGACAACGACGACCCGTCCAACCTGCTGGCGCCGGTCGAGGACCAGCTCCGGTGGTTGCGGGCGATCGGCTTCGACGACGTCGACTGCCACTGGAAGTGGCGGGAGATGGCGCTCCTCGCCGGCGTCCGCCCCTGAGTCCCGATCGACGGCCGCGGCGCGGCGACGCCGGCGTAGAATGAGGATGGTTCTCATTCCTGGGAAGGGCGAGCACGGCCATGACCATCCTGAGCGCCGAGGGCGTGTCGTTCTCCTACGGGAACGACGTCGTCCTCGACGGCGTCACGTTCTCCCTCGATGCGGGCGAGTTCGTCGCCCTGGTCGGACCCAACGGCTCGGGCAAGTCGACCCTCCTGCGGGTGCTCCTCGGCCTCTTGCGGCCCGCCTCGGGGACGGTGCGGGTCTTCGGCGAGGACCCCCGCGACCTCCACGACCGGTGGCGGCTGGGTTACGTCCCCCAGCGCCCGGCCCTGGCCCGGGAGGTGCCGGCCTCGGTGCAGGAGGTGGTGGCCGCCGGCCGCCTGGCCCGCAGCGGCTGGCGGGGCCGGATGGGACCCACCGACCGCATCGCCATCGACCACGCCTTGGAGGCGGTCGCCCTCCTCGACCTCCGTGACCGACCGGTGAGCGAGCTGTCCGGCGGCCAGCAGCAGCGCTCGTTCATCGCCAAGGCCCTGGCCAGCGAGCCCGAGCTGCTCGTCCTCGACGAGCCGGTGGCGGGCGTCGACGCCGAGTCGCAGAAGCGCTTCGCCGACTCCCTCACCCACCTGGTCGACGAGCACGGTGCCGGGGTCCTCCTCGTTTCCCACGAGCTGGGCTCGGTGGCCCACGTCCTCGACCGGGTGCTCGTCCTCAAGCAGCGGATCATCTTCGACGGCCCGCCGTCGGAGCTGGCCGGCACAGGTGTCCGCCTGGGGGTCGAGCAGGCCGACCTCCCCCTGTGGCTGGAGGGCCTGGGCTGATGCTCCCGTTCCCCTTCGACCGGGAGTACATGCAGCTGGCCCTGCTGGCGGGCGTGGTGGTGGGAGCGTGCGCGCCCCTGATCGGGACGTTCCTCGTGCAGCGGCGGCTGTCGCTGCTCGGCGACGGGATCGGCCACCTGGCCTTCGCCGGGGTGGCGGCCGGGCTCCTCCTGGGCGTGTGGCCGGTGTGGGCGGCCCTGGTGGTGGCCGTCACCGGCGCCCTCAGCCTCGAGCGCCTGCGCTCCCGGGGAAAGGCCTCGGCCGACCTGGCCCTGGCCCTGTTCCTCTACTCGGGCATCGCCGCGGGAGTGGTCCTCGTGGGCCTGTCCGACTCGTTCAACGCCGGGATCCTCACCTACCTGTTCGGCGGCATCCTCACCGTGACCCGCCAGGACGTGCTCGTCGTCGGCATCCTCGGCGTGGTGATCGTGACCGCGGTGGTCGTCTGCGGGCGGGCCCTGTTCGCGGTGGTGCTCGACGAGGAGTCGTCCCGGGTGGGCGGGTTGCCGGTGGACGGGCTCAACAGCCTGCTGGCGGCCTTGGCCGCGGTGACGGTCGTGGCCGCCATGCGGGTGGTCGGCATCCTCCTGGTGGCGGCCCTGATGGTTCTTCCGGTCGCCACCGCCCAGACCATCGCCCGGTCGTTCCGTGCGACGCTGTGGCTGTCGGCGGTGGTCGGTGTGGTCTCAGTGGTGATCGGGCTGGGCGCGGCCCGCATCTGGGGACTGGCCCCGGGGGGCACCATCGTGCTGGTGGCGGCGGCCACCTTCGGGATCACGTCGGTGCTGTTCGGCCGCGGCCACGTCCGCACAGGAGTGCCGGGCCACTAGGTTCGACCGGGTGACCCCGGCGCAGCTGGCCTTCTCGATCGCGTTGGGCACGCTCACGCTCCTCATCACCGGCTTCGGCCTGTACGTTGTCTCGTCCACCCGGTGGAGCGATCGTTGGTACCGGCGGCGCTCGCGCCGGTGAGCGGCAAGGTGAAGTCGGGGGCCACCGTCTACAAGGGCAAGGGCGGCCAGTGGGCGTTCGTCGGCCACCGGGTGAGCGGGTTCCTCGTGTTCTTCTTCCTGCTCCTGCACATCGTCGACGTGGCCACCATCCGCTGGCCGGGCGTGTACGACGAGATCCACCGCCTCTACGGCAACGTCCTGCTCCGCTCGTTCGAGGTGGGACTGCTCTTCGCCCTGCTGTTCCACACCCTCAACGGTCTGCGCATCGTGGTCGTCGACTTCTTCCCGGGACAGGTGGCCAACGAGCGCCGCCTGCTGACCGCGGTGGTCGTGCTCACCCTCGCAGCCGGGTTGCCGGGCGCCTTCATCATCATGAAGCCGTTTCTCGAGGGGCGGTTCGGGTGACCGTCACTGAGCAGCCGTCGCCGGCGCCGCCCCGCCGGGAGCGCAACCTCGAGACGTGGTCGTGGATCTTCATGCGCCTGTCGGGACTGGCCCTGGTGTTCCTCGCCCTCGTTCACTTCTCGGTGACCCATATCGTCAACGACGTCGTCGACACCGACTACGACTTCGTGGCCGACCGGTGGGGGAACCCGCTGTGGCGGATCTTCGACTGGCTGCTGCTGGCCCTGGCCCTGGCCCACGGCCTCAACGGCCTGCGCTGGATCGTCGGCGACTACGTCCGCCGCCCGGGCCTGCGCCGGCTGGTGCTGGGCGTGCTGTTCGGCCTGAGCGGACTGCTGTTCGTCGGCGGGACCATCACCATCGTGACCTTCTAACCGGGGCCGCGGTTCCCCCCGCCGGGGCCGCTGTTCCCCCCGCCGGGGCCGCTGTTCCCCCCGCCGCCGCCGCCGTCGGCCCCGTCCATCGCCTGCAGGGCCGCGACCAGCGCCCGCCGCTCCTCGGCCGACAGGCGGGCGCCGGGGTGGAGGCGGACGTAGCGGTCGGGGGGCATCGACCGGTCCTCGATCGCCTCCGCCGCGTCGTCGGCGTCGTCGGCGCCATCGGTGGAGAAGTTCAGCTCGTCCCGTCCCCGGTCGACGTCGTAGCGCACCAGCCACGACATCGGGGCCACGTAGGAGTAGGGCGGCCACTCGGTCTCGTTGCTGTGGCAGTCGTAGCAGGCGGCGCGAGCCAGGCGCTCGGACTCGGCCGACGGCCACACCGCCGCCGCCGTCACCGGCGGGTTGGCGTGGCGCCACCCGTAGGGGACCAGTTGCAGCAGGCCGAACCCCACCACACCGGCCAGGAGCAACGGCTTGATCGCCCTCCGGACCCGACCCACGAGGCCAGTCTGCCCGTCCCGTCCCGGCCCGGCCGCGAACCGAACCACCGGTCGGCGGCGTTACCGTTCCGACAGCCGCTCCTGGAGGCACTGTGCCCGACCGAACCACCCGTCCCGCCCCCGCCTCGCCGGCCATCGCCATCGCCCTGGCCCTCGTCCTCGTCGTGGTGGCGGCGTCGATCACCCTCGCCGTCCGCCCCGATGGGGACGACGACGACCGGGCCACGCCCACGCCCACGCCCACGACCGCGGGTGACGTCCCGTCGGGGACGACCACCCCCACCACCTCGGCCTCCAACCTGTCCGCCGACCAGGCTCGGACGGTCGCCGAGCTCAAGGAGCAGGTGGCCGAGATCCGGGGCCTCCAGTGGCAACGGGACCTTCCCATCCGGATCATCCCCGTCGACGAGCTCGACCGGCGGGTGCGCGACCTCACCGCCGTCGAACGGGCCAAGGACCCGGACGACGAGGCCGCGGTGGAGACCGTCCTCAAGCTCCTCCACCTCGTCCCGGCCGACCTCGACTACACGTCCACCATCGACGAGCTGCTGGAGGGTGGCGTCCTCGGCTTCTACGACGACGAGGCCAAGGAGCTGTTCGTGGCCGGCGACCCCGACGACGACCTCGACGTGGCCACCCAGTCGACGATGGTGCACGAGCTGATCCACGCCCTCACCGACCAGCATTTCGACTTCGGCACCCGCAACCGGGCCCTGTCCGACCAGGACCTGGGCGAGGAGATCTACGCCCTGTCGGCCCTGGTCGAGGGCGACGCCGAGCTGGTGCGCCTTCTCTGGGCCGACGAGCACCTCACCGGCCGCCAGCAGATCGAGGCCGAGCTGGGCAGCACCGGCGACCCGTCGGCCTACCTCGACATGCCCGAGTACATCCTCGACTCCCTGTACTTCCCCTACCAGGCCGGCCTCGACTTCGTGTCCGCTCTCCACGACGACGGCGGGTTCGCGGCCGTCGACAACGCCTACCGCCAGCCGCCGACGTCGACCGAGGAGATCATCCACCCCGACCGGTACGTCCCCGGGCGGCAGTGGACCCGGCCCGCCCTCCCCGACCTGGCCGCCGCCACCGGCTGCACCGCGGTCGACACCGCCACCATCGGCGAGTTCGACATGATCGAGGTGCTCGACCTCCACCTGTCGACCGACGAGGCCGAGACCGCCGCCGGCGGGTGGAACGGCGACGCCTACGGGGTGGTGCGCTGCGGAACCGCGGCCGGGATGGTCGACCGGTGGCTCGGGGACACACCCCGCGATCTCGACGAGCTGGCCGACTCGCTCGGCCGGTGGGCCCGCCGTTGGAGCGGGACCAACCGTCTCCCCGAGGCCGACGGTCGCTTCTCGGGACCGGGCGGCAGCGGCCGCATCATCCGCGGCGCCGACCGGATCGACCTCGTCATCGCCGAGGACGGTTCGACTTCTGACCGCCTTTCGGCGGCGGTCCTCGCCGCTTAGCCGCCTTCGCCGCCGCCTTGGCGGCCGCCGCCGTCTTGGCCCGCCGGCTGCGGAGCACGAGTCCGCCCACGATGAGGGGCGGCGCCAGCAGCACCAGCCCCACCACCAGAGGTGACGACCCTCCGCCGGCGTCGCCCGAGATCGACGTGACCACGTAGTAGCCGTGCCCGGCGAAGGCGGTCTCCAGGCCGTGGGCGCTGTACGGCGTGGTCGACCGCTCATCCCACGACTGCCCGTCCCGGGAGTACAGGAGGAAGTCGGACGGACCCGCCGCCACGACGGCGATCGACGAGGTGTCCAGGTCGAAGTCGGTGACCGGTTGACCGGAGGGCCGGTAGGTGGCCTCCACCTGGTAGGCGTTGCTCTCGGGGGACCGGTTCTCCGGCAGGGGACCGAGGGTGAGCACGTCGCGGGGGGTGACGGCGAGGTCGACCGCGGTGTCCGGCGGGTTGGGTGCGATCGCCTTCTCCTCCAGGAGGAGGATGGCCTGGCCGTCCTCGGGGGTCAGGTTGACGAACGGGCTCCCGTCGGCGGAGAGGAGGACCTCCCGCCGGGCGGCCGACGGCGCCACGTTGTCGCGGGCGTTGGCCGGGGGTGGGTTGACCCAGTGGTAGGGCAGGGGCGGCGCCAACCCGTCGAAGAGGGGCCGGAAGGGACGGTCGGACAGGACCATGGTCGCCACCGCAGCCAGGAGGTAGGCGGCGGCCAGTCCCAGACCGATCCCCAGCGGGCGCCGGCGGACCATCAGATCTCGATGGGGATGGCGACGAGGGGCCGGGTGGCGAAGGCCGGGGGCCACACCACGGCCTGGGTGCGGGCGTCGACCCACTGCCAGATGACGCTCACCGCGGCCCGGTTCTCGCCTGCGTCGGGCTCGCCCGGTGCGGCCAGGTCGAGGCCGGCGCCGTTGGCGAGCGTGCCGGCCGGCAGTTTGAGGCGGAGGGCGGTGGCGGCCACGTCGGCGGCCGTCAGCGAGGGGGAGGCGGGCAGGACGTGGCCCACCAGGGCCCAGGCGTTGGCGAAGCCGGACAGGGCGGCCGCGCTCATCTCCTCGTGGTAGCGATCGCGGAACCGGGAGCGGGCCCACCGCAGGGTGCGCCCGCCCTCGTCGGTGAGGGCCTCTGCCTTCACCTGGGCCCCGTCGGGCTTGTCGGACGCGAACAGGCCCACCGCGCCGGTGCCGAGCGCCACCGCGAAGGCGGGCATGCAGTAGCTGGAGCTGGTGCCGATGCTGGCCTTGAGCGGCAGGTGGGCGGCGATGGTGGCCTTGCGCAGGGCCACCCCGTCGTCGAGGTAGGCGGACACGAACAGCACGTCTGGGCGCACGGCGGCGATCTGGGCGACCAGGTCGGCGGCACCGCCGCTGTCGACGCGGTTGGCGTCGTAGGGGAACGACCCCGCCATCACCCCCCCGCCCCGCTCCACCTCGTGGACCGCACCCAGCCCGACGGCCCGGCCGTAGGCGTCGTCGACGTAGGCCACCGCGTACCGCAGGTCCGACGCCCCGAGAAGGGGGGAGAGCTGGTCCCGAACGAACTCGACTGCGGCCTGGCCCAGGTGCCCACCCTGGGGGGCGACCCGGAAGAACGACTGGCCGGGCGCGGCCCCGTCGTCGGTGGTGAGCTCGCCCACCGCTCCCGTCTCCCACAGGAGCATGCCCTCGTGGGCGGCGGTGGCGGCCGCGGGGGCGGAGATGGTGCTGCCGTAGGTGCCGAGGACGATGTCGACGCCGTCGGCCTTGAGCCGGCGCATGGCCGCGGGCGCGGCCGAGCCGGAGTCGACGTCGGCCAGCTGGAGCTTGATCCGCCGGCCGGCGAGGGTCTCGTCCCGGTTGGCCAGCTCCACCGCCAGGCGAGCGCCCCGCTCCTCGTCGATGCCGCCCGGGCCCTGGCGCCCGGATATCGGGTAGAGGGCGCCGATGGTGACCGTGTCACGGCCGTCGCCGACGACCCCGCAGGCGGACGCGGCCAGGGTGACGACGGCGACCAGGGCGAGCGTGCTGCGGCGAGCCATCACCACACCGCCAGGACGTTGGCGGCCACGTGGGTGGCGGCGGGCACCGACCAGCCGCCGCTGGCCCACCGTTGCCAGCCGAGGACGAGTCCGGCGGCCAGGTCGAGGGGGAGGACGGCCCAGCCCCACACCGTCACGTGGACGGCGGCGAAGATGGCGGCCGAGGTGCCGATGGCCACGGCCGGCCCTCGCCGGGCCGCGGCCAGGCCGTAGGCGAAGCGGCGGAAGAAGGCCTCCTCCGAGACCGCGGCCAGGCTGTTGAGGGCCACCGACCGCAGCACGAAGGGGGCGACCGGCACCGCCCCCACGGCCAGCAGCCGTCCCGCCCCGAAGGCGCCCAATCCGACCCCAAGCGCCAACCACGCCGGCACCGGCGGCCAGGCCGACGCCGGGGGCCTCGCGCTCGGCTGCTCCGAGGGCAGCACCAGCGTCGTCGCCGGAGCCGCCGCCCACGGCGCCGGTTCGGAGCTCGTCGTCCGAGCGATCGCCACAAGTGCCCCCTCCTCGGGGGCTCCCGCGCCAATCGCTGGCGGGGGTGACGAGCGGCGGGGCTCTCGGTGCGAGCGATTGCCACGAGTGCCCCCTCCTGGCGGTTTCCGCGCCAATCGCTCGCCGAGGCGAAGGGGCCGGGGGACTCGGGCGGGCGGCAGGGGCGGCGACGGCAGGGACGGCAGGGACGGCCCCACGATCGGGTCGGACACCCGCACTTGCCCGGGTGGCCCGTCGTCGGCCGCCGTTGCCGTCGCCGTTGCCGTCGCCGTCGCCTCCGAGGCCGGGGTCGGGAGGGGCCAGAAAGCGCCTACCAGGCCGAGGACCACGAACAGGACGACCAGGAGCGCGACCGGGTCTCCCGGCAGCCGGATCAGCCACGGTCGGGCCAGGAGGGCGGCGCAGCCGACCGCCACCACCGCCATCGGGCCGAGTCGTCTCAAGGGCCGTCCTCCCTCTCGCCTTCGCCCCGGCCCTCCTGGGCCTCGAGCGCCCTCGCCTTGCGCTTCGACCATCGTGACAGGAGGAGGAACACGACCACGGGGACGGCCAGGAAGACAGCCTCCGCCACCGCTCCCGCCGTCCCTCCGTGGGCGACGATCACGTCGACAGGAGCAACGTCAGGCCGCCGACGGTGAAGAGGACCATGGCCGCCAGCAGCGGGTATTGGGAACGGGTGGCGTCCTTGGCCGGGAAGGTGGCCAGGGCCCGGTCGTGGGCCAGCACCACCCCGGCCACGTGGCCCGACACGATGGCCGCCACCTGCACCCACGACACCACCCGGGGCGTCACCAGCCGGTAGTCGATCGCCCTCGTCGCCGTCCCGAACAGGTCCCAGCCCTGCCCGAACGGGTCGGACGCCAGCGAGATGACCGCCTGGCCCTCGAACAGCAGGTACGAGAAGTAGTGCGCCACCGCGTAGGCGAACACGATGGGGACGAGCGTGTGGGCGAACAGCCGGGTCAGCTCGTGCAACTCCCGGCCGGTGCGGGCGGCGGCCACCTTCATGGCCCCCACGTAGGCCGCACCCACCACGATGATGGTGGCCATCAGCCCCAGGGTGAGGGCGACCATGAGCGGCCACTTCCCCAGGTCGCTGACCAGGTCGACCCACACCCGGGTGCGGCTGACCCCGTCGAAGGTGGTCGAGCCCAGGGCGACGATGATCATCGCCACCGTGCCCGGAAACACCTCCATCGTCGCCAGTCCGGTCAGCGGCGGGCGCAGCCGCAGGCGCCCCTCGTCGTCGGTGTAGACCGGCGCCATCGTCGCCAGCAGCCCGAAGAAGGCGGCAAAGGCCTCCCCGCGGCGGAGGAAGGGTTTGCCCCACCGGGCGGCGCCGGCGAGCACCACGCCGGTGTAGACGATCATCGCCACTGCCAAGTGCCGGGGGTCGGCCCGGTCGGGGTAGGCCAGCTCCAGCCACACGAACCCGAACAGCAGTCCCACCGCCGGCCAGTGTCCGACCAGGTAGGGCTCGGCCGGCGGGCCACCCCGGAGCCGCTCGACGGCGGCGGCCAGGGCGGGGAACGGCGACAGCGCCCGCCACCCGTCGCCGACGACGGCGCTGACGAACATGAAACCCACCCAGAAGGCGATGTAGACCACGGCCGGGGCCAGATTGTCGGCCGCCTCCGCCGGCCCGAACAAGGCCGCCCCCAGCACCACGACGAAGACGACCACGCCCACCACCCGGGCGACGGCTGCCAACCCCGACGTCAGCCCCCGCCGTTCGGCCGGCACGAGGACGACCCCGGCCACGCCGTCCTGGAGCCGCGCCACCGGCCAGAAGGCGGCCAGGGCGGCGAAGGACACCACGATGGCGCCGGCCGCCCCGTAGGCGAACATCCACACCGGCAGGGGCAGGTCGGAGCGCCCGCCCAGGCCGTGGGCGAAGGCGGGGCCGGCCGTCGCCAGCCACGCCCCCGCCGTCGCCGCCGACAGCAGGACGACCCTGCGGCCTGCGGTCACTGCACCTTGAGGCTGGTGAGGTGGAGCCCGCTGTCCTCCAGCTCGACCTCGTGGACCCCGGGGATGTCGGCCGTGAACGTGATTTGGCCGGCCACGTTGGGCTCCAGTTCCACCATGAGGTCGTAGGTGTGGACGTGAACCTCCTCGGCGACGTCGCTCACCACGACGATGGTGACCTGCTCGCCGACCTTGGCCGTGACCTCGCTGTCACCGGTGACGTTGCCACCGGAGAAGGAGAAGGCGGCGACCTTCCCTGCCGAGGCGGTGGTGGTGGGGGCCGTGGCGGCGGTGGTGCTGGAGCCGCCGGGGACCGTGGTGACGACGGTGGTGGACGAGCTCGACACAGTGCTGTCGTCGTCGCTGCATGCGCTCAGGGCGATGCCGGCGACGACGGTGACGACGACGGCCAGCCGCGTGATGCGGGCCAGGGCCATGTTCCCTCGCTCTCGTGAAAGGTTGTCGGACGTGGTGTCAGGCGAACCGGGCCGCGGGCGGTCCCCGGGACGGGCTGACGACGACGAGCGACAGCGGCGGCCGGCGGGGCGGCCGAGGCACGAGCCAGAAGAAGAGCGGCAGGACCCACAGGAGGCGGCCACCGAACCGGGAGACGAGCCGGGCTCCGGTGCCGGCCGACGCCCGCACCAGGACCACCACCGCCAGGGCGGTGACCACCTGGGCCGCCAGCCCGCACCACAGGGCCGGCGAGTGGAGCACGGCGGCGGCGCCGTGACCGGTGGCGGCGTGCTCCACCACCTCTTGGCCGACGAACAACGTCCACTGGCCCAGGAGCAGCGGCCCGACGGAGACGGCCCCCCGGCGGGAGGCGGCAGCGACGGTGCCCGTGCCGGCCGCCCCTGCGGTGACCGCCCATCCCACGGCGAGCACGGCCAGGGGAACGGCGATGGCCAGGGCCAGGGCCAGGTAGCCGTGATGGACCGCGGCCACGCCCGCCGGTCCGGGTGCGGCCAGGTACCCGATCGCATGGCCGCCCAGGACACCGGCGGGTGCGGCCAGGATCAGGGCGGGTCGGAGCCGCATCACGTCCGAGCGTAGAGCACCCGGCCTCCGATCAGGCCGGTATGGCCTCCCGGGTCATGACCGGATCGAGCAGGTCGAGGACGGCGGTCTCGACCGCATCGTGGGTGGCGATGTCGTCGTCGGCGGCCCAGATCGATTCGAGCACGTCGGCGATGGTCGACCCCGACTGGTAGTGGTCGAGCAGGCGGGGGTCGACGTACGACTTCCGGCACACGGCGGGCGTGTTCCCCAGGTAGTGGGCGACCTCCTGATAAGCCCGGCTAATCGCTCGTTTGCGGGCGTGGGGCGAGGCCGCGTTGGTCGACACCGACAGGGCCACCGCGGCCAACACGGTGGCGTTCCAGGTGCGGAAGTCCTTGGCCGTGAAGTCCCCGCCGGTCACCTCCTTGATGTAGGCGTTGATGTCGGTGGACCGGACGTCGACCCAGACCACCCGTCGCCCCACCCGCCGGCGCCAGGCCAACAGCTCCGGCAGCCCGCCCCGGCGCTGCTTGAGCGCGGCCACCACGTCGTAGACCAGGGGGTCGACCACCGAGGTCAGCCGGCGCTTGCCGCCCTTGGCGACGTAGTCGAACTCGACGATCCCGTCACCGGCCAGCTTCACGTGCCGCTTCTGCATGGTGGCCAGGCCGTAGGTCTGGTTCTCCTCGGCGTAGCCCTCGGTGCCGATGCGGAAGAACCCCAGGTCGAGGAGGCGGGCGCTGCAGGCGAGGACCCGGTCACGGCCCAGCCCGTCCTCCCGGAGGTGCTCGAACATGCAGTGCCGGAGCTTCGGCAGGCTGCGCCCGAACTCGAGCATGTGGTCGAACTTCTCCCGGTCACGGTCGATCCGCCACACGTCGTGGTACCGGTACTGGCGGCGGCCCCGGGCGTCGGTGCCGACGGCCTGGATGTGGCCCCTGGGCTCGGGGCAGATCCACACGTCGGTCCACGCCGGAGGGATGCCCAGGGCCCGGATGCGGTCGAGGATCTCGGGGTCGCTCACCCGCCGGCCGTCGGCGTCGAGGTAGGTGAACCCCTTGCCCGCCCGCCGCCGGCGGATGCCGGGCCCGTTGAGGTCGCTCCTGCGCAGCCGGGCCATTGCCGGCCACCCTTCCCGCCCGTCCCCGGTTCCAACCCGGGCGCCGGGCACGGCCGTTTCGGGCGCGGAGGCCGCGGGTAGGCGCGTAGGCGTGCGATCGAGCATCCCGCAACCCATCCCGTCCCCGCCGCCCATCGACCCCCTCCCCGGGCCCATGCCGGAGCCGGAGCCGCCCATGCCGCTGCCCGAGCCGCCCTTCCCGGACCCCATGCCGATATGACCCGGCCGAGCGACCACAACGTCGTCGCCACCTTCGCCACGCCCGAGCAGGCCCGGGAGGCCCTTGAGGGCCTGAGTCGGGCCGGCTTCGACGCCGACAAGGTCTCACTCGTCGGCCGCGATGCGGAGGAGGTGGCCAGCGATCCCGACACCCGCCTGCGCGACATGGAGGTCGCAGCCGAGATGGGCAAGCAGGCGGCCAAGGGAGGAGCGGTGGGCACCGTCCTCGGGGCTCTGGCGGGCGCGGCCGCCTTCGCCATCCCCGGCGTCGGCCCCGGCATCGGGACTGGGATCTTCGCGGCCATGTTCGCCGGCGGCATCGGGGGTGGCGCGGTCGGCGGCATGGTCGGCGGCATCGGGTCGATGGACCTCAGCGAGAACTGGGAGCTCACCTTCGGGGACTCCATCAGGGGCGGGAAGGTCCTGGTGGCAGTGCATGCCGAGTCCGACGAAGAGGCCCGCGACGCGGCCGAGGTGCTGGAGAAGGAGCAGGCCGAGAGCGTCGAGCAGGTCGACGCGGAAGGAAACCGGCCCGCCGGGGACGCCGGGGACGGGGAGTAGCCCGCCGCTCCGCCGGGACTAGCTGGCCATCCGGTCCCGGGGCCGGCCCGCCGGCCCGACGTGCATACCGGCGTCGAGGAGGGTGAACGTCGCCTCTTCCGCCGACTCGGCCAACACCTCGGCGTGCGGTTCCGGATGCTCGGTGGCAACTGCCTCGGCACTGACAATCAGCTCGGTCTGCACCTCGTCGATCTCGTCGGCGATGGCCTCCGCCTCGTCGGGCAAGCCCTGCACCAGGGCCCGCTCGCGACGCTCGACCAACTCGACGAGCTGCAGTTCCAACCCGACCACGTGATCTTCCAGGCGGGGATCGGTCATGCCCCGGTACCTACCCGCATCCCCCCCCGATAACCGCCACCCCCCCGCCGCCCGTCCCGAACTGGTGACACCCAAGGCCGCCACACGCCCTTTCCCGTCACCAGTTTCGACAGGGCCGGACCCCGGCCCGGCCCGACAGGCAGGCGTCGAAGGAGCCGGAACGCCTGTCGGAACAACGAGCAGCCCGGCCGAAGCTGGTCCGAGCCTTTGACCTCGGGGGGCCGTCGGGGGGCGGAGCCCGTCCGACTGTGCGCCTTTGACCTCGGGGGGCCGTCGGGGGGCGGAGCCCGTCCGACTGTGCGCCTTTGACCTCGGGGGGCCGTCGGGGGGCGGAGCCCGTCCGACTGTGCGCCTTTGACCTGACCTCGGGGGGCCGTCGGGCGGCGGAGCCCGTCCGACTGTGCGCCTTTGACCTCGGGGGGCCGTCGGGGGGCGGAGCCCGTCCGACTGTGCGCCTTTGACCTCGGGGGGCCGTCGGGGGGCGGAGCCCGTCCGACTGTGCGCCTTTGACCTCGGGGGGCCGTCGGGGGGCGGAGCCCGTCCGACTGTGCGCCTACCTTGGTACCGAACCACTTCGAGGAGGCCTCACTGTGAAGTTCCTGGTCATTTGGCGGATGGAGATCTCGCGGCTGTCGGGCGAGATGATGCGCACCGTCCTGAGGATGCCCGACTATGCCAAGCCGCTGGAGGCGTCAGGCAAGGTCATCGGCCGCTACCACATCGTCGGCAGCCACGGCGGGGCGTGGATCTACAACGTGAGCTCCAACGACGAGTTGGAGATGCTGCTGGCCCAGTCGCCGGTCTACAACTACTCCACCTACAACGTCTATCCCCTGGCCGACATGACCACGCTCAACATGCCGGGGGCCACTCCCTCGTAGCGGGGACCGACGCGCCCCGTCAGGGACAGGGCGCGTCGACGACCGCGGGGGCCACGAGGACGGCCGGGATCGTCACCGCCCCACCGTCGAGTCGCCTGCCGTCGACGATCAGCTGCACACGGACGTCGCGGGGCTCGGGATCGGCCGTGAGGTCGGCGTGGGCCGACCCCCGCCCCACCGATCCCGCGACCTGGACCGGCGCCTGGCCGACGACGGTGACCTCGAGCACGACGGCGGCACTCTGAACCGGTCCCGTGACGACGTAGCAGACCAGCGCCGCCCGCCCCACCGTCGACCCCGCGGTCGGATGGTTCACCACCAGCCGCCACCCGCCGCCGGCCTGGGCGACGGCGGGCGCGACCATCTCGCCATCCGGGTTCTCGATCAGCGGCGGCTCGGTGTCGAGAGGGAGGTCGGTGGGGAGGTCGCCATCACCGTCGGGGACGGTGTCGGCGGGCGGAGTCGGCTCGGACGCCGGCGGCTGACCGGAGATGGTCGACGGCGGTCCTTCCGTACCGACGGTGTCGACCTTCGACGAACACCCGGCGCAGACGAGGACCACGGCCGCCAGCAGGGCGAACCCGAGGCGAGCAGGACGACCCATGCAACGGCATGGTACCGAGCCTCGGCGCCCGTAAGGTTGGTCCGAACCACTCCGAGACAGGAGGGACATCCGATGCCGAGCGAGGTTCGAGGTGTTGTCGCGACCGCCAAGGGGGCGCCGGTGACGGTCGAGACCGTCGTCGTCCCCGACCCCGGGCCGGGCGAGGTGGTGGTGACGGTGCAGGCCTGCGGCGTCTGCCACACCGACCTCCACTACCGGGAGGGCGCCATCAACGACGACTTCCCGTTCCTCCTCGGCCACGAAGCGGCGGGCGTGGTCGACGCCGTCGGGCCCGACGTCGACAACGTGGCCGTCGGCGACTATGTGGTGCTGGCCTGGCGGGCGCCGTGCGGGCGGTGCCGTTCGTGCCTGCGGGGCCGGCCCTGGTACTGCTTCGACAGCGCCAACGCGACCCAGAAGATGACCCTCGCCGACGGCACCCCCCTGAGCCCCGCCCTGGGCATCGGCGCCTTCGTGGAGAAGACGCTCGTGGCCGCGGGCCAGGCGGTGAAGGTCGACCCCCGGGCTCGCCCCGAGGCGGCCGGGCTCATCGGCTGCGGCGTCATGGCCGGCTTCGGCGCCGCGGTCACCACCGGCGGGGTCGGCCGGGGCGACACGGTGGCCGTCTTCGGCTGCGGCGGGGTGGGCGACGCCGCCATCGCCGCCTCCCGGCTGGCCGGTGCCCGCACGGTGATCGCGGTCGACGTCGACGACCGCAAGCTCGAGTGGGCCCGGGCGTTCGGCGCCACCGACACCGTCAACTCCCGGGAGACGACCCCGTCGAGGCCATCAAGGCCCTCACCGACGGCTTCGGGGTCGACGTCGCCATCGAGGCCGTCGGGCGCCCGGACGTGTTCCTCCAGGCCTTCAACGCCCGCGACCTGGCGGGGATCGTGGTCCAGGTCGGGGTCCCGTCGCCGACGATGACCCTCGAGCTCCCCCACATCGAGTTCTTCGGACGGGGCGGTGCCCTCAAGCCCTCGTGGTACGGCGACTGCCTGCCCACCCGCGACTTCCCGATGCTGATCGACCTGTACCTCTCGGGCCGCTTCGACCTCGACCGCTTCGTGTCGGAGACGATCGACGTCGACCACGTGGAGGACGCCTTCGCCAAGATGCAGCGGGGAGAGGTCCTGCGCTCGGTGGTCGTGTTCTGACCGATTTTTCGTGCCTACCTACTTGTAGGTAGGCTGGGTCCGCATGAATGAGACGGATCTCCTTCACGAGCTGGCCCCGGAGGCGGAACGGCTGCTCGAACGGCACTTGAACACCTCCAAGGAGTGGTTCCCGCACCAGTTGGTGCCCTGGGACCGGGCGGCCAAGTCCGATCCCCGGGAGCCGTGGGACATCGCCGCCCACCCCATGGACGAGGCCGTGCGCCAGGCGCTGTTCCTCAACCTGCTCACCGAGGACAACCTGCCGTACTACACGGTCAAGCTCGACTCCATGTTCGGGATGGACCACCCGTGGGGCGCCTGGAACCGCCGGTGGACGGCCGAGGAGGGCCGCCACTCGATCGTCATCCGCGATTACCTCACCCTCTCCGGGGCGATCGACCCGGTCGCGCTCGAACGGGCCCGCATGAAGCAGGTGAGCCACGGGTTCCACCAGCCCATCGCCAACGCCTTCGAGGGCCTGGTCTACGTCGCCCTCCAGGAGCTGGCCACGCGGATCTCCCACCGCAACACGGGCAAGCTGCTGGCCGAGTACGACCCCTCCGGCTACGAGGTCATGGCCCGGGTGGCGGCCGACGAGAACCTCCACTACCTCTTCTACCGCGACGTGAGCACCGCCGCGGTGGCCCTCGACCCGTCGAGCATGGTGCTGGCCATGGAGCGCCAGGTGCGCGACTTCGAGATGCCCGGCACCGGCGTCGAGGGCTTCCGCGACCTGGCCAAGGCCATCGCCCGGGCGGGAATCTACGACCTCGGCATCCATCACGACCAGATCCTGCTGCCCGTCGTCGTCCGCCACTGGCGGCTGGAGCACCTCGAGGGCCTCACGCCCGAGGCGGAGCAGGCCCGCGAGCGGCTGATGGAGCGAATCGCCAAGATCGGACGGGTGGGCCACCGCCTGTCGGCGAAGCGCGAGGAAGCCACCGCCTCCGTCTGAACGGTCGGCGGTCTACGCCACCATGAGGGTGGCGACCGGCGGCGAACCCCGGCTGAGCCGGACGAGGTGGACGGTGTACGGCCCGTAAGAGCCGGACATCGGGACATCGTCGGTGTTGAGGACCAGGATGGCGGTCGCCGACCCGCTCTTGGTGACGGGCACGCCGATCGACGCGTTCCCCGCGACGATGCACATGACGCCCGGCGGGCAGCGGTTGTCGGGTCCCACGTTGCCGAACGTCACCGAAAGTCCCTCGGAGGGGATCGTCACCGTCTCCCCGACGCCGAGGGAGAAGCTCTCGCCCAGGGCGGCGGTGCGGCCGGGGGCGGCCGTCACCGGCGGCGAGGTGGCCGGAGGAGAGGTGGCCGGAGGAGAGGTGACAGGCGGGGACGTCGTCCCGGGCGTGGAGGGTTCGGGGGCGGTCGTCGGGGTGTCGGTCGGGACGGTCGTCGGGCTGGAGGCGGGCGCAGTCGACGTGGTCGCCACGGCACCGGTCACCGACGGGGCCGTCGCCACGTCTGACGCTTCGTCGTCGCCACACGCCGAGGCCAAGGCCAGGATCAAGAGGGCGACGAGGGGGACTGCGAACCGCCGATGGGGCATGGCCACCCTTTCGACGTCCCGACGGGACGTCCCTGCGATCGAAGGTACCAGCGTGGTCGCGCCGCCTGAACCAACGGCACGACCTCGGGGCACCCGTGGTGGTTGGGTCGACCAGGCTGATTCGCCCTGCTGACGTACCACTGGTTGGCGGAGTTTGTGGGCTGGCGCAGTTCCCGTCGACGCCCAATTGGCAGGATCGTGGAGCGATGGGGTGCGCCCGGCTCGCCGCTGACGCCAGCGCTCGCCGTCAGTGGCCAGCTACACGTCGAATGTGAGGGCGGTCTCCGATGACCTGGCCTTTACAGGACGCGGCCGCCGATGGTTGGGAGCCGGGATCTCCCAGTCGTGCATGAGCTTGTCAAGTGTTCCCTGCCAGGAGCACGGAGGGTCGATCCCCAGTCGTTCCGCGGCCTCGTCCGCCAAGGGAACCAACTCCGTCAGTTCTGCTTTGCGGGCGATCGCCAACAGGTCGATGCGCTGGAGCAAGGTCTTGTTGATTGGCCGCTTGGCGTCCCAGAACGCGAGGGAGCGAAGCAGGTCGGTCACGCTCTGTGTCCCAAGCAGGGCATGGCACATCGACGCTTCTGCGCCATCATCGAACGAGAGCGTGTAGCAGGCATCGTCCACGACGATCGGTCGCTTCTCGAACTCATTCAGCAGGACAAAACGGATCTCTTTGTGGAAACCCGAAATCGCGATCTTGTATCGCGAGAAGGTATACTCCCCGAGACCAAATACCGCGAATCGTGGCTGGTTCCGATAGATGGACGACGCTCTCTTGTCGAGCGTTTCGGCATGAGAGTCGAGGTAGGCCCACAGCTTGGGAGCCTTCTGCCGCAGATGGGCGGTGTCCTCACCGAATCGAAGCTGAGGAACGACCATGAACTTGGTTGGTGTGAGCCGGCCGCGAAAGAGGTCGGTACACTTCAGCAGCGGGAAGACGAACTCATCCTCAAGCGCAAGTCGCGTTCGGGTCTCTGCCGAAACCTCCATGACCCGAGAGGCGTCATGCTTGACCCCGGATCGCCACTCCAATGGCGAACGACCGTCGGCGAAAGCGGTTCGCCGGTACAGGTCCATGTCGGCGACCAGGCGGTGGCCCACGACGCCGATGGTGTGCGACGGCTCGGCGCTGTCGATGCCGGGGTAGACGTCGCAGACGTACTCCGGCGCCTCACAGTGCTGGACCGTGAACAGGCATGCGTCCACGCTCGCTCCGAACCACGCCTTGGCATTGATCGACCGGATGGTGAAGCCGGAGTACGGCAACTTGAACTGCGAAGCGAACGAAAGCACGTTCCGCGCGACGTGTGTCTTTACCAGCAGTGCGATCGTCGGCCGCTCGCCCTCCAATTCGAGCATCAGCTTCAAGAAGATGTACTCGGCGATGTCGAAGTTTGACGAACCAGTCATGGCGTCGAACCCGTTGCGACCGCGGATATTCGACTTCGCGGGCAGGTTGATCGACCCGAGGGTGCCCAACTGGGCGTTGGTGACCCATGGCGGGTTCCCTACGACCAGGAGCGGTCCACGCGTGCGCCACGTCAGGTCTCGAGCAAGGTTGAGATCGAAGATGTTCCGCGCCAGCACGTTGAAACCATCGTTCCTGGCGGCCTCGAAGTAGTGAGGCTGCACCTCGATCCCGAGACGTTCGATGTCGCCGCCGAGCGATCTCGTGGCCTCCAGGAACCGACCGACCCCGCAGGTCGGCTCCAGCACTCGCGCCCAGGGAGTCCGCCCTACTGATGAGACGACGATGGCAGCCAGTTCTTGGGGAGTCTGGAAGTCACCCCACTCGTTGTTAGGCATTGAGATCGTAGACTCCGCTGGTTTCGCCAGAGGACGCCAGGACAATCGCACGCGTGTACTGCAGCCGCCACTGGAAGGCCCTCGAGATGGTCAGGAATCCAATGCCTGGACGCTCGGCCATGATGCGGTCGGCCAAGGCGCGTCTTCCAATATCGTCGAGCGGGAGATTGCGTTCCTCCAGGAAGGCGTCGACATCGTCGATGTTTCCATCGCTGTCGAGTATCTTGGCCAAACCGGTCGTGGTCTGGAAGTCTCCCGTGTTGTCGCGGTGGATGAAGATCAGATGCTTGATGTTCAGCCGCGCCGCCGTGAGCTCCGCGTCATCAGTCTTCTCGTAGACGAAGACCAACAGATGGTAACCAAGCCCGTAGACCTTTTGGGTCGCGTCTCTGAACGGGCTGCTGGATTGAGGTTTCTTGATCGACGTTACCTTGAGATCTACGCCCAGCCCAGGAAAATCGATTCCCTTCGCGGCATTTCCGGGGTCTTGCGCGAATACCGTGGCGATATGGGTGTTGAACGCCACCTCGACGTAGGAGCCGATGGCCTTGCCGTCCGTGACCCCGTACAAGGCCGGAACAGGAGTCGCGCTCAGCAGCTTGCTGTACTCAGCGGCCGACGCCTTGAGTGCGTCCAGTGTCAGTGGTGGAAGTCTGGTCGGCACGGAAAGACAGTAGATGCCAACTGCTTCAAGGCAGCGTGTTTCGACAGGCTCCGTCGCCAGGCGTGGCAGGAGCGCACCGACCCAGGAGGGCACGAGCGCGAGGGTTCGGAACGCCGTGTGATCGACCACGGTGGACTTCACCTCCTCACGAGTCGCTCTGGGGGGAAGTCGCTCCTCCGAA
This sequence comes from uncultured Acidimicrobiia bacterium, assembly GCA_963836205.1. Lineage (GTDB taxonomy): Bacteria > Actinomycetota > Acidimicrobiia > Acidimicrobiales > AC-14 > JAXDMK01. The sequence continues at coordinate 47,702 of CAWIIV010000011.1, read as the reverse complement.
CATACAGACGGGGTGCGACAGCCACCACGACGCGAGGCCCTCAACGACCTCATCGAGCAGACCCCTCTGGAGGGAGCGGGCCCATCCGTGCACTGGGCGTCGCCAGTTCCGGGGCCTGTCGGCCTGGCGTGCGTTGCCGGTCAGCGCTCCGGAGGCTCGCCGCTGCAGCAGCTCCAGAAGAGACTCGTAGCTGCCTGATCGGGCGACTCGCATGGCGGCCGAAGGTACGTCCGAATTCATCCACGCCGTAGACGCGGCCGGGCCGACTTACTCTGGTCCCCGGGCCGCTAGCTCAACTGGTAGAGCAGGGGACTTTTAATCCCAAGGTACCGGGTTCGAGCCCCGGGCGGCCCACCCCCGCAGTCGAAGATCACGGCACACCGGTAGGCTTCGGGCATGGATCCGGACGAGGCCCGCCGGCATTTGGAGGCCGAGCGCGAACGGCTGGTCGACGTGCGTGCCGGGTTCGACGACGAGGGCCTCGACGCCTCCCAGACCGACAGCCTGGGCGAGCTTTCGGGCTACGACCAGCACCAGGCCGACATCGGCACCGAGACGTTCGAGCGGGAGAAGGACCTCTCCATCATCGAGCGGGTGGAGGCCGAGCTGGCCGACGTGGAGCACGCCCTGCGCCGACTCGACGAGGGCACCTACGGCCTGTGCGAGGCGTGCGGCAAGCCCATCGACGAGGCCCGCCTCGACGCCGTGCCCGCGGCCCGCCTGTGCCTCGCCGACCAGGCCATGGCCGAGCGCCAAGCCCGCTTTGGCACCTAGCTTCGGCAACCTCGCCCGGCGGTCGATCGCGGCCGGCGCAGCCGGAGTCGCCGGCGCGGCCGCGGTCACCGCGGCCGCCGCCACCGCCGTCCGCCACCTCATGGAGGACGAGGGCCGGCGGGTCCGCCTCGAGCGCCAGGCCCGCATCTGGCGCCTGAGTGCCCGCCGGGCGGCCCAGTGGGGCGTGGTCAAGGTGCGGGGCAGCCACGCCACCGAGGAGCGACGGGCCCGGCTCGAGGAGCAGTTCGCCATCCGCACCGCCCAGGACGTGGCCGAGGTCCTGGGAGGCATGAAGGGCGCCATCATGAAGGCGGGCCAGATGCTCTCCTTCATCGCCGAAGGGCTGCCACCGGAGGCCCAGGCGGCCCTGGCCACCCTCCAGGCCGACGTCCCCCCGATGGCCCCCAGCCTGGCCGAGGGCGTGATCTTCGAGGAGCTGGGGGAGCGTCCGGAGAAGCTCTTCCTCGACTGGAACCCGATCCCGGTGGCGGCGGCGTCGATCGGGCAGGTCCACCGGGCGGTTATGCCCGACGGACGGGTGGTGGCGGTGAAGGTGCAGTACCCCGGCGTCGACCAGGCCATCAGCTCCGACCTCGACAACGCCGAGCTGCTCTACGGCATGTTCGCCGCCTTCGCCCTCAAGAACATGGAGATCAAGCCCCTGGTCGACGAGCTGCGGGCCCGCATGGGCGACGAGCTCGACTACCGGCTGGAGGCCCGCTGCCAGGCCGAGTTCGCCGACCGCTACCGCGGCCACCCGTTCATCCACGTCCCCGACGTGATCCCCGAGCGCAGCGCCCGGCGGGTGCTCACCAGCGACTGGGTGGACGGGCTGTCGTGGGCCGACTTCCTGGCCACCGCCACCCCGCCCCAGAAGGCGGAGGCGGCCGAGATCCTGTTCCGGTTCGCGGAGGGGTCGATCTGGCACCACCGGGTCTTCAACGGCGACCCCCACCCCGGCAACTACCGGTTCCACCCCGACAAGGGCAAGGTCACGTTCCTCGACTTCGGGCTGGTGAAGCGGTGGGCGCCGGGCGAGCTGGAGACGCTCACGCCCATCCTCGACACCGTCCTCGCCCGCAACCCCCGGGCCACCGTGCGGGCGCTGGTGCGGGCCGGGTTCCTCCCGCCCGACCACGGCCTGCCCGCGGAGCGGGTGTACGAGTTCTGCAGCGGGCCCTACATCCCGTTCCAGCAGGAGGAGTTCACCTTCACGCCCGAGTTCGTCGGCCACACCCTGCAGAAGATGCTCGACATCCACGGCGAGTTCGGCGACGTAATCCGTCTGTTGAACATGCCCCCGTCCTACGTGATCCTCGACCGGGTGGTCTGGGGCATGAGCGCGCTGTTCGGCAGGCTCGGAGCCCGGGCCCGGTGGGGCGACCTGCTCAACGAGTACCTGCACGGAGCCGCCCCGTCCACCGACCTGGGCCGGGCCGAGATCGAGTGGCGGGCCCGCCGCGCCGAAATCGCCGACGCCGCGCCTGCGTGACCTGCGAACTGGTGACAGTTCCGGTCGCAGGGCGACCTCGAGTGTCGCCGGTTCGCCATGAGTGACGCCCGGCAGCGAAACCGCCGCCACGGGTCGACGGTCGTCACGGTCGCCCGCAAGCACGCCTTCGGTCCCCGGTACCGGCCCGAGGAGCGGCTCTCATTGGTGACGGAGGACGGTGTGCGCCTGGCCGGCGCCCACCTGGTCGGCCCCCCCGACGCGGTGGCGACGGTGGTGCTCGCCCACGGCTTCGTCCACTCCTCCCGGACGCCCCGCATCCACGCCTTCGCCCATCTCCTCGCCCGGCGGGCACACGTGATCGTCCCCGACCTTCGGGGCCACGGCTCGTCAGGCGGGCTGTGCACCCTCGGGTACGAGGAGCCCCTCGACGTGGCCGCGGCCGTGGCCGCAGCCGACCCCTCGCTGCCGGTGGTCACCGTCGGGATCAGCCTGGGGGCGGCGGCCGTCCTCCTTCATGCCGGCACCCGGGGAGGCATCGCGGGGGTCGTCGCCATCAGTCCGCCGGCGTGGTCGGGCGTCTGGAACACGCCGGGCACCAGGCGCGTCGCCCGCTGGGCCTGCTCCCCCGCCGGCCGCCAGGTGCTGGCCCGGCTGCTCCAGACCCGCATCGCCCACGACTTCCTGCCCGTCCCCGACTCCCGCGACCTGGTGGCGCAGATCGCCCCCGCCTTCACCCTGCTCGTGTCCGACCCCGCCGACCACTACTTCGGCGAGGAGCACCCCCGGGCCCTGTACGAGTGGGCCCGGGAGCCGAAGGAGCTGTGGCTGCTGCCCGGCTCCGGACACGGCACCGACCTGCTCTCCCGAGGCTTCGCCGACCGCCTTCTCCGGGAGCTGGACGAGCGGCTCTCGCCCGGTCCGGGACCCGCCGGGTAGTTTCGGGGGGAATGTCGCTCCCCCTCGACACCCTCGGCGCGCGCCCGCCGCGCACGGTCACGCTCGACCCCGAGCGGGTGCTCGACTACGCCGCCGCCACCAACGACGACAACCCCGCCTACCTGGACGGGACATACGCCCCCCCGGTGTTCGGCGTGGTGCCCGCCTGGGACCCACTGATCGCGGCCGTCTTCGACATCGTGCCGCCGGACAAGAAGCCGGTCATGCTTCACGCCGGCCACGACATGCGGTTCTCGGGGCCGCTCGTGCCCGGATCGACGCTGGCCACGGTGGCCGGGCCGTACTCGGTGCGGCCGTCGCGGGCCGGGACGTGGGTGACGGTGCGGGCGGTGAGCGTCGACGTCGACTCGGGGGAGCAGATGCTGGAGCAGTTCGGCACCATGTTCGTGCGGGGCTGGAGCGATGTGGAGGCGAGCGGGCCCGAGCGTCCCGACCACATGTTTCCCGTGTCGGGGCGGGGCGAGTCGGTGGCCACCTTCGAGGCCAAGGTCGACGCCGACCAGACCTGGCGGTACGCGGCGGCTTCGGGCGACGACAACCGGATCCACCTCGAGGACGAGTTCGCCAAGGGTGTGGGGCTGCCGGGGATCATCCTCCACGGGCTGTGCACGATGGCCATGTGCAGCCGGGCCGTGATCGAGACGGTGGCCAGCGGCGAGCCCACCCGCCTGGCCCGGCTGGCGGTGCGCTTCTCCAAGCCGGTGCTGCCCGGCTCCGACCTGGTCACCACCGTCTACCCCGGCGGCAGACGACGGGGCCTTCGCCTTCGAGGCCACCAGCCGGGGCGAGCGTGTGATCCGCGACGGCCGGGCCGAGCTGAGGTAGGCGCCGCATGCCGACCCTCCGCCTGTTCGCCTCGGCTCGGGAAGCGGCGGGCACCGCCCGCGCCGAGATCCAGGCCGCCACCGTGGCCGAGTTGCTCGACAAGGCCCGGGGCCAGTTCGGCGAGCGTTTCGGCCGGGTGCTCGACACGTCGCGGGTGTGGGTGAACGGCCAGCCCGCGGAGATGGGCATGCCCATCGCCGCCCACGACATCGTCGCCGTCCTGCCCCCCGTCTCCGGCGGCTCCAGCCCGGCCGAGGCCGCGGCCCGGACCATCCGGCCCCCGGCCCCGGGCGACCTGGCATCCGAAGCGCCGACCGGTGAGCCTGCCGGTCGGCCGGGACCATCGGCGCCCGGCCCGTCGACCGGTTCGACCGGACACCCGGCACCCGACGGGACGACGGGTTGGCCCGATCCGCCGACCCCCGCCTCGCCGATCGGCTCGCCCGAATCGACCCCCGGCCCGCCGGCCGCCTTCCCTGACCCGTCGGGCATCGCCTGGCCGGTCGACTCGCCCGAGGCGACGGCCCTGGGCCTGCTGATGGGTTCGACCGACCCGGCCGACCCCGGTCTGCCCGGCGTTTGGCCCGCGTTCCCGATCGGGGGCCCGGTATCACGCCCGGCCCTCCGGACCATCAGGCCCGTCCGCCGGCTTCGTTTGGTGCCGCCGCCGCCCGACGACCCGGCCGAGCTCGACCGGTTCGACCCCGAACGCATGTCCCAGCCGCTCCCGACCGGGCCGTCGCCGACGTCCGCCGGTGGCTCGATGGGGCGGTTGGCGTTGGCACCGATGCCCGACCCGGAGCCCATGCCCTCATCGGCACCGGCACCGGCACCGACGCCGGAACCGGCAGCCATGCCCGTCCCCACGCCCATGGGCCAGCAGGCGGCAGCCGCCGCGCCCGAGGCCGTCCCTGTCACCGCCCCGGTCCCCGAGGCCAAGCCGGTGGCACCCCTGGCCGTCGTCCACCAGAGCACCCGTCCCCACGGCCGTCTCGGAGTGGCGTGGGCGGTCGTCACCGCGGGGGTGCTCCTCGCCGGTCCGGGATGGCTCTCGGTGTGGATGGCGGTGATCGCCTTCGTGGCCGCGTCCCAGGCGGCCAGCGTCTGGCGCAAGCGGGGAGAGCGCCCGCTGCCGGCCTTCGCCGCTGCCGCCGCCGCCGCCCTGCCCCTCACCGCGGCCACCGGGCTCGACCACATGAACATGGTCGTCGCCGGAGCCGTCGTCCTCACCATGGTCGCCCGGGCGGCGGCGCCCACCAAGGCCCCCGGGCGCGACGTGGCCCTCACGCTCGTGATCGGCGTGTCGGTCGGCATGGCCGCCGCCGCACCGGTGCTCCTGCGCTCGATCGACACCCGCGCCGCCCTCTTCCTGCTGGCCTGCGCCGCCCTCTACGACGCGGGGGCATACCTGGTCGGCACCGGGGCGTCGTCGGCGTGGGAGGGTCCCGCCGCCGGCGTCGTCGCCATCCTCCCCCTCACCATGGCTGCGGCAGTGGTGTTCGTGCCCCCCTTCCATGGCGGTGCGCCCCTGCTGCTCGGCGCCCTGGCCGCGGTGTTGGCCCCCTTCGGCCCGGTGGCCGGCTCCGCCCTCCTGGGCGACCGCACCGCCTACGCCCCCGCCCTCCGCCGCCTCGACTCCCTGCTGGTCATGGGCCCGATCTGGGCCTGGTGCGCCGCCGCCCTCCTGACGTAGCCCTCAGTCCGGCGCCACGTCCACCGACGTCACGCCGACCCGCTTGACGGTCGACAGCGTGCCCCGACCGTCGCCGGAGTAGGTGCCGTAGGTGGGGGCCACGTCGGAGTACTCCCGGCCGACGGCGATGGTGAGGTAGCTCATTCCGACCGCTCGGCCGTGGGTGGGGTCGAGGGGCAGGGCCACCGCTCCCCCCGAGCCGGACGGGTCGGGCACGATCACCTCGACCCACGCGTGGCTGCCCCCCTCGCCCAGGAGGTGGCCGGACACGTAGCGGGCGGGCAGCCCGCACAGCCGGCACAGGCAGAGCATCACGTGGGCGTAGTCCTGGCACACGCCCTGGGCCATACCGAACGCCCGGGCCGCGGTGGTGTCGATGTTGGTGGCGCCCGGGCGGTAGCGCATCAGCCGGAACACCCACGTGTTGATGTGCCGGGCCAGGTCCGCCCCCTTCTCCCCGCTCGCCAGCAGGCGGTGGGCGGCGTCCTCCAGGGCGTCGTTGGGCCAGGTCAGCGGCGACGGCTGGAGCAGCCGGGGGTCGTGGAGGGCCTTGGCGTCGACCCGGATAGGCCCGTTGGCCGCCGCCCGCTCGGCCACCGCCCACGTCTCGAACTCCACCATCTCGCTCACCCGGGCCACCCGCACCTCGATCAGGTGGTTGCCGAACTTGTCGACCCGCTGGTCGATGCGGTGGGCGGGGCCGATCACCTCCAGGCCGTGGTCGATCCTCGTCTGGTCGCCGTGGCGGACGGGCGGCACGACCATCAGACGGTGGCGGAGGTGGTGGATGGGGCCGTCGTACACGTACGTCATCCGCTGGCGGATCACGAACCGGCTGCCAACCACGCGGGCCCAGTCGACCCCGTCGTGGTCGATGAGCTCGTGGTCCTGGCGGACGGGCACCGGCATGCGGGCGATTCTGCCCCGTCGGAAGGTCCGCGCAAGGGGTGCCCGGTCACCATCGTGTGAACATCTCCGTCGGGTACCGTCGGTCCGATGCCGACGTCCGGGGCCGACCTGGATGAGGCCCGCCGGCTGGTGGTCGAGCGGGGCCTGGCCCGAGCCGCCTTCGGACACCTCACCGTCGACGCCTTCCTCACCCTCCCGTTCGAGGCGTTGGCCCCCACCAAGGCGCTGCTCAAGCGGTTCTTCTCGACCGAGGAATGGGGTCCGGGCGACGACGACGCCCTCGCCGCCGCGGTGGGCCCCGGCGCCGGCAGGTGGCGGCGCGACCTCGGCCCCGACGTGACCCTCGACTACGGCTGGGTCGACGACCGCTTCGGGGTGCGGGTGTCGACGACGGGCGCCGCCGGGCCCGCGGCCGCCGACCCGGAGCCCGACCTGTTGGCGGGCACGTTCGGCGGGCCGGTGGTGCCCGAGGCCACTCCCAACCCCCGGTCGATCCGCTTCCAGGTGGGTCCCATCCACGGCGGACCCAGCCGCTGGTACGAGTCGGCCGCGGCCGCAGCCGACGACCCCGGTGCCGCCCGCCTCTTCGCCGAGCACGACGAGGTGGCCAACGTCCTCGTCGGACCCGACTTCGTGGCCGTGGGCCTGCACCGGGCGGCCGACTGGGAACGAGTCCTGCGGCCCATCCTGGCCGTGGTCACCGACGAGTTCGCCGACCCCGACGCCCCGCCCGACACGAGCGCTCCCCGGGTGATGGGCGGCCCCGCCGGCGCCGGCATGGTCGGCGTGGGCGTTGTCGGCGGCACGCCCCCGGCCGCCGACAACAAGCGTCTCAGCCGCCTGGACCGGGCGTGGCGCGACCTCGGCTCACTCCGCCCCGCCACCAACGCCGACGACCTCGACCGGGTGCGGGCGGCGGCGACCGACGACGACCCGTCCCGGCGGCAGGTGGCGGCCAACCTTTTGGGCGAGGCCGACCCCGAGGTCGCGGCGGCCGACTGGGCCCGACTCGTGACCGACCCGGTGCGCTCGGTGCGGCGGGCCGCAGTCGATGCGGTGGTCGACGCCGGCCGGGAGGACCTGCGGCCGCTCCTGGAGACGGCCCTCGCCGACGCCGACGCGTGGGTCCGGTGGAAGGCCCTTCGGGGACTCTCCGAGCTGGGCGCCGAGCCCAGCCGGGCGCCGATCGAGGACCTGGCCGGCGACTCCGACTTCCGGATCCGCCTGGAGGTGGCCGCCGCCCTCCGGGCTACTCGCAGACCTGGGTGAAGATGGCGGTGACGACGCCCGCGGCGGAGGTGTCGGACAGCGTTCCGAGCAACTCCGGGCCGGTGCCGCCGAAGGTGACCCGGAAGTCGTTGCCGCCGAACTCGGGCGGCAGGCCGGGAATCGTGAGCTGCAAACCGTAGGCGGCCTCGAGCTGGGCCACCGTGGAACCGAGCCCCACCCCGGCGTCGGTCTTCAGGCCCAGGACGGCGGCCTCGCCGGGAGGCGGGCGCACGTTGTAGGAGTCGAACACCGTCCCGACGAACTGCACCCGCAACTCGTCCCACCGGGCGGTGGTGACGTCGGGTCCGGCCAGCTCACAACCAGTCCCAGTCTCGTCGATCGGGCCGAGGAGGGCTCCGAGGGCGGTGAGCGTCGCGTCCTTGGTGGCCCCGAAGTCCACGACACCGAGTCCGTCGGCGTGCAGGACGATCGCGACCGCGGCGGGCACGGTCGTGGGCGACGTGGTCGACCCCGCCCCGGTGGTGCTGACCGGCACCGTCGTCACGACCGCCGACGACGTGGTCGTGGTGGCCGGGTCGTCGTCGTCGGTGCAGCCGGCGACGAGAAAGGCCATTGCCGCCACAGCGACGAGGACACGAGCGCGCATGGCCCCATGCTGCCACCCGGGTCGCCAGGCGCTCGCACTCACCCTCGACGGGACAGCCGCCTTGGTGACGTCAGATCTGCTCCACCTGCCGCCGCAGCTGACCGGTGATCGTCCAGTACACGTCGACGTCGATGACCTCCAGGTTTTCGACCGTGTCCTCGCCGCCGAGGAACAGCGGCACCTTGTACCCCACGCAGTCGGCGAAGCGCAGGGGCACCTGGCCGGGATTGGCCGCCAGCCACTCCTGCCAGAAGCTGATGCTGAGCGCCGCCTCCCCCTCGTCGACCAGCTCCTGGTCGTGGAAGGCGGCGAAGGTGGCCGGGATCTCCAGCGCCTCGGCCGTGCCCGCCTCCAGCAGCAGGACCAGGTTCTCACCCTTGTGGGTACGCGCCCGGTCGAGCGCGAACTGGTCGCCCGACCAGTCGAAGCCGAAGCAGTGGACCCGGTGGGCGAACTCCGGGAACGCCTCTGCGACCCAACCGTTGGCCAGGACGGACGACGCCTGCGTGTGCAGCCGGTACAGCCCCCGGTCGAACGTGCACCCTGCGTACTGCGACATCGGCTCGTCGAACCCGGTGGCCGACAGGCTGCCGGGTAGGTCGGGTGCCTCACCGGAGGGCGCCTGCCCGTCGGGCCGGTAGTGGGACATGAACCGCTGGAAACGCTTCTTGAACAAGCTCATTGGTCCCCCAGGGGATTGGCGCCCACGGTTCCTCCCGCTTGTCGTTCCTGGATCGACACGCTGTTCACACGCGTACCCTCCTCCAACCGTCTTCTACGGTGGTCCGACGTCGTCGTGGGCCCGCTCCAGGGCCGCCTTGACGTCGTCGAGCTGGCGGGACAGCTCGGCCAGGGCGTCGACGTCGACGTACAGCTCCACCGCTGCGTCCTCGCCTTCGGCTACCCGCGCATCTGGCTGGAGAGCTGGTCCTCCGTGTCGCGGTAGGTCGTGGCCGCCTGCTGGAGGAGCTGGGAGATCCCGGCCAGGGCCTCTTCCACCTGGCGGGCGCCGGTGTGCCACTGGTCCCACATGTCGCGGAAGCTGCTGGAGGCCGCTCCCTGCCAGTCGGCGTCGACGAGGCCCTTGACCTGGCCCTCCATGGAGGCGAGCTGCTGGGCCACGTCCTGGCGCCCGCTGTCGAGAAGCCGGGAGACCGACTCCAGTTGCTCCGACGTGACCTTGATCGCTGGCATGAGTGCCTCGCTTTCCGCCTTGGGTGTCCGGCCCAGCCAACAGCAAACGCCAGCGCGACGAATTCAGTAAGAGCTCGCTGCCGGTAGTCTGGATCCAGCACGCACCCGGAGACGATGGGGTCCGTGCGCCGGCGTCCGGCAGAGGTTTCATGCGACTGAACCTGCGCATCCTCGACGACTATTCGGGCCGGGTCGACCACGTCGTCCTGGTGGCGGAGGCGGAGACCTCGATGGCCGACGTCATGGCCGCGGTGGGCGCCGGCACCGACCTGTTCGTGCGCGGTCGCCGCCTACCGGGGGACGGGCTCCTGGCCGACAGCGGTCTGCACGACGGCGACGTCCTCCTGGTCGGCGCCCCGGGACCGGCCGGCAACGCCAACGGCAGCGGCAGGCGTGCCGGTGGCAAACGCCACGCCCCCCTCGAGCTCGCCGTCGTCGGTGGACCGCTGAGCGGTCGCACGTGGCCGCTCTCCGAGGGCGAGGTGACGCTCGGGCGCTCGGCCCAGGCCGACATCCGCCTCGACGACACCTCCGTCTCTCGCATCCACTGCCGCCTCACCGTCGATGGGGACGGGTTCACGGTGGACGACGCCGGGTCGACCAACGGGACGTGGGTCGGCGGCGTCCGCCTCGACCGCCCCACACGGCTCCGGCCGGGCCAGCTGATCGAGGTCGGCACGTGCCTGCTCGAGGTCCGCGCCCCAAAGGAGGCCGACGCCGACCTCCACCCGGACGACGCCGGCGGCCTGGCCTTCAACCGGCCGGCCCGCATCCGTCCCGCCCGACGGGAGGCGTCGGTGGCGTTCCCCGGCCGCCAGGCCGACCGCGACGACCAGGCCTTCCCGTGGGCCCAGGTGGCCACCCCGGCTGTGCCGGCGGTTGCGGGCCTGCTGTTCTGGGGCCCGCAGGCGCTGCTCTTCCCGGTGGTGGCCGTTGCCAACGCCATGTACGGCCGCCGCCGGCAGGCCAAGCGCACGGCCAAGGAGCAAGCTCGCCACGACGCCGAGGTGGCCGAGGCCCAGGCCCTGATGTTCGAGGCCGCCGAACGGGAGGTGAGCCTCACCCGGCACCAGTTCCCCGACCCACCCACTCTGGCCGCCATCGCCACCGGTCCCAACCGGCGCCTCTGGGAGCGGCGGGAGCACGACCTCGACGCCGCCCTGCTGCGGGTGGGCGTGGCCGACCGGCCCGCGTCGATCGCCATCACCAGCACCGGCGGGCGACCCGACCAGGCCCCGCCCCGCCTCCCCACCGTCCCCGTCGGCGTCGACCTCGCTCAGGCCGGCGTCCTCGGCGTGGCCGGGCCGCCCGGCCCCATCCGGGCCGCCGCCCGCTGGCTGGTCGCCCAGCTGACCACCCTCCGCAGCCCGCGCGACCTGCAGCTGGTCGTCCTCACCGACGCCGACGCCGGCGCCGACTGGGACTGGATTCGCTGGCTGCCCCACATCCGGCCCGACGACCCCCAGGCGCCGCCGGCCCTGGTGGGCAACGACCGCACGACCCGCGAGGAGCGGGTCAAGGAGCTGCTCAAGGTGCTCGAGGCCCGGGCCGAGGTCGACAAGGAGCACCGCGGCCTCACGTTCACGCCCACCTACGTGGTCGTCTTCGACGGCATCCGTCCCCTGCGATCGGTGCCGGGCGTGCCCCGCCTGCTTCGGGAGGGACCGGCGGTCGGGATCTACGCCATCGGGCTCGACCGCGACGTCACCCGCCTGGCCGAGGAGGGACGGGCCCAGCTGGTGGTCGACCCCGACGACCCCACGCTGGCCACCCTGGAGGTCGACGGCGTGGAGGAGGTGGGCCAGGTCCTGTTCGACCAGGTTGACGCGTCGTGGGCCGACGACGTCGCCCGCAGCCTGGCCCCGATCCGCGACACCGGTGGGGAGGACGGGGAGGCCACCATCCCCAAGTTCGTGCGCTTCGTGGAACTGGCCGACCTCGACCTCGAGCGTCCCGACGACATCGCCAGCACGTGGCTGGGCGCGGGCCGCACCACCGAGGCCCTGGTGGGCGTGTCGATCGACGGGCCCCTCTACCTCGACCTCAAGCGGGACGGCCCCCACGCCCTGGTGGCGGGCACCACCGGCGCAGGCAAGAGCGAGTTCCTCCAGACGGTGGTGGCGTCGCTGGCGGTGGCCAACCGTCCCAGTGCCATGAACTTCGTGCTCGTCGACTACAAGGGCGCCAGCGCCTTCGCCGACTGCGAGCGCCTGCCCCACACCGTCGGCATGGTCACCAACCTCGACGGGCACCTCACCGAGCGGGCCCTCGTCTCCCTCGACGCCGAGCTCAAGCGCCGGGAGCACGTCCTCAAGGACATGGGAGTCCCCGATGTCGACTCGGCCTGGGAGCGCGACGCCCAGCGATCGGCCGACGCCGGCCTGGCTCGGCTGGTGATCGTCATCGACGAGTTCGCCGAGCTGGTCCGGGAGCTGCCCGACTTCGTGAGCGGCCTCATCCGTATCGCCCGGGTGGGACGGTCGCTCGGTGTGCACCTCATCCTCGCCACCCAACGGCCGGCCGGCGTGGTGTCCCCCGAGATGAAGGCCAACACCGGCCTGCGGGTGGCCCTGCGGATGGAGGACAAGCAGGACAGCAGCGAGGTGCTCGACGCCCCCAACGCGGCGTCGATCACCAGGGCCACCCCCGGCCGGGGTTACGTGCGCACCGGGGGACGGGCGGTGCTGGTGGAGTTCCAGACGGCCCGGGTGGCCGGTCGGCGCAAGGGCGCCACCGTCAACGTGCCCCCGCCACGAGTCGCCTCCGTGCCGTGGAACCGCCTCGGCCACCCGATGGCGGCCGCCCAGCGGGCCGACGACAAGGCCGGCGCCGCCACCGATCTGAGCGCCCTGGTCGAGATCATCGGCGGGGCCGCGGCCCGGGCCGGCCTCCCCCGACCCCGCAGCCCGTGGCTCCCGCCGCTTCCTACCACGGTACTACTACCCGAGGCAGCCGGGGCCGGCGCCGTTATCGGCATGGAGGACCTGCCCGCGGCCCAGGCCCAGCGGCCGGCCACGTTCGACCTCGTCGGCGGCAGCCACGTCCTCATCGCCGGCTCGGCCCGGTCGGGACGCTCCAGCGCACTGAGGACCATCGCCGCCTCCGTTGCCCGCTCGACATCGCCGTCCGACGTCCACCTCTACGGCCTCGACTTCGGCAACGGCGCCCTCCTGCCCCTCGACGACCTACCCCACTGCGGGGGCGTGGTCGTCGGGTCGGAGACCGGCCGCGTCGAGCGCCTGGTCGCCCGGCTCGGGAACGAGGTCGCCCGCCGCCTGGAGCTGCTGGCCCGGTCGGGACTGGGCGACATCGGCGAGCAGCGGCAGGCGGTACCGCCTTCCGAGCGACTGCCCTACCTGGTCGTCCTCCTCGACCGGTGGGAGGGGTTCACCGCCCAGTTCTCCACCGACACCGGCTCGGAGCTGCCGGCGGCCATCCTCCGCCTGGTGCGGGAGGGCGCCGGCGTCGGCCTTCGCCTGGTCATCGCCGGCGACCGCAGCCTGCTCATGGACCGCATGGCGGCGCAGGTGGAGGACAAGCTGGTGCTGCGCCTGGCCGACCGCAACGACTACCGCCTGGCCAACCTCAACCCCCGCACCATCCCTGAAGACGTGCCGCCGGGGCGGGCCTTCCGGGCCGACTCCGGCTCCGAGGTGCAGTTCGCCCTCCTTGATCCCGACCCGTCGGGACAGGCCCAGGCGGCGGCGGTGCGGGAGCTGGGCCGGCTGGCGCACCAACGGTGGCCGGCGGCCGAGCGCGACAATCGTCCCTTCCGGGTCGACGCCCTGCCCACCACCATCGGCTTCGACCGGGCGTGGGCCCTGGCCGAGGCCGCCGCCGCGGGTGACGGTAGCCGACCCTCGTCGCCCCTGCGGGCGCTGGTGGGCGTGGGCGGCGACGAACTGGCGGCAGTGGGCGTCGACCTCGCCGTTGAGGGCGGCTTCGTGGTGGCGGGACCGGGCAAGACCGGCCGCAGCACCGCCCTGCTCACCATCGCCCGCAGCGTCCTGGCCAGCGGCGGCCAGGTGCTGGCCCTGTGTCCCCGCCCGTCTCCCCTCACCGATCTGGGCGGGGAGCGCGCGGATGTGCTCGATGGCGTGCCCGACGGACCGGAGCTGGCCACCCTGTTGGCCGGGTACGAGGGCCCGCTGGCGATCGTGATCGACGACGCCGAGGTGCTGGCCCGCACGCCGGCCGACGACGCGGTAAAGGACTACCTGCGGGCTGCCGGCCGGGGGCGGGTGGCGGTGGTGGTCGGGGGCCAGCTCGACGACCTCAAGAACGAGCTGCGGGGCACCATCGTGGAGGCCAAGAAGTCCAAGGCGGGCCTTCTGCTGTCACCGCCGTCCACCCTCGACGGCGACCTGATCGGACTCCGCCTGCCCCGAAACCTCACCGGCCGCATGCCGCCGGGGAGAGCCGTCCTCGGCCTCGACGGCGAGGCCCGGATCGTCCAGGTACCGAGATGACCGACGTCCTGCCCCCCGCCGGCTACGCGGCCGATATCCCCCGTCCTCCAATCGGCTTCGCCATCGACGTCCCCGACCACTGGACCGTGCTCGACCTCAACCCCGACACGTGGGACGCATGGCTCGATGCCTTCCTCGACCAGCGCTCGGCCGGCCGGCCCGACGCGGCTGCGGAGCGGGGACCCGTCCGCCGCGCCCTCCTCGACGTCATGCGCCAGCTCCACCGGGAGAAGGTGTTCATGGCCGCCATCCTCGCGGCCGACGTCGGTGGCGAGCTGGTGTCGGCCAGCGCCACCCTCGCCTGGCGCAAGCTCGACACCCACGGCGAGGGCATCCCCGTCGCCGGCCTGCGGGAGGTCTACCGCCGGGCCCTCGCGTCCCCCGGCGAGGAGGCCGACGCCCGCCGGGTGGAGGAGGTCGTCCTGCCCGGAGGCGTAGGCGTCAAGGTGGCAACCCGCCAAACCATGCGCCTCCCCGCCATGCCCGAGCCCCGGCCGGTGGCCCTCACGCAGTACTTCGTCCCCGTCCTCACCACCGAATGGCTGGCCGTCCTGACCGCCAGCACCGGCAACCCGCCCCTGGCCAAGGGCGTCGAAGAGGTCGCCGACGGCATGGCCGCCACCCTCCGCTTCACCCCCGCCTGACGCGCCACAACGGTGCTGCCGCCTCGTTCGGAACCTGTCTGCAGACGACCAGTGACAAACCCGGAGGATCGCTAGCGTCGCGACCGCTGCACTCATTGCGGTGGCAAATGGCATGTTGGTATCGACGCGAGGACGGCGCCGCCATGGCCAGGATCAGCGGTGATGGCCTGCCTCCTCCGGCTTTTCGCTACGCGTTTGGGTGGCGACCGCCCCAGGTTCTGGGCGCCCATTACGGACACCCGGCGCCCGTCGGAGCGCGCCCAGAGCCGTCGATCGTTCGCCCCGATTGTCGTCACCAGAGCCCAGCCGCCAGAACGCCGCTGGCGCGATCAGGTCAACGACGAGGGCACGCCCACTTGGGGTGAGCGGCCTGTGGCTACCGTGGAGGTGCATGGGGAGACGTGAGTCATTGATTAGAAGACGATTGCCTGTACCAGATGCGCACTCACCTCGTCTATGAGCTGAAGTGGCTGATCTTTGCGGCGGACGCCTTTGAACGGGCCGAAGGAGGCTCGCAGGTTGCCTTCCTGGAGAGCGCGGCTATCCATGCTCGTATTCTCTTTGAGTTCGCTGCGAAGAAGGACAGTACGAGGTTCACATTATACGCGCTTGGCGGCTCGGCGTGACGCATGGGACCGATGGGCCAACAATCGTGTGGCACATATGACGGAGCGCGAACTCCATAAGGACCCCTGGCCGGAAGGTCGCGAGCGGTGGAATGAGTCGGACAAAGAGGTCTTGCCACGTGAACCAACCGGGAGCTGATCAACGGCTGCCAGAAGGGTTCGAGCGGATGGCGATTCGAAACGGTCCCAGTAAAGAGGTTAGAAGAGAGGTCGACGGAACGTTGATCGCCAGTCGTCCTGAATCGCGGGGGCAAGCTCGACCCATGAGGATGCGGTGAGAAGCAGGGCATACCGCTTGAACTTTTCACCGACGACCTCGATCGCCGCATTCAACTCGCCGAATGTCGGAAGCTGGTCGACACTCCGCTTGTCGATGTGGGCGATTGCTTTTGTTGCGAAAGTGCTCACTGGGGTTGACCCGGTTTGCCGGACAGCCTGACTATGCCGCTTGAGCGGCCTTGCGGTGGTGGATGGTGGCCTCGTACTCGACGGGGGTGAGGTAGTCGAGCGAGGAGTGCAGCCGGTTGCGGTTGAAGAACACCTTGATGTACCAGGCGATCTCGCGCCTGACCTGTGCCCTCGTGGCCCACGACTGGCGGTCGACGAGCTCGAGCTTGAGGGAGGCGAAGAAGCTCTCCGCCACCGCGTTGTCCCAGCACTGGCGAGGCCGGGACAGGGACTGGACCATGTCGTTGTCGACCAGCAGGTCGGTGAACTCCCTGCTGGTGTACTGGGTCCCCCGATCGGAGTGGAAGATCGCTCCGGGTGCCGGCCGGCGGGCGCCGATGGCCATACGCAGGGCGTCGCAGGCGAGCTCGGCCCGCATGTGCTCGGCCATGGCCCAGCCCACCACCTTGCGGGAGGACAAGTCGATGACCGTGGCCAGGTACAGCCAGCCCTCCCAGGTCCAGATGTAGGTGATGTCGCCCACGTAGACCCGGTCCACCTCGACGGTGCCGGGCCCGAAGGCTCGTTTGACCAGGTCGGCGGCGGTGACGTCGGGATCGGAGATGGTGGTCTTGGTGAACCGACGGCGACAGCGTCCCACCAGGGCTTTCTGGCGCATGATGCGGGCCACCCGCTTGCGGGAGACGTGGATGCCCTCCCGCCGCAGGGCCCGGTGCACCCTCGGCCAGCCGTAGGTGCCACGGGATTCGTCGTAGATGGCCTGGATGCGCTCGCCGAGCTCGTCATTGGCCAGCTGGCGGACGGAGGGGCGGTGGTGGCGCCAGTCATAGAAGGCGGACCGGGAGACCTCGAGCAGCTCGCACGCCTTGGCGACGTTGCGACGCCCAGCCTTCTCCGCCTCGATGAACGGGAACACGCTCACCGGGTCTCCCTCGCGAAGAAAGCCACCGCGCGCTTGAGGATGTCGCGTTCTTCACGCGCCTCCCGCAGCTCCTTACGCAGCTGGGCCATCTCGGCCCGCTCCGCTGTTGTCAGCCCGTCGGCACGGACCCCTTCGTCACGCTCGGCCTGCCGGACCCATTCCCGCACCGCCGAGTCGGTCAGGCCCATCTCCCGGGCGACGCTGCCGGCGGTGTGGCCGGGCTGGCGGACCAGCGCGACGACCTCGGCCTTGAACTCCGGGGTGAACGACCGACGTCGGCGGGGCTTCTTGCCTGCCATGGTCTCCATTGTGGACATCCTTTCGGGGGCTTCGCCCCTGATCGCGGATGTCCGTCAAACCGGGTCAGGTCCACACAACCGCGGACAGGGTAACGAGTTCATTGAGGTCAGCGTCGATCTTCACGGGATCGAGGCTCCCTGAGCCGTCCCCCCACTCTTCATCAAACAACTTGGTTGCGCGACAAGCCCAGTTCTCCTTCACCCACTCGCGGACATCGTCAGTCACATGCAGGTCGACGTACCGCTGCCGCGTCAAGACGTCCTTCTGGTTCCTGATGTCGAGGATGAGGCGTCCGAGCGAGATCGAGTCGTGATCCTTCGGGTCAACCAAGCGACGGATCGCCATCGCTTGTCCATCGACATAAAGCTTCGTGTAGTGGGCGCGGAACACGCCGGATGTGTCGCCGGCCCGGTTGCTGATCGCGTCGCTGATCGCTAGCCAGATGGCCCGGTGGTGGTGTAGCTCGAGGACGTGCCCCTTGATCTGTCCGAGCCAGGTCGTCCACTTTTTGACGACGGCTTCGTGCTGGGATCGTGGAGCGGTCACATGCAGAGGGTGACTCTGCAGCGACCACGCCGTGGGATCTCAGGCTCTCCTGACCACGATGTGGATCAGGACGCCTCTTTCCAGACCACCCGCTCGTGCGGCAGCTTGATGTCGATGGGCCCGGCAGCGAGCATGACGAGGGCCAGGGCCGCGTCGGCGGAATGGAACCCGTACGCCCTGCGGATGATGAGGCGGACCTTGGTGTTGAAGCCCTCCACCCGGCCGTTGGAGATCCCGTGCTCGACGGCGTTGAGGATCATCTCCCGACGCTGGCGCATGGTCTTGGCCACCTTGACGAACGGCGCCAGCCGCGATCTCTGGGCTCGGGCACACCACCGGTCGAGAAGCTCGCCCGCCTCGTCGCGGGTGAGGTCGCCGGCCAGGATGGCCCGGAACTGCTCCTTCATCTCATAGGCCCGCCACATCCCGCCCCGGTTGCGTCGGATGCGCTTGCGCTGGGCGGCCTGGGTGGTGGTCAGGTCCTCGGGGTTCTTCAGCAGGGCCCACCGGGCTCCCTTGAAGTCCTTGGCCCAGCGGTCGTCGGGAAGCCGGCGCAGCTGGTTCCACAGGTCCCGGCGGACCTCGTCGAGAGCGTCGCCCACCAGGCACACGAGGTGGAACGGATCGGCGCACACGATGGCCTGAGGAGCGTGTCCCTCGGCCTTGACGCTCTTGAGGTAGGCCGGGCCCAGATCCATGGAAATGGCGCTGAGCTGGGACGATCGCTCCGGCCCGAGCTCGTCGAAGAAGGCGTCGAGGGTCTTGGCGTCCTTGCCTTTGGCTCCCCAGACGACCCTGCCCCGGTCGTGGTCGACCACCAGCGTCAGGTAGCGGTGGTGCTTGCGCCAGGAGATCTCGTCGACCCCGATGCGGAACAGGCCGTCGAGGCGATGGTCGTCGAGCTCGCTCGCCACCACCCGTTCGCAGGCCCGTCCCACCGTCCGCCACGACACCCGGCACAGACGAGCGACCGCCGTGCGGTCCATCCTCGTCGCCAGCCACGCCAGCAGGTCGTCGAGGTCCCGGGTGAGGTTCGCCCCCGGCCGGGCGAAGGGGACGGCCTCCACCACCACGCCGTGGTCGGGGCAACGAAGACGGCGCAGGCTGGCCCGGACCTCCAGCCGCCAGGTGCCCAGGTCGAGGTGGCGCCACCACGACGGCGCCGGCCGGGTGTCGTAGCGGAACCGGGTCTTGAACCCGCAATGGGGGCAGACCAGCCGCCGCCGGCGCAGGGCCACGGTGACGATCACGATCGTGGTCAGGAACTCCACGGCGACGACGTTGACGTCGTCGAGCCGAAGGAGGCGCTTGAATGCGGTGGTGACGCGCACGGGTTGAGGACCTCCCGGTTCAGGGGTGTGAGAAGTCCGTGAACCTTGGCCCGGCCCGTGCGCGTCACGCGGATACCGGAAGACCTGCTCAGCCAGCCACTACACGCCTGCCGGCTCCGATCCCATCCACACTTGGGTCAGGAGAGCCGGATCTCATCCATGCCCAGAGAGAAACAATCGTCCCTACAACGTAGGTTCTACACCGGTATTCCAGAGGCGTGGAGTGCCACAGCCCTATTGCCTGTGCCAGATTCCCAGGCGTTAAGCATCGCTGCCCGGCTGCACGAAGATGACCATTCTCTAGCGAAGGAGAATGTTTTCCTGGCTGTGGCGCTATGATCGGGAATGCGCCTGCGGAACCCTCTGGCCGAGACTTCTACCTTCTCGATGTCGTGGAGGTGGAGTGATTTGAACGCCGATCATCGAACCTGGCTGAGGATGTCCCGAGTTCCGTGGAACTTCGGTGGCGGCCCCGATGATCAGGCGGCTACTTCCCCATCCTCGCACGGGGGTGCGACAACCTTCGTGACGTGAGCGTCAAGGGCGGTCCGGAGGGCGGGCAGGTGGAGAAATCCGTTCACCCGGCGGAACTGCTTGGCCGCCTCCACCATGCCCGCCGCACACCAGCGCAGCGCCATCGTCCCGTCCCGCCAGCGCTTCACGTTGGTCGAGTGATCCCGGCAGATCTCGATCATCGACTCGATGGCGTTGGTCGAGCGCAGCGTTCGGGCCAGCGTCGGCGGCACCCCGAGGCGGCTGACGGTGAGCGTCTCGGCCAGGCCCTCCCGCAGGCTGCCAGCGGCACCGGGGTGGCCCTTGTCCAGATCCCGGGCCAGGGCTTCGAGTGTCGCCTCGGCGGCCAACGCGTCAGCGTCGTGGTAGGCCGCTCGCATCTTGCGGGCCACCGTGGCCGCCATGTCCTTGGGCAGTCGCGACTCGACATTGCGGATCTTGTGGAGCTGGCAACGAGCCACGACCGGGTGGTCGAACACCGCCTTGACCGCCGCCACCAGCGCCTTTGCCCCGTCGAGCACGCACAGGATGGGCCTGGTGGTGTCCAGGCCCCGATCCCGAAGGCCGGTGAGGAGGTCCTTGACGATGGTGGCGTTCTCGGTGTCGCCCTCCACCACCCCGAGCGGGTGCTTCGTCCCGTCGATGCCGATCCCCAGTGCCACCACGCAGACGTGGTCCGCGAAGTGCACGCCGTCGATCATCAGCGCCACCAGGTCGAGGCCCGACAGGTCGGCGGCCAACATGGTGGCCAGGGCCGATTCGGTGGCGGTCACGAACCGCCGGCTGACCGCCGACTTCGACTTCGATCGAGCTGCTGCCTCGACCCCGGTGCCGACCGGCTCGAGTCCGGCCGAGTACCGCCGAGTCGACAGCTTGGCCATCATGCGCTCCAGCGCCATCGAATCGAGCAGCTCGGTGGAGGCGAACAGGTCGTAGGCCCGCACCGCCACCTCGGCGGTTCCGTCCGCGCTGCGCATGCGCGGCCGCTGCACCGGCAACCGCCGCCCGCCGAGGGTCACCGAGCCGTCCTCGGTTCCGTGGCGGACGGCGGTTCGATCGGGATCATGGACGCCCTTGGGCCCGCAGGCGGCGGTGACGCTCTCCTGCATCATCACGTGCATGACCTGCAGCCCAGCCCCGACGGCCAAGGCGAGAAGGCCCTCGCGCACTGTCTCGGCCAGCTCGGCCATGGCCAGGCTCACGGTGTCGGGCAGGGCGAGCTCGGCGGTCGCCGCGTGCGCGGCCTTGGTCTGATAGTTCTTCTTCACTGGCGGTCCCCTTGCTGGTCGAGTGACTTGGCGGTCGCCCGACACCTACCATCCGGCAGGTCTCAGGCGGGGGACCGCCACCTTAAACTTCTACGACGACCGGGACAACCTCACCTGGCTTCTTGGGTCTACGCATGTCGCCTAAACGATTGCGATAGAGCATCCTTGGTCCATTGCTGAACCGTCGGCCGGTGCGGGGGTCCGACCGGATGTGCTCTTTCCGGATCAGACCCTCCGACTCCAACTCGCGGAATCCCCGCCTTGGAGTGCGTTCCGAAACATGGCACGGCGATTTGAAGGGCTCTGGAAGGCAAGGATACTACTCAGTAGATCTCGCGTTCCACAGGGCCCTTCGATACACTACTTCCCAGTACTTTCTATTCCGGTATGACGGCATTTCTTCCAGAACCTTACGAGTGAATCGCGGCATCTCGTAAGCATGTTTCTGATCCAGAGCGTCCGAACGAATCGCTTCCTGATACAGCGAACCAAGGGGCCCTCCGCGGTGCCCCTTCGCCGGGATAGCTAGATTAAGTACGAGCCTCGTTGGGAGCTGGGCCTTCGGACATCGCCACACCATATCCCAGAGAACCTTTGCCGCAAGAGAGAAGAGGCACACTGCGCCCAAGGTGTCCATCCATGACTTGGCATGGTTTGACCAGAACGCTATCGCAAAACCCAACACACCCAATATGAAGAGACTCTGAGAGCCGTAGATGCCCCCAAGGCGGTCGGTCAGCGCCCATCGCCGGGGCGCAATATCACATAAACCGGAAATACGTTCAAAGTACCGCATTCCGCGAAGGCCTTTATCGGGACATAACGCACTAGTCGCCAAGGCGAGAACCACTCCGAGTCCGGTTCCCCGAGAAGCCCATCCGACATCCCACCTCGCGCTTCGTGGTAGGCGCTCCGTGGAGCCTCGCAGTTGATCTCGAAGATCGTCGTCTTCGTATAGCCTTCTCGCGACGACTGCATGCTCCAGTGCGGACTCAGCGAGAATCAAGAGCCATACGCCGCGGACGTGAGTGGCATGCATATTGGCGAATTGCAACATAGACTCCAGGCTCATCGGCCGCGCCACTAATAGTCGGTGCCAACTCCGCAATATCAAGGTCATAGCTCCCAGATAGCACCAACACGCCGTACGGATCCTCGTGAAGATACAGACGAAATAGGCGCATGAAACGATCCTTCGAATTTACGAGTCGGGTCAAGCATTCATTTACGCGCAGCGCCGGCGCGGATCCAACAACATGGATTGCAACGCGCTCCATGTCGCGAACGAGTGCAACGAGACTGGCGACGCGTTGCATCCACAGAGCGTCCCACGACGACGCAGTCGCCAGGTCATCGAGCTCGCTGATCGCCGCCGCTTGCACCTCCGGGAACGCGTAATCCTGAGACTCCCGCGCACATTTCAACAGCAATGATCTCTCGCCAGTACGCACAAGCAGCCCGAAGAGGTTGCGTCTCCGACGTTGCGGAAGCAGTGCTGATGCAAACGCGATGACCTCTGTCCATCGAGTCGCGCCCGATGTACCACCGTCATAGTCGCTGGGGCGAGATCGATTCAACGGCGGAAGTAGCCGCGCCCACGCTGAAAAGTCCTGTTCAACCACATGAACTGCGGCTAAGAACTCGCAGAACGTCAGGTGAATGAAGCGGATCGTTTCTCTTTCCTTCTCCATGGTAAACAGACCCGTATCTCGCGAAAGTTCAAAGAGCTTAGTTTCTGCTGCGGCGTGGTCGAGTTTCCAGATCTGCATGCACTTATCGAGGCAGAGCGCCAGAGGAATGCTATTGGCGATTTGAGAGTTCATCCGAAGATGAGAAAAGGCAATCGCCCCGAGAACGCTTTGGCGCTCGCGCTTCAAGGCTCCTAGTCCCGGCCCGATCGCTCCGCCTCGGGTCCTGCGGAATACAAGAAGCTCGTCTACAACAAGTCGGTAGAACTCGCTCCGTGTCTCCGGGACGACCTGTGAGTTGCCGCGCTCATCATTGGCGACGTACATTGACAACACTAGCGGGTTGGTGCACATGTCACGTAATGTAGGCTGATCTGACAGATAAGAGAGTATGCGCCCAACCGAGGAGTCCCGATTACTTGCGAACGGCCAGCGCGTCAAGAACTCATACATATCCGACAAACTAAAGGGTTGGATACTCAAAGATTCAAATTGATGACTATTCAGTCGTCGCCGAATCTGAACGTAAAGCTGGGTTCGCATGGTTATGATGACGCACGACTTAGCACTCGAATTCGCGAGGGTTTCGGTGAGCGCCATCAGGGCCGCCTCAACATTCTCGTACTGTTCTGAGGGCACCTCATCAAGGCCGTCCAGAAGTAGGAGAATCCCGGCGCCGCGCAGGTAAGTATCGAAACAGCGCGCCATCTTATAGCCTTCGACCTTGATGATCCGCTGACGTAACTGCTCGAGCGCATATTCGCCCAAGTCGCCTATGGGCGCGGAGGACGACGAGACGAAATCGCGCAGCTCGACCGTGACAGGCAGCGGAGCGCGGCGCGGATTAGCTATTGCCTCAATGCAGGCGTCGCGATATAGACGCTTTATGAGTGACGACTTGCCGGATCCGGGGTCGCCGGTAACGACGCACCTAAGCAATCCGTGCTGCTGCCGTAGCTGTTCGTGTGTGACGCTGTGTCCCGTATCAGTGTGTAGAACCTGGGGAATGTATACCTTGTCAATATCAAGGACGACTGGTTCGATGCCGGGAACCAGCAGAGAAGAGCTACTAATCCGTAGCTGATGTTCAGCATACCGCCGCAGGTTGAATCGAGCTGCTAAGTCTTGTCTTAGTCCGCGGTTGATGGGATATACAATCCCGCCAAATAGATACGACCAGAATGACTCGACTCCGCGTTGCAGTGAGCGGCGGTAGCGGACGTAGGTATACAAGGATTTCGCTACGACAAACAGCACGCCTAGGATCGCCCATAAGGCGCTAGGGAAAGACACAGCCGACCCTAGTCCCCATCGAGTCTTCTCGTGTCATCATCGGTCTGGACTGGCTGATTCCCTGAGTAGGGGAGCGCGTTACTGCGTAGTAGCGGGATGATATCGAGCGCAATTCTCGCCTTCCACCGATCGGACTCGTGTCACGGAAAATTGTTGGCATCGGTGACCACCCCATCGACCGGCTCGCCGCCAGACATCGAGCCGGGTTCCCAGTCTGTAGCCTCAAGAAGTGCCCGTTCCGAGCAGAGGAGGTCATTGCTCGGCACCGTTCCGCCATTGTCATCCGCCCCCAACTATCGATAACCGCTGCCTACCGGACCGTCAGGTGAACACTCTATGTTCCGTCTGTGCTGAGAGCGGAGTCGGCGGTCAACGAGGTCGCACTTTCAGTGCTCGAACTCGCCACCTGGACCCATTCCGAACGGACCGCGGCCCTCCCGCTCGGACGCTTACCTGCAAGGACTTCCATCCCTGCGACTCCCGGCCGATAGATCCGCCGCAGAGGCTGATCGCGACGCCCACGTCGATGCTTCTTGGTTGGGCACCCCCCCAAGGCCGTTGACGACGGTCTCGATGCGCAGCGCACGGCCTTCCTTGAGGTACTCGTTGATGCGCGAGTCCCGGTAGTTCGCGTCCAGCGTCACCTCCGTGCCCCGGGTCACCACCCGGGTCCGGAACGTCCCCTTTGGTGTCGGAGCGAATGCGGCGGTCGGAGATAGGTCGTTCCTCCGAGGGCGGCCGATGTCGAGGTTGTCGGCCACCACCGCACTCGAAGACGGCCCGGCCGGCGGGGGGCGTCGTACCGGACACACAACCGGCATTGAGGGCGGTGCGGGCCGGATCGGCCGTCGGGAGGATATGCGTTGTTGAGGGCGCCCATTATTGAGATCGCCAGCGGTGCGGGGGGAACGCCGCTCGGGCTCCCGCGCCGTGTCGCTCGACCGGAGATAAGGGTCACTTAGCGCGGGTCTTCAGAGGTATGATCAGATTCCGAGGCGGCGTCGCCATGCGCTCTCTAGGTCGCGCCGGAATCGTTGCTAAGAAGAAGCGGCGGCTCGTCCGCTGGAGTCGGCAGGCCCGAATAGGAGGACAAGCCGACCATCATTGGCTCTCCTTCGTGAAAGCTGAGGATGTGGCCGCGCGGCGACATTAGATACACCCAACTTCTAGTATTCATGCGGTCGGCGAACACAACAAGAACCGGTTCGATATCAACAGGATTCAGCTCCGAAGGACGTGGACCGCTGGTGTCGCACGCGACAACCGTCACAATATCGTCCACTGAATCTACGGCCAACCGATCTACCAGGTCCGCCATACACAAGTAGCGGAGCGCACCAACGGACATGATCGGCCTCCGATGTTGAAGCCGCTTCCAAACCCCGGCTACAGCACCTACAATTGCCGCGGCACTAAGGTTGACGCCCAAGTCTATGAGCAGGCCAATCGCACTGCCCGAGGCCCCTCTACCGACAGCTATCCCAAAAGGAGCTACTGGGACGTCGCCGACGCCCTGGGCCTCAGCCGCCAGCTGCTGCATTTCCTCGGGGGTAATCCAGTCGCCGCCCGCCGGCTCAGGAATCTGGACAACGAAGACGGGTTTGTCCGTAAATCGGCTCTTGATGGAGTCGAACTGATCCCAGTCGAAGGGGCCGTGGATCACACGTCGACATTAGCGTTCGCCGGCGGACGGTAGGGAGGTCCCCGTCCGGGCAGTGTCCAGCGCGCCAGCGGCTGGGCCGGGCACCCCGCTGCCGGCCAGGCGTGTCTCGTCGAACAGAGGTGCGCTCGGGTGTACGGGCCAGCCCTCCTTCTGCTTCCATCGCGAACCTCCTGTGGGGGGGGTCAGGCGCGCTCCTCCTAGCAGCCCGGAGCGTCCCACATAGGACGCCGGTGCCGCGGTATGCGTCAGCTGCGCCCGGCGTCGTGGACAGCGACGACGACCTTGCCCCGGGCCTTCCCGGCCCTGACGTAGTCGATGGCGGCGGCGGTGGCGGCGAGCGGGTAGGTGCAGTCGATGACCGGTGTGACCTTTCCGGACTCGATGAGATCGCAGAGAACTCGCAGGTCGGCGGCGTTCTCGGTAGAGGCGACCAGGCCCAGCTTCTGCTTCACCAGCGGCGACAGCATCGCCGCCCGCAAGGAACGGTCGAACCCACCGAGCCAGCGCCCACCGGTCTCGCCGCCGACGATCATGAGCGTCCCCCGGGCGGTGAGGGCTCCCCGGAGAACAGACAGCCGGCGGTTGCCGCCGATGTCGAGGATGACGTCGTAGCGGTGCTCGCCATCGGCGAAGTCGTCCCGGGCGTAGTCGACGACGTGGTCGGCGCCGAGGCTCCGCACCATGTCCACCTTGGCGGTGCTGCACACGCCGGTGACCTCCGCGCCGAACGCCTTCGCGATCTGCACCGCGAACGTGCCCACGCCGCCCGAAGCACCGACGATCAGCACCTTCTGACCCGCCTCCACCCCTGCCTTGCGCACTGCCTGGAGGGCGGTCAGAGCCGACACGGGCACCGCCGCCGCCCGCTCGAAGGAGAGGTTCGCCGGCTTGGGGGCGAGCATGCCCGTCTTGACCCGGGCGTACTGGGCGAACGAGCCGTCGCAGGTGCCGTAGACCTCGTCCCCGGGCGCGAAACCGGTGACGTCCTTGCCGACCGACTCGACGGTTCCGGCCAGGCTCCGGCCGGGGTTGGACGCCTTCGGCCGGCGGACGCCGAAGCCGGCCAGGCGCATGGCGTACGGCATGCCGGTCATGCAGTGCCACGTCCCCATGTCGACGCTGGCCGCGACGACTCGTACCAGGACGTCGCCATCGCCGATCGTCGGCCGGGCCGTCTCTGCCAGCCGGAGGACGCTCTCGGCGGCGGCGCCGTAGTTCTCCTGGACGATGGCCGTCATCGTCGTCCCGGTCGGAACCGTCCCCATCGGCGTGCCGTGCTGTGCGGTTCTCATGATGACGCTCCCTCGTGGGTTTGCTTACACCGTAAGTTGTAGACTTACAGTGTAAGAATGTCAAGCGTCAACCACCAGGAGCCGCCGGTGATCGCATCGACCGATCCCCAAGCCGTCCCCCGCCCCCGGCTCAGCCGCGGCCGGATCTCGGAGGCTGCGATCGCCCTGGCCGACGAGCACGGGATCGAGTCACTCAGCATGCGCAAGCTCGGCGAGGCGCTCGGAGTGGAGGCGATGTCGCTCTACAACCATGTGGCCAACAAGGACGATCTCCTCGACGCCATGATCGACGTGGTGTTCGGCGAGATCGAGCTGCCTTCCGGCGAAGACGGCTGGCGGTCGGCCATGCGTCGACGGGCCAACTCGGTGCGCTCGGTCCTGTCGCGACACCGGTGGGCGATCGGGCTCATGGAATCACGGACGTCGCCCGGTCCCGCGAACCTGCGCCACCATGACGCCGTCATCGGCTGCCTCCGGAACGCCGGTTTCTCGATCGAGCTGACGGCCCACGCCTACTCGGCCCTCGACAGCTACATCTACGGCTTCGCCATGCAGGAGCGGAATCTGCCGTTCGACACACCCGAGGAGACCTCGGAGCTGGCCCAGGCGATCATGGCGCAGTTCCCCGTCGACGCCTATCCCCACCTTGCCGAGCTGGCGATCGAGCACGTGCTCCAGCCCGGCTACGACTTTGGCAAGGAGTTCGAGTTCGGGCTCGACCTCATCCTCGACGGCCTCGAACGGTCCGCCCGAGGAGTCTGATCTCGCGACCATCGGCACGCCCTCGGGGGCGCCTCCGCCGCATCGCCGGGGAACGACAGCCCGGGTGTCCCGCCGGCGAATCGAGGCCTTCCCCGCCATCGTCAAACGCTGGCGCCACGTGGACCCTGGTGAGGCTGCCCGGTCTGAGAGACCGACGGCCGTATTCGTTGGCGAGTCCTCGGCAGGAGGGTCAGGCGGCCGCGCAGTTGGCTTGGTGCTGCGCGCCGTGGGGCCGAAATTCCTGCTCAATTCGACCATGAGCGAACGTATGTTTGGTACATTAGACCTCGTGGTCGACGAAGCGGACATCGCCAAGGTCGAGGGTGACATTGCCCAGGTGTGTGGGGTGATGCGCCGCCGTGGGGCGACTGGTCGACCTCATCGCCCGGGTCCTGGAGGCCGGAGGGTGGGAAGGCGCCGGAATCCGCTCGGCCGAGCAGTGGGTCGCGTGGAAATGTGGCGAGTCACCGGCCCGGGCTCGAAGCGTGGTGGCCATGGCCCGTCGTGTGGCAGGGTTGCCCGACACCAAGACGGCCATGAATGCGGGCGAGCTCTGCGAGGACCAGGTGGCGGTCATCTGCCGCTACGCTCCCGCCGGTATCGACTCCCAGGCCGCCGAGCTGGCCCGGTCGGCCACCGTCGTGCAGCTACGCCGAGTTCTCGGTAGCTACGCGTTCGAGACCGACAAGGCCCCGGGTCCGCCTGCGGCCGTGGAGGTCCGTCGGGCGAACTTCGGCCACGACGACAAGGGCTCCTCGACGCTATCGGCCCAGCTCACGGCCGACAAAGGTGCGCTTGTGGAGCGGGCGTTGGCCGCGGCCCGCGACGAGTTGTACCGGGCCAGCGAGCACGGGCCGGGAGCGAAGCCGGCGCCGGCCGACGTGAGTTGGGCCGACGCCCTGGTGGCCATGGCCGAGCGGTCGCTGGCCCCGGGCGCCGAGTGTCGCCCCCACCACGAGCGTCACCTCGTTCTCCTCCACGTCGACACCGATCCCGACGGCGCCCCTGGCGGCCACCTCCACCTCGGCCCCGGCCTGAGCGACGGTCTCCGCCGCTTCCTGTCCTGCGATGTCCGTATACGTCCCGTCATCGAGGCCGAGGGCCGGCCGGTGAGCGTCGGGCGGGCGTTCCGCACCGTCCCCGATCGCACCCGGATGGACATCGAGGAACGCCACCGGGGTTGCCGGTTCCCGGGGTGCGAGCGAAGCCGCTGGTTACACATCCACCACGTCGAGCATTGGGAGGACGGGGGCAGCTCAGATACGGCCAATTTGCTGGCCCTCTGCCAGCGACATACCGCCCTCACCACCTCGGCCGTCTCGGCATCAGCGGCAACGCCGACGACCCGGACGGGATCGTCTTCACCGACGAGCGGGGTCGGCGAATCGACGCCGCCGGCCGTCCCGCGCCGCCCGGCCGGCCGCCGGGAGAGGCCGCCCGCGCCCTGGGCGTCCCCACCGGCGGATGGTCACACCCCACCGGGGAGCGGCTCGATCCGTCGTGGGTCTTCTTGAAACGAACGGGCCGGTTAAAGCGGTCCGGAGCATCTCGACCGGCCGGGCCCACGGAGCCCCGGTGGCTGCCAGCCGTTGTCAGGCCGTGCAGCCGGGAACGGCCGGGGAGCTGCCTACGCAGTTGTTCGGCGTGTTGCCGGTGATGGGGGAGGTGGTGACGGTGATCACCCCGCCGAGGCGGTAGACGCCCCCGGCGCCGAGGGTGGCACTGTTGGCGCTGATCGGGGTGCTGGTGAGGGTTGTCGCCGTCGAGTTGACGGCCGCGATACCGCCGCCGGCCAGCAGGCCGCTGTTGATCGTGACGGAACTGGTGGTCACGGTCAGCGTGCCTCGAAGGCCGTTGTAGATGCCGCCGCCCCTGCCGGCCGCGGAGTTGCCCGACACCGTGCTGCTGGTGAAGGTTGCCGCCGTCCCGGTCCCGGGCGCGGGTACATCGGCGTTGGCGAGGCCGCCGCCGACGCCGGTGGCCCTGTTGTTCGTCAGTGCGCTGCCGGTGAGCGTCGCCGCACCGAAGTTCAGGATGCCGCCGCCGGAACCGACCGCGAAGCCGTTGTTGAGGGTGAC
This sequence comes from uncultured Acidimicrobiia bacterium, assembly GCA_963836205.1. Taxonomy (GTDB): domain Bacteria; phylum Actinomycetota; class Acidimicrobiia; order Acidimicrobiales; family AC-14; genus JAXDMK01. The sequence goes on along the minus strand of CAWIIV010000011.1, from coordinate 18,218 downwards.
CGATTTCAGGGTGAGGTTGCCGGTCTTGCTCACCTCGGCGATCCGGAAGGGACGGGTCACCAGCGCGGCGGAGCGGGTGATGACGTTGGCGTTGCCCGTCAAGGTGACCACGGTGGTGATGATGGGCAGCCCGTTCGGGCCATATGCGCCGATGTTGTTGCTCTTGGTCAGGACGTAGGTGCAGCCCGGCGTCAGGACGACGTTGCCCCCGCCTGCAGCATTGGCGGCCGTGACCGCCTGAACCAGTGCGGTCTCGGTGCAGGCGACGGCCGCCTGCGCGGACATGGGCCACAGAAGCGAGGCGGTCATGAGCCGCGGCCACGATAAGTATCCCGGCACGGATTCGGTGGTGGTGGACGTGGTTCATGGGTGTTCCTCCCGGAGCGGAGCACCGAGTCGAAAGAGGGGTTCTGCGCGCGCCGCTCCTCACAACCTACATCGGATTGAGAATACTAGCAAAAGTGTTCTAGAAACGTGGTACCTCGGGTCCTCCGAGGATCAGTCGTTGTTGCCGAACGTGCCCCAACCGTCGACCTCGCCGCCGTGCGGTGAGGTCAGGGCCCCCAGCTCGGCCTGGGCGCCGACGACGTTCTCATAGGTGGCGAGCATGGTCTTGGTGGCCTCGACGATCCACTCGTCGGCTTCGCCGTCGTAGTCGATGTCGGGGTCGTAGCCCGCCGCCGCCGCCACCCCGGCGACCGCTCTCGCCGAGTCCTCGTCGGGGACCACCACCGTGAAGTCGATCGGCATCGGCTTGGACATGTCGTTGCCGTCGGCGGCCACCCGCTTGAGGGCCTCGCCGTCGTCGTCGTGCGGGTAGTCAGTCGCCATCGTGGGTCCCCTCCGACGTGGACCGTCCGATGATGGCGTCCACCTCCTCCGGTGTGTGCGAGTAGTGCTTCTTCTTGAAGAACCCGACCGATTCGAGGCGCAGGAGCGGGCGCAGGTCGCCGTCGGCGATGTTGGTATCGACGAACCGGAACTCCCCCAGGTGAGGCAGGTCGTCGAGGAAGCCCAGGTTGGGGATCTCGCCGCAGTTGTTGAACCGCAGCACCCGTAGCGACCGCACCTTCCGCACCGCCTCGTGGTCGGCCATCTTGCGGCAGCCGTGGCACTCGAGGATCTCCAGGCGCCCGTCGGCGAGCTCGGCGATGTCGGCGATCGACCCGAGCTTGGACATCACGCCCAGGAACAGGCGGCCCAGATTCGGGAAGCGACCGATGCCCCGGAGCGTCTCGATGGGGGACTGGGTCAGCGCCAGGTCGTCGAGCGCGGGCAGGGAGGGCAACGCCTGGAGGTCCTTGGTCTTGGGCTTGTACTTGTGGACGACGAGCGCCCGAAGGCTGGCGGACTCGATGGTGAGGCCCGGGTGCCAGACGGTCTGCAACCGTTCGAGGTGTGGGAAGCGGCTGAAGTCGATGGGTTGCCGGTTCTCGCCCAGGTGCAGCGACTCCAGGCTGCCTTCGAGGAACCGGAGGCCGCCGACATCGGCATCGTCGAGGTTGGCCAGCGTCACGCCCCGGACGTCGGGATGGTCGGCGAGGAACTCGAGGTCGTGGCCCTCGAAGCCCATGTACGGGGCCAGGGCGATGCGGAGCGACCCCTGCTGGCGGGCGAAGGCGATGCACTCGTCGATGCGGGCGGACTCGACCCACACCACCACCGGGCCGGGCCCGCTGATGACCCGGATGCCCGACCCGTCGTCGCCCGCGGTCATGGCCCGCTCCCGAGCATCTTCTCGCCCGGGGAGTCGATCTTGTTGTAGTTGGGCTTGCTCAGGTCGCCCCGGGCCGGTCCGCCGTCGGCGCGGATCCGCCTCGCTTCGTCCTTGAACGACTCCGCCTCGCTGGGCGACGGCTTCCAGTCGGTCGCCACGTGGTCGTCGTTGAACTCCCTGGCCGTTTTGCGGGCCGATCGCTGCGATCGGACCCGGGAGCCCTTCCCGTGGTACTTCTTCCCGCTGGCGAAGGTGTTGGTGTACGACCCGTGCTCGCACTTCTCGCCCATCGGGTCGGTCCATACCAGGGGGTTGGGCACGTACTCGTGGGGGTTGGGTCCGCCGTCGAGGCCGAGGGGGTCGGGGCTGACGTAGCCGGCGGTGACCGGGCTGTAGTACCGGAAGAAGTTGAAGTTCAGACCGGTCTCGGCGTCGTGGTACTGGCCGGGGAAGCGCAGGGGACAGGAGACGGCTCCCGGCTCGTCGGCCACCGGCGTGCCCCACAGCGTGGTGCGGGAGCGCCAGGCCAGGGCGCCGCCGATGTCGACCAGCTCGGTGGGCGTGCCCACCACGTCGGCGACGATGGCGAAGAAACGTTCGTCGACGACCTCCTGGGGGGCGTCCCGCGACGACGGCCACTCGGTCTGGGCGGCGGGACGGAAGCGGTCGGGCTCCCAGTCCCACACCGTGGTTCGCTCGGCGCCGACCTCCTCGGCGAGGACGATGCCGTCCCAGACGAACCCGACCCGCTCCCCGACCGTCCCGTCGTCGGCCACCCGCTCCTTGGCCACCCGGCGACCGAGGGGGTCGTAGCGGTAGCGCCAGAGGTCGCCGTCGGGAGTCGTCACGGACACCAGGCGATCGTAGGAGTCCCACTGGTAACGCCAGGTGAGGGGCCGGCCCGAGCGTCGCCGCTGCTGGCGGAGGGTGACCCGGCCCTGGGCGTCGTGCTCGTAGCGGACGTCGCCCGCCCGCCGCACCAGGGTGCCGGAGAAGACCCGCTCGCCGCGGGCGTCGGGCTCGTCGGTGGCCGTCGGGGCGGGCGTGGGCCAGTCGCCGTGGGTGACGTTGCCGGCGGTGTCGTAGGCGTAGCGCTCGGTCCACCCGGCGCCGTGCACGCCGGTGATCCGGCCGACAGCGTCGAGGTCGAAGCGGCGGGGTCCGGCCAGGAGGTCGTCGATCCCGACCAGGTGCCCGTCGGCCCGGTAGGCGAAGGACCGCCGCTGGACGAGGCGGCCGGCGGCCGACGCCAACCCCCCGGGGGTGGGCGCGGCGGCCTCCAGAGTCTGGCTGGCGAGGCGGTGGTCGGCGTCCCAGGCCTGGGTGAGCATCGCGTTCCCGGCCCGGCGCTGGACTTCCCGACCGGCGGCGTCGTGGGCGAAGGTAAGCGTGGCGGCATCGGTGCGCAGGACGAGGGGGGCGTCGTTGGCGTCGTACTCCCACTCGCTGTGGGCACCGGACGGGGTGCGGCGGCCGGTCCGGCGGCCGAGGAGGTCGTACGAGGAGGTCACCGCGGCGCCGTCGAGGCTCTCCGACAGGACCCGCCCGCGTCGGTCGTACTCAAGTACTACCTCGGCGTCGGCGTTGGCGGCCGCCACCAGGTTGCCGGCGGGGTCGTAGGCGAATGTCGCCGATCCCTCGGCGGAGGCCACCTCGACCACCTTCCCCAGGCGGTCGCGCACGAACCTGAGCGCCTCGCCCAGCCCGTTGGTGCGCTGGACGAGCTGGCCGGCACCGTCGTGCAGGTAGTGCAGCTCGCAGCCGTTGAAGTCGACCTCGCCGACGAGGTTGCCGACGGAGTCGTAGTCGTAGCGCCACACCAGCCCCAGGGCGTTGCTGACCGACGTCAGCCGCAGCTCGGTGTCGTACGCCATCTCCAGCCGGGAGCCGTCGGGCCCGATCTCGGCCCGGGGCAGGTCGAAGTGGCCGACGTCGTACCGGGTGCGACCACCGGCCGGGTCGACGTAGGCCACGAGGTTGCCCTCGCCGTCGTGGGTCCAGCGCTCGGTGGCCCCGCTGGGCGAGGTGCGAGCTGCCAACAACCCTTCGACGGTCCACTGATAGCGGGTGACGCCGCCCACCGGGTCGGTGGTGGCGATGATGCGGCCGAACCCGTCCCGCTGGTATCGGACGACCGCGCCCAGGGGGTCGACGGTGGCGACCGGCAGCCCGGCGGGGTTGGACTCGACCCGGCGGACGTGGCCCAGGGCGTCGGTGACGGCGGCCGGATGGCCCCGCTCGTCGTAGGCGTAGCGGGTCGTGGCTCCCATCGGATCGGTGACGTCGGTGACGTTGCCGGCGTCGTCGTAGGCCCGTTGCCACACCGCGCCGGTGGGTTCCACCACCCGCACCGGCAGGCCCCGGTCGTCGTAGGCGGTCTCGACCTGGCTCCCGTCGGGACGGGTGACGACCATCAGGTTGCCCGCCCCGTCGTAACGGTAGCGGGTGGTGCGGCCGAGGGGGTCGGTGCGGGTCAGGAGACGGTCGTGGTCGTCCCACTCGGCGGTGACGACGTTGCCCGCGGGGTCGACCTCACGGGTCAGCCGGCCCCGCTCGTCGAGGAAGAACGACCTGACGTTGCCCAGCGAGTCGGTGAAGAGGGTGGCCCGGTTGGCGGTGTCGTAGACGAAGGTGGCGTCGAGCATCCCGTCCGGGCCGGAGGTGGCCACGCACGCCCCCGTCTCGTCGTCGTAGGTGTAGCGGTACCAACAGCCGATGCGGTCGTCCCAGCGGACGATCCGTCCGTGGCCGTCGTGCTCGAAACGCAGCGGCTCCCCCGACGAGTTGACGACCCGGTCGAGGCGGCCGGCGTCGTCGTACCCGTAGCGGACGAGCAGCTGGTCGGTATCCCCCGGACGACCCCGCAGCCGCACGGCGGTGGTGAGGCCGTCGGCGCTTTCGACGTCGAGGTGGTAGCCGCCGGAGTGGCGCAGGCCGGTGAGCGTCCCCGCCTGGTCACGATCGACGTCGATCCGATCCCCGTTGCGGTCGACGATGGCGGCGAGGGGCGCGACGGCCGGGCCGGGGCCGGCGACCGCGGTTGGGGCGAAGTGCAGGGTGTTCCGGCTGTCGGCGTCGAACACGGTGTAGCGATCGTGGCCGGTCCGGGCAAGCGGCCAGCGGGGGCCTTTCTCGGGGAAGGCGGGGGCGGCCTCGTCCGGCACCGTGTAGGCGAGCACCATGCCGTCGGCCGAGGCGTACACGATCCCGTCGGAGGAGATCTCGAGCATCTGGTCGAACGTCGAGAACCAGGAGGGGCCGAAGCCGCCGCTGACCCGGGACGACGAGACGTACGTGCGGGAGAGCACGAGGGGCAGGGCCCCCGGCAACTGGACGTCGGTGTGGCTCATCACCACCTCGCCGGTGGCCACGTCGACCGGGTCGCCGCAGGTCAGGCGCTTGAAGATCCGCTTCGGCATGCCCTTGGCCCTGCCCCCCACCGACTTCAGGCCCTTCATGGCCTTGGCGCCGGTGGTCGCCACCCGTGTGCCCCGCAGGCCGGCCCGCAGCAAGGCGCCCGCCCCCGGCAGGGCCATGAGGGCGGCGTCGACCAGCAGCATCTTCCAGTCGCCGTTGCCGGTGGCGGCCAGGGCGGCGTCGGTGAGCAGGGCCAGGCCGCCGGCGATGAGGGCGATGGGGCCGCAGATGGGGGCCAGGAAGGGGATGAAGGACAGCACCCCGGCGATGGCGGAGATGACCTTGAGCGCCTCCGACAGGGTCTTGAGGATGTCGGCGTGCTCGTCGACCCAGTTGTCGATGGCGTCGAAGGTGCGCTTCCACCACGAGTCGTTGGCGATGCCCAGCTCGCCCGCCTCGTCGAGCTTGCCGATGGCCCGGTCCTCGGCTCCCCGGCGGCGGTCGCGCAGGTCGTCGAGGCTATTGCGGGCCCCGTTGAGCCGGCCCTGGGCGGCGGCGATGGCGTCGTCGTGGGCGGTGGTGGGGGCGGTGGGATCGGCGTCCCGGGCCCGGTCCCGGCTGGCCTCCTGGGTGGTCTGGTCGTCCTGCGCGCCCTGGGCCTGGGACAGCAGGCTGCGGGCCTGGCCCTGCAGGTCGCGCAGGCTGCGCCCGTAGCCGGCCACGCCGTCGGAGGCGGCGGTGTAGGAGGAGTGGAGCTTGCCCAGGCGGCCGGGCAGCTCGGAGATCTTCTCCCGGAAGGCGCCGGCCGACTCCCCCCGCCAGATGCTGTCGTCGACGCCCTTGCTGAAGGACTCCAGCTTCCGTTTGGCGTCGGCCGCGTCCTCGGCGGTGCGCTCGAAGCCCCGGGCCATGGCCTCGAAGGCGGCGGGGTCGCCGGGGGCGGGGTCGCCCCCGACGGCGTCCCAGGTCAGGGTGGCCATCGCTCAGCCCTCGCCTTTGGCCGCCTTGGCCAGGGCCGACTCCTGCTCCCGATAGGTGTCGACCGCCCCCTTGATCCGGCCCAGGAGACCGTCGATGTCGTCGATGATGTGCTTGCGCCCGTCCCGCCAGCCCTCCACGAAGTCGTCCAGGGCGTCGCTCAGGCGTTGCGAGCCGAGTTGGCCGTGGCCCTCGACGTCGTCGTGGGCCCGCTCCAGGGCCGCCTTGACGTCGTCGAGCTGGCGGGACAGCTCGGCCAGGGCGTCGACGTCGACGTACAGCTCCACCGCTGCGTCCTCGCCTTCGGCTACCCGCGCATCTGGCTGGAGAGCTGGTCCTCCGTGTCGCGGTAGGTCGTGGCCGCCTGCTGGAGGAGCTGGGAGATCCCGGCCAGGGCCTCTTCCACCTGGCGGGCGCCGGTGTGCCACTGGTCCCACATGTCGCGGAAGCTGCTGGAGGCCGCTCCCTGCCAGTCGGCGTCGACGAGGCCCTTGACCTGGCCCTCCATGGAGGCGAGCTGCTGGGCCACGTCCTGGCGCCCGCTGTCGAGAAGCCGGGAGACCGACTCCAGTTGCTCCGACGTGACCTTGATCGCTGGCATGAGTGCCTCGCTTTCCGCCTTGGGTGTCCGGCCCAGCCAACAGCAAACGCTAGCGCGACGAGATCGCTATGCGGTCGCACGGGTGACGTCCCCGGCCACGTCGCCGGGCCGGTCCGCTCATCGGGGCGTGACTCGATAAGCGGGAGAGGCGGTTACGCTGGATTCGCATGTCCTTAGGCGGGCGGCAGGAAACGAACGGCGAATCGGTCGATCTCGGCATCGACGGCATCGGCGAAGCCACCAAGGTCGGGCAGGGCGGCTTCGGGGTCGTCTACCGGGCTCGGCAAGAGGCTTTCGGCCGGACGGTCGCGGTAAAGGTGCTGTCGGTGCCCGCCCTCGACGAGGAGTCCCTCCGCCGCTTCGAGCGTGAGTGCCGGGCCATGGGCTCGGTGTCGGGGCACCCGCACATCGTCGCCGTCTACGGGTCGGGTCACACCAGGTCGGGCCAGCCCTACCTGGTCATGGAGCACCTGCTGGGGGGCAGCCTGGCCCAGCTCATCGCCGACGACGGTGCCCTGCCCTGGGAGGAGGTGGCCGATGCGGGGGTGAAACTGGCGGGCGCGCTGGCATCGGCCCATGCCGCCGGGGTGCTCCACCGCGACGTCAAGCCCGACAACGTGCTGGTGTCGGCCTACGCCGAGCCCCAGCTCTCCGACTTCGGCGTGGCCCGCATCCAGGGGGGCACGGAGACCCGCACCGGTGTGATCACGGGCAGCCTGGCCCATGCCGCCCCCGAGGTCCTGTCCGGGAGGCCGGCCACCGAGGCGTCCGACGTGTACTCGCTGGCCTCGACCCTCTACACGCTCCTCGCCGGGACGGCGCCTTTCGTACGCGCCGACGACGAGACCTTCCACCCCCTGCTGACCCGGATCATGTCCGAGGACCCACCCGACCTGCGGCCCCTGGGCGTGCCCGACGAGCTGTGCGACGTGCTCGACGAGGCGCTGGTCAAGGACCCCGACGCCCGCATCCCCTCGGCCCGGGCGCTCGGCGAGGCGCTCCAGGAGGTGCAGGCGGCGCACGGCCGGCAACCCACGACGCTGGTGGCGCCCAGCGCCGACGACGGCACCGCCACCCTGCCCGTGTTCGCGGCCCGACCGATCAAGCCCGTCCCTCCCCCGCCGAGCCCCCTGGCTGCCGATGGGGATGGCGCGAGCGGGACGGTGCCGCTCATCGGGCGCCGAGCCCAGGCCCGTTCCGACTCGGCCAGCGCCACCCTGCCCGTGTTCGCGGCCCGAGCCGCGCCCCCTCCCGAGCCGATGGCACCGAAACCCGAAGTCGACGAGACGGCGTCGCCGGTGCGCCGCCTGCCAAGCGCGGCCGCCACCCCTGGTGGTGACGCCACCACCTACCGGCGTGATCGACCGTGGCCGGAGGTGGAACCGATGTCGGCCGCCGAGGATGGGGAGGAGGACGAGCCGGGACCGCGGTCCCGCTGGCGGCGTTGGCCGGCGCCCGCTGCGGGTCTGGTCGGGGCCGCGGCCCGGCCGCCGCGAGGTCCCGAGGCCGAGCCGCTCGAGTACGACGGCGAGCCCGACGACGACGAACGGTCGACGTTCGACGACGAACCGGCCGGCTTCGACCTCCCGTCCCCGTCTTCGCCGGCCGCCACCGCCGGCGTCGAGTCGGAAACGGTCTACCGGGAGCGACCGTGGTCGCCCGTCGCACCACCGCCCGGGTCGCCGGCGGCGCCGGCTGCGCCCGATCGTCGCCGGTTGCCCGGCTCCCGTTCGCCCCGATCGCCGGCGGCGGTCGCGTCCGCCGCCCCGGCCCCGGAGCCGGCACGAGATCGGTCGTGGACCCACGCCACCCCGCCGTCCGGACCACCGGCGGCCCCGGTGTCGCAGGAGCGATCGTGGGCCCCACCGCCACCGTCGCCGTCCCCCCCGCCCGCGCCGTACGACCCGGGCCCTCCGGGCCGAGGCGGCTCCTCCCACGTCTGGCTGGCAGTGCTGGCCAGCGCCGTGGTCGTGATCGTGGCCGCGGTCGCCCTCTTCGTCGTGCTGGGCAAGAGCGACACCCCAACCGACGTCGGCAGTGGGGGAGGCCAGGCGCCGACCACCGTCGGGCCGGGCCCCACGATCACTGTTCCCGGGGGCCCGGTGGACACCGCGCCCAACTTCCCGCCCGGGGGCGGGTCGCCGTCACCCCCGGGCGACACCACGCCTCCGACCGCGCCGCCCGGGACCGCCCCGCCCGACACCGCCCCGCCCGGCAACCAGCAGCCGGAGACGATCACCTTCGTCCAGCCCTCGGGCGGGGAGGTCGGCCGTTGTTACGTCGTCCGCGGCGCTGCAGGCCTCCGCCCGGGCCGCTCACTGGCCGTCGGCGTCCGCAACCTCTCCGGTGGCAGCACCGACTACGCGACCGTCACCGACTGGGACGGGGCGGGCAACTTCTCCCGGCCGGCGACCTTCGGCTCCGACGACAACGTGGGTGACTCCTACCAGGTCACGTTCGTGGTCTTCGACAGCGGCTCGGCACCGGCGGGCGGCCAGCAGATCGCCGCCACCCAGGTGACCCGGGTGGCCGGCGCCGGCGACTGTTAGACGACTACTTCTTCGTCTCCCAGAAGATCTTGTCGATCTCGGCGATGAGGTCGAGCAGCTTCTGGCCCGTGGCCGGGTCGATCGACGACTTGGTGGCGCCGGCGGCCTTGGTCGCGTCCCAGAACAGGCCGTGGAGCTCGGGGAACTTCTCCAGGTGGGGCGGCTTGAAGTAGTCGGTCCACAGGACCCAGAGGTGGTGCTTGACCAGGTCGGCCCGCTGCTCCTTGATGCCGATGGCCCGCTCGCGGAACACGTCGTCGGACGAGCCCTGGTACTTCTCCTGGATGGCCTTGACCGACTCGGCCTCGATACGAGCCTGGGCCGGGTCGTAGATCCCGCACGGGAGGTCGCAGTGGGCGTGGACGATCGACGGGGGGCTGAGCCGATCGAGGAGGGCAGTCAGACGGGCAAGAACGGGCATGCCTAGGCTCCTTCGTCCGGTGATTGGGTCTCCTTCGGCACACTACCGGCTGCTCGCGACGCTCCTGACCGGGGCCGTCGGGGCCTTTCTCGCGAGCCGGATCGAGCGAGTGGAGGTCGACGGCGACAGCATGCTCCCCACCCTCCTACCCGGTGACCGCCTGTTCGTAGTCCGGGGCCGGCGGGCGCGGCCGGGCGATCTCGTCACCGTTGCCGACCCCCGATCGCCGGGACGGGTGGTGGTGAAGCGGGTGGCGGAGGTGGGCGGCGGGTCCCGAGCGGCGGCCACCGTGGTCGTCCGGGGCGACAACCCGGGCGCCAGCACCGACAGCCGCACCTTCGGGCCGGTCCCCGCCCGTTCGATCCGGGGTCGGGTCGTCTACCGCTACTCCCCCGAGCAGCGACGGGGACGTCCGCAGCGGGAGGGGTACGCTTCAGGGGATGTGGTCTGACGAGGTCGAACGGGTGCTCGGGCCCGATCCGGTCGCCGACGTGAGCTCGATCTCGGTCGAGGAGATCCGGGTCCAGCGCGACGAGTGCCGCCGGGTGGAGGACAAGGTTTCCTACCTGCGCCGGCTGGTGCAGGGCCGGCTCGACATCGTGGAGTCCGATCTCCGGCGCCGGGCCGACGGCACCAGCCCGGGCGATCTGCCCAGCCTGGTCGAGCAGTTGCCCGGCATCCTCAGCGACCGCGTCCGCGGTCCCGGCACCGGCCCCGGCCGCCTGCCCACGTCGATCCTCCCGCCCGACGACGACGACCTGCTGGCCGAGCTCGACGCGGTCGCCGACCCCGGCGCCCTCGACTCGCTCTCGTCGCTGTCCGACGACGAGGTGCAGGCCCTGGCCGCCTGCTACCGCGAGCTCGAGCACCGCGTCTCCGAACGGCGGCGGGCGCTCTTCTCCCGCATCGACGCGTTGCAGGCCGAACTGGCCCGCCGGTACAAGACCGGCGAGGCGAGCGTCGGTTCCGTCCTCGGCTGACACCTGACGGGCGAACTACCTCAAGGTCGGGCCCGGGCCGGCCGATCAACGCGGCATGTCGCACCGGGGGGTCGTCAACACTGTCGTCGCCCTCGTCGCCATTCTCGTCACCGGCGGGCTGGCGGTCCGAGCCGTCGTCAGCCAGCCCGGGGCCGAGGATTCGCCCTCGCTGAGCGCAGCCGGCATCGGCGGACGCCACGCGGTCGCGGTCGAGTCCCCGGCAGCCACGGCCGCGCCCCTCACCACCGCCCCGACCGTGATCCGGGAGACGCCGGCGACCACCGCGACCACCGCGGCCGCCCCCCGCCCGGCCGTGACCGCCGCCGACACCGTCCCACCGCCCCCCGAGACGACGGCGCCCGCCGTCACCGTCGCCCCCGTGGTCGCGACCGTCGCCCCACCCGCCGCGTCCGGTGTCGGCTGCATCCCGATCTGCTGGGAACGGCGCCCGCCGCCCGCCGTCGCCCCGTCGTGGACCGTCACCGAGGGTGGGGTGACGCTTGCCGCCCGCATCGAGCCCGCCGCGCCCCAGGTGGGCGACACCGTCACGATCTTCTTCACCAGCAACGCCGACGCCGACTTCTGCTGCCTGACGACCGTCACGGGGAGGGGGGCCGTGCTCTACCAGAGTCCCCAGGTGACCGGGGCGTCGTGCCCGCCGCCGACGATGACGTCGGGGAGCACCACCGTCGTCATGGACATGCCCACCAACTACTCGTTCTCGGTGGCGACCACGACCCACTACCTGTGCGAGGGCCCTCCCAACCTGCTCCCCCCCGGCGGCTCCGCCCGCCTGGAGGGCTCCTTCTGGGTGAACCCCCTGCCATAGCGCAGGCCGTCCGTGCGAGCGGCGTCACGTCTCAGCGCTCGATCACCGCCACCGCCCAGCAGGCCACGCCCTCGCCCCGGCCCAGGGCGCCCAGCCCTTCCGCCCGCCGGGGCTTCACCGTAACGGGCGCGCCGACCACCGCCGAGAGCCGCTCCTCCATCGCCGGCCGTCTCGGAGCCAGGCGGGGTGCCTCCAGGACGACCGAGCAGTCGACGTTGCCCACCGTCCAGCCCCCGTCGGCGACCAGGCGCACCACCTCGGCCAGCAGGACGGTGCTGTCGACGCCCTCCCACCGGGGATCGGAGTCGGGGAAGTGCTGGCCCAGATCGCCCAGGCCGGCCGCCCCCAACAGGGCCTCGGCCACCGCGTGGCTGATCACGTCGGCGTCGCTGTGGCCGGCGAGGCCCCGCTCGCCCTCGAACACGACCCCCCCGAGCACGAGCACCCGGTCGGGATCGTCGCTGAACGGGTGGACGTCGAACCCGAGGCCGACCCTCGTGCTCATCCGCCCACCGTTCTCGGCGTCGGCCGCGGCCAGGAGCGCCCGGGCCACGACCAGGTCGTCGGGCGAGGTGAGCTTGAGGTTGCGGGGGTCGCCGTCGACCACCACCACCCGGCCGCCGAGGGCCTCCACCAGGGCGGCGTCGTCGGTGGCGTCGGGATCGCCGGCGTGGGCTCGACGAAGCACCGCGGCCCGGAACGCCTGGGGCGTCTGCACCGCCACCAGCCGGCTGCGGTCGACCGTCCCCACCACCCGGCGGCCGTCGACCTCCTTCACGGTGTCGGTCACCGGGACCCCCGGGATGGCGGCGTCGGCCCCGTCCCGGACGGCGGCCACCGTGCGGTGGAACAGGTCGGTGCCGGCCAGGGGTCGGGCCGCGTCGTGGACCACCACGATCTCGGCGTCGGCCGGCACCGCCGCCAGCCCGGCCCGCACCGACGCCGACCGGGTGGCCCCGCCGGCGACCACGACGACCGCGCCGGCGGCGGCCTCGTCGCCCCGCCGGTCGGCCGGCACGACCACCACCACCCCGTCGCACGAGTCGCGGGCGGCGGCCACCGACCAGTCGATGACCCGTCGGCCGTGGAGGATCCTCGAACTGCTTGGGCCCGCCGAAGCGAAGTCCCCCGCCCCCTGCCACCACGATCGCCCACACGCTGCCCACGGAGTGACGGAGCCTAGGCCGCCGAGGTGTGACGCGGGCCCCGGTCGCCTCCGGTGCCCCTCGGAGCTCGGACCCGCAACCATCCGTAGTATCCGCCCGTGACCGTGGTGCGGGCCTTGGCCAAGCTGACCCTCTCCCTGCGGGTGACCGGCGTGCGGTCCGACGGGTTCCACCTCCTCGACGCCGAGATGGTCACCATCGACCTCGCCGACGACCTCAGCTTCTCCGAGGGGGACGGGCTGTTCGTCGACGTGGTCGGCGGGGCCGCTCCCGTCCCCACCGACGACTCCAACCTGGTCCGGCGGGCCCTGCGGGCGGCGGGCGTGACCGCCCAGGTGCGCCTCACCAAGCGCATCCCCGCCGGTGGCGGCCTGGGAGGGGGGTCGGCCGACGCCGCCGCCGTCCTCCGGTGGGCGGGGGTCTCCGACCTCGAGACCGCGGCCGCCCTGGGGGCCGACGTCCCCTTCTGCCTGGTCGGCGGGCGGGCCCGGGTGACGGGCGTGGGCGAGATCGTCGAGCCCCTGCCCTTCGCCGCCCTCGCCTTCACGCTCCTCACCCCGCCCTTCGGCGTGTCGACGCCCGCCGTCTACCGGGCCTGGGACGAGATGGGCGGACCGGCCGCCGGCGGGTCCAACGACCTGGAGTCGGCCGCCCTCGCCGTCGAACCCCGGCTGGCCGTGTGGCGGGATCGCCTGGGAGAGGCAACCGGGGCCGTCCCGGTCCTGGCCGGCAGCGGATCGACCTGGTTCGTCGCCGGCGCCCACCCCGGTCCCGGGGTGCTTGTGGTCCAGACCGAAAGTCCTTGAAAGTTGAAGTAGGGGAAGGTTCCGGGGCTGGGTAGGGTTTCACCCGTCGTGCGCATCGCAGTCCTCTCCCTCCACACCTCACCTCTGGCACAACCCGGCACCGGTGACGGTGGTGGCATGAACGTCTACGTCCGCGAGCTGTGCGGGGCCCTGGCCCGGGCGGGCGTCGATTGCGACGTCTACACCCGCACCTGGAAGGACGGCCTGCCGGGCGTGGTTGCGATCGAGCCCGGGTTCCGCGTGCACCACGTCGACGCCGGCCCCCACGTCCCCCTCCCGGTCGACGACCTGGTCGAGCTGGTCGACGAGTTCACCGCCGGCGTCCGGCTTCAGCTCGAAGGCGCCTTCCGGCCCGACCTCATCCACGCCAACTATTGGCTGTCGGGCATCTCCGGCCACGCCCTCAAGCACCAGCTCGAGCTGCCCCTCGTCTCGACCTTCCACACCTTGGCCCGGGTGAAGGCGGAGGCCGCGGCCGACCACCACGGGTTGCGAGCCCGGGCCGAGGCCGAGATCATCGGCTGCTCCGACGCCATCCTCGCCCTGTCCCACGACGAGGCGGTCCAGCTCGAGCGCCTCTACCACGCCGTCCCCGAGCGCATCGAGATCGTCCCGCCGGGTGTCGACCACCGCCTGTTCTCCCCCGGCGACAGGGCAGCGGCCCGGGCCGAGATCGGCGTCGACATGGCCGTCACCGGCGCCGACCCGCCCTCGGCGTCCGCTCCCCTCCTGCTGTTCGTCGGCCGCATCCAGCCGCTGAAGGGCGCCGACGTCGCCGTCCGCACCCTGGCCCAGCTGCCCCACCCCGACGCCCGCCTGGTCATCGTCGGCGGGCCCAGCGGTCCCGACGGCGACGCCGAGCTGCGCCGGGTCCACGCCCTGGTCGACGAGTTGGACCTTTCCGGACGGGTCACCTTCGTCGACCCCCGTCCCCACGAGGAGCTCACTGCCTACTACCGGGCGGCCGACGTGTGCCTCGTGCCCAGCCGGTCGGAGTCGTTCGGGCTGGTCGCCCTGGAGGCGGCCGCCTGCGGCACGCCGGTGGTGGCCGCCGCCGTCGGTGGCCTGGCCAGCCTCGTCGTCCCCGGCATCACCGGGTTCCTGGTCGACGGACGCGACCCCGCCGACTACGCCAGCTACGTGGCCAAGCTGCTCGACGATCCCGACCTGGCCGGCCTCGTCGGGGCCCAGGCCGCCGCCCTCGCCCGCCGCTACCGGTGGTCGATCGCGGCCGGACGGCTGCGCCGGCTCTACGCCGACCTCACCGCCCGTCGCCTGGTCGAGTGCTCATGAACGGGGTCGCCCGCCCCCGCTGCGAGAGCTAGTCTCACCCCTGCTCATCCCCCCCGGCTTCGACGCCGGGACGACGGCGCGAGCCTCGAAATCCTGTTGTATTCCGTGGTTTCTGCTTGCGTCCCACCAGCAGGACGCGCTACTTTCTGGGCGAGGCCCGAGGTGCGGATCGGGCGCCCGTTCGGGGAAGTGCGGGTGCCCGTGAGGTTCCTCGGGTCTCGTCGCGCCCCCCACCAGGGCGGCGGCGGACGAGGTTGCAACCCCAGGCCGGGGTCGTTAGGTTTTGGCCACCCCCGGGGTCGGCGGTCCCTCGGCGACAACCATGACGAAGACGAGAAAACTCGCAGCCGCGCTCGTCCTGTTGCTGGTGGTGGCCCTGGCCCCGCCGGCGTGGTCTGCCGCCCCATCGCCCGAGGAGCAGCGGGACGCATCCCGGGAGAAGCAGGCCGAGCTGGCCGCCGAGGTCGACCACCTCAAAGCGAGCAACGACGAGCTGGAGTCGGCGGTGCGGGCCCTCGACGCCGGGGTCGAGGTCCAGAGCAACCAGACCGAGTCGGCCAAGCGGGCGCTCAAGTCGGCCGAGACCGGGCTCGGCTCGGCGGAGGCCAAGCTGGCGGCCACCGAGGCCCGTATGGGCGACCTCCGCATCCAGGTGGCCGAAGCCGCCATCCAGGCCTACGTCCACCCCGGGGGCGACGCCCTGCTGCAGATCGTCCGGGCCGAGAACCTGGGCGAGGCCAGCCGGCGCCAGGTCCTGCTGTCGTCGGTGGTCAACAGCAACCGCGACGCCCTCGACCAGATGCGGTCCACCCGCCAGGACCAGCAGTTCGACAAGGCCAACCTGGCCCGGGCCCGGGAGCTGGCCGAGGAGCGGCGCAAGGCGGCGGCCGACCGGCTGGCCGAACTGCAGGAGGCCCTCTTCCAGCAGAACCGGCTGAAGTCGGCCCTCGACGAACGCATCGCCGAGTACACCGCCGAGGTCGACGCCCTCAGCCGGGAGGAAGCCACCCTCTCCGCCCTCATCCGGTCCCGCCAACTCGAGGCCGATGCGGAGGACGTCGAGGCGGAGAGCTCCGGCGGCGAGTCGGCTGACGGCCTCGTCTGGCCCGCCTCCGGTCCCGTCACCTCCGGGTACGGCAACCGGTGGGGGTCGATGCACACGGGCATCGACATCGGCGCCGGCTACGGGGCGTCCGTCTACGCGGCCATGGGCGGGACGGTGATCATGGCCGACTACAACGGCGGCTACGGGAACTGCGTGGTCATCGACCACGGCGGCGGCTTCAGCACCCTCTACGGCCACATGAGCTACATCGAGGTGTCCGACGGGGAGTCCGTCGAGCAGGGCGAGCTGCTGGGCGAGGTCGGGAGCACGGGCAACTCCACGGGTCCCCACCTCCACTTCGAGACGAGGATCGGCGGCAGCGCCGAAAATCCGATGAGGTACCTGCCCTAAGGGGTGGCCGGACGGCCTCTCCGATCCGGGGACTTGATGGCCCGTGCCACTACAGGTGCTCGGCGGCGGCCTTCTCGACGGCGGCGTGGATGGTGGCCCACTCGGTGCCCGGCACCCGGGTGACGGTGACGAAGCTCTTGACGCCGAAGATCGACGCCACGCCCGGGGTCTTGAAGACCTCGGCGGCGAATGGGTTGTCGGCGGCGGCCTCGGCGCTCTTGAAGTTGATGGTGGCCGGGAGGGTGGTGTCGAGGTCGTACTTGGTCGCGTCCGGGTTGGGGGTGGAGGACGGGGAAACGGTGGCCATGGCCGCGATGCTAATGCCGAATCGCCGTGTGCCGGAGAGGCCGGGTTCGGGCGGTACGGTCGAGCCATGGGTCCCACGGCGAGGTTCGCGGCACTGGTGCAGGGTCCGGAGGACGACCTGGCCCTCGACGAGGCCGCCCTGCTCATCGCCGCCCACGCCTATCCCGACCTCGACGTCGACCGTGAACGGGCCCGCCTCGACGACCTGGCCGCCCGCTGCCCGGAGCCGACGATCGAAGGCTGGCGCCAGTACCTGTTCGTCGACGTCGGCTTCACCGGGGCGACGGAGCACTACTACGACCCCCGGAACTCGTACCTCAACGACGTCCTCGACAGCCGACGGGGAATCCCCATCACCTTGGCGGTGCTCGGCATCGAGGTCGGCCGCCGGCTGGGCCTCCGCCTCGAAGGCGTCGGCCTGCCGGGACACTTCCTGTTGCGCGCCGCCGACGCCCCCGACACCTTCGTCGACCCTTTCCACGGAGGCGCGGTGCTCGACCGGCTGGGGTGCGTGCAACGGTTCAACGCCGTCAACCCGCCCACCGCCCCCTTCCTGGCCGCCTACCTCGACCCGGTCGGGCCGCGGGCGATCCTCGGCCGGATCCTCCAGAACCTCAAGGGCGCCTACACCCGCCAAGGCGACACCGACGCCCTGCGATGGGTCTTCGACCTCCGCCTCGCCATCCCCGGCACCCCACCCCTCGAACGCCGCGACGGAGCCCGCCTCCAAGCCGCCGGCGGCCGCTTCGACGTCGCCGCCGACGAACTCGAGCATCTGGCCGATTCGATGCCCGACAACGCCGAGGACCTCCTGACCGAGGCGAGGGCGCTGCGGGCAAGGTTGAACTGATGGCGACGAATGTGGCGAGGCTGATCTGCCGTATGACGTAGTGCTGTCATTTGCAGGTGAGGATCGCGCCTATGTCGAACAAGTCGCGAGCGAGCTTCGGTCCCGAGGCGTTCGCGTATTCTACGATGCAGACGACGAAGTCGAGTTGTGGGGAAAGAAACCTCTACGAGCACCTCGACTACATTTACCGGCGGGCGGCGCACTATTGTGTCCCATTCGCGTCCGCATCTTACGCGTCTAAGGTGTGGACCAACCACGAGCGTCGAAGCGCGCAGGCTAGGGCGCTAACCGAGAACAAGGAGTATGTTCTTCCGGCTCGATTTGATGAGACTTTCGACCTGCTGGACGCACTAGGTGGGTCGCCATGGCATGATCACGTTGCTATTGAGGACGATGAGTGGTGTGGAACATGTATCAAGAGGTCGTGGGAGCATTTGGATTTCTCGCCTCTTGCTTCAGCGACCACCACCCCGCACCAGTAGAGGACGCGGATCCATCCACAGCCCATGACGCCGAGGATCAATCCGGCGATGTTGAGGGCTCGTGAAGAGATAGAGGATTGCATTGACTGAGGCGGCGCTACTTAGCTTAGCTTCGTCAGTCCGCAACTGCTCACAAGCGGCCGAACCCTGGTCTGTCTGCGAAAGTCGCCTGACGAGTCCAGAATTTCATCGCCGAATCGGCAGACGGCGGATTACTGAGCGCGCTGGCGGCCAGCGACCATCGGTCAGGTTGATCCGGATCTGGCGAATTGGCCCGCCAACGTGTTACGTGTGCAGTTATGTCGGTATATCCCACGTAACTGCACACCAAACGGCGACTCCCGACGCCAACCGGCCGTACCCTTGGCCTCGCATGGAACGGTCCGTTCTCCAGGGGTTGGCGGCTTTTCGGTGGGGCGCGTGGTTG
>CAWIIV010000010.1:0-12243 GCA_963836205.1 uncultured Acidimicrobiia bacterium | reverse complement strand
AGGAGGCGGACTCAAGCGGTCGACGCAAGAACCTCGGCGAGCTTGTCACAGGGCTTCGCCTTGCCGAGGGTCTCTCGGGGCCGACCGTTGAGCAGACGTTCGATCTCGAGGAGGTCGTCGGGGCTGAATCGGCTCAGGTCGGTGCCCTTGGGCATCCACTGGCGCAGCAGGCCGTTGGTGTTCTCGTTGCTGCCCCGCTGCCAGGGCGAGTGGGGATCGCAGAAGTAGATCTGCACGCCGGTGTCGACGAGCAGCTGGCGGTGCTGGGACATCTCCTTGCCCTGGTCCCAGGTCACCGACTTCCACAGTTCTGCCGGCAGTCGTTGGATGGCGGCCGCCATCGCCGCCCGCACCGCCTCGGCGCCGTGGTTGCCGGGCAGGTGCAGCAGCATCACGTAGCGGGTCGATCGCTCCACCAGGGTCCCCACCGCGCTCCTGCCGTCCTTGCCGATGATGAGGTCGCCCTCCCAGTGGCCGGGAACCGCACGGTCCTCCGCCTCCGCCGGGCGTTGGCTGATCATCACCATCGCCGGGATCTTGCCCCGAGTCTGGAGCCGGCCCTGGGGCCGGCGGGTGGCCCGCCCGCTGCGCAGGCAGGCGGTGAGTTCCTTGCGCAGAGCCCCCCGACCCTGCACGAACAGCGACTGGTAGATCGTCTCGTAGGACACCCGCATCATCGGATCGTGCGGGAACTCGATCGGCAACTGGTCGGCGATCTGCTTGGGCGACCACAGCTCCTGCAGGCGGGCGATGACCCACGCGGCCAGCTCGGGGCGGGTCTCCAGGTGGGTGTCCTTGGGCCGCCTCGCCCGCTCGCTGGATGCCAGCTGGGCGGCCATGGCCCGATAGCCACGCCGACCGCCGTTGGCCTTGACCTCCCGGCTCACCGTCGAGGTCGTGCGCCCGATATGGCGGGCGATGGCGGTGAAGGTCTCGCCTCGAACCAGGCCACGTCCGATCTCCTCCCGGGACCGGGCGTCGAGCGGACCGGCCCGGGCGACGAAGCAGGGTTCCGCCGGCGGCGGCGCCGCCGGATCGACTCCACGGTCGCGGAGCAGGACCAGCCGGACCCCCGAAGCCGACCTGCTCAAGTCCCGGGCAATCTCCCGCAACGAGAGGCCCTCCCGGTCCAGACGCCGTGCCCGAGCACGTTCCTGCACCGTCAGATGTCTCACCGGCGCTCCCCTCAGTCAGACCAGGGAGCCTCCCTGATCGCCATGGTCGTTGCGGTGACCCCTTGAAGCCGCCGGACATATCTCGTACCTTTCTGCACACTCGACCGGGCGGAGAGATGGGGCACGAAACTCTTGCCGCGGGGAAGGCAGCGGCTCGCCGCGCCACGTCCTCACTACGCAACGAAAGCGTTCGACCGCGCTCTGTGGTTTGCGCATTTCGATTGGTGGCTCTGCTCGTGCCGTGGCCCTGCGGTTAGTACCCACAGCAGGACTCGAGCTGCGACCCCCGGCCTCGAAGACTGCGAGTCAGCGGCGGTCGCCCGGGCGCTGCCAGCCGGTGTCGCTGATGGGCCGGGGCTCGAAGAAGAGGCAGTCGTCGGGGCAGGCGAAGGGGGCCTGTTCGGCCACGTCGAGGCGGCAGCGTTCGACCGAGTCGCCGGTGGGGAGCGACCGGCGGGAGTAGTGGCGGCAGTCCGCCCTGACGCTCACGGCCCGCCATCTTCGCAGATCGAGAGCCGGACGGTAGGGTCGGCTGCGGTGAGTGATCCGGATGCCGGCCGCGGGGTTTCGGGTCACGACCTGCTGCGATGGAGCGAGGCGTTGGCCGCCATCGCCCGCACCGGCCTCGGGTTCACGGACAGCCTCTACGAGCGGGAGCGGTTCGAGGAGGTGCTGCGGGTAGCTGCCGACATCGGGGTCGCGGCCGGCCACCGGTCGGACCCGGTGGCCCGGGTGGAGGAGTGGCTGGCCCACGTCGGCCAGGGCGTGGCCGGCTACGTGACGCCCAAGGTGGCGATCGGCGCCGTCGTCGGCAACGACGCGGGCGAGATCCTCCTCGTCCAGCGGTCGGACTCGGGGATGTGGCTGTACCCGACGGGATGGGCCGACGTGGGCTACTCGCCGGCCGAGGTGGCGGTGAAGGAGGTGCTGGAGGAGACGGGGATGATGGTCGAGCCGGTGCGCCTCATCGCGGTCCTCGATGGGATGCGGCTCGGCTTCACCCGCATCCCCTTGTACTCCCTGGTGTTCCACTGCCGGCTGGTGGGCGGTGAGCTCCAGGCCCACCCGCTCGAGTGCCGCGATGTGGGCTTTTTCGCGGAGGACGCCCTGCCGACCCCTCTTGCCGGAGCCGGCCGGTGGCAGGTGCCGGCCTTCGAGGCCATCCGGGGGGAGCCGGTGGAAGTGCTCTTCGACCAGCCCCGGCAACCCCTCTGGCGCACCGCCGCTACCGGCGGCGCCGGGAACGACGAACTACCGTAACCCCGGTCCTCAGGAGGTCGTCTTCTTGCTGCTGCGCCGTTTTCGTCGTCGAAAGGCCGTGTCCGATCCGGTCACCGTGGTCAGCCGCTTCGTCGACGCGGCCAATCGCCACGACGCCGACGCCATCGCCAAGTGCCTCCACCCCGACTTCGAGAGCATCCAGCCCATCTATCCGAGCCGGAACTTCCGGGGATCGATGCAGGTCAAGCGCAACTGGCAGGCGATCTTCGAGAGCGAGCCCGGCTTCCGTCTGAGCCTGGTGCGCTCGGCGTCCAACGAGGGCACGGTGTGGGTCGAGCTCCACGGCGCCGGGCGCGACGTCGAGGTGGCGGGCGTGTTCATCATGGGCGTCGAGGACGAACTCGTGCGCTGGGCCCGCGTGTACAGCGCCGTCGTCGAGCAGCCGGCCCCCAAGATGGCCGCGCAAGGACCGGAGACCGCTACCGGCGACCAGGAGTCAGCGAGCGTCCGGGAAGAGGCCGAGGCCCTCCGCAGGCTCATCGACGCCGGCCGGAAGTCCGACGCCGCGGCCGCCGCCGCTGCGGCTGCTGCCGACGAGCCCTCGCCCGCCGAGCCGGCCGTACCCGCCGCCGAGCCCGCCGCCGAGCCCGCCGAGGCTGTCGACGACTCCGAGCCCGCCGAGGCTGTCGACGACTCCGAGTACGACGACGACGAGTACGACGACGATGAGTACGACGACTCGGACGACGACGACTCGGACGACGACGACTCGGACGACGACGACTCGGACGACGACGACTCAGGCGACGACGACTCAGGCGACGACGAGGACGAGGACTCGGAGGAGAACGACTCCGACGAGCAAGGCGACTCGAAGGACCCCGCCACCAGTGAGTCCGACGGCGACTCCGGGGACGTCACCGCCGTCGCACATGCCTCCTCCGGTGGCGACTCCGGCGCGTCCCTTGGCGACGCCGCCGCGGACGACATCGTCGGCGACTCCGGAGCTGGCGTCTCCGAGGGCGACTCCGGGGCCGGCGATCCCGGTGTCTCAGGGGCGGGCGACATCGGCGCCCCTGGCATCGGCGGCCTTGGCGACGACGAGTCCGTGGGGGACGCGGCCGTCATGCAGGACGCGCGGGCGGCCGAGGCGGAGGCGCCCAATCCTTACAGCGACTCCGACTTGTTCTGGCAGGAGGGGGAGGTCCACGACATCGGCGGCCGGCAGCGGCGGCGGCGCTCGGGTCGCGACGCCGCTCCCACCGGTGACGAGGACGCGCTGGTGGTCGACCTCGGCGGGCGGACCGACGACCACGACGGCGACGACCCGTCCCACGGTCGTTCGGGCCGGCGTCGAGGCGGCCGCCGCCGCCGCTGATCCCGGGGTTCGCCCGAACGGCGCGGATTCATCGCCCTACCGACGGTCCGAATTGGCGGGGTCGGGACCGGGCGAGAGTTGCTCGAGGAGGGCGGAAACGATCGACACCTGGCCTCCCGAGTGCTCCCACGCGTCGCCGATCCCCTGGTGGTCGGCCAGGCCGGCGGCGTCGGGCGGGCGGCCCAGGGCGTCGGTGCAGGCTGCGGCCAGGGTGGCCGGCTCCACCTCGTCGCCGTAGGCGGGGAACGCCTCCAACCCGTCCCACAGCGTGTCGACGGAGGCGACCGGCGCCGACCCCGCGCCGAGAGCGGCCGAGATCTCGTCGAAGACCTCGTAGGTGCCCATACCCGCCGGCCGCTGGTACCCGGCCACCGGGTGGAGGCGCCACTCGACCGTGATCCCGCCCGGCCCGTCGTCGCGCAGCCACACCTGCGACCCGTTGACGTAGGCGTCGACCGGCGGACCGAAGCGGGTGTCGAGGGCCACCACCAATTCGTCCGACACACTCCACACACACGTTGGTGTGCGGGAGGCCATGCCCCCAGTTTGCCCGCGAGCGCCTGTCACTATGGGACGGTGAGCCGGCGCCCCTCCCGCCTGGTGGTGGGCGTCGTCCTCGCCCTGGTCCTCGCCGCCTGCCGTGGCGACGGCGACGACGGCGGCGACCGAGGCGGTGGCAGCGGGCGAGCCACCCCGTCCACCGCCCCGGACACCAGCGCCCCTCAGTCGTCCCTGCCGGTCGCCACCGACCCGTCGTGCCCCGCCATCCCCGCCCGGGCCGAACCCCGCGCCGACCGCTCCCGGTACGTCCTCCACGTCGACATCCGGCCGGCGGAGGGCGCGGTCGACGGCGACCTGCGGGTGGCGTTCACGCCCGACCTGCCCACCAACGAGATCGTCTTCCGGCTGTGGCCCAACGGCCCCCGCCCAGCGGACGCCGGCATCCGCCTCGACCCCGGGCCGGTGACGGTCGACGGCCAGCCCGCGCCCGCCACCCAGCCGGACGACACCACCCTCGTCGTCGATCCCGGCCGCACCATCGCCGCCGGCACCACCGTCGAGATCGCCATGCCATGGACGCTCGCCGTTCCCGGCCCCGCCAACGACCGCCTCGCCCTCGAAGCCGACTCGATGCGCCTGGGCTCGTTCTTCCCGATCCTGCCGTGGGAGACGGGCGTGGGCTGGGCCCGGGAGGCGGCGGTGGGCGACTTCGCGGAGGCGTCGACCGCGCCCACCGCCGACTTCGACCTCACCGTCACCGTCCCCGCCGGCTACGACGTCCTGGCCAGCGGCGCGCCCACGGCCGACAACCCCAACCGGTTCCTGGCCACCGCGGTGCGGGACGTGGCCCTGTCCGTCGGCCATTTCACCGACCTCGTCACCGCCGTGGCCCTGGCGCCCGACCCGGTGACCGTCACCGTCGGCCGCCATCCCGGGATGCCGGGCAACGCCCAGTTCTTCCTCGACCAGACCGTCGACGTCCTCGAAGCCTTCGCCGGGCGCTACGGCCCCTATCCGTGGAGCACCCTCACCGTCGCGCTCACACCTGGGCTGGGCGGAGGGATCGAGTACCCGTCCCACATCATGTTGGGGCCCTTCACCGAGGGCGAGATCACCACCCACGAGGTCGGTCACCAATGGTTCTACGGGTTGGTGGGCAACGACCAGGGCCGCGACCCGTGGCTCGACGAGGGCCTCGCCACGTACGTCGAGGCGCGCTACGACCACATCCTTGCCTTCTATGAGGGGCTACAGGTCCCCCGGGTCGCCCAGGGCCGGCTGGGCGAGCCCATGTCGTTCTGGACCCAAGAGCCCGACGCCTATCAGGACGGGGTCTACACCCAGGGAGCCCAGGCCCTGGGCGCCCTGGGCACCCCCGATCTGGTCGACTGCGCCCTGCGGGTCTTCGTCGCCCAGAACGCCTACGACATCGCCACGCCGGCCGACTTCGTCGCGGCCGCGTCGGCGGTCTTCCCCGACGCAGCCAAGAAACTGGCCGTCTTCGGCATCGAGCCGTAACCGGCCCGCACGGCCCGGCGCCGGCCGGCGGGTTAGTCCTGCTCCCGCAGGAAGCGTTCGAGCTCGTCGGCGAGGGCGTCGCCCGACATCAGCTCCAGGCGGCCGCTCTCATCGGGGTCGTCGGCGTTGTCCTCCAGGCGGCGGACGTAGGCGGCCACGTCGTCGTCGCTGTCGACGACCTCGCTCACCTGGCGCTCGTAGTCGGCGGCCATCACCTGGAGGTCGGCGGTGAACAGCGACGTCGACAGCAGGCGGGCGGCCCGTTCGACCAGGGCCAGCGACGCCTTGGGGGACGGGGTGGCGGCCACGTAGTGGGGCACCGCCGCCCACAGCGACGCCGACGGGATCTCGGCCCGGCTGAAGGCCTCGTGCAGGACGCCCACGATGCCGGTGGGGCCCTCGTACGTCGACCGGGTCAGGCCCAGGCGCTGCACCAGCTCGTTGTCGGCGGCGGTGCCCGTCACCCGGACGGGACGGGTGTGGGCCACGTCGGCCAGCAGCGCGCCCAGGGTGACCACCAGCTCCACGCCCATGGAGGTGGCCACGCCCACCAGCTCCTCGGTGAACGTCCGCCACTTGAGCTGGGGCTCCGTGCCCAACAGCACGATCACGTCGCGTGACGTGCCTGGCAGCGACGCCGCCGACAGCTCGTTCGACGGCCACGCGATCTCCCGGGCCATGTCGTCGTTGAGGCGGACGTGGGGCCGGGTCGACGAGAAGTCGAAGAAGTCCTCCGGGTCGATGGTGGCGAACCGCTTGGCCTGCCAGCGGTCGCGCAGGTAGCGGACGGCGGACGAGGCCGCGTCGCCGGCATCGTTCCATCCCTCGAAGGCGGCCAGCAGCACCGGGCGCCGCAGCTTCGGACGGGACTCCCACAGCAGGTGGTCCATCACGTCGAGGGTACCCGGGTGGGGGTCGTCGCCGGCCCCACGGACCTTAGCCGGCGAGCAGGGCCTGGATGCCGCCGTCGAGGTCGGTCGCCCGGTGGAACCCGAGCTGCTGGAGGCTGAGGGCGGCCAGGCTGGAGGCGTAGCCCTCGTTGCAGACGACGACCACCTCCTGGTCGAGGTCGGTGACCTCGGGGATGCGGTGGGGCGACGTCGGGTCGAGACGCCACTCGAGGACGTTGCGGTCGACGACGACGGCGCCCTCGATCTCGCCGTCGCGGGATCGTTGCTCGACCGGTCGGATGTCGACCAGGAGGGCGCCCCGCCGGCGAAGTGCGGGCACCTCGGCGGCCGTCGGCCGGTGGGGCAGCTGCCGGCGGACTTCGGCCAACAGCTCGTCGATGCGGGCGGTCACGCCGTCATACCGCGAGATCACTCCGCTCGGTGCGGACGGGGGTGAGCAGCCGGGGGTCGTAGAAGGTCATCGTCGACAGCGGCGGTGAGTACACGTGGACGGAGAGTGCGTTCGTCGGACCAGGGTTCCACATGCCGTGGACCCGTGTGGGCCCGACGGTGAGCGTCTCGCGGGCCCGGACCCGGTTGGTCCGCAGGGGGAGCGGGCGTAGCCGGTCGGTGTAGCGCTCGAGCAGTTCGCCGTCCACCACCGCCACCGCCCCCGCCGAGCCGCCGTGGTCGTGGAGGTCGAGGGACCCACCCGGGGCCCAGGCGATCAGCCAGGCCTCGTAGGCGTCGGTCGTCAGCAGCCGGAGGTAGGCCCGGTCGTCGTCGAGGTCGAGGTCGGCCGGTGTCACCACCGCGGCCAGGCCGGTGGCGATGGACGTGAGCATGGCGGACGGGACGCGCACCGGCAGGGCGGTGAGGGACAACGGACGACCTCCAGGGACGAGCGGGGGATGGGCGGGAGGTCCGGTCAGCGACAGCACTCGTCGAACTTCAGCCGGGACGCCTCGCCCCAGGTGTCGTTCGACGTGGCTGGTGACCGCATGTCCGACAGACTATGTCGATAAAGCCGACCAAACAAGTCGTATTTGCCGGGCCTGTCGGTGGCGGGGCGCGCGGGACAGGATGGCGGGATGCAATTGCACGTGCGCATGTCGTCCCGGGACCCCCTCGAGGAACACCGGGCGGCGACCCCGCTGGAGCTGTTCTTCGACCTCACCTTCGTGGTGGCCGTCGCCCAGGCCGCGGCCAGCCTCCACCACGGCCTGGTCGACGGCCACGCCGGCGACGCCCTGGTCGGATTCCCCCTGGTGTTCTTCGCCATCTGGTGGGCGTGGATGAACCTCACCTGGTTCGCGTCCGCCTACGACACCGACGACGCCACCTACCGGTTGGCGGTGCTGGTGATGATGACGGGGGTGCTCATCCTGGCCGCCGGCGTCCCCCGGGCGTTCGACGGCGGCCACTTCGAGGTCATCGTGGCCGGCTACGTGGTGATGCGGGCGGCGATGGTGGGGCTGTGGCTGCGGGCCGCCGCCTCCCACCCGGTGGGACGGGCGTGCGCCCTCAGATACGCGGCAGGCATCGCCGTCCTCCAGGTCGCGTGGTTGGCCCGCCTGGCGCTGCCCGACGGGTTCGCCGTCCCGTCCTTCCTCGTGCTGGTGGCGGCCGAGCTGGCCGTGCCGATGTGGGCCGAGACGGTCGGACGGACGTCGTGGCACCCCCGCCACATCGCCGAGCGCTACCAGCTGTTCACGATCATCGTGCTGGGGGAGACGCTGCTGGCGGCCACCGTCGGGGTGCAGGCCGCCCTCGATGACGAGGCCGTCTTCGGCGACCTGGCCGCGGTCGTCGTCGGTGGGCTGCTCGTGGTCTTCTCCATGTGGTGGATCTACTTCGACCTGCCCGCCGAGCACGTGGTGGAGCGGGCCCGCTCCGCCTTCGCCGAGAAGCTCGGTGGCCCCTTCCTGTGGGGGTACGGGCACTACGTGGTGTTCGCGGCGGCGGCTGCCGCAGGGGCGGGCCTGGCGGTGGCGGTCGACCAGGCCACCCACCACTCCGAGCTCACCGACCTGGAGGCGGGATTCGCGGCCACCGTGCCGGTGGCGGTCTACGTGACGATGGTGTGGGCCCTCCACTACCGGGACAAGCAGCCCGGCTGGCACCGCACCGTCGCCGTCCCCGTGGCCGCCGTCCTCATCGTGGCCTCCGCCGCGTCGCCGGAGCCGGTGCTGGTCACAGGCCTCTTGTTGGCGGGCCTGGTCGCGGTCAGCGTGGGTGTCAACCGCGCGCCCGAGCGGGCGGTGGAGTAGGGGTCGGGGACGCGCCCCGGTCGCGGCGTCAGGCCGCCGGCTTCGTCCCGACCACCATGCGGACCCGCTGCATCATCGGGATCCCCTCCGGCGTCCGGCGGGTGGCCAGCTCGGCGAAGGCGGCGGCCTTGAGTCCTTCGAGCTCGTCGGGAGCCAGGATCTCGTAGAGGGCGCGCACCCCGTTGCCCCAGCCCCAGTCCCACCACCCCTGCTCGTCAGGGAAGTGGAACTCGACCTCCACCTCCTGGTCGTTCGCGATCTCGAAGCCGGCACCCGACACTGTGGCCCGGAGGTCGAAGTCGGGGCGGAACGGCACAGTCATGGGCCGCACCGCCCGGGACCCGAACGCCTCGAACAGCGAGCCCATGAACTCCCACCCGCGAGCTCCGGCCGGGACGGACGTCACGCACCGGCCGCCTGGGACCAGGACCCGGAAGAACTCGGCCGCGGCCGCGGGCGGGTCGGGGAGCAGGTGGAGCACCATCTGCGACAGGACGACGTCGAAGGTGGCGCCCTCCATGTCGAGGGCCTGGGCGTTGCCCAGCCGGACCGTGGCGTTGTCGACGCCGGCGGCCTCCAGGTCGGCGGCGAGCAGGGCCACCATCTCCTCGGACAGGTCGATGCCCACCACCCGGCCCGTGGGTCCCACCGCCACCGACGCCGGCAGGAGGGTGGCTCCCCGCCCGCAGCCCACGTCGAGCACCCGCTCGCCGAGGGCCGGGGCTGCCGTGGCCACCAGGCGGGCGCCGAAGGTGGTGAAGAAGGGGATGACGGTGTCGTAGGTGGCGGCCGCCCGCCCGAAGACGGCGGCCACCTCCCCGGTGTCGAACTCCTCGGCCTCCGCGTCCATCGGACCAGTGAAGCCGATGGCGACGCCGGACCGCCCGCCCCCGGCCGAACCGGTGACGTTTTCGGTGACCCAGACACCCATTTTTGTCACCAGTTGGCCTGGTCGCGGGCGCGTCAGGTCTCCGCGGGCAGGGTGAAGGTGACCGATGCGCCGTGGCCGGGCTCGCTCGACGCGTGGATGGCGCCGCCGTGGGCGACGACGAGGTCGCGGGCGATGGACAGGCCCAGGCCGCTTCCACTGGAGTCGGACGAACGGGTGAAGCGCTCGAAGATCGTCGCCACCTGGTCGGGCGCGAAGCCTGGTCCCGAGTCGGTCACCGTGAAGCAGACCGACGCGTTCGACCTGGTCACGGCCACGCCCACCGTCCCTTCCTCCGGGGTGTGGCGGACCGCGTTCGACAGGAGGTTGGCCAGGACCTGGCGGATGCGGGTGGGGTCGACGTCGATCTCGGGCAGGCCATCGGCCACGGTCGACTCCAGTCGCACCCCTTTGCGGGTGGCGAGGGCGGCGTGGGCCTCGACCGCGTCGGCCACCAGCGCCGCCGGGTGGGTGAGCTCGCGATGCAGCGCCAGCCGGCCGGCGTCGGCCAGGGCGAGGGTGTGGAGGTCGTCGACCAGCCGGCCCAACACCTGCGTCTCCTCCAGCAGCGAGGCCAGGTGGCGGTCGTCGCGGGGGTGGATGCCGTCGACCTGGGCCTCGATGCCGCTCTGGAGGACGGCCAGGGGCGTGCGCAGCTCGTGGGTGACGTCGGCCAGGAACCGCCGTCGCTGCTCCTCGGTCGCAGCCAAACGGCCGGCGACGTCGTTGATCGTCTCCGCCAGGGTCCGCAGCTCCCGGGGCCCGGCGGGCGCCACCCGCACGTCGTAGTCGCCCCGGCCCAGGCGCTCGGCCGCGCCCAGCAGGTCGGCCACCGGACCGCCCAGCCGGCGGTACGCCCGCCGGGTGGCGATCCCGCCGACGAGGAGGACGAAGGCGATCATCCCGAGCGGCCACCACGGTCCGCCGCTGCGACCCGACCCCGGCCCCGACACCGGACCCGGCCCCGGCCCGGGACGGCCCCCGCCGGCCCAGTGCCACCCGTCCACCGCCGTCCCGACCGCGAACCCGAGACCCACCAGCACCGCCACCACCACGAGGGCCACCACCAGGAAACGGCGGCGGAACTGGGGAGGCCCCCGGTGCCCAGCCCACGGCGGCCCGCCCGCGGGCGGCCACGACTCCCCTCCGGCCACCACGGGGGACGACCGCGGCCTCGCATCAGGCCTCGGCGAACCGGTAGCCGACGCCGTGGACGGTGAGCAGGTACCGGGGCCGGTGGGGATCGGGTTCGAGCTTGCGCCGGATGTTCTTGACGTGGGCGTCGATGGCCCGCTCGTAGGACTCCACCGCCAGCCCGTGGATCACGTCGAGCAGCTGGGAGCGGGTAAAGACCCGGCCCGGCTGGCGGGCCAGGTGTTCGACCAGCTCGAACTCGGTGGCGGTGAGCTCGACCACCCGCCCGGCCACCGTCACCCGCCGTCGCTCGGGGTCGACGGCCACGGCGCCCACCGCGAACGGCCCCGCCCCGCCGCCATCCGCCCCGGTGGCCGCCCGCTCGGTGCGGCGCAGCACGGCCCGCACCCGCGCCACCAGCTCCCGGGGGCTGAACGGCTTCACCAGATAGTCGTCGGCCCCCAGCTCCAGGCCGAGCACCCGGTCGACCTCGTCGCTGCGGGCGGTGAGCATGATGATGGGGACGGGCCCCCGCCGCTGGAGCTCCCGGGCCACGTCGAGCCCGTCGATGCCGGGCAGGCCCAGGTCGAGGACGACCAGGTCGGGCGGGACGGCCCTGGCCTGGGCCAGGGCCGTCGTCCCGTCACTGGCGGTGGTGACCGTGAACCCGGCGTCGGCCAGGTAGTCCCGCACCACCTGGAGGATCTTGGGCTCGTCGTCGACGACGAGCACGGTCCTGGTCACCCCACCATCTCAGCTTGTCGGCGGCGCCGGCGCGGCCGGCGCGGCCGGCGCCTGTTCGTGGGCCCGCCGGTGCCAGTCCTCCATCCTCGACTCGGGACCGTTGCCGGGCCCGGGCCCGCACCACCCGCCCCCGCCGGACCCGCGCCGGCCGCGGCCGACGAGCAGGACGACCAGGCCGATGCCGAGCAGGGGGAAGAGGAAGAAGCCCGGTCCCGGTCCGTAGCCCCAGTGGCCGCCCCCCCGATGAGTGTCGTCGATGACCCGCACCACCTCGCCGTCGCCCGCCACCCGGGTGACGACCTCCCGGCGCTCGCCCGCCCGGTAGGCCCCGAAGGCCACGCTGATCAGCAGTCCGGCGGCCAGCACCCCGGCCAGCACGCCCGTCCACACCTTCCGGTTGTTCATGTCTCGCTCCTTGGTCAGGTTCGTGACCTCAGGATCGGCCCCAATTGTGAACGGACGATGGAGACGATGCGGAAGTTAG
>CAWIIV010000009.1:0-55832 GCA_963836205.1 uncultured Acidimicrobiia bacterium | reverse complement strand
GGTTGCGGGTCTCGAAGCTGCTGTAGCAGGCGTTGGTGGTCTTGACCTCGGCCGCCACGGCCGGGGTGGCCGAGCCCGCGGCGGCCACGGGCAGGGCCAGCAGGGCGACGGCGAGGACGCGGGCGCGGACGGGTGACGGCATGGCGGAGGGTCCTCCCAAGGGGGTCAGTGCCGGCGGCGGGCGGGCCGGCTCGCGGTCCAGGCGAGGTAGCCGAGGTCGAGCAGGAGGGCGCCGGCGGCCAGCTCGAGGACGATGACGAGGGGGTTGGGGCCGGTGGTCGCAAGGGGGGCCGCGCCCGAGCCCGTCCCCGAGCCGGTTCCACCGGTCGTGGTCGCCGTCCCCGCCCGGTCGGTGACCGGCCGTTGTGTGGCCACCGTGGTGGAGGTGGCCGAGGTGGCCGCCGTCACCGTCGTGGTCGATCCCGCCCCCGAGCTGCCGGTGACGGTGGCGAAGGGCGAGGCGGGCCCGGTGGTGATGGCGTTGCCCTCGTCGGCGAAGCGTCCGGGCTGGCAGTCGAGGTTGAAGCGGAGGGCGGCGGTGAGGCTCGAGCTCACGTAGAGGCTGCCGACGGGGTTGAACGTCCCCGACACGCCCGCCCCCGGCAGGCCGTCGGGCAGCTTGTCCGGACCGGCCTGGGTGAACACGACGATGTCGTTGCCGGTCGCGGTCCACGTCGTGTCGGGCAGGGCGACGTCGACACTGATGGGCGATCCCACCACGGTGTCACCGTTGACGGTGGCGGTGGCGACGGCGGACACCTCCGCCTCGACGACCTGGCTGCCCTCCTCCGTGTTGGAGCCGGCGATGGCGAGCCACAGCTTGGTGGGGATGGGGTTGTCGCCGGCCTGGAGGAGTCCGAGGTTGTAGCCGTACTCGGGGATGTAGGCCGGGAGCTCGGCCGACATGGTGGTCGACGACAACGTGATCGTCCCGCCCGGGGTGGCGGTGCCCGAGGCGGTGGCCGACAGCGCCAGGTCGTGGTCGCGCCACTTGCCGTCGTAGCTGTACTTGCAGCCGTTCTTGGTGGTGGACGGGGCCGCGTGGGCCGGCCCGAGCCCGAGGATGGACAGGGCCAGCGCGGCCCCGAGCAAGGCCGCCGGCAGCGCCGGGCGCCGGATCACGATTGCCGCGTCCGGCAGCCGGCCGCGGTGGGTGCTCGACCAGATGAGGTACCCGAGGTCGGCCACCACGATGCCGGCCAGTGCCTCCAGGCCGACGGCGAGGCCGGTGTTGGGCAGGGTCTGGCCCTGGTTCTGCGTCCCCGAGCTGGAGCCGGCGGTCGTCGTCGAGGTTCGGGGGAGGGTGGTCGTGGCCGCCACCTGGACCACGCCCGACGAGGTGGGGACGGTGGTGGAGCCGCTGACGACCGTCGTCGTCGCCCCGGCGACGGTCGTGGTCGACCCTGACGCGACGGTCGTCGTCGACTGGGAGGCGACGGTGGTGGTCGCGCCGGCCACGGTCGTGGTCGTTGCCCCACCCCCGCCGAAGGTGGCGAAGGGGTCGGCGGTGCCGGGGGTGGGGGGGCCCTTGATGTCGCCGAGGTTGGTGGTACCCGGGCGGCAGTCGAAGCTGACCCGCAGCTGGCCGGGCAGGACGGCCGAGAAGAACAAGCTGCCGGTGGGCGAGTAGAGCTTGGTGCCGTCGGGCCGGTTGACCTGGGGCAGGGTGTTGGGGCCCGCCTGGCGGAACGTGACCGTGTCGGTGCCGGGCCGGGTCCACGTGGTGTCGGGGAAGGAGGCGGTGGCGGTGATGGGCGTGGCCGTCTCGTCGCCCGTGCCGGGACTGCCGTCGGGATCGGTGATGGTGGTGACCGCGGTGACGCTGGTGTCGACCACCTGGATGCCTTCGGTGGTGCCGTCGCCCTGGATGGCGAAGGAGACGATGGCGGGGATCGAGTTCTCCCCGACGGTGAGGGCGCCCGTGTTGTACGCCCCGAGGGGGAGGAAGTCGGGCAGTGTCACCGACGCGGTCACGCCGCCGAGGTTCACGTCGGTCCCGTCGCCGGCCGTGGCGTCGCCGGCGAAGACGAGGGTGAGGTCGCGGTAACGGGCCTCGAAGCTGCTCCAACAGGCGTTGAGCACCGACGCCTGGCCGGCGCGGGCGGGGACGCTGCCGAGCACGAGGACGCCTACCAAGGCGCCGGCGGCGGAGGCGGCGACGAACCGGATCGCGCCCGGGCGCGCAGTGGAGCCGGTACGCACGTTCCCTCCCCCTCGACGCTCGAACACCGTGGAGTAAGGCTAACCTAAGAAAAGTCATTAGCCAAGCCGAGGATTCGGTGTTCATCTATCGGAATAGTCCCTGGGAGCGGCGCTGAACGCACGATCGCCGGGAGTTCGAACGACCCTTGCGGCCGCGGTCTTCTGCGCCGTCGGCGGGCTGTTCGGCGTCGGCCCGGCGACCGCCCAACCGGCCCCCACCCTCGCCGTGGAGGCGTCGGCGACGACCGTCGGCGCGCCGGTGGTCGTGCGGGGGGAGGGGTGGCCGGCGGCCCGCCTGGCCCAGGTGCAGGTGTGTGGCAACCAGGCCAGGCGGGGGTCGCCCGACTGCGACCAGGGGCGGGCGGTCACGGTGCCCGTCGAGGCCGACGGCAGCTTCGCCACCCTGCTCACCCTGGCCGTGCCCCCGGTGGCCTGCCCCTGCGTGGTGCGGGCGACCAGCGCCGGCGGTCCTCAGTCGGTCGTGGTGCCGATCACCCTCGACGGCACGTCCCCCGAGGCCCGGGTCGTCGATCCGGCCGACCGGCGCGACCGGCGGCTGGAGATCGTCGGGGCCGAGATCGCAGGCGGCGGTCCCTGGACGGCGTGGTTCGGGGCGCCGCCCCGCCGGACGGTCTCGTTCACCGTCCGCAACGTGGGCAACGTGGTCGTCGCCGACCCCGCCTTCACCATCGCCGTGGGGCGGGGCGAGCATCCGTCGGGACTGGTCGACGCCCCCCGTCTCGGCTCGCTGGCACCGGGCGAGGAGCGGGTGTTCGTGGTGTCGCTGGACTTCGGGCCGGTGGCGTTCGGCTCCTACACGGTGCGGGGCGACGTCACCGGGCTCGACCAACCGGCCGGGTTCCAGGTCGAGGGCAGCGCCCATCCGTGGCTGGGCGTGGTCTCGGTGGCCGCCATCGTGCAACTGGTGCTGCTCGGGTGGCGGAACCGGCTGCGGTCCCGGCTCGTCCCGGCCGCAGCCGCGGTCGTGGTGGAGCCCGACTGGGTGCGGGAACCGGACGACGACGCCGACGACATCGCGGTCGACTTCGACTTCGCCGAGTTCGAGCACCAGTTCGCGCCCGACGCCGCGCCCGACCGGTTCACACCCGACCTCGAGCCGGACCTCGAGTCGGAGACGGAGCCCGCGTGGGGGCCGATCTCGATGCCGGCGACGCTTCCCGAGCCCGAGCCCGAGCCCGACGATCCCGAGCCGGTGCCTGAGGTCGACCCGGTGTCAGCGTGGCTGGAGTACTTCGAGGACCACCACCGCGGCCGCGACCGGCCCGTCATGGGTGAGCGAGAGGTGCGGGTGGACCTCGTCGTCCCCGGCCAGCGCCCGGACGGCCTCGGCCACCCGGCCCCGGAGCCGCAGGCCGGGGCGCCCGTACCCGTCTGGTACGACTTCGATCTCCCGCAGGTCGACGTCGGGCACCGACGGGGCGAGGCCGCGGCGGGCACCCGACCACGCCTTGACGAAGGCCTCCTTGGCCGCGAAGCGGGCGGCCAGGTGGCGGGCCCGCCGGTCGCGGTCGACGCCCCCGCCGGGGACCCGGCGCTCGGCGGGGGTGAACGTGGTCGCCACGAACGCCGACGCCTCGTCGTCCAACTGGTGGGCGAAGGAGTCCACGTCGACGATGTCGATGCCGACGCCGACGATCACGGGCGGGTGGTGCGGTAGGAGCCGTCGGGGCCCAGGCGGGCGGACGGGTCCACCAGCATGGCCGCCTCCGCCTCCCGCTCCGCCGGCCCCGAGGGCCCGAAGCGGCGGTCGGTGCGCCGCACCGGCCCGGGACGGCCCAGGCGAGCGGCCAGCCGGCGTTGCGCCCCCCGGGCCCGGCGGGCGGCGGCGAGGCCGAGGTACTCGTCCCGGCGGGCTGCGGGCACCGCGCCCAGGAACAGGTCGGGGTGGGCCAGGGCGACCACGGCCGACACGTGGCCGAAGCCGAGGCTGGTCACGAGGCAGGCCCGGATCTGCTCGCCGGGGGCCAGGCGGATGGGGCGGTCGCCGTGGACGAGGTGGTGGAACGGAGCCAGCAGGGGGTCGAGGCTCTCGAGGGTCCGGTTGCCGGGGACGATGCCCGTCTCCATCATCTGCACCGCCCCGTCCACCTGCCAGGCGGCGGCGCCCCCCTTGGAGTGCCCGGTGACGGTCTTCTGCGACACGACCAGCAGGGGGTTGCCCGCGGTGCGGCCGAGGGCGTCCTGGACCCGTTGGTGGAGGTCGGCCTCGTTGGGGTCGTTGAGCTCGGTCGAGGTGTCGTGCTTGGAGACGACGGCGATGTCGTCGGCTGTAAGCCCGAGGCGGTTGAGGGCCTGGGCCAGTGGCGAATCGGAGCCGCCCCGGGCACAAGCCAGCATGCCCATGCCGGGGGCGGGGATGGAGGCGTTGATCCCGTCGCCGAAGCTGGCCGCGTAGGCGACCACGGCCCGCACCGGCAAACCCATTTCGAGGGCCACGTCGCCCCGGACCACGAGGAGGGTGGCGCCGCCCTGGGCCTCGACGAAGCCCCGCCGGCGCACGTCGTTGGCCCGGGACGACTCGCCGGGGGCGATGCCCATGGCGTCGAGCTCGTCGCTGGACGCGGTGGCCTGCATGTCGCCGAAGCCGACGATGCCCTCGGGGGTGAGGTCGTCGAACCCGCCCGCGACCACGGCCAGGGCCTTGCCGGCCACGATCTTGTCGACCGCCTCCTCCAGCGAGATGGCGGCGGTGGCGCACGCGGCCACGGGGTGGACCATCGGTCCGTAGGAGCCGATCAGGCCCTGCACCGCGTGGGCCGCGATCACGTTGCCGAGCGACTCCTGGAGGCGGTCGGACTGGCGCTCGTCGTCGAGCAGCCAGTCCATGAGCAGGCGGCGCAGGGAGCCCATGCCCCCGAGGCCCGCGCCCTGGGTGTTGGCCACCAGGGCCGGGTGCACGTGCGCAAGGAGGTCCTCCGGCTCGAGGCCGGCGTCCCAGAACGCCTCGACGGTGCAGGCCAGGTTGACGAGGGCCATGCGGTCGGCGCCGGTGAGGAGGTCGCCGGGGATGCCGTAGCGGGCCAGGTCGAGGCCGGTGGGGAACTGGCCCGCCACCCGCCGGGTGTGGCGGACCCGGCGGGGCACCCGGATCGGAGCGCCCGCGGCCCGGGTTACCCGCCAGGCGCCGGTCTGGGGGTCGCGACGGGCGTCGGTGTGGGCGGGGTCGAGGTCGACGAAGCTGCGGGCCTCGTCGGCCGAGGAGACCTCGAAGGTGAGGTCGCGGTCGAGGTGGACCGTGGCCAGCACCGACAGGCCGTCGGGGTCGACGACGCCGTCGGCTTCGAGCAGGCGGAGGCCGACGCGGGCCATGACGTCGGACCGGTAGCGACCGGCGAGGTCCTCCTCGGCCACGTCGTCGCCGGTGGCGTTGTCGACCCACCGGCCCCGGTACCCGTCCCGCCGGTAGGTGGCGAGGCCGGTGAGCCAGGCGAGTTCGGCGACACCGTCGGGGGAGAGATCGTGGTCGGCCTCGAGCTCGAACCGGGTGCGGGCCGACCCGCACGGGCCCAGCTCGCCAGTGCCGACGATGACGACCATCTGGGACGGGTCGAGGTCGACGGCCCGCGGGCTCGGGCCGGGGTCGTGGGCGGGCGCGCTGGTGTCGGTCGGGGTCGACGGGAGGGCGGCCGGCGTGTCGGGCGCAGGCGTCGCCATCCGGGCCGCCAGTGCGGTGCGCAGGCTGTCGGTCCGTCGGGCGGCCGCCGCTCGGGCCGCCAGCTCCTGGGCGAGGGGGAGGACCGCGGCCCGGAGGTCGTCGATCCCGTCGAGCCCGCCCATGAGGTCGACCTCGGGGGTGCCGGCGACGGCGCCGGCGGCGAGAAGCGATCCCATCTCGGCCGCGGAGAAGGTGCGCACGCCGAGGCGTTCCTCGACCAGGGCGGCGACGGCGTCGTTCCACCCCATGAGGCCGGTGCCCCGCACCCAGCCGATGCGGGCCGCCACCAGTCGCACGTGGCGGCCCCATCCGTCGTGCTCGCTGCGCCGGCGGCGGATGAGCACCTCGAGGGCGGCCTTGGTCTCCCCGTAGACGCCGTCGCCGCCGAACGCGCCCTGGTTGGGGGACAGAGGGAGGATGACGGTGACGCGGTCGGCACCGCCGCGGCGGGCGGCCAGGCCGGCGATCCCGGCGACGAGGCGCTCGAGGCCGAGGAGCTGGATGCGGACGGCGGTCTCCGCCGCCGCCCCGGCCTCGGTGAGGTCGCCCACGGTGGGGACGGCGGCGAAGGGGACGACGATCGTCGGCACGAGCGGGTCGAGGCGGAGGTCGGGCCGGCCCCGCTGGGGCACCTCCGGCCGTTCGAGCCAGGACACGAGGGCGTCGATGTCGGCGAAGGCGGCCAGGTTGGCGGGCACGACGTGAAGCTCGGCGCCCGGCCCCGCTGCCCGACGGTAGAGGTCTCGGTACCACCGGCGCCGGCCGGGCGTGTCGGTCGACGTGGCCACGACCACCGTCGCCCCACCCCGCAGGAGGTGGCGGACGACCTCGGCCGCGATCGAGCCCGGGCTGGCCCCGGTGACGAGCGCCACGTGGTGGCGGAGGTCGGCGTCCGTAGTTGGTTTGGGGGCGCGTGGCGCCCCTTTTCCGACCACAGAAGCCGCGACGATCTCGGCGGTGGGCGTGGCGTCGACCGTGGGACGGGTGACGAGGGCCACGTGGTGGCAGAGGTCGTTGCCGGACGGGTCCGGCGTCTCGCCGGGGACGATCTCGCCGGTCGGCGTGACGTCGACGGTTGGACGGGTGGTGGGGACGGGGAGCGGGGTGCGGCGGGCGGGGGTGACGGCGGCCAGGGCGGTGGCCACGTCGGGACGGCCGCCGGCCGAGGCCCGGCCCGCCAGCCAGCGGGCGATGTCGGCCAAGGCGGGATCGTCGCCGAAGGCGGCCAGGCGGTCGACCTCGGTCCTGAGGGCGGGGAGGTCGAGGCGCCCGGCGAGAGCGTCGTGGTAGCAGGCGACCAGGTCCCATCGGGCCGCGGCCCAGGCCGACGCGAACCGCACGTGGCGGCGGTGGTCGAACCGGGGCCGGACCTCCTCGGACCGGCCCGGGCCCAGCTCTGCATCGAGGGCGGCCAATCGGCTGTGGTCGGGGTCGGGCCGGGGCAGCGGGTCGCCGTCGGTGGCGAACGGGCGGTCGAGGGCGGCGGCCAGATGGCGGGCGGTGGCCACCAGGGCGCCCTCCAGCCGGCCGGCGAGGTCGGCCACCGCGGCCGCGTCGACCGGCGCGGCGGCGTAGTCGACGGGCGGGGTGATATCGAGGCCGAGGTCGGCTGCGACCAGGCCGACGGCCCGATCGACGAGGGCCCGCCCCTCGCCCACGGTCGCGGGCGGGTCGCCGGCCAGGCGCCCGAGGGCGCCTCCCCGCGCCGATGGGCCGGGGCGGGTGTCGAGCACGAGCCCGGCCAGCACCTGCTCGGCCAGGCCCGGGCCGAGCGCCCACCGCTGGCCCAGGTGGCCCAGGGCATCGGTTCGGGAGATCCCGGAGCCGCCGAGGGCCCGGGTGACGCCGGCGGCCATGGTGTCGCGCAGGTAGGGACCGGGGAAGCGGTACCGGGTCACCCGGGCCCGCAACTCGCCGACCAGGTGGTCGACGGGCAGGTCCTGGAAGCCCTCCGATCCGGACAGGCCCAGCTCGCGGCCGAGGTCGACGAGCACCTGGTTGCGGCGGGACGACGCCCCGCCGAACAGCTCGTCCATCGTCTCGTCGCCTCGGATCTGGTCGGGCCGGATGCGGGCCTGGACGGCGAGCACCATCCGGAAGGCGCTCCCGGCGTCGACCTCGGAGTCCTCGACCGGGCGCCCCGATGCCTTGGCGACGGCCATCGGCGAGGGCGCCGGCGTCGGCGTCGGTTCTGGCGGCGGGCCGGTGGTGGCGTCGACCCGGTCGAGCTCGACGTGGCTGACCACCGGCGGGCGGGCGTGGCCGGCGAAGGTGGCCCGGGCCAGGTTGGCCAGGACTGGGTGTTCGGCCG
Organism: uncultured Acidimicrobiia bacterium; assembly: GCA_963836205.1. Lineage (GTDB taxonomy): Bacteria > Actinomycetota > Acidimicrobiia > Acidimicrobiales > AC-14 > JAXDMK01. The sequence goes on along the minus strand of CAWIIV010000009.1, from coordinate 47,643 downwards.
GCCCGACCTCGACCAGCTGGGCCAGTCCACCGAGCGCCACCTGCGTCTCCACCCATCGCACCGGGTTGGCCAGCTGGTGGGCCAGCAGGTCGATCAGCAGCCGGCGGGGGTCGGTGCCGGTGCCGTTGCCGGTTCCCGCCAACAGGTCGTGCTCGTCCGTGAGGCGGGCGACATCGGCCACGAAGGCGGGATCCAGCGAGAACGGCCGGCCGACCAGGTTGGGTATCCACCGTCCCACCAGGCGACCGGGGTCGAGCTCGGGGACCAAGGCCTCCAGGTGGGCCCGGAAGGCCGGCACCGCGGGGGCCATGGCCGAGGAGTGGAAGGGGATGTCGATCCCGGGGACGACCTGCACCTTCATCCGCCGGCCGAGGGCGGCGATGGCGACGTCGGTACCGGCGATGGCGTACTGGCGGCCGGCGACGTTGTGGTTGACCACTTCCAGCAGCTCGCCCGTGGACCGGGCCACGCTCCCGACCAGGTCCGTCAGCTCGTCGAGGTCGAGGCCTGCGGCCTGGGGGTCGACGACGGCCAGCCGGTAGTTGGACCCGCCGCTCGCATCCCGGGCGATACAGGCCTGCTGGGCGAGGCCCCGCCGCCAGGCGAGCTCGAGGGCGACGTGCAAGGACAGGACGCCGAGGGCGACGAGGGCGCCGTACTCGCCCGCACTATGCCCGCAGGCGACGAATCGGGAGTGGCGGCCGAGGTCGCCCTCCTCCTCCAACTCGGCCACCTGGGCCGCGGCCAGGGCGACGAGGGCCACCTGGGCCATCTCCGTGCGGAACAGAACTCCGGATGGGTGGCGCAGCGTCGAACCGTCGGCCAGCCGGAGGGCGAGCGGGTTGTCGTCGACCACCTCCAGCAGCGAGAAGCCCAGCCGGGACCGGGTGAAGGCCTCGGCTCCGGCCCACACGGCTCGCGCCGCGCCCGACCTCGACCGGCCGGCGGCACCCATGCCGGGGGCCTGCACTCCCTGTCCGGGGAAGAGCAGGGCCGTGGGCGGCGGGCCGACGAGGGCCTCGCCGGTGGCCACGACCGTCCCCCCGGCAGAGACGACCATCTCCACCCGCTCGCCCCCCGCCTCCACCGCGACGCCGGTGGCCTCCAGGTCGATGGCGGTGCCGAGGGCGACGGGGGCGACGAAGCGGACGCTCCAATCGAGCAGTCGGGACGGTTCGCCGGCGCACACCTCGTCGACCACGAAGGCGCCGGCGCGGGCCGCGGTCCACAGGCCGTGGACGACGGGCGCGTCGAGCCCGGAGAGGCGGGCGGCGAGGACCGAGCGGTGCAACGGGTTGTGGTCGCCGCCGACGAGGGCGAAGGACCGCATCGACTGGGGGGCCAGGTCGGCCGCCTGGGCCAGCGGGCGCCGGGGACGGGGACGGCGCTCGTCGGGACGGTGCTCGAGGACGGCGAGGAGCGCGTCGAGGGGGGTGTCGTCGGCGACCTCGGCCACGACCTCGCCTGCCCGTTCGACGGTGCCGCCATCGACCGTCAGCCGGTCACCCGGCGCCAGGACCACGCCCGGCCGGAAGCGGATCCACGGCTGCTCGGCCACCAGATCGGCCTCGGCCTGGTCCGCCAGGGCGACGGTCCTCGGCCCCGTGCGCCGCTCGTCGACGCCGGTGTTCGCGGTCCGCACCAGGAGACCGGCGACCACGGTGGCCAGCGGTCCGCGAGCCGAACGGACCTCGGCCCGGCACTCGATCCGGCGACCGCCTTCGACGTCGACGACCCGCTCCACCCGGGTCGTCACCTGGCCCCGCTCGCCGGGTCGGGGCGGCCACGCGCCACCGGCGGTGACCCGGTGCTCGTGGTGGACGAGGCTGCCGAACGAGGCGGCCAGCCCGCCGGCCGCCAGCAGCGCGGCCAGGCCGGGCCAGGCGAGGGAGAAGGCCAGGTCGAGGGGAACGCCGTCGTGGGCGGCACCGGTTGTGGCCCGGTACGAGGCGACCCGACCGGGATCGCACACCCACGCCGTCTCCACCGGTTCCGACGGGTCGGCGCAGTCCGGGCGCGACGTCGCCCAGCAGCACGTTCCGGTAGAACGCGGCCCGGCGGCCGGGGCCGTCGACGACCACCCCTGCCTCCAGCCGCAGCTCGAGGTGGTCGGTCGGGCGGCGAAGCCCGGGTATCGACATCGTGAGCCGCACGCCGCAGTCACCGTCGGCTTCCGCCACCAGCTGCTCTCCCGACCCGGGGGGCTTCGCCTCCATCCGGACGAGATCCCCGGCGTCGTCGACTGCCGCGGTGATCTCGTCACCGGGACCAACCAGCCGCCAGAGCGGGTTGGTCACCGACCGTCCGTCGTCGACCACCGACGCCTGGGTGCAGAGGCGGGCGACAGCCCCGCCCCGCCCCCGGGCCACAGTCGCCAACCAGGTCGGTGCCAGGCCGCTATCGGCCAGCCGGTCCCGGTGGGCGGGCGGCACCGCCGCGGCCGAGAGCCGGCCGATCGTCGCCGCCTCGAACCGGGCCAGCAGGTCGGCCACCGGCTCGTCGGCCCGGGTGATGCCGGCCACTGACTCGGGACCTGGGATCACGATGACCGAGTCGACCGGGTAGCGGTCGTCCTGCGCCTGCCAGAGGGCGTCGGCCATGAACCACCGGCGCACCTCCCCGTCGATGACGGGGACGAAGGGCACCGGCTTGCCCGGGCGGTCGCACACTTCGAGGAAGTGCTGGGCGTCGGCCGGGTGCAGCAACGTCGACCCCGCGGCCGGGTAGGCGGCGGCGAACCCGCGCAACGCCGCCACCGGGTCGTCGAGGTCGCCGGCCACCGCTACCGGCACCCCCGCCACCGGCCCGTCCTCCACCGGCGCCAGCCGGGACGCGTTGCGGCGGAACAACTCCAGGGCCTTCGCCCGCCAGCCGGGATCGCCCCAGGCCCCGTCGTCGTAGCGGCCGTGGCGGCCGGTGGCGCACAGCTCGACCCACCGGCTGAGCACCGCCACGTAGGTCATGGCCTCAAGGTCGCCGAACCACGGCTTCGACGTCCGGGCCAGCAGTCCCACCAGCTCGTCGTGGCGGGCGGCGGCGGCGGCCGAGTCCCCCGCCACCTCCTCCAGCAGGATGCCGGTGCGGGCGGCAGTGTTGTCGAGCAGGTGGATGTCGGCGTTGAGGTTGCTCCGGCCGGACGTGACGCCCCCGCCGATCCCTTTCCACGCCACCCACCCGGGCACACCGGCCGCGTCCACGAGGGCCGCCTTGACCTGGGGCGACGCCGCCGCCTCGGCGCAGGCCATGGCGACCGTGCCCAGCAGGACACCGTCCACCGGCATCGGCGGCTCGCCGTACGGCACCGACCAGACGCCGGTGAGGAGGTCGGCGGCCCGGTCCGGCGTGGCGATGCCGCCGCCCACGCACAACACCACGTTCCGCCGCAGGCGCAGGTCGTGGTACGTGTCCAGGAGGAGCTCGTCGAGGTCCTCCCACGAGTGGTGGCCCCCGCCCTTGCCCCCCTCCAGATGGACGAACACGGTGTGGCGGGGGGCCGCGTCGGCGATGGCCAGCACCTGGGCCACCTGCCCGACGGTGCCCGGCTTGAACGCGTTGTGCACCATGCCCTCGGCCGCCAGCCGGTCGAGAAGCTCGACCGCCTCCGCCACCTCCGGGACACCGGCCGACACGGTGAGCCCGGCGAGGGGCACGCCCGCCCGCCGGGCCTTGAGCACCAGCTGGTGGCTGCCGAGGTGGAGGTCCCACAGGTTGCGGTCGAGGTAGAGGGCGTTGAACACCACCGTCGCCCCCGGGACGAGGAGCTCGGACAGCTCGGCCATCCGGGTGGCGAACACCCGCTCCGTGCGCTGCCCACCGCCGGCCAGCTCGGCCGTGTACCCGGCGTTGGCGGCGGCGGCGACGATGGGGGCGTCGGCCGTGGTCGGGGTCATCCCGGGGAGGATGACGGGGGGCTGGCCGGTCAGCCGGGTGTAGCGGTTGTCGACGTGGCGGCGACCGTGGGGCAGCTCGACGACGCCGGGGGCGAAGTCGGCGTATCGGACATCGGGCGCCGGGGACGCGGCGCCGGGGGTGACCAGCAGCCGGCGACCCTCGGGGGAGGCCAGGGGGAGGACGCGGGCGCCACTGCCCCGCACGTTCTCGGCGGTGAGGCGGGCGACGTCGGTGCCGGGGCCGAGGTCGAGGATCCAGCCGGCGGCCAGGCCCCGGGTGGCGCCGACCCAGTCCACCGGGTCGACGAACTGGCTGCGGGCGACGGTCACCGTCAGGCTCGCCGGGGCGCATCGGCGCAGGTCGGAACCGTCGACCGGCGAGAGGACGGGCAGGCCGAAGGCGACACCGGCCGCGGGCCACCCGGAGGCAAGCCAGTCGGTGAAGCGGGCCAGGCCGGCGGCGCCCGAGGGCGAGTGGTAGGGCGCGTCGACCGGGAGCGGTTGCCAGCCGAAGCGCAGTGGGGCCCCGCCCCGGCGACCCCGCTGGCGCTCGACCGACTCCGCCCGAGCCACGTCGTCCAGCCGGGCGTGGAGCCGATCGAGGGTCGCCGCCGGCCCGCTGACAACCAGCCGGGTGGGCGTGTTCTGCAGGGCGATCACGGCCTGCCCGGCGGGGTCGACCTCGGCGAGGACGGCTGCCACCCGCGCCCGGCGGGGCCCGACCACCGCCGCCATCCCGCCCGCGGCCGTCCCCATGTGCGCCCCCATGGCCAGCGCCAGCCGCAGGTAGCGGGCCAGGCGCTCGTCGTCGACGGAACCGACGGGGGTCTCCGCCACCAGCATCGCCGCCAGCAGGCCCTGGGAGTGACCGGTGACTGCGACGAGACAGCCCGGGTCGAGGCCCTCGTCACACAGGGCCCGCCATCTGAGGGCCTGGGTCAGCAGGATCAGCGGGTAGGAGACGGCGCTGCTGCGGAGGTAGGCCGCGGGCGGGGCGCCGTCAGGGTCGGCGGCCCAGGCGGCCACGTCGAACCCGTGCCGGAACCGGCCGCCTTCGTCCGCCGCGGCCAGACCCTCGAGGACTGCGGACGCGGCCACCAGTCCGGGGCCCAGCTCGGGCCGCTCGGCGACGAGATCGGCCAGTTCGGGGAGGGCGTCGACGCCCTGGCCGGCGAAGGTGACGGCCGCGGTCGTGGTTCCCGACGCCAACCGGTCGAGCACCGACGTCGGGGCCCGGGTCGCGGTCGAAGGGGCGCGGCTGCCGATCAGTGTCACGCCCGGTCCCGTCCCTGGCGAAGGAGGAGGCTGAGCAGCACCGGCACCCCCACCAGGGGGACGAGCACGCCCGTCGGGATCTCCCGGGGAGCGAGGGCGGTGCGGGCGACGAGGTCGGCGAGCACCACGACCACGGCGCCCGCTGCCGCCGACACGGCCAGCAGCCCGGCGGTGGCGTCGCCCACCAGCCGGCGGGCGAGGTGGGGGGCAGCCAAGCCGACGAAGGCGATGGGCCCGGTCGTCGCCACGCCGACCGCGGCCAGGGCGCAGGCGACCACGAACGCCGCCCCCCGGGTGGACCGCACGGGCACGCCCACCGCCACCGCCAGGTCGTCGCCCATCTCCATGTGGTCGAGGCGGCGGCAGAGGAGGAAGGCCGCCGGCGCCAGCACCCACAACGAGTTGACGGCGATGTTGAGCTCCGTCCACGATCGTCCGTAGAGGCCGCCGACGATCCACAGGACGATCCGGAAGGCGTGCACCAGCTCCCCGTTGGCGGCCACCGCGGCCACGACCGCCTGGGCCACCACGGTGACGCCGGCGCCGATGAGGAGCACCCGCAGCGGCGCCCGGCCCCCGCCGCCGGCGGCCAGCAGCACCAACACCCCTGCCGCCAGGCCGCACACCAGGGCGACGGGCAGGCGCATGGTGGCCGGCAGCTCGGGAAACCCGAAGGTGAGGACGGTGATCCCGAGGTTGGCCCCCGCGACCACGCCCAGGAGGTCGGGCGAGGCCAGGTCGTTGCCGGTGACCCGCTGCAGGAGGGCCCCGCTCAGCCCGAAAGCGGCGCCCGCGGCCAGGCCCACCAACGGCCGGGGCAGGCGCAGCTGGCGGACGACGAACCGGTTGCCGGCGTCGCCGTCGCCCCGGAGGGCGTCGATGACAGCGCCCACCGAGAGGTGGTATTCGCCCACGACCAGATGGGCGATCAGGCCCGCCACCGCCACCGCCACGAGGGCGAGGAAGGCGAGGGGCACCACCGGGCGGAAGCGCACCGTCGTCCACGGCAGGCGGATGCCGACGTAGCGGTCGCGGGCCCGCCACCGGGTGCGCAGTCCTGGCGGCTCCGGCGGCTCGCCGATGTCGACCGGCGGGATCGCGGTCTGCGTCACCTCGATTCGCCCAGCTTGCGGGCGACGAGGACGAACACCGGTCCCCCGACGAGGGCGGTGATGACGCCGACCGGAAGCTCGCCCGCGCCGAACGGGCGGCGGGCGATGGTGTCGGCGACCACGAGGAAGAGCGCTCCGACCACGAGGGAGGCGGGGATCACGGCCCGGTTGGCCGCCCCCACCAGCTTCCGGCACACGTGGGGCACCATCAGCCCGATGAACACGATGGGCCCGCCCACGGCCACCGCCGCGCCCGTCAGCAGGCAGACGGCGGCGCCCGCCAGCAGGCGGCTGGCCAGCACCCGCTGGCCGAGCGACGAGGCCACGTCGTCGCCCGTCTCCAACAGGTCGAGGGCGGGACCCATGGCCAGGGCCAGGATCCACCCGACCACGAGCACGGGCAGCACCGGCACCAGGGCGTCCAGCGGTCGGTCGGCCAGCGAGCCGCTGATCCACCGCCGGGCCGACTCGAACGTGACCTCGTCGTAGATGACGAAGAACTCGATCCCGGCCAGGAACACGCCCGTCAGGCCCACCCCGGCCAGCGTCAGGCGGGCCGGGCTCGGACCTCGTGACCCGACCGAGGCGAAGAGGAACACGGCGGCGAAGCACACCGTCGACCCCAGCACCGCGGCCGCCGCGAGCACGCCCGGTCCCGGGCTGGCGAAAGCGATGAGGGCCACCACTGCGAATGCCGACGCGTGGACGAGGCCGAGCACGCTGGGCCCCGCCAACGGGTTGCGGGTGAGCGCCTGGGACGTGGCTCCGGCGACGGCCAGGGCGGCACCGACGCAGGCCGCGATCAGGGTCCGGGGCAGCCGGGAGTCCTGCACCAGGGCGTTGGTGCTGGCGTCGCCCTGCCCGAACAGGGCGGCGAGGGCCTGACCCGGTCCCAGGAGCCGGCGCCCGACGCAGAGGCTGACCACGCCGAAGACGACCAGGCCGATCCCCGCCAGCACGAACGTGAGTCGCAGCCGGCGATCCCGGGAAGGGGGCGCCGGCGCTTCGGGGACCGGCTCCGCAATCGCTGTCGCGGTCACGGGGTGGCGACGAGCAGCCGGGTGAGATCGTCGACGACGGCGATGGCGCCGACGACGCCCAATCCGAGCATCCACGTGGAGTCCTGGACCTCGAAGACCCGACCGGTGCGGACCGGCGTCAGGGTGCTCCAGTCGGGGCTGCCCTTGAGGACGTCGAGGGCGGGCTGCTGCGGCCCCCACGAGCTGACGAACATCACGTCGCCGTCCATCTCCGGCACCGCCTCCAGCCCGACCTCCTTCATGAGGACGGGGAAGCTCTGGCCCGGGGGCCGGCCGAGGCCGACGTCGTCGAGGATCGTCCCGATGAACGAGCCCCGCCCGTAGATGCGGACCGTGCCGAAGAGGGCCCGCACCACCGAGACCCGCAGCTGACCCCGGTCGGGGCCGAGGGCGGCCCGCAGGGCGGCCACCTTCCGGTCGTAGATCGCCAGCTGGGCCTCCGCCTCGTCGCACCGGCCGGTGGCGGTGGCGGCCAGGAGCAGGTTCTCCCGCCACACGGGACCGATGTCGTCGGCGAACACGGTGGGCCCGATCCCCGACAGCTCCTCGTAGATCTCCTCGTCCCGGATCCGGTTGCCCAGGATGAGGTCGGGCTTGAGCCGGGCGATGGCCTCCAGGTTGGGCTGGGCGATGGTGCCCACCCGGGTGGCCTTGGCCGCGAACGCCGCCACGTGGGCGGGCAGGTCGACGTAGTTGCCCACCTCCACCGTTCCCACCGGGACGATGCCGAGGGCGTCCATGGAGTCCATCTCACCGGTGTCGAGGACCACGACCCGCTCCGGCCGCAGCCCCACCGGCGTGGTGCCCATGGCGTGGTCGACCAGGCGGACGCCCTCCCGCACCGTGCCGCAGTCGAGCTCGACGTCGGGGTTCACGACCCCCGGGCCGGCCCCAACCGCCCCGACCGCCGGCCCCGTCCCCCCAGTGGGCCCGAAGCTGCACGCCGGGACCAGCAGCGCGACCGCGACTGCCACCGCCGCGGCCGCCAACCGCCGACCGCCCATCGAACCGGTGACACTTTGCGGGGTCAGGGCCCCGATAATCGTCACCGGTTGGCTTCGCCGCCGCCTCACAGGGCGACAACGGCCGGGGTTCCGGCACGCACCGGGGCCGGCCGGTGAAGGGGTCGTCGACGATGCGGCAGCGCACGCCGAACACGGCGTCGACCATCTCCGCGGTGACCACCTCGACCGGCGGGCCAGACGCCACCACCTGCCCGTCGCGCATGGCGACCAGCCGGTCGGCGTAGCGGGCGGCCTCGTCCAGCTCGTGCATCACCATCACCACCGTGCGCCCGAGGTCGCGGTTGAGGGCGGCCAGCAGGTCGAGCACCTCCAGCCGGTGGGCCATGTCGAGGTGGGTGGTGGGCTCGTCGAGGAGCATCACCGGCGCCTGCTGGGCCAGGGCCATGGCGATCCACACCCGTTGCCGCTGGCCGCCCGACAGGTGGTCGACCGGCCGGCGGCGCAGCTCGGACAGGTGGGCCATGGCCAGGGCCTCCTCCACCGCCTGCTCGTCCGCCTTCGACCAGGCCTCGAACCACCGACGGTGCGGATACCGCCCCCGCCCCACCAGCTCCTCCACGGTGATGCTCACCGACAGTGGCGGCGACTGGGGGAGCAGGCCCAGACGGCGGGCCACCTCCCGGGTCGGCTGGTCACGGATGTCGGTGCCGTCGAGCAGGACCACGCCCGCCTTGGGCGCCATCAGGCGAGCCAAGGCCCGCAGCAGGGTGGACTTGCCCGAGCCGTTCGGGCCGATGATCACGGTGACCGTTCCCTCGGTGACGTCGAGGTCGAGACCGGTGGCCACGATGGCGTCTTCATAGGCGAGGGTGAGGCCACGGGCGGCCAGCACGGGGGGGGCGGCCGGCCCTTGAAGCGCCATGGAATTAGGCTAGCCTAAGTAGAAGAATAAGGCATTGGGAACACAATCTGTTCTACTCTCCGACCTACGGAGATGAACGCCCGAGCCGACGCACCCGCCAGCAGCGAACCCGCCACCGACCCCCTCCTGGCTCGCCAGCAGCGCCGGGAATCGTCGGCTCGGACCTACCCCCGCCACCTGCCGATCGCGCTCGTCCGGGGGCGGGGCGTGTTCGTCTACGACAGCGACGGGCGGGAGTACCTCGACTGCCTGGCCGGGGCGGGAGCGCTGGCCCTCGGCCACCACCACCCCGTGGTCGTCGAGGCCATCGAGGCCACCATGCGGGCCGAGATCCCCCTCAGCACGCTCGACTTCGCCACCCCCGTGAAGGACGCCTTCGTCGAGGAGCTGTTCGGCGTCCTGCCCCCGCACCTGGCCGACGGCCGGGTCCTGTTCTGCGGGCCGACCGGGGGCGACGCGGTGGAGGCCGCCCTCAAGCTGGCCAAGCTCTCCACCGGCCGCACCGGCGTGATCGCCTTCGGCGGCGGCTACCACGGGATGTCGCAGGGCGCCCTCTCGCTCACCGGTGCCCGGGCGCCGAAGGATGGGCTCGGGCCCATGCTGGCCGACGTCCACCACCTGCCCTTTCCCAACGGGCCCCGCTGCCCCTTCGGCGTCGGCGGCGAGGCGGGGGCCGAGCTGTGCGCCCGGGCGTTGCAGTGGGCGCTGGAGGACGACCACAGCGGCATCACCCTGCCCGCGGCGGTGGTGATGGAGCCGGTGCAGGGGGAGGGCGGCGTGCACCCGGCGCCGGCGTCGTTCGCGGCCGCGGTGGGCAAGCTGACGGCCGCCGCCGGCTCCCTCCTGATCGCGGACGAGATCCAGACCGGGCTCGGCCGCACCGGGTCGCTGTGGGGCAGCGACGCCATCGGCCTCGAGCCCGACATCCTCGTGCTCTCCAAGGCCATCGGCGGTGGACTGCCCTTGGCCCTCGTCGTCTACCGGGCCGAGCTCGACGGATGGCCGTCGGGCTCCCATGCGGGCACGTTCCGCGGCAACCAGCTGGCGATGGCCGCGGGGGCGGCCACCATCCGCCACATCGTCGACGCCGGCCTCCCCGCCCACGCCACGGTCGTCGGCGGACGGCTCATGGCCGGGCTGCGGGAGACGGTGGCCGACCTGGCCGAGACGGCCGACGTCCGGGGCCGGGGCCTCATGGTCGGCGTGGAGCTGATGGCGCCCGGCCTCGCCCGCCGGGTGCAGCGGACGATGCTCGACCTGGGTGTCATCGTCGAGGTCGGTGGGCGGGAAGACGCGGTGGTGCGGTTCCTCCCGCCCCTCATCGTCACCGCCGACCATGTCGACCGGGTGGTGGAGACGTTCGCCGTCGCCCTGGCCCGCACCAACAGCGCCCAGTCCCTCATCGGATGACGGCCGGCGACCTCTTCCTGACGGGCGACCACCGCAGCCACCGCCGCCTCCGGATCGCCACCGCCGAGGTCGTCGACGCCCTGTGCCGGTGGGCCTACCCCACCGCGGGCGGCCCCTGGTCGGGTTCGGACCCCGCCGTCATGGCCAAGGACGTGGCTGCCATCGACCCGTGCCCGGCGGAGGGCGTCGACTTGGCGGAGGTGCTCGACGAGGTCGGTCAGGTGGTGCTGGCCCACGGCGTGCGCCCGTCCCACGCCTGGTGCGCGGCCCACCTCCATTGCCCGCCTCTGATGGCGTCGGCCGCGACCGAGGTGATGGTGGCGGCCACCAACCAGTCGATGGACTCCTTCGACCAGGCCCCCGCGGCCACCCTCGTGGAGGACCACCTGCTGGCCTGGCTGGGCCGCGAGCTGGGGCTGCCGGCCTCGTCGTCGGGGGTGCTCACCGGCGGGGGGACGGCCTCCAACCTGCTCGCCCTCTACCTGGCCCGGGAGCGGGCCGCGCCGGTGCGCCTCGACGGGCTGCCGGCCGACGCCGGCCGGTGGCGGATCGTGGCGTCGGAGGCGGCGCACTTCAGCGTGTCCCAGGCCGCGGGCGTGTTGGGACTCGGGCGCCGGGCGGTTGCGACCGTCGCCGTCGACGGCCATGGGCGCGTCGACCTGGCCGCCCTCGACCACGTCCTGGCCGGCCTGGCCGCCGACGGTCTGGTTCCGCTGGAATTGGTCGGCACCGCCGGGACCACCGACCACGGGGCCATCGACCCCCTGGCGGCGATGGCCGACCGGGCCGCGGCCGTCGGCGCCTGGTTCCACGTCGACGCCGCCGTCGGGGGGGCGCTGGCCCTTTCCGACCGGCTCCGCCCGGCGTTGGCGGGGCTGGAACGGGCCGACTCGGTCACCGTCGACTTCCACAAGCTGTGGTGGCAGCCGATCGCGGCCAGCGCCCTGGTGGTGGCCGATGGCGGGGTGTTGCAGCCGGCCCGTCACCTCACCGACTACCTCGACCGGCCGGAGGACGGGCCCGTCAACCTGGTGGCGAGGTCGTTGGAGACCTCCCGCCGCTTCGACGCGCTCAAGGTGCTGGTCGGCCTGCGCACGACCGGCCGGCGCCGGCTGGCGGCCATGGTCGAGCACGTGGTCGACGTGGCCCACCAGGCGGCAGGCGAGGTGGTAGCCCGGCCCGATCTCGAGCTTGTCGCACCGGCTTCGACGGTGACCGTGCTGTTCCGCTGGTGCGGTGAAGGCGATCTCGACCTGGTGAACACCGAGATCCAACGGCGGCTGTTCGAGTCGGGCCGCGCCGTCGTCGGGCGGACCCGGGTCGGCGGCCGGGTCGCGCTCGAAGCTCACGTTCGTCAATCCCCTCGTCACCCTCGACGACGTGCGGGCGCTGCTCGACGAGATCCACCCGTGACGGCCCTCGACCAGGCGGTTGGCGCCTCCACCCACGCCGTCCTCAATTGCTACCTCCGGGAGGCCGAGGGCTGGCGGGTCGACGACGGGCCCACCGCAGTGGTCCCTTTGACCCGGTCCAACGCCGAGCTGCGGGTCGGCCTCCGCTACCTGTCGCCCACCCGACGCCACCTCTTCGACCTGCCGGCCCACGTCTCCTTCGGCGGCGCCTGCCCCCGGCCGGTCGCCTACACCACCCTCGTCGCCCTCCTCCTCGACGAGCTCGGCCCCGGCGCCGCCCCGCCGACGGAGCTGTTCTCCCGGATCCTCGACAGCACGCGCGACACCGCCGGGTACCTCGACCGGCGCGCCGCCGACATCGACCGGCTGTGGGGGCCGGGGCCGCTCTCCTTCGCCGAGACCGAGCAGGCCCTCCTCCTCGGCCACCTCGTCCACCCGACGCCCAAGAGCCGGTCGGAGATGAGCCCGGCCGACCGCCTGGCCTACGCCCCCGAGGCCGGCGCCCGCTTCCGCCTGCACTGGTTCTCGATCGACGCCGACCTCGTCCGCCACGCCAGCGCCACCGGCACGCCCGCCCCCGAGCTGGCCGCCGCCCTCTACGCCCGCCGCTTCCCTCGGGGCCGCGTCGTCCTCCCCGCCCATCCCTGGGAAGCGGCATTCCTCCGCCGGCAACCGGGCCTCGCCGCCCAGTTCGATTCGGGCGCCGTCGTCGACCTCGGGCCGGCGGGCCCCGAGGTCGCCCCCACCACCTCGGTGCGCACCGTCCACCACCCGGACTGGCCGTGGCAGCTCAAGTTCTCGCTCCACGTGCGGGTCACCAACTCCATGCGGGTCACCCTGCCCAAGGAGCTCGACCGGGCAGTGGAGGCGGCCCGGCTGGCTGCCACCGGGGTGGGCGACCGCACCCGAGCCGTCGCCCCCCACTTCCGCCTCGTCCACGACCCCGCCTACCTCAGCGCCTGCCACCCCGGATTCTCGGTCCTCTTCCGGGACAACACCGTCACCGCCGGGGCCGACGTCTCCGCCCTCACCACCCTCTGCCAGGACCGCCCCGGTGGCGGGCCGAGCCGGCTGGGCGCCATCGTCGCCGCCATCGCCGCCCGCCACGGCCGGGCGCCCACCGACGTCGGCCGGGAGTGGTTCGCCCGGTTCTGCGACGTCGTCGTGCGGTCGCTCGTCCGCCTCTACCTCGACGTCGGCCTGTGCTTCGAGGCCCACCAGCAGAACACCCTGGTCGAGCTGGACGACGGGTGGCCGGCCGCCGGCATCTACCGGGACAGCCAGGGCTACTTCCACCGGGAGCTGGCCCACGACGACATGTGCCGGGTGATCCCGAAGCTCGGCGAGGCCACCGAGTCGATCTTCCCGGAAGCCCTGGCCGACGAGCGCCTCGTCTACTACCTCTTCCTCAACCTCACCCTGGGCGTGATCAACGCCCTGGGCGCCGCCGGCTGCGGCGACGAAACGGTGCTCCTGGCCGACCTTCGCCGGCTGCTCGAAGCCGAGCGCGCCGCCGGCGGCCGCTACCCCCCCACTCTCCTCGACCGCCTCCTCGACGACGAGCGGTGGCCGTGCAAGGCCAACCTCGCCACCCGCCTCCACGACCTCGACGAGCTGGTCGGCGACATCGCCACCCAGTCGGTGTACGTGACGGTGCCCAACCCCCTCCGGTGACGATGCCTGGGATCACGCTCGACCGGGCCGACCCCGACCGCCACGCCGACCTCCTCCACGGGTGGATGAACCAGCCCCACGTGGTGCCGTGGTGGGACGTCGACCGTTCGCCGGCGGGTGTGCGCGCCTACCTGGAGACCCAGGCCGCGCTCGCCCACCTCCTTCCGTGGGTCGCGAGCGCCGACGGCCGGCCCGTCGCCTACGTGGAGACCTACCGGGCCGCGGCCGACCCTCTGGCCCGCTACTACCCGGCGACCGCCGGCGACCGGGGCTGGCACGTCCTGGTGGGTCCCCCCGAGCTCATCGGCACCGGCCTGGCCCACCGCGTGGGACGGGCGGTCATGAGCCAACTCCTGACCGACCCCGACGCCGACCGGGTGGTGTGCGAGCCCGACGCCCGCAACGTCCGCATGATCCGCCTGTGTCTCCGCCTGGCCCACCTGCCCCTGGCCGTGCTCCAACTCCCCGACAAGCGGGCCCTGCTCCTCGCGTGCACCCGGGCCGAGTTCGCAGCTCGGTTCCCGCCGGCGGACGCCGCTCGTGGCTGATCGGGAGTGGGACGTGGTCGGCGTGGGCCTGGGTCCGTTCAACCTGGGCCTGGCTGCCCTGGCCGATCAGGTCGACGGCCTCGACGCCGCCTTCTTCGAGGCCCGCCCCGAGTTCTCCTGGCACGCCGGGTTGATGGTGGAGGGCTCTCGGCTCCAGGTGCCGTTCCTGGCCGACCTGGTCACGCTGGCCGACCCGACCAACCCCTGCAGCTTCCTCAACTACCTCCACTGCCGCAGCCGGCTCTACCGCTTCTACTTCTACGAGAGCTTCCACATCCCCCGCCAGGAGTTCGAGGCCTACTGCCGGTGGGTGGCCGGGAGCCTGCCGTCGTGCCGGTTCGGATGGCGGGTGGAGTCGGTGGCGCCGGCGGGCGACGGCGCCGACGGGTGGACGGTCGCGGTCCACGGGCCCGGCGGCGAGGAGGAGGTCCACCGGGCGGGGGCGGTCGTGTTCGGAGTCGGCACCCGGCCGACGGTGCCCGCCTGCGCGGCCGGCGCCCTCGGGCCCCGGGTCTTCCACTCGGCCGACTACCTGGCCCACCGGGCCGATGCGCTGGCCGCGGGCTCGGTGGCCGTGGTCGGGTCGGGCCAGAGCGCGGCCGAGGTGTTCGCCGACCTCCTCGACGCCCTGCCGACCGACGGCACCCGGCGCCTCGACTGGTTCACCCGCAGCCGGGGCTTCCTGCCCATGGAGTACTCCAAGCTCGGCCTGGAGCACTTCTCCCCCGAGTACGGCGAGTGGTTCCACGGCCTCACACAAGACACCCGTGACCAGCTTCTTTCCGGCCAGGACCTCCTCTACAAGGGCATCTCGGTCGACACCAGCGCCCGCATCTACGACCGCCTCTACGAGCGCACCATCGACCGGCCGGAGGCGGGCGTCACCTACCGGTCGACGTGCGAGCTACGGGGCGTGGAGTCCACACCCGCCGGCGTGCGCCTCCACCTCCATCATCTCGACGACGACGTCGCCCTCACCCACGACGCCGACCTGGTCGTGCTCGCCACCGGCTACCGCCCCGCCCCCCTTCCCATCGATCCGGGCCTGGTCGAGCGGGACGCCGCCGCCCGGCCGGTGATCGACGCCGACTTCCGGCTCCGCCTGGTCGACCACGACAAGTCCCGCCTGTTCGTGCAGAACGCGGAGCTCCACACCCATGGCGTCGGCGCGCCCGACCTCGGCCTGGGCGCCCACCGCAACGCGGTCATCCTCAACGCCGTCTGCGGCCGCGAGGTCCTCCCGGTGCGGTCCCGCAACGTGTTCCAGACGTTCGGCTCGGAGCCGGGATGAGCATCGGTCTTCCCGCCGAGTTCGGGCTCGACGCCGAGCGGTGGGCCCGGGCCAACCGCGAGCTGGTGGCCAAGCTCCTCACCGAGTTCATGTTCGAGGAGCTGTTGACCCCGGAGCGGGTGGACGACACCTTCCGTCTGGGCCTGCAGGGCGTGGCCGAGCTCACCTTCACCGCCCGCCTCCGGTTCCTCGGCCAGTGGCGGGTCGACCCGGCCTCGCTCACCTGGACCGTCGCGGGCCAGCCCGCGGCCCTGCCCGACGTGGCCGACCTGGTGGCCATGCTGGCGCCCGTCATCGGGGTGGACCCGTCGACCACGGCCAACGCGGTGGTCGAACTGGCGAACACCCTCCTCTCCGACACCTACCAACTGGCCCACGGCCGTCCGTCGGCGGAGCTGGCCGACCTCGACCCGCTCGTGGTCGAGGCCGAGATGCGGGGCCACCCGTGGATCGTGGCCAACAAGGGCCGGCTGGGCTTCGACGCCGACGATCTCCTCGCCCACGCCCCCGAGTCCTGCCTGCCGGTGACGCTGCCGTGGCTGGCGGTGCAGCCCGATCGGGCCGACGTCCGCGGCCTCGACAACGCGGCCGTGGTCCGGGAGCAGGTGGGTGACGACGCCTTCGACGGGTTCCGATCGCGCGCCGCCGCCGCCGGCCTCGACCCCGACCGGGCGACGTACCTGCCCGTCCACCCGTGGCAGTGGAGCAACCGCATCGTCCCGTTGCACGCGGGCGACATCGCCCGCCGGGCGATCGTCCCCCTCGGGCCGGGCCCCTGCCGCTACCTGCCCCAACAGTCCCTGCGCACGTTCGTCGACGTCGACCATCCCGACCGGCGGTGGGTGAAGCTGCCGCTCTCCGTTCTCAACACGTCCGTGTACCGGGGTCTGCCCCGGGCCCGCAGCCTGGTCGCGCCCGCGCTCACCGAGTGGCTCCTCACGGTTACCGCAGCCGACCCGTTCCTCGTGGAGACGGGCCTCGTCCTGCTGGGGGAGACGGCCAGCGTGAGCGTTGCCCACCGGGCCATGGAGTCGATCCCCGACGTCCCCTACCAGCACACGGAGTTGCTGGGCGCCATCTGGCGGGAGCCGGTGGCCCCCCGGCTGGCGGCAGACGAGCGGGCCGTCACCATGGCCGCCCTCCTGCACCGCGACCCCTGGGGCACGCCGTTCCTCGACCCGGTGATCGCCCGCAGCGGCATCACTGTCGACGATTGGGTCCGCCGCCTGCACGAGGCCGTCCTGCCGCCGCTGCTGCACGTCCTGTACCGGTTCGGCTTCACCTTCTCGCCCCACTCCCAGAACTGCCTGGTCGTGCTGCGCGACCACGCTC
Source organism: uncultured Acidimicrobiia bacterium (assembly GCA_963836205.1). Classification (GTDB taxonomy): domain Bacteria; phylum Actinomycetota; class Acidimicrobiia; order Acidimicrobiales; family AC-14; genus JAXDMK01. The sequence goes on along the minus strand of CAWIIV010000009.1, from coordinate 30,772 downwards.
CCACCCGCCTGGTGGTCAAGGACTTCGTCGACGACGCCATGATCAGCTGCGAGCCGCTGCCGGAGCTGGCCGGGCTGCCGGCCGAGGCGCGCCGGGTGCTCGGCGGCGGGCTGGAAAGCCGGCTGCTGGTGCAGTGGATCCAGGGCGGCGTGCTGGTCTGCGTGTACCGCTACCTGTCCGAGCTGCTGGAGGACCACTTCGGGTACCCGGAGGCGGACTTCTGGGCCGCGGCCGCGACCACCGTGCGGGCCTACCAGGACCGGTTCGCCGGTGAGCTGTCCGGCCGCTACGAGCTGTTCGACCTCGACGCCCCCGCCTTCGTCAAGCTGTGCCTCAACCGGGTCCGGGTGCTGGAGCGGGGCTACGGCGACCACGCCGAACGCCCGCTGGCCTCGGCCGTCGGCTGGATCGACAACCCCCTGGCCCTGGAGCCGTCGTGGACCCGGTGACCACACCCGTGATGGCCGAGCGGGCCGTCTACGAGGAGTACGACGCCGCCCTCGACCGTCGCCTGTGGTGCCGCCAGATCGCCCCCGACATCGACGCCCCCCTGGTCCAGGCATGGATGCGAAAGCCCCATGTGGTCGAGTTCTGGAACATGGACTGGCCGCTGGCCTGGATCCACGACTACCTCCTCCGCCACCACCAGGACCCCACCCGCCACTCGTACCTGGGCTTCGTCGACGATGTCCCCGTCGGGTACCTGGAGGTCTACGACCCCGCCCAGGACATCCTCGGGGCCCACTATCCCGTGCTTCCGGGCGACATCGGGGCCCACGTGATCATCGGCGAGGAGGACTACCTCGGGCGCTACAGCGTGGCCATCGGGATGGCGGTCAACCGGTTCCTGTTCCGCCGCCCCGAGGTCCGCCGCATCGTGGGCGAGCCCGACGTCAACCACCACAACTTCCTCTCGCTGCTCGCGTTCATCGGGTACCGCAAGGTGGCCGAGTTCGACATGCCCGACAAGCGGGCCGCCTTCATGGTCTGCGAGCGGCGGACGTTCGAACGCCTCACCACCCGCCGTCCGCCACCGCCTCCGTCGGCGTGAGCGAGCCCCGCCTGGTCCTCGAAGGGATCGTCAAGCGCTACGGCGACCGCCTCGCCATCGACGGGGTCGACCTGGTCGTCGAGGAGGGCACGGTGCTCGGGCTGCTGGGGCCGAACGGGGCCGGCAAGAGCACGTTGGTGTCGATCACCGCGGGACTGGTGCGGCCCGACGCGGGAACGGTGCGGGTGTGCGGGCGTGACCCCCGGTCGGGCCGGGCCCGCGACCGGCGCCTGGTCGGCCTGGCCCCCCAGGACATCGGCGTCTACCCCGCCCTCACCGTCGAGCAGAACCTGCGCTGCTTCGGGGAGATGTGCGGGCTGCGGTCGGGCGCGGCCCGCCGGCGGGCGGTCGAGTTGGCCGAGCCGTTCGCGCTCGTCGACCTGCTCGACCGGACCGCAGGGCAGCTTTCAGGCGGCGAGCAGCGTCGCCTGCACGCCGCCATCGCCCTCGTCCACCGGCCCGCGCTCGTATTGCTGGACGAGCCCACCGCCGGCGCCGACGTCCCCACCCGGGCCCGGCTGCTGGAGGCGGTCCGCAAGCTGACCGACGACGGCACGTCGGTCCTCTACACGACCCACCTCCTGACCGAGATCGAGAGCCTCGAAGCCGATGTGGCCATCCTCGACCACGGCCGAATCGTGGCCGCCGGCCCCGTCGACGAGCTGGTGGCCAAACATGGCGACCCCCTCCTCGTCCTCGAGTTCGACGGTGGCGCGCCGCTTCCGCTGGGGCAGGGCCGAGCGGTCGACGACCGCCTGTGCCTGCCATCCCGCGACCCGGGCACCGCCCTGGCCGCGCTGCTGTTGGCCATCGGCGACGACGCCTCCCGCCTGCGCTCGGTCGAGGTCGTCCGCCCGTCCCTGGAGGCCGCCTACCTCCAACTGACCGGCACGCCGGTGCCCGCCGACCGGTCTGTGGGCGAAAAAGGGGCGCCAGGCGCGCCTATTCCTCAACAGACCGAGGCGAACACGACCACGAACCTCGCCTCGGCCCCGCCCGGCGCCCTCACTCCTCCACCGACCGTGGGGACCACCGTGCGGCCGACCGGTCGGCGGCGTAGCCGGGGGCGCCGACCGCCCGCGGCCCCCACCGCGCGCCCGTCCTCGCCGTCGGCCGGAGTGGCCGCCGCCGACCACGGGGCGGACCCGATCCGCCCCTCCGACCGGTCCGTGGTGGCAAAAGGGGCGCCCGGCGCCCCTAATCCTCCACAGACGGTGGGGAACACGGCGCGCCCGACTGATCGGCGGCGACCGCGATGGCGCCGATCGCCCGTGGCGCCCCCCGACACCGCCGCCGCGCCGGTCCCGACCACGGACGTGCGGCGGTGACCGGCACCGGCGCGGTCGTGCGCAACGAGCTCCGGCTGCTCCGCCACGACCCGGTGCCGGCGGTCCTCCTCCTGGCCATGCCGATGGTGCTGATGGCCCTGCTCGCCCCGGCCCTTCGCCTGGCCCTGGTCGCCGAGGGGTACCCGAACGCGTCGGGGGGCGACCAGGCCGTTCCGGGCATGGTCTGTGTCTTCTCCTTCTTCGCGGTGGCCCTGGTCGGCTTCGGCCTGTTCCGGGAGCACGGGTGGCGCACCTGGGTGCGGCTGCGGGCGGCCGGCATCCCGTCGGGACAGCTCCTTGCGGGCAAGCTGGCCGTGCCCGCCGGCCTGCTCGGCCTCCAGCACCTCCTCCTGTTCGACTACGGGCTGCTCTTCCTCGGCATGCGGCCGACCGGCTCCCGCCTGGCGATGGCCGCGGTGTCGGCCGCGTTCGGTGCCGCCGTCCTCGCCCTGGCCCTGGCCGCGGCCGCCGCCCTGGCCACCATCCAGCAGGTCAACGCGGTCACCAACCTGGGCGCGATGGTGCTGGGCGGGATCGGGGGCGGCTTCGTCCCGGTCAGCGTCCTCCCCGGTTGGGTCCAGCCCATCGCTCCCATCTCCCCGACCTACTGGGCCATGCAGGGATACCGCACCGCCATCCTCGACGGGGGCGCGCTGGGCGACGTCGCCCGGCCGATCGTCGTCCTCGCCCTGATCGCGGCCGGCTTCGGGATCTTCGCCCTCACCCGTCTCCGCCTCGACGACCCCAAACGCACGTGGGGCTGAGCGAGCCCGACCTGGCGGCACTTGGCGTCCGCCTCCGGGCCCGCCACTACGCCGTCGGCTTCGAGGTCGGTTGCCCTGTCGGGGAGGGGTGGTTCACCGTCGCCGACCTGGTGGACGGTGACCGCCCGTCGCCCACGCTGGAGGCCATGGTGGCCGCCACCGCCGCCGGGTTCCCGCCAGGCAGCCCGCCGGCGGTCCGGACGCGGGTGGCGGCGCAGCGGTTCTGCTACCTCTGGGGGTGGAGCGTCGTCGCCGCCACCCTCGGCCCCCTCCTCCTCGAGGGCGTCGCACCCGATCCCGGCGGCGAGAACGTCGCCGTGCGTGTCCACGGCCACCACCCGGGCGAGGTCGCCCTGCTCTCGGCCGCCGTCGGACCGCCTGGCCCCGGCCCCGACCGGGCCGCGTGGTGGGAGGACCGCGTCCTCGGCGGAAACCTCGACGCCCTCCACGCTGCCGTCGCCGCCCGGTGGCGCCTCGGCCGGCGCGGGCTGCGAGGCGACCTGGCCACCGACGTGTCGGGTGTGGCCAGGGTGGTGGGCGACCTCACCGGCGACGCCGAGGACGCCGCCCGGGCCGCCCGCGAGCTTCTCGACCGCCCGAGCTCGCGCCTCCGGGGCCTCGGCGTCGTGGCCGTGGCCGGCGACGCCGATCGCCGGGCCGTGGTGTACGAGCGCAACACCTGCTGCCTGATCGTCAAGGCCGTCCCCGGGGCCTTCTGCACCAACTGCCCCCTCCTCGACCCCGACGCTCGGGAGCAGGCACTCCAGGCCCGCATCGGCACCTGACTCTAGTTGTTAGGAATACCTAAGCCAAACTGTTCGCCAGGTCGAATGTCGGAGGTTAGGGTTCCAGGTGGCGGTTCGTCATCCGGCTCGTGCGCCCGAGAACAACGCCTTCGAGCTCGGCATGCGGCGCGTGCTCTGGGTACGCATCTCCATCTCCGACGCCGGGGTGAGGGCCGAGGTGGCCGGCATCTCTCATCGCCGACCGATCGTCCGGCCCCTGCCGTTGCCGCGGGCCAACGCCCTCATCCGGGCCGGCTGCCCCTACGTCGTTCGTCACGACCGTCCCGCCGGCTCGGACGGCTGACCGACGATGGACGCCTCGCGTGTGCCGGGCAGTCACGAGCGGTCCGTCCGCGCCGCGGCGGCGCCGGGAGCGTCGCCGGACTGGGCCAGCAGACGGTCATCCGCTCCGACGAGCCGGCCCGAACCACCACGTAGAATGCGGCTGCGCATCCGAGCACGGAGGTAGGCCAGTGCAGGGCAACCCGGCAGTTCTCGAGGTCCTCAACGACGTGCTCACCGCCGAGTTGACGGCCATCAACCAGTACTTCGTCGACGCCAAGATGTGCGCCAACTGGGGCTACGGCCACCTCGCCGAGCACATCAAGGCCGATTCCATCGACGAGATGAAGGACGCCGACAAGCTCATCGAGCGCATCCTGTATCTCGACGGCGTCCCCAACCTCCAGCGCCTGGGCACGATCCAGGTGGGCGAGACGGTCGTCGAGAAGCTCACGTTGGCGTTGGCCCTGGAGACGGAGGCCATCGCCCGCCTCCAGGCGGGCGTGGAGCTGTGTGAGCGGGAGAGCGACAGCGGCAGCCGTCAGCTGCTGGAAGGGATTCTCTCCGGCGAGGAGGAGCACGCCGACTGGCTGGAGACCCAGCTCGAGCTGGTGAAGCAGTTGGGCGAGCCCCTCTACCTGGCCCAGCAGGTCTGACCAACGGCCGCGGGCCGATCCAGTGCCCGACAGCCCGACGCGGAGGCTCATGCTCGTCCTCCACACCGGTCTCCGGGCCGGCCTCCCGGGTGGCGGTCGCACCGGCCCCGGCTCGGGTGGGTCGCGCCCAACCCGTGTCGTGAGCCAAATCCTCCGTGTTCGATGTATCCACGTGGGCGGTTCGGTGCTCGATGTGGCAATGGAGCAACAGACGGCGGGATCGCAGAGCCAGTGGCGAGGACCCCGTTCCGGTCCGAGAGGCACCTGTCCCGGACGGTCGCGGCGCCGTAGTATGGGGCGGTGCTCGCAGGCCTTGGCAGCCGGCCGGAGGCGGTTGCCCGCGGCTCCCGCATCCCTCGGGTGACGAGGCTCGCGATGCGCCGTCGCCTGGAAACGGTCGGCGGACGCCTGACGATGGCGACCCGATGACCGATTCCGCCGATCGGTCGGTGCCCGCCCTCGATCTCGACGACGACCAGTTGATGACGGAGCTGCGGCGCCTTGGTGCGCTCGACGCGCCGTCGGCGGAGATGATCGCGGCGGCCAAGGCCGTGTTCGCTTGGCGCACGCTCGACGCCGAGCTGGCCGAGCTGGCCGAGCTGACGTACGACTCGATCGAGGGCGACCTTTCACGGTCCGGGGTGCGGGGCAGCGCGACAGCACGCCGATCGCTCACCTTCGAGGCATCCGGCGTCACGGTTGAGGTGGAGGCGACCACCGCCCGATCGCGGTGCCGCCTCGTGGGCCAACTCGTGCCGCCTCAGGCGGGGCGGATCGACGTCCGCCATCGCGACGGATCGGTGACGGTCGCCGCCGACGAGGCCGGTCGGTTCTCGGCCGACGACCTCCCTCCCGGCCCCCTGAGCCTCCGTTGCCAGGGCACTGGCGTGGAGCCGGTCTCGATCGTCACCGACTGGGTGCTGGTGTAGCCGCTTCAACGACGAAACCCAGCCCGGCGGGTGAGATGGGCAGCTCGGCGACCTTGGCCGCGTGACCGTCGGACGGCGTCCGGGTTCGGCGGGGGTGGTGGTGGTCTCCAGTGACCCCCGCCGTCGGGTCGGTGATCCGGTCGGAGCGGTGCCCATGAGCCTGTCCACGATCGTCGTCGCCCTGAACGCCCAGCTCCTGCGCCGGGCCCGAGTCCGGCCCCGACCATGCCGATCCACGAGCCGAAGGAGCAGCAAGAGGCGTTCTCGTCGGGCGGCGTCGCGGGCTGGCGCCAACTGGTAGCGCCGGGCATCGTCGCTTCCTCCGACGCCTCGCCGTCTTTGCGGCAAAACTACGTCTCACATGACAATGACCGAGAAGTCGACAGCCCCCGTCTCCGCGCCCCGATCGCCGCTCAAGGCCAGGCTCCGGTACCGATTCGACAACGCCATGGCCCGGGGCCCGATGGTGGTGATCGGGTACCTCGGCCTCCTCTTCCTGGCCGTGATCGTCGTGGCCGCAGTGATCGCGACCGTGGCCGGCCTGTGGACGGGCGACAACTTCGTCGAGGCCTTCTGGCAGTCGGTGCTCCGCACCGTCGATCCCGGAGCGGCCGACGACCACGGGTGGCCGACCCGCCTGTTCGGCCTCGCCGTGACCGTGACGGGGATCCTCCTCGGGGGCGCCCTGATCGGCCTCCTGGCCAACGGCGTCGATCAGAAGGTCGACGAGCTCCGACTCGGTCGCAGCCGGGTGCTCGAGTCGGGTCACACGATGATCCTCGGCTGGTCGTCCCGGGTGCCGCCCATCATCAGCGAGCTGGTGGTCGCCAACGAGAGCCAGAAGCGGGCCTCGATCGTCGTCCTCGCCCGCGAGGACAAGTCCGTCGTGGAGGACGCCATCCGGGCCGCGGTGCCCGAGCTCCGTACGACCCGGGTCGTCTGCCGCAGCGGGAATCCGTCCGATCCCGACGACCTCGAACGGGCCGCCATCGCCGGCGCCCGCTCGGTCATCGTCGTGCGCGACGACACCGGCGAGGCGGGCGTGGTCAAGGCCGTCCTCGCCGTTCGTTCCCTCGACCGGAAGCTGGAGCGGGCCCACGTCGTCGCCGAGTTCATCGATCCCGTCACGACCCGCATGATGCGAGCCCTCACCGGCGGACGGGTGCTCACCGTGTCGACCGATCAGGTCGTCGCCGAGGTCACCGCCCAGGCGTGCCTGCAGCGAGGGATGTCCGCCGTGTTCACCGAGCTGCTCGACTTCGACGGCGACGAGATGTACTTCGCCAAGATCCCCGAGCTCGCCGGCCACACCTACCGCGAGGCGCTGCTGGCGTTCGAGAAGTCCTCCGTCATCGGGTGGAGAACCGCCGAGGGGAAGGTCAAGGTCAACCCGCCCCCCGAGAGCGTTTTCGGAGCCGAGGACGAGGTCATCGTCGTGGCCGAGGACGACTCGAAGGTGACCTTCACCGGCTTTCGGGAGGGTGACCCGCCCCCGCCCCCGATCTCGGAACGTGCTCGCCCAGAGCCGGTACGCGTCGTGATTCTCGGGTGGAGCGGCTTCGGTGCCATGGTGTTGAAGGAGCTGGCCGAGTTCCTCCCCGCCGGTTCGACCGTCGTGATCGTGGCCGATCGCAATCTCGTCGACGCCGAGTCGATGCAGAACCTCACGTTGCCCGGGTCCACGCTCGAACTGCGCCTCGGCGACGGCGGCCCCGAAGCCTTCCGGCAGCTCTACGAGGGGCCCCGGCCCACCCAGGTCATCGTGCTCGGCTACCGCGACGCGCTGTCGATCGACGACGCCGACGCCCGGACGCTCCTCACGCTGCTGGCGATGCGGTCGGTCTGGCCGGTCGTCACCGTCGACCACGTGCGGGTCGTCGGCGAGCTCCTCGACCAGCGGAACCTGGCCCTGGCCGATCCCGGTGGCGTCGACGACCTGATCGTCAGCGGCGCCCTCTCCAGCCTGTTGATCGCGCAGCTTTCCGAGCGGGCGGAGCTCGACGAGGTGTTCCACGACCTGTTCGACGCCGAGGGGGCGATCCTGGAGATGCGGCCCGCGCCCGAGCTGGTGGGGTCGGAAGCGGTCCTCTATGCCACCGTGGTCGCCGCGGGCGGTGCCATCGGGGCGTCGGTCCTCGGGTACCGGCTGGGCGCAACGGCGGCGGTCGTCATCAATCCCAAGAAATCCGACCCGGTCACCCTCGGCCCCGACGACGACGTCGTCATGATCTCGACCAACTCCCCCTCGGTCTGAGCGCCGTCCGGGCCGGCGGGTTGCACGAGAGGCCGTGGCGGCGGAGCGGGAGAGCGCCGCTCGACGCCGCCACGGAACGCGACGAGGCCGGCACGGCGAGCCGAAGCCCGTCGTGCCGGCCCCGAGCGCCGGGCCTTAGCCGGCGGAGGCGGCGGAGGCCACCAGGTGGACCACACCCAGGGGCAGCCCGGCGGTGAAGGCGCTGACCCCGAAGGTGCCGTTGAGGGCGTCGGCGCCGGTCTGGGTCAGCTTGGCCACGGTGCCGTCGAGGACGACGTCGGAGCCCTGGCTACCCACCTTGACCGCGGTGCCGTCGAGGAAGAGGAGGGGGATGCCCGCCTTGCCCCCGGCGGAGGCGGTCAGGATCGAGTTTCCGGGGTCGACCACGAAGTCGGTGACCTCGATCGACGTGGTGCCCTTGGAGAAGCGCAGGCCGCTCTCCTGGTGGATGACCGTGCCTGCGATGTAGCCGGGCTTGTAGCCCAGGTCGGAGTGGATGGCGGCGAAGCCACCGGTGATGGGGAAGCTCACCGTGGAGGTGGCGGCGTCGAAGCTGGCCGAGCCGACGGGGGCCACGGCCACGCCCAGGCTCTGCAGCGCACCGGCGGTGCCGGCGTCGAGCGTCACCGAGGTGGACGTGCCGGCCAGGCGGCTGATGACGGCCGTCTTGTCGGTGGAGGCGTCGTAGGTCGTGGCCTCGCCCTTGGCCACCAGGTGCACGACGCCGAGGGGCGTGCCCGCCTTGATGGCGTCGACGTCGAAGGCGTCGTTGAGTGCGCCGGCGGCGGTGTCGGTGAGCTTGGCCACGGTGCCGTCGAGCACGACGTTGCCGTCTTCGGTGCTGACCTTGACCGCGGTGCCGTCGAGGTCGAGCAGCGGGATCATGGGCGTGGCCCCCACGGTGCCGTAGAGGACCGAGTTGCCGGGGTCGACCACGAAGTCGCTCAGCTCGACCTTGGTCGAGCCCGCGGTGAGGGTGAAGCCGCTCCCCGCGTGGTCGATGGAGCCGAGGATGTAGCCGGGCTTGAAGCTCAGGTCGGAGTGGATCTCGGCGTAGCCGGCGGTGATGGGAAAGGTGATGGTGGAGGTGGCGGCGTCGAAGGTGGCGCTGCCCGAGGGGGCGATGGCCACGCCCAGCGAGGTCAGGGCGGCGGCGGTGCCACCGTCGAGGGTGACCGACGTGCCCACGCCCGACAGGCTGGGGATGGCGGTGACCATGTCGGCGGAGGCGGACGACGTGGTCGCCTCATCGGACGAGTCGTCGCCACAGGCGGCACCCACCAGGGTGAGGGCGGCGAGCAAGGCGGCGGCAGTTGCTTTTGATCGAATTCTCACGGGTTCTCTTTCTCTCTCGGTGTGTAACCCGCTCTACGACGCCGCCTCGCCGAGCGGATCATCCCCGTCCCTGAGAACCCACCCCGACGTCTCGGAGAACCCTGCTCATGTCGGTTATCGCCCGGACGGTGCCCTTGACCGTCCCGGTCACCTTCGACTTCCCTACCCGCGGCGAGTAGGGCACCGAGATCTCCTCCACCCGCCACCCGCCGGCCGCGGCCCGGAGCACCATCTCCAACGGCCACCCGAACCGGCGATCCTCGATGCCGAGGGCCAGGAGCGGTTCCCGGCGGGCGGCCCGCATCGGCCCGAGGTCGCGGAGGCGCACGCCCGTCCGCCGCCGGATCTCGACCACCAGGACCTTGTTGGCCAGGCGGGCGTGGGCCGGCCAGGCGCCCCGGCGGGTGGGGCACCGGGCGCCGAGGACGAGGTCGGCCCGGCCCTCGAGGATGGGTCCGGCCACCCGGCGCAGGTCGGAGGGGTCGAACGACCCGTCGCCGTCCATGAAGCACACGACGCCGTCGGGCCCGTCGGCGGCCAGCAGACCGGCCCAGCAGGCGGCACCGAAGCCCCGGCGGGGCTCGTCGACCACCCGGGCCCCGCCCGCCCGGGCCAGGTCGGCCGACCCGTCCTCCGACCCGTTGTCGACCACGATGGCGGTGAAGCCGGCGGGCATGGCCGCCAGCAGGTCGGGCAGGGCGCCGGCCTCGTTGAGGACGGGGATGACGACGTCAGGCATCGGCTGCCGATCTTCGCCGGGTGGCAGCCGCCGCGACCACACCGGCGCAGGCGAGCCCGTAGGACAGGCGACCGATGGCGACGGTGTGGGGCGCGTCGAGGATCACGGCCAGGAAGTATGGGTAGCCGGCCGCCGCCACCAGGGCCCACGCGGGCGCGGCGGCGACTGTGGCTGCCGCCAACAGGGTGACCGCGTACCAGGGCTGCACGGGCGTGGTGGCCAGAAGGAGCGCGCCGAGAAGGGCCGCGAATGCCCGGGGCGCCGACGGGCTCGTCACCAGCACCCACGCCACGACCGCGGCCATGCCCGCTCCCGCCACCACCGCCGCGGGAACGACCGGCAGGTGGAGGAGGGACGCCAGGAGGAACCGCCCGCCGCTGTCGTAGCTCTCCTCCCGCAGGTAGCCGGGCAGGTACCCCACCACCTTGACCCCGACCGCGAGCACGTGGGGCAGGTAGCCGGCGACGACCACCGCCGCCGCGGCGGCCCCTGCCCGCACCAGGTCGGCGACCGGGAGCCGCTTCCGTCCGGCCGCCGCGGCCACGCCGGCGCCGGCCACCCCCACCAACAGGAGGGCGGGGTAGAGCTTCACCAGGGCGGCGGCGCCGAGCAGCGCCCCCGCCACTGCCGGCCGGCCCCGGTCGAGGACCCGAGTGACGGGGGCGCCCGGATCGACGGCGCGGTCGGCTGGGCTGTCCCGACGCGTCGGCCCTCGCGGCCGGGGGGCCAGGGCGAGGAGGGCGGCCACGATGAACAGGGCGGCCAGGCCGTCGACGTGGCCGTTGTTCACCACCTCCAGGATGGGGAAGGGGGACAGGGCGTAGAGCGCGGTCCATCGTTCGTCGCGCTTCCACGCCCGCAGGACGAACGGCAGGAGGCCGACCAGGGCCACGTCGCCCGCCAGCCCGGCCACCTGCCAGGCCTTGTGCTCGGCGTCGATGCCGGCCAGCCGGTAGACGGTGGCGAACCAGGCCTGGGCGACGGGCGGGTAGATGGTGCGCACCGTGGCCCGGTTGATTCGGGAGCAGTGCGGGGCCCGGCCGAGATCGGCGCAGCCGGCGTCGTCGGGCCACAGCCAGGGCTCCCGGAGCGAACGCACGGCCGACGACGTGGGCTGGTGGGCGTAGGGGTTGATGCCGGCGGCCTGCACCCGGCCGTCCCACGCGTAGCGGTAGAGATCGTCGGAGAGGACGGGCGGCCCGCCCAGGGCGGCCAGGCGCAGGCCGACGGCGACCACGAAGATGGCGGGCAGCGCCACCCGGCGGGTTAGCCGGAGGGCGCACGCCACCGCGACCGCCCACACCGCCACCCAACCCGCCAGGCGGGCGAGGATCGTCCAGCGGGCGGCGAGGACGTCTCCGCCGGTGGCGATCGTCCAGCACAGGACGATCCCGGCCCCGCCGGCGGCGGCAAACCCGAGCGTCGGGCCGCGCCCGCCGCGGGTGCCGCGGGCGGCGTCAGGGTCGGGCGACGTCGGCGGCACGGGCGAGCTCGGCCATCCCGTCCTCGAAGCTCACTTCGGCCCGGAAGCCGAGGGCGGCCGCGGCCCGGGTGGGCGAGGCCACCACGTGGCGGACGTCGCCCAGGCGCCAGCGGCCGGTGACGACCGGGGTGAGGTGGGGGGCGAGGGTGGCGGTGAGGGCCTGGGCCAGCTCGCCCACCGTGTGCGGGGTGCCGCTGGCCACGTTGAAGGCGCCCGAGGCGATCTCGCCGTCGGATCGGGTGAGGGCGAGCACGTTGGCCCGGGCCACGTCCCGCACGTGGACGAAGTCGCGGGTCTGGCCGCCGTCCTCGAACACCTCGGGGGCCCGGCCCGCGGCCAGCGCGCTGCGGAACAGCGACGCCACCCCCGCGTACGGCGTGTCGCGGGGCATCCGGGGCCCGTAGACGTTGTGGTACCGGAGTGCTACCACGGTCGCCCCCGCCTCCCGGCCCCACAGCCGGCACAGGTGCTCCTGATGGAGCTTGGTGGCGGCGTAGACGTTGCGAGGGTCCATCGGGGCATCCTCGTCGACGGGCGCCCACCGGGTGGGACGCCCGCAGGCGGGGAGGGGACAGGTCGGGTCGAAGCGGCCGGCGTCGAGGTCGGCGGGGGTGCGGGGTCCGGGGCGAACGTCACCGTGCTCGTCGCACCGGTACCGGCCCTCGCCGTAGACCACCATGCTGCTGGCCAGCACCAGTCGTCCCCGGAAGGACCGCTGCCACAGGGCCTCGAGGAGGGAGCCGGTGCCGGTGTCGTTGTCGGCCACGTAGGCGCCCACGTCGCCGAAGTCCACCCCCAGCCCGACCTTGGCCGCCTGGTGGCAGACGGCGTCGACCCCGACGGCGGCGGCCGCGGCGACGGCTCGGTCGGCCACGTCTCCCACCATCAGCTCGGCCCGGGGATCGAGGTGGTCGGGGACGGCATGGCCCGAGGCCTGGAGGCTGTCGACCACGCGGACGGTGGCGCCGCCCGCCAGGAGCTGGTCGACCACGTGGGAGCCGATGAAACCGGCGCCGCCGGTGACCAGGACCTTCACCGGGGCAATGATGCCGCACCCGGTTCGGGAGGCCGGACCGCTGTAACGGCGTCGTCCTCGGTCGGACTGAGGGCTGTCGGGTTGCGGGCCCTTCATCCCACCCCGCAGTCGGCGCCGAATCCATCACCACACCGCCGTCCCCCGATCGCAAAGGAAGCCCGATGTCGACCGCAGTGCCACGGCGGTGCCCGCCGGCCCCCCACGTGCTGGTGATGGCCAAGGCGCCCGTCCCCGGCCGGGTGAAGACCCGGTTGTGCCCGCCATGCTCCCCCGCCGAAGCGGCCGCCCTGGCCGAGGTGGCCCTGGCCGACACCCTGGAAGCGGTGGCCGCGTGTAGCGCCGGCCGACGGGTCCTCGCCCTCGACGGCGTCCCCGGACCGTGGCTGCCGCCGGGCTTCGAGGTCGTGGCCCAATGCCAGGGCAGCCTCAATCGCCGCCTCACCCACGCCTGGGCGACGGCCGGCGGGCCGGGCGTGCAGATCGGCATGGACACACCCCAGGTGACGGCGGCCGACCTCGACCACGCCCTGGCCATGCTCGACGCGTCGGCCGCCGCCCTCGGCCACGCCGCCGACGGGGGCTGGTGGGCGCTCGGCCTGCGCCGCCCTGACGGGCGCGTGTTCCGGGGCCTGCCCATGAGCACGGCCCGCACCGGACGAGCCCAGGAGGCTCGCCTGCGCGCCCTCGGCCTCGACGTCGCCCTCCTGCCGACGCTCGTCGACCTCGACACCATCGACGACCTGGCCGCGGTGATCGCGGCCGGCCCCGATACCCACACCGCCCGCCTGGCCGGCCTCCTCCGCCCCCTCGCACCGCTCGACCGGGTGGCGTGATGTCCGCCACCGCCGTCCTCCCCTTCCGGACCCCGTCCCGCACCGACGGGTGGCATCCGCCTGTGCCCCGGCGGGCGGCGCCCCCCCTCGTGCTGCACACCCACACCGGGGACGACCTCGTCCTCGACCGGGCCCGGTGGAACGCTCCCGCCACCGCCGAGGAGAAGCTGATGCTCAGCACCGTGGCCGGCCCCGTGATCGACCTCGGGTGCGGCCCCGGGCGCCTGGTGGTCAGCCTGGCCGGCGCCGGCGTGCCCGCCCTCGGCGTTGACTCGTCGCCGGCCGCCCTTTTCCTGGCCCGGCAGCGGGGCGCAGCCGTCCTCCAGGCCGACGTCTTCAGCCCCTTGCCGCTCGAAGGCCGGTGGGCCACCTGCCTCCTCTTCGACGGCACCATCGGGATCGGCGGCGACCCCACCCGGCTCCTGGCCCGCTGCCGGGAGCTGACCGGGTCGGGCGGGCGGGTCATCGCCGAGGTCGAGGCCCCGGGGACGCGATCGCGACGCCTGGTCGCCTGGTTCGAGCGGGACGACGGGCGGGGACCGGCCTTCGACTGGGCCGTCGTGGGCGCCGACACCGTCGCCGACCTCGCCCGCCCCGCCGGCTTCGACGTCGCCTCCCTCGACCGGACGCCGTCCGGCCGGTGGTTCGCCGACCTCCGGGTGCCGGCCGACGCCGCCGCCGTCCTGGTCGCCTGATCGGCGCCTCTCGACAGAGGGTCCGCGGCTCGGGTTTCGGATGCCGGTTCAGGGCCGGGCCGTCGTCCGGGCGGAGGTGATATCCGCCTACGGCGGTAGGCGTCGCATACTGGCAGGGTGACTTCGGGCCGCGGCGAGCCTGGGCGGGACATGGTGGTGGTGCCCGACGGGCCCGGTCCGCTCGTCCCGTTGGAGCCCGTCGCCGGTGGCGGCCGGGGCCGGGACGACCTCGACGAGCTGATCGACGACCTCCTCCCCGACGTCGACGACCGCGCCGGTTGGTTCGACGCCGGCCTCCTCGTGGTGGGCGCGGCGCTCCTGGTGTGGGGGCTGGCGAGCGGCGGTTCGACCCTCGCCGTCGTCGCCGGCGTGGCCGCCCTGACGCTGGGGTGCGTCCTCCCGCTGCGTACGGGGTGGCGGCGGGTCGCGGCCCGGCGCCAGGGCCGTCGCCGGTCGGCCGTGCTGGCCGGCGGCGTCCCCGTCGACATCTCCTCGCCGACGACGAGCCGGCTGGCGACTGCGTACGCGGGCCTGCTCGTGGCGGTGGGGGGCGACGCCGACGGGGCACCCGCGATCGCCGCCGCCCACGGCGCCGTCCTGGAGGCGGCCACCCTCCTCGGGGGACGGGTCCCGACGTCGGACCGCGAGCGCGAGTACGTCGACCAACGGACCGCCGCCATCGAGGCGTTGGCCGCCGCCTTCGGCCCGACCACCGGGGACGGGTCCCCGGCGACGCTCGTGGAGGCGAGGGACGAGCTGGACGAGATCGCCGGCTTCAACGCCGTGTCCCGCCTGGAGGAACTGGCCGACGAGATCCGGACCCGGCGCCATGGCCCTGCCTGACCCGCGTCCAGGGCCTTTCACCTGGCCCGCGTCGCCCGCGCCGCGCCGTCCCTGCGCCGCCTGCGCCGTCCCTCGGCCGCGCCGCCCGCGGCTGAGCCGCCCGCGCCGCCTGCGTCGGCCACGCGGCCCGAGCCACCCGCGCCCGAGCCGCCCGAGCCCGAGCCGCCCGAGCCCGAGCCGATCGAGCCGCCCGCCTGGCCAACGTCGCCCGAACTGCCCGCGCCCGAGCCGCCCGCCTGGCCCGCCTCGCCTGAGCCGTCGGGGCCTCCCGGGCCGGCCCCGCTCGGCCGAGCCATGCCGCCCGAGCCGGCAGCCGACGGGGCGGCCCCGCCCGAGGCGTCGGCTGATCTGGCGGCCCCGCCCGAGGCGGCGGTCCCTCCGCCCGGACCGACGGAGCCGGTCGCGCTCGATTCGACCGATCCGTCCGCCGAGGATGTCCCTACCCGGGACGATGATCTCGGTCTACTCGGCCGGGTCCTGGCGCTCCCGCTGGTGCCTTTCGTGGCCGGGTGGGAGGTGCTCAAGGCCGCCGGACGAGGCGTCGCCGCCGGCGGTCGATGGTTGCGGGCCGGGCTGATCAGGGTCGGCCGCTGGGTCGGTGGGCTGATCGGCACCGTCGGCCGGGCGGTCCGCTGGCCGTTCCGAGCTGCCTACCGGCTCGTGGAATGGCTGGCGCGATGCATTTGGGGCGCGTTGGCGTCCGCCGGTCGCGTGGCGGCGGCCGGGATCCGGTGGACCGCCGGGGTGTTGGCCGCGGCCGCCCGAATCGTGCTCCGACCGGCGCGGATCGGCTGGCGGGCGGCGGTCTCGGCGGCTCGACGGATCGGCGTCGCAATACGGGCTGGAGCGCGGGCCGCCGCCGCCCTTCTCCGCCGGGCGTTGGTCGCGGCGCGGGCGTTCGCCCGGGCGGTGGCGAACCCGATCCGCGTCCTCGCACGGGGCTCGGCCGCGCTCGTCCGCCGGGGAGTGGTGGCCCTGCGGGCGTTCGCCCGAAGCGGGGCCGCGGCCGTTCGTCAAGCGGGCCGGATGACGATCGCCCTCCTGCGCCGGGTCGCGGTGGCGGCGCGGGCGACGGCGAAGGCCGGTGCGATGCCGGTGCGCATGCTCGGACGATCCGTCGCCGCCCTCGTCCGGCGCCTGGCGGTGGCGGTGCGGGCCGCGGCCCGCACCGCGGCCGTGCCCATCCGCGCCGCCGCCGCGTTGCTTGCCAGGACCGCCGCCGCCGCCCTGACCGTCGTCACCGCCCTCCGTGACGCGTCCCGCGCCGTGGCCGCGCGCGTCGCCATCGCGATCCGGACCCTGGCCCGGCGGATGTCGACCCCTGCCCTCGCCGCCGCCCGCGCCATCGCCGCCACCCTCACCCGTCTCGCCGCCGCCATCCGAGCCGTCGGCCGGCTGATGACGATCCCGCTCCGCGCCGCCACCCGGACGGTCACAGGCGTGATCCGGCGGGCGGCCGTGGCCATCGGATGGTTGGCCGCGGTCGCCCGCCGAGCCCGGCGGACCGTCGCGGCCGCGACCCGTGCCGCCGCCGCGCCGATTGCCGCCGCCGCAAGATCGGCGGCTCGGGCCGTCGCCCGCCTTTTGGGTGTCGCGGCGACCGCAGCCCGGCGACTGGCCACGTCCCTCACGAGCGCCATCCGATACGCAGTCCGGTGGGTCCGGCGGCCGGCCGTCTTGGCCGCGGCCCGGGCCCGCCTGATCCGATCCAGAGTCAGACTCCGCCTGCGGCCCATCGCCGCCAAGGTCCGAACGGCGATGGGCCAGAGCCGGGTCGCCGTCCGCCGCCTGGCCACCTCGACCCGTCAGGCGATCAAACACGCCCGCCACTCCCTCCGCCGACGGACCCGCCGCCCGACCTGACCGAACGCTCACCGGCTCCCAGCCGCCAGCCACGAACGGAGAGCGACCATGTTCCGTTCCAGCCTGGCCCGCCCGAACGGTCGCATCGTCACGTCGAGGGTCATGATCGTCCGTCCCGCAGCAGGACGGGAACGTGACGAGGAACCCGCACCACACGATCCCGAAGCCGAGGAGGGAGAGGCGAATCGCCGCCGGCTGCCGTACCACCCACCCGTTCCGCCATGCCCCATCATGGGCCACCAACCGCGCCTCGACCCCGAGGGACCGGCAGGATGGGGGCGATGCCGGCGCTGCTCGTGGCCGAGGCCAGATTCCCGGAGCGGGTGGGGCGGGTGGTGGCCAACGACGCCCGGCGGACGAGCTTCACCGTCCAGGTCGGCGGCTTGGTCCACGCCCTCGCCGGCGCCGACCTCTCCGTACTCGCCACCTGGCCGGTCGACCCGCGGTCGCAGGCCAGCCACTCCAGTTGGCCCGCCACCCAGTTCGCCCTCGAGTCTGGCCCCCGCGCCGTGGTCCTCCGTCACCCCAACGGGCCTGTCTGGGGCCTGCGCCACCCCCTGTGGGACGGTGACTTCGAGGCCGGCTGCACCTGGTTCGACCACCTCGGGCGGCCGTTGGCGATCGTCCCCACCGCCGACTACGACGGCTGCCTCATCGTCGCCCTTTCCCGCGCCACCGGCCGGGTGGTGGCCGAGTTCCCGATCGCCACCGCCCCCGCCGGCATCCAGCCGATCCACCACCGCGACGGGTGGGTCGGGCTGTCGGTGGGCGAGGGTCAGGACGCGGCCCGGGCCTGGTGGGTCCGCCTCTCGGACGAGCCCCCAGCGACTCTTGAGGTCATCGACGCCGGGTGGGACGACACCGTGCTCACCGACGTCGACCCCTCGGGCAAGCTCGTCGTCACCGCCCCCCACGGCACCGGACCCCTCGTGATCTGGACCTTTCCCGACCTCGAGCCCCTCCAGCGGGTGGCCACGCCCAACCCCGACACCTTCTGGAACCTCAACGCCTGCTTCGTCGGCCAGCACCTGGTGGCCCGGCTGTCGGGCGCCCCCGAGGTCACCGTCGCCGTCCACCGCGACGGCAAGCTGGAGGTCCTCAACGTCGGCGACGGCTGGCTGGTGCCGGCGGGCAAGCGCAGTTGGCTCACCGTCGAGACCGACCGCATCCGCCGCTGGCGCCTGGCCTGAGCCGGCCGGCGGCCTCTAGGAAACCCCGAGCAGCCGCTCGACCCAGTCGATTGCGAAGTAGACCACGAACAGGGCCGCCACCACCCAGAGCAGGACGTGCACGTCGCGGGCCTTGCCCCGGACCGCCTTGATCAGCACGTAGGACACGAACCCGGCCCCGATCCCGTTGGTGATCGAGAAGGTGAAGGGCATGAGGACGATGGTGAGGAAGGCGGGGATGGCGATCTCGTAGTCGTCCCACGGGATGTCCTTGACCCGGACCATGAGCAGGAAGCCGACCACCACCAGGGCGGGCGAGGCCGCCTCGTAGGGGACGACCGCGGTCAGGGGCGACACGAACAGCGCGCCCAGGAACAGGACCCCGGTGGCCACCGACGCCAGGCCGGTGCGGGCGCCGTCGGCCACCCCCGAGGCCGACTCGATGTAGGTCGTGTTCGACGACGCCGACGCCGCCCCCCCGGCGGCCGCGGCCAGCGAGTCGACCAGCAGCACCCGCTGCGAGCCGGGCAACCCGCCGTCGTCGTCGAGCAGGTCGCCCTCGGCGGCCACGCCCACGACCGTGCCCATGGTGTCGAAGAAGTCGGCCAGCATCAGGGTGAACACCAGCAGCAACGCGCTGATCACGCCCACCTTGGCGAACGACCCGCCCAGGCTGAAGTCGCCGATGAGCCCGAAGTCGGGACTCGACAGGATCCTGTCCGGCACCTGGGGAACGTTGAGGCTCCAGCCCTTGGGGTTGTAGGGCTGGCCGGGGGTGATCTGGGCGGTGACGTCGACGATGGCGTTCAGGACGACGGCGAACACGGTGGTCGCCACGATGCTGATGAGGATGGCGCCCCGGGTGCGGCGGGCGACGAGGACGATGGCGATCAGCAGACCGACCACGAACACCAGCGTCGGCCAGCCCAGGAGCCGGCCGCCGATGCCCATGCCCACCGGCACCGGCGAGTTGGCCGCGTCCGGCACCCGGCGGACGAAGCCGGCGTCGACGAAGCCGATGAACGCCAGGAACAACCCGATCCCGACGCTGATGGCGTGCTTCAACGGCAGGGGCACCGCCTCGAACACCGCCTGCCGGAACCCGGTGAGCACTAGGGCGGTGATCAGGAGCCCCTCGATCACCACCACGCCCATGGCCGCGGCCCACGACATCTGGGAGGCGAGCTGGAAGGCCACCACCCCGTTGAGCCCCAGCCCGGCAGCGAGGGCGAACGGGTAGCGCCCGATGACGCCCATGAGGATCGTCATCACCGCCGCCACCAGGGCGGTCGAGCTGGCCACCTGGGCGAAGTCGAGGCGGGTGCCGTTCACGTCGGCCGCGCTGCTCAGGATGATCGGGTTGAGGACCACGA
This sequence comes from uncultured Acidimicrobiia bacterium, assembly GCA_963836205.1. Taxonomy (GTDB): domain Bacteria; phylum Actinomycetota; class Acidimicrobiia; order Acidimicrobiales; family AC-14; genus JAXDMK01. The sequence goes on along the minus strand of CAWIIV010000009.1, from coordinate 11,354 downwards.
TGTAGGCCATCGTGAAGAAGGTGGCCAGCCCGCCCCGCAGCTCGGTCTGGACGGTGGAGCCCCGCTCGCGGATGCCGAAGTAGCCGTCGATCCGACCTGCCAACCCGGTCCCCCCAGGGTCCACGGACCGTTGCCTACCACACCGAGGGGCTCAGCGGGCGGTGAACCGCCGTCCCCGCACAGCCGAGACCCGGAAGCGGATGGAACGGTCCGACGACCACGGGGCGTAGGGCGCCATGACCAGGGCGGCCAGGGTGAGGAGGACGGCGTCGTAGTTCACCCGCCAGCCCACGAAGTCCCGCCACGCCTGGTCGCGGTCGGGCTTCATGGGGACGCCGGCCGCCGCCAGCCGGTCGTAGGCCTCGTCGAACTCGTCCCGGGTGACGGAGATGGGATCGTCGGCCTTCGGACTGGGGTCGGAGGGGATCCCGAAGAAGGTGGCGATCCGGCGCAGGCGGATGTACCCGGCCCGGATGCACAGCATGGCGTCGGGGTCGTGCTCCTCCACCGCGGCCGCGTGCAGGGAAGGCCGTGTCGAGGACCGCTCCCGCCGCCGTCACCCACGACTGGTCCGGTTGGGGAGATCGGAAGAACACGAGGGCCGGGAACGACGTGTGGCTCTCCTCCACGTCGACGAACCACCGCTCCCACCGGCCCCACACCGACGACAGCCCGCCCACCCAGTTGATGCGGGCGAAGCGCTCGATCATGGCCACGCCCGACGGTGGCGACCCGGCCCGCACCTCCAGCAGGGCGACCTCCGACTCCCGGGTCGAGAAGGCGGAATACAGGCTGGGCAGGTAGGTGATGAGGAGGGCGACCAGGGTGAGGCCGATCACCGCCTCGGAGAAGGCGAGGGCGGTGGTGGGCAGGCTGTCGGGCGGCTCGAACCCGAGGGTGAGCAGCGCCGACCCGCTCGACGCCAGGTCCTCCCGGATCGATCCCTCCCGTAGCGCCCAGAACATCGCCGTGTACCCGGCGTAGACGACGACGAGCCAGGTGAGGGCCAGGACGAACAGGCTGAGGGGGGCGTAGGGGGCCATGATCCGGTCCCGCTCCTCGTACGTCGACACCCGCCGCATGCGCAGCTCGAACAGCCGGCGCATGGTGACGAACACCAGACCGCCCAGCCGGGCGGGGATGGCCCGGGGCAGCACCACCGTGCGTATCGCCGACCCGATGGTGGCGAGCACGATGACGGCGCCCCAGACGAAGACCAGCACGTCGATGAACCCGAGCACCGGGGCAGCGTAGGTTGCGCCACGAGGCGTGCAGAATGGCTCCATGGCCGCCCCCGCCCCCGCCTCCACGGTCGTCCCCGCCGTGATCGTCGACGCGGTGCGCACGCCCCTCGGCCGGCGCCTGGGCCGGCTGCGGCACTGGCACCCGGTCGACCTGGCGGCCGAGGTCCTCCGAGCCCTGGTCGAGCGCAACGACCTCGACCCCGCCGCCATCGACGACGTGATCTTCGGCTGCTTCAGCCAGACGGGGGAGCAGGCCCTCAACGTGGCCCGCAGCGCGGCCCTGGCCGCCGGGTTCCCGGAATCCGTGCCCGGCACCACCGTCGACCGGCAGTGCGGTTCGTCCCAGCAGGCGATCCACTTCGCGGCCCAGGGGGTGATGGCCGGCGCCTACGAGGTGGTGGTGGCGGGCGGGGTGGAGTCGATGAGCCGGGTCCCGATGGGGTCGGCCATCATCAACGGCCCCGGCCTGCCGTTCGGCCCCACCGTGCACCAGCGCTACCTGCCCGTGGGCGGGCTCGTCCCCCAGGGGATCGCCGCCGAACGCATCGCGACCGAGTGGGGCCTGTCCCGCGACGATCTCGACGCCTACAGCCTCCGCAGCCACCAGCGGGCGGCGGCGGCCACCGACGAAGGACGGTTCGCCCGCGAGATCGTGCCGCTGACGGTCGACACCCCCAAGGGCAAGGTCGAGATGCGCACCGACGAGGGCATCCGCCGCGACACCAGCCTGGAGGCCCTGGCCGCCCTCAAGCCCGCCTTCGAGAATGGGGGCCGCATCACCGCCGGCAACTCGTCCCAGATCACCGACGGCGCGGCGGCGGTGTTGATCATGAGCGAGGCCCGGGCGGCGGCGCTCGGCCTCATCCCCCGGGCCCGGCTGGTTTCGTTCGCGGTCGTCGGCGTCGACCCGGTGATGATGCTCACCGGCCCCGTCCCCGCCACCACCGAGGTCCTGCGCCGAGCCGGCCTCGTCCTCGACGACATCGACCGCTTCGAGGTCAACGAGGCCTTCGCCTCGGTCGTGCTGGCGTGGGCCGCCGAGCACCCCGCCGATCCGGAGCGGGTCAACGTCAACGGCGGGGCCATCGCCCTGGGCCACCCCCTCGGGTGCTCGGGCGCCCGCCTCACCGCCACCCTCCTGTGCGAGCTCGAGCGCAGCCGCGGGCGCTACGGGCTGCAGACCATGTGCGAGGGTGGCGGGATGGCCAACGCCCTCGTCCTGGAGCGCGTGTGATCGTCGCCCTGACGCTCGGGTTCCTGCTCAAGGTGGTGATCGCCATCGCCGTGTTCGTCCTGCTCATGCGCATCGGCATGGTGATGGTGGGCGGCCTGGCCCGTCCCCACCCCCCGCCCGAGCCGGGGTTGCTGCGGCGGGTCAACCTCCGCTACCGATGCTCGATCTGCCTGGCCGAGGTGAGGATGGTGCAGGCCACCGAGGAGCTGCCGCTTCCGCCCAGGCACTGCCAGGAGGAGATGGACCTGGTCGCTCCCCCCTTCGAGTGATCCCCAGACTGGGACTTACTTGGGGGTAATTACAATCGTGGGACGCAGGAATCCCCAGGATGGGGCTTACCTGTGGGTAATTACACCGATGGCGTTCCCAGGCCTGAAGCAAACACCTACCCCGGCGGGGCTCAGTGCAAACGGGTGGCGGTGATGAATCCGGTGGTGATGAGGGCGAGGCCGCCCAGCAGGTAGTAGTTGTTGGGGCCGTCACCGGGCAGCAGGTCGACGTAGTTGGCCAGGATGATCAGCATCCCCAGGCCGAGGGTGGTGAACATCACGATCGGCACCCACAGGGGGCTGACCTTCTCCGTCCTCGGCACCGGCGGCGTGTAGCGTTTGCTCTGCGGCGGCGTGACCCGTCCACCTTTGGGTTTCGTCGACTTGGCCATGGCGCCGAGAGTAGAGGATCGACCCCCCGGCCGTCCCGCCTACGCTCGTCGTCCGTGGGCCCGAGGGTGCTGGTGATCGACAACTACGACTCGTTCGTCTACAACCTCGTCCAGTACCTGGGCGAGCTGGGGGCGGAGCCGATCGTCCACCGCCACGACGACCTGACCATCGCCGCGGTGGCCGACCTCGCCCCCGACGCCATCCTCATCTCGCCCGGTCCCGGCCGTCCCGAGGACGCCGGCGTCAGCAACGAGGTGATCGAGAGGTTCGCCGGGGTCACGCCCATCCTCGGGGTCTGCCTCGGCCACCAGTGCATCGGCCAGGTGTTCGGGGGACAGGTGGTGCGGGCGCCCACCGTCGTCCACGGCAAGACCTCGCTGGTGCACCACCGGGGCGATGGCGTCCTGGCCGGCCTGCCCCAGCCGTTCCAAGCCACCCGCTACCACTCCCTCGTCGTCGACCGCGACACCATGCCCCCTGTGCTCGAGGTCACCGCCGAGACCGACGACGGCGTGGTGATGGCCCTCCGCCACCGGGAGATGGCGGTGGAGGGCGTGCAGTTCCACCCCGAGTCGATCCTCACCGAGGCCGGCCGCGACCTCCTGAAGAACTTCCTGGCCCAGACAGCGATCGCCACCCCTACGCCGTAATCCCCGCCCGGGCAGGGTGTCGATGGCAGGTCGAGGGCCACTTGCAGCCCAGCGCCGCAGGCGCCACCGCCAGGCAGGCGCCGAAGGCGCCGATCCGCCTGGCGGAACAAAAAGCAGGTGCCGAAGGCACTCCATGCCGTTGAGTCGGGGGGCCGTCGGGGGGCGGAGCCCCCCGACTGTCGTCAGGGCGCCTCGGTCGTGCTGGTGGTGCTCGGCGGGTCGGTGGTGGGCACCGTCGTCGGGAGGGTGATGATGGGTCCGAACGTGGTCGGGGGGGCCTCGCTGGTCGGCGGCGACGTCGTGGCCGGGGCACCGTTCGACACCACCAGGGTGACGGTCTCCCCCTTGTCGAGGCGGGTGCCGGCGTCGGGCTCGGTGCGGATCACCAGGCCCGCGCCCACGGTGGCGCTCTGCTCGACGCTCGTCCTCGTCTTGAATCCCGACTGACCGAGGAGGTTGGCGGCCTCGCCCTCCGGCCGTCCCCGCACCTCCGGCACCCGCACCTGCTCGGGCCCGTTGGACACGGTGAGGGTGACGACGGCCCCCCGCTTGCCCGGTCCCGGCTTGGGATCCTGCTCGATGACGATGTCGACCGCGGCCGCCAGGTCGGTGCGGCGCACGGTCCGCACCTGGAACCCGTCGGCCTCGAGGGCCTCGGTGGCGGCGTCGACCTTGCGCCCCTTGACGTCGGGGATGGTGGCCGACGGAGCCCCCTGGCTGACCGTGATGGTCACCTCGGAGTCCTTCTTCACCTGCACGCCGGGATCGGGGTCCTGGTCGATGACCTTCCCCGCCTCGTTGGCCTCGTCGGTGACCTCCTTCTTGGTCACCCGCAGGCCGGCGTCGCGCAGGAGGGCGTTGGCCTCGATCTCGGTCTTGCCGATCACGGTGGGCATGGAGATCTCGGCGTTGCTGTTGCCGACGCCGAGCTCCCGGCTGAGCAGGTAGAGCAGGCCGCCCAGGATCACGAGCAGGACGACGAGGATCCCGATGTAGATCCCCGTGCGCTGCCGGGGCGGCTCCTCGTACTCGACCACCCGGTCGCCGGCGGTGGCGATGCGGGTGCCCTCGACCCCCGACCCGTTGGGCCCGCCGATGGTGCGGGGCATGACGCCCGTGACCGCGGCCCCCACCGGCGGCCGGGGCGGAGCTGCCGGGGCTCGGCGGGTGGCCGACGGCGGCCGGGCCAGCGGGGTGGGCACCGCGGGCTCGATCGACACCGGCTGGCCGTTGGCGTAGCGCAGCAGGTCGGCCCGGAGGGCGTCGGCGCTCTGGTAGCGCTGGTCGCGGTCCTTGGCCATGGCCTTGAGGATGATGGCGTCGAAGACGCGGGGGACATCCGGGTTGATCTCGCTGGGCGGGATGGGTTCCTCCCGCACGTGCTGGTAGGCGATGGCCACCGGGTTGTCGCCCTTGAACGGGGGCCGGCCGGTGACCATCTCGTAGAGGACGACACCGAGGGAGTAGACGTCGCTGCGGCCGTCGACGTCGTGGCCCTGGGCCTGCTCGGGCGAGAAGTAGGTCGCGGTGCCCATCACCGCCCCCACCTGGGTGAGCGCCTCCCCGGGGTCGCCGGCCCGGGCGATCCCGAAGTCGGTGACCTTCACCTGGTGTCCGGTGATCATGATGTTGCCCGGCTTCACGTCCCGGTGGAACGTGCGGTGGTCGTGGGCGAACTGCAGGGCGCTGGCGATGTCGGCCCCGATCTCGGCTGCCCGGTGGGCCAGGAGGGGGCCCTCGGCCCGGATCACCTCCCGCAGGGTCTTGCCGTCGACGTACTCCATGACGATGAAGTACTTGCCGCCGTCGTTGCCCCAGTCGTAGATGGACACGATCCCGGGGTGGTTGAGGTTGGCCGCGGCCCGGGCCTCCCGGCGGAAGCGCTCGACGAAGGACGCGTCGCTTGAGAACTCCGGGAAGAGGACCTTCAGGGCCACCGGCCGGTCGAGGAGCAGGTCGCGCGCCAAATACACCTCGGCCATGCCGCCCCGAGCCACTTGACGGACGATCTGATAGCGGCCGGTGAACACCTGCGAGGCCACCGCGCCAGCCTACTGGTCGCCCCCGCCGGCGGAGCCTCAGTGGGTCAGGTGGCCCCCAACGCCGCCACCATCACGTCGCGGGCGATGGGGGCGGCCAGCGCCCCCCCGGTGAACTCGTTGGCGCTGGGCTGGTTCTCGAGCATGACCGCCACCGCCACCCGGGGGGCCTCGGCGGGGGCGAAGGCGATGAACCAGGTGTGCGACGTGCCCAGCCCGGTCTGGGCGGTACCGGTCTTGCCGGCCACGCTCACGCCCGGGATCTGGGCGTTGGCGCCCGAACCCGAGGCCACCACCCCCACCATCATGTCCCGCACGGCGCGGGCCACCTCGGGCGGCACCGCCTCCATCCACGGCTTCGGCTCGTACCGGTCGAGGACGTCGGCCTGGCTGTCGCGAACCTCGGCCATCACGTGGGGGGTCATGATCACGCCGTTGTTGGCGATCCCGGCCGCCACCAGGGCCATCTCCAGGGGGGTTGCGGCCACGTCCTGCTGGCCGATGGCCGACTTGGCCAGCGCCGGCTTGTCCCGGGCGAACGCGCTCGGGTCGGGGAACACCGACTGCGCCCCGAACGGCAGGTCGATGGGCGGGACCTTGTTGAACCCGAACCGGTTGGCGCCGTCGGCCAGCGTCTGGGCGCCCATGTCGAGGCCCAGCTGGGCGAAGGCGGTGTTGCACGAGATCCGGAGGATCTCCGGCAGGGGGCCGCCACAGGCCGAGCCCCCGAAGTTGCGCAGCGGCTCCACGCTCTGGGGCAGGGGCAGCTCGGTGAGCGTGGGGTACACCGGCTGGGTGAGGGTGGCGGCACCCGAGGCCAGGGCGGCGGCGGCGGTCACCACCTTGAAGCTCGACCCCGGAAAGTAGCGCTCGCGGTAGGTGCGGGGAAGGAGGGGACGGTCCTCGTCGGCGTTGAGGTCGGCCCACGCCCGGCGGACGTCGTCCTGGTTGTGGCTGGCCAGCACATTGGGGTCGTACGACGGGTAGTCGGCGAGGGCGAGGATGGCCCCGTTGCGGGGATCGATGGCCACCACCGAGCCCTTGCGCCCGGCCAACCCGTCGGTGGCGATCTGTTGCAGCGACTTCGACACCGTCAGGGTCACGTCGGCCGTCTTGTCCTTGTCGAGCAGGATGTCGCCCAGCCGGTCGAGGGTGATCTCCCGGTCGCGGCCGGTGAGGGCGTCGTTGTAGGTGCGCTCCACCCCCTCGTCCCCGAACGTGAACGAGAAGTATCCGGTGACGTGGGCGAACAGCTCGCCCTCGGGGTAGCGGCGCTGGCGCTCGAAGGCGTCGTCGACCTCAACCGACTCTGCGATCACCACCCCGTCGGAGGTCTGGATGGCTCCCCGCGGCTGGGAGAAGTCGCGCACCACGGTGCGGGTGTTGGCCGGGTGGTTGTTGAGCTTGTTGGCGCTGAAGACCTGGAGGTTGTTGAGCTGCACGAACAGGGCGCTGAACATCACCATCAGCACGATCCCGAGCGTGCGGATCTGGGTGTTCATCCGGTCACGCTCATCGGGGCACGCTTATCGGGCGCCGAGCTGGGTCGAGTCCTGGGCGCCGGCCGCCTGGGCCGCCCGATGGGCCTGGTCGTCGGAGATGCGCAGGAGCAGGGCCAGGAGGATGTAGTTCGAGATCAGCGACGAACCCCCGTAGGAGACGAACGGCAGGGTGATGCCGGTGAGGGGAACGAGGCGGGTGACCCCGCCCAGGATGATGAAGCTCTGGATGCCGAGGATGGCGGTGAGGCCGGCGGCCAGCAGCTTCTCGAACGGCGGCTCGGCCCGCATGGCGATCCGCAGGCCGGCGCCGATCATGAGCAGGAAGCTCATCAGGATGGCCACCGTCCCCAGCAGGCCCAGCTCCTCACCGATGGCGGCGAACGTGAAGTCGGTGGCAACCGCCGGGATGCGCTGGGGACTTCCCTGGCCGAGGTTGGCGCCCGCCAGCCCTCCCGCGGCGAAGGCGAACAGGGCCTGGATGATCTGGTAGCCGGCGTCGTTGGCCACCTTCCAGGGGTTCAGCCAGATCGAGACCCGGGTGCGGACGTGGTCGAACGACGTGTAGGCCAGCAAGGCGCCGAGGGCGAACATGATCCCGCCGATACCCAGGTACACCCCCCGGGCGGTGGCCAGCCACAGCATGGTGATGAACAGGGCGAAGAACAGGAGAGACGAGCCCAGGTCCTTCTCGAAGAACATGATGACGAGGGAGAAGCTCCAGGCCAGGACGATGGGGCCGAGATGGCGGATCTCGGGCAGCCACATGCCCGCCACCTGATGGGTGCCCATGGAGAGCAGCTCCCGCTTCTCCACCAGGTAGGACGCGAAGAACACGACCAGCACGATCTTCGAGAGCTCCCCCGGCTGGAAGCTCACCGGCCCCAGCTTCACCCACAGCCGGGAGCCGTTGATGTTCTGCCCCAGCACCGGGAGGAGGGGCATCAGCAGCAGGCCGATCCCGAACAGGGCCAGGGTGTAGCGGAAGCGCTCGATGTTCCGGGTGCGGGGGACGAGGGCCAGGGTGGCGACGAAGGCGCCGATGCCGATCACCGTCCACATCGACTGGAACCCGGCCAGATCGGGACGGAGGCGGGCCACGAACACGTAGCCGATGCCGTTCAGCAGCCCTGCCAGTGGCAGGAGCAGGGGATCGGCGCCGGGGGCCAGCTTGCGCACGGCCACGTGGGCCACCACCAGGAGGCCGAGAATGACGAGGAGGAGCGGGACGAGGTTGGCCGGCAGCGACGAGCTGCGCCCGAGGGCGGCCAGCACGTAGGCGCCGCCGGTGACAACCCCGGCCAGGACCAGCAGGCCCAGCTCGGTCGTCCGGCGTACGGCGACCACCGGGTCACGCTGCATCAAGGGGGCGGTTCCAGTGCGGGAACAGTGTTGGGCGGGATCGTCGTGGCCGGGAGGGCGGTGGTGGTCGACGTGGTGGCGCCCGCCCGCTCCTCCTCCAGGTGCTTGTCGCGGAGGTTGGTGACGTAGCGGTCGGCCTCGGCCTTGGAGTCGACCTCCTTGCCCTTCTCCACGTCGGCCAGGTAGGTGGCGGGCACCTCGGCCCGGGTCAGGGGCTTGCGCTCCCGCAGGGTGGGCTTGAACCACAGGACCCCGCCCGGGCGGCCCTTGTAGATGGCCACCTGATCGCCGGCGAAGCCGACGTAGTACGTGCTGCGGGCGTACCAGCCGATGGCCGCCATCGTCCCCAACACCACGGCCAGCAGCAGGAGGGCGAAACCGGCCACCCGCCAGGTGAAGCGCTTGGGTGCGGCCGGGGGGGCGGGGGGCGCCGGCGGCCGTGGGGGCGGGGGCGGGTCGAGGGTGGCCGAGGCGACCGCGGCCCGGGGTCGGGGGACGTCCTCCTCGGTGGGTGCGTCGACGCGGGCCACTGGCATGGTCGGCGGACCGCCGCGGTGCATGCTGTTGGCGGCACCGGCGAGCACCGCGTCCTTGGCCAGTTCCTCCGACGCCTTCTCGGCCCGCCCCTCGTCATCGACCACGTCGACCACGACCACGGTGATGTTGTCGCCCCCGCCCTCGGCCCGGGCCTGGCGGACCAGGTCCTGGGCCGCCTCCTGGGGGTCGGCCACCTGGCGCAGGGTGGCGGCGATGCGGTCGTCGCTCAGCTCGTTGGTAAGGCCGTCGCTGCAGAGCAGGAGCCGGTCGCCCCGGTAGGGGATCAGCTCCCACGAGTCGACCTCGATGTCGGGCTCCATGCCCAGGGCCCGGGTGATGATCGAGCGCTGGGGGTGGACGCCCGCCTCCTCCCGGGTGAGCTTGCCCTCCCGCACCATCTCCTCCACCAGGCTGTGGTCGTCGGTGAGCTGGAGCAGTTCGCCGTCCTGCAACCGGTAGACCCGGGAGTCGCCCACGTTGACCAGGGCCAACAGCTCCTCGCCGTCCTGCCGTACCAGGGCGGCGGCGGTGATGGTGGTGCCCATGCCCCGCTTCTCGCTGGTGGTCTGGGCCAGCCGCCACACCGCCTCGTTGGCGTCCTGGATGGCGTCGACCAGGCCGTCGGTGGTTCGGCCCCGGGCAAGGAACGCCTTCACCAGGGTCTCGACCGCGGTCTGGGCCGCGACCTCGCCCGCCTGGTGGCCGCCCACGCCGTCGGCCACCGCGAACAAGTCGTCCTCGCAGAGGAAACGGTCCTCGTTGATCTGACGCACCCGGCCCACGTCGGTGGCGGCACCCGCCTTGAGGGTGGTCACGTCACCTCCATCACCGTCTTGCCCACCTGGAGGCGGTCGCCGCGGCGAACCACCAGGGGGGCGGTCACCTTGGTCCGGTTGACGTAGGTGCCGTTGGTCGACCCCAGGTCCTCGATGAAGACCTGGCCGTCCCGTTTGAAGACGCGCGCGTGCAACTGCGAGACGTAGGTGTCGTCGAGGGTGATGTGGCAGCCCGTCGCCCGGCCCATGGTGAGCTCGTCGGTGAGCTCGTAGACCTTGCCTCTGGTCTCGGGCGGCTCGATGACCTTGAGCCGGGTGCCGTTCTTGCCCCCGACCGCGGCCCGCATGTCGCCCACCCGGCTGCGGGTGGGGCGGGCGGCGGGGGTGGACCCGTAGTTGGCGGCCACCGTGCGGGCCGTCGGGGCCCGGCCGCTGACCTCCACCCACACCGCCCGCAGGACGCGGATGAAGAAGAGGTAGAGCAGGGCCAGGAAGCAGAACTTGAGGATCGTCAGGACGCTGTCGGGCATAGGCCTGGGGGCTAGGAGGCCTCGAAGCGGATTCGCGTGCCGCCGACGGTGATCTCGTCGCCGTCCACCAGTCGTCGTTCCTTCACGCCGGCACCGTTGACCCGGGTGCCGTTGGTGGAACCGAGGTCGACGACGACGAACCCGGTCCCCTGCCGGCGGATCTCGGCGTGGCGCCGGCTCACGTTGGGGTCGCCCAGGATGACGTCGCACTCGGGCAGGCGTCCGATCGTCACCGGCTCCTCGCCGATACCGATCCGGGTGCCGTCGGTGAGCGACAGGCTGCCCACCGCCGCCCCGCCCGGTGCCTCCGCGATCTCGCTCGCCACGAGGAACTCGCCCACGCCCACGCTCTCGTCGGCGTTGATCTCCACGTGCACCGGGCCCACGAAGGCATATGTCTCCTCCCGGGCGTGGGCCCGAACCGCATCGCTCAGTTCACGGGTGAGGGCCTCGGCGTACGACTCGAACTGCTCGTAGTCGGACGGACTGATGGCGATCTCGAAGCGGTTGGGCGAGATGAGGCCGCTCACCCCGACCACCCGGTGGAGGTCCATCTCCCGGGTCAGGCGGCGGGCGAGCTCCACCGGCTTGAGCCCGCTGCGGAACGTCCTGGCGAACACTCCTTCGACCAGCCGCTCCAGCCGCTGTTCGAACTGGTTCAATCCCATCGCACGGCCGAGCATACCCACGAGACCAGGAACCCAGGCGTAGGGAGTCGGCTACCGTTGGACTTCCACTCGGGCGAGTGGCGGAATTGGCAGACGCGCAGGATTCAGGTTCCTGTGTCCGAAAGGACGTGGGGGTTCAAGTCCCCCCTCGCC